>CAVTVL010000001.1:0-341557 GCA_963738095.1 Terriglobales bacterium
AAATTCTTCTAAATAAACCTAGTTAGGTAGATCGGGTACGATGATCCCGTGCTTTTCACTTTCCCCTGTCGATGGCCTCGACGAGATGGTGCCACCTTCTTTGTGCCGGGGATGCGGCCCCCCTATCCTTTTCTAAATTCCTCTAATAAAGGTACTTTGGGTGCTTTGGCTATTCTTTGTGAAAAATCAAAAAGCCCGCTGAGATCAGCGGGCTTTTTATAGTTCCAATTCTTATTTTAGCTGATACGAACATAATCGTAGGTCAACTGTTGTTGCAACGATGATTATTTTCGCCACTATTTCCCGTTTTGGGACGGGAAATAGCCTGATTCTCATGACAGATTCGTTGTTCTAGACCAACTCGTAGCCAGCGAAGAAATAGCCGATCTCGAATTTGGCTGTATCTTCTCCATCGGAACCATGGATGGCGTTTTCTTCGATCGACCCGGCAAATTTCTTACGGATCGTGCCTTCCTCGGCATTGGCCGGATTCGTTGCGCCCATCAGCTTGCGAAGGTCAGCAATGGCGTTTTCCTTCTCCAGCACCATGGGGAAAATAGCGCCTGAGGACATAAAGTCGGTAAGCGAGCCGAAGAACGGACGTTCTTTGTGCACGTAGTAAAAACCCTCGGCCTGAGCCTTGGAAATGGACGCCTTTTTAATGGCGACAATCTTGAAGCCTGCTTTCTCGATTTCAGCGAGAATGGCTCCGGTATGGCCCTTGCGGACTGCGTCTGGCTTAATGATGCTGAAGGTGCGTTGTGACACCTGGTTTGTTCTCCTTGCAAATCATGCGTTACTTCCAGTGTAAAGCACTCAGCGCACGATCGCAGAACCTCCCCAAACTCAGGCCTCCGAAGAAATTGCCGATCTTTCTTTTATTGATTTGTATCTATCGTGATTGCACACTCTTCGCTCCCTGGCGTAAGCGCGTGCTCGAAGTTCAAAACTCACGGCCGAGATACAGTTTTGAGAGATGCCAGATCCTGAGGCGTGTCGATATCAACAGATCCCTCGGGGAAGTCGACGGCTGCCGTCTGATTCAGATGTTGTTGAATCACAGAACGCGCGCCCTGATCGCCTTCTACCTTCAAAAGATCGGAATACAGTTGCCTGTGGAAGACAGCCGGTACGCCCAATCGGCCTGCATAACTTGATGCTGTGATCGGCGAATTCATCCTCGTGCTCTCTCGCAGAAGATCGAGAAGAATTCGTTCAGAAAGTCTTATTTGATCACACACAAGCAGCAGGACTCTTGGGGGCAACGGAGTTTCTTTCATCAAAACATGGATTCCGCAATGCAAGGATGAACTCATTCCCGACTGCCAATCCGGATTGGGTAGGATTCTCGTTTCCAAGCCACAGAGTTCCTGCCGCATGCGTTCAGCATCAAAGCCGAGAATTGTAAAAATCGGCCGGCAGCCGACATTTGCTGCAAGCTTTACCGTGTGATGGAGAAGGCTTTCGCCATTCAGCCTGAGTAGCTGCTTGGCCTCGCCCAGACGCGTAGATGCGCCTGCAGCAAGCACAATCGCAGCACAATCCGATTGAGGATTACTTTCAGACATGGTGGAGTCGTGCATGGATGTGTTTGCTCTTCTTCAGAGGCATGCCTTCGCGTCCGTTCAGAACGGCCGCGATTTCCGTCACGATTGAGAGAGCAATGTTCTCCGGCGTATGTGCTCCTATGTCGAACCCGACAGGCGCATGTAGGCAGGCCATACATTCTTCGAAAGACATATCGAGTTGTGAGCAAATCTCGCCAACAAGTCGCTCGGTACGTTGGCGCGGCCCTAGTACTCCGAGATATTTCGGTTTCATGGGAAGCAACTCTCGCAAGAGCATCCGGTCTTGTTCGTAACTATGAGTCAATAGTACGAAAGCATCTTCCATTTTTATGGTTAGCTGTCCTGAAAGAGCGGCTCCCTCGTAGTCCAGGACGATGAGACGATCTGTTTGCGGAAATCGCTCGGCTCGCACGAAATGTGAGCGGCCATCAGCGATGGTTACCTGCCAGCCTAGTCTTAATGCAAAATCAGCCAGGGGCTTCGCATCGTCTCCGGCGCCAAAGACTGTTAAGGCAGGCCGCGGAGCTATATATTCGAAGAAGAATTCGACTGCCTGATCAGTGTTCTCCTGAAGCGATGCATAAAACGAGTGCCGCTCGTCTGCAGCGCGCTGCACCAGTTTTTTTATTCCGGGAATTACCGCTCCTCCCGAGTGAAATGAAGTCCTTTTCTCTACCGCTCTTTGTACGAGGAGTGTCGCGGCATGATCTATGTCGATGACAATTACAAACGGAATTCGCTCGCTCAAATTGGTATCTAATGCGTCAAGCACAGCATGGGCGGCCTCGCCTTGCTCCAGAAGCACATACACCGTGCCGCCACAGCCTAATCCATAAGGCGCAGGAGAGTCGTCATCGAAGAAACTGTTGTAGCAGTGCATAGTGGAGCCGTTTTCCGTAAGCCACCACGCCTTTTTTGCTACTTCGGCTTCGAGACAGCCACCACTGATCGTTCCAGCACGCTGCCCGCTGCGGGTAAGCAGCATCCGCGCTCCCGGCTTGCGATAGGACGAGCCTTCAACGCGCACAACGGTTGCCAGGCAAACTTCCTCCTGTCGCGTCTTGGCCGCGCGCCACAGTTTTACGATTTGTTGCAACTCTGACATACATTAAGCCCGGAACAATTCCATACGAATGAGAAGATTGCACATGCGAATGCCGGTTGCGCGATACATAACCATAGTAAGCGCCGTCGCAACTCCAGTGAGATCGATTTCACAGACACCGTACGCCTCTTTTGGGGAAATAGGGGGCGAAAAGAGGATGCCACCAAATAGATGTACTACTCGACATGCACGTTTGCAGCGGTCGCTATCTCTGCTGAAGAACTGTTGTGGGGCGGACGCCCCTCTAACCTTGTTATTCCTGTACGACGGCCTTCACCAGATTCCGAGGGTTATCCACATCGATGCCACGAAGAACAGCAGTGAAATAGGCGAGCATCTGCAGCGGGACTACCTCAAGGATAGCAAGCAGATATTCACTGGTGTCCGGCACAGAAAGAGTGAAGTGAGCGAACCGCGGCACGTCCGCGTCTCCTTCGGATGCCAACGCGATGATTTCGGCTCCTTGCGCCTGCATGTCACGCATCAGCTGCAGCGTTTTTTCGTAGCGCAAGACCGAGTCAGGATCGTTGCGATCCTGCGTTGCAATCATCACCAGCGGCGCGTCTTTACTAACCAGTGCGTTCGGACCATGCTTCAGTTCGCCCGCGGGATAGCCCTCTGCCTGGACGTATGCTGATTCCTTCAGCTTTAAGGCGCCTTCGCGCGCAATGGCGTAATGAATACCGCGTCCAAGATAGAGGAAACCGCGCGCATTGCGAGTATGTTCGGCAACAGCGTGCATTTGGTTCTCCCAACCCTCCAGTGAGGATTCGAGCAGACCTGGCAACTTTTCCATTTGTTCAATCAAGCTGGAAACGGAATGGCTTGTCATTCTGCCCCGCTGTCGCGCCATAGAAAGCGTCAGTAAGTACAGGACCGCAAGTTGGGTAGTAAAACTTTTTGTCGCCGGAATAGCCTTTTCTCTGCCCGCAACTGTCGGTAATGAGGCATCCGCCTCGCGCGCCATTGTTGAATTGGCGTTGTTCGTGATGGCGACAGTGGCAAGATCGCGAGACTTGCCTTCGCGCAAAGCAGCCAACGTATCAGCGGTTTCCCCGGATTGTGAGATGACAATGAGGCCCGGGTCTTGCAGCGTATGCGTGGTCCTGTAGCAATATTCACTCGCATATTCCACATCGACCGTGGGTCCAGCGAGATCTTCAAGCATGATCTCGCCGGCCAGCCCTGCATGTCTGCTCGATCCGCTGGCTGCAATTACGACTCTCTGGTGCCCACGCAGTGCTTCTGAAACAGCCGCAAAGGGTTCCGTATTGAGCGATCCATCGGCGACATAGTTGCGTATGGTTGCAGCCAGAGCTTCCGGCTGTTCATAGATCTCACGCAACATGGCATGAGGAAAATTGCGCGTCTCGAGCGATTGCGGCATGGGCGTTCTTACTTCCTTGTGAAGTGTGCTGCCCTATTCTCTCGCATTCAAACCTGTATGTACAACTAGAGAGGTTGGTCGATGTTTCAATTCCGTGCCAATCCCTGTTGGAGCGAATCAATGGACTTTCCAATATGCCAAGGAGGTCCCAGTTCCCTTCGTTGACGACGGAGTTCCGTCTTCCGGTTATTCAAAGAAACAATTGCCATAAACAAATAGGGAGTGGGGACAAAATCCCGCACTCCCTAAAGGAGATACAGCTGAATCAGAACGTGTACTTCAGTGCAAGCTGGATTTGGCGTTCAGTTGAGTTGGTGCCATTGATCTGGCCGAAATGTGGATCGTCAGCTTCCTGGTTTGGTGAGCCAAGGCTGACCATGTTGAAGATATTGAATATATCGGCACGGAACTGAAGATTGCTGCCTTCAGTAATTGCAAACGACTTGCTTGCAGCCATGTCGAGGCCTTGATATTTCGGTGCACGTTGAGAACCGACACGCGCAGTGCCGAAACCTGTGGAGGATTCCTGTCCATATGCACAGACTCCGTTATCCGTGTCGCTGGGGCAGAATTTTTCCGAAGCATCGTCACCAAACCATGCATCGGTCGACTGGTGAATGATCTTCATCGGGCGAAAGTGATTGGCGCGGTCAGTACGCTGATTCACGACATAGAACTGGCTCGAATTAACCGTGACCGGGAAACCGGAGTGGATACTTGCAATTGCACCCAACTTCCACCCTCCCACGGCCATATCTGCCAGCCGATTCATGCCCGATCCGAACTGCTTTCCGCGACCAAAGGGTAGATCATAGTAGCCGGAGATCGAGACGATGTGCGTAGAGTCGAAAAATGCCGGACCATAGTCTCCGCCGCCGTTATAGGCATCCTGCCAGTATGCAGACTGTGAGGCAACTCCGCCTGCGCCGTAGTAGCCCAGGTTGTTGGAAAGAGACTTGCTGTAGGTGTAGTTCGCCAGCACTTCCAGACCATTGCTGGCGCGCTTACGAGCGGTTGCCTGCAGCGCGTTGTAGTTCATCGTGGCTTCCGATTCTGTGTAGCTGACCACACCAACGTTTTCGAGGCCAGGCAGGCTGGAGACCGGCAAAGCACAGGCAGGATTGCTCAGATCGGCGCAGTGTCTCTGGTTGCCTTCGCGCGGATCGACGAGGTGAACTCCGGTCTGACCGAGGTAAGCAACTACCAGTGAAGTGTCATTGCTGAACTGGTATTCCGAGGTCAAGTTGAACTGCTGAATAAATGCAGGTTTCAGGTTGGGCTGCCATGCGCGAACGTTGCCTGAAATCTGATCTGCACCGGCGGGCTGAGGAAATCCGTTTTCTGCCTTAAAGGCAGGTCCAGAAGACCAGTTTTGTTGAGCGTCAATGAAGAACGGCTGATTGAGCGGAAGACGCAGGTTAGCGCCGGTCCCCTCCATAAAGTTCGTAATGGCGTAACCACCGCGAATCACGTAGCGATCGTGGAAACGCTCAGGAGAAAAGGCAAAACCGATACGAGGCATAAATCCGCCCCAGTAGGCGTTATAGAGAGCGCGGCTCGCGCCGTCTTTCCCAGCGAAGGAAACCTGACCGGTGAAGATATTCAGATTGGTTTGCTTGTTATTGACTTCATAGATGGGCTGGTCCCATTCCCAACGAATTCCAAGGTTGAGGGTCAAGTTTGGCTTGACCTTCCAGTCATCCTGGAAGAAGAATGCGTCGCGCCATGAACGCTGACCCCAGCGGCTCGTATTGCTTTCACCCTGACCATAAGTGAAGGCGTTGTCCTGCAGGAAGTCTGCCCAACCGGTTCCTTCAAAAAAACTGCCAGGTAAATGAGGATTGGGCTGCTGAGAGAACTGACCAGTGTAGGTGAAGTATCCCAGTGCACCATTATTGCCAGAATAGTAACGATTTTGCTGATAACGGAGCAACTGGCCACCAAACTTGAAGGTGTGTTTTCCCAGCTGCCAGTTTACGTTGTCGCCGTATGTAAATGTATTGGCAATGCTGTCCGATGAGACGCCGTTGGAGCCGATGTTGCCAGGGTTGATGCCACCGGAGAAGTTCATCTGGCTGAAACCAGGAAGTGTCTGATTTCCTGGAATACCCAACTTCTGGTTTCCGGTTATCCCGAAATTGCCGCCGATGTCAGCAGGGAAGCCTGTGTACCGCGCACGACCAAATCCGGCACGCGCTTCGCTGACGATGTTCGAGGAAAAAGTGTGGGTCCAGTTAACGATGAACCCAGTGTACGGGTTGGCATTGTTCCCTGGAATTTCTGTAGGAATGCTGACGGAGCTGTTGCCATCGTATTCCCGGCCCATTGTGAAACGGCCCGAAACGAGGTCGTTCTGCCGTACCTGCCAGTCGATTTTTACATCGCCCTGGTCATTCTGAACAAACTGTTTTTCAGAGCCTTGATAGTTATTAAATGGAACAGCTACCGAACCACCGCCAAGCAGATTCGCGGTGGTGTCGTTTCCAGGAATGGTTTCAATTGGATAGATTTCAGGATGGGCCAAAAAGAATTGCGCCGCTGGATTCACAGCGGCGAAATGCTGTACCTGGTAAAGAGGGCCACCATTGGCATCAGTATCTACCTGTATAGGAACGTCTCCGTTTCTCATCTGGTCAGTAGGCACGGCATAAAAGACGTTGTTATTCGTATGCTGCCTGGCGCCCTGATAGTCCGCAAAAAAGAATAGCTTATCCCGCTTGACAGGTCCTCCAATGGTTCCGCCGAAGATGCTGCGGTTGAAAGGATTGACTGGTGCAGGAGTGCCAGTGGTGTGCTTGTTACTCCAGCTGTTGGCATTCAGGTTCTGATTTTCAAGGAACTCAAACGCATTGCCGTGGAAGTGGTTGGTGCCGCTCTTGGTGACCATGACGATCTGGCCGCCGTTCGCGTTGCCATATTCAGCGTTGGCGTCGCCGGTAATAACCTTCATTTCGCCGATGGCGTCGACGTTCGGGCTGTAGCCGATGTAGTTGTCGATGGTCTCGTTGATGTCCGCGCCGTCAAGCGTGTAGTTGTTGGTTTGCTCGCGGTTACCGTTCTGGAAGTAGCCGCCGTTGTAGCCGGAACGGGTCACCATGTTCTGTGCTGACGGGTTGGTAACAATTGCGCCTGCTACCAGAGAAGAAAGCGCCGCGAAGTTGCGAGCCTGCAACGGGACTTCTGTTGCCGCCTCTGCAGTGATGGTGTCGCCCGTGGTCGCATTCTGCGTATTGAGAATGGGCGTGGAACTTGTGACCACTATGTTTTGGCTAACTTGTCCGACGGTGAGTTTGACATCGACGCGAGCTTCCTGCGCGACTTCGAGCGCGAATGGCCCGACCGTAGACGTATCGAAGCCACTGAATGACACGGCGACTTTATACTGGCCGATCGGAAGAAAGCGCAGCGTGTACACGCCGTCACTGTTTGTCTGTGTGGGGAAAGAACCGCCCGTTGCAACATTGGTTGCGGTTACCGTTGCATTGCTGACAGCTGCGCCGCTTGCATCAGTGACAGTACCGGTAACAGAACCGGTGATGGTCTGACCAAGCGAAATCGAACAACACATCAGCAACAATAAGAAACTGAAGAGAGTGTTGCGTGCTCGCATGTTTTTGGACCTCCGACTGGAAACGTGTGAATGAAGATGCCGCGGCGGAACTAACGTCCGCTGTGCGGCGCGGATTATCTTTGCCAGACACATTTTGAAATGGACTGGTTTTCAGATTTCACATAATGTATAGACAACTGTACTGGCGGGCAAGGGAAAAGTTGCGGATAGAAGAAAAAACTATGCGCGGCATAACGCAGCCAGCATCGGGATCTGAGCAGCTAAACCGCGATCTCTTGTATTTTCTTAAGTTTGTAAAGAAAGTCGGCTGTGACTCGAATTTGCAGGAATCATTAGCGTATGGCGGCAATAAATCTGGCTGCAATCGCTTCGGGTTGTGTAATCGCAGCTCCCACCACTACGGCGAAGGCGCCGAGATCGAGGGCCCGGCGAACCTCATCCGGGTGTCGGACGTGGCCTTCGACGATCACGGGAAGATGCAGAGCCTTGACCAGTTGCTCTACCAGCATCCAGTTGACAGAACGCTTTCCCAAGGTGGATGGGGTGTATCCAAACATAGTAGTTGCCACCGCATCTGCTCCTGCCTGTTCAGCGGCACGAGCCTCGTCGAAACTGGCAATATCAGCCAGCACCGGTTTGTGGAGCTCCTTCCGGATGCGTGAAAGCAGCTGTGGCCAGGGCTCTGACGATGGAGGACGACGGGCGCTGCAGTCGACGCCTAGAATGTCGGCTCCTGCGTCTGAGATCGTTTGCGCCGATGCAAAGTGGGGTGTGATATATGCTTCGTCGCCTTCGTACTGCTTGAATATGCCGATGATTGGCAAGTTCGTCTCCCTGCGCATGGCGGCGATTTGATCGGCTCCGTTTGCGCGGAGGCCGCCAGCTCCGCCGTGAAGAACGGAAACGGCGATGCGACGCAATGTTTCGGTGTGATCCAACGGATCGCCGGGGACTGCCTGACACGAGACTATTAATTTATTTTTTAAGCTGGTCGGGAATATTGCAGATGTTGTCATATAGAGCAGCTGGGTTTTGATGCATATTAAACGATCGAGCGAAGTGATTCGGATAGTACGGACATAAGGCGATCATTCGAAAACTAAATTTACTGTTGCGGTTGGATTGAAATCATAAGCTATTTGCAGATTGAGAGAGTGAAGGTGCCAAAGAGCCGTACGAGCAATGAGTCGGTATTTCATCCGCTGGATAAAAACGGGTTTATTCCTCTTTATTTCCAAATCCAGCGGGCCCTGATGGAGAAGATCCAATCCGGCGAGTTGTCGGAAGGCGATCCTCTGGCTTCAGAAGAGGAACTGTCTCGCTACTATCAGGTAAGCCGCATGACCGCCCGACAGGCTCTCCATGGGTTGAAGACCAGTGGCTACGCATTCAGCGAAAAGGGCCGCGGCACATTCGTCACTCGTCCCAAGCTCGAAAAAAACATCATGCACCTGCAGGGTTTTACCGAAGACATGCGACAACGCGGCATGAAACCGAGTTCGAAGCTGCTGGAGCAGAAAGTCATAGCGCCCGATGAAGACCTGATGCAGCGGCTGAAACTTGATGCCAACGATAAAGTCGTGCACCTGCGCCGTTTACGTTTGGCCGACGGTATTCCAATGGCCATTGAGGATTCGCATATCCCCCTGAAGCAGTTTCCCGGACTCGATCGAATCGATTTTTCCAGGCATTCTCTATACCAGACCCTGCGCGAGCGTTACGGCGTGCGCGTGGGCTATGCGGATGAGATTATCGAAGCGCTTCCCGCAACGAAAGAGGAGTCGGAGCTGCTTACCATTCCCCGCAAGGCCAGCGTGCTCTCCATTACACGAGTGATCATGACTACACAGGAAACTCCAGTCGAGGCAGCCTGTTCACGCTATCGTGGAGACCGCTACCGAGCGTCGATTCGTGTTCCGATGACGGCGATCGAATAATCTGTATTCCAGATGAAGATCTGGGATGCGATCGTTGTAGGAGCCGGACCCGCGGGCTGCGCGTGCGCGTACGATTTGGCTTCCGCCGGGAAGTCAGTCTTGTTACTCGACAAGTCGGAATTCCCGCGAATGAAAGCGTGTGCCGGAGCGCTGACAATGAAGACGCTGCGCGCCCTGCGTTACTCCGTTGAACCTGTCACACAGCGGACTATCCATCAAATCGTGCTCGAAAAGAGAGATTCTTCCCGCATTCCCGTAGACAGAAAAAAGCCTGTGTGCATCATGACTGTGCGCTCGGAGCTAGACGCCTACTGCCTTGCAAAAACAATCGAAGCGGGAGCCGTCTTTCAACGTGTTCACGGAATCGTGGCCATTCCTGAAGACGAAGACCGGGTTGCCGTAACAACTCAGGATGACGTGATATACGGGCGTTTTTTGGTCGGTGCGGATGGAGTCAACAGCCAAGTGCGCCGCATGATGGGCGATGCCGGCTGGTTCCGCAAGGGATTCGCAATCGAAGCAAACCTCCGTCGCGACACGAGCAAAGATGATCTTGTCTTCGATTTCGCTCCTGCAACATCAGGGTACGGATGGGTTTTCCCAAAACGCGACCATGTGAATGTCGGCCTTTATTGCACTGATCCGAATGAAGCACTCAACCGAAGTCGCCTTTCCGCATATGTCACGAGACGTTTTGGTGATGGCGCAAAGGGCGAAGACTTCGTGGGCCAATATGTCGGATTTGGCGCGGCGCAGCATCACGTGAAAAACGGCCGCGTCTTTCTGGTTGGCGATGCAGGCGGCTTTGTAGATCCCCTTACCGGTGAAGGAATTTACGGCGCCGTGATCAGCGGACAGGCGGCAGCAGCAGCGATTTGCGCGCACTTGGACAGTAAAACAACTGCAAGCGAGACATTTGCACGTCTCACTAAAAATCTTCGACAGAACCTGCAGATTGCTGAGAGGGCGACCACTTCGTTCTACGCCAACCCGCAACGGGGATTTCGCGCCATGAGAATTCCTCTTCTCAGAAGCGCTGTACTGAGAGGCTATGCTGACGGATTGCAGCTGGCCGGTCTGCTGCGAACAACGCGTCGCATTCTGGCGGTACATGATCGGACAAGCAAGGAAGAATTCAATAAACATTTTTTTCTGTAGACCTACCATCACTTATAAGGCCGATTCTGCTGTTAACATAGTAGTACCGAGTCTATTTTGCATTGGTCTGCTGTTGTGAATAAACTGCAACAGCCCAACCCTGACCTTCAAATCTCGCGCCATGCGTGTTTGAAGAGAATTCGTCATTCTGTGCTAAAATCGCGCTTCTGGTGCATCCCGGGAGCCTCAGCTTTGTTTTTGCACTGTCGCCTAACTGCCGTTCTGGCGCGGTAAAGGAAGTCGGGAATCGATGCTTGCAAACTGCTATAGGTACGTTTCATTGCCTGCAAAGAGCTGGCGTTGGCTGTTTGCGCTTCTTATCTGGCAGACAGCTTTTGCAGAAGGCCCACGGGCAACACCCAGCATCTTTGCTCCAGCATCCACTCCGGCGAACTCCATCTACGGTCTCTCCTTATTTGTTCTGGCCATCACCGGAGCGATTTTCGTCACCGTTGCCGGATTGATTGCTTTTGTAATCTTTCGCTATCGGCAGCACGGCCAAGACGATACCAGCGAACCTGCGCAGGTTTATGGATCGACGCAGGTTGAGCTTGCCTGGACCGTCATTCCTATCCTGATCGTGGTAGTGCTCTTCCTGACAACAGCGCGCATGATCTTTGCTATTCAGGATGCTCCCAAGCCGAAGTCCGCGCTCGATGTCACAGTGGTTGGCCACCAGTTCTGGTGGGAGTTCAATTATCCGAAGCTCGGCATTCACGCAGTCAATGAACTGCATGTACCTGTGAGCAATCCTCAATCGCCGACACCGACTTATCTGAAGCTATTGTCTGCGGATGTGATTCACAGCTTCTGGGTACCTCAGCTTTCAGGCAAGCAGGACCTCGTTCCTAATAATGTGAATGAGCTGTGGATCGATCCGCAGCATACCGGTCTTTATGTGGGGCAGTGCGCTCAGTTCTGCGGCGTGCAACACGCCAAGATGCTGCTGCGGGTATATGTACAAACTCCGGAAGATTTCGCAGCATGGGTCAAGAACCAGCAACAACCGGCCGTTTCGGATGAAAAGGTAGCAGCAGGCCGCCACGTCTTTGAGACGCAGGCGTGCATGAACTGCCACACGATTTCAGGGACGGCAGCAACGGGCCGTTTCGGGCCAGACCTGACACATTTGATGAGCCGCGATACGCTCGCCTCCGGCGCCACTGCGAATACGCCGGAGCATTTGCGTGAATGGATACGCAATCCGGATACATATAAACCGGGATCATTGATGCCCGCGATGCAGTTAAACGATCAGCAACTCGACCAGGTGACCGCATACCTGTCGACTCTTCGCTAGTTCAGGTAGGAGCGCAACGGATTATGGCAGATTCAACTTATCCGATTCCCGGTTCACTGGAGGCGACTCCCCGGCGCTGGTCACAGGCCGCCATTCTTGAGTGGCTGAACAGCTGGATCATTACGGTCGATCACAAAAAGCTCGGCATCCTCTACATGGTCTACTCCATTTTCTTTCTGCTCGTCGGTGGAGTAGAGGCCATTCTCATCCGCATCCAGTTGATGCAGCCGAACATGCACTTCATCTCACCGCAGGTCTTCAACCGCCTCTTCACCATGCATGGAACCACCATGGTGTTTCTGGTGGGCATGACATATATCTTTGGCTTCGCGAATTACCTGCTTCCTCTGATGATTGGCGCGCGCGATATGGCGTTTCCGCGGCTCAATGCATTCAGCTTCTGGATGACCTTTTTCGGCGGGTTGCTTCTCTACTACAGCTTCATTGGCGGCAGTGGACTCTATGGACAGGGCAACGCTCCGGACGTGACGTGGTGGGCCTATGCGCCACTCACATCGCGCGCCTTCTCGCCCGGGCATAGCACCGATTACTGGGCTCTCTCGTTGATCGTCACCGGTATCGGCACGATCGGCGCGGCCGTCAACGTGATCGCTACCGCACTCTGCATGCGCTGCAGAGGCATGACGCTGATGCGGCTGCCGCTGTTTGCCTGGCTGAATGTCGTGACCTCGGGCCTGGCCCTCATCGCGATTACACCGCTGACCGCAGCGCAGATCATGCTATTGATCGATCGCTATTTCGGTGGACACTTCTTCGATACGCAGGCGGGCGGCTCTGCCGTTGTCTGGGCGCATTTTTTCTGGATCTTCGGACACCCCGAAGTTTACGTGCTGGTGCTGCCGGCGTTTGGCCATTGCGAATGAGGTGATTCCGGTCTTCTCGCGCAAGGCGATCTTCGGCTACCCTGCCATGGTCGCGGCCTCTGTAGGCATCGCTTTTGTGAGCCTGGGCGTTTGGGCGCACCACATGTTCACCATCGGAATGACTTCTGTCGGGCAATGCTTTCTTTGTGCTCTCAACCGAGCTCGTAGGCATTCCGACAGGCATCAAGATTTTCAACTGGGTGGCGACCATGTGGGGCGGCAAGATTCGCTTTGCCACGCCCATGCTTTTCTGCACTGCCTTTCTCGTCCAGTTCCTTCTTGCGGGCCTTACCGGCATCATGTTGTCGGTGGCGCCCTGGGACTGGCAACTACATAACTCCTACTTTGTGATCGCCCATTTTCACTACGTGCTGGTGGGGGCTATCGTCTTCTGCATTTTTGCAGGGATTTACTACTGGTATCCCAAGGTCACGGGCCGCATGCTGAGCGAGAAGCTGGGTAAATGGCATTTCTGGCTCTTCCTCATTGGTTTCCACGTCACCTTCGACATCATGCACATTCCCGGATCTGCTGGGGATGCCGCGATCGATCTACACCTATGAGGCGGACCGCGGCTGGGGAACGCTGAACATGATCGTTTCCATCGGTGGATTGATTCAGGCAATCGCCGTGCTGATCTTTGCAGTGAACCTTATCTGGTCTTACTTCAAGGGAAAAACAGCCGGCAGTGATCCATGGGATGCCTGGACGCTGGAATGGGCCACTGCCTCGCCGCCGCCGGCTTATAACTTTGCGACCGATCCGGTGGTGACCAGCCGCCGTCCACTGTGGGACTATGAAACATCCGGACGATCCGGACTGGAAATATGAGTGAGGCTTTGACACGATGAGTACAGTTGCCATGGCACACGAAGCGGAACAGCCATGGGTGCAGCCCTCCAAGGGTCGCGTCGGCATGTTCTGCGTCATCATTGCCGAGTCAGCCATCTTCACCATTTTTGTGGTGGCCTATATCTACAACATCGGCAAGAGCCTGTACGGCCCTACGCCGAAAGAAGTGCTGGAGGTTCCGCTTTTCAACTCCAGTCTGTCTGCTATCGAGCAGCCTTACGATATGGCTTGCCGAACACGCCATCGAGCGCGGCAAAGTAAGGACATTTGGATTGTGGTGGGCCCTGACCTTTGTTCTGGGGGCGATCTTTCTCGGCGGAACAGCGATCGAGTGGCACAAGCTCATCTATCAGGATGGATTGACCATCAGCACGAACCTCTTCGGCACCACATACTATTCGCTGGTTGGACTGCATGCTTCACACGTCATTATCGGTCTGGGAGCGCTGCTGACGGTGCTTCTGTTCACCGTGACCGGGCATGTCCGCCAGGAACACGCTGAACGTATTCAGGTCCTGGCTTTGTACTGGCACTTCGTCGACGCCGTTTGGATCGTGGTCTTCACCGTCGTCTACATTCTTGGCCGCTAGAGAGATACACATGGAATCGCAGGAACACTCCAATCCAAGCCCGCACGGTGAGACGATTCACCTGCCCGCGCCGACGGCGTGGCCCATCGTGCTGGCCTTCGGCATTGCGCTGGTCTTTGCCGGCATCGTTACGAACGCCGGCGTAAGTGTATTAGGCGGCGTACTCGCCATCGCAGGCACTATCGGCTGGTTCCGGCAGGTGCTGCCCCATGAGGCGCACGAAGATGTCCCGGTTGAAGCACATGAAATTACCATCACTTCAACACGTACGCACGTGGCGCGCATAGAAATCAGCGAGGAACATCGCGCACATCTTCCCGTCGAAACCTATCCGGTACTCTCCGGACTGAAGGGGGGCATCGCGGGTGGCATCGCCATGCTCTTCCCCGCACTGCTGTATGGCATACTGAGCCATCATAGCATCTGGTATCCGGTCAACCTGCTGGGTGGCGCGGGCGTTGCCAACTGGAGCAATCCCACTACGCAGGATATTGCTACCTTTCACCTGCAGGGCCTGATCTTCGCCACGATTATTCACGTGGCTGCCAGCCTGCTGGTTGGCCTGCTCTATGGCGCCATGCTTCCCATGCTCCCGCGTCACCCGATTCTGCTTGGCGGCCTGATCGCGCCACTGCTATGGACAGGCTTGCTTCACTCCAGCCTGGGCATCATGAATCCGGTACTCGATGAGCGGATTGCATGGGGATGGTTCGTCGTCTCGCAAGTGGCCTTTGGCCTCGTTGCCGGGTTCGTCGTTACGCGGCAAGGAAAGATTCGTACCGGGCAATCCATGCCTTTTGTTGCTCCGCATGGGCATCGAGGCACCGGAATACCTGCATGCAGAAGGCAAGGAAGGAGGATCGCCAGTGATGAACGCTCGTCGGATTCTGTGGCGGCATCTTCGCCTTTGCAGTCTGTGCCTCGCTGGGTTGTAACAGATTCCTGGAAAACCCCGGGCCGGCGCTGAGGCACGTGCGTCCTGACGAGATAAAAAATTTTACGCAACTCTATTCGCAAATAACTGCTCGGCCTGTCATGGCGCCGATGGGCAACATGGCCCCGCTATTGCGTTAGCTAACCCTGAACTATCAGGCCATTGTGGATGACGACACGCTGCGCGAGCGTGATCTCCAACGGCGAGCCGGGAACGCTGATGCCCGCCTTCGCGCAGAGTGCCGGCGGCATGCTGACCGACTGAGCAGGTGAATGTGCTGGTCAGAGGCATGCGTTCCCGCTGGTATCAAGCCGGAGTTCTGAAGGTGTGGATGTGCCGCCTTATAAGGCATCGCGCAGGGCGATGCGGCGCATGGTCAGCAGGTATTTGCTGCCGATTGCGCCGTTGCCATGGCTCCGGAGCAGAGCAGGAGAGAACACAAAGTCGGCTCCATCACAGATGGCTCCTATCTGGCGTTGATCAGTGATCAGGCTTTGCGCGCCATCATCATTGCCGGACGTCCCGATCTTGGGCATCCGGACTGGCGCAACGCGCTGCCGGGCCATCCCATGAGCGATCAGGACGTGACCGACGTGGTGGCATGGATGGCAAGCCAGCGGCAGCAGACGCCGGGCCAGCCATATCCGTCGCAGCACTTGTCAGCAGAAGAGGAAGAAGATTATGAGTGAAGAGAAACCTGTAACACGGCGATCACTGCTGATGACGATCGGGATTGCGTTCAACGGGATTGTTGCCGCCGCGATCGCGATGCCAGTCATTGGATACCTGCTGTCTCCTATCAAGAAAGAAGGCGCGTATAACCAGTGGATCTCGCTCGGCAGCCTCAGCCAGTTCCCGGAGGGGCAGACGAGGCTTGCCGAATTCATCAATCCCTTCAAGCGTCCAGAGGACGGAGAGACGGCGAAGACCCCGTGTTGGGTTCGCCGGGTGAGCGCCGACAAGTTTCAGGTGTTCGCCATCAACTGCGCGCATCTGGGTTGTCCTGTGCGGTGGTTTCCGCAATCGGAGCTGTTCATGTGTCCCTGCCACGGCGGCGTGTATTACGCCGATGGAGAGCGGGCTTCGGGGCCGCCGGAGCGCGGGCTTTTTACCTACGATTACAAAGTCGTGAACGGCGAACTGCACATCAACGCGGGCCTGATGCCCACGCTGGCGGAGCAGGCCCGCCTCGGGAAAGGGAAGTCTCCATGTCTCGGATGAAGAAACTCTACGACTGGTTCGAGCACGCGGCTGCAGCTGGAAGCGCCGGTCAAGGATGCGATTCTGCATCCGGTTCCGAAGAGCACGGCCAGCTGGTGGTATGTCTTCGGCAGCGCGGCCATGACGCTGCTGATGCTGCAGATCGCTACCGGCATCCTGCTGGCGCTCGTCTATGTGCCTTCCGCGAGCGAAGCATGGAAGAGCCTGGACGTACTGAATCATCAGATCCAGCTGGGCTGGTTCCTGCGCGCCATGCACGGCTGGGGATCGAACTTCATGGTCGCCGTCGTGCTGATTCACATGGCGCAGGTTTTCATCTTCGGCGCATATAAATTTCCTCGCGAGCTGACCTGGATCGTCGGCGTTTTTCTGTTGCTGATGACCCTGGGCATGGCCTTCACCGGACAGGTGCTGCGCTTCGATCAGGATGCCTACTGGGGCCTCGGTATCGGCGCCTCGATCGCCAGCCGCGTGCCGCTGATTGGCGGCCCGCTGGTGAACCTGATGCTGGGCGGGCCAATCATCGGCGGGGCCACGCTCTCGCGTTTCTTTGCGCTACACGTTTTCGTGATTCCCGGCTCATTGCTCCTCTTTGTTGCCGTGCATGTGTGGATGGTGCTGAAGCTCGGCATCAACGAATGGCCGATGCCGGGCCGGGTCGTCCGCCGCAGCACTTACATGCAGGAGTACCACGAGCTGGCACATCAAGGACGGCGTGCCATTCGTGCCCGACGCCTTGTGGAAGGATCTCTTCTTCTCCGCCGCGATCGTTGCCGCGGTTGCGGTATGCGCCTTCGTCTTCGGGCCTTACGGTCCGAGCGGACAACCTGATCCCACGATTATTCAGACCGCTCCGAAGCCGGACTTCTTCTTCCTCTGGCTTTACGCGGTGCTCTCTTATCTTCCGCCGAGTCTTGAAACTCCGTTCGTACTCATCGCTCCGGTGATCGGCATCTGCGCTCTGCTTGCGCTGCCGTTTGTGGCAGGCGAGGGCGAGAAGAGCTGGCATCGCCGGCCTGTTGCCGTACTTATGCTGGTTACGGTCGCGGTCGCCTGGGGCGTCTTCACCCATCTTGCCACCTTCACTCCGTGGAGTCCGATGATGGATGCGTGGAGCGGCGATCCGGTTCCGCCAGAAGCTGATGCACGCGCGAGAATCCACTGGAGCGGCAGGGCGCTGTGGTCTTTCAGGCCAAGCAGTGCCGCAACTGCCATGCGATTGGTGGATCGGGCGGCATGCGCGGGCCGGCACTGGATACCGTGGCCACACGCCTGACCGAAGACCAGCTGATCCGGCAGGTGATACAGGGCGGCGGCAACATGCCGGCCTACGGTAAAAACCTGAGTCCGCCGGAAGTGACGGCTCTGGTGCGTTTCCTCGAGACACTGAAGCCTGCGGGACAGCTTCCGGCGGCAAATGCGGCAGAGCAGGAGCAGAAGGCACAGCAGCCTTGAGACCAAGAGCTTTGCCAACCGAGGCAAGAAGCAGATCCTTCACGTTGCTCAGGATGACAGCATGAGGACGCTTTTGGGATTCTCAGCCTTTGCGAAGCGTCCGTTCCCATCCTGTCGCAAACACAGCGACAGGATGGGGCACCCTCAGTCCGAGGGAAGATAAAAGCAGCGATGTCGCCTGAGCTTCAATCCGTCCTCCTCAACTGGGATATTCCACCTCTGACAACGCTGGCGCTGTTCCTGACGGCGCTGATCTATCTGCGGGGCTGGCTGCTGATCGGGAGAACACGCCCGGCGCAGTTTCCCGAGTGGCGGCTTGGCTGCTTTTTAGGCGGACTCTTCTCTCTCTTTCTGGCAACGGCATCTCCTCTGGACACTCTGGATGACCGGCTGCTCTCGGCACATATGGCGCAACACTTCCTCTTTATGTCGGTGGCGCCTCCACTGTTGCTGCTGGGCGCGCCGCAGGTGCCCCTGCTCCGCGGGCTGCCAAGAATCGTGATCCGGAATGTGCTTGGACCCCTCTTCCGCATTCACTGGCTTAAGCAGGTGGGGCGATTCCTGACGAGCCTGAAGCCGGCATGGCTCGCAATGAACATTGCCTATATCGGCTGGCATGTTCCGGCAGCGTATGAGCTGGCGTTACGCTCGGAAAACTGGCACAACCTGGAGCACGCCTGTTTCTTCTTTACCAGCATCCTGTTCTGGTGGCCGATTTTGCGGCCGTGGCCCACCTCCCGCCGCAAACTGCGCTGGATGCTTCTGCCATACATTCTTACTGCGGATATCGTGAATACCGGGCTCTCCGCTTTTCTCTGTTTTGCCGGACGGCCCATTTACCCGAGCTACATTGCCCGGTCGAACCCGCTGGGGGTAAGCCCTCTGATGGACCAGGCAGCCGCAGGGGCCTTTATGTGGGTCTTTGGCTCAACGGTCTTCCTTATCCGGCATTCTGGATCACGATGCGGCTGCTGGCGCCGAACCGCGGTCGTAAACGTGTACCCGCAGCCGCTCATAAGACGACCCCTGGAGGAGTGGGGGTTTCCTAAAATTATGAAAACAATGAACTTGAATTGGGATACCCGCAATTGATCGAATTTAATCGGGTTACGGGTAAGTAATTGAAAACAAAAGACCCATCCGCGCGGATGGGTAATGGGCTTCCTTCAAAGCTGTTTCACATCTGAGGAAATCTGCCCTAACTCTATTTTAGCGCATCGGCGGGTAATAGTACGCCAACTTCGACCCCCCATAATCGACTTAGAATGAGCGGGTTAGAAAATATTTGACGGCTTGGGGGCTTGACAACTCAATTTGCCCCGGAAAAGACAGGTTTGGCGAAACCGGATGGATGGATACGGGTTTATACAGGACAGCCTGCTTTTATTTTTACCCCAGGCAGGAACCGTGACTTCCTGTGACACACCCTGCGCTCCGGGGCCAACGCTTTTTGCGAAAACCTGATGACGATCTTTATGCAAATGGGGCTGAAGACGGGACACCGGGAAGGCAGAACAATAGAATAGAAGGATAGATCATCATGGGCTGCCTTGAACGGACCGGTCAGAAAAAGATGATGTTTTTCTATCCGGAGATCAGCTTGAAACCCTAGGCTCAACCCGCATCTAAAAATGCGGATACTTCAATTGCCTGTAAAAAACTATGTTGAAACGATCCCGCGTGATTGCTGCTGTCCTGTTGTCGATGACTTTGTTTGCCTTCGCCGAGCCTGCGCCGTTCGACCTGGCCGGGCCAAAGGTGGAAGTGCGCGTAACGCGCAATGGCAAGACACTGCCTATCGGGAAGGTTCCAAACCTGGTTGCCGGGGACAGGCTGTGGATTCATCCTGTGCTGCCGCCGGGGCAATCGGTGAAATACCTGATGGTGGTGACGTTCCTGCGCGGCTCGACAAATCCTCCGCCGGAAGACTGGTTCACGAAGGCTGAGACCTGGAACAAAAAAGTCGATTCGGAAGGCATTTTCGTCACCGTGCCGAAGGATGCGCAGCAGGCGATTATTTTTCTTGCACCCTCCACAGGCGGCGATTTTGGCTCCATGCGGGATGCGGTACATTCGCGGCCTGGTTCCTTTGTGCGCGCTTCCCAGGACCTGAACCAGCTGAGCCTGGACAAGGCGCGTCTCGATACTTATCTCGATGCGGTGCGCGAGATCAACGAGACGAATCCGGACAAGCTGAAGGACGTTTCGCCGCTGCTGGCGCGCAGCCTGAACATCAAGCTCGATCAGGACTGCCTGCAGAAGGTGGTCGAGCAGCAGGCCTCGTGCCTCGTCCAGAAACAAAGCGAACTGGTGATGGATGACGGACACACGCTTTCCGTCACAGATGCGCTGACTTCCGGCGCGACGAGCGATCTGGCGATGCAACTGAGCTATACGGCGCGCGCTGGCGCTGGTTACTTCAGCCCCTATGTTGCCTCGGTGATCGACATTGCGCACATCCTGGAGACGGTACACACGGCACAGTATCAATACATTCCCGCGTTGAGCACTTTTAAGAATGACGAAGTAGATCTGAAGTTGAATTCGCCGCCATCGTTCCGCAATCCGAAATCGGTAATCGTGATGGCGTTGCCTGCGATTGACGGTGGGCATCTGCCGCCGCTGCGGCCGGTGGATGAGAAGCAGGAATTCTGCGTAGCAAGAGAGCAACTGGTGCTGCCGGTGGAAGGCGCACCTTTGACCTTTGCCACTAGCTATGCGCACGATATGGTCTTGCGCGTGAAAAACAAGAATGGCAAGGACGTCGATATTCCGGTGAAGGCCGATCCGTCGCAGGGTGGTTTTGTGGTGGAGACCAAGTCGGTGAAGACAGGCGAGCTGAATAACAGCATTACGGGCACGTTGCGCGGCACGTGGGGATTCGCGCCGTACCAGGGCCCGACTTTCCATCTGCAGAATGCGCAGTCGACAAAGTGGGAACTGGCGGCCACAGATACGCATGCGCTGGTGGTAGGACGCGACGATACGCTGCACTTCACTTCGGGCAACGCGACCTGCGTTGAATCGATCACAGCGAAGACGGATGCGGGCAAGGAAATTAAAACAACGTGGAAGGCCGACCAGCCGGATCAGCTTGAGGTTACCGTACCGCTGAAGGATGAAAATCCGGGCGCTCTGACCCTGCTGATTAAGCAGGCGGGAGCAAAAGAGCCGGAGAAGGTTGCGCTGCACAGCCTGGCAGAAGCGGGCAAGTATGTAAGCTTCACGTTGAACGCGGGCGATGCGGAAGGCGTGCTGGCCGGTAATCGCCTGGATGAAGTGGCAAGCCTGGAATTAAAAGGCATTCAGTTTCAGCCGGGAAAACTGGCGAATACGGCAAGCGGCGACAACCTGACGATGACAGCAGCCAAGCCCGATGCCGCGGCGCAGCTGCATGCCGGCGACAAGGTCACCGCGCACGTGCAGTTAAAAGATGGGCGGTCGCTGGATGTGCAAGCAAGCGTGGTGAATGCGCGGCCGAAGGTTCAATTACTGAGCAAGAGCGTGCAGGTTTCCGATCCAGGTAAAGATACGCATATCGCATTGAGCGACACGAATGAAGTACCGCTGAACAGCAGGCTCGTGTTTTCCATCAAAGCGGTGACGCCGGAAACTTTCACGCCCGATCTGAAAATTGAAGTGGCCACGGCAGATGGCGCTTTCCATACGACGCTGAGCCTGGCTGACGGCAGCCTGACACTGCAGGATGCAAAGACGGCGCTGGCCACGGTCGATCCGGCGAAGAACTTTGGCCCGTCGGCTTTTGGCCCGCTGCGTTTTCGTCCAGTGGGAGCAAAGGAAGGAGCGGGTGACTGGCAGCCGCTTGCGAACCTGGTGCGCTTGCCGGTACTGGATGGGCTGCAGTGCACGAAAAATTCCGCGCCCTGCACGCTGACGGGAACCAATCTGTTTCTTCTGGATGCAGTCGCTTCCGATCCTGGTTTCAGCCAGGGCATGCAGGTCCCGGATGGATTTGCGGGAAATGCGCTGCAGGTTCCGCATCCGGTGGGCGGCTCGTTATATGTAAAGCTGCGGGATGATCCTTCGGCGGTGAATACCGTTGTGATCCCGCACAAACCGTTGCCGCAGCAGGCTTCTACCGCACAGCCGACGACAATGCCGGTATCGGCTACTGTGCCTGCGCCAGGGAAAGCGGATGCTGCGGCACAACCTGCGCCGGCAAAACCGGACGCGGCTCCGGCACCCACCGAACAACCACACTGAATCAGAGCCATGCGGTGATGAGACGCGCTACGCCACCCTGCAATTCCAAGCCGTCGCTGCGGCCGTGGAAGTAGCGGGCGTTGATGTCGCCAGATGTCAACTCTTCGATTCGGCTGAAGCCCTGGCTACGGAGTTCCTGCTGCATTTGCTCCGGTGAAAAGAAGAGCTGGAATGGCTCGCCTGCCTTTGCCACGCGCGCAGCGATGAGATCGAAGGCCATCTTTTCCCGAGATGTAAGGAAGGAACGCGCCAGCGCGTATTCAAAGGTGACGCCAGTGCCCTGCGGCAAAGATGCGATGGCGTGGATGGTTGCGCGAAAGGCTTCGAGCGTGAGATAGGGCGTGACGCCAAGCCACGAAAAAAATGCAGGATTGTTGAAATCGAATGCGGTTTGGGCGAGGCCCTCGGTGAGAGTCTGCTTCTCAAAGTCGACGGGGACAAACGTGAGCGTGGATGGGATTGCCATGGCGTTTTCTGCCAGGAGGTTGCGCTTCCACTGTTGCGTTGCCGGATGATCGACCTCAAAGAGAGAGATTTTGTCATCAGGATATGGGTTGCGATACGCGAAGGTGTCGAGGCCTGCGCCGAGAACGACATACTGGGTGACGCCGTTTGCGATGGCGCTGTGTAAATGGTCTTCCGCATAGCGGCTGCGCGCGACCATGAAGGCGCGCATGGCTCGGGAGAATGGATTCGCGTGCTTGTCTGATTCAGCAGTGATACTGGCTGCGGTCTGCGGGCCGAGGATGCGGACGGCGACAGGATCGTCGAGCACCAGTGGAGAATGGTCGAGGAGTTGATGAGCAGCGCGGCGCCGGGCGACTCCGAATGCTGTGCGACTGGGAATACCTTCCTGCATGATTCCGAGTGTATGAGATTTGCCGGAGGAATTATGTCAAGGCTGCGTCGAATGGTGTGACGCAGCCTTGAGATTGATCAGTCGGCGGAGACCTGCCACGTGTCCTGCGTCTGCACAAGCGTTGCGGTTGCCGTCTTCGGAGTTGAGAGATCGGCCTGGACATTCGGGAAGGCCGTTTGCGTCTCCGGCGATTTTGCCCAGTCGGGAACGCCGGTGAGGGCGTAGTGATAACTCACCGTTGCGATGTTCGCTCCGCTTTGATTCGTGCTCATCGCGACGTTATCGATCGATGTTACGTCGCGATGGCCATAGCAGAAGTTGCCATAGCCGGGCTGCGATCTGGTCAGGGGTCCACGTAGTGCGACCCTTGTCCGATACGTCGTAGTCGTTGACCTGCTTGGAGCCGATGAGGAAGCGCTTCTTCTCATGCGGCTGTGCGCGTCAAGAGACCCGCATCGGTGAGCGCGTCGAAACCCTTTGGTCTGTTCGTCATTTGACGTGTCGGCCTGCGCAGGAAATTTCACCGGGCTCGACCAGACACAGCTAAGATGCGGCGGAATAGTAATTGTTGATGGCGGTCTTGAAGTTCGATGTGTCCGGTTTCGTTTTGTCGCAGCCCGCAGCGACGATTAAAAGTCCGACAACATGACTGCATAGCGTCGGCAGTACCCTCGGGGAAAAAGCATATTTCAAACCCTCCACGAGCTTGGATGCACGTTTTCCCCGACGATCAGTTACCTGATTATCTCGTCTATTTGTTATTCAGCGGCTTTCTCGCAAAGTAATAAAGCGAGAAGGCGAGCAGGGCAAAGGCAACGATGGAGATGGATTGATGCTGAAGCAAGTTGTAGATCGCGCTGCCTGCAGGGAACCAGAGATGCACTTCGTTCCCGGTAGCTGCTTCGTAGAGTTTCAGCGCCACACCCATCAGCCCCATGACGCCGCCTGCGGCGATGAGTCCGCTGGCGTAGAGCGAGCCCGGAGAGATTTCGCTATCTGGTATCTGCAGGCGTCGCCGCCTGCTTTGGCGACGGCGCGATCGACCATCCAGCGCACGATGCCGCCGCAGAACATGGCCAGCGTTGTGCCGATCGAGAGATAGGCTCCGACTGCGAAGAGAGAGAGCGGACGCCGAGTACTTCAACGGCAATGACCAGAAAGACGCCCAAGAAGACAAGGCCCCAGGGAAGTTTGCGCGAGAGGATTCCGTTGATGACAGTGGCCATGAGGCGGCCCTGAGGCGCTGCTGCCTTCTCGCTGCCGATGCCCTGCATCCACTGAACTTCGATCTTGCCGCGTCTGCGGGTTGTAGAGATACTTGCCATCGGCCAGAGTGGTAGAGCCGAGCGCGTTCAACAACACATACTGGCTGCCCTGGACGAACTGCGTGGAATTGTCAGGTTTGGTGAGCAGGAAACGCTGGCGCGAGAAATGTTGCTGCTGAATCTGCACGCCATCGGGTGGCGCGCTCACGTTAAAGCGATGGGCTGTTTCATCGGCGTGAACATCTTCCAGCCCTTGTTCATTGCATTAACGTCAGGCCGATAGAGAACACTGACACCACGACGCCAACCATGACAGCGACTGCTGCTTCCACGGCGTTGCCCCGATCAGGAATCCGGTTTTTAGATCCTGCGACGTATCGCCCGCATTGGACGGAGGCGATGCAGACGATGCCTCCGATGGTGATGGCGAGCGCTCCAAAAGCGGGCGCGGTCCAGCCGCTTACCAGAAAGATCGCGGCTACGTTGCCATGAGCGTGGCGATGGTCATGCCGCTGACCGGATTGGCGAACTGCCGATCAGCCCGCAGATGCGGCTGCTGACAGTGACAAAGAGAAAGCCGAAGACCATGACCAGCAGCGCTGCCGCAAGGTTGGCGAGCCAACCCGTCTGCGCTCCGGGGATCGGCTTGAAAGTCAGGAAGAGGAAGATCATCAGCACCAGCAGGCCGCTGCCCGCAAGACTACGATGCTCATCGGGATGTCGCGCTCCGTGCGCGAGGCTGAATCGCTGCTACGACCGTTTTTGCCGATGGTCTTCATGCCGGCGCGCAACGCGCTGACAGATGGTCGGCAGGGTTCGCAGCAGCGTGATGAGGCCGGAGGCGGCGACTCCGCCTGCTCCCATGGGTCGAACATAGGTGCGCCACAGATCGCTGGGGGACATCTGCGAAACGGGCACGGTGCCGGGATAGATCGGCCCGTTAAAGTGGGCGCCGAAGAAGTGGATGGCGGGCATGACGACGAGCCAGCTGATAATGCCGCCAGCAAAGAGCGTGCCCGCGATGCGCGGACCGATGATGTAGCCAACGCCGAGGTATTCCGGCGTAGCGTCGGCGCGAATGGCTGCAACCGGGAAGCCACTTGGGTTCGTAGTTGGGCGTGCCGGGCCACGCGCCCAGCAGATTTTCATTCTGGAAAAGCGTGTAGAGCGCACCCAGGCCAAGACCCAAGAAGACGCGGCTGGCAAACGATCCGCCGCGTTCGCCGGCGATCAGCACATCGGCGCAGGCGGTGCCTTCAGGGTAGGTGAGGTTGCCGTGTTCTTCGACGATGAGCTGGCGGCGCAGCGGAATCATGAAGAGCACGCCGAGCCAGCCGCCCAGCAGCGCCAGCATGAAGATGCGCATGTATTCGAGGTCGAAGCCGAGAAAGATGAGCGCCGGCAGGGTGAAGATGACTCCCGCAGCGATGGACTGGCCAGCGTTGCCTGTGGTCTGGACGATGTTGTTTTCGAGGATCGAGGCTTTGCCTAATGCGCGCAGAACGCTGATGGACAGCACCGAGATCGGGATGGAGGCTGCGACGGTGAGCCCGGCGCGGAGGCCGACATAGACGGTGACCGCTCCGAAGAGAAAAGCCGAAGACACAGCCGAGCAGGACAGCGCGGACGGTGAACTCTCGGCGTGACTCTCTGGCGGAAACATATGGTTCAAAACCCTGCAATGTGGCCAAAGACAAACCTCCAGGAAGCGAGAGTGTATCAGGATTGTTATGGTTTCTGCAGTGTAGACGGATGCGTTGTGCGGTGTGGTCGAAAATGGGATGGTTGCAATCTGCTTCATAAATCGAAAGCTAGACGTGCGTCAATTCTGGGGCGTTTACCAGCTCGATCCTTGGCCGGAAGACCACTTTGGAGGAGTGTGTTGGCCTGTCAGCAACCGTTGATTTTTCGGGTCATGGGATTTCGCCTAGCCTATGCGGCTTCGCGTTACAAATTCCGGGTTATGGATGCAGCTTCTGCTCTAAATCCGGCACAAACAGCGGCTGGGCGTCGGCTTCCAATCGATGCGCCGCCGCCAGCGCCAGTTCATAGGCGGCTCGTGCACTGTTTTTGTCGCCTAATGCCGTCTGGGCGTCTCCCAAGGCCATCTGCGCCAGCAAATTCTCCGGCTGCAAAGCGACAGCCTTCTTTGCCGCAACCAAAGCCTCTGCGGGCTTATTCTCCCTCAGCAGGATCTTCGACTTTTGGACTGCTGCCAACGCCGCCGCTTCAGGCACATGGAAATCGCCATGGTACACAAACACACTGTGATCGATCTGCTCCGCCATCGGCATCCACCGAAATCGCTCGAAGACATTCAACTGGTCGCTGGGCCAGTCACAGGCTTCCAGATCGTCTGCGCTTAACAGGAGGTTGCCATGGATGGTTTCAGGCACGTCGACCGGCAGGATCTCTCCTCCGGTATGAGCCGTGGGCAGCGGGTGGCAGGGAATGCCGTAGGCTTGCGGACGAAGATCCGGATAAGCGGAATAGGCGAACCAGCACTCCTCGCCAGGATGGGCGTCAACCCATTGCTTGATGTGCGGCAGCTGCTGCGCCCAATCCACACTGGAATCGCTCAGGTATTTGTGCGTGTTTGCCGTTCCGCCCCAGGCTTCGTTGCCATACGCCATCTCTGCCGGAAACACAGCCATGGCAGAAACGATATGAAACGCCACCAAACCTCCACCGATCCAAATCCAGCGTCGGCTATGCTGCGCGAGCGCTGTCAGACCCGCTGCTGCCAGCAACGCGGCCAGTGGATACAAGAACAGAACATGACGAGTGCCGATGTTCATACCGCTGAGGATCGCCACAGTCAGATAGATAGCGCCAGGCACAACCAGGTACGCCAATTCTCTTCTCTGCCTGAGCCGCCTGCTGATCAGCGCAATACCGGCCACAACCACCAGACCGATCAAGCCCAGAGAGGTCTTGATGGACAGCGCGACTGGAAAGTACCACCAAACACCGTGAGCATAGTCGTGCCCCAGCAGGAAGATCGGATACTGCTGCGCTGCATAGTGGATGTCAGTCATCCCCATCAGGTAGGATTCCGGCAGCAACCGCCAGTTGGCGAGATGTCCTATCACCCAACTGTTCACCCCCGTTAGGGGTGCAGCGTATTCGCTCAGCGTCGGGTTCATCACCAGCCCTGCCGGTCTGGCCGCATAGCGAAAACCGTAGAAAGCCCAGAGCACCACAACCGCGAGGACCACGATGGCTGCAAATCCGCCAAACAGTGTCCCGGCCATCCGCTTGCGCTGTCCCCGCTCGGCACAGGCGATCTCGACCAGCGTCAATCCCAGCAGCATCGGAGCCAGCAAAATCCCGCTGTGCTTGGCCGACAGCGCGAGTCCAGCGGCCAGGCCGGTAAGCAACAGACGAATCACAGATGGCTGCCTTGCGTAACGGTAGAAGCAATAGATTGTGGCCAGAAAGAAGCAAGCGACTCCCATATCGGTCGTGACCAGATCACTGTTGGCCAACACATTGGGCTCGAAGACCACCAAGAGCAAAGCCAGCAAACCAGCGGACTCGCCAAAGAGCTGTGCTCCCCATCAGAAACACCATCACGGAGAGGCCCACGGCAAAGACACCTGCTGCCAGGCGCATGCGGAAAAGCAGGCGATGCCCTGGGCCATCATTATGTTCCAGAAAATCACGGCCATCCCGGTACGCCTCTGTCTTGAACATTCGCTGTTGCAGCGGAGGCACCCAAAGCTTCTCCTGCAGCAGAGGCAGTGTCGCCACCAGTTTCACCAGCGGCGGATGCTCGGGATTCAGACCGTAGTCGCCGCTATGCCACATCATGTAGCCGGCGAAAATATGGTCGCCCTCATCGAAGGTGAGCGACTCGCCATGAACGATGATCGCAACCAGGATCATCTGCAAGATGATCAATCCGCCTGCAAAGGACCAGGCGGGCATTTTCAATCTATTCATCGACCCTCCGCCTCCACAGATTTACGGGTGTAATGCAGTAGCTGATGAAAACGTTATGCGCAATTATTCGCGCCTCCATTATAGGGAGTTCCACGAAGGACCTTTTTCCGGACGGATTCCTCCGCACTGGCCGTGTAACGTGCCAGCCGTCGATATGCCCTTGGCTTGATTGTCGCGCACGATTGAGAAAAAAACCGCGCTTCACTTACCGATACTCACTCTGGACGAATGATAAATCGCCATTGCAGTCAGTTACCGAGATAAGTACAGCGAAGGCAGTCGGAAAGGGATGATCCCGCAAACTCGCGATCATCCCGATTCACGGGAGAGAGGAGACAGGCTGTTTCCGCGTGGCGCTATCCTAGACCATGTCCATTCGCAGACTGCTGGCTTATGGGGCGATTTATATTCTCTGGGGCGGATCGTTTCTGGCGATTCGCGAACTTGTCGCAGTGGCGCCGCCTTTTTTTGCCGCAGGGTTTCGCTTTACTCTGGCTGGCCTGCTGCTGATTGCCTATAGCTATTTGCGCGGCCAGATTGAGATGCCGCGCGGTTCGCTGCTGAGCGCCGGTACGCTCGGCTTCATCATGTTCACTCTGATGTATGCAGCGCTTTTCTGGGGTGAGATTCGCGTGCCTTCGGGGATTGCCGCTGTGATCTCGGCCATCATTCCGGTGTGGATCTTTATCGGTGAACTGGCGATTCTGCGCACGCAGAAGGCTACGCTGCTGTCAGTGATTGGGGTGGTGCTTGGGTTCGCAGGGGTTGTGGTGCTGGCGTGGCGGGCTCCTGGTTCGGGTGCGCGCGCCTCGACGCTTGCCATGCTGGTGCTGATCGGGGGAACGCTTTGCTGGTCGGGCGGGACGCTATTGTCGCGCAGACTGATTCTGCCCAGGCCGCAGACGCTCAACGCAGGATGGCAAATGGCCATTGGCGGCGGTTTGTTGTTTCTGCTGTCTGCGGCGACAGGAGAGATGCGGCGGCTGCCTTCGCTGGATGTGCTGCTGCGGCCTACTCTGGTTCTCAGTATGGCGTACCTGGTTTTTGCTGCTTCGATTCTGGCGTTTACCGCTTATGTATGGCTGATTGCGCATGAGCCAACGACGCGCGTGGCGAGTTATGCATATGTCAACCCTGTGATTGCGCTGTTCGCCGGGGCCGTGTTAGCCGGAGAGCGGCTGTCCTCATTTCAACTGATCGGAGTGATGCTGGTGTTGGCCGGAGTTTTCGCGACGCTGATAGGGAAACAGGTTGCTCCGGTTGCGAAGAAGGTTGTGGCGGTCTGAGATGAAATGCTGCCGGGAGCCGCGTTCACGCCTGAGGGCTGCTCAGATCATGCGATGTCACTTGGAATGATTAGACCTATCTCATAAATCGACAGCTGCTTTGCCGCCATTCGACATAATTCCGATATGCTGCTGATCAACAAACCACTTGATCTAACGAATGAGAATCCCCTATGTACGATGGTTCAATGCCACACGTCAGGCTCCTTATATTCCTGCTTCTGTTCTTTGGGTTATCGCCACTCCATGCACAGTTTTCCAGCTTTCCTCAGATGCAGGGTGAGCGTGTCGATGCAGATACTGCGCTTAGCCGTGCATTGAAGGCGTCCTCACTGACGGAAGGGGGCAATCCGTTCCGTGTCGTGTTGATGATCGGGACTACCGGATCGCCCTACTCAGGTCAAGTAGAGGTGTGGTGGGCAGCGGCAAAGAAATACAAAACAGTCATTGCATCACCGGCCTTCAGTCAGACCCGCATCGTGAACGGCGCGCAGGTCATGGAGACCAACTCAGGTGATTACTATCCCCGCTGGCTCGAAAATTTTGTCGATGCCATTCTTGATCCGGTCCCTATGGGAGAGAACTTTCGAGGTCGCGGCGGTGCAATCATGCTTGGTCAGCATATTACAAATAGTTGTTTGCGGCGGGATGACCGGCCCGGCGGGATTACTGATCAGATGACATGGGGAATCATTTGTTATACAGGGTCCGAGCCGCGCCTTGAGTCCGTAATGACCATGAACTATAACGTCGATTTTGAAGACTGGAAGTCATTCGGCAAAAAAGAGATCGCGCGCACATACAAAACCTCTGTACAGGACTATCAGGAGATTGTCGCCCATCTGACTACGCTGGAGGAATTACGGGATGCCCCTGAGGACCTGTTTGCTGTGACGACTCCCACTCCTTCCGAGCAACAGATCAAGACAGCCTTCGTTTCGACTCTGAAAGAAGAGAGTTTAATAGAAAATGCTCCGGAGATTGACTGGCCCGCGGTGCGCGAAGGAAAGACCGAGGGTTACATGATCGTCTACGCGCGCACGGATCGTGCCGGCCAAGTAAGGGAGACGGCAAAGCACAATTCGGACCAGCCGGGGTTAGAGACCTTCGGGATGGAGCAGGCATTGCGCTACAAGTTCAAGCCGCTCGTCGACGCAAATGGAGTTGCAGTCCAAATGGAAATGCCACTAGTGTTGCACTTCACTTCGAAGATCGCTGATCCGCTGCCAGTCCTCAGGAGCCAAGAGTTGCTCAAGCAGATCAGCGGTTGCAATGTGAAGCTGATAACGGCGATCCCTTCAAACGGAAATATTACGCCTACTCGTATCTCGGTAAATGAAGAAGGCAAGCTAACAGGTGAGGGCTATGGTCCCGAGGTGGATGCGGGGCTGCCAGCGGTCTTGGTAATGCCTTCCAATGGCATACTTCGCGAATGCCACTTCGCACCGCTTGTCCGGAACGGCGTAGTGACTTACTATCACGGCGATTTGCTAGTCGCGCACTGATGACAATCGCATTATCGATGGTACTGAGCGGTTTGTCAGTCGTCCAAAAGTATTCCAACTTCGCGGTGGCACGATCTGGGTGGCACCTGGAATTGTGCAGGGTTTCGCTGTATACTCTTTTGCAATGGCGGGCTGTCCCGCCGTGAGAGGTGCATCTTCTGCAGTCAGCGTGATACAAACGCGCTCGACGTAAGACAGGCCGGTACCTCAGCATGGAGAGCCATCTCTCGTGTGCTGCGAAGTCCGGTGGACAACCTGTGCTGCGCTCTCTTCCCTGCCCCATGCCGTCTTTGCGGCGAATCTCTCCTGCGCTTTTCCCGCGTTCCTGTCTGCGATTCCTGCTGGAAACAACTTCCCGAACAATCTGGATGCCTGTGCGCGATTTGCGGCGAAGCTCTTGGTGTACAGGACTTTGGCACGAGTGACAAGCTTCTGTGCCGGGTATGCCGGGTAGCTGCTCCACCGTTTGACCATGCCGTGGCCCACGGCCTTTATCAGGACAATCTTCGGGCCATGCTGCATCTGCTGAAATACGACAGGATGGAGCCGATTGCGGAAACGCTGGACAGCTTGTGGCGATGCAGATTCTGGCGCTTGAAAAGCTTCCGCGGAAGCTGCTGGTGGTTCCGGTACCGCTTTTTCGCAGGAAGCAGCGGCAGCGCGGCTTCAACCAGGCAGAGAAGCTGGCGCAAGCGACTGTGAAGGCGCTGAGGCAGGCGCATCCGGAATGGAAATTGACTGTGGCGACAGGCGTGCTGGAGCGTCGCCGCTCCACGGAAAGCCAGGCGGGGCTTACCCCGCACCAGCGTCGCGCTAACGTGCGTGGCGCTTTTTTTGCACCTTCGCCGGAAAAATTAAAGGGCACGGATGTGCTGCTGATCGACGATATTTACACCACGGGAGCGACGGCCCGGGCATGCGCGCAGGCGCTGCGGAAAGCCGGAGCAACAAGCGTGCATGTAGCCACGGCAGCGCGGGCGCAGCGGCAGGAGACGATCCAGCCAGCCGCATTGCCTGCGAAGGAAGTGCCGATGCACGAGGATGTGGCGTTCTGGGATGCGGGGTTTGTTCCTGCGGCTCGCAGCGTGTAAGCGCCGGGAGCTGTGCTCGTACAGGTCTTGATTTCGGGTTTTGATACAGGTCTGGGGGAGAGATGTCTCTGGGAAGAGCCATGATTCACGCGCGCAAACAGAAGCATGCCGCCGTAGCTCCACGCGAGGACATGCGGCCCTATGTCGGCAGCACTATGCAGGCGCCGGTGCTGGTGCTGAACGCTTCATATGAGCCGATCAACATCTGCGGAGCGCGCCGTGCGCTGGTATTGGTGCTGAAAGGCATCGCCAAGACGGAAGAAGAGCAGGGTGCGATGCTGCATGCCGCGCGCGTGCGCATGCCGATGCCGTCGGTGATTCGACTGCTTGAGTACCGGCGCATCCCGCACCAGACGCGTGCGCTGTCGCGCAAGAATATTCTGCTGCGCGACCGGAACAGCTGCCAGTATTGCGGTGTTGTGCTGCCGGCCGGAGAGTTGACGCTCGATCATGTGATCCCGCGCTCACGCGGCGGCCTGTCGACGTGGGAAAATCTTGTCGCCTGCTGCCACTCATGCAACCGAGCAAGGGTAATCAAATGCTGCATGAGCTCGAAGACATGAAGCTGCTGCGCGAGCCGCGCCCTTTTACGCTGCATACCAGCCGGCACATCATGCGGATGATCGGCCACAGCGATTCGAAGTGGAGAAAGTATCTCTACTACTGAGGCTTCGTTGGCTGCTGTTGCGGCGGCTTCTGCTGATTGTCTGTGCCGCTTCCGATTTCCTGTCCGTCGAAGGTGATCTTGACCGACGAACCAAAGCGCTTGTAATTCGCATACTTCAGGGTTTCGCGCATGTGCACGTCCTGGCTTAAATAGCCGCTACCACCGGAAAAGTGCAGGACGCCCTCACCTCGCGTGTAGACAGGGAACCAGTATTTGCCATCGATCTGTGCGCGATACGTGGTGAACGGCGGCGATAAATCCTCGTGGCCTTTGCGCGTGTCGTCGGGCACGTTCTTTCCGTTGGTGACGACGATCTGCAGGTCCTTCTGATCGACCCAGATGCGGCCCTGGAAGTAGCGCTTATTCTTTTCGATGACCTTCGGCTTCACATCAAAGACGTAGGTGTCGACCTCGTCTACCTTCTGCTTACCGACGTAGGTGAGGTCGTACTGGCCCACATCTTCTTTGGTGAGGACGAAGGGCAGGCGCTGTTCGATGTCCTGAAAGTCGGCTGGACTCATCGAGACACGCTGCAGAGAATTTTGCGGCGCAAAGACTACCTTCTCATAACGTCTTCCGCTGGGGTCAAAGGTGATGTCGGTCACCTGGTAATACTGGCCGTCTACTTTGCCGTCGTCATCAATCGTTTCTACCTTCACGCTGCGCTGATAGGTGTAGTTCCCCATCGCGGTGCGAAATTCGGATTCCTTGGCGGTGAAGTTGTCGATGATTTGTTGCGCGGGCGTGGACGTGCAGAGGTGTCGAGTTTGCCGAATCCCTGGTCAAGCGGCATGGCTGTGTAGGAGACCTGTGCGAAGACAGTCACAGCGGTGAAGAAACAAACGACGAATGCCAGGGGAAGAAAGTGTTTGGCGCGTAGCCGTATGCGAATCACTGAAGTATGCTCCACGGAGAGCCGATAACCACTCCACTAACAGGATAGACGCGCCGGGGGGTGGATGGACACGCAATTGGGCTGTTTGAGCCAATTTTTCGGTTCAAGTTACCTGCATGCAGCGTACACTTGCCTCATCTTTTCCTGACAATGACTGAGCTGTATCGAGTTCCGGTGCTAACGCTCCTCAGTATGCTGCTGATCGTCTTTGCTTTGCTGTACGTGCAGGCACGGACGGCCCGGAGACTGCTCTGGTTGATCGGGTGGAGCATGGCGCTACTCCGTCTGGCTACTGAAGTAGCGCAGATACACAGGGCAGGGCTCGGCTTAGCGGTAGCAAACGCCAGCCTGATACTAGCCGCGCTTATGTTTCTTGGCTCGATGTCGCCGCTTGGGTTTAGGCGCTGGCCGCGGTTTCTCTACGTTTATGCGTTTGCGGCGCCGCTGCTTTTGTTTGCGGTGCTCATGTCGATTTATCCGGACGCTCACGGGTGGCTGCAAGGCCTGCTTCTGCTGTGTACGGTTACAGCCGCATGGATAGCCACGCTGTGGGGCATGCGCAAAAACCTGTTGCCGCGATGGTTCTCGGTTTCGTTCCCGATATTGCTGGGCGCCGTATGCCTCTGGCTCACCTACGAAGGTGAGTACGACTACGTGCTGTATTTGACACAGAGCAGTAGCAATCTGATTACGGCCATGCTGTTTGTGGCTGCCTGCCGGCGGTGGAGTCCAGGGGTAATTTTTTCCTCAGTGGGCTTTTTTCTGTGGAGCATGCCTGCGCTGCTCGACTCGGTCTTCACTGCGAACGGTCCGCCGCCCATCGCAATTGGACGTGGCGTAAACCTCATCAAAGTGATGACGGCTGTAGGCATGATTCTGATTGTGCTGGAAGACGAACTGGCGCAGAACCGGGCTGCCAAGGAGCGCGATCATCGCGCGCGTATCGAGCTGGAACGTTATTCCGAAATTGATTTGTCGCTACTCTCGGGGGTGAATGAGGAGGCAGCTTATCAGCATGCATGTGAAGTGATTACAGAGGTGAGTTGTTTCAGCCAGGCGTTGCTCTTCATGCGTACGGTGGAGAACAACTACTATGTGGCCGCTCATGCCGGCATGAGAGACACCCTGGTCATGGGACTGGAAGCACTGGGCCTGCGAGTTACGCCTGAGCAAATCGAACGATTCCGGCGCAGCGAAAGCATTGCTGTCGAGGTAGGCAGTACCTTGCAGGTAGACCTGCGGCCACTCTTTGCGACGGACGATGCATTGGAGCAGCTGCAGTATTTCAGGGCTCACGTGATCCCTCTGGAAACGCGGGCAGGAGTCGCCGACGGCTGCCTGTTCCTGAGCGGACTGAAACAGCCCGCTCAACCATTGCAGGCCGATGACCTGCTGCCGCTGGAACTGCTGGTTGCCCGTCTCACGGCGATGCGCGAACATAATGCGCTGGCACAACGGGTCGCGCGTTCGGAAAAGCTTGCGGGCCTGGGCCAGCTTGCGGCAGGGGTCGCGCATGAACTTAATAATCCGCTGACGGTTGTACTTGGCTACTCGCAAATTCTGGAAGAAACCCTGGAGAACCATCCGGCACAAGAAAACCTATCGTTGATCCGCCGCGAAGCGCAACGCATGGGGCAGATTATTGAAAGTATGTTGCGCTTCTGGAAACCCTCTCCGGTCGAGCACGTCCCCGTATCATTAACCGAAATTCTGCGCGACTTATACAGCCTGCGCCGCGTTGAGTTCAATCGCCGCCAAATTGAGTTGCAACTGCACCTCTCTGACGACCTGCCGGAGATGGATGGCAACCAGAACCAATTGCAGCAGGTGTTTCTGCAGGTGCTGAATAACTCGATGGAAGCCTTTGGCTCCTCAGAGCACAGGGAGCCGAAAACCATCCGCGTGGATGCAAGCCATGATGAGGGTGGGATCAGGGTTTTGATCTCGGACAACGGCCCGGGGTTCGCCGACCCGGACAGAGTTTTCGATCCCTTCTTTACGACCAAGTCTCCACGCGCAGGCACGGGTATGGGTCTGAGTGTTTGTTATGCCATCGTGCGCGATCATGGAGGCGAAATCAGGGCTCACAACCTGCAACCGCACGGAGCAGCGCTCGTGATCGAACTGCCGCCTCCCCGGCCTCGCAAGGAACGCGAGTTGCGGGGCGAAGCCGTCGCGCACTGATGTCCTTCCGGCTACTATGAGTAGTTGTCTTTGAGAAAAACCATGTCCAGAATAAAAAGATTTCCATTGTCCCCATTCTGCCTGCCTTTTTTATTTGTTCTTGCATGCGCGTCTGCACAGACGAAGCGTCCCATGACCTTCGAGGACATGATGAAGATGCGGCGGCTGGGCGATATTGCTGTTTCACCGGACGGACAGTGGGTGCTGTTTGGCGTGACGGATGTCGATCTTGGGAAGAATACCCGCACCTCGCATTTGTGGATTGTGCCTGGAGCGGGTGGCGATGAAAAGCCGCTCACGGATTCCCTGGCCGGCGAGAGTCGTGGGCGCTTTTCGCCGGATGGCAAGCAGATTCTGTTTCAGAGCGCACGCGACAGCGGTCAGCAGATATGGCTTGCTCCATTTGATACAACGACAGGCACAATTGGCGAAGCGCACAAGCTGACGAGCATCAGCACCGAAACAGATGGAGCGATCTGGTCTCCGGATGGACAGAATATTCTGTTCGTCTCTTCCGTCTATCCTGACTGCAAAGACGATGCGTGCAACAAACAGCGTGATGAGGAGCAGGCACAGTCGAAGGTGAAGGCGCAGGTCTTCACGCATCTGCTCTATCGCCATTGGAATGCTTTTACCGGCGAGAAGCGCAGTCACTTGTTTCTGCTTTCATCGAATGGCGGAACGCCGCGCGATCTGACTCCGGGCGACGAGCACGACGTTCCGCCGTTTTCGCTCGGAGGACCGGATGGCTATGCGTTTTCTCCCGACGGCAAAGAGATTGCGTTCGAGGAGAATCTCGATCCGGTTCCAGCGATCAGCACCAACTCCGATATCTTCACGCTGCGGCTCGATGATCCAAATGCGAAGCCGGTAAAGATTTCAACCAGCCCCGGCGGCGATCACTCGCCTGCCTATTCACCGGATGGAAAGTGTATTGCGTGGCGCTCGCAGGCGCGTGCGGGTTATGAGAGCGATCGCTTCCGATTGATGCTTTATGACCGTGGGACGAAGCTGGGGAAAGAAGTCGAATTAACGTTGAAAACCTATCCCGCAACCGGCGGCCTGCCGACGGAAAAACCTCTGGACAGATGGGTAGATGAATTCGTGTGGGGCGATGATTCGCAACACATCTTTTTCGTAGCCGGAGATCGCGGCGAAGCACCCATCTACGAGACAAACATCACTGGAGACGACCTGCACCGATATGGGAAAACCCGCGGGGAGTGGAGTGACATTCATCCTGTGTTGCGAAATGGACGACTAGTGTTCATCGGCAATTTAATGAGAGTGGACCGTCCTTCTGAGATCGCAGTTGCGGATCCATTGGAGATGGATGATAGCGCCCGAAAATTTGCGGTCGACTTTACCAAAAGCGGACCCGCCAAGGATGTGACAACTCCTACATACGAGCCACTCCATTTAACTCACCTTAACGACGATCTCATCGATTCTTTGGATATACCAAAGGTGGAGGATTTCTGGTTCCCTGGCGCGCTGGGCGTGAGAGTGCAGGGCTTCCTCATCAAATCACCCAACTTTGATCCCGACAAAAAATACCCGGTCAAATTCCTCATCCACGGAGGACCGCAGGGCGCATGGGGCGATAGCTGGAGCTATCGCTGGAACGCGGAGCTTCTCGCGGCGAATGGCTACGTCGTCGTGATGATCAATCCGCGCGGATCGACTGGCTACGGGCAGGCATTCGTGGATGGTGTAAACGGCGACTGGGGCGGCAAGCCTTACATCGACCTGATGCGCGGGCTCGATTACGCCGAGCAGCACTACAGCTTCATCGACGAGAGACGCGAATGCGCGCTGGGCGCGAGCTACGGCGGTTACATGGCCGACTGGATTCTTGGGCACACGGACCGCTTCAAGTGCATCGTCACGCATGATGGCATGTTCAATCCGGAATCGGCTTATGGGACGACGGAAGAGTTTTGGTTCAACGAGTGGGAGTTCAAGGGCACTCCCTGGGAGAACCGCGCGCTCTATCGCAAGTGGTCGCCTATGCTGGCCGAAACAAGGTTCAAAACACCGACGCTGGTTGTTCACAGCCAATTGGATTACCGGCTCGATGTGTCGGAGGGCTATCAGCTTTTTACTACGCTGCAGCGGATGAAGGTCCCGTCGAAGATGCTGTACTTCCCCGACGAAGGCCACTGGGTGCAGAAGCCTCAGAATTCGCAGCTCTGGTACAAGACGGTGAATGACTGGGTGGATCAATGGACAAAGTGATTCCTGTGGCAGCCTGGAGAAGCAGATCCTTCCCCTTCACTGCATTCAAAGTCAGGATGACAATTCGATAGGTAATCATGGGATTTAGTCGCACGCCAAAGAAAAAGCAGCCGCTCGATGAAGCCGCACTCTATGAATACGCGATCGGTGCGCTGGGCCGCCGCATGCGCACGGTGGCTGAGATCAAGCGGCTGATGCGTACCCGCGTCGAAGAAGGTGACACGGGCGAGGCCAAGATCGACCGCATTGTTGCGCGGCTTAAGGAGCAGCACTATCTCAACGACACCAATTTCGCCGCAGATTACACACGATTGCGCCAGGAAAATAATCGATTCGGAAAACGGCGCGTCCAGCAGGATTTGATCCAGAAGGGCGTGCACGCCAACGTGATTGCACGCACACTCGATGCGGCCTACGAGAACGTAAACGAAGAAGAGCTGGCCCGACAGTATCTGGCACGGAAGCGTAGCCGCAAGCCTTCCAATGAAAAAGAAGCCGCGCGCGTGATGCGGATGCTGGTGCGCGCCGGCTTCTCTACCGGAGTGATCTTCAAAATTCTCAAAAACTGGGAAGTCGATGACGACACGCTCAGCGCACTCGAATCCTTTGACCCTGAAGATAGCGCCGGCTCGGAATGAGACGACGCTCTCTCTTTCTGTTCCAGGGGAGGGTCAGAATTTATAAATCAGGTCAGCGGCAGAGGTGAACTGGTTATTGTTTTTGCCGTTGTTGTATGCCTTCAAGTCCCACGAGCGATCAAAGCGAATCTCGGGGCGGAAGACGACGGTGTTGCCGATCCATTTGCTGAACATCAGCGTGTTCTCGCTATATTTCGTAGCGAACCCGGTACGCTGGCCTTTCTTGTCATCAAGAAAATCGGAACGGAAGGACATGAACAGGTGCGGATTGAATTCCTTCTGCAGATAGTTGACGATGGCATACTCCGGAGCTGTACAGCGCAGTTGCCCCGGCTGGCAGAAGGCGCCGTTCGCGCCCGTTTCTGTCGGAACAGGGTTCGCGACATTGCCGGCGACATTTGGCACGTCTCGTTCGTACATGTACCAGGCCTCAGTGGCTGAGTGCCAGCTCTTGTTGAACTTGTGGTACCAGGTTCCATCAAATTGCTGCAGGTTGTTGTAAGCGTACTTGCCGTCGTTAATGCCATTGGCGCAGCCATAGAAGTTGTCGTTGCCACTGGTCGTGGTGTAGTTGAGACACATATGGCCGGTGGGCTTGCGATCCGGGGTCCACGGCGCAACATCGTGTCCGGCAGAGAATCCACCCTGCACCAGCCAGTGATTGTTCAGCTTAACTGTGCTCATGATTCCTGTATCTGTAAAAGGATCGATGGTGTAGAGCAGCGAATGCGTAAACATGTAATTGTTCGGCGCGAGTTGAGCTTCGATGCCGGGCACAGAGATGAACCGGCCCATGCGTATGTCCATACCTTGAGCAACGTGCGGAAAGTAAAGATCGACATACTCCATCACCGGATCGAAACCATACTGGCGGTTGAACTTTAACAGTTGCTGGCTGAAATATCCCTTCGCGGTTGTGAAGCGGTAGTCGGACCCGTAAAAAGCGGTGATGTGGTAGCCCCAGTCGAAATGCTTTGTCTGCACGGTATCCGCAAGCCGCTCAACGTAGATCACGGCCTGATCGAGTTCCAGGCGATTTGGAAAAACCGCATAAGCTTCAGGGAAGTTGGTTTTGCTGGAGGTGCTGAAGTTCAGGCCCGGCTCAATCCATCCGTAAATTTTTGTGCGGCTCTTCGCTCCATTGATGGCGCTCATCAATGGATACACATTTCCATCCGGTGCACCGATGTCCTGCGATCCGCCGTAGCTCCAGTCGCTATTGGGAAAGGGCGGCGAATCGAGCGGCGATGGCAGCCCGCGTTTTTGCGGAGCGGGACCGCTGCTGGCGGCTTTGCCGCTCCAATCGTCTGAATAATACTTTGCCCAGCGCGCAAAAACATTGGATTGACTCGCGTCGGCCTGCGAGGCTTCCGCCGAAGTCGAGGATGTCTGCGCATCGGTTGATTGCGCAAATCCCTGTATCCCTCCTGTCAAAAAGCAAATCGCGGCAGCCGCCGCACAATATGTAAACGTTCGCTTTCTATGGACCCGCATCATGCTCCTCATCTGTGTTCGTTTATGCGAGCGGGAACGGAACTTGTTCGTTCTGCACGTCGCAGCAACATTTCAGACTAGGCATGGAAGCATAAGGGCCGCCTAAGTGGGAGCGAAGGATTTCATAAGGATGGGCTGAAGAGTGGACTTTCGACACTTATGGCACAATACGGCGTTGATTGCGCAGTGAATGTTTGGGACTTAGTGATTGGTTTCTATTGGCGGAGCTTCGACAAGAATGTGGGTGGGCAGCTTCGTCTTCAAAGTAAAGTGATCTTCTTTTAATTTGTAGGTCACGTGCAGGGTCGGAGCGCAGGCGGTGGGCGGAGCGGCGGAAGGCCAGGCAACGTTCCAGGTCAAAACAAAACGTTTTGCCGATTCGGCAAGAACCGGGGGGCCGGAGACGATATCCGCCGTAAGCGTCCCGTCGGTTGCAATGTGAATCTGCAGGACTACTTCCCCCTGCACGCGATCCGCTCTGGCAGCGTTCGGATATTGGATGGGGTTGTCATATTTGATTTCCATCCCCTTGCACTTTTGCGCCATGCAGGCAGCGGCACAAGAGGAGATCAACAGGAATATTGCAGCCGCGCGCAATGCCAATGAATGCCTCCCGCAGAATGTGTTTGACCGGAGAATCATAGCGCGCTCGCTGCTAGACTTGAAAGATGCAATACCGTTCCGGCTCTGAAATACGTGAGATGTTCTTGAAGTTCTTCGAGACGAAGGGGCACCGCCGCGTGCACTCGTCCTCGCTGGTTCCTGCCAACGATCCGACGCTGCTGTTCACCAACGCCGGCATGAACCAGTTCAAAGATGTGTTTCTCGGCCTCGAGCACCGCGACTACTCGCGCGCTACCACTTCGCAAAAGTGCGTGCGCGCGGGCGGCAAGCACAACGACCTTGAGAACGTCGGCTTCACGCGACGCCACCACACGTTCTTCGAGATGCTGGGCAACTTCAGCTTTGGCGACTACTTCAAGAAGGACGCCATCGCCTATGCCTGGGAGCTGGTCACCTCGCCGGAGTGGTTCGGCATTCCGAAAGACCGGCTCTACGTCACGATCTTCAAGGGCGAGCAAGGCGTTCCCCGCGACGAGGAAGCGTACGAGCTGTGGCTTGGGCAGGGCGTGCCCGCAGAGCGCATCCATGAATACGGCATGAAGGACAACTTCTGGCAGATGGGCGACACCGGTCCCTGCGGCCCATGCTCAGAGATTTTTTACGACATGGGCATCGAGCTTCCGAGACGGGAGAGGATCAAGCCTTTCGGCCAGGATGAGGCGCGCTACGTCGAGATCTGGAACCTGGTCTTCATGCAGTTCGACCGCAATCAGCAGGGCGAGCTGAACCTGCTGCCCAAGCCTTCGATCGATACGGGCGTGGGCCTGGAGCGCACTGCGGCTGTGCTGCAGGGCAAGATCTCGAACTTCGAAACGGATCTGTTCACGCCGCTGATCAGCAGGCGGCCGAGTGAGCTGACGTCAACCGAAGTATCAGGATGAGCAATGCGCCACACGCGATGCTTCGCTGCGCATCATCGCCGACCACGCACGCGCTGCGACGTTCCTCATTTCCGATGGCGTGCTCCCGCGAATGAAGGCCGCGGCTACGTGCTGCGCAAGATTATCCGTCGCGCGATTCGTCATGGCCGATTGCTTGGGCAGGAAAAACCGTTCATGTTCGAGATGGTCTACGCCGTGCGCGACGAGATGCAGGATGCGTATCCGGAATTGATGGAGAGCGCGGATCGCGTGGCGAAAATGTCAAGGCAGAAGAGCGCAGTTTGCGCGACCGAAATTGGAGTACTGAGCTGAACTCGCGATTGAGAAGGCCGTGCCAATGAAGCTATCGATAGCATCGCTTTCGAATAATGCAAGTTGACGATGCGAATTAATGCGCAAGCTATGAAACTGGAGATTCGATCGAGCATCGCTCGTCAGCTAAAGCGGGTCTGCATCAGAGATGTCGAGCCGTTCAAACCAAGCTACTCTGACGCAGAAGCTTTCAACTTTACGAAACCTTCGGCCTGCCGCTCGACTTCATGATGGATGCGGCGCGCGATCGGGCATTGCATTCGATCTTGACTGGCTTTGAAACGGCTCGCGCAGAAGAGCAGGCGCGCGCTCGCGCTTCCTGGAAGGGCGGCGCGAAGCATCGGCCAGCCCGGTCTTATCGCGAGCTGCCGAAGACCGATTTCGAAGGCTATCGCCAGCTCTCGCGAGATGTGCGAAGTGCTGGCCATCGTCAAGGATGGCGCAGGCGTGTGCCGAGCGCGAATCCCGGCGAGAGCGGTCGAGGTCGTGCTCGATCACACGACCTTCTATGCCGACTCGGGCGGACAGGTTGGCGACACCGGCTGGCTCTACTCCGACGATCACAACACGGTCGTCGCCGATGTGAGCGGATGCACCCAGCCGGTGCAGGGCGTTGCGCGCACAAGGCGTTCTGCGGCAGCCGATCGAAGATCGGCGACAAAGTCGATACCGTGGTCGACGCCGAAGTCCGCAACGCGACCATGCGCAACCATACCGGCACGCATCTGCTGCATGCGGCGCTGCGCGAAGTGCTGGGCACGCATGTGAAGCAGGCCGGCTCGCTGGTCGAACCCGAACCACCTGCGCTTCGATTTCTCGCACTTCACCGGCGATTGCCGATGAGGAGTTGCAGGACATCGAAGACATCATCAACAAGGAAGTGCTGGGCAACACCGCGTCGAGACGCATCGAAGACGTGCCCATCGATGTCGCGGTCAACGAGTATCACGCGATGGCGCTCTTCGGCGAGAAGTATGGCGAGAGAGTGCGCGTGGTGAAGATCGGCGACTTCTCCACCGAGCTTTGCGGCGGCACGCACACCGGCGCCACCGGCGAGATCGGCGTGGTCAAGATGCTGGGCGAGGGCAGCGTGTCGTCCGGCGTGCGCCGCGTGGAAGCCGTGACCGGCCTAGGCGCGCTGAGCGAATTCCGCCGCGACTTGCAGGTGGCGCAGCTCGCTTCGCAGCTTGCGCGCCAAACGCTGAGCTGTCTCCCGCGGATGCGCTGAAGCACGAACTCGAACGCCGCAGGAAGAAGAGCTGAAGAAGCTGCGCCGGGAGCTGGAACAGATGCGCATGAAGTCGGCTGCTTCGTCGGTCGTCGAACGCTGCCGAACAGGCGGTCGAGGTAAAGGGGATCAAGGTGCTGGCGCAGCGCGTCGATTCACTCGACCGCGGACAGATGCGCACGCTCGTCGACAACCTGCGCAACAAGCTCGGCTCCGGCGTGGTCGTGCTGGGCTCGGCGCAGGAGGACGGCAAGGTCGCGCTGATCGTCGGCGTGACCAAGGACCTGACCGGCAGTGCAGGCGGGCAAGATCATCGGCCAGATCGCGAAGAAAGTAGGCGGCTCCGGCGGCGGACGTCCGGACATGGCCGAGGCCGGCGGCAAAGATGCTGCCGCAACTGGATGCCGCGCTGAAGAGTGCTCCAGCGGTTGTGGAGGAGTTAGCGGGGTAAATGCGCCTCGTCATTTTAAGAAGCGGGCAACGAATACTCAGCGAATTGCTTTGCTAAACGAAGAGTAATCGACAATACTAAGATTCTATGCCTCCGCTTCGATAGTCGTTCACGAACGACGGTGCATAGCTATCCGGTCTTCAGGTAGAAGTTATTTATTTCGGGTTCCATACTGGTTTCCTCCCGTTAATTTCATGTTTCCTGCGTTGCTCCTCCTGGGCCTGCCACCTATAATCAAGATGGCTCTGGCGTGCTGCCTCTGAATTTGTCTATGCTCCTTTCCTACCGCTCCGGAGGACGCACGCTTTTCTTGCGCCTGGCAGCCTGCGCTCTTTTTTTTGCGCTCTCCTTCCTGCCTGCTAAAGCCGCGCAACATCAGCCGCTCTCTCCGTTTGACAAGGCACAGCGGTTGCGCGAAGCCCTTGAAGGCCGTCCGGAACAGCAGCGTACACGGCATGATTACGAGCGCGTGCTCGATGCATATCGCGCTGTTTATCATGGCGATCCGGCATCACCGAAGGCCGACAGCAGCATTCTGGCTGTTGCCGATCTGCTGGCCGAACAGGGCCGCATCTTTCAAGATGAGAAGTCGTTGCATGCCGCGATCGGACAATATGAATTCCTGCGCAAGGAGTATCCGGGCAGCCATTTTCGCATCAGCGCACTGTTTACGCAGGGAGAGATCTACCGCCGCGATCTGGAAGACCGAGATGAAGCGCGGTCTACATTTCAACAGTTTCTGAAAGCCTATCCGCAGAGCCCGCTGGCCGATGAGGCGCGGCAGGAACTGAAGGGCATCCACGCGGAAGAGATTGCCGAGAAGCGCGGTAAGCGGCCAACGGAGCGCGCTACGATGCATGCTGTCGAAGCACAGGCTGCACCCGCCGCTTCGAATCCTTCGCGGCACGTTTCGAGGGGCAGGAAGTCACAACTGCTCCGGGGTATCCGCCAACGACACGGCAGCCGTCGCAACAGACGCACGCAGCCAGAGACAAAACCGCAACCGGTCCCTTCGGCACCCGCCGTGCAACCTCCCGCACAAGAACCAGTTTCTGAGCCTTCCAAAGTGAGCGAAGCAGCGATGAATGCTCCGCCTCCTCCTCCGCGCAAGGGCAAGCTGCCGCTGGTGACTGGCCTGCGTCACTGGTCGACGCCGATATATACGCGCGTGGCCATCGATCTGCAGGACGAGGTGCAATATGAGGCGACGCGCGTGCCCGGGCCGGACCGCATCTTCTTCGATCTGCATGGAACAAAGCTCTCGCCGGAGCTGGCAGGCAGATCGGTCGAAGTGACTGACGATGGTTTTCTGAAACGCATTCGGGTCGCGCAATTTTCAAACGATGTGACCCGCATCGTGCTGGATGTGAGCGATGTGAGCGAGTACTCCGCCTTCCTGTTGCCAAATCCGTGGCGGTTAATCATCGACATGCATGGTAAGAAAAGCGGCACGGCTCCCGCGCCTTCGCTGATGGTCGCGCAGCGTCCACAATCTACAACTCAAACCGTTGCGACAAGTTCTGCGAGTGCACCAACGAGTGCGACACCGCAGACCGCTCCACGAAGGCCGCAGTAGACACCGTCAGCAGTCACTACCGCGCAGCAAGCGCCGTCCACGATTCCGCAAAAGCAACAGGCTGTGCCGGATACAGCGGAATCCGGTTCCTCGCTCAAGGACATTGCATCGCTCGATCGCCAGCCAAATCGGGTAAAAGCTACCCGGCATCCGACAACGGCTCCGGTCGTTCAGTCTGTGTCCGGCAACTCTCCCGAACCGCAGCCGAATGAATTGGAGGCTATTCAACCAGCGCTGCGACTCCACCGCCTGCGTCCTCTGCTGCCACAAAGAAAACAAGCAGCCGAAACAGCGCTCCGTGCAGCTGCAGGACGCTCCGGCGATACATGCTGCCTGCCCACGGCGACCGGCGAGCGCTCGATGGTGCGTGCGCTGGGCTTGAAGATTGGGCGCATCGTTGTGGACGCGGGGCATGGCGGTCATGACTCGGGTACACTCGGTCCGGGCGGCATCGAAGAGAAAGATATTGTGCTGGATGTAGCGCTGCGGCTGGGCAAACTGCTCAAACAACGACTCGGTGCGGACGTAATCTACACCCGCGATGACGACACGTTCATTCCGCTGGAGACGCGCACGGCCATCGCCAACAAGGCGCAGGCCGATCTCTTCATCTCAGTTCACGCGAACTCAAGCTCTGATCCGTCGGCGCGGGGCGTCGAGACTTACTACCTGAACTTTCACGACCTCGGCGGATGCCCTTGAAGTCGCGGCGAGAGAGAACGCGGTCTCCGATCAGTCAATCCATCAACTCTCTGACCTGGTAAAGAAGATTACGCTGCAGGACAAGATCAGCGAGTCGCGCGAGTTTGCTTCCGATGTGCAGCAGAGCCTTTATTCCGGGCTTGAAGACGGCAATCCGGGTTGAAGGATCGCGGCGTGAAGAAGGCTCCCTTCGTCGTGCTGATCGGCGCGAACATGCCCTCGATTCTGGCGGAGATATCCTTCCTTACCAATCCGGATGACGCACATGAGCTGCGTGACCCGGAATATCGCGAGCGCATTGCCGAATCGCTGTATCGGGGAGTTTCACGCTACGTAAGCAGCCTCAGCGGCGTGCGCATTGCGCAGAGCAGCGCACATCCTTCCGGCAACTAGGCTGCCCTTTTCGCAGACCATCTCTCAGATAAATCCGATATAGTATGTTGCGTCTTGCACGACAGAAAAAGTCCGAGACTTTTCTGGCTCCAGGCCCGTGTGAATAGCCGCGCCGATTCCCGCTTTCGCAATCTGCTGGAGCTCATCTCAGCCTATGGCCTGATTCTGGCTGTTCTCTGGACACCGATGCCAGTGCAGCGCATCCTCTATTGGCTTGCGATCATTTTGATTCTGGGTATTACGATCATGCGCCGGGAGAATCTGCACTCACTCGGCCTCGCACCCACAGAAAAGCTGCGCCCGTTCTGGATTGTTGCCGCGGCTCTTGTACTCGCCTTCCTCACCGTCATGGCGGCCCGGCAGCTCGGCACGCTTCATCGGATTCCCCACATCGGTCATTTACCGGCGCGGATTCGCATTGTTGGATACCTGATCTGGTCATTCGTGCAGGAGTTCCTGCTGCAGGTCTTTGTGCTGACGCGCCTGATGAACCTGATTCCCCGGCGCTCTCTCGCGATTGCGGCAACGGCTCTCCTGTTCGCCGTTGCGCATATTCCGAATCCTGTGCTGATCTGGCTTACGCTGGTGTGGGCATTCATAGCCTGTCCATTTTTCCTCCGCTATCGCAGCCTGTATGCGCTCGGGTTGGCCCATGGCATCCTCGGCCTCTGCGTGGCGGTTACGGTTCCGGATGCGCTGCACCACCACATGCGAGTGGGACTTGGTTACCTGCGCTATCATCCTCGGCATCGCGTCGTTCAGCGCAGCAGCGCGCCCCATATTGTGTCGACACAGGCATGGGTGATGGATGAGGCCGCGATTCGCCTGTCAGACCGCCAGGCACGCCCGTAGAAGATGCCAGCAATGGCCGCAAGCAGAACGTAGCGCCAGTTGAAGTGCGCAGCGCGTTTGTTGAAGTGCGACAACCCGAAGAGAGCAGCTGTAACGATGAGCGATGCCGTGCGTCCGATGCGGCGCTCGAAGAGATTCTGCATCCAGCCGCGAAAGAAAATCTCCTCGGGCAAGGCAATCAAAAAATAGGTAAATATCCAGATTCCGGGCAGCATCCACGGCCTGTTTACGTGACCGTGCCAATGTAGAAACCCTATCGCGAGGCCAAGCGCGATGGCGAGGGGCATATAGAAGATAAGCTCGCGCAGCCCTGTCTTCCAATCGGTCATTCGCCAGCGGAGATCGAAGCCGATGCCGTCTAACCGGCGAATGGCATGGAAGCCATAGAGACCAGCGTCGAGCAGAAGCAACTTGTTCAGCGCAATAAGAGCATGGGGCCACGCCGGTTCAAACCAGCGCAGGTCAACTGCCAGCCCTAGTGTAAACAGCACCACAAAATCGAGCACGTCTCCCTGCCGCTGCGGGTCCAGCTTCGCCGCTAATGCGAGAAACGCGGCGACTGCGACGGGCAGGCACAGATAGATAAGAAGCCATCCTACATGGAGTACATGGAGCGGCCAGCAGACTAGCAGATATGGAATGGCGCACAAAGCAGGCAGAAGAAGGCGGGCGGGCAGCGGCAATTTGCCAATCGCGCCAATGAGACGCTCACCGGCAAATCCAAATAAAAACAGCGGAGCAAGAGCCAACACTACGGCTGCAACGATCCAGGCAGTTACGTGCATCACGGCTTCATGCTAGCGGATGAAGAACGAGCAGGAAAACGTCCTCCACTCATTCTTCATCCGAACCAGACCTGTCTGCGCTTCTCTGCCAGCGGAATCCAGCATGTTCTGTTTCTTAGAATGTCCGAGTATAGCTGGCGATCACCGTGTAATCGGAGAAGGCGGCATCACCATGGGTATTGTTGGCATAGTCGGTCACGCTCGTCTTGCGGTTCCGCTCCATTGCCCACGGGCCGCTGACGTTGACCAGATTGCGGCCGCGCGCGTAGACGAGACCCGGCTCAATCGAGATGACGTAACCCGGACGGCGAAACCCGTTGCTGCTGCCAAAGGCATCGCGCACCGGAACACCTTCCATGCGTCCGCCAATACTCAGTGCGAGACCGCGCACTTTCGGAACAGGATGCGAGAATCCACCACGCCAGAGATACTGGTCGGTTGCGGAGACTACGTCTTCACCGGGGGCGGAGCGATACGTCAGCACTCCGGTCGTGTCCTGCGGACTGAAAAGCCAGGAGCCTGTGAAATAACCGGTCGTGTGGAAATAGAATTCCCGGTACGCCTGCGTGTCGAGAGTAAATCCCCAGGTTCCATCTCCGGGTTGAATCGATTCGTCGAACGGGCGCACCTGTTTTTGTCCATTTGAAAGAATCGTCGTGCCTTTGGCGTCATTGATGCCGGTAGGAAGTTTCAGCTGCGCCGAGAATGCAATGTTGCCGTGGCTTTCTGTAGGAGGACGCCAGACCCATGCCTGCGCGCCTACCAATATGTCGCCGATGCCGCCGGAACGATAGACATTTACATTGCCCTGCTGATGACGTGTCGCCGTCATCCCAGGAATGTCAGCAATGACGCTCCAACGCGGAGTGAGCTGGTAGCTCAACGAAAGATCGTACAGGTTAACGTGATTCTGCACCTGGTTATGAAGGACCGCACGCTGCACCTGATAGACGGTGCCGATGTAATGCTTGTAAGAACTGTACGTGCGAAAGCCAACCGTTACGGTGAGGCCATGTAACACGTTGCCTGTCCTTGGCTGGTTCGTAGGATCCAAACCGGAGATGATCGGCTGCGATGAATGAGCGGCTACGCAACCCTGCGCGAATGCGTGATGTGAAAAGCCGGGAACGCTTGCTGTGAGTGCAATGGCTAATAGCGAAATCCCTGTCTTGCAGGTGATTTTCATCTGTTCGTGCTCCTTACAATTGGCCTCAGTGGAGGAAGTAAATTTTGCGGCAATAACTTGTTGCGCGTTAGCAGTGGATGCAGAGGAGGTCTTGGACCCGAAGCAGGAGGCGAACGTACATCGTTGGTTTGAGGCGAAGGATTCGCCTGTCCACTACACTCAGCTGAACTTATGAAAGCTCTCTATCATTCCGTATTGCTTGTGTTGCTTGTTCTACCGGCGTCTGCGTCTTATGCGAAGCGGGCACCCAATCTCGAATTGAAAGATCTGAATGGGCATTCGCAAAAGCTGGCTTCACTGCGAGGGCAGGTGGTGGTGCTCAATTTCTGGGCGACGTGGTGCGGTCCGTGCCAGGAAGAATTGCCGCGGTTGTCCAGGCTGGCTCAGAGCTACTCGAGCAAGAATGTGCATTTCGTGGCTGTCTCAATCGATGCGGTGAAAGACCGCGCCAAGATTGCGCCGACACTCATGAAAGAAAATGTCAGCCTGGAAACATGGGTCGGCGCGGATACGGATACGCTTGCCGGTTTCGGCCTGGGCGATATTGTTCCCGGAACGGCGATTCTTGACGAGCATGGAGAGATCATCGCGCGCATCATGGGCGAAGCGCGCGATGAAGATGTGCAGAGTGCGGTGGACTGGCTGCTGGGCGGACGTTCCGGACCTGCGCCATCCGCCATCACGAAGAGATATTAACGATTCATTGCACGCCTGCTGCGATCAGAGCGCTGCTGCTGTTGGGCTTGTGCGGAGATTCTTTCGGTTTCACCGGCGCATATGCTTTGTAGACCGTGATGTGGAAGCAGGATTGGTAGAACTCCTCTTCGACATCGATCTTTCCCGCCGTCTGCAAAGGCAGCAGGTAAGCCCGCATCCATGCAATTTCCGACATCGACAATCCCTTCTTGGCAATGTCGATCGTGGCTCCGGTGAGATGCGGCGAGGCAATATCGCCGTCAGCGGGCGCCGCATTGCCGTTCACTTCGATCAGGCGGCGCTGATATTCGACGGTGCGCACGGCAGAGTTGACCTGCAACGACCGGTGGAAGCGGGCATAGTGCACGCGGGCCAGATCGCTGAGGAAGTGAGCCGTCCACGGGCGGCAATAGCGGCGATTTACCGGCAGTTCAGTGTTTACGCGGAGCGACATATTGACTGGCACAGCCACGAGCGCGTGCTGGCTGCGAAGTTCATTGAGTTGCTCATCGTCCTCGATGCGTTCCAGGCCATCGGCTTCGCTGCGCTGGTTCTGACGAATGAGCGATTGCCGCGAACCCTTGAGCGGGGGCAATAGCGCCATCCTGGCGTGCTTCAGGGAGACTTCAGGGATCGTGGTGCCGGGTGAGTCGTCTTTTGCTTCGAGCGCGGCGCGACGCGACCGGGCGCGGTGTTTGCCGTGTTTTTGAGGGCGGGCATGCGCAGAAACTTTATGAGCGCGACGATGCGTCGTGTGTTTGACAGCGAAGGCAGAAGTGCCCGTACCCGCAACCAGTACGGCGGCAAGGAAAATTGGAAGACAGCGCATGAGCAGGACCGCGGAGGGTACCAGGAGCTTTCTCAGAATACCGAACCTGGTTGCATGCAGGAAGTATTGATTTTGGTTCCAACGGGATACAGCATTTCCGGTTGTGGAGATTTTCATCGCACGGAGCGTTCCGGCGGGGTTAAAATCGCGCCTAGTTCATTAAGCACCGAGTGAGGCTCCATGACTGATGCTGTGCCGCAATCTACCTCTGCGCCCTTGAGCGAAGGACAACGGATCGTCGATACATTTGTTGCACCGTCGAAAACCTTTACGGATCTTCTGCGGAACTCGGCCTGGTGGGGGCCGCTGCTTGTCCTGATCGTGATAAGCATCGCGTTTTCCTTTGCCGTCCAGCAGAAGGTTGGATGGATGAAGGTGTTTGAAAATAACATTCACCAAAGCCCGAAGCAGGAAGAGAAGTTTGCCCAGATGCAGCCGGACCAGCTGGCCACCACCAAGGCGATCTCCGCCAAAGTCACAGCTGGATTTACCTATGGCTATTTTGTGCTGGTACTGATCTTTACTGCGATTTCCGCGCTGCTGGTGTGGGCTACGGTTAATTTCGGTTTTGGCGGAACGGCAACATACGGCCAGGTGTACGCGGTCTATATGTATGGCGGGCTGGTGATGAGCATTAAATATATTCTGGCCACGATTGCGCTCTTCGCCGGTCTGGCCGCAGATTCATTTCTGATACAGAACCCGGTCGGAACCAATCTTGGCTTCTACCTGAGCAGCGACGCGCCGAAGTGGCTGATGACGCTGGGCACGCATCTGGATATTTTCGAGATATGGTCGCTGGTACTTGGCGTCATCGGCATTGCCATCGTGGCGAAGGTGAAACGCAGCACCGCAGCCATTGCGGTTGTGGGCTGGTGGGCGCTGATTGTGCTGATTCTGACAGGCGTGGCAGGGGCACAAAGCTAAAAATTTACCTGCCCTTTACAATTTCGGGAGGGCAGGTAACTCTCTATCCTGCAATATTTTTAGAAATCGGGGTATACTGTAGCTACGCTCGATTCCGAGTGGGTTTTTGTTCGCACGTAATGCCCTCCAAAGCACTGCCTGCTCTACACCTTCCCGTTTTCAGCGAATACCAACACAAAGGAATACCCCAAAATGGAACAGGGTACAGTCAAGTGGTTCAACGATGCCAAGGGCTTCGGATTCATCACGCGCGAGAATAACAACGAGGACATCTTCGTGCACTTTTCCGCAATCAACGCGAACGGCTTCCGCAGCCTTCAGGAAGGCCAGCGCGTACAGTTCAACGTCGTGCGAGGCGCCAAGGGCTTTCAGGCCGAGAACGTGCAGCCCGTCTAAACGGCTCGCATCGTTTTGAACAAAAAGCCTGGCTTATGCCGGGCTTTTTGTTTGTTTCTCTGCCCTTCTAAAACCATGCACGTCTCACGTCGGATGTTGGAGCGCTACTCGCACCCGAACATCGAAGCTCAGCGCAGAGCGATGGAGCAGATGGTCGAATATCGCATCCAGCAGCGTGAACGCGAAGCCGCAGCAGCGGCGCAGTTCGTGGAAAAGCCCGAGAAGCCAGTGACGGTGAACTGAGCAAATCGTGGGTGGTGGGTCAATTCAAGTTTCTACGAACGTCGTAGTTACCGAGACCGCCCCGTATTTCGGGTACTACGGCTGGGGCGGTTGGTTTGACTGGAGCCAAATGGCTTCTGGATCGGCGACGATAGCAGGACACTGCGGCGTTTTTGAGGGCTTTTGGGGGGGAGAATGAAGAGAGCAATGGTTAAGATTTATGCTCTCCCACCCGACGATGCCCACATCTCAAATCGAGATATGGGGCACCCGACTTTGAGGTGGGTTTTCAGATACGGGCCACCGCCCACCCTTCCAACTTCGGCCCAGCCCAATCGGACGCCTAGAGCGTAGAATGGCAGCTCAGCTTTTCCGGCCAGATTTCACCCCGTGGTTTTGTGTGAGGTGATATGCCCAACCGATCTTTCGCCCATCTGTCGCAGCGGTATCCGGGGATCGTCGAAGAGGCGACACGTTTCGTGAGTCACGAGCATCTGGCCGGAATGCTTGAAGGGTCGAAGGACACGTTGGGGGGACCTTTGACGCTGAGCTGCGGGGTGCCGCGGAACGGGAGTTCGTCGCTTTCGATCAGCGGAGCGGCGTGGGTGAGCACGGCGTCCGACTCCCCGGGCGATTTTGCGCTGTTCTTTCCGCCCTCAAGAATCAGTCCGGGAGTCGTCGTCGTGTTCGAGCCGATCAATCGGCTGGCGCGGCACCTTGTGGAATTCCAGATCCAGGTGGGATCACAGTCCGGTGCGCAGCGTTTCCACATCGAGGGACCGATGGGGCTCTCGGAGGATGTGTCGATCACGCAGACGCAGTTGATTTCGGGTGTTATAAACGTGGTGCCTGGATCTACGGGGAACTACACGGTGTCGCTGACCCAGATAGACATTAATCCGCAAAATGCGTCCTGGCTGTTTCGGTGGGTGCGGGTGAGTTCGATCGCGTGATGTCGGGAAGCAGCGGGGACAGCAGGAGGAGATGATATGCCCAACCGATCTTTCGCCCATCTGTCGCAGCGGTATCCGGGGATCGTCGAAGAGGCGACACGTTTCGTGAGTCACGAGCATCTGGCCGGAATGCTTGAAGAGTCGAAGGACACGTTGGGGGGGCCCTTGACGCTGAGCTGCGGGGTGCCGCGGAACGGGAGTTCGTGGCTTTGGATCACCGGGGCGGAGTGGGTGAACACGGAATTCGACTCCCTGGGCGATTTTGCGCTGTTCTTTCCGCCCTCGGGCTTCAGTCCGGGAGTCTGGGTCGATTTCGAGCCGATCAATCGGCTGACGCGGCACGCTGTGGAGTTCCAGATCCAGTTGGGATCGCAGTCCGGTGCGCAGCGTTTCCACATCGAGGGGCCGATGGGGCTCTCGGAGGATGTGTCGATCACGCAGACGCAGTTGATTTCGGTTCTTGTAGACGTGGTGCCTGGATCGACGGGGAACTATTTGGTGTCGCTGAGGCAAATCGAGATTAATCCCCAAAATGCGTCCTGGGTGTTTCGGTGGGTGCGGGTGAGTTCGATCGCGTGATGTGGGGAAGCGGCGGGGGCAGCCGGAGGAGATGAGGTGGTCCTGTCGTTCCGTGTGGTATCGCTTCCACCCCAGCTTGAGCCGGTCTTCTTGACATGCCTCCAATGTCGGGTTTCGGTAAATTCCCCCGATCCAGAGACTCAGACGCAGGCAAGTTACCTGAAACGCCGTTTTTCAAGCACGACGGCCCCGAAGTTGAGATTGCTGCTGCGGGTAATGTCCGGATGGCCGACCACACACGCAGAACAACGAATATGAGCTGATCCATGCGTTCCTCCTGCATAATCCTTGCTTGAGACGACCCTGGAGAGACGGTGACACACGACAAAAGACAAACTCGGCGATGGTTGTCAATTGCCACCGCATGGGCGGCCGCATTTTACCCGAAAACTGCGACTCCGCAGTCCTCGGAAGGCCGGTTTTGAGCGGGGTCACGTCACATTTACGTCACAGCTCGGCGCCCGGCGATGGTAGCTTGAGTGCGTCCGCCGACAGCCCTCTGTCCTCAATCGGCGGCAAGCGTCAGAAATTGGACAACGATCTGGCAATATTGACAGGTTTCAAGCGATTCCCATTGCGAGTATGTTCCGTTTCGGGGGAACTTCGATGCCTAACTCCCAGCAAGTCATCTCCGCTACGCTTTCCGTCGCTCTTGTAGTCAGTTCGATGGGGCTCGACGGCTGCAAAAAGAAGGAATCGGCCGAGCAGCAGGCCACGGCCCGGCCCAGGCGCCCGCCACCACCTATGCCGTGCCTACGCCTGATCAGCTCTACCAGCTGGTGGCTCCGATCGCCCTGTTTCCGGACAATCTGGTTGCCATCGTGCTTGCGAGCTCGACTTTCCCGGACCAGATCACCGCGTCCTGGCAGTGGATGCAGCAGAACGGGGCTCTCAAGGACGCGGCGCTGATGCAGGCGGTGAACCAGCAGCCGTGGGACGCCAGCGTCAAAGGGCTGACCCAGTTCTCCGACGTATTGCAACAGATGGCCACGAACCTGTCGTGGACCTCGTCCCTGGGCGATGCGTATTTCAACGCGCCGCAAAACGTGATGAACGCCGTGCAGGTGATGCGCCAGAAGGCCTACCAGGCCGGCAATCTGAAATCAACTCCCCAGCAGAACGTTCGAGGTCGAGAATCAGCCTGCGGGAACAGAGCCCGTTGCGGCGTCCTCAGGCGAGGAGCAGCAGGTGACGGTGGTGCAGTCTCCGCCGCAGACCATCGTGATCGAGCCAGCGCAGCCCGACGTTGTCTATGTGCCCAGCTACAATCCCACCGCAGTGTACGGCGAGCCGGTGGCGGCTTACCCCGGCTACTCGACCGGAGCCATGGTGACCACCGGCCTGGTCTCCTTCGGAGTCGGCATGTTGGTAGGCGCGGCAATCAGCAACAACAACAACAATTGCTGCGGATGGGGCTATAACTCCTGGAACACCGGCTGGAATAACTCCAGCGTGAACTACAACAACAATGTCTACGTCTCCAACTCCAACACTTTCGTCAATCGCAGCAACTCAACAGCAACAATGTCAATCGAAACAACGTCAATCGGAACAATATCAACGCGAACAACGTCAATCGCAACGACCTGAACCGGGGCAACACTCCGCAGTTCGATCAGAGGCGTAACCAGGGAGTTGGCGATCGAAATCAGGGGGTCGGTGATCGCAACCAAGGCGTTGGCAACCGAAACCAAGGGGTCGGTGATCGCAACCAGGGTGTTGGCAACCGGAACCAGGGGGTTGGTGATCGCAATCAGGGTGTTGGCAACCGGAACCAGGGCGCCGGCAACCAGCGCGCGGAGCAGCGGGGTTACGGCAATCAGCCGAACCGTGGAGCCAGTAACAACGCGATGGGGAATTACCAGCAGGGCGGCAACGCCCGCAACGACAGCGCGCGGGGCAGGCAGAGCGTGAATGGCGGCGGCAACCGCGGCGGTGGCAACACAGCCCAGGCCCAAAATCGAGGCGGTGGTGGTGGCGGCGGCAACCGCGGCGGCGGTGGAGCAGCCCCGGCGGCCCAAAGTCGAGGCGGTGGCGGCGGTGGCGGTGGTGCCAGCCGCGGTGGCGGTGGTGGTGGTGGTGGTGGTGGTGGTGGTGGAGGCAGCCGCGGTGGCGGTGGTGGAGGGGGCGGCCGTCCTCCGCGGTAACGCGGAGTGCCGCTCCACGCACCGCGGTGGCAATCGGCAGGACGCGCAGTCCAGGCTGTATCCAAAACCCGAAGTCAGGAGGATCTCAATGAAACGCACGTTGCATCTTCACGAAAGGCCATCGCCCGATCACCTGGGCGCAGTGGTGCCGTGTCTGGCCATCTTGATCCTGCTGTGTCTTCTATCCTTCCGGTTCCCGTGCGCAGTCGGCGAATGAGAAGACTTTCTCTTCTCCCGGCGATGCGGCGCTGGCCCTTTACGTGGCGGCCAAGTCCGATGACTCCGGCAGCTGAATGCGATCTTCGGCTCGAATGCGGACAAGGTTCTGCACACCGGCGATGAAGTAGCGGACAAGAATCTGCTGTCGAAGTTCACCTCTCACTATGACCAGATGCATCGCGTCGTCATCGAGCCGGACCAGACTGCCACTCTTTATGTCGGAGCCGACAACTGGCCCATGCCGATCTCGCTGGTGAAGAACAGCCCTGGGACGTGGTATTTCGACACGCAAGCCGGAATCCAGGAGATTCTCTACCGGCGCATCGGCAATAACGAGAACGGCGCCATCGAGGTACTGGAAACGCTGATCGATGCGCAGAAGGAGTATGCCTCCACCACGCACGATGACGACAAGGTGAAGCACTACGCCAGCAAGGTGTTCAGCACCGAAGGGAAGCACGACGGGCTCTACTGGAAGACCGCCGCCAACGAGCCGCCGAGTCCCATCGGGCCGCTTCTTGCAGACGCGTCGGACGAAGGCTATACCCGGAAGGCGGGCGCGCCGTTCCATGGCTACATCTTTCGCGCTCTTAGCCGCCAGGGAGCGGCCGCAAGGGGCGGCGCGCGCGACTACAAGGTGAATGGGGTTATGACTGGCGGGACCGCATTTGTGGCCTATCCCGCGGTGTACCGCACCTCGGGCGTGATGACCTTCATCATCAACCAGGATGGCAGGGCGTTTCAAAAGGACCTTGGCCAGGACACGGCCAAAGTGGCAGAGGCCATGTCGGAATACAACCCCGACAAGACCTGGATGCCCGCCGAGTAAAGTCCAGCAGCCAGTCGGTCCGATGTGAGTGCCGTCGCGAAGTCGGCATTGCGGTGGATGACCGGCAAACAGGAAGTAATCCCGAAATGCCTGTGAAGTCACATTTTCAGTAAATTGCTTCCCATGCCAAGGAAAAGCAGGCAAGTTACCTGAATCCGGGGCGGTCTCAATGGGTCGATGCAACACTGGCTTGGAGTTTACTCGGCGGGAGTTTCAAAGCCCAAAGTTTTTCGCGGGCGTTGATTTAGTTGCAAGGCTACTTCGTCGAGATCGGCTTGAGAGTGGACGGACAAGTCGGTCCTCTTAGGGAAGTATTGTCGCAGCAGGCCATTGGTGTTTTCGTTGGTGCCGCGCTGCCAAGGGCTCTGCGGATCACAGAAGTAGACTTTCACCTTCGTGGCCACCGTGAAGCTCTTGTGTTTGGCCATCTCCAACCCTCGGTCCCAGGTCAACGAGCGCCTCAGCGATGCGGGGAGTTTCCGAACCTGCCCGCTCAGCGCGGCGACGACGGTCGCCGTGTCTTTGCTGGGCACTTTGACCAGCATGATAAAGCGTGAATGTCGTTCCACCAGGGTTGCGATGTGACTGTTGCCGGTGCCGCCGAGCAGATCGCCCTCCCAATGACCGGGAATGGCGCGATCTTCGATTTCTGCAGGCCTCTCCCGGATGGAGATGGCATCGACGATCTGACCGTGTGATTTCCGCCAGCCCGAGCGTGCACGGAGCGTCGTATAGCCGCTTGGACCGCAGGTGCTGAATCAGCTCTTTTTTCAGCACCCCTCGAGCCTGGATGAATAAGCTGCGGTAGATGGTTTCGTGGGACACGCGCATGCTCTCGTTGCTCGGGATACCGTCTCTTCAACCATCCCGAAATCTGTTCCGGTGACCAGTTCAGGATCAGTTTACTGGCAACGATCGTCCGCAGCTTGCTGTGCATGGCAAGCAGGCAGGCCTTGGGCCGCAAAGCCAACTTCCAGGCCTGATGATCGGCTTCACTGGCTCGATACGTGGACGCCCGCCGTGGCGGGCCACCTCCCGGCTCACCGTCGACGCGGCTCGCTGCAGATCCTCTGGCTATCTCACGAATCGACGAGCCGGAAGCAATGCCTCGTGAGATGTCTTCCCGCTCCGCCAGCGTCAGCGTATCGCAGCGAGCGCCGACGAACAGCTGGAACAATCCCGCCGTGCTGCGATAACAAAAAATGAATCGAGCCATGGTCTTTGCCGAAGGCGCGGCCAATCTCATGCAACGATTCTCCCGCCTTCCAACGGCGCCATATCTCGGCCTTCTGCGCTGCAGAAAGACCATACCGTCTCCCTTGTCTCATGAACACCACCTCTAAGAAATGATCTATATCAGATGGTGTTGCATCCACCGGTTGACCGCCCCGTTTTCAGGGAACTTGCGGTAGTGTGTCTACATGAAGTGCCAACGGGTATTTTTGTTGCCTGCGTTCTGTTGATCCTCTTTTCTTTCGATCTCTATGCATTGTGCGGAGTTCCGCAGCCGCGCCTCGTATGCGCTGAGTGGGAATCGTCTTGGTACATATGCTGCAAAATATTGCACATCCCTTGAGAGTTGCGGGCGCAAGTCGATGTATCCAAAGGCAAAGGATTTGGCTCTCCATGTGCTTATCTAAGTCAACGACTGGTGCGCGCAGGGAAATCTGGGTACGAGTGCCGGTGGCACCGAATAGTTCGGACCTCAGCGCATAAACGTAAACCGCAGTTGTCGATAGACTGGCACTGCGCCATACGGGTCATAAAGCACCCCTCCAGGAGCGCTTCCTCCTCAGTACCGGCCTGTTCGGCCTGGAATTCTCAGCCTTCCGCGAGGCAAAGACTCCCGGCTTGGCCTTCCCTTCATAGCCCGCGAGGGCGACTCCCCAGGAGGAAGCAATGAAAAAGTTCACCATCGCATCGCTCGCATTGGCGGCGGCTCTTGCAATCATCCCCGCCGCGTCCGCGACTCCAATCTCCGGAAGCATTGTTGTTAACGGCTTCGGCGATACGTGGAATGGGATTGGCATCACATTCGTAGTGCCCCTCGGAATCGCTGAAGGGTCCGGCACACTCAGCAGTATCCCCAGCCCGGTACCATCAATACGACATTACCATTCAGGTGGTCCTTCCTTAGTCCGGATGTCCTACTGTTCAATACCGGTTCCGGCTTTGCAACATTTACCGTCGCCGGCCCGATTGACATAGAAAGAAATAATGGTACGTTCTTGAATATTTCGGGCACAGGCGTATTGACGGAGACTGGTTTTGACGCAACTGACGCTATCTTCAGCCTCACCAGCAACTCAACAGGGCTAAATTCTTTCGGGATCGCGGTTACTACGGCGACTACCCCTGAGCCCGGCAGCCTCTTGCTTCTCGGCACCGGCCTGCTCGGTCTGGCAATCTTAGTCTTCCGCAAGGCCAAGTCGTTGTCCGGTGGCCCGATGGTGTTGGGCATGTAGTTGGATCTCGGAATCAGCTAAGAGGTCGAGCGGAAGACGAACATCAAAGACAAGGACATCTCGATTTGAAGCCAACAATGTAAACAGAACTTCCGGCGTGACAGAGTGCTCCATCTCCTGCCGGTCTTTCAGGCGTTTGATCCAAAGAACGAACCAACCGTACGAGAGCGCAATAATGGTGAGAGTAACAGCCATCACTGTTCTCCTCTAACGTCACCAGATTCACTAAGAGACCTGAAAGGATTCATCACCGCAGCAAACGGCCGAGCAGCATTCGTCTCCCGGGATTGTGCCTGGATGACCGGCAAACAGGAAGTAATCCCGAAATGCCTGTGAAGTCACATTTTCAGTAAATTGCTTCCCATGCCAAGGAAAAGCAGGCAAGTTACCTGAATCTGGGGCGGTCTCAACCGGTGGACGCAACACTGGCTTGGAGTTTACTCGCTGGAGTTGCAAAGTCCAAAGTCTTGCGCGGGCGTTGATTGAGGCGCAGGGCTATCTTGTCGAGGTCGGCTTGGGAGTAGCCGGACAAGTCGGTTTTCCTGGGGAAGTACTGTCGCAGTAGCCCGTTGGTGTTTTCGTTGGTGCCGCGTTGCCAGGGGCTCTGCGGATCACAGAAGTAGACGTTCACCTTCGTGGCCACGGTGAAGCTCTTGTGTTTGGCCATCTCCAACCCTCGGTCCCAGGTCAACGAGCGCCTCAGAGACGCGGGGAGTTTACGAACCTGCCGGGTGAGCGCATCCACTACGGTCGCTGTGTCCTTGCTGGGCACTTTGACCAGGATAGTGAAACGCGAATGTCGTTCCACCAGGGTTGCGATGTGACTGTTGCCGGTGCCGCTGAGCAGATCTCCCTCCCAATGACCAGGGATGGCACGATCTTCAATTTCTGCAGGCCTCTCGCTGATGGAGATGGCATCGACGATCTGACCGCGGGACTGTCCGCCAGCTGGAGCGTGCACTGAGCGACGGATAGATCGCTTGGACCGCAGCTGTTGAATCAGTTCTTTTTTCAGCACCCCTCGAGCCTGGATGAATAAGCTGCGGTAGATAGTCTCGGGGGACACGCGCATGCTCTCGTTGCGGAGATACCGTCTCTTCCACCAACCTGAAATCTGTTCCGGCGACCCGTCCAGGATCAGTTTACTGGCCACGATCATCCGCAGCTTGCTGTGCCTGGCAAGCAGGCAGGCCTTGGGCCGTTGAGCTAACTTCCAGGCCCGATGATCGGCTTCACTGGCTCGATACAGTGGACGCCCGCCGTGACGCGCCACCTCCCGGCTCACCGTCGACGCAGCCCGCTGAAGTCCTCTGGCGATCTTCCGTATCGACGAACCGGAAGCAATGCCTCGTGAGATGTCTTCCCGTTCCGCCAACGTAAGCGATCGCAGAGAGCGCCGACGAACGGCTGGAACAATCCCGCCGTGCTGCGATAACAAGAACTGAATCGAGCCATGGTCCTTGCCAAAGGCGCGGCCAATCTCGTGCCATGACTCACCCGCCTTCCAGCGTCGCCAAATCTCAGCCTTCTGCTCCGCAGAAAGCCCATACCGTCTCCCTTGTCTCATCAACACCACCTCTAAGAAATGATCTAAATCAGATGATGTTGCGTCCACCGGTTGAGACCGCCCGACTTTCAGTAACTTCACGCCCAGATCAACCTGACTTGGTACTGCGCCAATTGTCGTTGCGACGAATTTTATTTTCGAAACTAAAGTGCACGTTAGACGGCTTGCTACCATCAGCAAATGGATCGATCCAATGGATACGAAGCGGTCTCGGAAGAATTTCTTGCGCGTCGTGGCAATAGTAGGACTCGGTCTATCGGCATCGGCGTGAAGGAAGTGCGGAAGTGGGCGAAAACACTGCCGCGCGGCAGCAGCGTCATTGATCTGGGCTGTGGGCCCGGCTTTCCCATCACTGTGGTACTGGTCGAAGAAGGACTTCATGTCTTCGGGGTGGATGCAGCACCATCCTTTGTTGCGGCATTCCGACGCAACCTGCCCGGCACGCCCATCATTTGCGAATCCGTTCTGGAGTCGAGATTCTTTGATCGAACCTTCGATGCGGTCTTGTCAATTGGGCTGATGTTCCTTCTCAAGGCCGAAGATCAGCATCGCCTGATCCAGAGATTCGCCGAGATACTGGTGCCGGGCGGTCGTCTGCTATTCACTTCCACCGCCAAACCCGCCGTTTGGAACGACGCAATGACAGGGTTGGAATCAATCTCCCAAGGGGCCGAGGAGTACAGGAAGCTGCTGGGAGCCGCTGGTATATCGGTCGCAGAGGAGTACGAGGATGTAGGCGAAAATCACTATTTCGATGGCTTCAAGGAAAAATAGCGTAAGAGAATCTGCTTCCTGAAGCCGGCTAGTGTTCCGTGACGGTTCATGCCCAATTAGTGCGAAACGGCCGTACTTTGGCCACGGCGAGAGGGTGAGAGCGCCAGCAAAATCAATCCTATGACAGCGACGATTACAACGTCCGCAAAGTTCCGATGAACTCCGCGATTCCACGCTTGCACAGTTTCGATGGTCATTACGGCAGCATGCGCCAGGTTCCACCAAGCCGTGAAGGCAATCAGCAAGCGATGCGCCGACGGGTTTCTGGCAGCAAGCAGCAGAAAGGGGCCGAGTGCAATGAAGAAACTGAGAAACATTGGCTCAGTTTCATTATGCATATTCACAAGCCAATTCGCGTGCCATAGATCAGCATAGAGTGGGTAGACCAGTGCGATAAACAGAATTCCCAGCACAACCAAGAAGATTTGCAACATGCGTTCACGTTTCACGATGGCCTCTTCTGTCGAAAGTTAACCTCGTGAGAAATCGACGGGAGCGTGTCGTGTAGCCCGGAGAATGGCGAAGCCGAGGTCTTGTACATTTTTGTCTTTTACGCTGACTCCGTCATTTACGGCTTCGCCACATTCATGATCTCTCTTGACGAGTTTGGGTTCAGGTATCGAAATGATGTGACATACAGAATCTCCTTGAAAAGCATTGGCAATTCTCCACGGTCAGCCGCGAAGAATGGCAGCCCCGAAGGGAGCGCCCGTCAGTCCGCCATCCACCATCAGCTCGATCGCGTTGATGTATGACGAATCGTCCGAGGCAAGAAAAAGCACAGCCTTGGCCACATCTTCCGGCTCGCCCCAACGGCCAAGTGGAACCGTGGAAGAGAAAAAGTCGGAAAGTTTTGCGGATTCCTCTTGAGCGATATTGGCGCGCGCCCCGCGCTTCCAGATGGGAGTCTTCGTCGCTCCCGGGGCCACCACGTTCACGCGAATCTTGCGCGGCGCAAGGTCGGCGGCGATGGATCGCGCCATCGAGACGAGTCCGCCTTTCGTGGCAGCGTAGGCAGCCACGCCTGGTTGACCGAGATAGCTGTGTACCGATCCGTTGAAGATGATGCTGCCGTTGTCGTTCATGAGTGGAGCAGCTGAATTGACGGTAAAGAAAGCACCGTTGAGGTTGGTGTGGATGACATTCTCAAAAACGGCTTCGTCGGCCGCGCCCGTAGGTGTCCTGCCGGAGATGCCGGCATTGGCGAAGACGATGTCGAGTTTGCCAAAGTCTTTGGCGAGGTCAGCGAAAAGCTTCTTGCGGCCTTCCGCAACCGTAACGTCGGCGCGATAGCCGCGCGCTTTCGATCCCAGCTCGGCGACCGCTTCATCCAGTGTCTGTTGATCGCGGCGTGTGATGGCGACCTGAGCGCCTTCTGCGATGAAAAGGCGGGCTGTGGCCAGGCCGATACCGCTGTTGTCTCCGGTAATGAGAGCCTTTTTGCCTGCGAGCTTCATGATTCCTCCTTGATGACTAGCCATCGACCGGATGGCCGTCATACATTATGTGACAGGATGGTCATCAGAGATGGAGGATTCGAAAAAAATGCGCTACCCCGCCAAGGAAACCGCCGCCAGTCGGCTGCGTGATCGGCGTGTCTTGCTGGCTCACGCAGTGCAAAATGGGCAGCTCTCGGAGGCAATTCTCAAGAGTGTTCGGGAAAAAATAAGCTGACGATTGTCAATTGGGCCTACAGGGCTTAGGGTTCAGCGAGGCTATCCGACGAACAACCCGATCAACGGCGCAATGCGCCGTTGACTATTCGCTCCAGCGGCGGAAGATCAGCGAGCCGTTGGTGCCACCGAAGCCGAAGGAGTTGGACAGGGCAATGTCGATCTTTGCGTCCTGAGCCTTGTTGGGGACGTAGTTCAACCGGCACTCGGGGTCCTGGTTATCAAGATTCGTGGTTGGCGGAACTTTCTGCTCGAGCAGAGCCATGATGGTGATGCCTGCTTCGAGGCCGCCGGCGCCGCCGAGCAGGTGTCCGGTCATCGACTTGGTCGAGCTGATCAGCAGCTCGCGGCTCGTTGCCTTTTCGCCGAAGAGCTCTTCGATGGCCGCGCTTTCCAGAACGTCGCCGACGGGCGTAGACGTTGCGTGCGCATTCACGTACTGTACCTCGTCCGGTTCAATGCTCCGCGCTCTGCAGCGCGTTCTTCATGGCGCGATGGCAGCCTTCGCCCTCGCGGAGCCATGCTGGTGATGTGATAGGCATCCGCGCTCATGCCGTAGCCGACAATCTCGGCAAGAATCTTTGCGCCACGGGCTTTGGCGAATTCCAGATCTTCAAGAATCAGGATGCCGGCGCCTTCGCCAACGACAAAACCATCGCGGTCTTTGTCGAAGGGACGGCAGGCGTGCTCCGGATCGTCGTTGCGGGTGGAAAGGGCGCGCATGGCTGCGAAGCCGCCTACCCCATCGGTGTGATTGCCGCCTCCGCGCCGCCTGCGATCATGGCATCGGCATCGCCGCGCTGAATGATGCGGTAGGCGTCGCCAATGGAGTGCGCGCTGGTGGTGCAGGCGGTTGCAGTCGCCTCGTTCGGGACCTTTGGCCCCGTAACGGATGCTGACCTGTCCGGCTGCGAGGTTGATGATGGCAGCCGGAATGAAGAAGGGCGATATCTTGCGCGGGCCGCCCTGCAGCATGGCGCTGTGCTCACGCTCGATAATGTCGAATCCGCCAATTCCCGAGCCGATATGCACGCCGACGCGCGTGTCGTTTTCCGGCGTGATCTTCAGGCCGGACATCTTCATGGCCTCGTGCGTGGCCGCAAGAGCGAAGTGAATGAAGCGCCCCATCTTACGCGCTTCCTTCTTATCCACGAAGTTGAGTGGATCGAAGTTCTTCACTTCAGCCGCGAATGTGACAGAGAAACCTGTCGTATCGAAGCCGGTGATGGGAGCCATTCCGCTCTTGCCCGCCAGCAGATTTTTCCAGACCTCAGGTGTCGTGTTGCCAACTCCGCACAACAGACCGATACCCGTGACTACGACGCGCCGTTGCCAGACTACTTGCCGCCTTTCGCGTTTTTCTCGATGTAGTCGATGGCATCCTTGACGGTCTTGATCTTCTCGGCGTCTTCGTCGGGAATCTCAAGGTCGAAGGCTTCCTCGAACTGCATCACCAGTTCGACGACGTCGAGCGAGTCGGCGCCGAGGTCTTCCTGAAAAGATGCGCTGGGAGTGACTTCGGCTTCGTCGACCTGAAGCTGTTCGACGATGATCTGTTTTACTTTCTCTTCTACTGCTGCCATGCGTTTCTCCTGTCCATCGATACGGCACGAAATTTTAATCAAAACCTTCCGGAAACAGACAGTGCCTGAAGGCACACGAATACCGTGCTCCGAAATTTCAAGTCTACTGAGGCCCCATGCAGGTGTAAAGCGCGGTGGAGCAGATTCCAGCGAAGACCGTGCTTTGTTTGTGTTTCGGTGGCAGTATAGTCGCTATGCCCCTCGTTGCAGTGATCGCTGTATTCGCCGTCCTTCTGGGAATAGCTATAGGATATTGGATTCGCAACCAGAGCGCCCGTTCCGAATTTTCTGCGGCCACGCAGAATCAGGGAAATCTGGCTGCGCAACTGGCGGAACGGGAAGACCTGCTGGAGCATACGCGAAAAGAGGTCTCGGCTCTAGACCGGGAAAAGGCGCGGCTGGAAGAACGCCTGAATGCAGAACAGGAATCGCTGAAGCAGGCAAAGACTGCTCTGGAGGATGCTTTTCGCAGCGCTGCCTCGCGCGCTTTGAACGAGAACAGCGAGGCTTTTCTGCAACTGGCGCGTCAGGAGCTGGGAAAGCAGCAACAGGCGTCGGGAAATCAGCTGGATCAGAAAGAAAAAGCGATTGAAACCCTGCTGAAACCGGTGCGCGAGACGCTCGACAGACTCCAGCAGGGCACCCAGGAACTCGAAGTCAAGCGCGAGGGCGCATACCAGTCCCTGAAAGGATTGATTGAAGGGATGCAAAGCTCCCACGCCGATCTTCGCAGGGAAACTTCGCAACTTATTTCTGCATTACGAGCGCCCAAGATACGGGGCAACTGGGGCGAACTGCAGCTGAAGCGCTGTATCGAATTCGCAGGTATGGTGGAACATGCCTCATTCGATATGGAAGTCTTCGTACGCGGAGATGACGGCGCGATCAAGCCGGACTGCGTAATTCACCTACCGAATGAGCGCACGATTGTCATCGATGTAAAGACACCGTTCGACGCATTTCTCGACGCGATGAGCACATCGGACGAGGCGACCCGCGCTTTGAAGTTGAAGGCTCATGCCACACGCGTGCGCGAACATTTGTCGGCGCTTTCGGCAAAATCGTACTGGAAACAGTTCAAGAACAGCCCTGACTTTGTGGTCTGCTTTCTTTCGAGCGAGGTGCTATTCAGCGCAGCGCTCGAACAGGACCCCAGCCTGATTGAATTCGGAACGAACTCCAACGTCATTCTGGCTACGCCAACGACCCTCATCGCATTGCTGAGAGCGGTCGCTTACGGATGGCAGCAGCTGGAAGTGACGAGGAATGCGCTGGCCATTCGGGAAGTGGGCGAAAAACTTTACGACAAGCTGGCGACGACGCAGGAGCACTTCACGCGCATGGGAAATGCTTTGACCAGCACCATCAAGCACTACAACGCGCTGATCGGCAGCGTGGAAGGCCGAGGAAGCGTTTTCACTTATGCGCGTAAGCTGCACGAACTGCACATCGGACAGGACGAATTGCCGGGCGTAGATATGCTGGAATCGGTTACGCGAGAACTTACGGCAGAAGACTGGAAGACCGAAGAAAAAGAAGAGGAACCAAGCGACTCTCTCTTTCCGAAGCTCGAATAGGCGGCTATTTCTTTTCTTTGTTCTCGCCGGTAAAGGAGCCGGTCGCATGTTGCCCGGCCGGCAGATCGGGGTGGCGCCCGGCCTTTCCCTCGTCCACATTCTGCTTCAGCAGACGGTGTTGTTCCTGACGACCTGCTCCGGTCAAATGCGCTTCTTCAGGCTGCATGGGAGTGTGTGCGGGCTGCACGCTTGTGGGCGCGGTTTGCTTTGCCGAAGCGTGTTCTTCGGCTCTCTGGTCTTTTCGGCTGCTTTTTTTGATGGCATTGCGTGACATGGAGACATCTCCCGGAAACGACGAGGCCATGGTTCCTGCTTCATGCTCCATGGCTCGTTTTGTGTTGGATGCAGGAGAAGCTTGCCGCGAGAGCTGCCGTTTCGCTTATGCGCCTTGCAGAAAATGCTCGCGCACACGCTGCCATGTGATTTCCAGGTCTTCGGGTAACACACGCGTCTCGCCGACGACAGTCATGAAGTTGGTGTCGCCGGTCCAGCGGGGAAGAATGTGCAGGTGCAGGTGGCCCTGGACTCCGGCACCTGCCGCCTTGCCCAGATTGAGTCCCATATTGATGCCATCGGGATGATAGGCATTCCCGAGGACAGTTTCCAGGCGCTGCGCCGTATCCATCAACTCATGGGCGACGGCGACAGGGAGCGCAGCAAGCGAGCCTTCATGCGCGTAGGGCAGCACCATGACATGGCCCGACGTGTAGGGAAATCGATTGAGGAGAGTGTATGTGTTCTTGTTCCGATGAACGATGAGCACGGCCTTCTCCGCCTGATCGCGGGGCATGCCGTGAGCCTCGGCGTATTCAACCGCCGCAATGACATTGCAAAAGACGCACCCCTTATCGCCCGGCCATGCAGACAGCTCGTCGGGAACGCCCTGACGCCTGGCATGATCCGCGGTGGTGACATAGGTATAGCGCCAGGGTGTCCAGAGGTGGTCCATAGGCGATCAGTATAGCTAGGGGTCCATCATGCCGCATACTTGACTCATGTCTTCGGCGCAGATCACTGACCTCCTGGCCCGCACTTTTGGTTTCTCATCGTTCCGGGCAAACCAGGAAGCGGTGTGCCGCGCGGCCGTCGATGGACGGGATGTGTTGCTGGTGATGCCGACGGGCGCGGGCAAATCGCTCTGCTATCAGCTTCCGGCGATTGCGCGGGGCGGAACGGCTCTGGTGGTGAGTCCACTGATTGCGCTGATGGACGACCAGGCATCAAAGCTGAGCGAACTGGGGCTGCGCGCGGAGCGGATTCACTCCGGACTCGACCGCGAGCGATCGCGTCAGGTATGCCGCGAGTACCTGAACGGGGCGCTTGACTTCCTGTTTATTGCGCCGGAGCGGCTGCGGGTGCCGGGCTTCCCGGAAATGCTCGCCAGACGCAAGCCTGAACTGATTGCCATCGATGAGGCGCATTGCATTTCGCAGTGGGGACATGATTTCCGGCCCGATTATCGTCTGCTGGGCAGCTATCTGCCCGCACTGCGGCCCGCTCCTGTAGTTGCTCTGACGGCCACAGCGACGCCGATCGTTCAGGACGACATCGTGGCGCAGCTGAGGCTGGAAAACCCTGCACGCTTTATTCACGGCTTCCGGCGCAGCAATCTGGCGGTGGAAGTGGTGGAGGTCTCAAAACCGAAGCGGACGCAACTGGCTCTCACGCTGCTCGCTCCGGCGGAACGGCGTCCGGCCATTGTTTATGCGCCGACGCGCAAGGAGGCCGAGGCGCTCGCCATAGAACTTTCGCAGAGTTTTTCAACAGCGGCCTACCATGCCGGACTGGAACCGGATCATCGCGAGCGCGTGCAGCGCGAATTTCTTGCCGGACGGCTGGAGGCTGTGGTCGCGACGATTGCCTTCGGGATGGGCATCGACAAGCCGGATGTGCGCACTGTGATCCACACGGCGCTTCCGGCGAGCCTTGAAGCCTATTACCAGGAGATTGGCCGCGCCGGGCGCGATGGCAAACCCAGCCGCACGATCCTGATGCACTCCTATGCTGACCGCCGGACGCATGATTTCTTTTACGAACGCGACTACCCTCCCGTTGACGAGCTGGATCTGATCTTCCGCAAACTGCAGGCTCAGCCGCGACACAAGGACGAGCTGGCGGAGCTGGTCAAATCGAAACTGGATGGCGAAATCTTTACGACCGCGCTCGACAAGCTGATGACGCACGGCGGCGCGCGCATCGATTTCGAGGGCAACGTGATTCGCGGCGATGCGGGCTGGCGGCAGCCGTATATGTCGCAGTCGAACCTGCGCATGGCGCAACTTGACCGCGTGATGCGCTATGCCGAATCGCACCAATGCCGCATGGCGCAGCTGGTGCGGCATTTCGGAGATGAGGAAGACGGCAAGCGCGCCTGCGGACACTGCGATGTCTGTTCCCCGGAGAGGGCGATTGGGCAACGCTTCCGGTCACTCGATGAAGGCGAGCGCGAGTTGCTATCTGCGCTGGCGCGCGCGCTGCGTTCCGGCGCGTCAAAGTCGACCGGCAAGCTGCATCAGGAACTTTGCTCCCGAAACAACATGAGCCGCGACCACTTTGAAGACCTGCTGGGAGCTATGAGCGGCGCGTGTTTTCTGGTGCTCGAAGATGCAAGCTTTGAAAAAGACGGGCGCAGCATTGCTTATCGCAAGGCCAGCCTGACGCGCGACGGCGAAGAGATGAATGACGACGATGCTGCAGCTGTTCTCATGCGCGACAGCGGCGGAAATGTTTCCGCACAGCCGGCGAAGCGTGAACGCAAACGGAGGAAAGCCGTAGAGGAGATTCCACTCTCCGCCGAGGCCGCTGCCCTGGAAGAAAAGCTGCGCGCGTGGCGGCGGGAAGAAGCAGGCAAGATGGGCCAGCCTGCATTCTGCATCTTTCCCGATAAGACGCTGCGGGCCATTGCGGCGGAGCGTCCGCGCACGGAAGAAGAGCTGCTTGCGGTAAGCGGAGTCGGCCCGGCAAAGGCGGCAAAGTTCGGCGCTGCAGTCTGCAACCTCTGCGCCGATTAGAGGCGGATTGCCGGAGTTGAAACGAGGATTTTGCGATTTTTTCTAACGCTGCATGAACGTCATAACTTCTGATTTTTCAACTGCCCGGGTTCAATGCTAAAAAAATGCACCGTTATGGGTGCAAATTTGCCAAGATGGGTCCTTCCAGGCAGGAAAAACGAGTTCGGACTATTGCAACTTTGTGAATCTAAGGGGAATGAATTGACACCCTTAGCGCACAGTTCTATGCTGGATTTAGCGGGTCTACGTGCGGGATTCAAGCGTACACCTGCAATCGCCGCTCCTGCATGTCCTGCCTGGCGGATGCTTCCAAACCGGAGACTGAGTCGTTGAATGCTCCACTGTCTCCCCTTGAGGTCTTCCGTGCAGCGCCAATCATCCTGGTGTGACGATTCCCGAATCTTCGCGGACCAGCCTGAATCTAAAGCTACGAGCGAAGAAATCTGCAACATTTGCAGGGCGGAACTACGCGGGCCGCCGACCCTGAGTCCCACTGAGCTGGCATTCATGGCAGACGTCCTAAATCCTGAACAAACCGAGAGCACACACCTGAACACCGAACTGCAAACCCCAACGCTTGATGCACCGGCGGATCACTGCGACCCGTCCGAAGAACGACCACCCAACCCGCAAGCCACTGCCGCCGACGTGCCGCACCCGCCCTGGATCCACAGCCTGTGAGCGCCGATTCCGGTGAAGACGATGCCGAACTGACCGGCATGGAAGATTTCGCCGCCGCGCTGGAATCCTTTGATCGCGAGCAAGCCGCCGAAGCGGCCGCCCAGGCCTATGACGATAACGTCGTGTACCGGCACCGTCATCAAGCTGACCGACAAGCATGTCGTCGTGGATGTAGGGCTCAAGTCCGAAGGCCTCATTCCGCTCGGAGCAGGTGCTCGACCATACCGGTCAGCCCAAGCTGAAGGCCGGCGACACGGTGGAAGTGGTCGTCGAGCGCGAAGAAGCCGAAGGTGGCTTCCTGCTCAGCTATGACAAAGCCCAGCGTCATCGCGTGTGGGATGCGATCGAGAAGGCCGCCAACGAGAAGACTCCTGTCATGGGAACGGTGCTGGGACGCGTCAAGGGCGGTCTTACGGTCGATATCGGCATCAAGGCATTTCTGCCCGGCTCGCAGCTCGAAATCCGGCCGGTCCGCAATCTGGACGGCTACATTGGCCAGCAGATCGAAGTCCGCGTCATCAAGCTGAACAAGAAACGCGGCAACGTCGTCGTTTCCCGCAAGGAACTCCTCGAAGAGGAGCAGGACAACAAGCGCAGCCTGACCCTCGAGCACCTCGAAGAAGGCGCGATCCTGACCGGTACGGTGAAAAACCTGACCGACTACGGCGCTTTCGTCGACCTGGGCGGCATCGACGGCCTGCTGCACATTACGGATATGTCCTGGGGTCGGCTGACCCATCCCCGCGATCTGGTCAACGTCGGCGACGAGATCCAGGTCAAGGTACTCAAGTTCGACGCGATAAGCAGCGCGTTTCCCTGGGCTTCAAGCAGCTCACGCCTGATCCGTGGCTGGATGCTGTCGAGCGCTATCCCATCGGCGCCCGGGTACGTGGCCGGGTGCTCAGCGTGACCGACTACGGCTCCTTTGTTGAGCTGGAGCAGGGCATCGAGGGGCTGGTGCACGTCTCCGAGATGACCTGGTCCAAGCGGATGAAGCATCCTTCGAAGCTGGTCAAGCCGGGCGACGAAGTCGAGACTGTGGTTCTCAGCGTCAATCCCAGCGACCGTCGTATTTCTCTGGGCATGAAGCAATTGCTCGAGAATCCCTGGGAGCATCTTTCCGAGCGCTATCCTGCGGGCACCATCGTGGAAGGCCGGGTTCGCAACCTGACCGACTTTGGCGCCTTCATCGAAATCGAAGATGGCATCGATGGCCTGGTGCACGTCAGCAACCTGAGCTGGACCAAGCGCGTCAAGCATCCTTCCGAGATCCTCAAGAAGGGCGAGAAAGTGCGGGCTGTCGTTCTCGGGGTGGAAGCGGAGAACCGCCGCCTGTCACTCGGTATCAAGCAGCTCCAGCCCGACGTCTGGGAGACGTTCTTTGCCCAGCATCGCGTGGGCGATGTGGTCAAGGGCAAGGTTCTGCGGACCGCGCAGTTCGGCGCCTTCATTGAGATTGCCGAAGGCGTCGAAGGCCTGTGCCACGTTTCCGAAGCAGCCGATGCACGGCTCACCGATCAAGCTCGAAGCGGGCCAGGAGCACGACTTCAAGATCATCAAGATGAACCAGGATGAGAAGAAGGTCGGCCTTAGCCTGCGCGCAGTGGGCGAAGAAGCCAGCCGCGCCGATGTGGAAGCCTACAAGCAGCCGGTTTCAAGCTCCACCACAACGCTCGGGTGATCTGGTCAACTGGAAGCGCGAACAGTAAATCGCTCTCAAGTAGAAATACAAAACGCCACCTTCCGGGGTGGCGTTTTGTATTTCTGGCCATGAATCACTTTTATATATTTGCAACAGCACGAACGACCTCAGGTACGACTTCCCTGACGACAACCGGCACCACAAGCCATGCAATGTAAGCTGCAAAACCCAGGAAAGGTGCAGCCATCAGGCCCATGATGAGGTAGCGGAATCGGATGTGGGCTGTGTTCATAAGCAATTCCTCTCCGTCCTAGATACGAAACTGAGAGCACTTGCGTTCCAGATTTCAGCGAGGGCCAATCTGGTAAGACTTTACGCAGCCCAGGGTGGAGCTCCGCCGAGAATGGCGGCTCCGGACATGTGCGCCGGACCATCCCATGAGGGCACGTTGAATGCCTTCTCCGGATGGACGGTGGGCTCCTGGCCGGTGGCGTGGTGCTGCTCCAGCGTTTCCCGAACCATCTGGAGGGCTTTCTCGCGCTCCTCGTTGGACTTACGCTCAAAGTAAAGTGCGTACTTCTGTCCGCAAATTGTGCACTGTACGTCGGAGGAATCCGTAGAGGCAAGGCAAAGAACCTGCATGTGTGTCTCCTTCAAAGAGCGATGGTGCCGCGACACACCACCGTTTCTGTTTTTCTTGGATGCGGCGAAAGAAGGAAATTCATTGTTGATAACCGCTGCCGTCATCAACCAATAGAGAATTTTTATCCCATGCCTTCCTGGGGGACTGGTGATATTCCCACACAGCAGATTCGAAAATCAAGTTTTAAAACGCTCTTTTGCGAGCTTCGCCTGAATTTTTGGTAACCAGTGGCGGTAACGATCGGATCTCTCCTCGCGCAGCGAGTCTTCAATGGCTTTGCGATATCCGCCGAGGAAGATGGAATACATGACCGCGAGCGCACAGCCTACGCCAAAGCCGAAGCCAAAGAAAAACCCGATCAGGCCACCGCCGAGAAAATTCATGCTGGCTAGTAGTCTCCGCCATCCTGTGCGTAGGCGAGGTTTTCAAAGCGGGTGCATTTTGACAGATAGGCCAGGTGGACCGATCCAGTGGGGCCGTTGCGCTGCTTGGCGATGATAATTTCGGCTTTGTTTTCCGTATCCGGATCGGGCTGGCCGTTTTCGTCGCGGTTGTAATAAGCCTCGCGGTGGATGAAGGCGACGACATCGGCATCCTGCTCAATGGATCCCGATTCGCGCAGGTCGGAGAGCATGGGCTTCTTATCGCCGCCGCGCTGTTCCGAAGCACGGCTCAGCTGAGACAGAGCGATGACGGGAACACTCAATTCCTTTGCCAGCGCTTTCAGTCCGCGCGAGATGGCCGAAACTTCCTGCGTGCGGTTCTCATATCGCTTTGCGCCCGGCCCAAGAGAGCTGGCCGTCATCAGCTGCAGATAATCGACCACAATCAGGTCAAGCGACCCGTTCATCTGGCGCAAACGCCGCGCCTTGGCGCGCATTTCCGTGAGGGAGATGCCCGGCGTATCGTCGATGAAAATTTTGGATTCCGCGAGTTGTTCGAGCGCGCGCGTCAGCTTCTGCTGATCTTCGCGCAGCAGGAAACCTTTCTGGATCTTTTGCGAATCGACCAGTGCCTGCGAGGCCAGCATACGTCGCAGCAGTGACTCCTTCGACATTTCCAGCGAAAAGACGGCGACCACCTTCCCGCCCTGTACCGCAGCATTCTGCGCGATATTGATAGCCCATGCGGTTTTTCCCATCGACGGGCGCGCGGCAATGATGATCAGCTCCGAAGCCTGCAGTCCGCTGGTCATCCGGTCGAAATCAATGAAGTGCGTGGCCAGGCCGGTGACTTCGCGGCCTTCCTTGTACAGATTGTCGATCGTGCCAAAGGAGTTGCGGACGATCTCCGGAATACTGGCGAAGCCGCGCGTAATGCCGCGCTCGGTGACTTCAAGCAGCCCGCTCTCGGCAGCGTTCAGCACTTCGAGCGCTTCTTCGCCCTGGTCTGCCGCGCGGGTAATGGCGCTCGAACAGATATTGATGAGCTGCCGCAGCAGCGATTTGTCCTTGACGATGTGGACGTATTCTTCGATCGAGATTCGCCGGGGCAAGCCTTCCGTCAGGGATGCGAGATAGGCGACGCCGCCAATTGCCTCTACTTCCTTGCGTTTAGCCAGTTCCTCAGCGAGCGTGACGATATCGACAGCGCGGCCACCGTCGATCAGCTCAGCCATGCGGTTGAAGATGCGGCGATGCGAGTCGAGGGCAAAATCGTCCGCGTGCAGCTTCTCCGCCGCTTCGTTGTAAGAGTGGTTGTCGAGGAGGATTGCGCCCAGAATCGAGCGCTCAGCGTCGATGCTGGCTGGCAGTCCGCGCTCAAAAGCGATGTCGGGAGTGGTGGCCATGAAGGATTAGTTTAGGCCACGGAGAGAACGCGAAAATAGTGTGAATATAGTGTCATTTGTGTGGATGGGGGAATCGCAATTATTCCTCGAAATGCACCACATTCCGGGCATCTGCTTCGTCTAATCCCTACAGAGGCGATATCATTTAAGGAGTCCCCCGTTTTGCACCTATGAAACATTTATTTATCCGGATTCCGTTGTTCTGTTTCGCGCTTTGCACTTCTGGTTCTGCGATGTTGGCGCAAAGCCCTGTAACCGTTACCTCAGCCACCGCAAACGCTTCGCAAACGGTGGAGATAAAAGAAATGCAGAAGCTCGAAGACCAGTGGAGCGACGCTATTGTGAAGCGCGACCAGTATGGTCTGGAGCTGCTGCTTTCGCCGCTCTACGTGGGCATCTCCGCGAACGGCGAAGTGAGCACGCGCAACCAGCAGATCGCGCAGCTTTTCCAGAAGACGACCGATCCGCTCACCATGGAGCAGCGCGTGATCAGCGCGCGGATGCTGGGTGATGTAGCGGTGGTCAACGGCACGTACATTCAGCGTCGTAAGACAGTAAGCGACACGCTCGAGGAGCGTGGCATTTTTACCCACGTCTTCCAGCGCGTGCGCTCCAACTGGCTCTGCATCAACTCGCAGCGCACGAGCGTCGCCGAAGAGTCCGCTGCAAAGCAGAAACTCTCGAAGAAGAGCAACGCCGACCTGCCTTTCCATGTGCCGTTCCTCTTCAAGGGTGCGGAAGCGGACAAGCAACAGCAGCCAGCCCAGACCGACGCGCAAACAAGTTCGCAACAGCCGAAATAAAAGAAAGCCCGCACATGGCGGGCTTTGCTGTTTCCCTTCTCGAAAATGAGCTGTGAGAGATCTACTTCTCCCCGTTCAGATTCACCAGATGCACCTGAAGAATCGCGTCAACGGCGCGCAGGGCTTCGAGCGCGGCGTCGGTGATGCGTCCGTCGACCTGCACCACGGCGAGAGCATTGCCCTGGGGCACGCGATGGCTACGGTCTGAACGGCCCAACGCGAAGTTGGCAATATTCACCTGGTGATCGCCGAGGATGGTGCCGACGCGACCAATCACGCCGGGCACGTCGAGGTTGTGAATGGTGAGCAGAGCGCCCTGCAACGGCGCTTCGATATCGATGCCATCCAGGCTCAGCAGACGCGCCGAGCGCCGTGTAACACGGTGGCGCTGGCTGTGAAATCCGAATGAGGCGTATGCAGCGTAAGCTTCAGCACGTTCCGGCTCCGCCCGATGCTGCTTCCTTCTTCTCTTCGTGAACGCGGATGCCGCGCTCGGCAGCGATGGCGGCTGCATTGATGCGATTCACATTCTCCGAGTGGCCGAGGACTCCGGCTACGGCGCTGTTGCGCATCAGCTCTGTCTTGCCCTTCGGCAACGCGTCCGCTGTAGGAAAGCTCGATGCTCTCAATGCCGCTCTGCCGGGAACTGCGCCAGGAAAGTGCCCAAGACGCTCTGCCATCTCGATGTAAGGCGCGACCTCCAGGTATTCCTCATGTGAGAGCGAGGGCAGATTGACGGCATTCTGCACCACGCCGAGCTTCAGATACTCGCGCACCTGCAGGGCAATCTGTATGCCGACGGCTTCCTGCGCTTCGGCGGTCGATCCGGCGATGTGCGGGGTGAGGATCACGTTCTCCAGACCGAAGTAGGGCTGAGTCCTTTGAGCGGCTCTTGGTGAAATACGTCAAGCGCTGCCCCACCGACATGCCCGTTTTTCAACGCCTCGGCCAGCGCTTCTTCGACGATCAACTCGCCGCGGGCGCAGTTGACGATACGCACGCCTTTTTTCATCGTGGCGAGGGTCTTTTCGTTGATGATGCCTGTGGTCTGCGGCGTGAGGCCGACGTGCAGAGTCAGATAATCCGATTCACGGAAAAGTTCTTCGACTGTGACGAGCTTGATGGCGTTCTCGCGCGCGACTGCGGCGGAGACAAAGGGGTCGTGCCCGATCAGTTCCATGCCGAAGCTGCGCGCACGCCGCGCCACTTCAAGCCCGATACGGCCCAGGCCCAGAATGCCGAACTTTTTGCCGCGCAGTTCTGTTCCCTGCAGCGACTTCTTCTCCCATTTGCCTGCATGCATGGTCGTGTTGGCTTTGGGCAACATGCGGCCAAGAGCAAGCATGAGGCCGATGGTCAGCTCGGCCACAGCGACGGCATTGGCGCCCGGAGTATTCATCACCACGATGCCGCGCCGCGTTGCCGCATCGGCATCGATGTTATCCACGCCAACCCCGGCACGGCCAATGACGCGCAGCTTGGGAGCCGAAGCCAGCAAAGCGTCATCCACCTGCACGGCGGAGCGAACAACCAGCCATCGGCGTCGGCCAGAGCTTCAGGCAGATTTGCCATCTGATCGTGCGTGAGAATCTGCCAGCCGGTTCGGCCTTGAAGACAGCGAGAGTGGCGGGAGAAACTTTCTCTGCCAAACGATCTTCATCTTGCTCCTTGAATATGTGCCTTGAAACGGCTGTCATTCTGGCGCGGCGAAGAGTCTGCTTCTCTTTGGCGTTCGTACTCGAGTGGTAAAAGCAGATCCTTCGCTGCGCTCAGGATGACAAATTAGCGGGGATAAGGTTATCGCGCTCCGACAGGCTCCAATGTTTCCGAGCCGACGTTGCCGTATGTGCGGCGTAGACTTTCTGCGCAGCAGCAAGGGCTTTCCCGAACTCGAAGCCCGGCAGTTCGAGCGAAGACGCGGCTACCTGCTCCAACGCACCGACGAGCGCGATCGTGTCCATGTAGTCGAAGAAGCCGATGTGCGCGATGCGGAAGATCTGGCCCTTCATTTCGCCCTGTCCGTTGGTAATGACTGCGGCAAAGCGGCTCTTCAGTTCCTTCACGATCACGCCGGAATCAACCCCGTCAGGCGGCAGAACAGCGGTAGCCGCTGCCGCAGGCGCATCGGGTGCGAAGAGCTTCAAGCCCAATGCTTCGACGGCGGCGCGTGTCATGGCGGCACAGGTTTCGGCGTTGTCTACCAAAGCCTTGCGACCGGCGACGAGATCGCCTCCGCCCTGCGCGGCGATGTAGTCGAGAGCCGCACCCAGAGCGGCGATCAGAGCTACTGCAGGCGTATAAGCCGATTCCCCTTTTTGCGCGTTCTTGCGCTCCTTGCGCAGATCGAAGTAGTAGCGCGGATTGAGCGAAATCTCCATCGCCTCCCACGCCTTCTGGCTCACGGCAAGGTAGGAGAGGCCCGGCGGAATCATGACCGCTTTCTGCGAGCCGCCGATGATGATGTCCACACCCCATGCGTCGACGTCAAAATGCGTCGTGCCCAGGCCGGTGATGGCGTCGACAACCAGCAATGCATCGCTGCGCGTGCTCTTCAGCAGCTCGGCAACACCCTTTACGTCGTGGCGCACGCCGGTGGATGATTCGGTTGCCTGCATCAGCACGGCGCGAGTTTCAATCTTGAGCGCCTTGCGTACTTCGTCGAGCGAAAACGTCTGGCCGTAAGGAGCCTTGACCACATCGACAACGCAGCCAAAGGCTTTGGCCAAGCCCTCCCAGCGCTCGCCGAATTTTCCAGCGGAGAGCACGAGTATGCGGTCTCCCGGCGAAGTGAGATTCGACACAGCGGCTTCCATGGCACCCGTTCCAGACGAGGCGAGCAGCAGCACATCGTTTTTCGTGCCGACAAAGTCTTTCAGTTGCGCGAGCACGCGCTGGTAGAGAGCGCGGAACTCCGGCGTGCGGTGATGAATATCGGCGGCCGCCATGGCGAACTGCGCTGCGGGGAGCAGCGGAGTCGGACCGGGCGTAAACAGGCGCGTTTTACGAATCATTGTCTCGGAATCCTCACATTCATTGTAGCCAGAGGCTCGAAAACGCGTTTCTTTCTATAATAAGAAGTTTGGGCAGCATACAAACCCTCTTTCAGAATCGGAGACATGTGAGCGAAGAAACTCTGGTGAAGCAGGTAGAAAAAGATATTATCGCCGCGATGAAAGCGCGCGAAGCCGAGCGGCTTTCGACCCTGCGCATGGTGAAGACCGCTTTCAAGAACAAAGAAATCGAGAAGCGCGAGCCCCTGACGAACGCCGAGGCGCAACAGATTCTCACTACACTGATCAAGCAGCGGCGCGAGTCGGTCGAGCAGTTCACCAAGGGCAACCGTCCGGAGCTGGCGGCGAAGGAACAGGCGGAGATCGTGCTGATTGAGAGCTACATGCCCAACGCCGCCGGCGAAGAAGAGATCAAGAAGCTGGTAGATGAGGCGCTGGCCGGGCAGACCTTCGGCCCGAGAGATATGGGCGCTGCGATGAAGGCGGTGCAGGCGCGGATTCAGGCGTCAGGCCTACGCGCCGATGGACGGCAGGTGAGCGAGATTGTGAAGGCGAAGCTGGCGAGTAGCTAGAAATTCAACCTCATAGTGCCTCTCGTCAACGAAGCTTGGCAGAATTGTTTCTGGATAGCTCTTGAAACTGTATGTGGAATTTCATTCGCGCCGACAAATCTCATAGGATTGCTTTCGTCGTTGTTTTGGGCACAGCGATAGCAGCTGTCGCCCATGCCCAATCGGGTAATAAACCAGCGCCCTCTTATTCAGCCCGCGCATCGAGTCCGGCTCAACCCGCCACACCTGTTCCGAAAGCATTAGTTTCGGCCTTGGCAAAGGTTAAAGCAAAATCGCGTATTGCAGTTCTGTTACCCGACGAGTTATCCGATCCTATTGCAAAGGCCAAATATGCAATCGTTGAGACAGCTTCGGAGGACGAGTACGTCATATCGCTGTATTACGAGTTGGGCGTCGGGGAGTCCGGCTTCGCTGCGTCCTTCATGGCGAATGCTCACCCGAATTATGGGCCAAAGGACATTGGAAACGTGAGTGAAGTAAAATTATCCCGTGGGTTGGTCGGTTATTTCAGTCCAGTTAGCTGCGGTGGCTCCTGCGCTCCTGCGAACCTCTGGTGGGAAGACAATCAAATCTTATATTAGGTCCAGCTAAAGTTATCGTCTACTCTCCCCGAAGAGGCTCAACGAAAAGCGATAGTTGCAGCCGTCAATTCCGCCATTCTCGCAGGCCCCGATAAGAGCCACCGAGATACTCGCTACGCTCGGACTGGCTCCCTTTGGTAGCGGTATGAAGGTAACTCACTCCACAGAAACTGACCGCCAAAGATCGATCCCGCCTTCTTTAGCGTACTTATCAATCTCTTTCAATTCATCTGCGGAAAACTCCAGCTTCTTCAGCGAATCCAGCGAATCGTCGAGCTGCGCTACATTGCGCGCGCCGATCAGCGCCGTAGTCACGCGCGCATCGCGTAGCACCCAGGCAATCGCCATCTGCGCCAGGCTCTGCCCGCGCTTCTTGGCGATTTCATTCAAGGCGCGAACGCGGCTGAGGTTTTCTTCGCTCAGGAAATTCTGGCTGAAGCTGCTGTTTTCGAGCTTTACGCGCGAGTCTTGCTGCACGCCATTCAAATACTTATGGGTAAGCAGTCCCTGGGCGAGCGGCGAGAAGGCGATGCAGCCCACGCCGAGAGTATCGAGCGTGTCTAGCAACCCGTTTTCGATCCACCGATTCAGCATGGAGTACGAAGGCTGATGAATGAGCAGCGGCACGCCTTCCGCGCGCAGAATTTCATACGCGCGCTTTGTCCGCTCCGGGCCGTAGGAGGAGATGCCCACATACAGCGCTTTGCCCTGGCGCACAATCTGCGCGAGCGCTCCCATCGTCTCTTCGAGCGGCGTATCGTTCCAGGGCCGGTGCGCATAGAAGATGTCTACGTACTCCAGACCCATACGTTTCAGGCTCTGATCGAGCGAGGCGATGAGATATTTTTTGGACGCGCCGATGCCGTAGGGTCCGGGCCACATGTCCCATCCGGCCTTCGACGAAACGATCAACTCATCGCGCAGATCGCGGAAATCTTTTTTCAGAATCAGGCCGAAGTTCTCTTCCGCCGAGCCGTAGGGCGGCCCATAGTTATTGGCAAGATCGAAGTGAGTTACACCGCGATCGAAGGCCCGGCGGATTACGGCGCGGCCCGTCTCAAAAACGTCGGCTCCGCCAAAGTTCTGCCACAGGCCTAACGAAATGGGGGGCAGAACAATCCCGGAGCGTCCGCAGCGGCGGAATTCCGCCTGCTCATAGCGCTGGGGATCAGGCTGGTAGGTCATACAGTCTCCTCATCGATGGACATTCCTTTGGATCATACATTCTGAAACCACTCTTCTTGCTGCAAGCGCGCCGGGGCAGTGAACACGGCGTGAAAAATGATTCTGAGAAGCGTTTCTTAACAACGGACGACTATAATTTCCCGTACCCTTCGGAGGATCACTGTGCGTAAGTTAGCATTCGCTCTTGTGCTTTGCATGGCTGGAACCGTGTTGGCGGCAGCCACGTCAGTCTATAACTTCAACCTGAAATCCATTGACGGCAAGCCGGTGTCGCTGTCTGCGTACCATGGCAAAGTTCTTATGCTGGTCAACGTCGCCAGCAAGTGCGGCTTCACGCCGCAATACGCGGGGCTTGAATCGCTTTATGAGAAGTACAAAGACCGCGGGCTGGTGATCGTCGGCATTCCTGCGAATAACTTTGGCGGACAGGAACCGGGCACCAACGAAGAGATCAAAAAGTTCTGCAGCACGAAGTACAACGTGTCGTTCCCGATGATGTCGAAGGTCTCCGTGCTGGGCGAGGATAAGACTCCGCTGTATACGTTCCTCACCGACAAGTCAGCCAATCCACAGATCGGCGGCGACATTAAGTGGAACTTTACTAAGTTCCTGTTTGACCGCAACGGCAAGCCGGTCGCGCGTTTTGAGCCCGACGTCAAGCCTGATTCGCCCCAAGTTGTGTCGGCTGTTGAGGCGGCGCTCAAGCAGTAAGCAGGAGTCATGCTTCTGTGTTGGTGATGTATTTTCCTTTCCAGCCAAGGGCCTGAGTCAAAATGAGCACGAACCGCCGCACCTTTCTTAAGCTGCTCAGCACGAGCGCGCTGACTGCGAGCTTTCCAGCGAGCATCAGCCGCGCACTGGCGATTCCGGCCACATCGCACTGGCACGATCACCGACATCGAGCACATCGTCATCCTCATGCAGGAGAACCGTTCGTTCGACCACTACTTCGGCACGCTGCGCGGCGTGCGCGGCTTCGGCGATCCGCGCGCCGGTCACGCTGCCCTCGGGCGAAGTCCGTGTGGCACCAGCCGCAACGGCGGCTGCGCGTTGCTGCCGTTCCGCCCGGACATGCGCCGAACCTCGGCCTGCAGTTCCTCGAGGACCCGCCGCACGACTGGACGACGACGCACGCGGCGTGGAACGGCGGCCGGTACGACCAGTGGGTGCCGCACAAGGGCACGACGACGATGGCGCACTCACCGCGCGAGCGACATCCCGTTCCAGTATCGCGCTCGCCGACGCCTTCACGATCTGCGACGCCTACCACTGCTCGCTGCTCGGCCCGACCGATCCCAACCGCTACCACATGTGGACGGGCTGGGTCGGCAACGACGGCAAGGGCGGCGGCCCGGTCGTCGACAACGCCGAGGCCGGCTACGACTGGTCGACGTATCCCGAGCGCGCTCGAAGCGCGCGGGCATCTCGTGGAAGATCTACCAGGACGTCGGCGCGGCCTCGACGCCGCAGCAGTTCTGGGGCTGGAGCGAGGACGCCTACATCGGCAACTACGGCGACAACTCGCTGCTCTACTTCCACCAGTACCAGAACGCCGCGCCCGGCAGCCCGCTGCTACGAGGCGCGCACAGACGCGGCACGGACATCTCGCACCAGGGCGGCTCGCTCTTCGACAGCTTCGAGGCCGACGTGCGCGCCGGCACGCTGCCGCAGGTCTCGTGGATCGTCGCGCCCGAGGCGTACACCGAGCACCCGAACTGGCCGCCGAACTACGGCGCCTGGTACGTCTCGCAGATGCTCGACGTGCTGACCGCGAACCCGGAGGTCTGGAGCAAGACGGCGTTCTTCCTCACCTACGACGAGAACGACGGCTTCTTCGACCACATGGTGCCGCCCGACGCCGCCCCAGTCGCGCGCCGCAGGGGCTCTCGACGGTCGACACGACGAACGAGATCTTCGCCGGGAACGCGCGACTACGAGCCGCGGTCCCTATGGCCTCGGCGTGCGCGTGCCGATGATCGTGATCTCGCCGTGGAGCAAGGGCGGCTGGGTCAACTCGGAGGTGTTCGACCACACGTCGCTCATCCGCTTCATCGAAGAGCGCTTCGTGCAGCACCACCCGATTTGATCGAAGCCAACATCACCGCTGGCGCCGCGCCGTCTGCGGCGACCTCACATCGGCGTTCGATTTCAGCGCCCCGAACAGCGCGAGTATTTCGCTGCCCTCAACGATTGCTTACGTGCCACCTGACAATAAGCGCTATCCCGACTACAAGCCAGCGCCGCCCCATCATCAAGCCATGCCTGCGCAGGAGACAGGAACGCGCCCGGCCCGCGCTCTGCCGTATGAACTGAATGTTTTTGGCGAAGCCGATGGAACTGGCCAGTTTTCTCTTCACTTCGTCAACACCGGAAAAGTCGCGGCGGTCTTTCAGGTTCGCTCCGGTCACCCTGGGATCAATCCGAGAACCTACACGGTCGAACCAAACTCAAAGCCTTCCGACGGCTGGATATTCAAGGGGAACAGTCCATACGATCTCACCGTTTATGGCCCAAACGGATTTCTACGTGCTTTCAAAGGAAGTTTTGCCGGAACGAACAAAGCTGAGATAGAAACTGCCATCTCTTACGATCTTCCCGGCGAATGGGTTGTCCTGAGTGCCCGAAATCGCGGACCGGCAGTTTGCAAGGCGCGTCTGGTCGACGTCTACACACGGAAGACGCTTTCCCATTCCATCGAACCGGGCGAAGAATGGCAGCAAACGTGGCCACTCAAGGACACCTTCGGTTGGTATGACTTTGTCGTTGAAGCGGAGAGCGATCCCGGCTTCCGTCACCAGCTAGCCGGACACCTGGAAACAGGGACGGACAGTATGAGCGATCCCGCAATCGGCGCAGCCAAGGCATAGAAACAGCACTTAGACAGGAACGGGAACCAGCAGGACGTTGCCTGCCACACTCGTCAAGCCGTCGAGTGAATCCAGAAACGTTGAAGACAATCCCGGCTCAGGCCGCAGATGCCACAAAATTTCCGCATTGTTCCAAGCGGATTCGCGGGCGGCGCTTACGCTCCAGGCTGCAAGCGTGTTTTCCAGGCGGGAAACGGGCGGGAGCGGTTCCCCAAGAAGACGAACATGCAGCGTTTGTTTGGCCGATTGGATCAGGCTGTCCAGTGTGGTGTTGAGCGCAGTGTAGTCGGTATATTGCACCCCGTTATGCGACGGGACCGTTCCTGTTGCCGCGCCTGTCGCGACAATTGCCTCGGCAAGATCGTGATTAATGTGCGCATTGATACCTGCAAGGGCGAACTGAATGCGGGCCGTCTGGACCTGGTTGCGGCGCTGAAATAATGCCTCCCAGCAATCGGGGGCGGGACGGCCTGAGAGCGACGCGGCCAGCGCTCCGAAATACAAACGCGCAAATTGCACGTCCAGCGCTGCCAGCCACGCAGGATCGGTGAACCCGCCAGATGCGATGCGGGCTTCGACGGCTTCTGTTACCTCAAGATAAAGCCAGTTGAACCACTTCAGCCCGTCCCCATCGACGCAGGTGGCTTCAATCGTCCGCATGGTTGCTAAAACATCCGCTACGGAGTTGGGGACTGACTGTACTGCCGCTGACAGAGTGGAATCGTAAGGAAACATGCGTCTGCATTATAGCCACGCATCTGGAGAACCACTACAAAGGCGGAAACGAACTTTTTGGGGAAGCGTCAGCCTTCGCGTATGACTTTGACGAAGATTCCATCCGGCAGCTCGCCTTCCAGGAGATGCACCACGCCGCCCTTCACGAAGCCGCGCAACGTTTGCGGTTTTGTTGCCGCAGCCGGAGGTTGCGGGGAGCGGCCAATGCCCTTGTCCATGGCCTCATTCGCCAGGCGGTCGGCGTGGCGGTTCTTTTCCCGCAAAACATGTTGAATCTGAAAGGCTTCCAGCCTGACGATGCGGCGCCGGGCTTCTTCATACAAAGGCCGCAACTCGGGGCTGTTGACGCGGTATTGCCCCTTGATCTGCTTTACCAGAAGCTCGGAATCGGCGACGGCTTTTAGGTGGGAGTGCCCGTGAGCCAGCGCGTACTCAAGTGCTGCCAGGAGGCCGGAATATTCAGCAAAATTGTTCGTTTTTCTGCCTAAAAACTCGCTCAATTCGGCGAGTTTTGCGCCATTTTCGTCCTGAATATAGACCCCGTATCCGGCGGGGCCGGGATTGCCGCGTGAACCGCCATCGCAAAAAGCAGTGATCCAGCCGAATTTCTGCTCCGGTTCAGGGCTGGAGAACAGGTTTCCTTCTTGAGCCATGAGGCGAGTTTAAAACAAAGCGGAGGGCGACGCCCTGCCGCTAACGAAAGTCCTTCCGGACCGTCTATTTAGGTGCATTTGCGATCGCATTCTGGAGCAGTGGAAGCATGCCAGCAGACGCATTACGAGTCCCCGTACCCACGGCGGCAAGCGCACATGAAGAGCGCCGAAGGATACAATCCTCGCAACGGATGCTCACGGATGTACGCGACCGCACCACTGAAACTGAGCTGATTCGCGAGGCCCAGCAAGGCTCCCGGGCGGCTTTTGACCTGCTGGTGCGCCAATACGATCAGGCGGTGCTGCGGCTGGCCCTGCACCTTACCGGCTCGGAGCAGGACGCGCAGGACATCCACCAGGAAGCCTTTTTGAAGGCTTACCGGTATCTTGGTAATTTCCGGTTCGAGTGCTCGTTCTACACCTGGATTTACCGCATCGTTACCAACCTGTGCCTCGATCAGCTCAGGCGGCGCAAAGCGCGGCGCGAAGATCCGTCGGTGATGATCGATGCCTCAGGGGAAGAACTCGACCTGCTGAGCAACGTAAGCGATGAGCGCGCGAGCGCAAACCCGGACCGCGAGCTGCAACGCAAGATTCTGGGGCAGAGCATTCAGGCGGCGCTCGAAAAGCTGACACCGCGCGAGCGCATGGTCTTTGAGTTGAAGCACTACCAGGGATTGAAGTTGAGAACGATTGGCGAAATGCTGAACACTACGGAGGAGACGGCCAAAAACACGCTCTTCCGTGCGACCCGAAAACTAAGAGCCAACCTTGCGGAGATGCGTTAAGCGATCCGCCACAGCGGCTTTGTTGCGCAGAACCTAAATAAAAAGGGGCTCACAAGAAGCTCCGGCAGTACAGACTTTCGAGGCAATGTGAGGCACAGGAATTATGGCCATGAAGTGCGATCTGGCACAACAGAATATCGCGTTGGCGGCGTATGGAGAGATTTCCGACGACGCCAACCATCAACTCGAACAACACCTTCTTGAATGCGAGGAATGCCGCCACAATATGCAGGCCATGCGCGGCCTGAAGACCACACTTTCCCTCTATCCGGTGGAAGAACCATCGGCAGCGATGGTGGCGCGCGCACGCATGCGTCTGGAGGAAGCGCTCGACAATTTGCCGCACGGCGGCTGGCTGGTGCGGGTTCTGCAGCTGTTTACGCGTAGCGTGGGCCGTCTGCGCGCCGCTCCGATGATGGCGTCTCTATTACTGGTCGTTGGTCTGGCTGCCGGAGGTTATGGCGGCTATCTTGCGGGCCTGCGGGCACATGAAGCGGAGCAGTCGAAGCTGATCCTGAACCTGGGTCAACCTCCTGCCGCAGTCGAAGACAATCCGGCGCAGATTGCGAACGTGAGCGGAATCATACGCGACCCGGACTCGAAAACCGTGAAGGTGAACTACAACAAGCTGGTCCCTGAAACCATGCAGGGCTCGCTCGACGATCCCCGCATCCGCCAGCTGCTGGTGCTGGGCGCGCAGAATAATGTCAACGCGGGCGTGCGTGACGACTCCGTTGACCTGCTGGCAACCGAGTGCCGCAATGGACGCCAGTGCGATGACGGCCCGATCCGCGATGCGCTCATGGTTGCCCTGCGCTACGACAGGAACTCAAGCGTGCGCATGAAGGCTCTGGAAGGGTTACAGCCGTACATCGCCGAAGACATGCGTGTGCGCGATGCAGTGCTTGAAGCGCTGATGAAGGACTCCGATCCTAAGGTCCGTTCGCAGGCGATTAACCTGATCGAGCCGGTCGAAGCCGATTCCAGCGTGCGCGAGGTCTTGCATACTGTTGCCACACAAGACGATAATGCGCAAATCCGCACAGTCTCGCGGCAGGTACTACAGCAGTTGCCGCAGATTCAATAACGCGAACGGATAACGTTTTGGGTAAACAGAAAGTCCTACGAATCAGGATGGACGACTGATTGAGGCACACACATGAAACACTTTTTGAGGCTGGGTTGGACGATAGTCGCTGCAGGGGGAACAACGCTTGCAGTCTGCGGTAATCAGGTTGCGGCGCAGCCGGTTGCCATTTTCAGCGATACGCCTGCATACCTCGCGCACAGCTCACAGAGCTACCTCGGCATCAACACCCGAGACCTTGACAACGACCGCGCAACAGAACTGAAGCTCAAGGATCTGCATGGCGCGGAAATCACCACCGTCGACCATGACGCGCCGGCGAACAAAGCCGGCCTGAAGGTCCACGACGTTGTTCTGGAAATGAATGGGCAGCGCGTGGAAGGCGCGGATCAATTGCGGCGCATGCTGCGGGAAACACCTCCCGGACATACCATCAACCTCGTCATCAGCCGCGACGGGCAACAGCAGAATATTTCCGTACAGCTGGCCGACCGCTCGAAGGTCGAGGCCAATGCCTGGTCGCAGCACTTTACCGTTCCCGATCCCAGTGAAACTCCGATGGCGAACGGACTGCTCCCGCCGCAGTCGCGCGGCTTCGGCAATGGATTCTTCGGCGTCTTCACCACCAGCGGCCTATATATCGGCGCGGATGTAGATGTTCTGAGCACGCAGCTGGCCAGCTATTTTGGCGTGAGCGATGGCACCGGGCTGCTGGTGAAGAGCGTCGACGAGAACAGCCCTGCGGCTAGCGCCGGTCTCAAGGCTGGAGATGTGATCACCAAGGTGAACAACGACAATATGGCGTCACGCGCCGACTGGACGAAGACCCTGCATAATAATCGCGGCAAGCAGGTGCAACTTACGGTCATGCGCGACAAAAAAGAGCAGAAGCTGAATATGCAGGCGGGCGAACCGAAGAAGAAGGGCGAGTTGGAGATGCCCGGCTTCTGCCCCGATGTGTTTGTGTTCGATGAGCCGAAGGTTGAGTTGAATTCCACCCTGGCAATGCTGAATTCCGGCGAGATGGAACGTGCGGTTCAGAGCGCAATTGATTCCTCTAACCTCGCGCAGCAGGCGGACAGCCTAGCGAAAAGTATCGATGCAGGGAAGCTCTCGCAAGCAGTGCGCGATTCTCTCGGCTCGATCGACTTCCATGTGTTGCAGCCGCAGCTCCAGCAGCAGATCGAGATTCTCGAAGATGGGCCGTTCGAGCTTAACGAGCTTCAATAGAAACGTAGCCTGATTCCGTTCTACAGACAGGGCACTTCATCCACTGAAGTGCCCTGTCTGTTGTTTGTCTCTGTCTTACGACCGTTAAATTCTTCTAATCACAGCGCCAGCGCTTTGGACCTCCGTCTGCTCGCCTTTGTTTGTCGTCATGCCTTCATCGAAGAAAAGACGGTTACCACAGAAGCGATCCGTCCGCGTTATGCGGACAGCTTTCGCTGCATCGGCCCGGAGTGCGAAGACACCTGCTGCCAGGGCTGGAGCGTCTTTATCGACAAGCCTGCGTATGCGAAATACCAAACCATTCCGGATGGACCGTTGCGCACGATCATAAAGCAGCACCTGGAATGCACGGGCAACGCCAGCGATTTTGAATACGCGCAAGTGAAGCTGAATAGCGCAGGTGTCTGCCCATTTCTGTCCGAGGACCGGCTGTGCGCGATCCAGAAAGAACACGGAGAAAGCTATCTTTCCCTTACGTGCTCTCAGTATCCGCGAGTACGGAAAACCGCAGACGGCATCGAAGAACGGACGCTTCTGCTCTCGTGCCCGGAGGCTGCTCGTCTCGTATTACTTGATCAGCAACTGGTTCCCCTGAAGGAGAATGGCCAGTCGACAGGCTCTCGTTATCACGAGCTATCAGCGAATAACACGACCTCCTCCTGGCAGGCTTCAACGCCCCTGAGTTACTTCTTGCCCGTTCGAAATTTTGCTGTGCTACTGCTTCAGGATCGTTCCTATCCGTTATGGCAACGAGTGTTCCTGCTCAACATGTTCTGCAAGCGGATGGAAGCCCTGACTGACAGACAGGAATGGAATCGCATCCCGACGCTATTGAGTGAGCATTCCGGGATAATCGCGGGCGGCAGCCTGCGAGTCGCGTTGAATGCTATTCCGGCACAAACCTTGCTTCAGTTGGGTATCGTGATGACGCTGATCGAAGAACGCGCATCATCGGGTAAGAACCAGCGCTTTGCCGAGTGTATTGAGGATTTCGCCCGCGGCATCGGATACCAACCCGGTAGCACCGCAATCGATCTGGTTCAGAACTATATCGATGCATATGATGGTTACTATGCGCCGTGGCTGGAGAAACACGGGTTCATGCTGGAAAATTACCTGCTGAACTATGTCTTCGGACACCTGTTTCCCTTCGGCAAGGGCGGCCACGAACAGGGGTTGCATGCACATCGCGAATCCCATCTCCTTTGCATTCAATATGCGCTGATCAAGGGGTTGCTGGTCGGCATGGCCGGGTACTACCAGTCATCTTTCAGTTCTGACCATGTTGTGAAGCTGATTCAGTCATTCTCCAAAGCTGTAGAGCACAATGCCGGACTCCTGCTGCGTATCGAGAATTTCTTTGAAATCAATGGATTGAAGGACACTCAGGGCATTGCCGCCCTGCTCCGGGATGGCCTGCCATACGCACCCGCTCAGGCGCCTATTGTCACCGCTCAGATACCCATTTCGCCACTCTAAGCCATCGACTCGCCTGGGGGTATCCCCCTGTGTTTCAATAAGAAGAGTATGTCCGCAGCACGCCAACAGACCGTCGGCTGTCAGATCAAGGCCGCCAACCGCAAGGTGCGCGAGCTAGCCCTGGTGGGCCACGCTCTCGCCTCCACGCGGCATCCAGTGATGGCGCAGATTGTGCCCATGCGCCGCTGCAACCTGGCGTGCGCCTACTGCAATGAGTACGACGATGTTTCAAAGCCAGTGCCCATCGACGAGATGCTGCGGCGCATCGATCACCTGGCACGCCTGGGCACGAGCATCATTACGATTTCCGGCGGCGAACCCCTGCTACACCCCGAACTGGATCAGGTCATCGCCCGCATCCGCCACCATGGCCGCATGGCAGGCATGATTACGAATGGCTATCTGCTGGTTCCGGAACGCATTCAACGGCTGAACAAGGCCGGGCTCGATCATCTGCAGATTTCGATCGATAACGTGCAGCCCGATGAGATTTCCAAGAAGAGTCTCAAGGTCCTGGACAAGAAGCTGCAATGGCTCTCCGAGCATGCCGATTTTCACGTGAACATCAACTCCGTGGTCGGTGGCGGCATCAAGAATCCGCAGGATGCGCTCACCATAGGACGGCGCGCTATCGAGCTGGGATTTACGTCGACCATTGGCATCATCCACGACGGCGACGGCCAGCTGAAGCCTCTGGGCGGCGAAGAACGCAGCGTGTGGACGGAGATGCGCAGCTGGAAGAAGAAGAACTACTCGCAATTCAACCAGTTTCAGGAAGCCATTGCCAACGCCCAGCCCAATGACTGGCGCTGCCGCGCGGGCTCGCGCTATCTCTACATCTGCGAAGACGGCCTTGTGCATTACTGCTCGCAGCAGCGCGGATTCCCCGGCGTACCGCTGGCCGAATATACGAAGGCCGACCTGAAGCGGGAATTCTTAACGGAAAAGACCTGCGCCCCGCATTGCACCATCAGCTGTGTCCATCAGGTGTCATATATCGACCACTGGCGCGCACCCCAGGTAGACACGACCACGCCCGGCGATACGGCAGGGCTGATCAATATCCAGCTCTAATCCCTTCATCCAGCTCTGATCTTGCGCTCCTGACTGAGCCGCTTTTCGCTTTGCGTGATGATTTCTCCACATCTGTCACAAACCGACTTGCTGTCTCGTCTTAGCTGCGGAGGATTGCATTATGCATTCATACATCGTGATTGGCGGCGGTCTTGCCGGGCTGACAGCGGCAAATGTACTTGCGAGTGAAGGCAACCGGGTCGTCCTGCTGGAGCAGTCAAAGCAGCTCGGTGGACGCGCGCAAACGCAACATCAACACGGCTATTCCCTGAATCTTGGACCGCATGCGCTTTACTGCGGCGGCATCGCCGCGCAGACTCTGCGCGCGTGGAATATTCCTTTCTCCGGCAATTTTCCGCCGCGTACGGACTCTTATTTCGTTCGCGAAAACCGGCTCTATCCAACTGTGCGCGATTTGAGCAGTCTTATGACGACTCGTCTTTTCACGATGCGGGAAAAGCTGGAGGCCGGGCGATTGTTCAGCCAGTTCAAGGCTGGCGAAGCCCCTGAGGGCGAGACGATGCAGCACTGGCTTGACCAGCACGTAGGCTCGCAGCGGGTGCGCGATTTTGCCGCTACCGCTATTCGCATCTCGACCTACGCGGTGGACCTGGATCATCTAAGCGCGAAGGCAGCCCTTCAGCAGATTTCCCTGGGCATCAAACACAACGTTCTGTATCTCGACGGCGGCTGGCAGACGCTGATTGACGGACTCAAGGAGCGTGCGCTCTCTTTGGGAGTGGAAATCCGCCGTGGACAGCATGTCGGCGATCTTCAATCACTCGAGGCAGACGGCATTGTTCTGGCGGTCGGGCCCGCGAGCGTCGAAAACCTGACTGGGGTTTCTTTGCCAGCACATCGTCCGCTGCGCATGGCAACTTTCGATCTGGGCCTGAAAGCAATAACAGCGGGTACTCCACGCGTCGCATTTTGCCTGGATCGCCCGTTCTATTTCTCCATACACTCGGAGTCTGCCCGTCTTGCGCCGGAAGGGCGTGCCCTGGTGCATATAGCCAAATACCTGGATGAATCCGAGCCTGATCCCGCTGTCATCCGCGAAGAACTGGAAGAGTATGCGACGCTGGTGATGCCGGAGTGGAGAGAACATGCGGATTTCACGCGTTTTCTCCCAAGCCTTACGGTCGCGCCGATGCTGCCTGCTCCGGAAGGCCGCCCCGACGTGGACTTTCTCGGTATAGAAAATGTCATGATCGCAGGCGACTGGGTAGGCCATGAAGGCATGCTTGCCGATGCGTCCGTAGCGAGCGCACTGGAGGCGGCGCGCATCCTACAAAAGCGAAAGGTATTGGTTGCATGAGTCTGGACCGGGAAGCTGCGTTTGTCGAGTTGAGACCGCTGTTGTTTTCGCTCGCCTATCGCATGCTTGGGGTGCGCGCCGATGCTGAGGACGCCGTGCAGGAAGCCTATCTGCGCTGGCAGCAGGCGGCTGACGAGGAGATACGCTCGCCGCGAGCGTATCTCACCACCGTGGTTGCGCGACTCTCGATCGATGCGCTCAAAGCTGCCCGCCACAAGCGCGAAGTCTACGTGGGCCCGTGGCTGCCAGAGCCTATGGTGGAGCCGCTGACCAGGCAACAGGAAGCCCATTCTTATGAGATGGCTCAGTCGCTCTCGATCGCGTTCCTGCATCTGCTCGAGTCGCTTTCTCCGCCTGAGCGCGCTGCCTTTCTTCTGCGTGAGGTGTTCGAGATGCCCTTTGCGGAGATTGCGGCCGTTCTCGAAAGCAGTGAAGCAAACTGCCGTCAACTGGTGACTCGCGCCCGCAAGAGAGTTCGCGAGCAGCGCCGCCGTTTTATTGTGGACCGAAAACATCACCGCCAGGTGCTGGAGAATTTTCTCGCTGCCTGCGTATCGGGGGACCCATCGCAACTGATGGCCCTGCTCCAGCACGACGCAGTTCTCTACTCTGACGGCGGCGGCAAGGTGCGTTCAGCGATCAACCCGCTTTATGGGGCCGACCACATTGCCCGTTTCTTTGCGGGTCTGATGAAGGCCGGCAAAACTGCAGACCATCGTGCGCAATTTGCTGAGGTCAACGGTGAGATAGGCGCGCTGATCTATACGGGCGATCAACTCATCTCGGTCATAACCCTGGAACTGGCGGAATTGGACCGGATTAAAACCATTTTCGTCGTCTCAAATCCGGAAAAGTTGCAACAAACATTCATTATGTGAGGAACAATGCAGCAGAGGCCGGCAGGTATCATAGTTACTGACTCAGCATGCCAGAACGATCGATCAGCTCAGGCGCAGCAGCATTTCTCTCTCGCGATTTTCGACGCTATCAACTTGCGCGGGTGCTGGTCATTATCGGCGCAGAAGCGCAGACTCTGGCCGTAGCCTGGCTTGTCTACCAGATCACCCGGAGCGCGCTCTACCTTGGCTACACCGGCCTGGTTCTCTTCCTGCCCGGGCTCTTCTTTCTGCTGCCTGCCGGCCACGTTGCCGACCGCTTTGACCGCCGCCATGTGATTCTCGTCTGCTATTCCCTGCAGACCTTTTGTACGACGGCGCTCTTTCTTTTTGCGTGGCATGGGCTGCATGCTATCTGGCCCATTTTTTCGATCCTGTTCCTGATTGGAAGCGGGCGCGCCTTCAGCGGCCCGGCAAGCTCTGCGCTCATTCCCCACCTCGTACCCAAAGAGCACTTCGTCAACGCGGTGACGTGGGGAGCAACGGCCTTTCAAATTGCCAATGTTGCCGGTCCTTCACTGGGCGGGATCCTCTACACGCTGCCGCTTCGCGGACACATCGCCGGGGCCAGTATCGTCTTCCTCTTCACCCTGGCAACCCTCGTTGCCTTCCTCTTCCTGATTCTCTCGCTCGATGTGCGACCTGGACGCATGGAGCGCCGCTCCTTCTCAGCGGAGGTCATTCTCGCGGGTATCCGCTATGTCTGGAAGTCGCAGATTCTGCTCGGCTCGATCTCGCTCGACCTGTTTGCTGTTCTGCTTGGCGGCGCTGTCGCGCTGATGCCGATCTTCGCGCAGGAGATCCTGCATGCGGGACCACGCGGACTTGGCCTGTTGCGTGCCGCCCCGGCCATCGGGGCACTGGCTATTTCCATGTGGCTCACATGGCGCCCCCTTGAGCGGCGCGCCGGCGCGGTGATGCTTTTCTGCGTCGGCATCTTCGGAGCAGCCACTATCCTCTTCGGCTTATCCCGTAGCCTACTGCTCTCGCTGCTGGCATTATTTTTTGTCGGCGCGTCGGATATGGTCAGCGTCGTCATCCGCTCATCGATTCTCCAGCTGGCAACGCCACCTGAGATGCGCGGACGCGTGAGTGCCGTCTACTCGCTCTTCGTTGGCGCGTCGAATGAGCTGGGTGAGTTCGAAAGCGGCCTCACTGCTTCATGGTGGGGCGCGGTTCGCGCGGTCATCTATGGCGGCATTGGTTCGCTTGTGGTGACAGGCCTGTGGAGCATCTTCTTCCCCAACCTGCGCAACGCTGACCAGCTCACCTCGGAAGCGCTGCTGGAGGCCGATAAAGAACAATCGGAACAGCAGGTCCGCCAGCTTTAAGCCTCATTGCATCCAAGTAAACTGGGCTTGAATGGAAGGAGAACGAACACTCTCACCATGAAGACATGGCAAAAAGTAGGCATCTCGACACTGCTTGTTCTGGCAGTCTTCAGCATCCGCATTTATTTTGTCTGGAAAGAACGTCACGCTCCGATGGTGCAGAAGCCCCAACGGCAGGAACGGCCGCTGACCGATGACGATATTGTGCAGCCGCGCAAGCTCTACATCGATGATGTGAAGTCAGCGAAAGCGCTGATCGATAAGACCGTCTGGATCCAGGCCGGATATGAACTTGAATATTTCCCTTATGCCAACCACAGTATCAATTTCGCTCACAAGGTTGGCGTTTTGCCCAGCGTGCAGGCGCTGGAGGTGAAGGATATCGTCCTTGAAAAAGCACCACCCAGCGCGGCCAGCCGCATCCCGCGTGGCGAAAAACAAGTTTTCGCCGTCTTTCAGATGCCCGACGATGCGAAACAGTATGCCACCGCTGTCGGCTATATCGAGGGAACCGATTCGACTTACTATTGCGACGATATTTTCTACTACGACGATCCTCACCAGATGTACAAACACTGGCCAGCGGATGTGTGGAAAGCAGTCGATGAGCACCAGCCAAAGCCGGGAATGAATGAGCTGCAGGTAGCCATGGCGCTCGGCGTTATCCAGCAATCCGATTCATCCAACTATGGCAACCGCAGCGTGCACTACGATGCCAGCGGCAAACAGTGGGATGTCAGCTTTCAGGATGACAAAGCGACGAATGTCCAAGTCAAATAATCTCAGGAGATAAACTCCCCGGTTCCGGGAATCGACGAAATCATGGCGCTAGAATTCACCACTTCTTATGTAACCGACTCCATAGCAATCTTCCGTCAATTCAAGAAACTCGCGGAAGCGGCTCTTGCGCAGGTGAGCGATGAACAACTGGATACGGCTCTCGATCCGGAGAGTAACAGCCTCGCCATCATTGTGAAACACCTGGCCGGAAATATGCGGTCGCGCTGGACGGATTTCCTCACCAGTGACGGTGAAAAGCCTGACCGCAATCGCGACAGTGAATTCGAAGAGCCTCCGGCAACCCGTGCCAAACTGCTGCGATTGTGGGACGAGGGATGGAACCGCCTCTTCGGCGCGCTGGAATCGCTGACAGATGCAGATTTAGGCCGCACCATCACTATTCGCGGAGAAGCGCATTCCGTGATGCAGGCCATCAACCGGCAGGTAGCACACTACTCCTATCACTGCGGCCAGATTGTTTTTCTGGCTAAGCACCTGCAATCGGGGAATTGGCGATGCCTCAGCGTGCCACGGAAGAAGTCCAATGAATTTAACCAGAAGGTGCGGGCAGGCGAGGCCAGCCAGCGCTAAAGCAGTCTCTGCTCACCGGCTGGCGAACAGGAAAATTGCGGATGCTGATCAGACACGAATTGCCAGCGTTGTTGATGGGCCCTGGAATAGCCGCCGCACAATCTGTAGACAGGACGTGAAAACAGGCACTCTCGCAGGTTGCTGTGCTGTACCGGACTGTGTTCCGCGAGCGTCCTTGCTAACTGAGCGCGTAAGCCTTCCACATCAAGCACGCAGTTCCGCAGATAACTGGAGACGGATACGTTCGCTTCAGCCGCACGCTGTTTTAACAGCGCGTGCTCTGCTGAAGAGATCCGCAGAGAAAGAGCTGTTGTTCTGCGCTCGGCGAGTGCCAACTCCTGCGACGGATCCTTGGGGAGAATCGACACCTTTTCCGCAAGCACTTGCCGAAAAGCCGGCGGCTGCGGAGCAACGGCGATGTTCGCAGAATCACGCCTGGCATGGCGCGGCGCGGCGATTTTCTTCTTCGCCCCGGCTGATTTTCCTGTCTTCTTAGGCTTGGCATTCGGCGACGAAACCGGCGCAGGCTTCTTCGCATCCGCCGAAGGCACTTGTAAACCGGCGTGACGCCGGCTCGTCCGGATTGCTTCGTCGTACGTCAGTTCCCGCACGCCATTTTTAGTGTGAACCGGGGTTTGTGCGCCGGTCCACGCCTGAAAGCGGCTCACGATCGCATTGATGTCTTCCAGCGGCGGTTGCGTGTTCATGCGCCGAGTGTATGGCAGCGCCGCTATTGCCGGCAGGCGCAAAATTAGAAATCCCGATGAGGAAATTCAATTTGGAACCACTTGCAGGACATCGCGCCGTTTCGGGGATCAGCCCGTATTTCTGAGGCCCGCTGAAATGCCGTTGATCGTGCCGGCAATCGCACGGTTGATCTCTTCGGTATCCTCGCCCGCGCGCTTGCGGCGCAGCAGGTCGACCTGAATCAGGCTCATCGGATCGACATAGGGATTGCGCAGCCGGATTGAATGAGCGAGCATTCTGTTCGTCTCCAGCAACTCTTTCTGTCCGGTGACAGTAAGCACCGCTGCGAGCGTTCGATTGAATTCTGTTTCGATCTTTGTGAAGACCCGCTTACGCATCGCTGCGTCCGGCACCAGCGAAGCATACAGCCAGGCGATTCCAAGATCGGCCTTTGCCATCGCCATTTCGACATTGCGAATGAGGTCAATGAAGAGCGGAAACTCGATCATCATGTCACGCAGTAGTTTCGCGCCTCCGGGCTTCTGCGAATACTGCTCGATGGCGTAGCCCACGCCGAACCAGGCTGGAACCAGTTGCCTGCTCTGCGTCCATCCAAAGACCCATGGAATCGCGCGCAGGTCGGCAAAGCTGCGCTTACCGCTGCGCCGCGAAGGCCGCGATCCGATCTTCGCATGCTCAAGCTCGGCGACCGGAGTAGCCGTCTCGAAATAGCTCAGCACTTCAGGATCGTCAATGATCTGTTCGCGATAGAAATGGAAGGCGGTATCCGATAATTCTTCGAGCGCCGCTTCCCATTCCGGAAGAAGAATTCCCGACTGGTGCCCGTTCGGGTCGAGCGCATTCGGACGTGCCAGAGCATCGAGGCAGGCCGCAATCATCAATTCAAGATTGCGCTCGGCCAACACCACGTCAGAATACTTCCAGTTCAGCACTTCACCCTGTTCCGTAATACGGATCTGCCCCTCGAACGCGCCCACCGGCTGCGCGTAGATCGAGCGGTGCGTAGGACCGCCGCCGCGTCCTACCGTGCCGCCGCGCCCATGAAAGAGGCGGAGCTTTACGCCGCACTCGCGCGCTACTTCATGCAAGGCGCGATGCGCGCGGAAGATTTCCCACGTGCTGGTCAGCATGCCGCCATCTTTATTCGAATCCGAGTAGCCAAGCATGATCTCCTGCGTATTATCCCAGGAGGCGAGCAGCGTGCGGTACTCCGGCAGGCGCCAGAGCTTGCGGCATACCTCGGGAGCATTCTGGAGGTCTTCAATCGACTCGAATAGCGGCACAGGCATCAGTCCCGGATCGTTTCCATGTGCTGCAACTTCCACACCACCCAGTCGCGCAAGCCACAACACGCCGAGCACGTCTTCCACGTTGCTGGCGCCGCTGATCACATATTGGCGAATCGCCTCTGGACTGCAGCCCGCCTTCACCTCCGCAATCGTGCGGATTGCTTCAATCACGCCGGTAGCTTCTTTGCTCAGGTCCTGCGGAACGGCTCCGGCGTTGCCAGAGCACCAGCCCGACGCCTCCTGCAACGTTTGCGTATGCAGCCGCGCATGCTGGCGGATGTCCAGCGTATGCAGATGCAAACCGAAGGTGCGAACCAGGAGAATCAGCGGATCGATCAGCGCCTGCGCAAGCCGCAGTCCATCGTTTTCCGCCAGGCTGCGGCGCAGCACATTCAAATCGTTGAGGAACTCCTGCGCGCTGCCATATGCGGGAAGCGCGCTGAGCGCTGCTTCGAGGCTGTCGGGATCCAATGCCGTCTCGCCAGCCGTGCGCAGCAAGCGGGCATGCACGCAGACCATGAAACGCCGGTAGAGCTCGAACTCGAAGCGCGCACGAAACAGCTGCTGCGTGCCAGCGCGCAACTCTGTCAGGTATTCATGCAGACGCTTGCTCATCTCTTCACTGATGGGCAGCTGCTGCGCGGAAGTGGTCAACAGGTCGATGATCAATTGCACCTGCTGCTGGTAATACCTGAGCAGGCGCGCGCGCGCTGAGCGAATGGCTTCGCGCGTCACATGCGGAGTCACGAATGGATTGCCGTCACGGTCGCCGCCAATCCACGAACCGAAGCCCAGCAGCAACGGCAGTTCCGAGATGTCAATATGCAGGTTGTACTCGCTGGCAAGGGCCGCAGACACTTCCTCATAAAGCTTTGGCAGCGTAGCGAAGATGGAAACATCGTAATAATCGAGTCCCATCTTGATCTCGTCGTTCACCGTCGGGCGGCGGCTGCGGACCTCGTCCGTCTGCCATAGAGCCGTGATCTCGGCGATGAGCTCATCCTGAAGACGTGAAATCTCTTCATCGGGAACAGGGATGCGATCGAGGCTTTCCAGGAACTCGCCAATACGCCGCCGCTTAAAGAGAACCGATCGCCGGGCGATCTCCGTGGGGTGCGCCGTAAACACCGGGACGATGAAGATACGCCGCATCCACTCGAGCGCTTCAGTAGCGGAGACACCCACGCGTTTCATCTCGCGCAGCGTGCCGCGAAGAGAGCCTCGCTGCCTCGATCCATCTCCACTGAGCTGTAACGACAGGCGGCGCCGCTTACGGTGGTTCGTCTCTGCGAGGTTTATCAACTCGAAGTAAAAAGCAAATGCCCGGCTCAGCTGATACGCCTGCTCTACCGGCATCGCACTGATGCTGAGCGCGGTTCCTTTCAACCGGTTTTCGGCCTCCTGCAGAGCACCCGCAGCCTGCTCTTCGCGGCGGCGAATGGCGGACAAGCGCAGCTCTTCTACTTTTTCGTAGAGAGGGCCGCCGGCCTGCTCACGCAGTACTTCACCCAGCAACATGCCCAGCGAACGCACATCGCGCCGCAGAGGGGCCTCTTTAAGATCGCCTGTGCGTGCCTCAAGCTCTGCCAGACGTTGCGACCAGCTTTCCGGTTTCCAAAGTAGCGGCATAATTCGATTATGCCTTATGATTGGGCACTTACCTGCTGCTCTTCCAGCTGCAGCATTAATTCTTCCCACTCCGCAGCCAGCGAATCATGCTGTCCGCGCAGAGAATCGAGCAGCTGTGTTAGCCGTTCGGTTTCTTCCGCGCTTACGAAAATGCCAAGAGCCTGCTCGGTGTCGGCGATGGAGGCCTCAACCCGTGGAATCTCTTCTTCAACAAATGCAAGCCGATCCTGCATCTGCCGCAGGCGGATCGGATTCAGGCGGCGGACTTTCTCTTTTTCCGCAGACTGAACTACCGCAGGCACCGAGACTTTCACCTCTATTGCAGGAGCCGGAGCTGCGATTGCCGCATCGCCGCCCTGCTTGCGCCACAAATAATCCTCGTAGTTGCCGGGATAGACATGCACATGGCCGCCTTCCACTTCGAGGACGCGCGTCGCCAGCCGATCGATAAAGTAGCGGTCGTGCGAGACGAAAATCACGGTGCCGGTGAACTTGTTCACTGCTTCCAGCAACACATCCTTGGCGCGCAGATCGAGGTGATTTGTCGGCTCGTCGAGCAGCAGGAAGTTCGCCGGGCTCACCAGAATACGGGCAAGCGCATAGCGATTGCGCTCACCGCCGGAGAGCACGCCAAGCGGTTTGAAAACATCATCGCCCGAGAAGAGAAAACAACCGAGCAGACTGCGCAGCTCTGCCTCCGGCACGCGCTGCGCAATACTGCTGATATCGTCGAGCATGCGTGCCGCCGGATCGAGCACCTTGTATTGATCCTGGGCAAAATAATCGGCGACCACATTGTGCCCCAACCGCAGAATGCCCGAGGTGGGCGCCTCCTGGTCAGAAAGCATACGGATGAGCGTCGACTTGCCTGCGCCGTTTGCGCCGACAAGCGCGATGCGGTCTTCGCGCTCGATGGTGAAGCTCACGTCGTTCAGCACCTGCTTCTCGCCGTAGCTCTTGCTCAGCCCGGAAACTTCAACTACTGTCCGCCCGGAAGGTGGCGGCTGCGGAAAGGTGAAGTGGATTGCCTGCTCTTCCTGCGGGATCTCGATGCGCTCGATCTTGTCGAGTTCCTTAATGCGGCTCTGTACCTGTTTCGCTTTTGTGGCCTGATACCGGAACCGCGTGATGAACGCCTCAAGGTGCTCGATGTGCTCGCGCTGGTGGCGATACGCAGATTCCAATTGCGTGCGGCGCTCTTCTTTCTGCTGCAGATACTTTTCGTAATTGCCCGAATAAAACTGCAGTCCCTTGTTCCATATCTCGATGATCTTGTTCACGGTCACATCAAGAAAGTAGCGGTCATGCGAGATCAGAATGTAGCCGTTCGGATAGCCGCGCAGATATTCTTCGAGCCAATTGCGGGTCTCAAGATCAAGATGGTTCGTCGGCTCGTCTAATAGAAGAAGATTGGGCTTCTGCAGCAGCAGTTTCGCCAGCGCGATGCGCATCTGCCAGCCGCCGGAAAATTCTTCCGTGCGCCGTGTCCAGTCTTCTTTACCGAATCCAAGCCCGGCCAGCACTGAGCCTACCTGAGCATCGAGCGCATACCCATGGTGCGCATGAAACCGCGCACCCAGATTCGAATAGCGCTCCGCGGCGGTGGCATAGGTGCTGCTCTCGGGATCAAGTTCAGCCAGTGAAGCGGCGAGCGTCTCCAACTCCCGCTCGATACCGCGAAGCTCGTCGAAGACCGACAGGCACTCGTCGAAGACGGTGCGCCCGGAGAGCGAAAGCCCATCCTGCGGCAGATAGCCAATACTCATGCCGCGCGTGCGCTGCAGGTTGCCGTAGTCAAGCGAATCAAGCCCTGCCAGAGTTTTCAGCAGGGTTGACTTGCCCGTGCCGTTTGCACCGACCAGAGCGGTGCGCTCGCCCGATGTGATGAGCCAGTTGGCGTGTTCAAAAAGAAGTTTCGGGCCGAATCGTTTGCCGGCGTCGGCAAGTTGCAGCATGCTTCTATTTTATCTGGCTATTTGCTGCCGTCTTTTTCGGCGCATGCCGCGATCTGCGCAAAACCACCCAGTCGCGCTCTGTCTGGTCGGCGTAGGCCATCGCGAATTTCATGATCGCCTCGGCAAATCGGCCACCACTGCCGATATAGCCGGCCAGCATACAGGCGTCGCCGGAGCGCGAATGTCCACGCGCGAGCAGCTCGCCGCACATCTCGGCGTATTCCAGCAGCCCGGAGCCTTTCAGGTCTTCTACTTCAATGCTTGCTTTGTGATCGTTCAGCTGACGCACAAGATACTGGCGGTGCCCGATCGTCGTCCATCCGAGAAACGGATCGGAGAGGAACTGCATCGCACGCTGTCCATCGGCAACGCGTTGCCCCTCGTGATGCGGTCCATGATATTCAAGGTATTTCGCGTAAGCAGAAGCCGGTTCTTCCTTGATCTGCAGAAAGAGCGGATCGCCGCGTCCATTGCCCTCTAAGTACACCAGATAGTCGCGCAGCCCGACCGATCCTGTGCCGACGACTTTGAATCCCACGTCAACGGGCCGGTACTGCGCAAAGAAATGCTGGCGCTCCGGCAACAGATTCTTCCTGTAGTCCTGCAGTGAAGCGAGCACCGCGCGCGCCTGCGCCGAGGAGAGACGTTCCAGCAGCGGCTTGCTTTCCTTAAAGACGCGCCCGCCGGTCTCGCGTCCCCGGCTCATTGCGGGAACAGTAAGCTGCTCCAGCGTATGTATCGGGGTGGAGCGTTCAGCCTTCAAGAGCACTGTAGATACCGGAGTGATGCGCTGCAGGCGGTGCACCTGATAGCGCGCCATATCCAGCACCGGCATTTTCGCAAACATCTCTACATACTTGCGATAGCGCGCGATAAAGCCATGCACCGCGTCTTCACACTGAGCGCGCTTGATGCTGATTTCGCGACCCGCAAGCACAAGGCTGGTTGCAAGCCGTTTCAAGTCCCATTCGAAGGGGCCGCGAATTGTCTCGTCAAAATCGTTGATGTCGAAGACGAGCCGTCCATCGGGTGCGGCATACGCGCCCAGATTCCGCACGTGCGCGTCTCCGCAGAGCTGGTTCACGATTCCGGTGTGCGGCAGCAACGAAAGATCTGCGGCCATGATGGGCACGGCACCGCGAAAGAAACCGAAGGGCGAGGCGGCCATGCGCTCGTACTTCAGGGCAACGAGTGACGAAACGCGTCCGCGCATCGACTCTTCGAGCAGCGTGATCGGGTTATGGCGCCTCTCTTGCTGGCGCCATTGGCAATGATCCTGCCGCCGCAACTGCTTGCGCCGCGACTGCCCCATGGCTCGCCGCTCTTGAGAAGTAGTCAACTCGATCATCTTTGCCTGCCTCGCCGACGCATTCCCAATCGACGATCTATTGTACGGTTGCCTGTATGATCCGCGCTTCGATGGCTTCACGCACCTCGACGGGCAGCACCGGCATGGCACCTCTCTGTGAGGCAACCCATGAGCCCCAGCGATTTCCCGCCTCGTTCAACACAGCCAGAGGCGCGCCCCGTAGATAGAAACAAACCAGCGCCGCCGTAAAGGCATCTCCAGCGCCCACCGTGTCCGCTACTTGCGTTGGGATTCCATGATGGCGATGCTGCCCCTCCCGCGTTACGAGCAGGCTCCCCTGCGAACCCATCGTCACGCAGATCAGTTGCAGCGGAAAGCGCTCCAGCAGCAAGCGCGCGCTTGCGAGCAGCGCAGTCTCATCGGATCCGGAATTTTCCGCCACGCCGAGCAGCGACATCACAACCGGCATCTCAATTTCGTTCAGTTTGAGGAGAGTGGCACGCTCTAAGGAATCCGTAAGGACCTGCGCATCATAAAACGGCTTGCGCAGGTTCACATCAAACACGCGCACGCAGTCTTTCGATGTCGCAGCGAGAAAGGACTGCATTGCCTCACGCGAAACAGCGTGCCGCTGCGCCAGGGTGCCGAAGCAGACAGCGTCGGCGCGTTGCGCCAGAGCCTGCCACTGCGGCGTGCATGCGAAAAAATCCCAGGCCACGGGTTCATGGATCACATACTCCGGCTGCCCGTCCAGCAAGGTTACGGAGACACTTCCGGTAGCGTGTTCCTCGTCAATTTGAAGACAACTTAAATCTGCGGGCAGGGGTGCGAGATAATCTCGCGCCTCATTCCCCAGCGCATCCTGCCCCAAACGGCTTGCGATAACCGCATGATTCCCCAGACGCGCAGACATTACTGTGAAATTTGCAGGCGCGCCGCCCAGTTGCTTGCCTGCGGGCAACAGATCCCACAGCAGCTCACCCAGGCCCACGATGAGCTTTGATTCATGACTCACTTCTTGCCCTGCGTTTCCGTCAGCAGCTGCTGCATCTTTAGATAGGCAGCATTCGTCCAGCCGAATCCCACTTCATTTGTCTTGTATCCCGTGGCGACATCCAGCTGCGAAGAGCCGTGAACGACATCGTACTTCTCGCGAATCGTGTGGTCGCGGTCGAAATTTGCCTTGATTGTGCGGCTGAAGCTTTCCGAGAGCCGCCTTGCATCCGCAACATCTCCGACCTTCCATAATCCGGCAATGGCAATCCATGATGGCGGCGCCCATCCATAAGGCAAATCCCACTGCGTGCGGGAATTGAAGGTGCTCATCCCGAGCCCCCCCGGCTGCTCAAACCAATGCAGCGCCTTCTCCAGGCCCTTTGTCTGCTGCTCATCGGCAAGACCGGCCCACAAGGGATAGAAAGTCGTCACATAGCGGTACGTCGACTGCTTATGCGTCATGTAGTCGTAGTCGTAGTACATGCCTTCCGATGCGTTCCACAAATATTTATTGATTGCCGCTTTGCGCGCATCCGCCTGCGCGTTCCAATCCTTCGCCTCATCCGCCTTGCCCAGCTTTTCGGCCATCCAGGCCAGATCGCGCTCATACTTATAGAGCAGGCTGTTGAGGCAGATTGGCGCGTTGTGGTGGGTCGAGCCGCTGAAAGGACCGAAGCGGAAGCTTGGATCGTATCCTGACTCGCGCATGGCGCGGTCTCCGCGATAGTAGTCGGCCGAGAGCCAGTGCCCATCGACATGCGCTTGAGCGCACACGTGCGAAATACTGATATCGCAGCCGGTTTTAGCCAGTTCAGACTCTTGCGCCGCGTTCGGATGATCGGGACCATCGACAAGATAATCGGTATGCACATCCGGGTGCGACAGCAACCAGCGAATCACATCCGGATAGTAGGTGCTATCGTCCTCCTGTTCCGGAACCGGGCCTTCGCCCAGATCGAAATAGCGCGCCAGTCCCGTATCGCCTGCGCGATGAAAATCGCTGAGCCACAAATTATGGTCCCGCACGGCATATCCATACGCACGGTACAACCAGACGTCTGCGCGTTTGGGCCCGCTGGTCATGGTGGATATCTGAGCTTCGTAGACATCGCGAATCATGGAAGAGAGAAAAGGCGGCTGCGAGCGCGTCAGATAGTAAGTGCGGTTCGCATTCAAAATGCTGCCGTAGTGCTCAATCTCAAAGAAGAAGTTCTCGACCATGCCGCGCGCGAGATCGACGCGGCCATCGCGCAGCAGTCCCAGCAGGATGAAGTAGCTATCCCAGCCATACATCTCATTGAAGCGTCCGCCGGGAACGACATATTTGTTGGGAAGATAGAGTAACCCCGGAATCTTGATCGAACGCGGATCGATCTCGCCGATATGCGTAATCCGGCGCGGCAGCCGCTCAACATCAACGTTGCACTTGGTATGTAAAGCAGCTACCTGTGGAGGCTCTTCGATCTCCTGTGGAAGATAGAGAACGGGGGCGGTTTTCAGCTTGGTGTCGATGAGCGAGTTGCAATCGGTCATGGACCTTGATAGCGTGTCCCACCCCTGATGGATATACTGATCGATCGTCGCTGCTACTGGCGCCGAGGGCGGGTTCACGGTCGAAGCTACCTGCGCAAACGCAGCCGCCTGGCATAACACGAGGACTGCCAGACTGCGGCCCAGTTGCCGCAGAGCAGTATGAATCTTCCTGGAACCAACGCGCAGGCCGAAACTTGCCTCTAAGTTCATAGCGCACCCGAATTTCTGAAAGGCTGAACGTGCAAGATCAAGAGCCCTCTGAAAGTCCTATTGCAACAACCAAGAAGAATAGCCGCTCGAAACGCATCTTGCTATGGATGACTGCTATTTTTTTGATGGTCCTGGTCCTTGGAGTAATCGCAGTTGAAATCCTGTTGCATCGCGCTGAGCCTATCCTGCGCGCCCGCGTGATTGAAACACTGAGCACTCGTTTTGACAGCCGGGTCGAGCTTGCGCACTTTCATGTGTACTTTCTGAAAGGATTTCGGGTGACGGGCTCGGGATTGCGCATTTATCCGAACGAGATTGATATGGACCAACCGCTCTTTGCGGTGGATGAATTTTCTTTCCGCACCACGTGGCATGGTTTGCTGCGCACCCCCATGTACGTCGATCGAGTGAATCTGAAAGGCATGCGGATTCATCTTCCGCCGAAAGGCCAACGGCAAAATATGCCGAAGCTCAACAGAGCGGGCGGGGGCGGCAACATAAAAATCTTCGTCGGCGAGATGCTGATTGAAAATGCTGACCTGGTACTGGAAACAAGCAAGCCGGGAAAGGTTCCCATGGATTTCGACATCAGTCATTTGGCGCTGCAGTCCATTGGCGCCAATGGGCCCATGAAATTCCATGCCATTCTCACCAATCCAAAGCCGATCGGCGATATCGATTCGTCCGGCTACTTCGGACCATTTGACGCGCACAGTCCGGGCGATTCTCCAGTCCGCGGCGACTACAAGTTCAGCAATGCCGATCTCAACACTATCAAAGGCATTGGCGGCACCCTTTCTTCCTCAGGAAATTATGACGGCGCGCTGAATCACATCGTGGTCAACGGCGAAACCGACACGCCCAATTTCAGCGTTGATTCCGGCAACCATCCGATGCCGTTGCATACGAAATTCCATGCGATTGTGGATGGCACCAACGGCGACACTTACCTGCAGCCGGTTGACGCGCAACTCCTTCATTCGCACATCCTCGCTGTAGGGGATGTCGTCCGCGCGCCGCAGGGAGGCCACAACATCACGCTTGATGTCACGGTGAACCCCGCACGCATTGAAGACATGCTGCAACTGGGCGTAAAGACCGAACCGCCCATCATGAACGGGGCCTTGAAGCTGAAAACCAAGTTCCTTTTGCCTCCCGGCAAGGAGTCGGTGTCGCAGAAGCTGCACCTGAAGGGAACTTTTCAGATCAGCAACGCCACATTTTCCAATGACAAGGTGCAGGCAAAAGTCGACGAGCTTAGCCTGCGCAGCCAGGCGAAAGCAAAAGAAGCAAAGCAGATTGATGAGCAGAATCCCGATTCCATTGAATCGCAGATGCAGGGAACGTTTGAACTGGGCGGCAGCAAGTTGTCATTCAGCAGCCTGCAATACGATGTGCCAGGCGCGGACATTGGATTACAAGGCATCTACAGCCTCGATGGCAATCAGTTCGACTTCCACGGCACAGCCCGGCTCAAAGCAAAAGTGTCGCAATTGATGACAGGATGGAAATCGCTCGTGCTCAAACCCGTCGATCCATTTTTCTCCAAGAACGGCGCGGGTACGGAAGTGCCCATCAAGATTACCGGAACACGTTCGGAACCCAAGTTCGGCCTCGATTTCCATCACAAGGACGAGCAGGAGAACAATACGCAGGACAAAAACAAGCATTAGGTCAGCGCTGATCGCAGTTTCAAGCGAGCACTCGATCACGCGGTTATGCAGATTGCCCATGCAGTGTGTTAGCTTCTCTCTCGAAGATGAGAGATCGGCGCGGCTGCGTACGAGAGCCGCAGTCAATATTTTCCTCGAGGGAGAATCATGAAGCGCATCTGCATGAAACATCTTTGCGCATTGGGTGCCCTGATCTTTACAAGCTGCCTTTGGGCACAGACAGCGAACACGCATCCGGCAACTACTGCATCGGCAACGCAGCCGTGGTGGAAGGGCGCGGTGCTCTATGAGATTTACCCGCGCAGCTTTCAGGACTCCAATAACGACGGCATCGGCGATCTGAACGGCATCACGCAACACCTTGACTATCTGAAAGTGCTGGGCGTCGACGCCATCTGGCTCTCGCCGATCTATCCCTCGCCGCAGGTCGACTTCGGCTACGATATCTCGAATTACGAGGCTATCGATCCGCAGTACGGTACGCTCAAGGACTTCGATCGCCTTGTTGCGGAAGCGAAGAAGCGCAATATCCGCGTCATTATGGACCTGGTGCTCAACCACACCTCCGACAAGCACCCATGGTTCATCGCTTCGCGCAGCTCGAAGACAGATCCCAAGCGCAACTGGTACGTGTGGCGCGACGGCAAGGGTCCGGGACAGCCACCCAACAACTGGCAGTCAGACTTTGGTCATTCCGCATGGGAATACGACCAGAAAACCGGCCAGTGCTACTACCACAAGTTCTATATCCAGCAGCCCGACCTGAACTGGAACAATCCGCAAGTGCGCAAAGCCATGTATGACGTTGAGCGCTTCTGGATCAATCGCGGCGTCGCCGGGTTCCGCCTCGATGCCATCACCACTCTCTTTGAAGATCCGCAATGGCGCGACGATGCCGAAATCAAAGACGCAAATGGCAAAACGACCATCAATGACTATGGCGACGTGAAGCTCGACGACGCAATGACCAACAACCTTCCCGAAGTCCACGATGTGCTGCGCGAACTGCGCCAGGTGGCCACCAGTTATAAGGGCCGTGACGTCGTGCTTATCGGCGAGACCTATCTGAACAGCATCAACGACCTCAAAAAAATGTATGGAGCCAAAGATGATGAGCTGCAGCTTCCCATGGACATGCAGATCGGCTTCATCAACAAACTCGATGTAGGCCTCTTCCGCCAGCGCATCGATGAAGTACAGAACGATGTCAACGGCAATGAACCGATGATCATCTTCGACAACCATGACAACCCGCGCTGGGACCGTTATGGCGACGGCACGCACAATCAGGACATTGGCCGTGTCATCGCTACCATCCTCTTCGCCACGCGAGGCTCTGCGCTTTTCTACTACGGCGATGAAATCGGCATGGTCACCACGCCTCCTACACGCAAAGAAGACGTGAAAGATCCGGTCGGCCTCACCGGCTGGCCTAAAAACAAAGGCCGCGACGGCGAGCGCACTCCGATGCAGTGGGATGATGGTCCCAACGCCGGGTTTACCGAGCCGAATGTAAACCCGTGGCTCCCGATTCCGCCGAGCTACAAGAGCGCCAACGTAAAAGCTCAAGTCATGGATTTCGACTCCATGCTGAACTGGTACAAGCAGCTGATCGAGTACCGCCGTTCGACGCCCGCGCTTCGCGATGGCAAGAACATCATGCTCAACACCAGCGACAGCAATGTTCTCTCGTGGTTGCGTCAGGCTCCGGGGGAGCCAGCCGTCGTTATTGCATGCAACTTCACGGCGCAGACGCAGAAGGTCAGCTTCGATCTCTCGGCGCAGGGCATTACCAGCAAACAGGCAAAAACGCTGATGAAGACTCCCGGCTCCAGCGATCCTTCATCTCTCGATAACGTCCAGTTGCCGCCCTTCGGCGTCTACATGGGCCAGGTTCAATAGTCGTCAGTGAATCAAGGCCGGGAAGCCAGCTTTCGAGCCGGCTTCTCCGGCTTCAATCCATACGCGGCGAGAAATGCATCGGCTACATGGGATGCCAAATCGGCGGGGAGTTTTCCGCCGAAGCGGTTCACAAACACATGCCGGTAAAGCATCGGACCAATCAGCAGGGCAATGCCAACTTCAGGATCGAGCGATTTGAGCACCCTGCCGCGCGCCATGCTGCGCTTCAGCATGTCACGAATTTGCGCACGCGGCCTCTCCAACACCCGCGCACGCCACTGTTCACCAAAAGCGCGGTTGCGCGCCGAGTAAGCCATCAGATGCGGCATGATGCGCTCTTTCATTTCCTTGCGATGTGCCGCAGGCTGATAGTTCAACTGCGCAACCAGGTCGGCACGCAGGTCGCCTGAATCGAAGACAGGAGCTTCTTCGTCCACGCCGTGCAAGTAACCCAGGACTTCGAGACACAGCTTGTCTTTATCGCGCCAGTGCTTATAGATCGTCGCTTTGCTTACGCCGGATGCTTCGGCGATTGCATCCATGCTGGTGGCATCGATGCCGCGCTCAGCAAACAGGTTGAGCGCGGCTTCTAATACCTTGCGATGTGCGGCGATGCTCCGTGGTCGTGCCATCTCTTACAGCTGAATCTTCGAAAAAAGATATGCGCCCAGGCTCAGGAATGCAGCAGCGATCACCGCGAGTACCGTAATGTCCACCGCTAAGCTGAAATGCCATGTTCCGATTAGCGCGCCGCGCAGTCCATCAATGCCGTAGGTCAATGGATCGATTCCTGTGATCACAGTGAGCGCTGCGGGCAGATGCGACAGGGGGAAGAGCGCGCCAGAAAGAAAGAAGATCGGCAGCACCATGAAGTTCATGATGATCTGGAAGCCCTGCATATCCTGGATCATTGAGCCGAATGCGGTGCCGAGAGCGGAGAACACGATCGCCACCATGGCCATGAAGACAATGGCTAGTGGTATCGCCGCCCAGCTCTGCGGACGAAATCCTGCGATCAGGCAGACGGCAAAAACGAGCGTGCCCTGAATCATCGCCACTGTCGCGCCTCCCAATGCACGCCCCAGCATGATCTGGATGCGTGGAACCGGAGCCACCAGCGTTTCCTTCAGGAATCCGAACTGCCTGTCCCAGAGAATCGCAATGCCGGAAAACACTGATGAGAACAAGATCGACATGCCGACGACGCCCGGGGAGATAAATTGCAGATAACTTCCCGCGCCGGCCCGTTGAAATACAGGGCCAAGCCCAAACCCGAGCGCCAGAAGATACAGAACAGGCTGCCCAAGCGAAGCAATGATCTGGACACGCGAGCGCACATACCGCTTCAGCTCGCGCAACCACAGAATGTAAATCGCGCTCATCGTCTGCCTCCCCACATTTTCGCCATCTGTCGCATCGCGTCCGCGGAAGTTGCACTCTCATCGCGCAGCGACTCGCCGGTCAATGCGAGGAACGCGCCCTCAAGTGAATCGCTGTTGGTGCTTGCCTTCAGTTCCGCTGAAGTGCCCTGCGCAATCAGCTGCCCATGATCGACAATGGCGATGCGGTGGGCCACCCGATCGGCCTCGTCCATGTAGTGCGTCGTAAGAAAGACGGTCGTTTTCTCCGTCTCATTCAACCGTTTCACATGTGTCCACAGCTGATTGCGGCTCTGCGGATCGAGTCCCAGCGTCGGCTCATCGAGGAAAAGGATTTTTGGCGTATGCAGAAAGCCGCGCGCAATCTCCAGGCGGCGCTTCATGCCGCCGGAAAACTTCTTTACGTAGTCATCGCGCCGGTCCCACAGCTCAAAGAGCTTCAGCAGGTTCTCAATCCGCTCAGCGCGCACCTTACGCGGCACATGATAGAGAACGCCGTGCAGCTCCATGTTCTCGTAGGCGGTTTGCTCGTTGTCGAGGCTGGGATCCTGAAAGACGATGCCGAAGCGCTGCCGCGCCTCCTTCTGTTGCAGTGTGGGATTCAAGCCATCCAGTTCAATGGTTCCGCTGGTCGGCTTCAGCAGCGTGGTCAGCATCTTGATCGTCGTCGTTTTTCCTGCGCCATTCGGCCCAAGGAATGCAAAAATCTCGCCCTGCTTCACGTTAAAGGAAATGCCACGCACGGCAGTGAAGTCGCCGAACGTCTTCACCAGGTTGTCAGCACGAATCATGGGTATCCTTCCTGATATTTTCAATACTGAACGGTTTAGTTTACTATTGTCAACAAATCCTTACAAAAACTAGACGCCGTTTTGGCAGAAAATATATGGCCGGTGGCGTATTCTGGGTCGCAGAGACAGCTCGAATGGCAGCCACAACGACCGCTTACACTTCCGGAAGCAGCAACCAGCGTATTCCCTGGTATTTGTGGTGCGCCGCTCTGGCGGTAACCTCCGTCACGATTGGAGCGCACTGGGACGTCTCCTGGCACCGCTCCATCGGCCGCGATACCTTCTGGACGCCAGCTCACATGGCCATCTATGCCTGCGGCGTTCTGGCCGGCATTTGCTGTGGATACCTGATTCTCAACACCACATTTCGGCGTGTCCCCGACATGATCGCGTCTTCGGTCAGCGTCTTCGGCTTCCGCGCTCCGCTGGGCGCCTTTATCGCCGCATGGGGCGGGGTGGCGATGCTCACCTCCGCGCCTTTCGACAACTGGTGGCACAATGCCTATGGTCTCGACGTAAAAATCATCAGCCCTCCGCATACGCTGCTCATGGCCGGCATTTTTGCCGTCGATATCGGATCCTTCTTCCTCATCACAGCCGCCATGAATCGCGCCGATGGCGCGCTCTTTAAAAAGCTGCAATGGCTGCTGCTCTATCTCGGTGGATTGATGATGGTGCTCACCATGTTCTTTCGCATGGAGTACACCTGGGACATCCGCCTGCACACATCCGCCGCATATATCGCCGTCGCCATCGGCGTGCCCACATATTTCGCCTTGTTTTGGGAGTGCTCCCGTCACCGCTGGGCAGCGACCTTTACCACAGCCTTGTACACAGTGTTTCTCATCGGACTTGTCCTGATCCTGCCGCTTTTTCCCGCCGAACCAAAGCTGGGACCTGTCTATCAGCCCGTACATCAATTCATTCCGCCGCTCTTCCCCATGCTGCTGATCGTTCCGGCTTTCCTGATGGACCTGCTTCTCCAGCAAACATCGGCATGGAAATCATGGCTCATCTCGCTGGTTGCGGGACCCGTCTTTGTCCTGTCGCTTGTGGCCGTTGAATGGCCATTCGCGAGCTTCCTGATGACCAATGCCGCGAAAACCCGCTTCTTCGGAGCCGGCTACCTTGACTACGGAACACCCTCGTGGTCCCACGCGGCCCTGCGCACGTTCGTCAATCCGGAACACGGCCTGGTTCTGTGGAAAGGCCTGCTTCTCGCGATGCTCTATGCTGCCCTCAGCACCTGGCTTGGCCTTACGCTCGGAAAGTGGATGCGGAAGGTGCAGCGCTGATGAAGCTCAAATCACCCTGCTGGTTCGCCTGTCTTCTTGTTCTGCTCTCTTGCTTGCCCGCCCACGCGCATGTCGGCAGCCCGGATGTCTACGCCGAAGGTGAGGCCGGACCGTACAAACTGTTTGTCGTGATTCGACCGCCACTGGTCATTCCCGGCGTCGCTGAGATCGAAGTACGCTCGAGCCCTCCCGGAATCGGCAGCATCACCATCACGCCGATGCTTCTCACCGGCGACGCATCGAAGCATCCTCCCGTTCCCGACTCCATGACGAAGCCGTCGAATGATTCGCAGTTCTTCACCGGGCATCTCTGGATCATGGCCACCGGCTCATGGCAGGTGCGGTTCGCCGTAAACGGAAGTGCAGGACAGGGCGTGCTTTCGATCCCGGTACCCGCTACCGCAAACGGCACGCGCAAGATGCAGCGCGGGATGGGCCTCATGCTGAGCGCTCTCGGCATCATCCTCATCCTCGGAATGGTTGGCATCGTGGGCGCCGCAGCGCGCGATGCCCAGCTATCGCCGGGAAAATCTGCACCACCCGCCAGCAGACGCCGCGCATTTGTAGCTATGACGGTAGCATTTGTCATTCTCGTCATCGGAGTAGTCCTCGGCGGGAAATGGTGGAATGCCGATGCCGCCACGTACGCGTCCTACATTTACAAGCCGCTCGAGATGCATGCGACTGTGCAGCCGGACAATGTACTCGATCTCAAAATGGTTGACCCCGGCTGGCTGCACGCCCGCAGGCTCGATGACTTCGTCCCCGACCATAACCACCTCATGCATCTCTACGCTATCCGCTGGCCGGCGATGGATGTGGTCTACCACCTGCACCCCGATCAGGTTTCAGCGGGCGATTTCCATCTCGCCTTGCCCACCATGGCCGCCGGAACCTACAGGTTGTACGCTGATGTCGTCCATGACAACGGCTTCCCGGAAACGCTGGTCACATCGATCACCGTGCCCTTTATTCACGGACGTGAATTGGCTGGAGATGATGCCGTGGGCACGGCAACCGCGCTCAAGTGGAATGGCGAAGGCACGGAGACCAGCGCTACTTATAAGCTTCCCGATGGATACACGATGGTCTGGAAGCGACCCGCTGCCTTAACCGCCAAAACGCCGGAAGACTTTACCTTCACGCTGCTCGACGCATCGGGCCAGCCGCCCAAAGATATGGGCTTGTACATGGGTATGGTTGGCCACGCAGCGTTCGTCAAAACGGACGGCACCGTTTTCGCGCACATTCACCCCTCGGGAACTGTCTCGATGGCTGCGCTCATGATGGCGCAATCGGAGAACGGTCCGGGTGCAAACAGCACAGGGGATATGAAGGACATGGCGGGGATGGACATGAGCGGCAGCAGTTCGCAATCCATCCCCAACACTGTTGGCTTTCCTTATGGCTTCCCGACGTCCGGCAACTATCGCATCTTCGTACAGATGAAGCATGGAATCTCCGTAGAGACGGCGACCTTCGACGCGCAGGTGCAATAAGGTCGGGCGCACTTACAGCGCAGGCGTATCCCAATCCGTCAGGACAAACTCGCTCAGCGGTTTTCGTTGCCGGGGCGATGTCTCCTGCGCGCGCAACTGATCATGGAGCGTAGTTGGGTCGCCGAGATATCCCAGCGCCGTCACAGCGCCGATGTCATAGTCTGCCGATACGTCAAAGCTTCTCCGCGCCTTCGCGTGATCGAAGCCCGCCATCGAATGCGTGTGCAGCCCGAGCGCCGTAGCTTGCAACGAAAGATAGCCGGTTGCTGTTCCGGTATCGTGAATCGAATACTGGTTGGGCTTGCCATTCTGTGCAAACTTGTTGCTTGCGACGGACAGAATCAGCACGGGCGCGCTCTTCGCCCAGCCCTGATTGAATTCCACCAGTGCATCGAAGATCTTCTGGTAGGTGGCGTCGCCGCGCCGTCCGAGAAAAAAGCGCCACGGCTGCTCGTTGTAGGACGAGGCCGCCCAGCGAGCCGCTTCGAATATCTTTTTCAGATCGTCGGATGACACCTCTTTATCTGCAAAGGCACGGGGACTCCAGCGGCGCAGAAAAAGATCTTCTACACCCGGAACGGCGGGAGCATGCTTGAGCTTCTCAAGCTCTTCGGGGGTATGTGACACGGTAAAACTCCTTCCAGGAACGTTTGCTGTAACCATTGGATTCCAATCGTTCTCCAAAGTCGCCGCCTGTATGGTGAAAATCTGATTTCTTTCGCTGTATGATGGCTTTCTCAGAGAGAAACCATCAGGAGAATTGCCTTGAAGATGCGATACCTCGCCCTCGGCCTGCTCGCGGCCACATCCATCACAAGCCTTGCGCAGACAGAAAGCAAGCTATCGCCGAAATGGGAAGAACTCACCGGGCCCGATTTCATCACCGCCATCCACCAGGCCCAGGGCGTGTGCATGCTTCCTTTCGGCATTATCGAAAAACACGGCCCGCAGCTGCCGCTGGGCACCGACCTTATCAATGTCCGCTACACCACTGAGCACGCCGCCGCGGAAGAATATGCCGTTATCTTCCCGCCTTACTATTTTGGACAGATCGCTGAAGCGAAGCACGAACCCGGCACCGTCTCCTACAGCATGCACATGCAACTCGATCTGCTGCAGGAAACGACCGACGAGATGGCCCGCAATGGCTGCAAGAAGATCCTTATCGTGAACGGTCATGGCGGCAATGAGAGTCTTCTGCCTTATTTCGCTCAGTCGCAGTTACAAACAAAACACGATTATGTCGTCTACGTTTATCGCTGGAATGCCCATTATCCCGGCCGTCCCACGCTGCACTCCAAAGTCGACATGCACGCCGGCGAATCTGAAACCTCGCACACCATGGTTTCGCGTCCCGACCTTGTGCATCTGGACCGCGCCACGCAGGAATCCGGCGCAGACCAGGCTCGCCAACATCTGCCGCAGGATGTCTACACTGGCATCTGGTGGTACGCGCGGTTTCCGAATCACTACTCCGGAGACGGCAGCGCAGCTACCCTCGAACTCGGTCAAGACGATATGAAAGCAAACATCAGCGACCTCGCAGATGCCATTCGTGCGATCAAGGCTGACCAGACCAGCCTGCAACTGCAGAACGAGTTCTTCGAGAAAGCACAGCACCCACTCGACACAAAGCAGTGAGAGCACTACTCCCAATGCCCACTCAACGAGAGGCTGGCCGTTCCCGGCGTCTCGCCAATTGAGCTGTCGTTATTGACGAAGTAGTTGTGCATGATCAGCGTAACCGTCGTGCCTCCGGCAACGCCCAGATGCACCGGCTGCGAGATCACATAGTGCGGATAGTGCGTCGACGAGCCGATTCTCGATGCGGCAAAGCCGGTCATCTGTTCGTAGCGCCCAACTATGGTGTCCAGATACCATTCAGCGCCCGCGGGCAGCACTGCGTCATAGTCGGCTTCGGCAAAGAGATGATCGATAACGAAAGTGCGGCCTTGCGGAATATTGATGCACAGATATCCCCGGCTCGCAGGCTGGGGAAAACTATCGTACTGCTGAAACTGTTCGTAGCCGTTCAGGTTGCTGTCCGGAGTAAAGCATGACTGCGCCTGGTCCGTAGGAATTTGCAATTCAGGATCATTGGATGGCGAATTTGGATACCGTGAATGACGCGGGCGGTGCACCTGCGCGCTGAGCGAAAGCGAGCACAGCAAAACCCCGGACAGAACGGCAGAAATCTGGAAACAACGCATGGAGCAGAAAACCTCTCGCTGAAATCGGCAAAACATTCACTAGACGCTGTCCGCCGCCCTCCAGTTGCGAAGATTTTTTTGCTTGCGAGTCGCAAAGCGTAAGGAAGATGCGTTCTGGCTTCTAACCCGCACCAGTCGGCGCACCGCGATACATATGTCTGCAGTCACCGTGTATCGTATTTCACATGAACTTTTACAAGATTCGGAATGTGAGCAGCCTATCCCTGCCCGCTTTCGCCGCCTTTTGCCTTTTCGCATTTACCTGTCTTCCGGTCCATGCCCAGACCGACACGGACAAGCCAGCCGCCGACAAATCGGACAAACCCACAATCACGGCGGACAAGTCAGAAAAATCAGACAAGCTCGCCCAGCCGCCGCTTCCTCCTGACGCCCACACGCAGCAGAGCATCGAGCTGAACGGCAAGACGCTGCACTATACCGTCACTGTCGGCACGCTGCCCACGCGCGATAAGGAAGGCAAGGAAGCAGGCCGCGTTGTCTTCACCGCCTACACCGTCGAAGGCTCCAATCGTCCCGTTACCTTCGCCTTCAATGGAGGTCCCGGAGCCTCGTCCGTCTACCTCAACTTCGGCGCCATCGGCCCCAAGCATCTTCAGGGAGTAGGAAACGAAGGCGACAGCCCCTCCGATCCCGCCACGCTTGTCGATAATCCCGGCACCTGGCTCGACTTCACCGACCTCGTCTTCATCGACCCCATCGGCACCGGATTCAGCCGCGCCTCCGTGCCGGAGGCCGAAGCCAGGAAGCTTTTCTACAGCACCCAGCCGGATATCGAATACCTGTCGCGCGTCGTCTATGACTGGCTCGTAACCAACAACCGCCTCGGTTCGAAAAAATATCTCGTTGGCGAAAGCTACGGCGGCTTCCGCGGTCCGCGCATCACTCACTACCTGCAGTCGCAGCTCGGCGTCGCCATGAACGGTGTCGTCCTCGTCTCGCCCTATCTCAACCCCACCATCGAAGACAACGGCGATCTCTCGCCCATTCCCTGGATGGTGACCCTGCCCTCCATTACCGCCGCGCATCTTGAGCGTGAGCACAAGCTCACACCGCAGGCTATGCAGGATGTTATCTCCTACACGCTCGGCGACTATGCAAGCGATCTCTTCAAAGGCCGCACCGATCCCGATGCGACGCAGCGCATCGTCAAGCGCGTAACGGACATGACCGGCCTCGATCCCGAGTTTGTGAAGCACTCCGGAGGCCGCCTCGAAACCGGAGCCTACCTCCGTGAAGTCCACCGCGAAGAAGGCAAGATCGGTTCGGTCTACGACTCGAACGTCACCTCCTACGATCCTTTCCCCTACTCGCCCGACCAGCGTTCCAATGACCCTTTGCTTGAGACCCTCATCGCCCCAACGACTACGGCCATGGTCGATTTCGTGACCCGCACCGTGGGCTGGAAGGTCGATGCCCGCTACAACGCGCTCTCCTACGACGTAGGCCGCCTGTGGAGCAGGGACGAGGAGCTGCGCAAAGGCTCGGTCGAAGACTTGCGGGAGGCGGTCGCAGCCGATCCGAAAATGCGCGTCATCATCGCCCACGGATGGAACGATCTCTCCTGCCCCTTCATGGGTTCGATTTTGACCGTCGACCAGATGCCGCTGATGGGAACCGACACCACCCGCGTAGCCGTCCACGAATACTCCGGCGGACACATGTTCTACACCCGCGAATCCAGCCGCCTGGAATTGCGTAAGGACGTGATGGACATGGTCAGCAAACACTAAACCCAAGCCACAGCCTGTCCTGAGAGAAAAAAGCAAGCGTCCCGCTGCGGACTAGCCCTTCGGCTTCGCTCAGGGCAGGCTGTCCGGGGCAGACGAAAAAGTCCGGCCTCGCGCTGGGTTTTTCACTGTCCGCGCCCATCCATGATGTCATCCTGAGCGAAGGATCTCAGTGATGCATCGTGCGCCACGACCGCCAGATCTCCCCACAAGTGTCATCCTGAGCGAACCCTGAGCGTAGCGAAGGGGAAGTCGAAGGACCCGCGCGAACAAAGTTCGTGCGAAGCCGAGCAAAGCTCGGCCCCCTCTGCTTTTTGAGTTGAGCCAAGTTACCAAAGCCATCAAGACAACCACAAACAACCGCACTAAGCTAAATCAATGCCACCAAGAACCTACTACACCTACATCATGTCCAGCCGGACAAAGGTTCTCTACATAGGCATAACCAATAACCTCGAACGCCGAGTACAACAACACAAAGAAGGCAAGCACGACAGCTTCACAAAGGAATACCGCTGCCACCACTTAGTCCGGTTCGAGCGCTACGCAACTGCAGCATCCGCCATCGCCAGAGAAAAACAATTAAAAGGCTGGAGACGAGCTAAGAAAATTGCCCTCATCGAAGAACAAAACCTGGAATGGCAAGACCTGAGCAAAGACTGGGGCAAAAGCTTCGGAGCAAACCAGCCTCCACCAGCTGTTACCACCACAGACGTTCCTCCACCGATGTCATAGTGAGACGCAGCATCTTTGCTCCCCCACCGATGTCATGAGGGGAAACTGTATGGGGTATCTCCCCCATTTCATCTTGAACGGATCTCAGCTACCCCACCCAAATGTCATCCTGAGCGAAGCGCAGCGAAGTCGAAGGACCCGCACGAACACGCTACTAGCCTGCCCTGAGCGAATTCGAAGGGTTCGTGCGAATCGTTGCTTTACAACGAGCGCCTTTTGCATTTCCACTAGCAAGGAGCAGACCACGAAGCCATTATTGAGCTTGATAGGAATCAAGCATAGGGCTACCCGTCAGTTGGGAAAACCGCGTATAAGAACACGGAAAAGAGTAAACGATAACTAAACTAAGTATATCGCCACCACCACTTTAGCCTAGGCTACAGCAGCATCCGCAAACGATTGTGAAAATCAACTATGTGGTTCGGAGCCGTAGTAGAAGATAGCTTCATTGAATTTCATGTTCCTAGCCTTTCAGGAGAGTGGTTTATGGAAATTCTAGTTAGCTAGTGGCCGGGGGACTAAATTGGGAGACGAAAATAGGCGACTACAGGCTCTTGAGAATGATAAGAAGAAGGATGGACCACGCATTGACATACTCGAGGCTAACATTCAAGAAATCAAGGTCAGTGTGGCAGCGATCGGAGGCCATCTCGCACAGTTAGGCTCCGCAGTTCCACCCCGATGGAAGAAAGCGGAGATTATTGCGACTACCTCTGCTAGCGTGATTGCAGTCACTTTAGGCATATTTAGTATTTGTCAGACCTTCACCAGTCAAAAATCGCTACAGGGTCAACTTACCCGCGCTCAGGCGGACATTCAAATGCTTTCGGCCACACTTGCGCCACAACTGTTGACCAGAATCGGTGAGGTAGTTACGGCATCTATCTCTATGCCCAACAAAGATGTTGGAGGTTCTCTAAGCGGGGCGTTGAATATTGTTGATCACTTCAGAGAAGCAAGATCAAGGTCAAAGACCAGGACCTAACACAGTCAAAAGTCGCCACTAGCAAGCTGATTGACGCTCATCCGAACGTACCTGAAGCATGGGCACTCGCTGCAAAGCTTGTAACATACGACTCTCAACTCAAGCATGCGTTTACGCCTACTCTCCCACAGTGCCGAGACTTGAAGCCCGAAGGAACCGCTTCCGTGGAGCACGGCTCAACTCAGGTAGAATTTACACCGCAAGTTTTCTCTAATTGCATGATAGTGCTTGATGATCCAGCTAATAGCATATTTATTAGCAAATCACTATCCGTCACGAATCTGATTTTCAAGAATTGCACGGTTATATATCGCGGAGGACCAATAATCTTCACACCATTGACAGGAATGAGCATCACGATTAACGGTCATCGAAAGGATTTCATCCCCTCGGTAGGCCAGAAGCCCGAAGGGAAGCTGGGGCTCATAGACTGCCTAATTGTTCTTGACTTCTCTCAAACTCCAAGCCCATTTGGCCAAGATTTAACGAAGAATGTCCTGATCGCTGGCAATAATCCTGTATTCATTAAAGCATTTGGTTCTTAGGGCGGTCTGTGGCCTTCCTCTCCTGCTCGATTTGCCCAATGTAATAATTGAGAAACTCATTTCCCCGAGAGTGGAAAGAGGGTTTATAACATTCGACTTGCTTGGCATTGGACCGGAACCTCGTTTATTGACGCCTGGCGCTCAGTGGTCAATCCAAGCTCGCTTTTGGCTCGAGTAGGGCAGTTCGCGATTTCGGCTTTGCGAACCGCCAATTCCTTTACCCTTGATTAATTCCTTGTTTTTGGAAGAAATTTGCACTTGAGGCCCGCAAAGGCGAGAAAATCACTTCAAATGCTGTCAAGCCCTTAGGAAGGTCCCGTTCGACGTAACACAATGAAACTAAACAATTTAATCCTCGCTAACCTTGGCGTACTATTTCGCTGAACCTGCTAAAATAGAAATAAGAGAAGAAGTCTAAAAGAAACGCCCGCTTGCGCGGGCGTTTTTCTTTTTTCTGAGCCCTGTGTCCTGCACCCTGAGCCCTGGACCCTCCCGTAAGTAATTGAAAACACTAGGAATCACCTAACTCAAGCAGAATCAGCCACATAGTGGGGATGATCCCCCGCTAAATCGTTGAAAACAAACAAAACCAGCCCACCCACAGGGGGAGGGGGAGGATACCCATGCCTGCCAGCCAGAACGCCACGTTCTACGAGTGCCAGCACGTCCGTTCCAGCGGAAAAAAATGCCGCGCCATCGCCATCCGCGGACACCGCTTCTGCTACTTCCATCTCCAGGCCCGCCGTGCGCAGCACTCCGCAACGCCCGCCGTAACCGTAGCCAACGAAGCCATCGCGCCCGCGCCGCTGGCCGCCACCATCGCCCTGCCCATGCTCGAAGACCGCAGCGCTCTCCAGATCGCCCTCAGCGAAGTCCTCCGCGCCGTCGCAGCTAACCAGATCGATACCAACCGCGGCTGGCTCCTGCTCTCCGGCCTGCGAATCGCCTCAGAGAACTGTGGCAGTAATGACGAATTCGCCGATCCCATCCAACAGGTCCACGCCCTCGAACCCACCCCCGAAGGCGAAGAAGTCGGCCCCCTGATTGAGGCTGACTAGATCGAGGCTGACTAGCGTACGTCGAAGCTGGCCTCATCCGTCGCCAGTGAGCTGCCCCCGATCCACACCGTGTAGTTCGTCGGCTCGATCACGGCCTTGTTCTCGACGTTGTAAAACGAAAGCTCCGGGAATCCGAGATCGAAGGAAACCTGCTTCGACTCTCCCGGCTTGAGCGTAACCCGCGCAAATCCTTGCAGGCTGCGAACCGGCTGCTCGACGCTCGCTCCCAGGTTGCGGACGTAGCATTGAACAATTTCTGTAGCAGCACGCTCTCCGCTGTTTGTAACCGTAGCAGTTGCAGTTACCAGCTTGTATGCGTCTTCGCGGTTGGCCTCGCGCAGGCTCACCCTGGACTGCGACAGGCTGACCTTCCCATAGGTGAAGTGCGTATAGGTCAGCCCGTACCCGAAGGGGAAAAGCGCATCGTTGGGAACGTCGATATAGCGCGAGACGAAACGTGAATCCGCCCCCGGAGGCTTTGTCAGATCGGCATGGAACGGAGGCCGCCCGGTCGGGAACTGGTTGTAGTAGAGCGGTTCCTGTCCTACCGCACGCGGGAAACTCATCGGCAGCTTGCCGCTGGGCGAAACATCGCCATAGAGCACGTCCGCAATCGCCGATCCGGCTTCGGTGCCTGGGAACCATGCCTCCATGATCGCCGCAACATGCTGTGCCGCCCACGTCAGTACCAGTGGGCGCCCGGAAAAGACCAGCAGGACGACGGGTTTCCCGGTTGCTGCAACCGCTTCGAGCAGTTGCTCCTGATTCCCCGGCAGATCGAGATGTGCGCGTGATCCCGCTTCGCCGCTCATCTCGCCCGATTCGCCCAGAGCCATCACTACTACATCAGCCTGCTTCGCTGCCTGCACCGCCTCGGCAAAGCCATCCTCGGATGTCCCAAGAATTTCCGTGCCCTTCACATATGTCACCGATCCGCCATACTGCTTCGCGCGCGCATCGAACGCATCCTTGACGGTGACAACGTCCGGAGCCCGGTTCGCGCCTCCCCATGCGCCCTGCATCTCGCCGGAATTGTCAGCCAGTGGCCCGATGAGAGCGATCTTGTGCGCCTGCTGCGAGAGCGGCAGCAAAGCAGTGCTTTGATCGGCAGAACGATTCTGCAGCAGCACAAAAGATTCTTCCGCCGCGCGGCGAACCAGAGGACGATGCTCGGGTACAGCCGCCGTGACCTCAGTCCCGCGCGCGTAAGGATGCTCGAAGAGCCCAAGCGCGAACTTCACCCGCAGCTCTCCACGCACGGCTTCATCGATGGCACTCATGGGAACCTGCCCGGTGCGAACCAGCTCGGGAAGCTGCGTGTCATAGAAATGCGACATCATGTCAACGTCAACACCGGCGAGAAATGCCTTGCGCGTCGCAGTGGCCGCATCGAGCGCAATGCCGTGGTTCATTAATTCCATGACAGCGGTGTAGTCACTGACGACAAAGCCATCAAAGCCCCACTCATCACGCAGTATCTTCTGCAGCAGGAAAGGATTCGCCGAAGCAGGCACGCCATTGAGCGCATTGAAGGCACTCATGATGGTCGCAGCACCCGCTTTCACCGCAGCTTCATAAGGAGGCAGATAGACTTGCCGCAGACGAATCTCCGACATGTCTGTCGTGTTGTATTCGCGGCCCGCTTCCGCGGCGCCGTAGGCTGCGAAGTGCTTCACAGAAGCCGCTACACTGTCTGGTTTTGACAGATCGTCCTGTTGATAGCCGCGTATGTAAGCGCGCGCCATGGCCGATCCGAGATAGGGATCTTCACCAGCGCCTTCCGTGGTGCGCCCCCAGCGCGCATCGCGCGAGATGTCGACCATCGGCGAATAGAACCAGCGCACGCCGGCAGTCGTCGCTTCTTCCGCGGACATATGACAAAGAGATGTCACGAGATCGGGATCGAATGTTGCAGCAAGACCCAAGGGCTGCGGATAGATCGTGCGAAAACCATGAATGACATCCGCGCCAAACAGCAGTGGAATATGCAGGCGGCTCTTTTCGACTGCTGCATGCTGAAATGTATTCGTGTGCTCCGCTCCTATCGTGTTCAGCATGGAACCGAGACGACCCGTGGCGGCCAGCTCCATTGCATTCACCTGACTGTGCGCCTCTGGATTCGCGGCTAACTGCGCGGCGTTGCCGGGTTCCGTGTAGCCCACGTCGTTGTATTGCACGAGCTGGCCGATTTTCTCTTCAAGCGTCATCTTCTTCAGCAGATCGTCCACGCGCTTCTCAATAGCGGGAGAAACGAGCTGAGGATTAGAAGGCGGGACGGCATTTTCTTTCGCTTTTTGCCCCACTGCGACACAGGTGAGAACCGCTGCAACTCCTAAGGCAGAGAGTAAGCGGAAAGACATTCGAGTTACGGAAGTTGAAGAATTGGTTTGGAAAAGCAATTCCATTCTCCTGTCTGATCAGGTTTGTCGAAAAGCCGGGCGCAGGACCACGGGCTCGGAAGACGGTTTGCGCAGCTGGAGCGCGATTCCTGTGGATTGGCGCTCAACAAACGTCGGAAGTATACGGATAGGGTGCTTCGGCCATTCTTTCTTTTCGCCGCGTATCATCTCGAGCAATGTGCTGGCGGCGACACGGCCCATCTCCTGCAAAGGTTGCCGTACCGTAGTCAGCGGTGGATTGTTTGTCGACGCACTCAAAATGTCGTCGAAACCCACCACGGAAACCTGCGTGGGGACTCGTATCCCTGCTTCGCGTAGAACCGTGATCGCACCCATTGCAGCGAGATCATTGAAGGTGAAGATGGCGGTGAAGTCCAGGTTGCGCTCCAACAACCTGACAGTGGCCCCGCGGCCCGGATCAATGCCGAGCCCTGGCCCCTCCAGCTGAATAATTAGCCGGGGATTGATTTTGATTCCAAGCTCCGCCGCAACCTTGGTTGTCGCACGCCAACGGGCGAGGGTATCTGAGCTGAAGCTTTGTCCTTTGATGAAAGCAATTTCGCGATGGCCCAGGCGTTGCAAATGCTCCAGTGCATATCGCGCCGCCAGTAAGTGATCGAGTTCAATATTGACGACAGACGGACGGCGGTGATGATCTGAAACGGCAACCACCGGCACGGGCAACTCTTCTTCCAGCGGCGAATCGACAGCGATGATTCCTTCCACGGCGCGTGCCAGAAGCAGGGATGGATATTCGCGCAACAGCTCTGCACGATGGCGGTGGCTTACGACGAAATAGAAAAATCCGGAAACGAGCAGAGCGTCTTCGATGCCGCTGAGCACCGCAGTTGAGTAGCCCTCGCTGATCTCAGGTACGATGACACCGACGGTATTGCTGCGCTTGCTTCGCAGGCTGCGTGCCAGAGTATTCGCCTGATAGTTAAGCTTTGACGCAGCTGCCAGCACTCGCCTCTGTGTTATTCCGGAAATGCGGTAGGCTTTGGCAGAGCCATTGAGGACACGGGAAACCGTCGTTTGCGAAAGGCCGAGGTGATGCGCCAGCGACTTTAAATTGGCGCGAACCGCGGCTTTACCAACATCTGCTTCCCGGGACTTCGACTGCATAAGTCTATCTTTCTATGAATATCTTCTCAATGGGTACTCAGCTTCAGACTACGTCATGTGAAGACATCAGTGATTGTCGTGTTTCAATCCGAGAGACTGCTGCATCTTAACGATCTCCGGATTTGACATGAAGTTCCGCCAGATCAAACCCGTACGACCGTTTTCGATCATCACTGCCATCGGCGCCTGATTCAATCCCATCGTGATTCCTGAGTACCAGTTTTGCTGCTCGTTAAATGCATCGCGAAAGCCATAAATTCCCCACAGCTGCGCTCCGAGATCGCGATAGAAGTGTTTCAGCGCAAGCAAAGACTGTTGCTGCGTATACGCATAGGAGCTAATTGCTCCGGTTGGAGCAATGGTGCCGTCGTCTTCTGTAAACGGCTTATATTCACGATAGCCCTTCGGTCCATCGACAGCCGTCAAGCCCCACGCGTCTGCTCCATACCCTTTCCAGTGGTGCGGATTGGCAATCGCGTAGGCCTGGCTTATGAGCGCCTCATTCCGGTTGTTCTCAAAATAGTCGGCATACTTGTCACGCCATCCTCGCGGATCGTATCCCATGTAGGAGTAGTGAGTGAAGAAAAGCGGTCCCGGTGAGCCGGGCGAATAGTTCATATCGAGCCGAATGCCAAAATATGTGTGCTGCTCGCCGTAGATATGATCTGTGCCCTCTGCGGTGTAACCTGTCCTGTAAAGGCTGGGCGGCACAGAGTGCGTGGGTGAGGCAATCGCCAGCATGTAGGTGATCATTACTTCGTTCCAGCCTTGCAGACGGTTGGCGATATGAAAGGCGTAATCGGATGACCAGTGCCAATAAAGCGCATCCTTCTTCGGCGTCGCCCGGAACCAATCCCACTCCACGCCTTGCCAAAGCCTGGTGATGTTGGCACGCAGTTGACGCTCTTTTTCGTTGTCTTCGTGGAAGTATTGCCGCGCCGTCAATAGGCCCTGCATCAGGAACGAGGTTTCTACCAGATCTGCGCCATCATCATACATGCCGAAGACGGGGAGCACATGGCCGGTTTTGCCGCTTAGAAAATGCGGCCATACGCCGTGATACCGGTCCGCTCTGGCAAGAAAATCTGTGATGCGCAAGAGACGCTCAACGACCTGCTCACGCGGAACAAAACCGCGTTCCGACGCGACAACCATTGCCATAATGCCGAAGCCGCTGGCGCCCACGGCGATCATATCGTCATCGCCGGGTGTGCTTTCCCGCGTCATGCCAGAGTTCGGCTCGGCAGCCTCCCAGTAATAACGAAATGACGCCTCCTGCACCATGGTGAGCAGCTCGTCGTCTGTCATGGGGTGGGTTGACGCGGTGAGAGACGCAGACAGTGGAGATTCACGGAGCGACGAGGTGCGCGCTGAAACTTTGTACGATGCAGTGGCATGTGAATCGCCGATGTAGTCGGCAAAACGATTGACGCCATACCGCTGCACGCCGATGGCGCGAAACGGCTCACCATGCGTCGATCGGTAAATTACATATTGAGCAACCGCTGGGTCTGGCGATGCCTCCCAGCGCAGATCAACATGCCGCTCGTAGCCCTTTGCCTCAACGAGTTCTGGAGCCGATGGTGTGTGCGTGCTCTGCTCTGCATTTTCGATGCGTATGTCGTCGATGCAAAGTGAATGAGCATGACCATCGGCATCGTTCTGCGCAAGAATTATGGCCGCGACGCGTCTCGGTTCAAACGGAAGCAGCGATGCGGTCTGGAAGCTCGCCATCGGAATACGTACTCTTGTCCATTTGCCGGGAGCGATATCGCCTGTAAATGAGCCGAGAGCGAGGAGCGCGGTAAAGTTATGGTTTAAATCTCGCAATGCAATCTTCGGAAGGTCGGCAGAGCGGATGCCATTTCTCGCGTAGAGCCAGAGGAAGAGGCTGTCTCCGAAGAAATCGACATTGCGATTGCGCCAGGTGTAGAGATGGATCTCAGCGTCCCACCCGCCACTCGGCACCGACTGCCAGTCGAGCGCGAGAGCATTCGGACCGCTGATGAAGTCTGCCGTTTCAATCGGTAGCTTGCCGTCGACAAGCTTCAAAGTGCTGGGCGCTGAGACGGTTCCCAGGCTATAGAAATATGAACCGGGCGAGAGGCTATTCTCGAAAAAGACCTGCTGCGAATAATTCTGATCGGCCCAGACGATTCCCGGAACACAGAAAGCAATGCCAAGAAACAGCAATATCAGATGCCGGACGCGTAGTTGCATAGGTCGTATGTTTTTCAAGGCTGCTACTTTCCTATCCTGAACAACAGAAGCGCATTGCTACCTAGTTGCAGATTCAACCTTCCGCTATCGAGCGTACGTTGTTTAGGAGTACCGAGAGCGGTCTCGCGATTCATCTGCTCCACTTGCGCTTCTGTCGGATCGAGCGGCTTGCCGAGTGCTGCATAAGCTTTGAGCGTATTGCTGTGATCTTCATCGACGCGGAGAATTGAGACGGAAGCGTCTGGCCGGACCCCGTGGAACACAAGGGTCATCTCCCTCTGCGCAGGCGGCTTGTCAGGATCGACGATGTTCCAGGCAGCGATCACCAGAGTGCCATCAGCAGACTTTGTGACAATCACATTCTTCGATGGGTTTGCCAGCCGCTTGTCTCCAAGTTGATGCAAGAGTGCGAAGGCATAATAGCTCGGCTTGTTGATACCACCCTTGGCGCGCAGGCCGAATGCCCCGTCGAAGGGCTTTGCCATTGGTCCACCTTCTTCGAAAACATCGGAGAAGGTCCAGAAGGACATCATGTCGACCAGACCGTCGCACTCGCGGATCGTGTTGGCAAGTCCTGTGCCAACAAAGTCCGTGTCGCGCGATTCATTCATGCCCTGTACATTCCACTCCGTCCAGAACAGCGGCAACTTCGGCATCGCAGAGCTTTGGATTTCTTTGCGCACTTTTCCGATGGCGCGGCAGACGCGATCGTCCATGGGGATATCTTCATTCGTTCCAAAAAGATTTTGTACGGTGTCGTCGGCATAGCCATGCGAAGAAACAAAATCGACAGGCAAGTGATTTTCAGAAGCATATTTGAGGAAGTCAGACACCCAGGATGCTGCAGCCGTGGCGGGGCCGCCCACGCGAAGACGCGGGCTGACGGATTTCAAATCGCGCGCGGTATGCGCATAGAGATCGAAATACGATTCCTGGCGTGGAATGCCATTCCAGAAATCGATATTCGGTTCGTTCCATACCTCGAAATACCACTGCGAGACCTCTTCGATACCATAGCGATCGACAAGATGCTGCGCAAAGTGCTGCATCAAATCGTCCCAGCGCTCCATGCTCTTGGGGGGCGATACATTCTGCTTGTACCAGAAGGGATGTAGAGCATCGGGGTTGAAGGCCAGCTTCTTGGGCATGAAGCTGATCTCGACTACAGGCCGCACGCCATTTTTCAGCAGGCCATCGTAAATCTGATCGACGTAAGCAAAGTTGTATACGGGATTGCCATGCTCATCTTCGTTGTAGACACCGTTCTCATCATGCAGAATGGCGTGGAACCGCACATAGCGGAAATCCGTGACCTGCTTTACCGCCCGCAGATCGCTGCGGTAGCTCTCTCGCAATGAGAGATTGGCGCGGCCTGAACCGAACATCTGCTCCCAGTAGTGCGGAAAAGGCGTGCCCTTCGCCTGTGCATTGATTTCGATATTTTCCTGCGCAAACACACTCTGGCCCGTCGTCAGCAGCATCACGAAAACCAGGCTGAAGCCATACAAAGATTTCAATCGCAAATCGAAACTCCTGTGAAAATGAAGCTCATGTGAAGACATTGATCTATCGCCAGCTTCTGATTCAAAGAAAAGAGGGTACACCCGCACGCAGGCGCACCCTCGAAAAAGGGAGGCAAAGTTAGAAGCTGAAGCGCGCCTGCAGTTGGACTGTCCTGCTGCCCAAAGCCCTGCTCGCTACGCCGAAGTCTCCGTTTGGACTGGGAGTGCCATCCGGCGCTACAGAACCCAGATTGGTGTCTATCGAAGTTGTGTCAATATTTGTTTTGTTGAACAGATTGTATGCATCAGCGCGAATCTCGAACTTCGCGTTTTCGCCGAGGATTGGGACTTTAGGCAATCCAAAAGCCTTCGTCAGGCTGCCGTCCAAATCCTGATAGTTTGGCCCATTCAGGCTGTTGCGGATGATTCCCGGCTCCGGGGCTGGAGCGGTGTTCGGAAAGGCCGGTCCTTGAACATAAGTGGGCGGAGCGAAGAATTGAGTTCCGTCGCCACCGAAGTTTGGATTGGTGGACTGCTGGAAGTTCTTGTTGTCGGTCTTCGTGCCATATCCCGACCGGATACCCGACGGGCGAAGCTGTCCGTATCCGCTGCCTGAGAAATACACGTTGCCGTTTGCGTTGTATATAGGGTTCCAGGGAAAGCCGGTGTGCCAGTTATAGATGCCGCTCAGCGACCATCCTCCGGCTACCTTCTCTACCCAGCTATGCTCGCCTCGGAAGAAGACCGGCTGCCACAGTCCGAACAGTTTGAAAGCATTCGCCACGTTGTAGTCGGAGCGTCCATACGCCGCGTGTGTATTGTACGGGTAGAGATCTTCCGAGTACGGACCTGAGTTTTCGTCCATGCGCCTTTGCCCAGGTGTATTGCGCCTCTGCCTGGAAGCCATGGGCAAAGTTGTGCTTCAGGCTGGTGATCAGCGCATTGAAGTTGCCCGAGCCAGCGTTCGCGTAGAAGTCCAGGTTGATGACCTTGGGATTCAGCGCGAATCCATTGGCCGCAGCGATCGCGTTCCAGTTGCTTTGCACGAACGAGTGGCGCGACTGGCTTCCCTGATAGCCAATTGTGGCCACTACGTCATGTGGCAACTGATATTGCATGTCCAGCGAATAGTGGTAGTTGGAGATCGACTTGGGGTTCCCATCGAAACCCGTCACCCCGATGGGAGATCCGCTGAGCGGCAGATTGTCAGGGCCAAACGTGGTGATCGCGTTCGGGTTTGGCGCATATCCGAAAATAGAGTGCGTGTCGCTGGCGGTTTCATACAGGATTCCGTGGCCGGCGCAGGACGGATTTGTGGTGTAGGGATAGGGGCAGGTGAAGTTAGCATTCACCGCATTGGGCGGGTTGCCGTTGCCATTTGCCGTAATGGCGATTTCGTTCTGGTTGTAGTTGATGCCGAAGCCGCCGCGGATGACCAGGTTGCCATTGTCCTGTTTCGGCAGCCATGCAAAACCCACCTGCGGCCCCCAGTTATTCTTTTGCGGACTGTAGAGGTTGCCACCCACGCGGATGTTCATTCCGTCCAGAGGATTGGTGCCGGTACCAAAGCGGAATACATCGAGGTTGTCCTGCTTGGAGTGGAAAGCGCCGAAGTATGACCAGCGCAGGCCCAGGTTCACTGTGAGGTTAGGAAGGAGCTTGTAATCATCCTGCACGAAGAATCCCCACAGGTTTTCGCGGTTATCCTGCCGGTTGGCGAAGGGAATACCCGTGGCTGAATCGAACTGGCCGCTCTCATGATAAGGAGCGTCATTGGCGAAGTCCCACAGGTTATTGAAATTGAATTGGGGACGCGCCGCATAGACTGGATTGTTCAGATAGGAGAGCCGGGTAAGCTCTCCGCCAGCCTTGATGCTGTGCGTGCCCCAAATTTTGGTAAGCACATCGTTATAGCTGTAGGTCCACTGGTTCAGATTGCTCGGCCCCGGAGCACCGAAGTACTGAAATCCATTGTCCGCAGAAATGGTTCCAATGCAGTCGATATTGTCCTGTGGCAGGCCAAAGGGCGCCTGTGCATTGGTGGCAACCTCATTCCAGCGCCAACCTGCGGCGTTGGCACGTGCCTGGTTCAACAGGGTGGGCGAGAAAGTGTGATTCCAGATGACTGAGAACGCATCGTTAACCTGCGAGTGATGCCAGAAGTTCGCAGTGCGGACGGGTCCGTTAAAGTCGGTAGTGCTGACGGGAACCCAATAAATCGCAAAGCTGATGTGGTCCTTTTGCGTTACGTTCGCATCCACTCGACCGTTGTATTGCGACTGCGAAGTGTTGTCGGGTTCAGTGAGTTGTAGTACGCGAGGTCCGGTACTCCATCGAGACCGCCGCCTACTCCGGGAGTATTGGCATTGCCGCCATAGGTTAGGTCCTGCATGCCCAGGCCGGTTTTAATCGGAGAGCCTAAATCGAGACCGCCCTGGTACCGTTCTGCAGTTCATCCCTTCAGTACTGCAGGAGGGTTTGCTAAGCCGATGAGCAGTCACGCTGAATGATGCCGCTGGCGGAGACACCTTCTCCGGGAAATGAGAGATATTGCGCCGCAATGCTGTTTGCCGTGGCGGCGGCAGGAAGCAAACTGCGATGTCTCATACCAGCCCTGAGCGGTTGAGACGTTGCTCAGCGGACTGGTTTCCCAGTTAAAGAAGGCAAAGATTCGGTTTTTCCAGATTGGTCCGCCGAGGCTGCCGCCATATTGGTTGAAGCGGTTCTGATCGCGGTTCACGCCGCGGTCGGCAGCTGTGCCGGAGATGTTGGAGCCAACGCCATTCCACCGCTGATAGGCGTTCAGGCCTGGCCGTGACATCTTGAAAAAAGCGCTGCCGTGGAAGTTGTTGCTGCCGCTCTTGGAGGTGACCTGAATTTGCGCGCCGCTGAAGCGGCCATTTTCCGCGTCGTAGCTGTTGGAAACGACTTTCAGATTGTCAACGGAGTCTTCGCTGGGCGTGATAACCGATGTGCCGCCCCACACGGCGCTCACCGTGCTGATGCCATCAACGGTGATGCTGTTTGTCTCATACTGGCCGCCGCGGGTCTGAATTTGCGGACCATTTTCGGTCTGAAAGATGCCTCCGGAGCCACCAGCGGTGCCGCCGGGACCCTGGTTTCCCGGTAAATTGAAAGACCCGCCGCTTTTCGCCTGCGAGCCATCACCGAAGACTCCTGGAGTGAGTTGTGCGAGTTGAAAGATGTCGCGGTTAAACGACGGCAAATGCTGGATCTGGTTGCTAGTGACTGTAGCGCTGACTGTAGCCGTCTGCGAGTCAAGGCCCAGCGTTGTGCCCTCCACCGTCACCGTGGTCGCCACATCGCCCGTCTCCAGTTGGATATCAATGGAGTTCAGCTGCTCGGGAATGATCTGCACTTGCGGCAGCGATTTCGTCTTGAAGCCGTCTTTTTCAACCTTGATGGAAAAGTGCGCTGGTGGGAGTGCATTGAAGTTGTAAATCCCGCTATCTCCGCTGGTGCTCACCAGCTGCTGACCAGTATCCGCATTCGTCAGCGTCACCTTTGCGCCAGGGATCAGCGCGCCCGTCTGGTCTGTAACATTGCCACGAATGGAGCCGTTGTACTGCGCGTATGCCGAAACGGTAACTACACACGCCATCGCGAAGAGGATCAGATAGCGGACGCGTGCGAGGGGGGATTGCTTGTCTGATTTTTGCTGCATGGTGCCTCCAAATTTAGATACATACTCTTTCGTTGTTCTTGTGAATTCAGCTTGCGCAACCGATTGCGCTCTTATTAAGAACGAGTAACATCCGTGAATCTCAGCTGTCAACGGAGCCCGCACAGTTAGAGAGTGATTAGGGCACACCGATCACTGCGAATGAGAACTGTCAGTTCATTCGGAAACACGCCAGTGGATCAGATCTCTTATGGTGCGGTCACTCAGCGTGAACCACCGCATCCACACGATGTGCAGTTGTGATGCACGGTATTGCGCAGCGGTTTGCCAGGGCGATGCTTTTAGACTTAACAATGGTGAATCTAACTAGGAACATATCTGAGAAAATAAGTTCCCCGAAAAGCGACTAACAGCATGTAATCGCCGGGTGAATCGTGTTCCAAAAACAGAAAAGCCCCGCACGAAGCGGGGCTTTCTGGTGTGGGTAAGGCCGAATGAGTCTTACTCGGCGGCCATTTCTTCGGCTTCGCCTTCCTGCCGCATCATTTCCAGTTCGCGCTCGGCTTCCTCGAAGGCCGCCGTGACTTCTTGCTGCACGCGGGCAGCCGCTTCTTCCAGCTCCTGCGAGAGCTGAGATGTTGCGGTAGTACTCCATGCCCGTTCCGGCTGGGATGAGACGGCCGACGATGACGTTTTCCTTGAGGCCGCGCAGGCTGTCGACCGAGCCGTTGATGCTGGCTTCGGTCAGTACACGCGTGGTCTCCTGGAAGGTGGCTGCCGAGATGAAGCACTCGGTCGAGAGCGACGCCTTGGTGATGCCCAGCAGCAGCGGACGGCCAATGGCCGGACGGCCACCCTTGGCGATCACACGCTCGTTCTCTTCGCGGAAGCGGAACTTGTCGATCTGCTGTTCGAGCAGGAAGTACGTGTCGCCGACTTCCTCGATCTTCACCCAGCGCAACATCTGACGGACGATGGTCTCAATGTGCTTGTCCGAGATGGCCACGCCCTGCAAGCGGTAGACTTCCTGGATTTCGTTGACCAGATAAGCCTGCAGCTCCTTCTCGCCGAGCACGGCCAGAATGTCGTGCGGGTTCAGCGGTCCATCCATCAGCGGCTCGCCGGCCTTCAGGCGTTCGCCTTCCTGCACGTTGACGTGGACGCCACGCGGCACCGAGTATTCCTTCTCCTCGCCGTTGTCCGCGGTCACGTAGATCTTGCGCTGACCCTTGGCGACTTCGCCGAACTTCACCACACCATCGATCTCGCTGATGATGGCGGTTTCACGCGGCTTGCGGGCTTCGAAGAGTTCGACGACGCGAGGCAGACCGCCGGTGATGTCCTTGGTACGAGTGGTTTCGCGCGGGATCTTGGCCAGCATATCGCCGGGGAAGACCTCGTCGCCATCCTGAATCATAAGGTGAGCACGCTGGGCATCAGATAACGCTTGTTGCCCTTGGTGCCCTTGATGATGATGGCGGGCTGACGCTTCTCATCGGGCGCTTCCGCAACCACGAGACGCGACAGGCCGGTGACTTCATCCACTTCTTCATTCAGGGTGATGCCTTCCTGCAAGATCCTTGAACTGGATGGTTCCGCCGATTTCCGTCAGGATGGCAAAGGTATAGGGATCCCACTCGGCCAGTGCCTGACCCAGTTGAACCTTTGCACCGTCTTCCACTTTGAGCTTGGCGCCGTAGACGATCTGGTAGCGCTCCTTTTCACGGCCACGGTCATCGACCACGGCGATCGATCCGGACCGGTTCATGGAAACCAGATCGCCCGACTTCGCGCGGACGGTGACCATGTTGATGAAGCGGACAGTGCCGTTGTTCTTGGCATCGAGCTTGGACTGTTCGGAAACACGCGATGCCGTACCACCGATGTGGAAGGTACGCATCGTGAGCTGCGTTCCCGGCTCACCGATCGACTGCGCGGCGATGACGCCGACAGCTTCACCGAACTCCACCATCTTGCCCGAGCCGAGGTTGCGGCCATAGCAGAGGATGCAGACGCCACGCTTCGATTCGCAGGTCAGCACGGAGCGGATCTTGACCCGCTCGATGCCGGCAGCCTGAATCTGCGAGGCGAGGTCTTCAGTGATCTCCTGGTTGACGTCGACGATGATGCTGCCTTCGAAGTCCTTGATCTTTTCGAGCGACACGCGGCCGATGATGCGGTCACGCAACGGCTCGATGATCTCGCCGGACTCGACGATCGGAGTGACGTAGATGCCTTCGACCGTTCCGCAGGTGTGCTCGCTGACGATGACGTCCTGCGCCACGTCGACGAGACGGCGGGTGAGGTAACCGGAGTCAGCGGTCTTCAATGCCGTATCAGCCAGACCCTTACGCGCGCCGTGGGTCGAGATGAAGTACTCGAGCACGGTGAGACCTTCACGGAAGTTCGCCGTGATCGGCGTTTCGATGATTTCGCCGGAAGGCTTGGCCATGAGGCCGCGCATACCGGAGAGCTGACGGATCTGCTGCTTCGAACCACGAGCGCCGGAATCGGCCATGATGTAGATCGGGTTCATGGCTCCTTCCTTGTCGGCGTTCTTCATGTTGTCGAACATCTCGTCGGCAACCCGTTCGGTCACTGTCGACCAGATCTGGATGACCTTGTTGTTGCGCTCGCCGTTGGTGATGGCGCCGTCAAGGTACTGCTGCTGCACGGCAAAGCGTTGTTTTTCTGCCTCGCGCACAACACCGTACTTCGTGTCAGGGATGACCATGTCATCGAGGCCGACGGAGAGGCCGGTGCGTGTCGCGTACTGGAAGCCCAGTTCCTTGATGCGGTCGAGCATCTTGACCGTGACTTCGAGGCCGAGGTTCAGGTAGCAGTAGTTGACCAGTTGGCCAATGCCCTTCTTCTTGAGCAGGCCGTTGACGAACGGCATGCCATCGGCAAGAGCGTCGTTCAGGATGGCGCGGCCAACGGTCGTGGTGATGTACTGCTTGTCGTACTGCGACCGGCTCGGTGTGCGTCAGGTCCTGATCGTCGTACGCAGTGGTCATGTCGAGCACAGGACCGGTGTAGCGCAGACGGATCGGCGTGAGTGTTTCGATCTCCTTGGCTTCGAGCGCCATGAGCACTTCTTCGGTGTTGGCGAAGACACGGCCTTCACCCTTGGCGCCCTTCTTGGCCTTGGTCAGGTAGTAGAGACCGAGCACCATGTCCTGCGTAGGAACGGTGATCGGCTGACCGGAGGCGGGCGACAGGATGTTGTGCGAAGCGAGCATGAGCACGCTGGCTTCGACCTGCGCTTCCGGCGACAGAGGAATGTGCACGGCCATCTGGTCACCGTCGAAGTCTGCGTTGAACGCGGTGCAGACGAGCGGATGAATCTTGATTGCCTTGCCTTCGACCAGCACCGGCTCAAAGGCCTGGATACCCAGACGGTGCAGCGTTGGGGCGCGGTTGAGCAGCACCGGGTGGTCCTTGATGACTTCTTCGAGGATGTCCCAAACGATGGGCTCCTGCATTTCGACCATTTCCTTGGCTTGCTTGATGGTCGTGCAGTGGCCGGTCTGTTCGAGCCGGTGATAGATGAAGGGCTTGAACAGCTCGAGCGCCATCTTCTTGGGCAGACCGCACTGGTGCAGCTTGAGCTCCGGACCGACCACGATGACCGAACGGCCGGAGTAGTCGACGCGCTTGCCCAACAGGTTCTGGCGGAAGCGGCCCTGCTTGCCCTTGAGGGTATCGGAGAGCGACTTGAGCGGACGATTGTTGGCGCCGCGCAGCACGCGGCCACGACGGCCGTTATCGAACAGCGCGTCGACAGCTTCCTGCAGCATGCGCTTTTCGTTGCGCACGATGACCTCAGGCGCATGGAGGTCCATGAGCTTCTTGAGGCGGTTGTTGCGGTTGATGACGCGGCGATACAGATCGTTCAGATCGGAGGTCGCAAAACGTCCGCCATCCAGCGGCACCAGCGGGCGCAGTTCCGGCGGAATGACCGGGATCACGTCAAGAATCATCCACTGCGGCTTGTTGCCGGACTTGCGGAATGCCTCGACCACCTTCAGGCGCTTGGCATACTTCAGGCGCTTCTGCAGCGAGGTTTCGGTCTTCATGCGCTCGCGCAGTTCGATGGCGAGCTCGTCGACGACGACGCGCTTGAGCAGTTCCTTGATGGCCTCGGCGCCCATCATGCCCTTGAAACCGGTGGGGCGATACTGCGGGTCGAGCTCGCGGAAGCGGGCTTCGTCCTTGATGATTTCGCGTTCCTTGACGGGCGCGTCGCCTGGATCGACGACTACGTAGCTCTCGAAGTAGAGAACGCTTTCGAGGTCGCGCAGGGAGATATCGAGCAGGTGGCCGATGCGCGAGGGCAGACCCTTGAAGAACCAGACGTGCGAGCAGGGCGAAGCCAGCTCGATGTGGCCCAGGCGCTCACGGCGAACCTTGGAGAGCGTGACTTCCACACCGCACTTGTCGCAGATGACTCCGCGATGCTTCATGCGCTTGTATTTGCCGCAGAGGCACTCCCAGTCGGTGACGGGGCCAAAGATGCGGGCGCAGAAAAGTCCATCGCGCTCCGGCTTGAAGGTGCGGTAGTTGATGGTTTCCGGCTTGGTCACTTCGCCATGCGACCAGCTGCGAATCTTTTCCGGAGAAGCGAGCGAGATGCGGATGGCATCGAAATCGGTAATAGGGCTGGTCAGTTCAAATGGGCTGGAACGGTACAAGGCGACCCTCCTTGGCACCTGGCTTCTAGATCTAATCTTGAAGTTTGCCTGTTACGTTCCCGGCGATGACATGCTGCTCGGCTCATGTCCTTCCCTGGGAAGCGGTTCAGCTCGTGAGACTGAAGCCCCGGTTCATATCCTGCCCTTCAGCGTAAGGCTTGCGGCTGAAGCCGCCAGGCTAAGCTCTAGCCGCTACTTAGTCCGCCGCTGCGACAGCCGGCAGTCGGAAGTTTCTTTTCTTCGCCGCTGCTTGATCAGTTCCACATCGAGACAGAGCGACTGCAGCTCGCGAATCAACACGTTGAACGATTCCGGAACGCCAGGCTCGATGGCCGCCTCGCCCTTGACGATGGCCTCGTAGATCTTGGTACGGCCATAGACGTCGTCGGACTTGGCGGTCAGCAGCTCCTGCAGGATGTAAGCGGCGCCGTATGCTTCGAGCGCCCACACTTCCATTTCTCCGAAACGCTGACCACCGAATTGCGCCTTGCCACCCAGCGGCTGCTGCGTGATGAGCGAATACGGTCCGATCGAGCGAGCGTGGATCTTGTCGTCGACCAGGTGCGAGAGCTTCAGCATGTAGATGTAGCCCACGGTTGCCGGCTGTTCGAACTCCTCGCCCGTCATGCCGTCAAAGAGATGCGTCTTGCCCGAGACTGGGAAGTTCAGCCGCTGCAAGCAGCGCCTTGATCTCGCTTCCTTCGCGCCGTCGAATACCGCCGTGCCGAACCAGATGCCCTTCTTCATGCCGCGACCACGCGAAGCAGCATCTCGTCATCGAGCTCGAGCAGCTGGCGCAAAGTCGCCGTGTTGGCAAAACGCTCCGTCACCATTGCACGAACCTCGTTGGCGTCGTGATTGCGCTCCACCACCTCGGCGATCTTCTCGCCGAGCTCGTGCGCCGCCCAGCCCAGATGCGTTTCCAGGATCTGACCGACGTTCATACGCGAAGGAACACCCAGCGGATTGAGAACGATCTCCACCGGCGTGCCATCGGGCAGATAAGGCATGTCTTCCTCGGGAAGGATGCGGGCGATGACGCCCTTGTTCCCGTGGCGGCCGGCCATCTTGTCGCCGACCGACAGCTTGCGCTTCATGGCGATGTAAACCTTGACCAGCTTGATGACGCCTGGCGCGAGTTCATCACCCTTCTGCAGCTTGCCGATCTTCTCGTTGGTGATCTTGCGCAGCACATCGATCTGACGCGAGGTCATTTCCTCGATCTCGTCGATCTGCTCGTTCACGCGCGGATCCTTGTCGGCATAGCGGATGCGCTTCAGGTTGCGGGTGGAAATGCGCTCGATCGTGTCGCGATCGATGATCTGCTTCCTTCACGATGAGGCGCTTGTTGGTGCGCTCGTCGTGCAGGTCAGCCAGCACTTCCTTGCCGCCCAGAATCGATTCCAGACGCTTCAGGCGCTCGTCGGTCAGAATGCGGATTTCGTCGGCCAGGTTCTTTTCGAGCTTGGCAATCTGCTCGCCTTCGATCAGCTTGGCGCGCTCGTCCTTCTCCTGACCCTTGCGGGAGAAGATGCGGACATCGACTACCGTGCCTTCGATACCCGGAGGGCAGGTCAGCGATGCGTCGCGCACATCGCCGGCCTTTTCGCCGAAGATGGCGCGCAGCAGCTTCTCTTCCGGAGTGAGCTGGGTTTCGCCCTTGGGCGTAACCTTGCCGACCAGAATGTCGTTGTGCTTGACCTTGGCGCCGATGCGGATGACACCGCTCTCGTCGAGATCGCGCAGCGCCGCTCTCGGAGACGTTAGGGATATCGCGCGTGATTTCTTCCGGTCCCAGCTTGGTGTCGCGCGCTTCGATTTCGAACTCCTCGATATGGACCGAGGTGTAGTAGTCGTCGCGAACCAGCTTCTCCGAGATCAGGATCGCGTCCTCGAAGTTGTAACCACGCCACGGCATGAATGCCACAAGTACGTTACGTCCAAGGCCAAGCTCGCCCTGCTCCGTGCAAGGACCATCAGCGATGACTTGCCCCTTGAGCACGCGGTCGCCCTGACGAACAATCGGCTTCTGATTGATGCAGGTGTTCTGGTTGGAACGCTTGAACTTGATCAGCTGGTAGATGTCCGAACCAACCTCGCGCGACAACTGGGTGGGATGATGCTCGCCTTCCACGCGGACGATGATGCGCTCGGAGTCAACCGAATCGACGATGCCGTTACGACTTGGCAAGAATCACGGCTCCGGAGTCGCGCGCAGTGACGCCTTCCATACCGGTTCCGACCAGCGGCGCTTCCGCCACCAGCAGCGGAACGGACTGGCGTTGCATGTTGGCGCCCATCAGCGCGCGGTTGGCGTCGTCATGCTCAAGGAACGGCACGAGCGATGCAGCGACCGAGACGAACTGCTTCGGGCTAACGTCAATGTAGTCGACTTCCTCTTGGTCACGAGGACGAAGTTGCCTTGACGGCGGGCATTGACCAGTTCTTCCACGATGTTGCCGTTCGTCGTCCAGCTCGATGTTGGCCTGGGCGATGGTGTGACGGTCTTCTTCCCACGCCGACAGGTAGAAGGAGAAGGGATCGAACTCGATCGCGCGCTTCTTGTCCTTCTTGAGCTGGTCGTTGAGCCGCAGCGCTTCCTGTCTTTTCAAGCGGGTCGCCGACACGCAGACCGCTTTCGCCGGCGTTGGTGACCTGCACATAGTCGAGAATGTGGTCGATCACGCACGCGGCGATAAGGCGACTCGATAAAGCCATACTCGTTGATGCGCGCAAAGCACGAGAGCGAGCTGATGAGCCCGATGTTCGGACCTTCCGGCGTTTCAATCGGGCAGATACGGCCGTAGTGCGTCGGGTGCACGTCGCGCACTTCAAATCCAGCGCGCTCGCGCGCAAGACCGCCCGGCCCAAGGGCGGAGAGACGGCGCTTGTGCGTGATCTCCGACAGCGGGTTGGTCTGATCCATGAACTGCGACAGCTGCGAGGAACCGAAGAATTCGCGGATCGCAGCCATGACCGGCTTGGCGTTGATCAGGTCGTGCGGCATCGCCGTCGACATTTCCTGATAGACGCTCATCTTTTCCTTGATGGCGCGCTCCATACGCACCAGGCCGATGCGGAACTGGTTCTCCATCAACTCGCCGACGGCGCGCACACGGCGGTTGCCAAGGTGATCGATGTCATCGACTACGCCGATGTTCTTGCGCAGCTTGAGCAGGTAGCGGATGGTTCCGTAGAAGTCTTCCGGCGTCAGCGTGCGCTTGTCGAGCTGGGTGGCGTCCTGATTCTCGTACAGCTTGATGTTGAACTTCAAACGGCCTACGCGGGAGAAGTCGTACTTGCGCGGATCGAAGAACATGCCTTCAAACAGCGCAGTCGCCGTATCGAGCGTCGGCGGATCGCCCGGGCGCAGCTTGCGGTAGATCTCGATCAGCGCTTCTTCCGGCTTGCGCACGGAATCGCGACGCAGCGTGTTGGTGATGATGTTGCCCACATCATCGCGATCGGGGAAGAAGACCTGGAACTGAGGTGACGCCGCTCTCGAACAATCTTGTGCATCTTGTCGGCGCGTCAGCTCCTGGTTGGCTTCAAGGAGGACTTCGCCCGTCGTGGTGTCGACCACATCGGCTGCGGTCATGGCGCCGTCCAGCTCAGCCGTTTCAATCTCAACTTCAGAAACCTTGTGCGTGCGCAGCGCCTTGAGGATGCGACGGAGTGATCTTGCGGCCCGAGTGCGCGATCTCTTCGCCCTTGACCACGACGGCGTGCGCGGGCTTCGCGCCCAACAGGTGCGTCGGCTTGTCCGCGCTCTCATCGAGCGGCCAGAAAAGCTTGCCGTCCTTCACCGAAATCGTGTCGGCGGGGTAGAAGGTCTTGAGAATGTCTTCGTCGGAACTCAGAGCCGAGAGCGCGCAGGAAGATGGTGCCCAGGAACTTGCGCTTGCGGTCGATACGAACGTAGAGCGTGTTCTTCTGGTCGTACTCAAACTCAACCCAGGAGCCGCGGTAGGGAATGATCTTGCCCAGGAAGTAGGTGCGGTTGTTCGCCGTCTCAAAGAAGACGCCGGGCGAACGGTGCAACTGGCTAACGATGACGCGCTCAGTGCCGTTGACGATGAAGGTGCCGTTCTGCGTCATCAGGGGAATGTCGCCGAAGAAGACTTCCTGCTCCTTGATGTCGCGGATGGTCTTGGCGCCGGTCTCGGCGTCCTTGTCGTAGATCGTGAGGCGAACGGTGACCTTGAGCGGCGCAGAGTAGGTCATGCCGCGCTCTTCGCACTCCGCCTGGTCATACTTCAGCTGCAGGCCGACAGGGTCGCCGCACTTGTTGCAGAAGTCAGGCGTGTTCTTGTTGTAGGTGCCGCACTTGCTGGCAAAGCACATCGCCGGGATGGAACGGGTCGGTGATGACCATGGCGCCGCAATTGACGCAGGCGGTGCGCAGGTGATGCAGACCCTTCAGGTGACCGCACTTGCACTCCCAGTTGCCGATGGAGAAGTCGACGAAATCCAGCTGCGAGATATTGCGGAAATCGGTGATGGGGAAAACCGAGGTGAAGACGGACTGCAGCCCGTTGTCTTCCCGCTCCGAAGGCAGCTTGTCCATCTGCAGAAAACGCTCATAAGAGCGGCGCTGCACTTCAATCAGGTTAGGGATCTGGATGGAGGTTGGAATCTTTGAAAAATCGAGACGGCTGCGAATGGCGCGGTTCTCGTTCGGCATGCTTCACTCCTGGGGCTCGTAAACGCGAGGTTGAAAGACATGCTGTCCGGGTCACGCAACATGCCTGGGCTGTTTCTTATCCTGCCGCTCCGTCCTCGCCCGGAAACAGCATGGTGTTTCTCTGCGATACAAACCTGCGAGCCGAAACGGAACGCGCAAGAGAAAAACTTCAGGAACTTTCCACATCTCCGGCTTGCAAATCCAGACAACCTCGCGGTACAAACTAACGTCAGAGCGAAGTGCTGGAGGACAACGACTGCTGGTGCAGCATCAGGCGGGACACCGAGGTAAGGCGCGACCGGAAGAATGCAGGAGAAAAAAGAGACGATACAAATGCCAATCGCTCGCAGAGACAAGATGCTCTTACGAGCGCCACAACCGGATTGTGCACTTGTTAAAAACAGAATGTTCGTTTCCCGCCGCTTCCAAACTGCGTGTACGCCGCCCTACAGCCGATCCCAAGTTCATCACATCCGCGAAGTCCGCCGCATGCCCGCAGATATGCCGACAATGCCGTGCCGGATTAGCTCTTTGCGTTTATCTAAATCCTGGACCCGGCAAATCATTGATTCATCGTGATTTATAATCGAATCAATTAAGAATTCGCCGAAGTCGCGCATCCCGCGTCCAACCGATCAGGACAAGACAAAGCCAGGCAGAACGCGCAATAACTAATCATAGCGCGTTCCTGCTTTGGCATGCAACTTGCCCTATTGACAATTGTTTACTTAACTTCGACTGTCGCGACGCCTTCAAACTTCTTCTTGATGGCTTCGGCATCTTCCTTGCTGACGTTTTCCTTCAGAGGCTTCGGAGCGCCGTCGACCAGGTCCTTGGCTTCCTTCAGCCCCAGCGAGGTGACTTCGCGAACGGCCTTGATGGTGTTGATCTTGTTCGCGCCGGCATCCTTCAGGATGACGGTGAACTCGGTCTTTCCTCAACTGCGGCAGGAGCTGCCGCACCCGCCGCTGCCACCGGCAACTACTACCGGAGCCGCCGCTGCCGCCGAAACGCCAAGACGCTCTTCGAGCTTCTTTACCAGGGCCGCTGCGTCCAGCAGGCTAAGCCCGACAATCTGATCTTCCAACTGCTGCAAATCCGCCATGATTTTCTCCACTTGAAACTAAGATTTTGTTTTGCCCTCCGGAACGTCGCCGCTCCGGTTGCCGTTTGCCCGATTTGAGGTTTCCGTTGTGCCCAGACTTAGCACCCCTCAAGCCGTTGACGCGGCGAATATTTCCCAACTTCTAGCGAATAGCCTTTAGCTACTCGCTGGCGGGTGCTTCTCCGCCTGAAACTTCCTGCGCTGCCGGTTCGACCGCTGGTGCCGGTTCAGCTTACTACAGCCTGCTTCCGTCGCCGCGGGGTGCTCTGCCGCTTCCGACTGCTCTGCTGCCGGAGCTTGCTCCGATACAGGAGCCTGCTGCGCGCCTGAGAAACTTGTTCTGCTCGACTGCCTGATTGATCACAACAGCCAGATCGCGTCCCGTCGCGTTGATGACGGTGGCCAGACGCTGCGCCGGAGAATTAATGAGGAAGAGCAGCTTTGCGAAAATCTCTTCCTTACCCGGCATCGTCGCCAACTGCTTTACTTCTTCAACCGAGATCACCTTGCCGTCGACGATACCGAGCTTAAACGTAAACTCTGAGTTCTCCGCCACCCAAGTGGAAATCGCCTTGGCCAGCGCGACAGGGTCGCCACTGGTGTAGGCAACCGACGAGACACCCTTCAGGCCCTGGAGTGCCGCTTCGATCTGCGTTCCCTTCGAAGCGCGCGCCGCGAGCTTGTTCTTGAGCACGCGATAGCGGCCACCGGAGGCGCGAACGGTCTTGCGCAGCTCAAGTCCTGCGCGACGGTGAGTTTGGCAAAGGTGCCGACAATTGCACTGGTCGAGCCTTCCAGCTCCTTTGCGAGCTGATCGACCTTCTCTGCCTTTTTTGCTTTGGTCAATGCCATAGTTCTGAGTCCTTACTGGCCACCACCTGCGGCGCATCGCGCTCATGCCGGCTGGCCGGGAAATCCTGAAAATCTGTCTGCTTACGCCTTTGCGGCCTGATCCGCAATCGAGCTGTCAAGCGAAATGCCGGGGCCCATCGTTGAGCTGAGGGTAATGCCCTTGATGTACTTACCCTTTGCTGCAGAAGGCTTTGCACGCATCACGCTCGTAATAACCGTAGGTCGCGTTATCCATCAGCTTGTCAGGCGTAAACGAAAGCTTGCCCACTGGAACGTGCACCAGAGCCGTCTTGTCTGTGCGGAACTCAACCTTACCAGCCTTGATTTCCTTCACAGCCGCAGCGACATCGCTGGTTACCGTCCCCGTCTTCGGGTTCGGCATGAGGCCGCGAGGACCGAGTACCTTACCGAGACGTCCCACCGACTTCATCATGTCGGGCGTCGCGATCAGGGCATCGAAATCCGTCCAGCTTTCCTTCTGAATCCTCTCAACGAGCTCTTCGCCGCCGACAATGTCGGCGCCTGCCGCTTCGGCATCGCGCTGGCGGTCGCCGGTCGTGATGACAGCTACCTTCTTGGTCTTGCCCAGGCCGTGCGGCAGGACAACCGTGCCCCGCACCATCTGATCGGCATGCTTTGGGTCGACACCAAGACGCAGGGTCAGATCAACTGTCTCATCAAATTTTGCGAACTTGACTTTTTGCAGGAGCGGAACCGCGTCCTGGAGCGAATACGGAGCGCTTTTCAACCGCAGCACGCGCATTCGCAATATTCTTGCTGACTTTCTTAGCCATGTATCCTCGTCTCCCACCGCTACAGTCGATGCTGCTTGCTGGCCGTGGTGCTGTTGACTGCGTCCTAGCTGGCGCTATGAGACGCATCTCTGATTATGCCACATATTTCCCGTTTTTCCTACAGGGAACGCTGGGCCTATGCCGTGACTTCGATTCCCATCGAGCGGGCAGTACCCTTGATACTCTTCACCGCAGCTTCGACCGACGCCGCGTTCAAATCGGGCATCTTCTGCTTGGCGATGTCGAGAACCTGAGCCTCGGTCACCTTGCCTACCTTGTTCTTGTTCGGTGTGCCTGAACCCTTGGCCAGGTTCGCTGCCTTTTTCAGCAGCACAGCCGCCGGAGGCGTCTTAGTAATAAAGGTGAAGGTGCGGTCGACGTAAACGGTGATGACAACCGGAATGATCAGGCCGGCCATCTCCTTGTTCTGCGTACGCGCGTTGAACTGCTTGCAGAACTCCATGATGTTGACCTGCGCCTGACCGAGCGCCGGGCCTACCGGGGGCGCTGGTGTAGCCTTGCCAGCTTCAATCTGAAGCTTTACCTGGGTCTGTACTTTTTTTGTTGTCGGAGGCATTGCTTAAAACCTTTCCTTGCGGCGAGCTCTTCGCTCAGCCAGATTCTGTACAGCAAAACTCGTATTGCGGCCAGGAACTATTGCCGCTGTTAAACGACCTTCTCTACTTTGCCGAATTCAAGCTCGACTGGAGTAGAGCGGCCGAAAATTGTCACCATCACCTTGAGCGTCTCGCGATCTTCATTCACTTCATCCACGATGCCGTTGAAATTGGCGAATGGTCCTTCGGTGATCCGTACCGATTCATTCTTCTCGAACTTGATCTTGAGCCGCGGCTTTTCCTTGGAAACGTCCGTGCGGAAGAGGATCGAGCTGACCTCTTCTTCGCTCAAGGCACCGGCTTATCACCTGTGCCGAGAAAACCCGTGACTCGCGGCGTGTTCTTGATGACATGCCAGAGATCGTTATCGAGATCCATCTCGACCAGCACATAGCCGGGCAGGAAGACCCGCTCGACCGTGCGTTTCTTGCCGTTGACGATTTCCGTAACCGGCTCGGTGGGGATCATCACGCGGCCAATCTTGTTCTGCAGGCCAAAAGCCTGTACACGGCTGTCAAGCGACTCGCGCACTTTGCGCTCAAAGCCCGAGTATGCGTGGATGATGTACCACTTGAAGCGCTCACTGGCTGGAGGCGCAAGCTGCTCAGTGTTGCCGCTATCGGCTGTCTCGTTTTGGATTTCTTCCGCCATGATTCCTTCTTGATTCCGAGGCATCAGCTTTGCTTCGCCTTGCCCCTCCGGCACCGCCTTTGCTGCGCCGTTTACTGCGTACCACCCAGCCAGTGCAGCAACCTCTGCAGGGCGCTGCCGAAAATTGAATCGACCAGATAGAAGAATGCGGCGAAGAGGAAAACCGAAATGATCACAACCGCCGTAGTCGACTGCACCTCAGCGCGCGAGGGCGTGACAACTTTGCGCATCTCGCCGCGCACATCTTTAAGAAAATCGACAGTGCGCGTCCAGAGTGCCGTCACCTGGTTCGTCGAGGTGCTTTTCTGCGGAGAGCTGGAGCGCTCTTCACCGGTTGCCAGTGCTGCCTTCGCCATAACGCTGCTTCCTTCTTATACGCTGACAGCCTGTCGGCCGATCGCGGCAACTCCTTCTCTGGCAGCGGGTTGCGTACTGCATCCATATCTGGCAGGGGCGGAGGGATTCGAACCCCCAAGTTCGGTTTTGGAGACCGACAGTTTAACCGTTGAGCTTACGCCCCTGTGCTTCAGGGCACAGAGCCTCAGGTCTCAGGGCTTCTGTTTTTTCTGTGCCCTGCGCCCTGCGCCCTGTGACCTACCTACTTGGTTTCTTTATGGTCGGTATGCTTGCGGCAGCGGCTGCAAAACTTCGAGAACTCCAGACGGCCGGTGGTCGTCTTCTTGTTCTTCGTCGTCGAGTAGTTCCGCTCCTTGCACACAGGACACTGTAATGTCACAATTTCGCGCATCTGTTTATCCTAACGCATCCGCATCGACGGTGCTCAATTGTGCCTGCTGAACCTCTCGCAAGCAACCATGGTTTCCGCAATGCGCAAGCTTTTATGAAATCAGCCGATCGATCCGCGTTTGAACTTCTCGCTCGGCTTGTGGCCCTTCATATTTCCTAATGGCATGCTCTTCGTTTGTTTTCTGAATCTTCTGATTCAGTTCATCACGAATAGAGCATGCCGGTAAAATACTTTGCTTAATTCAGGATCTCGGTGATGGTGCCGGCGCCTACGGTGCGTCCGCCTTCGCGGATGGCAAACCTCAGGCCCTTCTCCATCGCCACCGGCGTGTGCAGCTCGATCTCAAGCGAAATATTGTCGCCCGGCATCACCATCTCCGTGCCTTCCGGCAGCTTCGCCGTTCCCGTCACATCCGTCGTGCGGAAGTAGAACTGCGGACGATAGCCGTTGAAGAACGGCGTATGACGACCGCCCTCTTCCTTCGACAGCACGTAGATCTCGCCCTTGAACTTCGTGTGCGGCGTGATCGATCCCGTCTTCGCCAGAACCATCCCGCGCTCGACGTCTTCCTTGGGAATGCCGCGCAGCAGCAAACCAGCGTTGTCCCCAGCCAGACCTTCATCCAGCTGCTTCTTGAACATTTCCACGCCCGTTACCACCGTCTTGCGCGTCTCCCGGAAGCCGACGATTTCTACTTCTTCGCCCACCTTCACCTTGCCGCGCTCGATACGGCCCGTCACCACCGTGCCTCGGCCCGAGATCGAGAAGATGTCTTCAATCGGCATCAGGAAAGGCTGATCAATCGCGCGCGCCGGCAATGGCACGTTCTTGTCCACCGCCTCCATCAGCTCGTCGATCTTCGCTTCCCACTGTGCTTCGCCGTTCAGGGCTCCAAGAGCCGAGCCGCGAATCACCGGCACATCGTCGCCGGGGAAGTTGTACTTCGACAGCAGCTCGCGTACTTCCATCTCGACCAGGTCGATCAGCTCAGGATCTTCAACCGCATCGCACTTGTTCAGAAAGACCACGATGTACGGCACGCCTACCTGGCGAGCCAGCAGAACGTGTTCCTTGGTCTGCGGCATCGGACCATCGGTCGCTGCCACCACGAGAATCGCGCCATCCATCTGCGCCGCGCCCGTGATCATGTTCTTGATGTAATCGGCGTGGCCCGGGCAATCGACGTGCGCGTAGTGACGGTTCCCCGTCTCGTACTCGACGTGCGCCGTTGCGATCGTGATGCCGCGTTCCCGCTCTTCCGGTGCGTTGTCAATCGTGTCAAACGAGCGGAACTTGTTGTTCGGGTTGTGCTTCGACAACACCTTCGTGATCGCCGCCGTCAACGTCGTCTTCCCGTGATCGATATGCCCTATCGTCCCCACATTTACGTGCGGCTTCGACCGGTCAAATTTCTCCTTCGCCATTACGAGTCTCCTAATTTACTCGGAAGGAAAGGCGCCGATCTGGCGCTCCCACTCCGTTAATCCTGCCAATTTCACGTCCAGCGTTTCGTAGCTCTCGCAATACTCGATGCGGAACTCTTCACACGCCCGACGCGAGGTCCATGCATCCAGAGTGAAAAACCGCGTAGGATGCTTGACGCTCTGCACTAATTCCACGCCCAGAAACTCCGGAGACTTCCGGAAGAGCCGGGCCCAAACTCCGTTCGAGGAATACGCCTCAAGAAAAGCCGCCTCGCACCCCGAACGCACCTCAAACTCCCACATCACCACGTAACCACCGGGTTCAGAAGCCTGCGCAAACCCAAACTCTTCAGTAATACGCGTACACCTTCAAATACTTTGTCCGCAGCTCAGGCGCCACATGTTCGACCAGACGAAGGTACATCTCACGTACCTGTCCGCGGTCTGAATCTCCCAGCGATCCATACAGCGATGGCGTCTTTGCGCCAAGAAACCCATGCGCGAGAATCGCCTCAAACTGCCGTGCGCGCAGTCTCGCCTTTTCCATCTGGCGAAGAAGTTTCACCACATTCGCCGACGCGAAAGCGTCATGCAAAGCCTTTTCGACTTCGGCGAAAGTTTTTTGATCCTGGACCGGAAGAACTGCTTGCTCAAACATGAATTGCCACGAACTCCGCTTACTTAAAATTTCTGGAGCGGGAGACGGGAATCGGACCCGCGACCAACAGCTTGGAAGGCTGTGACTCTACCACTGAGTTACTCCCGCTTTTACTACTCTGTCCACACAGCCACCGGGGTCCTTCACGCTACGCGTTCAGGATCTCAGCGGCGGGGCTCCCCACTTCGCTACGCTCTGTGTCACGCCCGCCAAGCGCTTCGACTTGGAAGGCTGTGACTCTACCACTGAGTTACTCCCGCTCTACACGCCACAGGGCCGACAGGATATTCCACTGTCGGCCTTGGGCACATTTCCCAATCCTGGAGCTGATGACCGGGATTGAACCGGTGACCTCTCCCTTACCAAGGGAGTGCTCTACCAACTGAGCTACATCAGCCTGTATCAGCACTTCAAACCTATTGCAGGTCCTGTTCTTCATCGTACCGCTGACCCGGCGTCAGCAGAATCCGAAGAGCAAAACCACCGAGCAAGATGAAGACCAGCATGCGAATCTTGCCGGCATCCATCGTGCTCCAGGCCAGGGCGGCGATTCCGGCCAGAACGAGGAGCGCGACGATTTTGCGCTGCATACCTCGAACCCGCATAGAAAACTCGCTTCCCTGCTATCACTTAGCTGGTGCACAGGGGAGGATTCGAACCTCCGTAGCTCCTAGGAGCGGCAGATTTACAGTCTGCTGCCATTAACCACTCGGCCACCTGTGCAACCCTTCATGGAACGAGCTTTTCCACTTTCCCGAGACACCAGTCATCCCTCCGGAAGCTCAAAACGCTCCGGCTCAAACGGGACGCTGTCAGGTGGAATGACTGCGGATGGCTCGCGCCAATCGAACTTTAGCTGCGTTGAGGCTTAAGGATTCTGGAGCTGGCGAAGGGACTTGAACCCCCGACCGTCTGATTACAAATCAGATGCTCTACCAGCTGAGCTACGCCAGCCCGGACAGCCTCATACTCCTGTTTCGAGAGACACCAAGGCGTCAGTTGAAAGAGGGGTACAGATTGAAAGATTACCACACGCCGGGATGCTCTGCAACGCGCCAGGATTGCCTTATTCCGGAATAAAAAGTCTCACGTCGGGGCAAATTCGCTTGTACTTTACAGGGCAGGATGGTAACACTCTTGGCTACGCATCTTGCTGTCCCTGAAGGCCAAAAACTTCACTAAAAGAGGCGAGATATGCAGCATCAACGAAGATATTGGGCAGCGGCTCTTCTACTCGCCTTTCTAGCGTGTCCGGTCTCCTGCAAAACCTCTGGCGATGCGCGCGCTCTGGCCACACAGATGACGGCGACCGCCAGGCATCTCGATAACTATTACGATGCGCTTACGCAATTAGCTGAAAATCACGCCAAACTGGAACGGCTGCAACAGGCGACTCTCGGTGTACCACTCGACGAGCAGGATCTGAAACAGCTGCAAAATGTTCAATACGAATTGCGGAAGCGGGCTGCCGCAGCGCATGCGCTGGCTAAACTTGCCGAGGCATTCACTGAACTCAGCGGTTCAACCGCGCCCGCAGATGTCTCGCAGTCAGCCTCAGACCTGGGGACGGCTCTCTCGTCGATCTCGCAGTTGCCCGGCGCTTCGGATGCGCCTGCGGCTTTGCAGAGCGCGGGACAGATCCTGACCCAGTTCGCACAGGAGCATGATGAGCGAAAAATGGCGAAGAACATGGACCCCACGCTGGCCGCGCTTTCGCAGATGTTTTCTCGGGAGAAACCCGCGTATGACTCGATTGACAGGACCTATATCGGCTTGGCGCAGAGCATCGCTCTCGATCTCGTGAAAAACAACCAGGTAGATCCCGGAAGCCTGATGCAGCCCGCTCTTAAGCCTTTCGATCTCGCTTCCCGCATGCCTGCAGAACAGGTACCGCAGGGACTGAAGGACTATGCGCAGGAACAGATCAAGAGCAGGAGCGAGACAGACATTGCGGCGCACGCGAAAGCCTCGGACTCAATGGACAGCGCGCTTAAGAAATTATCGCAGCGCACGCATCAGCTTTCGACGGAAGGGCGCATGCCTGAGCGCGACTTTCCACAGCTGTCCGACATTGAGTTGTGGATCAAACTAATTCTGTAAGCACCACAGTCAAGGAGAGCTGCCTTATGGGACCATCGCTGCAAAGCCTCGAAGATCAATACATGCTTTTTACCCAGCATCTGTCGATGATTCTGGCTGCCTGCCCCACACAAGTTGAACGCGATCAGGTTTTGACCCAATACGTTGCTGCCCGCCGCAATTACTGGAGCAGCATCCAGAAGATCTTCCATGATGATGATCCGCAGGTAGCTTCGCTCGTGCAGCAGATGCACAATGAGCAGAAGGAAATCCAGGACTGCACAAAAATGCTGAACAATATCGCTAAAGTGATCGACATCATTACTGACGCAGTCAATGTAGGCACCGCGCTCGCCAGCAAAGCTGCCTGAGCACACCTCTTCTGTAGATATCCCGTCCTTCTCTTTCCTTTCTGCGAAAATCCGTTCCCGCAGATATCTCATCTCTGCTGTATGCTGTGCGCAAAAGGGATTTCCCACATGAAGCTGCTTGCTAAATTCAATCTCCTTCTCATTGTTGTTTTCGGTCTTGGCCTTGCCCTCATCGCGGTCAATGCGCATAGTTTCCTGATAGACGAGGCAAAAAAGGAAGTTCTGAACCAGGCGGAGCTCATAGCCGCAAGCGCGGGAGCTACGCGCAGCTACACCGAGGAAGAAATCAGCCCCGTTCTTGAAAACACGCCGCAGCACGCGAATACTTTCCTGCCGCAGACCATTCCCTTCTATGCCGCTACGGTCACGTTCAATCGCCTGCGAAAGAATTTCCCCGACTACACCTACAAGGAAGCGACGCTGAATCCCACGAACCTGGTCGATCGAGCTGAGGACTGGCAGGCAGACATCGTCAATTATTTCCGCAACAATCCGGACCAGACGCAACTAGTCGGGGAACGCCAGGGAGCCGTTGGCCTTTCGCTTTATCTGGCCCGACCTATCATTGCTCAGCAAGGCTGCCTGACGTGCCACAGTGTTCCAAGCCTTGCGCCAAAGGCGATGGTCAAACGATATGGCACACAGAATGGCTTTGGTTGGAAGCCGAATGAAATTGTCGCCGCACAGATCGTATCTATCCCCATGTCGTTGCCCATCAAAATAGCCGACGACGGTTTCCGCAATTTGCTGATCACACTCGGCACGATCTTCTTCGCGACAATCGTGCTTATCGATCTGGGCATGTATTTCATCGTCATTCGCCCGCTTCGCAAGGTAAGTACCTCCGCCGACCTCATCAGCACAGGAGATATCGATCAGCCGCCTCTTACGGTAAAAGGCAAAGACGAGATCGCGCAGGTTACGACGTCGTTTAATCGCATGCACACCAGCCTGAAGAAGGCCATGGAGATGCTGAACGATTAAGTTGCCCTCATCGATTACCGCGCTTTGTTAACGTACACAATTTCGGATTTCCACCTGTAAAGCTCCATCGCTACCACTTGGCAGGTGTTAGAACACCACTCTACAGTCGGCGTGCTTTCCTGTTCTGTGGCAAGAATTCGTTTACGTTAACGAAAAATTCATGTAGAAAAGCGGCCCTGATCTCAATTTGCAAATTGCAATCAGGTACGGAGATATCCCCCCATGACCCCTACTCGCAGTCTTAGTTCCAGACGCTGTTTCCATTGGCGGCTGATCCGTCAATATGCCCTCCCGCTTCTCTTCGCTACTGGAAGTCTTTTCAGTACTCACGCCGCCGGCGCGCAAGTCAATAACGTGGGCCAAAAGCCCTACCTTGGCTGGAGTACCTTCAGCCAACAAACCATCGATGGCAGTTTTCTAACTCAGGCCAATATCACCGCACAATCCGATGCTTTGGCTGCCTCCGGCATCCAGACTCACGGCTTCCGTTACATCAATATCGATTCAGGATGGATGGGCAGCTTTGACGCGAACGGCCGCCCGATTCCGAACATCACGACTTTCCCCGATATCAAAGCCCTGATCGACCACATTCACCAGAATGGCCAGAAGGCGGGCATTTACTGGATTCCCGGCGTCGAGGAGCCTGCGGTTGACGCGAACTATCCGATCCTCGGAACGCAGTATCACATTCAGGACATCCTCACTGTTCCTTACACCGCGGGCAACGCTTTCGGCGGTTCCGGCACCTCGCCCTATCACTACAAGATTGACTTCACCAAACCCGGCGCGCAGGAATACATGAATTCCGTTGTCGCGCTCTTCGCCTCCTGGGGCGTGGATTTGATCAAGCTCGATGGTGTCACTCCCGGCTCATACAGCGACGGGCTCTCTATCGACAATCGCGCAGACGTGGCTGCGTGGTCCAAGGCTATCGCGGCCAGCGGACGGCCTATCTGGCTGACGATTTCGTGGGCCATCGATCAGGACTATCTCAATGACTTTCTTCCCTACCAGAACGCGCGGCGTATCGAGGATGACATTGAGTGCGAAGGCCGCTGCGGAACACTTACCGACTGGCAGCGCATCTACCAGCGCTTCCGCGATCTTCCCGGGTGGCAGAACTCTGCCAGCCCGTCACTCGGATGGAATGACCTGGATTCACTCGACATTGGCGACGGCACACTCGACGGCCTGACAAACGACGAGAAGAGAACGGCGGTCTCTCTATGGGCAATGGCCAACGCGCCCATGTACCTCGGCGGCGATCTGACCAAGCTCGACAGCTTCAACAAGGAACTTGTCAGCAATGACGAGGTCATCACCATCGATCAATCCGGCAAACCCGCAAAACAGGTCCTCGGCGGTGACTTGCCTGTCTGGGTTTCAAGCCTCGGCAACCACACATACTATGTGGCCCTCTTCAATCTGAACGCCACTCCTTCCGTCGTGCATCTTCCCTGGAATCTCCTCGGCGTCAGTGGAGCGCTCCAGGTACGGGATTTATGGAGCCATCGCAACCTCGGGCCTTCTGTACTCACTTACTCCACCGTACTCAAAGGCCACAGTGCCCAATTGCTTAAGATCGTGGCCTATGGCCAGGCAGCGCCTGTACCGTCTACCAGCTATGAGGCGGAATCTGCCATCCTTGGGGGATCTGCCGGAATCGCCGATTGCCCACTATGCTCCGTTGGCGCTAAAGTCGGCGGTCTCGGCTTAGGCGCGAACAACACTGTGACTTTCAACAACGTGTATGTCCGTCGCGCCGGCGTTTATCTCATGCAGGTCAATTCCATGACGCAGGGCCTTCGGTCCTATCTCTACAGCGTGAATGGCGGGCCTTTCCACACGCTCAACTCCGGCGGAGGCAGCTTCTTTATTCGTGCCAGTACAACCATTCCCGTACGCCTGGCCAAGGGTATGAACTCGATCCAGTTTGGAAGCCCCGTCAGCTATCCACCCGATCTTGACCGCATTGTCATCAGCGGCAACGGCGATGCACCTGAGCCTTCGGCAACTACATACGAAGCCGAAGTGGCCACGCTCAGCGGCTCTGTCACCAGGGGCTTCAGCAACTATTCCTCAGGACTTGCGAAAGCTGGGAACATTGGCGGTGGTCCCGGCAATGCTGTTACTTTCTCAAATGTGACAGTCCCTTACGCTGGCGTCTATCTGCTGGAGATCGATTACGCCACAAGCGGGCCGCGCTCCTACTTCCTCACGATCAACGACGGAACTGCCCAGGAACTTGATTTGAATGGCAGCACCTTTGACGAGCCTACCTACACAGTGCTCCGCGTGAATCTGCATACCGGAACAAATACGCTTCGCTTCGATAATTCCACCGGCTATGCGCCTGATCTGGATCGCATTGTCGTTGCCCCAACCATTGCCGGCGATTGATTAAGTGCACTCAACCAGCAAGGTCTCTACGGCTTGAAGGGCGCAGTTGACCTGCGCCCTTCAATTTCACATGCCCATGAATCGGTTCGCATTTGTGGAAGAATTGAATCATGGGCAGCGAGTTGCGAACTGGATTCATGTGTAACGTTTGTAGAGAGCGGCACGAAGTTCTGCCGTTGAGCTACAGCGTCAAAGCACCCCTGGCGGTAACGGCAATTCCGCTGGATGAACTGGAGAAGCGGGTCGTCATCACACCGGATCAATGTGTGATCGACGGCAAGGACTTCTACCTGCGCGGACGCATCGTCGTGCCCGTGATCGGGCTGGATGAGCCATTCATATGGGGCGTATGGGCCGAGATCAGCCCCAAGAATTTTATCCGCGCAAACGACTTCTGGGAGATGCCGGGACGGGAGACGGAACCGCCGTTCCCGGGATGGCTGAATACGGAATTATTTCTTTTCGGCAATACCATCAACCTGGAAGTCAGCGTACAGACACAGATCGTTGGTCGCCGGCCACATTTCACAGTCAGCGATCCGGACCATCCGCTTGCGATCGAACAACGGGATGGCATCACCTTGCAACGGGTCGAGGAAATAGCGGAGACGATTCTGCATCACCCGGACAAACGGGAATTATCCTAAGAGCGTTTTGACTGCAGAAATTTCTGCCTGTCTTTTTCTAACGCGATGTGTGTCGCAGCCTCGCGGTAAAGCTGATCGAGGTTCGAGCACTTCGGGGCCAGCTTGCGTACCACGACGCTGGCAATAGGACCGATATAGACAGCCAGCTTGCGGCTGATGTCATCAAGCGGGAACTGTGCGGCCTGACTGCTGCTTTGCTGCTCGACCCGCTGACTGCCGCTTGCTTTTTGCTGTGGGGGCTGCCCGTTTCCGCTGGGAATATGAAGAGCGGTCGTCTCGACGGAGAAAACTTCGTGCATTCCGGTTGCCGGAATGGTTTCAAGCGCAGCAAGAAACTCCTGTGCGCTTGCAAACCTGTCATTCGGTAATTTTTCCAGGGCCTTCAAAAGTACATTGGAGAGCGATACCGGAAGACGTGGATTCAACTCCACCGGCGCGGCCGGACGGTCGTTCAGGTGCGAGCGCATGATCTCGAGATTATTGTTTCCCGTAACCGGCAGCCATCCGGTTAATACTTCATAGAGCGTCACGCCCACCGAATAAATATCGGATCGCAGCGTTGCTTTGTCTCCGGCAATCTGTTCGGGCGACATATAATTCACCGACCCGACCATAAAACCGGGAGCTGTCAACTCGGCCGAGTGATCGCTGATGGCGATGCCGAAGTCGACCAGCTTCACTTCGTTTTCAGAGGTGATCATGATGTTCGAAGGTTTGATATCGCGGTGCACCACGCCGCGGTTGTGCGCATAATCGAGCGCTGCAAGCATCTGCCGCGCATACTGCAGCACTTCGGGGACTGGCATGCGCATTCGCATGCTTCTTGCGCGCAGCGTCTCGCCGCTGACCATCTCCATGATCATGATGAGCTGGCTATCGAAATAAAAAGCATTGTGCAGCGAAGCGATATGCGGATGGCTGAGACCGCCGAGAAGCTGAATCTCGCGGCGAAAGCGCTCTGCAAGTTCAGGAGTAGAAATCTGGCCGGGAAGAAGAATCTTCATGGCCTCAGAGCGCTGCGAGATCGTGTGGCGCACCTCATATACCTGGCCAAGACCGCCAGCCCCGAGCGTGCGGAGGACTTCGTAGTCGCCCACCCGTTGACCTGTTTCAAATCCCATAGACGTTAGTTTCATTCTGCTTGAAGCAGACGCCGTCGGCAATCATTACGTGACCCTCCGATGCACTGGAGGCGCGCCGGATGAGATGATGGGAAGGTCACAAAGGAGTGCTCCTTGAGAATACGCCGACGCACCAGGATCACGATTGCCGTTGTCGTGGTCATTCTGTTGCTTTTGGCCGTCGCTGTTTATTTACGCAGAAAAGCTCCTCCGGAAGCAGCACGGCTGCTGCCGGAATCGGACGGAATCGTATATCTCAATCTGCGCCCGCTGCGCGCGGTTACTCATTTCGATCAACATCCTGTCACGCACGATCCGGAATATCAAAAATTTATTGACGCAACGGGCATCCAGTTCGAGCGCGATCTGGATGAAGTCGCTTTTGCTCTGCATCGTATGACGAATCCCGCCGGCCCTAACGGTACGGTCGCGTTCTCCGAAGTTTTTGAAGGGCACTTCGATGGGCGCAGGCTGATGCATTATCTTGAAAGCCTATCCACCGCGCAGGAGACTTACGCCGGGCACACCATCTACAGTGTCCCGAGCGATGGACGCGCGGTGCGTGTAACGCTGCTTGGCTACGACATGGTTGCAGTGAGCAACACGCCTACCGCTGAACAGATTCATTCGATTCTCGACCGCTATCGATCTGCCGCGCTCCCTTTCTCCGGCTCCAGCCTTCTGACAGATCACTATGAAGACGTGCCCCTGCTTTCGCTCGCCTGGGGTATCGGACAGATCGGCCTTCCCTTTGGAGACAGCGGGAATGTGAGTGTTTTCGGCTTTCGCCTCCCGGTCACTTTCGACTCCATGTTTATCGCTTCAGTCCGCTGGACCGGTTCGTTACGCCTGCGCGTGGAAGAGATCGCGCCGACCGAGGAAGAAGCGGCGGCGTCTGCCGAATCCGTGAAAGTGTTGTTGAATTTTGTGCGCACCGCTGAAAACGTATCTCCGGGAATCACCGGCGCGGAGCTGAAGCCGTTGTTCGACAGCATTCAAATTGAGCATCATAAGGATCGAGCTGTGCTGCACGCTACGCTACCTCCACAAGTATTGGAAAAGCTTGTAACTCCCGGGAAATTTCAGGCTTTCCCGCCACCGGAGGGAAACAGTAAATAATTTGCGACTATCATGTCTCTGAACGACATCTGAGTGGTTAGACCACTCCTGCACGCATCGAAACCGTAGACATCCCTGGAGGACTGGAAGTTATGAGGAGAAAATTCCCCCGTGTTGCAGGCCTTGCTGCAACGTATGTTGCCATTGCACTGTCCGTTCCCGCACTGGATGCCGACGGACGACCGTCCGGCCAGGTGATTACTGGAAAAGCAGCTTTCACCGATTACAGCCAGGAGAAGCCGGGCGTCCGCCGCAAAATAACGGTCGACGACTTGCCGGAACCCTTTGCCACCAAGGGAGTCGACAATGGCGCGCAGATGGTGAAGCGTCCCGAAGGCGCGTGGCCGCAGGCTCCCGCAGGCTTCAAAGTGACCCTGTATGCTGACGGCCTGAACCAGCCGCGTTTGATTCGCACCGCTCCGAACGGTGACTTGTTTGTAGCCATGAGTTCCAGCAACGAAATCATGGTCTTCCGCGGAATCGGTGCAGACGGCAAGCCAAAGCAGATGGGAAAATTTGCTGACGGCCTGAGCCAGCCATTCGGTATTAATTTCTATCCTGCAGGGCCAAACCCGAAGTGGGTTTACGTCGGCAACACCGATTCCGTGGTGCGCTTTCCGTATAAGAACGGCGACATGAAAGCGAGCGGACCCGCTGAGAAACTCGCCGATCTGCCTGGCGGCGGACGCCTGCGTGGCGGCGGTCACTGGACACGCGATATCGTCTTCTCCAAAGACGGCACGAAGATGTTCGTCTCCGTCGGCTCGCATTCAAACATCGACGATCCGGATACACACCCGGAAGAATTTCACCGCGCCGATGTGCTCGAGTTCACGCCCGAAGGCAAATTCATTAAGATCTATGCCTCCGGCATTCGCAATTGTGTTGGCGAGGCCATCAATCCCATTACCGGACAACTGTGGTGCTCCACCAACGAGCGCGACATGCTCGGCGACAACCTTGTCCCCGACTACATTACCCACGTTCAAGAGGATGGCTTCTACGGCTGGCCGTGGTGGTATATGGGCGGCCACCAGGATCCGCGTCATGAAGGCAAGCATCCGGAACTGAAAGCCAAGGTCATCACGCCGGATGTTCTGCTGCAGCCGCACTTCGCATCGCTGGAGCTGAATTTCTACGAAGGGTCGCAATTTCCGACCGAGTACAAAGGCGACGGGTTCGCTGCCGAACATGGCTCCTGGAACAAGGCAAACCGTGCCGGCTATGAAGTCATTCGCGTGCCTATGCACGATGGCAATGCCACGGGCGAGTATGAAGACTTCCTGACAGGTTTCACTACTGCGGACGGCCATGTGTGGGGGCGGCCCGTGGGAGTGACAGTCGGCAACGACGGGTCGCTCTTTGTGACAGACGATGGATCAGGCTCTATCTGGCACATCACGTATACCGGTAAGTAAAATTGATCTTTTCCTGTGCTCTTCCCTTCCTTTCTGCGTCGCAGCAGAATAGGTAAGGGAGGAGCACATTGTGTCTACCGCTGAAGATTTTCCCTATGAGACCCGTCTCAACATTCTGCATGAGCCTCTTGAACTGATCGATGAAAAGGCTCTCTCAAGCACCTGCACATACAAGTGGTTCAATCAGACCCTCTGCCAGGTAAACGGCTCGGTCGTACGCCTCGGTGTCGTCGAGGGCGAATACCACTGGCATAAGCATGACAACGATGACGAATTCTTTTATGTCATCGAAGGCGAATTGTTCATCGATCTCGAATATCGCACGCTTGCTCTTTTACCAAGACAGGGGTTCGTCGTCCCCAAGGGAATTCTGCACCGCACGAGGGCGCCGAAGCGCACCGTCATGTTGATGGTAGAAAATGCCGGGATTGTTCCGACAGGCAGCTAGGAGGCCAATCTACCCTTTGGGGGACGATACGGGAGATCATGAATTACCCCCATGGGCTATAGTTGGCCATGCCCAACAATACATGTGAACACTGCGGCGGTTCACAACTCATCAGCGGCCTCACTGTTTCTGCTTCTGGTGGTGGTGGTGACGTACGTCCCGGCCTCCTCTGCAAAGCGAAAGAGAAAGGCTTTTTCAAACGAACCGAAAGGGAGAAAAGGGAGACCCTTTTTGCTGACCTGTGCACCTCTTGCGGCACTGTAAAACGTTTATACGTGAAAGACCCGAAACGTGATTGGGTCGTATAACTTTCACGGTTTCAACCGGGAGTATCCCCGGCCCAAATGGGCGCAAAGGACCCCTATGGTCTGCAGTGAAATTTCCTTCGTTTCAATCGTTTACCCTTTTTCGCCCGAATAAATTCTCTGGTTTCAATAAGTTAGGGGCAAAATATAGAAAAGGCGCGGGTTATGGCCCGCGCCTTTTCCGTGCAGTTTCTCTCTTAATTCCAGTTTAGCAAATTTCCGGGAAATTCCCTGCAGCCTCATCTCGCCCGTATTGCATTCATTCTAAAAAGCTTACCGACATGATCGCCGCGGGCGGGGCTTGACAGGCATTTGCCCTGGCTCGGAATGGCAAAGTAAAAGGCCGTCGTGATCGACGGCCTTTTACTTTTGTAGCTGGATTTCACTCTAATTTATGCCGCCACCTACTGAGCTAGCGCTGCCAGTACTGGCAAGCTGCTGCATCGTCTCACGCAGATACTTATGCGGATTCACGGGTGTATTGCGGATGCGAACTTCATAGTGCAGGTGTGGACCTGTGCTGCGGCCGCTTGTGCCAACGTATCCGATCACCTGTCCGCGAGTTACCTGCTGGCCGTCGGTGACAGCGAAGCCGGAGAGATGTCCATAGACCGTCTTGACCCCATAGCCATGATCGATGACGACTTCCCGTCCATACCCGGAAGCCCGGTCTGCCATTTCCACCGTGCCATCCGCGGTAGCGCGAACGGCCTCGCCGAAGGTTGAGGAAATATCGACGCCGGCATGGAACGCTCCCTCACCATTGAATGGATCTTCGCGCTCGCCGAATGAGCTCGTAACCGGCCCGACGACGGGCCATAGCGAGGGCGCGTTCGCCAGGCTCAGAGTGTCATCGAGGTTGCCGAAGGGACGGCGGGTATTCAGGCTGAACGACTGATAGACCTGGCCAGACAGCGCGGTGCGGCGCAGCGCAACGAGTTGATCGAAAGAGTGCGCATAGGCTTGCTGGTTGAAGGTATCTGAACTGTCAGTAAGCACAGGCGCTGCAGCCGTCGCTGCCGACTTTGCAGTCGTCAGCTTATTCTGACGCAGGCCATAAAGAGCGCTGACTTCATTCGCCAGGGAGCCAAGCGATGCCGCCTGTACTTCCTTCTCGTGAGCGACCTGCTCGAGATGTGCATAATCTTTGCGGAGAGCCTCACGCTGGGAGCGAACCTGATTGAAGCTCGCAGTCTTGAGCAGCATGCGTGAGTAGGAACCGGCCATGCCGGTAATCGTAAACGCGCCTACAACGGCAGCCGCCACGAAGATATAGGCATAGTGCAAAGGAACTGGGATCTTCCTGAGCCTTCCGTCTTCTTCGCGGGCAACAAAAATGATGTAGAAACGTTTACGCAAAATCGTCTCGTTTGTGGAATTTAAACGAACAAAAAACCATTGCCTGCCAGAAACACGCAATGACGAACCAGGGGAAAGTCGCTGGAGCAGGTTTTCAGGTATTCTCTGAAGACCCTAACAGGTTGACGGACAGGGGTCAACCATAGTCTTTCAAACATTCCCGGCGCCTTCCCGCTTTGGTAATCCGTGCTTTTTGGAGCCCCTGCACAAATTATTGTGCCCTGTAGGCCAGATCGTGACACCGGAGGTATGCTGGACACCGTGTCCGTCCATCGAAAATCCCGGATGCCTGCCGGAGAGAAGGCTTTGATTGCCGCAATTCGAGCGCGCACTACCCCGCGCAGCACTGCTGTGCGGCTTGGCATTGGCGACGATTGCGCCATCCTGCGTCCTGCAGCGGGCAGCGAAATAGTTGTCACCACAGATTTATCTCTGGAGCAGGTCCACTTCCGGCGCGACTGGCATTCTCCAGAATCGGCCGGACACCGGTGCCTGGCACGCGGTCTGAGCGACCTGGCAGCGATGGGCGCACAGCCGATTGCCGCTTTCCTTTCGTTTGCTGTTCCGGCAGAGTTGACAGTTGCAGAGCGTGGTTTGAGTTGGCTGGACCGTTTCCTGAATGGGCTGTTGGCGTTGGCTAACCAGTATCATGTGCCGCTGGCTGGCGGCGACACCGCTCAATCGCCTCTTTTTGACGAGGCGGGCGCGAAACTGACGGGAATGGTAGCGGCTGACATTGTCCTGGTGGGATCGGTGCCTAAAGGCCGCGCCCTGCTGCGCTCTGGCGCAAAAGCTGGTGACATTCTCTACATCACCGGCAATCTGGGCGGCGCGGAGGCAGAGCTTCTCGCGCTGGGACGCAACCCGCAGACCTTTCGCAAGCGCACCAAAGCATCACCGGCGCATCCGCATCTCTATCCCGAACCGCGTGTTGCTACTGGAGTAAAGCTCCTCGCACAGCGCGCAGCAACAGCCGCGATTGACGTAAGCGACGGACTGTCGACGGATCTGGCGCATCTTTGCGAAGAATCCGGCGCGGCAGCAGAGATCGATACGGCATCCATTCCGATTCACACGCTGGCCAAGAAAGCGGAGAAGGACGGCTGGATTCCGTCCGCGCTGCATCTGGCCCTTCACGGCGGCGAAGATTACGAACTTCTCTTCACCGCGTCTCCGCGAACGAAGATACCGGCAAAGATTGCCGGGGCGCCGGTTCGCGCCATCGGGCGCATGAAGACACATCGCAAAGGAAAGCCGCTCATCGAAATGGCTGGAACCGACGGCAAGCGCACATCGCTCGATGCCGGCGGATGGGAGCATTTCCGCTAGAAGTCATTGAATCAGATGAAACTTCTCTTCATTTGCAGTAGAAACCGCCTTCGGAGTCCTACTGCGGAAGCAATCTTCTCTCTACTGGACGGATTCGAAACGATGTCTGCCGGAACCAGTTCTGATGCCGACAATCCGATCTCATTAGATCTATTAGTCTGGGCTGACGTGATTTACGTCATGGAGACAATTCACCGCCAGAAGCTAAATCAACGATTCGGTTCAGTGCTCAAAAAGAAAAGACTCATTGTTCTTGGCATACCTGATCAATATGACTACATGGATCCGGAGCTCGTACGAGTACTGAAGTCAAAGGTATTTCGTTATATCGATCCAGAACGGTAAGGAACATTTGTTGTTAGCATTTTGAATGTATGCACACGAACATCACGCGCGTTCGCTTCGCGCCATCGCCGACGGGGCTGCTGCATGTAGGCAATGCCCGCACGGCGCTTTACAACTGGCTGGTAGCCCGACACGCGGGCGGAAAATACGTTCTTCGCATTGAAGATACCGATGTAGAACGCAGCAAGGACGAGCACGAGACACAGCTCATCGAAGATCTGCACTGGCTCGGTCTCGACTGGGACGAGGGCCCGGAGATTGGCGGCCCGCACGCGCCGTATCGGCAGTCGGAGCGACTTGCCATTTATCGCGAGCACACAGAGCGTTTGCTCAATGAGGGCAAAGCCTATCGCTGTTTCTGCACAGCCGAAGAGCTGGAAGCCGAGCGGCTACGCGCGGTTGCCGAGCATCGTCCGCAGATCTACTCCGGCAGGTGTCGCGCGATTGCGAAAGCTGAGTCGGAGGCGCGCGCTTCAACCGGCGAACAGTTTGCCATACGCCTGCGAATTCCCGAGCATCCGCTGCGCTTCCACGATATTGTGCGCGGCGATGTTGAGTTTGCCAGCGACACAGTCAGCGACCCGATTCTGGTGCGGTCGAGCGGTGTGCCCGTCTACAACTATGTCGTGACCGTTGACGATGCGCTGATGGAGATCACGCATGTGATCCGCGGCGATGACCACATCTCGAACACGCCCAAGCAGGTTGCGATCTATGAGGCGTTTGGCTGGAGGGTGCCGCAATTCGCGCATCTATCGACGATCCTTGGCAGCGACCGCGAGCGTCTCTCGAAGCGGCACGGAGCAACATCGATTGCCAGTTTTCGCGAGATGGGCATTTTGCCTGAGGCACTGGTGAACTATCTCGCGCTGCTGGGCTGGGGTGCGAAAGACGGCACAAGCGAGACCTTCACACCGCAGGAGCTGATTGCAGAATTCGAACTGGGGCGCGTCACTGCGTCGCCTGCCGTCTTCGACTTCGACAAATTGCACTGGCTCAACCGGCATTACCTGAAGCAGGCTGATCTGGCGCGGGTTCTGGAACTGGCATGGCCTTACTTTGAAAAAGCGGGCCTGTTGCCCGCGCACCATGCTGCCGATCAAAAGATTGTGCAGTGGTTCGGCAAATTGATCGCGCTTTTCCTTCCTTCGGTGGACCGGCTTGAGCAACTGCCGCAAAAGGCGCTGTCCGTTTTCCATTTTGACCCGGCAGCAGCGCGGGCGAACGAGGAGAATGCCGCGATTCTGCAGACGGAATCCGCGCAGAAAGTTCTTGCTTCGTTTGCGAAGCGGATTCGCGCATACGAGGACGCGGTTACGCCGGAGCTGTTTAAGGCCTGGATGAACGAGATCAAAGCTGAAACCGGAGTCAAGGGCAAAGAGCTGTTTCATCCTGTCCGCATTGCGCTCACCGGAACGCATTCCGGCCCCGAGTTTGACAAGCTGATTCCCATTTTTGAAGAAGGCAGCCAGCTGCCGCTTCCCATGCACGTGCCAGGTGTGCGCGAGCGAGTGGAACTGTTTACCGCTAGCCTATGACGAATATTTATTGGATCCAGCACCGCCAGAAGCCAGGTCTCGCTATTGTGGCGCGGCCACGCGGCGAGGAACATCTCTATGATGACTTGCTGGCTCTGACGTCCTCGGATATCAAGATTCTCGTCTCTCTGCTGGAACGCGACGAGGCAATCGATCTGGGCCTGGCGGACGAAGCTGAGTTTGCACAAAGGGCAGACATCGAATTTATCTCGTTTCCCATTGCTGACGGCACGACTCCTGAGAACAGGCTGAATCTTTGCGGCCTGATTTCTTGTCTCACCGGGGCAATCAACGATGGAAAACATATAGGAGTGCACTGCCGTGGCAGTATCGGGCGATCCACAGTCATCACTGCTTCTGTCCTGATTGAGTTAGGGTGGAAGGCGGCGAATGCCCTGAGCATTATCGAAAAAGCGCGTGGCTGCCCCGTTCCGGATACGGAAGAACAGCGGCGCTGGATTCTCCAATTCACGCAATGCTCACAGAACTGATATGGCAAGCTCGACGACCAAGCCGATTTTTGATCTGACCTTCCGGCATCACTGGACTGCAGATGTGCTGGAAAAGCGCCCGCTGATTGCACCGGCACGCCAATTCGTCTATCCGCAGCAGGTGGAAGAAATAGAACGCGGCGCGTTGGAGCTTCTGGTGAAACCAGCGCAGGGTGATGCGTTCCTGGCGACCTGCGCGCTCGGGTTTGCCGATGCAACTGCGCCTACTGGTGTCTGGAGTTGTCCCGATCCCGGTTGGCTCTGTGCCGTGTCAGGCGGCTATGCGTACCTCATTGATACCCTTCAGCCGCAACTATGGAGCATGGTTCCGTATCGCCCTGTGCTGAACGTGCGCGCGCTTTCAGAGCAGGAATTGCTGCTCTTCACCGGACATCATTCCATCCTTGCATGGGGTCGCGATGGACAGGCATGGGAGACGACGCGGCTTTCCTGGGAAGGCATCGAGATCACCGACATTGTCGGCAACACGCTCTGCGGCCTCGGATGGGACTTGATGACCGATAAGGATGTGCCCTTCGCCATTGATTTGAAAACAGGAGAGCATACGGGCGGCATTACCGACTGACCGAATAAAAACTCAAAGCAGCATCGCCCTGTTCCAGCAAGCGGTAGCGCTGCAGTGCGCCATACTCCTGCCCGAGCTGCTCCTTGCGATGGTGTTCGGCAATGACAACCGCATCCTCAGCCAGCAGCGCGCTGCATTCATTCCCTAACAGTCCCAACACCAGCGCATATTCTTCGGCAGCTTTATATGGAGGGTCGAGAAAGACGATATCGAAGCGTCGCCCCTGCTCTGCCAGCCGCTTAACCGACGAAGACGCGCTGCGTGTTTCCAATTGCCAGCCTTCACGAATCCCAAGCGTATCCAGGTTTGCCCGAATCGCGGCAACGGCTGGCAGCGTTCTTTTCGACGAATACGGCGCTTGCCGCTCCACGGCTCAAGGCTTCGATTCCGTTTGCGCCTGAACCTGCGTATAGATCGAGAACAGGGAACTTTCGATGCGCGGCGCGAGCACATTGAACAGGGTTTCGCGCAAGCGATCGCTCGTGGGACGCGTATCCAGTCCACGCGGGGCGATCAACATGCGGGAGCGAAATTTTCCGGCGATAACGCGCATTCTTTCGATGGTAGCGCAGGCATTGCATACATTTTCGCGAGTGAAAATGTATGTGTACTCGAGCGAACCTCTACAATGTCAGAAGCAGGTTTCGAAAGAACGAGGACGACGGGCAATGCGCGGCTGGTCACTTCCCTTGGGTCGCTGGATGGGCGTCGATTTACGCATCCATACATTTTTTCTACTGTTGCTCGGCCTTTGCCTGCTTTCGACGAACCTTGTCAATGTCCAGTCGTGGCGGGCAATCATGCTATGGCTCATCCTGCTGCTTGCCGTCGTTGTGCGGGAAGTAGCGAGGGTAATCGTGGCTGCATATCACGGCGTGCAGCTGCGCAGTATTCTGCTTTTGCCTATCGGTGGACTTTTCTCTTACGCAAATCCCGACAGCGCCGAGCGCGCGGGGGCAGGCGGAGTGCAGGTATCTCTGGGCATCGCAGGACCACTGGCGAATTTTGCATTCGCTGCTGCCGTAGGAGCGCTGGTCATCGGAGCTGCGCCGCAGGTGGCTATTTTTGCCCGACCCTGGGTCACGCCAACCCACCTGATGCGCTCTACGATCTGGCTTAACGTGATTCTCGGCATCCTGAACTTCATCCCTGCATATCCGCTGGATGCGGGCCGCATGCTGCGCGGAGGCTTCACGCGCACACGAGGTCCAGCGCAAGCCACGCGGGCTGCTTCCGGACTCGGTCAGATCCTCGGCCTCGTCGCTGTGCTCGGCGGTATCGCGCTGCTCTTCATCCCCAATTCCGGATGGGCAGCAGTCTCAGCCCATGGCTCATCATGGGAGGTTTTTTTATTTTCATCGGGGCCCAGCTCGAAGATCAGGGTTTGATGTTCCAGTCCGTTGTCGATACGGTCACGATGCGCGATGTGATGCTGACCGACTTTTCAACCCTCGCGCCATCCGATACGCTCGAAGACGCGCTCTACAAAGCCATTCACAGCCTGCAGGATGAGTTCCCCGTAGTACGCGGCGCAAACCTCGTCGGCATTGTTTCGCGGCAGGGGATTCTGGAAGCGCTGCGCAGCGATGGCAATGGCTATGTACAGTCGGTGATGTCACGCACCTTCCAGGTCGCGCAGCCGAACGATTCGCTCGGTTCCATGATCCGCCGGATGGCCGGCGGCCGCATGTCGCTCGTTCCGGTTGCCGAAGGTGGCAAGATCATCGGAATCGTGACGCTGCAGAACCTGATGCACAGCATGGGCATGCTGGCTGAGCACCGCCGACTCAAGCAAGAGAATTGAAGATGCGGGATGAAGAAAATGGCATTGTTCCTGGAACGGATCAGCCACTCGCGCCCGGCCTCTATCTTGTCGGAACACCCATCGGCAATCTGGGAGACATCACATTGCGCGCGATACGCGTGCTGCGCTCTGCAGACCGTATCGCCTGCGAAGATACGCGCCAGACGCAGAAGCTGCTGAACCACTTCGGCATCACAACGCCGACGGTAAGCTGCCACGAGCACAATGAAGCGGAGCGCATTTCTGAATTTCTTGCCGCCATGCAGAAGGGCACGCGCATTGCCGTCGTCTCCGATGCCGGGATGCCCGGAATCTCCGACCCGGGGATGCATCTTGCTGCCGCGGCCATCGAGGCAGGCATCTCGGTTTATCCCATCCCCGGCGCGAACGCCGCGCTCAGCGCGCTGGTCGCCTCCGGTCTCAATACCAGTCAATTCGCATACGCCGGCTTTCTATCCGCAAAAGCGGGAGCCCGCCGCGCTGAACTGGAGCGCCTTGCTGCAAGCACAGAAGACGGCACCACGCTCATCCTCTATGAAGCGCCGCACCGCATTCTGGAGACGCTGGGCGATGTGCAAGCGGTGTGGGGGCCGCAGTGCCGCGTCGTTGTGGCCCGCGAGCTGACGAAGTTGCACGAAGAGTTCCTGCGCGGCAGCGTGGTTGAGGTCGCTTCTGACCTGCAACAACGAGACCGCATTCGCGGCGAGATCACCCTGCTGATCGAGACCCGCACGCCTTCGCCAGAGGTGGCATCCGGCAGCATTTCCAGCCGCATTGAAGAGCTGAGGCAAACAGAAAACCTCGACGAAAAGGACGCGTTGAAGCGCATCGCGCGCGAGCGTGGGCTCTCCAAGAGCGACATCTATCGTGTGCTGCAACGCGAGCGGGCCCGACGATAGTTAACATGGATTTCGGGGCCAATTCCCCGTCCCCTTCACCTTCGGTTTTGGTGCATTCGCTGTGCCTAATAGCATTTCGGTAAAATGTTAACTATCACGAGTTAGCGACTCAAGTATCCTCAACTCCTGAAACGAGGTTTTTCACATGGCAACTGCAACACTCGAACGTGTCGCGCCCGAATACAAGGTGGCTGACCTCTCCCTGGCCGACTGGGGCCGCAAAGAGATTTCCATTGCCGAGCACGAGATGCCCGGGCTTATGTCGATCCGCCGCAAATATGCTGCGGAAAAGCCTCTTGCCGGCGTCCGCATCACCGGCTCTCTGCACATGACGATTCAGACCGCGGTGCTGATCGAGACCCTGGTGGACTTGGGCGCCGATGTGCGCTGGGCAAGCTGCAACATTTTCTCGACCCAGGATCACGCCGCGGCAGCCATTGCGGCAGCCGGTGTTCCGGTGTTCGCCTGGAAGGGCGAATCGCTCGAAGAGTACTGGTGGTGCACCTCCCAGGCTCTCGATCATGGAGAGGGCAAGGGACCGCAGCTGGTCGTCGACGACGGCGGCGACGTGACCCTGCTGATCCATAAGGGCTATGAGCTCGAAAATGGCGATGGTTGGGTCAACACCCCCTCTTCCAACCACGAAGAGCAGGTCATCAAGGACCTGCTGAAGAAGATTTACGCCGAAGATCCGCAAGCACTGGCACAATGTCGTGAAGGAATGGCGCGGCGTTTCGGAAGAGACCACAACCGGCGTTCATCGCCTGTACAAGATGAAGGAACAGGGCAAGCTTCTGGTTCCTGCAATCAACGTCAACGATTCCGTCACCAAATCGAAGTTTGACAATCTCTATGGCTGCCGCGAATCGCTGGCGGACGGCATCAAGCGCGCCACCGACGTGATGGTGGCGGGCAAAGTAGCCGTGATCTGCGGATACGGCGATGTGGGCAAGGGCTCGGCGCATTCTCTGCGCGGCATGGGTGCGCGGGTGGTGGTCACCGAAATCGACCCCATCAACGCCCTGCAGGCGGCGATGGAAGGCTTTGAGGTCACCACCGTCGAAGATACGCTGGGACGCGGCGACATCTATGTGACCTGCACCGGCAATCTAGACGTGATGACGCTCGAGCACATGTAGAAGATGAAGGATCAGGCGATCGTCTGCAATATCGGCCACTTCGATAACGAAATCCAGATCGACCGTCTCAACACCGCGACCGGCGTGAAGAAGGTCAACATCAAGCCGCAGGTGGACCAGTACAACTTCCCCGACGGGCGCACAGCATCTTTGTGCTGGCGGAAGGCCGCCTGGTGAATCTGGGTTGCGCTACCGGCCACCCCAGCTTTGTGATGAGCAACAGCTTCTCAAACCAGACGCTGGCGCAGCTCGACCTTTGGAAGAACAAGGATACGTACAAGGTCGACGTCTATACCCTGCCCAAGAAGCTGGATGAGGAAGTCGCCCGTCTGCATCTGGAGAAGATCGGCGTCAAGCTGACAACGTTGACGCCCAGGCAGGCCGAATATCTGGGCGTTTCGCCGGAAGGCCCATACAAGTCCGAACACTACCGCTACTAGACCCTGTTCCAACAAAGACGCCCTGCAACCGAATCCGTTGCAGGGCGTCTTTCCTTCTCTGGAAACGACTTGCCTAAAAAGGCCGTGCACCGGAAACAATCCCGGCCTGGCCGGACCGCTGCACCCAGTGGTCGCTCACTTTTTCGACATAAATCCATTCGCCCTGACTGCACAGGCTTCCACACCAGTTCAGCATGTAGACCAGCGCTGCCGTGTGGCGCGCGCTGAAGTAGACATCGCTGAAATAGCTCACCCCGGCACAGCCCGAATATCGCGTTCCCGAGGAGTTACTCGCAGTGGCCGAGGATCGCGAGGCGCGGAACTCAGCTACTTCCTGCTGTGAAAGCATCGGATAGGACGAGCCGACTTGAACGCTGTGCGCCAGATTCTCACGCTGATACTTGCGCGCATTGAAGTCTGTCAACGCCTCCTGAAACGGCTTGGGATCATAGCCTGGGGGCTTGAGTTGCGCATCCGGAGCGAGAGCAGGATTCATGTCGTCGATGTTGATCGTCGTATCCGCAATCGCCCAGCACTGATTCTGGTTTCGGCCAAGGGCCTTCAGTCCAGCGCTGTGAAGCAGTTCGGAATAGATGGCAGAGATATCATCCTGCTTGTTGGCTGCATTTGCAGAAGTACCGGGCCAGACCAGTGCAAACAAAAATCCAACGAGCAGTGAAGGAACCACGAACGCCCGCCGGATATTCATATTTTCAGTGCGCGTCTGCGGTGTCCCACGGAGCGGGTGAGCGCGGTATGGGCTTCTTATCCCGCCCCTTGAGGCGATCGTAGAAGTAATCATCGCTGGTCGTCCCAATGGACTCGTTGTAGAGACTCGGCGAACCGGCAATTTCTTTCAGCTCTTCGCTGAAGCGGTGGATGGCCTTCAGGTAATCTGCTGTTGCCGCAATCTCCAAGTTTTTTGTTTTCAATGATTTCTGGAAGCCGCGATCGAGGAGGTGGGCAATTTCGCCGCCCAGTACAAAGCCGGGCCGCGCGACAAAAACCACGCTGTTCCCGTCAGCTGCGCGGGTAATCACGGCTGCGCAACCATGTTTCTGCACCCGGTATTGACCTGCGACCCCGGCGACCTGTTGTACATCAAATTGTGAGCCACGAAGGTTTTCTAGGATTTCGTCGAAGGTAAGCGGCTTTGTTTTTCTAGGCATAGCGGTAAAGGCACAGCAAAGGCTACACTTAATGTAAGCTGCCGTGTGCTTTCACTCTCGCACACTTTCACGGCTGGCTGCAACGCATTCGCTTATGGCAACGTATTCACCTATGGTCCGGCAAATTGGCGCGACGCTTCTGGAACGCATCGGCAATACGCCCCTGGTGCGCCTGGAGCGGTTGACAGCTCATCTGCCAGGAATCCAGCTTTTGGGCAAAGCTGAGTGGGCCAACCCGGGTGGATCGGTTAAGGACCGGGCAGCCTCATCCATTGTGAGCGCAGCCCTGAAACAGGGGAAACTCGGCAAAGGCCAACACCTGCTCGATGCCACGAGCGGCAATACCGGCATTGCTTATGCCATGCTGGGCGCGGCCATGGGTTTTACGGTGACGCTCTGCGTGCCCTCAAATGTTTCGGCTGAACGCAAGCGCATCCTCAGTGCGTACGGCGCCCACGTGGTTTGGACCGATCCAAATGACGGCTCCGATGGCGCCATCCGCAAAGCACGCGAGTTGGCTACGATTGACCCGAAAAAGTATTACTACGCCGACCAGTACGGCAACGACGCCAACTGGCAAGCGCATTATCACGGTACAGCCAACGAAATCTGGCAGCAGGCTTCTGGGCAGCTGACCCACTTTGTGGCCGGGCTGGGTACCAGCGGTACATTTGTGGGAACGACGCGCAAGCTGAAGGAATTGAACCCACAGATTCAATGCATTTCCATGCAGCCCGACTCGCCTTTTAACGGCCTTGAAGGTCTGAAGCATATGGCGACAGCCATCGTACCGCCGATTTACGACGCGTCCCTTGCTGACCGCGAGATGGAGATTGAGACCGAAGCCGCGTATCGTATGGCTAAGCGCCTTGCGCGGGTTGAAGGTCTGCTGATCGGTGTTTCGGCGGCGGCGGCGGTAGCGGCATCGCTCCGCATCGCCGAAGAGGAAGCCGCAGCCGGACGCGAGGCTGTCATCGTGACGATTCTGCCCGATTCGGCAGACAAGTATTTAAGTGAACGCTTCTGGGAGGAAGAACAGGCCAATGCTTAAGCTCAGCGAAACCATCTACAACACACTCCGGACACATGGGGAAGAGACCTATCCGCATGAGTGTTGTGGTGTGCTGCTGGGCCGTTCTTCCGATGGCATAAACGAAGTGGACGATTCTGTGCGTGCGGGGAACACCCGTACCGATTCGGCCCACAACCGCTACCAGATCGCACCGCAGGAGCTGATCCGCATCCAGCGGCAGGCGCGCGAGCGCGGGCTCGACATTGTCGGCTTCTACCATTCGCATCCGGATCATCCGGCGCAGTGGTCGAAGACCGATTTCGCCGAAGCGCACTGGCTGGGCTGCTCCTATGTCATCACGTCAGTTGCGAATGGCGTAGCACAACAGACAAACTCCTTCGTGCTGACAGGAACGAGCGAAGACGACAAATCCTTTGAGGATGAAACGATCCAGGTGGAGGAACTGGTAGCCGGGCGATGTTGATCGCCGGCTTGCCGCTCCCTGCACGACGGGCGTAGACCCGTCGGTGCCGTGAACCAATCGAACGTCATCTACCAGAAGGATTTTCATCATGAAGATTTTTATCCCTACGCCATTGCGCGTATATGTCGACAAAAAGGACGCAGTACAGGTAAATGCCCAGACCGTGGGCGATGCGTTGAACGCGCTCACTTCGCAGCATCCCGACCTGAGGAAGCATCTTTATTCCGACGAAGGGAAGCTGCGCGCTTTTGTGAACGTTTATCTGAACGACGAAGACGTGCGCTATCTCCCGGAAAAAGAAGCAACGACAGTGACAGAGACAGATTCGCTCTCGATCATCCCGTCGATTGCCGGCGGGACTGCATGTTCAGGACACGAGCCTTCGACGCAGAATTAATTGCAGGAGAAGGATTGACTTGCTCAGGCTTGTCATCAATTCGCTGCCAAGCCAGACTGGAGAGAACTTTCTCCAGCGTAGAATCAGCCACGTAAAGAAACATTAGGGAACAAAGATGCCAACTCTCACGGAAGAAAATGTGGCTTTGCCACAACTCGATAACGCTGAAATCGCACGCTATTCGCGTCACCTGCTCCTGCCTGAAGTGGGCCTCGAAGGCCAGCAGAAACTGAAGGCCGCGAAAGTTCTCTGCGTCGGCACGGGCGGACTCGGCGCGCCTCTCGCCTACTATCTTGCTGCTGCCGGAATCGGCACACTCGGCCTCGTCGATTTCGACGTCGTCGACGAAAGCAATCTGCAGCGCCAGATCATCCACAGCACCAAGGATGTGGGCCGTCCCAAGATCGACTCAGCCGCGGAAAAGCTGCAGGCGCTCAATCCGTACATGAAGATCGTCAAGCATGAGACGATGCTCACCAGCGCCAACGCGCTTGAGATTATCAAGGACTATGACATCGTCGCCGACGGTACGGACAATTTCCCCACGCGCTACCTCGTCAACGATGCGTGCGTGCTCAGCGGAAACAAGCCTAACGCTTACGCATCGATCTTCCGCTTTGAAGGTCAGGCCAGTGTCTTCGCTACCGAAGACGGTCCATGCTATCGCTGCCTCTATCCCGAGCCGCCACCGCCGGGACTTGTTCCATCCTGCGCCGAAGGTGGAGTGCTCGGTATTTTGCCCGGACTGCTCGGCGTCATTCAGGCAACGGAAGTCATTAAACTGATCCTCGGCAAAGGCGATTCGCTCGTCGGACGCCTCCTGCTCGTCGATTCACTCGGCATGAAATTCCGTGAGCTGAAGTTGCGCAAGAATCCCGACTGCCCGGTGTGCGGTACGCATCCGACAGTTACCAAACTCATCGACTACCAGCAGTTCTGTGGTATCTTCCCCGAAGAGAAAACAGCTACTATGCAAAATGGAATTCCGCAGATCACACCCGTTGAATTGAAGCGCCGCATCGATGCGGGTGAAGATGTCTTCGTCCTCGATGTGCGCGAGCCGCACGAATACCAGATCGTCAACATTGGCGCGCCGCTGATTCCGCTTGGCGATTTACCGAATCGCCTTAACGAACTCGATCCGAATCGGGAGATTGTCATCCATTGCAAAACCGGGGGCCGCAGCCAGCGTGCCGCGGAGTTTCTACAGAAGAGCGGCTTCAAGAACGTAGCCAACCTCGCCGGCGGCATCACGGCCTGGGCAACAGACGTGGATCCTAAGCTGCCAAAATACTAGGTCCGCTCAAATTGTGAACCAGCGGCGCGCTTTAGGGCGCGCCGTTTTATTGTCATCCATTCTTTCACTCATTTTCATCTTCAGTGGGCTCGCCTCGGCTCAAGACGCAACTGTCACCGGAACCGTTACATATCTACAGCGCATTGCACTGCCTCCCGACGCGGTCGTCAAGGTTACGCTCGAAGATGTATCGCTGGCCGATGCTCCGGCAAAGGTTCTCGCACAAAAAGAAACCCCGACAGCAGGCAAGCAGGTACCGATTCCCTTCGAGCTGATGCATTCACCAGCCGACGTTCCACCCTCGCATCGCTACAGCGTGCGCGCCACCATCAAGGTGGATGGCAAACTGCTCTTCACCTCAACCACCTCGTATCCCGTCCTTACCAGCGGAGTGGCATCGGAAGTCAAAATCGTCGTGCATCCATTGTTCTCAACTTCAACCGTAACGGAGTCTGGCGATCCGGCCGCATCCTTTGCAGGGACTGACTGGACTCTGACAGAGTTGGCTGGCCTTACACCGCCCGCCATCGGACCTCAGACGGCCTATCTGCAGTTCACAACAGAGGGAAATCGAGTCAGAGGCAGCACCGGCTGCAATCGGCTCACAGGCAGCTACGAAAAGAACGGGAGCATGCTCAAATTTCACCCTATCGCGAGCACCATGATGGCCTGTATTGGCCCGACTATGGAGACGGAAAACAAATTCAATAACGCTCTGGGCAGGACCATCAGTTACCGCATCCGCGGCAATACTTTCGTTCTGCTCAGTGAAAAATCAGGTGGTGACAAAGTTTAAAGCTCAGACCGAAGAGCAGCGAAAACCGAATCCTTAATCTACCTTTGCCCGAATAGTACCGCGATGCGTATACTCCCGTCGGGACAGACGGAGCATTCATCTTCATACCGAAATTATCGTCTGTCAGATCGACCTGGATCGGGAGTTCTGCGTTTTATGGACCTCGTTTTAATACGTATTCTTTTTGTTATCGTTCTTGCGGCTGCCAGCTATTTTCTTCGCCTTCTCAATTTCCCTGGATGGCTTTCCGCTATTACCGGCGCGGGAGGAGCGGCACTTGTCATCGTCTTTGAGATGCGGGTTCGCGCGCTCAGTCTGCGGCGCCTGATCGGCGCGGTCATTGGCAGCATCTTCGGCATACTTGGAGCGTTTCTTTTCAGCCTGGTGCTCGCCGACAGCCTGCCCGCTGGCAGTATGCGTAGTCTGCTGCAAATCTTTGTACTGCTGTTCATGTCTTATGTCGGACTGGTCGTGGGAGCCAGTAAAGGCGACCTGCTCAACCTCTCAGCATTGGGTGGCCTCTTCAGCGGCGAGCGCCAGATGAGGCGTAACGTAAAGCTGCTGGATACCAGCGCCATCATCGACGGACGCATCGCCGACATGGCCGATACCGGCTTCCTCGATGGTTCGCTCGTCATCCCGGAGTTTGTGTTGCGTGAGTTACAAATGGTCGCCGATTCTTCCGACGGATCCAAACGCCAGCGCGGACGGCGTGGCCTGGATGTACTGCAACGGATGCAATCCAACTCTCTGCTGAGCGTACAGATTGTCGAGGAGGATTTCCCGAACATTCGTGAAGTCGATCTCAAATTAATCGAGCTTGCCAAGGAACTGGATGCGAAGATCGTTACCAACGACTTCAACCTGAATAAAGTCGCGCATCTGCATCACGTCTCTGTCCTGAATATTAACGACCTCGCTAACTCACTCAAGCCGGTCGTGCTGCCGGGCGAGAAGATGAACATCGCCATTCTGAAAGAGGGCAAGGAGTATAACCAAGGCGTCGGGTATCTCGACGACGGCACCATGGTCGTCGTCGATCACGCTCGCCGGATGATTGGTCGTTCCGTCGAAATCAGCGTCACCTCCGTGCTTCAGACGGCATCCGGTAAGATGATCTTCGGAAAATTGGACGAGGCGCTACAGAAATCTGACACGTTGCGAGTCCCGGCGGAGATCCGCGAAATTCCCGGCTAGGGGAAGAACCTTATTCCCGGACTTCTCTTCACTCAGAGTCAGGACTTGCGCAGTAGAGCGATTCTAAAATTTAAGGGTAGAGTACGATCTTGCTGGCCTCGCCGCTCTTCAGCAAATCCATGCCTTTGGCAAAATCACGCATCGGTAGACGATGCGTAATGACCGGCGAGAGGTCCAACTTGCCCGCCTTGAGCAGAGCTTCCATCTGATACCAGGTTTCGTACATCTTGCGCCCGTTGATACCCTGCACCACGGCGCCCTTGAAAATAATATCTTTCGCGAAATCGAGTTCGACGGGTTGTGAAGGAATGCCGAGCAGAGAGACGCGGCCACCGGTGCGGAGGATACGGAAGCCAAGGCGCATAGCATCGGGATGGCCGGACATTTCGAGCACAACGTCTACGCCCAGTCCGTTTGTATGATCCAGTATGAATCCGTGCACATCGTCGGTTGCAGGGTCCAGGGCGGCAGTTGCTCCCATTCGCGTCGCAAGCGCACGGCGCGGCTCGTTGATCTCAAGCGCGAACACCGAGGCTGCGCCGCAGGCCTGGGCCACGGCAATCGAAAACAAGCCAATCGGCCCGCAGCCGATGACGGCGACGGTCTTTGCCGCGATATCGCCTGCCAGAACGGTATGCACGGCATTACCGAGGGGGTCAAGGATAGAGGCGTATTCGCGGGGCAGCGATGGATCGAGCTTCCAGATATTTGTTTCAGGGATGGTTACAAATTCGGCGAACGCTCCGTCGGCATCGACGCCGATGATTTTTACATACTGGCATATGTGCGCCTGCCCGGTACGGCACTGCAGGCATTTGCCACAGGCTACATGCATTTCGGCAGAGACGAAATCGCCTTCCTTCACAGAGGTGACGTCTTTGCCCACTGCAGCCACTACGCCACAAAATTCATGGCCGGGAATAAGGGGAGGCTGGATGCGTCCCTGCGCCCATTGGTCCCAATCAAAGATGTGCAGATCAGTGCCGCAGACGGAGGCCGCCTCCACTTTCACCAGAACATCAGAGGGTCCAAAGGCGGGCAAAGGTACTTCCCGAATTTCAATTCCAGCCTTCGGCTCAGGCTTAACGATCGCCTGCATCGTTTGTGGCATGCTTGATTCCTCACAGTCGCAAAACATTCCAGTGTATCAGCGGGACTTGCCATCCGCGCGAACGCCGCTTTGCGCTAGCCCACTGGCTTGCTCACTGCGCCCCGATCATCTCTATTGCCTTCTTTCTGATGCGCGGCTCGTCGCCGAAGCCGTGCAGCCAATACATATCGGGCTCGCGCCGAAACCATGTAAGCTGGCGTTTTGCATAGTTGCGGTGTCCCTGCTGTGCTAGTGAGATCGCGTCCATTTCGCGAATAGTACCACCCAACAAAATGCGCGCCTGCCGATAGCCCAGCGAGTCGAAGGGCCACGCCTCTCCATATTTTTCGAGGAGCATGCGTGTTTCTTCGACCAGTCCATTATGAAACATGGCTGCCGCCCGCTTGTTGATGCGCTGGTAGAGGAAATCGCGATCCGGTTCGAGACCAATGCGCAGGATGCGAAAGCCCTTGCAGGGCCTCCCGGCCCTGCTCCCAGGATTTTGACATAGGCTGCCGCGCGGCGATGCAGACCTCGAGAGCGCGGATGAGCTTAGGTTTATCGTTCGGATGGATACGCGCGGCTGACTTCTGATCGAGGCGCATCAGCATTTTGTAAAGCCAACCCGGTTCATGTTTCTTATCGCTCACCTTCAGGCGTTCGCGCAGAGACTCGGAACGCTCCGGCCCGGCGAAGAGGCCATCGATCAAAGCACGCAGGTAGAGCCCCGTGCCGCCGGTGATGATCGGCGTGTGGCCGCGCGCGGCAATTTCACTCAACGCGGTGCGGCCTGCACGGCTGTAATCGCCGGCTGTATATGCTTCAGTTGGGTCGACTACGTCGATGAGATGGTGGGGAATGCGTTCGCGGTCGGCTTTATCTGGCTTGGCGGTGCCGATCTCCATGTCGCGATAGACGGCGACAGAGTCGCAGCTTACGATCTCGCCGTTGAAGCGTTCGGCAAGATGGAGTGAAAGAGAGGTTTTGCCGCTGGCTGTCGGTCCGGCGAGAACGATCAGCAATGGATCAGGTGGAGAGGATTCTACCAAACGTGCCACCATCCCTGAGAAAAGACGGTGCCAGCGGGGGCGCGCAAAAAGGTAATTCCAAGAATTGCAGCGGCAATCAGTAACAGTCCAATGATCTGGCGTTTGCGATATACGTGCGCGTTACTCATCTTCCGGCCGGATGTTGTAGAGGAAGTAGAAACGCAGCTCGAGGAATGGCCCTTTGAACTGCTTGGGCAGCGGCGGGTAGGGCGATGCGCCGGTGATGCCGCCCCATGCGGCGTGGTCGAGGGCTACGTCGCCGGAGGGAAATTCAAGGATCATCTGCTTCACGCTTCCGTCGGGCAGGATGCGAAAGCGGATGCCGACCTTCCCCTGCTTCATGAGCGGTGGGCGCGCAGACTCGGGAATGATGGGCCACCAGGAGCGCTCCGTGTCGTAGATCACGCGGCGGATATAAGGGCCGAAGTCAACGCCCATGGTGTCGCTGAGGATGTCGACGGCGCCGCTGGTGCCGGGATGTTGCGACGGGGCGTTGGCACCCATATCGCCACCACCGCCAATCGGTCCGGGACGCATGGCGTTACGCGCAGCCTGCTCAACAGCCTGACCGGCTGTGGTCGCTCCTGTGTTGAAGTTCGGCTGTGTCGGCTTTGGCGCTTCAAGCTGGGATTGCTGGTTCTGCGGTAGCGGCTGCGAAGGTCGCTGCTGGGGCATGGGTTGCGGCGGTGGCGGTGCTGCTGCCTGCTGCTGCGGAGGAGCGGCTTGCGGTGTCTGTCCGATTTGCGGTGCGGGTTCCGGAGCAGGTGCAGGCGGACCAGCCCGCTTCATAGCCTCAAGCTGCTGGAGCGTTTTCTTGTCCAGCGTTGGATTCTTCGATTGCGCGGTGCGGTTCTGGTTCGAGATGACGTCGGACTGCTTCGGCTTGATCTGCTTTAATGCATCGGGCAGATCCAGGTAGGTCAGCTCTTTTTGGCGCTGCTTCAGGATCTCCGATGGATCGACTACGCGGATGTTGCGGTACCAGACATACTTTGGACCATAGAGCAGAAACCAGAAGATGATGAGGTGAACAATGATCGAGATCCAGAAGACCTCGCGCAAGCGTGCTCGTGCGCGCTCATCCTGAAGATCATCCATGACCTGCAGAAGCTCATGGTGGTCAAGATGTTCGTAGCGTGCACTTCTCTGTTTCCGAGGCGGCTCGGGTGGCGCGCCTGCAGGACTGGTTGGGACTTCGGTGATGGGCATTCGGAAACGGTTTCAGGCCGCTGCTGTAGCTCTGGGGTACGTTTCATTCTCTCCATACGCACTCCTGCGCCTTGGCAAGAACCTACTTTCATCAGACGTATCCAAAGACAAAAAGTTCTGTCTGGTGATGGACTTGTGTCCGGCCCATTACAATCGAAAGGTATGCCTCAAGCCGCCGTCATCACGGTCAGCGATTCCAGTTTCGAGGGCAGCCGTGTCGACCGCTCCGGCCCGGCGGTGGCGGAATTGCTTGCCGCCAGCGGATTTCTGGTGTTGGAACAGGTTACGGTCCCCGATGAGCAGCCGATGATCGAAGAGGCTCTACGAGGCTGCGCCCGGCGCGCAGAACTCGTGGTTACAACCGGAGGAACGGGCATCGCGCCGCGAGACGTGACGCCTGAGGCGACGCGCACCGTCTGCGAGAAGCTGATCGACGGCGTGCCGGAGTTGATGCGCGACGCGGGCCGGGAGGAGACGATTTACGCCTCGCTGAGCCGGGCTTTGTGCGGCACTGTGGGGCACTCGCTCATCCTGAACCTGCCGGGCAGCCCGCGAGGCGCGGTGACATCGCTGGCGGCGGTTCTGCCCCTTCTATCGCATGCCCTGGCACTGCTTGCAGGCGAGCCGGTACCGCATGCAGAAGACGGGCAAAATTCGGAAGAAAGCACGCAACGATATTGAAACACCTCATCGCCGTTTTCCTGAAGTTCAGCGCCTGGCTGGTGGCTATCCTGAAGCCGCTTGGTTTCTGGGGCGCGGGGGCCATCGCCATCCTCGACTCGAGCACCATTCCGGTGCCGATGGACATTATCATCTCCGGGTACGTGTGGGCGGACCGCCGCCACTTCTTTCTTTACTGCCTGATGGCCGCCATTGGCTCGACGATTGGCGGGCTGCTGCCGTTCTACCTGGGCCGTGCCGGGGGCGAGCTTTTTCTGCTGAAGCGCGTGGATCGCGCCCGTTACGAGAAGCTGCGGGACCGCTTCGAGCGGCAGGAGTTTGTCGCGCTGTTCGTGCCGTCGATGCTGCCTCCGCCTACCCCCTGGAAGCTGTTTGTTTTTGGCGCGGGCGTCTTCGAGATGCGGGTCCGCGACTTTCTTGCCGCTGTCTTTCTCGGCCGTCTGGTGCGTTTTACGGCTGAAGCTCTGCTGGTGCTCTACTATGGGCCGGAGATTGTCACGGTCGTCCACGATGTGGCGAAGAAGCATCTGGCTGCGCTGCTGGTCGGGGTCGGGGTGGTTCTCGGTCTCCTGATTCTGATTGCGGTGCGCAAGGGCATGAGCAAGCGAAAAACTACCGAGTTCGAAAATTAGGGTTTAGGGCCCTCCATTTTTTGTAAATTCCTGATCTTAAAACGGTTACGTCTAAAACCGACGCGGATTCGCATCCATTTTCGGCAAATTCTTCTAAACAAACGGCTTATCCCGTCACTTTGATCGGTTGGCTCAAATAAGAAGCGCCTCCGTCATCTGACCGGAGGCCGCCTGTTTCTATTTTATCAATTTATCCCATAATTCCCTGCACGCTGCCCTGCGGGATTAAGTCATTTTATTCCTTGCACTTACGAGTTAGCCTCTGCTTGCTGGGTATTGACAAGCTTTTTGCCGCGCGCACAGCCCCCACTCAGCCAAAAGAAGGCTTGAATGGGCCACCCAGCCTTGGATGGGCCATCCGGCCGGAATACTCCGCGCTGTCTTTTATCTTTTTCTCTTTTCCTATCCAGTTCTCTTTGAATTGCCAAGGCCATTATCGGGCCGAAAATCAGCGCCAAGATCGTTAGGACATCCGTGAGTTTCACGTTTGGCATCCCTCTTTGTCTTGCGATTTTATCAATGCTTGCAGCCTACGTCGGGCGGGTGGCGGGTGGCCCATTCAAGCCTTCTTTGGCTTGAGTGGGGCAGTTCCTCGGGCTAAGCTGGCTCATGCCCTGGGGTCTAACGCGGTTTCATGAATCAGGACAAACTCATTTCGTGACTTTCAGCTGCTATCATCGCCAACCGCAGTTCCTGACTCCTACCAGCAAGCAAATCTTCGAGACAGCGCTTGAACGCGTCCGGCGCAGCTTTGACCTGTGCATGTATGGTTATGTGGTGATGCCGGAGCATGTGCATCTGCTGATGGGAGAACCGGAACACGAAACGCTGGCCGATGCGTTGAAGTCGCTGAAGCAGGGCGTGTCGCGGCGGCTGATTGGCGAGGCAGAGCACTTCTGGCAGAAGCGCTACTACGATTTCAATGTTCGGAATGAGGCACAGTTTGTGGAGAAGCTCCGTTATATCCATCGCAATCCAGTAAAGCGGGAGTTGTGTGCGCGTCCCGAGGATTGGGAGTGGGGTAGCTTTCTTCACTACGCAACCGGAAAAGAAGGACGGGTGGAGATTGAATCGGAGTGGACGGCTAGAAGGCGTGAGCGGGCGGCGGGGAGGCTAGCTTCGATGGTTCGAACTACCCCACTCAAGCCAAAAGAAGGCTTGAATGGGGCACCCATCACCACGTCACAACGTCTTTGGATTGAGTGGGGCACCATGTCGTTAGCGTGAAGGACCATCTGCCGATGAGCGTGGCGCGTTTGATACGCGTCAAGAACACTTCGTCAAATTTCACGAGAACTCTATGGCGATTTGACGCCGTTATCAGCGGGAGTTCGTACCGTGTGCATAGAGAGGTAGAACTATGCGACCGATGATTCGTACGTTCCTGCTGGGAGCCGTTGCGGCAAGCGCGACTGCTGCGTTTGCTTCTGAGGCGGTAACCGTCAACGTTCCCTTCAACTTCCAGACTCACGGGAAGACATTTCCAGCGGGCAGATATCAAGTCGAGTTCGATTCGACGGTGAGCGCTCTGAGGCTCTTCAATAAAACCGACACGAAAAAGTCCTTTATGTGGGTCGCTTCTCCTGCGGCGGATTACAGCTCCAAGATGGCAAAGCTCTCGCTGAAGTTCGACGGCGACACCGATGGCACGCATACCTTGCACAGCATCCGTTTGAATACGTGGGAGACACCGGTGCTGGATAAAGGCGAAAGGCATGCCGCTCAGCCCGAAGTATCCATTACCGGCGGACGGTAGGCGGATCCGGGTGGCTTGAAGACTCTTGAACATTATGGCGAGCTCATGCATGTGCGCAGGGAGGACAGCTCTATGCGCACACTGCCATGCTGTTCGCGTTCACTGGAATGTTGAAAGAAGATGGCCGCGTACCGGAAGCTGCATCGCTGCCGGGAGCCAATCGGGCAGCGCAGCAATCGACGCGGACCTGGATGCGGGGCGATTCCTGCATCGGTTCAGATAGGTAGCTTATGCGGCCTTGTGCGCGGAGATCTCGCCGTGGCTGCGATACTGCTGCACCAGCGCGGGCAGACCAAAGGCGAGCGCAGCGACCAGCGTAGTAGAGAGCAGGTCGTTTCTGTAGAAGGGCAAGCCAGCGGCATAGGCGGTCATTAACCCGCCGAATGTGTGCGGGTACGTGCCTTGCAGAATTGTCCAGGCGGCGAAGTTGCTTGCCAGGAAGAACGAAGTGGAAGAGAGGATAACGCCTGTGGCAACGCGGCCGACGGAACGGCGGTCACGCAGGAGCAGGTGTCCAAGGACAACGACAGCCGCATACCAGACCCAGGTAATGAGGTAATCCTGCACCGCGAATGGATAACTGTAGACGTAGACGGTCATGTAGTAGTCCAGGACAGCGAGGGCAATGACCGGAAGCGCAGCCTGACGCAGCGAACGGCGCGCGCCGAAGAAGAGCAGCGATCCACCTACGGCGGTGAAGTTGAGCCAGCCGGGATGGGATGCGACGAGGACGCGGCTCAGAATGGCAAACAGGATCAGAAGATATGCGGACATCGTAACCTCGAAAGACTTCGGAACCCTATTATTTCATGCTCAGGACGCGATTCCTAGCGTTTGCGGGCGGAGAAGGCAACAAATCACTTTTGCCGGGTGGCAGCATTTTTTACCTGCATCTGCCCCTTACGCTGTCAATTTTGTGCGGATGCAGCAAGCCGGCATCCCAGTCATCGTCGCTCGCTAAATCAATCACAGTAGAAATGAGAAAGCCATCTCCATGGAAGATGGCCTTCTGAAACAACCTTTCACAGACGGCGTAGCTTTACGGCTTCTGCTCTTTCCCATTCATGAACATGCCTTCAATCTCCTGCTGCGAACCCACGTAAACCCATCCGGAGAGGATTCCGTCGCTGGGCTTGCGTGAAAGAACTGGGTAATCGAAGCGCAGGTCACGGAACTGGACGGTGTGCCAGTTGGGATCAGGCGGATCGATCTGATAGCCGGGCGGCGGCATCGCACCTTTGTCTTCCACAACGGGCCACCTGGACCAATCAAGATAGACATGGCCCAGCCATGTACGTTTGGCCGCGAGCGTTGCTGCGGTGACGGGCGGCTTGTAGCTGACATTCTCGGCTGAGTCCGTATCGACCTGATCGGAGCGCGTGTGCACGGCTGCGGTCTGGTAGAAGTCGGGTGTTTCGATGACCGCGTACCAGAGAAATGGGTTGATGGGTTCCGGCTCGGCGGCAACGCGCAAGATGGGCTCGGAGGTGACATTGGAGTTGCGAACAAGTTCAAGAGCATGCGCGTGCTCCGCATTGCGCACGGCATAGAGCAGCGCGGTGAAGATGAGTGCGGCGATAGCCCAGCCGCGTCCACGGAATATAACGCGCTTTGCTCCAATTTCGCGATCCGCGAGGCCGAAGAGCCAGGGCAGAACGAGACCAAGCAGGAGCGCCGCGAAGAGCACTGGCTCGAAGATGAAAACGATGTCCCACGAATACCAGCGAGGATTAAAGGGGAAAAAGGGCCGTAGGCCGTAGTTGTTGGTGAAGTCCAGAAGCAGGTGGCTCAGGTCGGCAATGAGTGCGAAGCACCAGAGCAGGCCCCAGCGTACTGGAGCTTTCGTAGGCTTTTTTCTGATCTTGTGAATGACCCAGACGACGGCAACTGTAACCAGAGCGATGAATGGAGCCGCGATAAAAGTATGGGTGATGCCGCGGTGATGCTGGAATCCCGCGACCGGACCACGGAATGCCCAGAACACGTCGAGGTCCGGGGCTTCAGCAGCGAGCGTCATGGCAAGTGTGGCGTAAGCCGCTTTACGGTTGAAGCCGGAGCGGGCGAGACAGGCTCCGGTAAGAAAGTGGGTTACGGGTTCCATAGGCTCGATGCCAACGTAACACAGCGCGTCTGCGAGTCAGCCGGAAAAAGCTGGCGTGCTGGCGCAAAGCACGCTGACCTGCCGGCCCTCTGCTTTCTATAATCGTCATCATGGCTAAAAGCACACCGGCGGAACGCATGGAAGCGTTGCGAGATGAGATACGGCATCACGAGCACCTGTATTACGTGCTGGATACGCCGGAGATTTCGGATGCTGACTATGACGCAATCGTGCGCGAATTGCAGGCACTGGAGAAGCAGCATCCTGAGCTGATTACTTCTGACTCGCCGACGCAACGCGTGGGCGGCAAGCCGAAAGAAGGCTTCCCCAAGGTGGCGCACTCGCGTCCGATGCTGTCGCTCGACAACGTCATGAGCGAAGAGGAGCTGCGTGACTGGGATCGCCGCGTGCGCGATCGGGCGGGCGAAGGAGTGGAGATCAGCTATGTCTGCGAGTACAAGCTGGACGGGCTTTCGATGGCGCTGCACTATCAAATGCAAGATGGGCAGACGAAAGACGCCCAGGAGGCGAAGGATGGCTCCGCATATCTGGTGCGCGGGCTGACACGCGGCGACGGCACCATCGGCGAAGACGTGACCACAAACGTGCGCACGATTCGCTCTGTTCCGCTGTCTGTTTCCGCAGCAAAACTGCGTAAGGCGAAGCTGCCTGCGATGTTTGAGGTGCGCGGCGAAATCGTGATGCCGCTGGCCGCATTTCTGAAAGCGAATGAAGAACGCGAAGCCCAGGGACTGGCTCCGGCAGCGAACCCGCGCAACTATGCAGCGGGCACGATTCGCACGCTGGAGCCGAACATCGTTGCGCAGCGCAGGCTTGATTTCTATGCGTACTTTGCACTGACGGCTACGGGCGGAAACATCTTCACAGAACAAAGCGATGCGCTGGATGCGCTGACGGCGGCGGGGTTTCGCGTGAATCCGCACCGCGAGGCGATTCACAGCTTCGATAAGCTGATGGACTTCATCAACCGCGCGGAGCAGAAGCGCGCGGAGCTTGGCTATGAGATTGATGGCGTCGTTATCAAAGTCAGCTCGACGGAGTTGCAGGCACGGCTTGGTTATACGGGCCGCGCGCCGCGCTGGGCTGTCGCTTACAAATTTACGGCGCGCGCCGGAATCACGCAGGTCGAGGATATTCGCATACAGGTGGGGCGCACGGGCAAGCTGACTCCGGTGGCGTGGCTGAAACCGGTGGTAATTGGCGGAACGACGGTGAGCCGCGCGACGCTGCACAACTCAGACTTCATCGAGCAGCTGGGGCTGAAGATCGGCGACTGGGTGAAGGTCGAACGTGGCGGCGATGTCATTCCTAAAGTTGTGGAAGTCGTCGAGGATAAGGAGCATCCACGCGGCCACAAGAAGTTTCATTTTCCGACGCATTGCCCGGAGTGCAATAGCGAGATTGTTCGCGCTGAGGGCGAGGCGGACTATCGCTGCGTGAATGTGGACTGCCCGGCGCGGCTGCGGGAGAGCCTGCTGCACTTTGCTTCGCGCCATGTGATGAACATTGAAGGGCTGGGCGAGGCGGTGGTGAACCAGCTGCTTGACCGCAAGATGGTGCGCAGCATTGCGGACCTTTACAAACTCGACGGAGAAGGACTGCTGTCACTGGACCGCATCGGTGAAAAGACAGCGCGGACGCTGTTAAAAGAGATCGAGCAGTCGAAGAAGGCTCCGTTGAACCGCGTGCTGTTTGGCCTGGGGATCCGGTTTATCGGGGAGCGGACGGCGCAGCTGCTGGCTGAAGAGTTTGGATCCATGGATGCGCTGATGGCGGCTTCGCAGGAGGAACTGGAGCGCGTGAACGAAGTGGGGCCGCGTGTCTCGCAGGCGATTCGTGAATTTTTCGATGAAGAGAAGAATCGCAAGCTGATTGAACATCTGCGCGATGCCGGGCTGACGTTTACGGCAGAGAAACGGAAGAAGTCTTCTGAACTGGAGGGGCTGACGTTTGTGCTGACGGGCACGCTGCCAAACCTTTCGCGCGAGGACGCGAAGGCGAGGATTGAAACTGCGGGCGGGCGCGTGTCCGGTTCAGTGAGCAAGAAGACGAGCTACGTTGTCGCCGGAGAAGAGGCTGGGTCGAAGCTGGAAAAGGCGCAGGAGCTGAAGGTTCCGGTGATTGATGAGACGAAGTTACTGGAGATGCTGGGAGGCTAGTTCCATCGCGGTTGGCGAGAGAACGCGCCAACCCTGCTCAGATGACAACTCCAGGCAATTCGCCTGTCAGTTATTTCGTTGCGAAGTATCCCTTGCTGGCGCGCACGGTATACCTGCGATCCATGCAGAACAGATAGATGGTGCGAAACGCGCCGTTGGCGACGAAGTCAGCGGGTTTATACACCAGCGCGTACTGGCTGCGCAGCTCATCCTCGATATCGGCAAAGTTCAATGAGATATCTTCGAGGCGCTTGGGAAAAAAGGCGCGACCGCCGGTGGCTTCGGCGATCTTCTGGAGCGTGTCGTCTCCGCGATCGCGGCTGGGGCTCACGTTCGTGCTGATGGTATACACGATGGTCTGGGCCCGCTGGCATTCCTTGATGGCGTCGTCGAGGTAAGCGTGGCTCTGATTGTCGTCCCCATCGGAAACAAGAACCATCGCTCGCCGGACCGGCTGGCGCTCGCGCGACAAATCGAGCAGCTTGTCACGGCATGCGGAGTACATGGCGTCAAAGAGTGCTGTACCGCCGCCCGGCCGCAGGGAGTGGATGCCGGTATTCAATAGATCGAGGTTGTTGGTCCAGTCCTGCTTGAAATCAGGAGTGACGTCAAAGCCCATGACGAAGGCCTTGTCGCTTTGCGGCTTGAGGACTTGAACAGAAACTCCGCAGCCGCCTGCTGCTCAAACTGGAAGCGCTGGCGGATCGAGGTGCTGGTGTCGATGGCGATACCGACGCGCAAGGGCAGGTTTGTCTGCTGGGTGAAACTGTATATCTGCGCGGGGGCTTTCTGGTCGTCGAGCAGGGCGAAGTCGCGCTGCTGCAGGTCCTTGATGAAGCGGCCGTGCTTATCGGTGACGGTGAAGACGAGGTCGACTTCGTTAGCCGATGTAGTGATGGTGTACTGCTGATCGCCCGATTGCTGGCCATTCGGCTGCTGCGCAGCAGGTTGCGCGGGTATGGCGGGCTGTGTTCTGGGCGAGAGGCGGAGTGGCAGTCGGAGCTGTCTGTGATTGCGCAAGGCAAAAAGAGGAAACAGCGGCAAGAGCGCAAGGCAGGAGAAACTTTGGGACAAAGACCGTCTTCATTGTGGCTGCCGTCATTTTACATGGCCAATGAAAAGCCCTCCAAAAGACAGCCGGACAGCGAGCAGCCGGGAGAGCACGTATACTGCTGCGGATGAAAAGATTGGCGTTTTGCTCTTTCCTGGCGTTTTCTTTCTTTTTTATGGCGCATGCAACTCCAGCCGCAGCTCAAACACCGGCACCTGCGCCGGCAGAGATTCTCAAAAGCTTGCCACAACCTATCCCGCTGTGGACGAATGGCGCGCCCGGAGCGTTGGGCGAAACAGAAGCGGATAATCCACGGCTGTATCCATTTGTGCCGCAGACAAAATCGACCACTGCGGCGGTGCTGGTGATTCCGGGCGGAGGGTACGCGCACGTCGCGATCGGCCACGAGGGCTTCCAATATGCGCGGTGGCTGAATGCGCAGGGCATAGCTGCGTTTGTGCTCGATTATCGCGTCGCGCCATACAAATATCCGGTGGAGGTACAGGACGGCATGCGGGCCATGCGCTATGTACGGTCCCACGCGGCGGAGTACGGCATCGATCCGAAGCGAATTGGGGTGTGGGGATCGTCGGCGGGCGGGCATCTTGCCTCAACGCTGGGCGTGCACGGCAACGACGCCGCGCCTTTGCCGGAGAAAACGGATGCCATAGATCAGACAGATGCACAGCCGAACTTTATGATCCTCTCGTATCCGGTGATCAGCATGCAGGCACCTGTGGCGCATACAGGCTCGATGAAGAATCTGCTGGGGGAAACACCTGATCCGCAAATGCAGGAGAAATTTTCCAATCAGCTCGGAGTGAATGCGCAGACGCCGATGACTTTTCTGTTTGCGACGACGGGCGATCAGACGGTTCCGGTAGAGAACAGTCTCGACATGTACCGCGCGCTGGAACGCGCTCATGTTCCGGTAGAGCTGCACATTTACGATTACGCGAACCATGGCTGCGGATTGTGCGGCGACATTCCTGAGCTGAAGACATGGACGCTGTTGCTGCGCAACTGGCTGATACATGAGGGGTGGCTGCCGAAAGATGCTCCGCCACTTCCACCGGCGGAGTCGAACTATCCATCCTGGCCTGCCGGGCTGGAGGGGCCGGGCAAGAGCTAGCGTCTGCAGGCATCTTTCAGCGGGCCTGTAAAATCAGGCAGGACGCTGACCGAAGAATGCCGGAGATCGCCACATATACTGTTTCACCGGAAGCGGCACGCCAGCGCCTGGATGCGTGGCTTGCCGCACAACTGGAGGGCGTGAGCCGCTCTCGAGTGCAACTGCTGCTATCGCAAGGCAGTGTGGTGGTGGACGGGAAAATTGCGAAGGCCTCGCTCAAGCTGCGTGGCGGTGAGGTTGTGGCACTGCATGGCGAGCCCATTCCTCCTCCGCTTCGGGCTGTCGCTGAAGCAATTCCGCTCGATGTTGTCTACGAGGACGACGATCTCTCGGTGGTGAACAAGCCTGCCGGAATGATGGTGCATGCGGGATCAGGGGCTACGGAAGATGCGCGCAATCGCGGCACGCTGGTAAATGCGCTGCTGCACCATTACCAACAGCTTTCTTCGACCGGCGGCGAGTTGCGGCCCGGTATCGTGCACCGACTGGACAAGCAGACAAGTGGGTTGATCATTATTGCGCGCAACGATGCGACACATCTGAAGCTGGCGGAGATGTTCTCGCGCAGGCAGATGCGCAAGACTTACATGGCTCTGGTGCATGGCGCATTGAAACAGGAGACAGGGACCATCAATGCTGCCATCAGCCGCGATGTGATTCGCCGGACACGCATGACGACGCGACGCGTGACAGGCGGGCGCATGGCGATTTCGCATTACGAGGTTGCGCAGCGCATTGATTCGCGATTGGGAAAGTTCACGCTGGTCCGCGTGCGCATCGAGACAGGACGTACGCATCAGATTCGCGTGCACATGGCTTCGATCGGGCATCCCGTCGTAGGCGATACGCTGTATGGCGCGCCTGCGACGATTGCGGCTCCGCAAAAGAATAAAGGCTCAAGCGAGGAATCTATCTCGCTCGATCGCAACTTTCTGCATGCGGCGGAGCTTGCCTTCACACACCCGCGCTCAGGGAAATTGCTGGAGTTGAGTGCGCCGCTGCCGGGGGAACTTGAGGAGTTTCTTGCGAAGCTGGAAGACGTGAAATAGCAGTTACATCGCTGCAGAAGAATTGACAGTGATGATCTTCACCGAGCCGTCGCCCATTTCAGTGAACCAGACTTCTCCGCGTCCGATCATTTCACCGTTTGCGTTGCCGAACAGGCAATGCGCCGATTGTTGCAGGATAGCTTTGCGGATGTGCTCACTGAAGATCGTGTCATAGCGAGCGAGGAAGGTCTGTTTGTCGTGGATGCGGATGCGCTTGCTGCCGTGAATGAAGTTCAGCGGATAGGAAACCATGCCGGCGATCTTTTCCTTGTCGTTTGCCTGCACGGCTGCCTGCAACCGGGCGAGAAAGGCGCGCGCGGACTTCGCCGTCTCCAAGCCCTGAGCGTCTACCGTTGACCCTTCACACGGTTCACCGGCAGCGGATTGCGGGAAAAGAGGCTGCAGGAGTGTAAGCCCGCACATCACTACGAGAAGACTTAATCCTGTTTTGACAAACGATGGTTCAGCCGCATCCGTACTCCCTTGCGTTTTTTGTTGAGCACGCGTGACCCATGTTAGACCGAATCAGTGGATGGTGAGGCAGTTTCAGGATATTTAATACTTCCGTGGCCAAGCAAACACGGCAAAGAAGGCGTGGAAGCGCGGGCTCCTCAGAAGAACTCTTACGTGCAGGTAACGTCCATCTCTGAACCGCCTGAAGAGCATAGATATGTGCGCGGTTATTTTATGCGTTCCGTTTGCCCCGGGCTGCAGCGCGGATTTACGGCTCCGTTTTATTTGGTGCGGCGGCGGCCAACTCTGATTCGTGCCTGGTGGAATGGGAGTGCGTGCCAGTTGATCTGCGCAATCCGCAGGCGGCCGGCGGATTCGTCATCTGTTTCGCGAAAACACGGTAACTGACGGTCCCCGGTTGCAAGGTTGACCAGTATGAAGTGCTGGTAACGAGGGACTTGTGCTGATCGATGATCTGATTGCTCAGGATGTTGATACCGCACTTTAGATTGTTTTCCGGATTGAGGATCGTCCTTTGCGGATCGTGCGGCGGGAGATGGCGATCGGCTTCCCAGTTGAAGTCGCAGCCATAGCGCTGCTGATCTTCATACGTCAGCTGGAGCAGGCCATTGCTGTGCACCAGCTGATGCGTGATACTGTCAACCACAGCAACTTCCGGCTCAGTGTGACGCACATTCGTTCGCGGATTCAGCCCCGCTTCCGCGCTTGCAAGAGCCTGAAAAAAATAGGCCCAGAAGGCGCGCTTATCGGTTTCGTCTAACTGATAAAAACGTGGACAAAAACGGCGCACGTCGCGCGGGACTTGCGAGGAAAGCATTTCCGGCGGGATGGCGGTTTCCACCACCTGGTCCCATTGCGGATTCCAGGTGGTATCGTCGCCCAGCTCCGCCTTTTCGATCGCAAGCGGCGTTGGCGGAGCCGGCTTGGTGGCGGGTGTGGGTGTTATGGATGCCGCCGCGACCTGGCTATGCCCGCGTTTGCAGGCCAGGGGTGAAATAAGAGTTGCGACAGCGAGAATATACGAGCAAATTTTTGGCTGCGCTGTATCGCGCATAGTGTTGATTCTCCGGGGAACGAATGGAGCACTCTCTCTGAGAAGCAACCTGGCGCGGCGGCGTTGCCGCATTTGTAAGCGAAACAGCTACATTTAAGCCCAAATTTCATGCAACGCGAGGCAACCCGAAACGGACAAACAGCGCCGGCTACACCCACCATGCAGCGGCGGGCTGTTCGCGAATGACAATTGAGTTGAGAAAACCGGCTGCTTTCGTCAAACCTTCTTCCGGCGAGAGCAGGCTGTCTTCGTGCTCAATCGAAAGCACGTTGTCGTACCCGAAGAGGCGCAGCGTCGAGACAAATTCGCGCCACCAGGTCGCCATGACCATAACCGCAGGTACGGAAGATCCAGCTGCGATTGCGCTCGTCAGTATAAGGCTTTGTATCCAGCACTCCGGTGACCGGGAGATTGCGCCGAAAATCTGCGTGTCCTTTGCGTGGACGTGGAAGATGGCGTCGCCGAGTACGCGAACGGCGACAACGGGGTCGATCTGCTGCCAGAAGAGATGGCTCGGATCGAAATTGCAGCCCACGCTCGGTCCTGCAATCGACCGTAATTTCAGCATGGTTTCCGGATTGTAGGCCACGAAGCCGGGGTGCATTTCAATGGCGATCTTTACGCCGTGATCGGCAGCGAATTTCCCGTGCTCGACCCAATAGGGAGCGACGATTTCGTCCCATTGCCACTTGAGGAGATCGCTGTAGTCGGGAGGCCATGGGCAGGTGACCCAGTTGGGCTGCTTCGCGTCGGGCGAGTCGCCGGGACATCCGGAAAAATCGACCATGATGGGCACACCCAGCTTTTCCGCGAGCAGGATGGTCTGGCGACTGGCTGCCCGATGCGCGCGCGCGATGTCTTTATTCGGGTGCAGCGGGTTGCCGTGACAGCTGAGCGCGCTGATGCTTACGCCCTGATCGGCGAGCGTCTGCTTGAATGTTGCGAGCGCTGACGCGTCGTCGAGCATTGAAAGCTTGCAATGCGCGTCGCCGGGATAGTTGCCGGTGCCGAGTTCAACCGTGTCGATGTTGAGGGCTTTGAGCTTGGTCAAAACCTGATCGAGCGGAAGTTGTGAGAGCAATGGAGTAAAGACGCCTACCTTCATGCCAACCAGCATATATCCGTCTGCGAATCTTTGCGCCATATCCGGGCATCGTATGCGCATGAACCAGCAGACGATCCAGAGAAAACAGCTTTTAACTGCGGTGCTCGGCGGGCGAAATGTGACAACCGCCGAGGTGCGGGAGATACGCCTGGAACCGGGGCAGCAGGGCGGCCGGCATCTACATCCATGCGCGGTGCTTGGATACATTGTTGCGGGCGCGGCGGTGTATCAGATCGAAGGGGAAGAAGTACAGACATTGACCGCCGGATCGGCTTTTTATGAACCAGCGGATGTGGTCATTGCGAATTTCGGCAATGCCTCGGATTCCGAGTCGATGACCTTTGTTGCGTTCTATCTGCTCGATGGCGAGCAGGAGCTGATTCGCATGCTCGACTAGGTTGCGCTGGCCTCAATCGGTTTCTGTACCAGCGCCAGGTAAGCCATGGCTCCGAGGAACGTGACGCATGCACAGACGGTAAGCGCGATGTGGAAGGAATGGGTACGGTCGAGGAACCATCCCGTTAACACGGGCGCGACCGAGGCAAAGAGGAAGCTGCAGAAATTCTGTGTTGCGCCGACTGTGCCTACCATGTGCGCGGGGACGGCAAGCTGCACCAGTCCCCATGCTGAAGTTCCGGCAAAGTGAATAAAAAAAAGCGCCATGCCGATGATGAGAACTGCCCCCATGCTGGTTGCCGCGCGCGTGACGACGAAGGTGCAGGCCGCGGAGCAGACCATTCCGGCAACGATGAGCAATTTGCGGCTGCGAATGGGATTTGCGCCGCCGCGCACGAGCCGGTCAGCGATGACTCCGTTTATCAGCATGCCCGCTGAACCCATGAGAAATGGGATGGCAGCGAGCCAGCCCGTTCTTGCAAGGCTGAGGTGATGCGCCGCTTCGAGATATCCGGGAAGCCACGCGAGGTAAAGCCACGCAGTGTAATTGACGCCGCTGAAACCGAGCATCATGCCCCACATGGTGCGCTGACGGAAGAGGTGCTTCCATGTGTGCGCAGGTATGCTGCGAGGGCTTTCTTTCTTGGTATCCGGCTCTTTGTAGACCGGATACCACAGGATGGCAACGATGACGCCGAGCAGGCCGATCCAGATGAACATGCTGCGCCAGCCGTAGCTGACGAGCAGCAAGGTCAGCAGCGGCGGCGCGAATGCCTGCCCCAGAGTTGTGGACGCATTGAGGATGCCCATCGGCAGACCGCGCTCGGGAGCGTCGTACCAGTCGCGGATGACCTTCACGCCTCCGGGTATGAACGGCGCCTCACCGATGCCAAGACCGATGCGCGTGGCCACGAGTGCCGCGAAGCTTGAGACCATTCCAGTGGCCATCTGCGCGAGCGACCAGACCAGCATGCCCGCGCTCAGGATGGATCGCGGTCCAGCGCGGTCGAGCAACCGTCCTGCGGGGATCTGCGCCAGGCCGTAGGCGAGCGAAAAAATGGAAAGCAGCGCGCCGATCTGCGTGGCAGAAAGATGCAGAGCCGCGCGCATGGTGGTATTGGCGATGGAGAGCGCACTGCGGTCGAGAAAGTTGACGATTCCGCCGAGGACAAGCAGCGAGAGAATGGTGGCGCGGAGAGTGTGCCAGCGAGACGCTGCCATCAACGCGCGGTCCAGCCGCCATCGATCAGCAACGTGTGACCGGTGATGAGCGATGCAGCGGGCGAGGCGAGAAAGACGACCGCGCCTGCGACTTCAATCGGTTCGCCGATGCGGTGCAGGGCTGCGATGCGCTCCACAGTATCTGCGTGGAATGCGGGATCGGAAAGCACGGGCTGCGTCCCGTCGGTGCGGATGAAGGTAGGCGCGACTGCGTTGACGTTGATGTTGTACTTGCCCCATTCGACCGCGAGGCATTTTGTCAGGTGCGCGATTCCGGCCTTCGTCATGCAATAGATGGACTCGGTCGGCAGCGCGGCGAACCCGGCCTGAGAACCCATGTTGATGATGCGCCCATATGTCTGCTCAATCATCACGCGACCTGCAGCCTGGCTGGCGAAGAATGTCCCTTTCAGGTTGACGGCGAGCGTGTAGTCGAAGTCCTTTTCGATGACATTCTCAGCAAGATTCTCCGGGGCTACTCCGGCGTTGTTCACAAGAATGTCGAGCCGCCCAAAATGTTTTACAACCTCGTCAACAGCGTTTGCGATCTGCGAGAGGCTAGTCATCTCCATCTGCAGCGGCAGCACACGGCGTCCGCGTGCTGTGATTTCGCCAGCCAGTCCCGAGTCGGAGTTGATATCGCGCAGGCCAATCGCTATGTCCGCGCCTGCTTCAGCGAGAGCGAGAGAGATGGCGCGACCCAGTCCGCGCGCCGAGGCTGTGACCAGCGCGATTTGCCCGGTGAGGTTGAAGGATGGCAATGCCTGCATGAGGGAGAGGATAGCAGGTGCGGCAGGGTCGGCCACTGCGGTAGAGTCAGAACTGCGCAAAGGACACCGCTTTCCGTTGCAACGATCATCGCGATGAACGTAGATGAATATTCGAAATAAGAAACTGTGGCTCTGGGCGGAGCTGGCGTGCCTTGCGTTTCTGGCGTGCCTGCTGTTGGGGAGAGGAGTGCTGCCGGGCTGGCGCGTTCTCCATACCGACTTCCCCAACTACTACCTGGTGGCTCGGCTTTTGCGCGAGGGATTCAGCCTGGATCGCATCTATGACTGGATCTGGCTGCAGAGAATCAAAGATCACTGGGGACTCGATCAACCGCTGGTCGGTTTTGCCGGACTGACTCCGCTCTCGGCCCTGCCCGTTCTGCCTATTGCCGGTTTTGCGGCATTGACGGCCAAGCGATTCTGGATCATTGCGAATCTATTCTTTCTGTTTGGAACGGTAGAGGCACTCAACAGCGCTACGAGGCTTGGCAGGCGGCGTGTCTGGATTCTAAGCCTGCTCGCGATTATTCCACTGCGATCGAGTTTCGTACTTGGGCAGATGCATATTCTTGTGCTGTTCCTGCTGGCGCTGGCTTACTTCTTCCGGAGTCGAAAGCAAGGCATTGCATGTGGAATCTGTGTCGCTCTTGCAGGAGCGTTGAAGGTTTATCCGCTGCTGTTCGTTTTCCATTTTGTGTGGAAGAAGCGGTGGCGGGAATCTCTTTCAGTTATTTGCGCCACGGTGGTGCTGCTGGGCGTTGGCTACGCCTGCATGGGCGGCCACGTCATGCATATTTACCTGGCGCAAATTCTGCCGCGCAGCATGCAAGGAGAGGTGATCGATCCATACAACGTTCGCGCTGCCTCGGCGGCCGCGTTCCTGCACCGGCTCTTCCTCTTTGAGCCTGATTTGAATCCGGCGCCGGCCTGGAACCGTCCGCTGCTTTACTCGATTGTTTACCCCCTGTGGCAGGCGGTTCTTTTATTTCCACTGTTTTTTAGCATCCGGCCTTCATCCGACGACAGCGATACAGAAAAGATTGAGTGGGCTGCGTTCCTGGTATTGCTGCTGGTTCTGTCGCCGGTGCCTTCGAGCTATCACTTCGTTGTGATGATTCTTCCTGCTGTGCTTGCCGGAGACGTGCTGATCAAAAGGCAACAGTGTGGCCGCGTGGCATTTTTAATTGGGCTTTATTTCCTGATCTGCGAAATCACTTTCGCGCCAACAAGGCTGGCTGGCGGATTTTCTTTTCTAATGTTGCTCGCGTTCACGCGCCTATGGACCGGCCTGCTGCTCCTGTTGTTGCTTGTGGTGTATCTATGGCGCGAAAGAAGCTTTCAGGAGAGCCGTAAAACCGTTCGCCTGCGAGCACTCGGGCTTGCCGCAGTCTTGTGCGTGTTCTGGATTGCCGGGTTCCTTGGCTATCAGCGGCACTTCGCTCATCTTGAGGAAGACATCCGCGCCCGTTTACCGCTGCCCACGCATCCGCTGCTGGCAACAGATATCCATCCGAGAGCCGATGGTTTTATTACGACAGTGATGGCGCCCGCGGGATACCGGATTGCCGATGAGAAAGGGCAAACAGTGTGGCCTGACGCCGCCGATCAACTTTCCTCCGCGACGCTGGCAGACCGTTCACTCGTTGCTTTGGAAGTTGCGGACAAGACCGGCTCACGCATTGTGTTCGCGCACAGCAGAAGTGACTCGCCTGCATTGCAAATTCCGGACGCGGAGTCTCCTGCTCTCTCTGCCGATGGCTCGTCGCTCGCGTATATCCGGGAGCAAAAAGGCGAAGGCAGTCTATGGCTGGCGAACCTTGCATCGTCATCCACTGACACTCGTCTGGTGAACAGCTCCTACGATGTTCGCGATGTTACATTCGCACCGTCCGGCTATATCGTTTTCACCGCCAGAGTGAATGGCAGAACGAGCATCTACAAGGTCGAACCCGGCGGTGCCTCTTCGGCTCTTATTTCTGACAAGGAAGATGTGGAGTCTGCCGCTTTCTCTCCGGATGGGCAATGGATCGCCTTTCACAAGCTGCTGCATAATCGCTGGCAACTTATGACGATGAATCTCAGCAGCCCTCAGGAACGTCAGCTTACTTTCGGGGACTGCAACGCGTTTGCACCAGCCTGGATGAATGAGTCGACGGTTGCTTTCGCGACAGACTGCGGGCGCGGGTTGGCGCTTACGGCGCTGGCCTCGATCCATGTTGGAGAAAGAAAGTAATACGCGGATCATCTCTATCGAGTGATGACGCGATGGAGGCCCACTTCGTTGCGGCCTACCTGAACATGGGACCGAGTCACGATGTAGAATCACGGTTGCTCGGATTCCATCCCTAAGTTGTCGCCCGAAACTGTACTTGCATTTCGAGCTGCAACATATCGAGGAGACGTTGTTTCTGAGCCAATGTATCGTCATCCCTGCTCCAGGAGAAGATGAAGTGATCCCGAGAAAGCCGTTTCAACTTCCTGTTCTGAGTGCGATTGTCCTCGCGAGTGTCTGTTTCCTGTTTGCGCGTGCGCAGAAACCGTCCGTTGGGTCTGACTTTATGAACGGGGCTTCCAAGGCGGGTTCCAGTGCTCCAGCAGACACGATTACGCCGACGGTAGAACGGCTCGATCCGACGCTGGATTTGATCGTTCCTACCCATGCCAATCTGGAAAAAGTGGCCACGGGTTTTACGTGGACAGAAGGGCCCGTATGGGTACCAGCCGGTTATCTTCTCTTTGCCGAGATTCCCAGCAACAGCATTCGTAAATGGGCTCCCGGAGCGGGAGCGAGCATTTTTCTGCAACCGAGCGGATACAAAGGGGCTGCCGCCTATGGCGGTCCTGAGCCCGGCTCAAATGGCATGACACTCGATAGCCATGGCCGGCTCACGATCGCCGGTCATGCGCGGCGGAACGTGTGGAGGCTCGAGCGCATCGATCCCAAGGCGCAGATTACGGTTCTGGCTGACAGCTATCAAGGCAAGGAATTGAACAGCCCGAATGATCTGGTTTACAAATCCGACGGGTCGCTTTACTTTACCGATCCTCCGTATGGCCTCCGCACACAAAAAGACAACGATTCTGACAAGCAACTGCAATTGAATGGTGTCTACCGCATTCCGGGAGCTGTCGATCAGAAGCCGGGAGCGCCACCTGCCCGGGCGCAGTTGCAGCTTCTGATCAAAGACCTGCCTCGACCGAATGGGCTTGTCTTTTCTCCCGATGAGAAATACCTGTACGTTAACAACTCCGAACCGAAGAAGTTCTGGATGCGCTATTCGGTGAAATCTGACGGAACACTTACGGATGGAAAGGTGTTTTTCGATGCGACTTCAGATACCCGGCCTGGAGCGCCCGACGGCATGAAGGTCGATCAACAGGGAAATCTGTACAGCGCAGGACCGGGAGGGGTTTGGATATTTTCCCCCGCGGGCAAGCATCTGGGCACCATTGATATTCCCGAGAAAGTCGGGAATGTGGCATGGGGTGGCACCGATCACAAGACACTCTATATCGCGGCGTCCTCGAGCATCTATCGCATGTACTTAAAGGTCGCGGGAATCTATCCGCACTGAGCCGGAGCAGTGATCAGTGACTAACTTTTAGCAGCCTGATTTCTGTTCAACGTTATGAACGTTCCACTGAATTTCGATCGGGCGAATTTCCCGATTCCTTGTTGATTCGTCACTATTCTTATGAATCGGTCATCCTCCGACGCTCGCATGACTTCTTCTCTGCTGACCCGCCGCCGCCTGCTCAAGGTCGCCGGCGGAGTTGCCTTGGCTGCGGCAGCAGAGTCGCTGCTGCCTCCGAATGTACGCCGCGCATTGGCGCAGAGCTCGTCCCGTCGCGGCTCATTGCGCGACATTAAACATATCGTGCTGCTGATGCAGGAGAACCGGTCTTTCGACCATTACTTCGGCACGATGGCCGCGGTAAGAGGATTTGACGATCCCAACGCCCTCAAGCTGCCCGATGGACGATCGGTGTTTTATCAGCCGGACAGCGTACATCCCAACGGCTATCTGTTGCCATTTCACCTGGACACGCGTGCCACCAGCGCACAGAAAATTCCTTCCACCAACCACGCATGGGAGGTGCAACACCAATCATGGAATAGCGGCAAGATGGACCAGTGGCTGCCCGCACATCGAAAAGCCGATGGAGAGCACGGCCCCTTATTGCATGGGGTATTACACGCGCGAAGATATCCCTTTCCAATTTGCATTGGCGGAAGCCTTCACGCTGTGCGACAGCTATCACTGCTCAGTGATGGGACCTACCTGGCCGAACCGCATGTACTGGATGACAGGCATGATTGACCCTGATGGCCAGGGCGGAGGGCCTATTCTGAACAACACGGCTCCAAAAGAAGGCTACACGTGGAAGACGTATGCGGAGCGGCTGGAAGAAGCCGGAATCAGCTGGAAGGTGTATCAGCAGGAAGACAACTACGGCTGCAATATGCTGGAAGAGTTCAAGGTCTTCCGTGATGCGGCCAAAGGCTCATCCCTCTATAACAAGGCCATGGTGCGAGGCGCGGAAGGCCAATTCGAATACGATGCCATCAATGACAAGCTGCCTACGGTGTCCTGGGTCATTCCCACCGGCTTTCAGTCGGAACATCCGGATTACATGCCTGCCGATGGTGCTGCGTTTATTACCAGCAAAATCGATGCGATTGCCGCGAACCCGGCTGTGTGGGAGAAGACTCTGTTCATTCTGAACTATGACGAGAATGACGGCATCTTTGACCACGTGGCGCCGCCCGTGCCTCCCCCGGAACGCCGCATGAGTTCGTAAACGGTCTTCCCATCGGAGGAGGCTTCCGTGTTCCCTGTATTCTGGTTTCTCCCTGGACAACGGGAGGATGGGTATCGAGCGAAAACTTCGATCATACCTCTGTGCTTCAGCTACTGGAGAAATTTACCGGCGTACGCGAATCCAATATCAGCGACTGGCGTCGGAAGACCTTCGGCGATCTGACTTCAGCGCTCCGCTTTAAAGACGCAACAAGCAAGCCTCCGGCTTTACCCGACACAAGTGGCCCGTTGCGCCTTGCAAAATACGAAGCATCCACACTGCCGCGACCAGTCTTCCCTGCGGCAGACCAGCAGCCTCCGGAGCAGGAAAAGGGCAAGCGTCAACGAATCTAGACCCGGGATAACGATCGACGCGTGCTGAGTCGCATCCCTATTCTTTCTCGGCAAATTTCCTGAAGCCCGGGAGTATTCGAGGCTGTTACAACACTCAATTCACGGGATTAGGAGGGGGGTGCGGAATCGCTCTCACTGACGCTGTCTGGATTGCAGTTTTGTGTGATTTCTCCGCTTCTATCGGGCGCACTTCCGGTTTGCCTGTCATCCGGGAATCTTGCTCCGCGAGCCCGCGCGGGCCCGGACTTTTTTAACGACAACATCGTTCGGGGTGAGAAGTTTTCCACGTTGAGAACGGAGTTCCAGGGTGGGGACCGACTCCTGTGAGTTGCGGTCGACCATAACCGAATGTTCTTCGTTTTGGCCGAACAGAAAAGCTTCGCCCCACTGCCTCAATCCAACCATCACATGAAATAAACCCCGTCCTTTTTCCGTCAATCCATATTCTTGATAAGCACTTCCGTCTGCGGACGGTTCGACCCGCAGGATACCGTTCGATACAAGAACATGAAGACGGCTGGCCAATACACTCTTCGAGAGACCGAGATCTTTCTGAAATTCCCCGAAGCGACGAATCCCATCGAATGCGTTGCGAATGATGAGCAGTGACCAACGGTCGCCGACTAACTCCAGCGACCTCGCAACAGGGCATTCCTCTCTACGAGAGTTCTGACGCTTTTTCATGATGCTCCCTGAACCAACTATTTAAAGATGCGGAAATCAGAACCGTATTTTTGAATCTGGTTTGATTATCGAACTAGATTGTGCCACAATCAAGTGGTTCTGTTTTAGAACCAGATTGAAGGTGATGCGATATGAATTCTCATTCTCAACAGATTGAGATCGGCCGTTCCATTGGAGATACACGTTCGAGCCTTACCCGACCCGCTCTGCTTCTGTTCGCCGTAGCCGCGGGCGTGAGCGTTGCGAACGTCTACTTCGCTCAGCCGCTCCTGGATGAGGTATCCATACAGTTTGGTTTCGACACGGCATCGGCCGGTCTCGTGGTAACGGTCACCCAGATCGGCTATGCCCTCGGACTTTTCCTGATTGTGCCGTTGGGGGACTGGTTGGATCGCCGTCGTCTCGTGCTGAGTCAACTCGCGTTGTCAGCCGTTGCCCTGACAGTTGTAAGCTTCAACACGAGTAAGGCTACGCTGCTCTTCGCAATGTTTTTCGTCGGCCTTTTTGCAGTTGTTGTGCAGGTGCTTGTGGCCTTCGCAGCGGGTTTGGCTCTCCCCGAACAGCGTGGGAGTGCTGTCGGAGCCGTCACAGGCGGTGTCGTTTTAGGTATTTTGCTGGCACGTACGATAGCGGGAGTGATCAGCGACATAGCGGGTTGGCGGTCTGTCTATCTCTGCTCTGCCGTAGTCACTTTACTCCTGGCCTGCGCACTGTATCGCGTTCTGCCAAGTAGTACGAGCAACGACACGACTCCCTCCTATCTGCAACTCCTTCGTTCTGTAGTTGAGCTTTTTCTGTCGAGCCGGATCTTGCGGATCAGGGCATGTATTGCTCTTTTGCTATTTGCCTCGTTCGGTACGTTGTGGACATCTTTGGTGCTTCCCTTAAGTTCATCTCCGCTTTCACTCTCACATACCGTAATAGGGCTGTTTGGCATGGCTGGAATGGCTGGCGCTGTTGCAGCAGGGCGGGCAGGCTTCCTGGCGGATCGGGGTTGGGGACAATGGACAACTGGCGTCGGGCTGGCTTTGTTGTTTGGATCGTGGTTGCCTATCGGATATCTACACCAATCACTGATCGCGCTTACGGTAGGAATAGTTATTCTCGATTTCGCTGTACAAGCAGTGCACATTACGAATCAGAGCGTCATCTTTGCTGCGCATCCGGAAGCACGTAGCAGGGTGGTGGCGGCATATATGATCTTCTATTCCGCAGGGAGCGGCATCGGAGCTATTGCTTCCACAAAGGTGTATGCACACTTCGGCTGGACGGGAGTATGTACTTTAGGCATGTGTATCAGCACCGTGGCATTTGCCTTTTGGGCGCTCACCGCACTTATTTCTGGATAGTCAGTGATGCGGAAGTTGCGCCAGCGACGGATCTCCAACCGACCAAAAATTTCGTAACAGTCTCGTTCATCCCCGGTTCACAGGAAGTAAATCCCACAAGTAAAGCGATTTTCATGGCCTTTCCCGCTTGACATTGCATGCACCGATGCGCCTTCTGTGGAGCACACCTTCCGAGTGAAGAACAGTCTTACTCTGCCTGAATGATGAAGATGATTGCCGGTCACGGGAGCCTCTCGGCCTGAAGTGTGAGGTCTGAGCCTTGTTGCATCTTAAAAATTAAGCGGCAATTACAAGACCTTCAACACAACCATCGTCAAATCATCCGCCTGCTCTTTGTCTCCGGCAAACGCAGTGACGGCTTCAGAAACATGTGCCACTACCTCGGCGGCAGATTCCGTCTCCCGGCTGCGAATTACTTCTTCCAATTGCTCGACAGAAAATTCTTCGCCCTGCTCATTTTCCTGTTCCGTAACGCCGTCGGTGAAGAGGACAAGAATGTCATTGTGCCCGAGAGTCACCGACGCATCCGAGAATTTTGCGCCGCTGAGAATCCCGAGGATAGGGCCGCCGGCTTCATCCAACTGCAGCGATTCACCTGTTCCGGATCGCATGAGAAGCGGTGGATTGTGCCCGGCATTGGCATACTGCAGAAGGCGGCTATGCCGATCGAATCGCGCATAGAACATCGTCACGAACGTCGCCGAATTAGTGATCTGTTTCAATATTTCATCCAGGTCGGCGATGACCTGTGCGGGACCTTCCAGCTCTCTCGCGCGCAATCGCAGGGCAACCGCCAGCGACGGCATCAGCAGGGCTGCGGCAGCACCTTTGCCCGAAACATCCGCAATAACGATGTCAACAACATCGTCAGAGACAGGGAAGAAGTCGTAGTAGTCTCCACCCAGAAGCCGCGCCGTCTTCATCGTGGCCGCCAGTTCGATGCCCGGTAAAGATAAGGGCTTCGGTAACACCCGATGCTGCACCTGAGCAGCGAGCGCAAGATCATGCTCGTACTCATCGCGCTGCTGGCGGACTTTTTCTGCCATCTGGTCGCGTTGTCGCGCAATCAGCGTGACAAGAAAGCCCACGATAAGGAAACTCGCCAGATAGACGACGCTATGCATCACCCGCCAGAACAGAGGTCCGGTTGGCGGTCCGAAAATATCCGACAAGACAGTGCAAACCACTCCAAGCGCAACGGTAAAAGGAAGCGGATTTACCAAGGCGCAGAGCGCGATGGGAAGCACATAAAGATATCCGAGTGAGACATCGGCAACGATCACCCAATCGGTATAACCAACAGCAGCGACAGCGGCGATCACGACGAAATTCAGCAGTCCTGCGACTCGATGCTCACCCATTCATCCAATACCTTTGTGGCCGTTGCCGTCGTGATTCCTATAACCCGGACCACCCAGCTACGTCATCGGACGAATTGTACCTGACGATGCAAAACGCGCCGGAGCATTGCTCGAGAAATCTTAGTTGACAAAAAAGTACACCCGTTTACTTCCGAGCTATCGAGAGCAACGAATTCAATTTCTTGAGACGTTTCGTCTGACTTTTGCTGTTGAGACATGTAGCCTTCCCTACCTGTGAGCTGCATTCTTTAAGTGGATTCTTGCTTGAGAAAATCCAATCCTAATAGCTGGCAACAATCGAATACGGATTGCGAGATGCATTGGGAATTCTGATCCACTCCTTCTGCGCATCGAAATCTTTCCAGGGTTGGCCATCCACGGTGACCTGGCGGATCTGTTTACCCTCTGGATGACGCAGGCGCAGCAACACGGTCGTGCCCGACTGGCGATCCATCAAGATGAACAGTTGCTCGATCCTTCCGTTGTTCGCTGAGCTCCGTATCTCAAACGAAACTTCTCCGAACCAGGTAGGAGCATTTTTTCCGGCAATATGTTTGCCATCTTCCAGCCACGCACGCGGCGTTGCCTGCGCCAGAAGCAAAGTGTGATCATCGGTTTCACGGATCAGCATGTTTCGATATAGCTCGAACCATGCTCCGTCTGTGCTGGGAGGGCCAAAGTACTGCCCCCAGCGCCAGCGGTGTTCTACCGGCTCAAAAGCCCCGTGACTGAAGCCGCCTGCCATAAGACAATAAAACGCGCGGATTGTCGCTTTCACGTCATCCCGGAAGAGATAGGCCGTCGCCTGCTGGTTGTAGACAGGCTCATTAGCTAAGACCCCATCCATGCAGAAACAGGTTATTTCCTGATCATTCAGGAGCGATTCGGCCAGCTCTCCCTGAGAAGACAGCGCTTTGAGCCGGAAAAGATGCGTGGCGCCTGTATCGACATCGGACAGGGTACCACTGTTCCAGATTCCGTACCGGATAGGCAGCGTCGGAGGGAACATATGGGATCCATGTGTGGTCGCGCAGCTGAACCAGAGGAGATTGCCACGGATGCTTTGCTCATGGCGCGTTCAACCGCCGCTCGATAGTTGCTGCGCAACTGTCAGGCATTCGGCCGCTCGTGGATTCCCATCACGCTGCAGAGCCCGACCCATCATTCTCTACACCCGCGTAGAGATAAGCCTGGTTGAATGCCCAATATCCGGAACCTGTTATATCGTTGAGCGGCCCGGCAACAAGTCCTTGTTGTCAGCCCCGGCTGCATTAGATGCGTCGCGTATCTCAGCAATCGACCAGTCCAGAGCTTTCAACGTATCTGGCAATAGCGCTTCGAAGCTCTCTCCGGTCGTTGGGAAAAGGAGATAATCCTGCGCAATGGCGTACAGCATCCCTGGCGTGTAAGCCAGCCAATGCGCGAAGCCATTGACGCGCCCGCTGACCTCCTGATTTTGTTGATAAATCGCCTGCAGCTCTTCCGTCGCAATTTTGTTGTAGCCGCGCAGGCCGTAAAGCATGTAGTCGACATAGACGGCCTGATTAATGGGCCACGGCGTTCCAATCTGCGAATAGGCGAAGTTGGAGTACGGCAGATCCATCTGGCCATCGCTGTGCCTGCGCGGCAGCGTCAGCGCATGCCACAGATTGGCGCGAAACAGATCGTTGACGGCCTGGCTCTGGAACATCGAATTGCGCGCCTTGCGCCAGATATGCGGACCAGAACGCAACAGTCCGAGCGCGTGTGCCAGAAGCATAATCCAAGTGCTCCAAGGCGGCGCGGCCCTTCGGCAGAGACAACGGGAGAAGGCAGACGAAAAAGAACTCGCGTGGTCCCTCTGGCGGGAAGTGAGACTGACAGTGTGACGTCTACTCGTTTCTCTTTCTGGCCGTGCTCCTGCACTCCCGCCCAGGCCACGATGAGCGCCTTCGGCTCTGGATGGCGAGCAGCACACTGTGATGAGCATTTTCTCGAGCAGCAACTGTTCGCCTTTGGTTAAGCTCTGCGGTAATTCCGGGATCATCTACTGTGCGGGGAGATTGCGCTCGTGCACCATGGTCACGGGAAGTGAACGCGCGCCTCTCCCGAAATGTCCGTCATGCGTACACGTTGCAGCAGCACCATAGGCATGTCGCCTCGTCTCTCGCTGGCGGACCGTTCAAGGGGATATGCGAACTGCTTTACCTCATAACGGACGCCATCGCGTTCCAGACGGGGTGGTGACGATGGGCAGTCCGTTCTCCAGTGTCTGGCTCTTCCATAGGGAGGTGATCCCTTCGGCGAGGTTGGCGAATTCAAACCGAAAGCGGGATTGATTGGATTGCCATAGTCATTCCAGACACCGGCACCCCGGTCTACGCCAAATTTCGCAAGGGCCGAGTCCCAGGTAAGGCCGATGATATGGTCCGGTCCTTCCTCCTTTGGATGGGCGTAGGAGGGATTTCCCATGTCGGCCCACTTGAGCTTATACCGCATCGTAGCTGGCCTCCGGAGCCTGCTGTACCTGATCGAGAATGCGCATCACGCATAGGGGGCGAAAGCTGGCTGCTGCGTGTCGGCAAAAGAAGCCGGGTCATCGCCCACGCTCAATACAGGTCGAGTGAAGGAATCCAGAAGGATTTTGTCTTGCAATAGCTGATCGATGGTCAATGAAAATTCCCAGGGTACCTCTAGTGATTCAGCTCGAATGTTATTTTTCGAGAATCGACGCGCCATGCAGGGTCCTGTGCGAGACGGTGCACGGTATCGGCATCGCTATGCGCAATCAGATCGGACCAGATCACATGCATGTCCTGGATCGGCGTAATCTCGGCGGCAGGATAGGTGATGAGTATACCGTCTCCGACTCCCGACCTGCCCATTGCCCGGGCGCTCCCGCTCACATTCGCTCTGCTTGTCTAAAGGACAGGCCATGCGATGGAACGATCCGCACAAAGAACGGCAGAACTTTTTTCTGATTTATGGCACGAAGGGAGATATGTACATTATTCAGCTCCTGGACGTAAAGATTGAGCCGACAATCCACCAAGGCACCGTGATCAGAATAAAGACTCAGAAAGTAGAAGCAGTAGCACGATGCATATTCGATACATTCTCATACTCCGTTTCGATACCATCTTCTATCCTTTCTCATTGCCCACCGAGCTTGATCGGAGGGAAAGGGTACCGTCGATTTGTATCCGACTGGAAGGACAAAGATGCAGAGAAGCTTCGAAGGCATGCGCACTCATTCTTACAATGTCATTCGAGGCACTGTTTCTTGATTCAAATCGAATCATCTGCGCTATCCATAGAAATTCTCCCCGAGGTGGGTGGCAAAGTCGGCCAGATACGTGACAAGCTTTCCGGTCAAAGTTTTCTCGTGCCTCCGCAAAGGCCATATCGCACAATTCCCATGGATGGCGACTGGCTCATGCACGATACCAGCGGAATGGACGACTGCTTTCCGAATGTAGCGGCGGGAGCTTATCCTGAGCAGCCCTGGACGGGCACAGCGTTGCCCGACCTCGGCGAGTGGACCCACGGCATCTGGCAAATCGCAAATGCGGGAGACAGAGAAGTCATCCTGGAAAGAACCGGGAAAGCGCTGCCCTATTTCGCCTCCAGGGTGATCCGCCTTGTCGACGATCGTGTTGTGAAATTTTCTTACCGCGTCGAGAATCGCGGGCAGTCTCCGATCCGATATCTATGGTCGGCACATCCGCTGATCTCGGTAGAAGACGAATATGAACTTGTCTTGCCACCCGGAAACCTTACTTTCAGTACCTTTCCCTCAAATGGCCGCACGTATACGTGGCCAGCATTTGAAGAAGAATGCCTTGCGCGTGAATGGATTCCTCAAGGCACAACTCGCAAAATATTCATCTCTGGTCTTACAGAAGGATGGTGTGAACTCAGGCTGCCAACCCATATCCTGCGTTCTACCTTTGATCTGAAGCTGGTGCCGGTTGTAGGCATCTGGCTGAACAACTTTGGATTTCCCTCGGCAGGCGGAAAAGCTTTCCGATGTATCGCAGTCGAGCCGTGCACATCGCCGTCAGACCTGTTGGATGATCTTGGCCGCAGCGCCTATCCACGAATCGCAGTCGACGAGACGGCGACGTGGTCGTTGCAGTTGAGCATCTTGCCCCGCGAATCAGCCGATGCTCAGAAGGACGATTGAAAATATTCCCGTCAAGATGCCTGCCACTCCGTAGGGACCGATCTTTTCCCGGAACAAAAGCACTCCCGCCGCTGCAACCATAAAAAGATTGCCGCCGGTGGTAATCGGAAACACGATATATCCGGGAACATTCTGTTCGAGAGCTAACAGGCTGAAGAACTGTCCTCCGAAACTCCCGATGCCAATTCCCAACGCCATGAGCAGTTCGATGCTGCGAAACCGGCTGCGCGCAAGCAGGAATGCGCCTAACCCGAAGAGCAATCCACCTGCATACCACAACAGCAGATACTGGTAGTGATAGCGGGTGGATAGTCCCTTCTCGGTCATGATCTTCAACCCGAAAGGTCCTAATCCGTTCGCAATGAATGCGATCATCATGAGGCGCAGCCATGTAGATGAGCGGTTCATGCTGTTTCCTTGGACGGGGCGAGCGTCTGCTGTCTGGCTTCATCAGCCTGCTTATCTTTCCATAGCAAAATGACGGAAATGATCGCCAGTGCAACCATGACAATCTTTCTCGAGCTGATGTGTTCATGGTAGATAAGCACAGAGGCAATAGCGGGAACAGCCGCGGACAGATTAATGACCAGCCAGCTCGTCGATATCTTGCCATAGCGAATGCCTGCCATGAACACGATTCCGCCGATTGCACTGGCCACGCCGAAGGGCAGGGCAATCGCATACACAATTGGCGGGACATGAAAATCTGCTCCGCGAAACAAGATGACGAAGACAGCTCCAAACAGCACTGACCAGGCGTAGGCCAAGGTGTAGACTGCGCTCGGTCTGCACTCACGGGCATCGGCAAATTTTGCAAATATTCCGATGAACCCAAAACAGAGCAGAGAGAGAACCATATAGAGGTAGCCGATTGTCACGCGTTCTCCTTCACCGCATTCACTCGCCGCTCGCCGGATTGGCGTGGCGGGCACGAATCTAGCACCTATCGTAGACGCTCCAAACCCGATACGCTGCTCCACTATGATCGGAAGCATCCAGCCCTCTGGACAAAGCTTGTGCAGAAGAGACACAGCGAACCGCTTGCACAGTAATCGCATGGGCAAAATGGAAGAGTATTTCTGAGAACACGGAAGGACGGCATGCCGGATATTCTCCATCACCCTTCGCAGATCGACTTCGATCGACCGGGGAAGCACCACTATCGTCTCGCGTTCCATGTGGACTCGGGGTGGGGATATTCATTGGTTCCCATCACCGTCATCAATGGCCTCCGGCCATCCGAAGGCGTTCAGGCTCCCGGCCTGGCTGCTTTTGGAGGAACACACGGAAATGAATGGGAGGGGCAGGTTGCGGTCAAGCGTCTGTGCCAGGAGCTCGATCCGAAGGAGATCTGTGGACGAGTGATTCTGATGCCGCAACTGAGCCAGAGTGCATGCGCGGTAAACGAGCGAGTTTCGCCGCTCGATCATGTCAACATGAATCGGGCTTTTCCGGGAAATCCCCGCGGAACGATTTCCTATCGCATCGCCGATTTTGTAAAGTCCTATGTCTTCCCCAGGGTCCGGGTTGTGGTCGATATGCACGCAGGAGGGCGCGAAGGCGGTTTCGCGCTTTGCACATCGTTTCATCCTGTTCTCGATCCAGCGCAGTTTGCGGAAATCGCGGAGGTCGCATCGCTCTTCGATCCTCCCTTTATGCTGATCTACTCCAGCCAGATGGCTTCAGGTCTTTTGACGGATGAAGCCGAAGCCGAGGGCAAGGTCGCGATTGGCGGCGAATTCGGTTATGGAGAAGGGTTGAACCGCAAAGGCGTGTTACACGGATACGAGGGCGTTCGCAATGTGCTGAAGCACTATGGAATGCTGGCGGGAGAGATCGTGAAAATCGACCCTCTCCGTTCTTCTCCGCCGCGCTTAGTGGATGCTCGAAATCTCGAAGACTACACTCCTTGCCCGCATACAGGCATCTGGGAGCCGCTGGTTGATCTGGGCGAAGAGGTGAAGGAGGGCCAGCTGATAGGTCGCCTGCACGACTTTTCAGATCATGCGGCAAAGCCACTCGATCTGTATGCGCACCGCTCGGGAGTTGTGATCATGATGTGTGCGCGGGCCAGCTGCCAGGAAGGAACGACGCTCTACGTCATTGCACGAGACGCCCACATCTGATTGCTGTTGTTAAAAAATAGGGGCCGCCCAAATTTCTTTGGCGGCCCTTTCCATGGGAGGGCTTCGTTAGAAGATGAGTTTCAGTCCGAACTGTATTTCGCGTGGATCGCCTGCGCTGAAAATCTGTCCGGTTGTCGACTGACCAATCGAGACATTCGGCGCGCCGAAGTTTACAAAGTTCGGCACATTGAAGACTTCCCAGCGAAACTGGAGAAACGTCTGCTCAGTGAAGTGAAAATTCTTGAGCAAGGCAGTGTCGAAGCCGCGGGTCGACGGCCCATCGAAGATGCCCATTCCAGAGTTTCCATAGGTGTAGGCAGCCGGTGCGGACAAAGCTGCGGGATTGAACCAACCGGTAGGTCCGGGATTGGAAACATGCAGGCTGCCTGCCAGGTTGGGCCGCGTGTCATAACTGTTGCCCAGCGTTGCACCCGGCACGTCGAAGGACAATGGTGCGCCGGAGGCGTAGGAGAAGATGCCGCTCAATTCCCAACCGCCAAGCAAAGCATCTTCAGCCCGATTCATCCCCGAAAAGTAGGTCTTTCCGCGTCCGAAGGGAAGCTCATAGACGGCGTTCACCGCGAGAATATGCGTGATATCCGCATTGGACCGTCCGCGATTGTAGCCGGGCGGCGTGAACGGCTGAACGCTGCAGTAAACGCAGGACGCCAGGTTGTCGAGCATGAGTTTGCTGAACGAATAGGAAGCGGTGAAGGTAAAGCCATTGTGAAACCGGCGTTCCCACTTGGCTTGCAGTGCGTTGTACCAGGAGTCTCCCATGTTCTGATACAGGATGACGCTGCTCAGCCCTGGATAAGGCCGCGCCGCCTGCAGATCGGTGTAGGATCCGGCAGGCACATCGTCATAAGACTGCCCGGAGATTCCATCGAAGACGTGATTGCCGACATAAGACAGGGTAAGTGCGGAATTGAGCGGAAGCGCTTGCTGAACGGAGAGGTTCCACTCGTGGGTCTTTTGCGCCTTCGTATTCCACGAAGGTGCTGCAACGCCGGGAGGGCTGAAAGTATTAGGAACGAGCGGGAATGCAGTCTCCCATTTCTGATTCGATTGTGCTGAATAGCTCGGTGTCTCATAGCCCCAATAGGGCGGTCCGACGATGGAAGAAGCCGCAATATTGCCTTGAAAACTGCTGGTGAAGATTCCATAGGCGGCTCGAATCACCAGGTCGGAGTTATCACGCGGTCTCCAGGCGAAACCGATGCGCGGAGAAAAATATCCATTCCCTTCGAAGAGGCCTGCAGGAATGCCCACTTGATTCGCGGGGACCCAATACGCTGCTGTTGCCGCTGCCAGATATGGCGCTTCGGGTTGTGCCGTGAGATCTACCTTTCCGTTGGAATCTACGCCCGCGATGACTTTGCCGATGGTGGGATCGAACGTGGCGCCATTTCCGTGGACAAGCTGCTTGTTGTACCAATGGTCGTATCGCAATCCAAGGTTCAAGGTGAGCTTGGGAGTGATCTTATACGTGTCCTCTGCAAAGTAGGCAGTGTAGGGGGCATGCTGCACGCCAAAAGGCGCCAGAGGATAATTGCGGGCTGCCGACGATGTGAGCCCCAGCAGATAATCGGCAAAGCCATCGCCGGTGTATTGTCCGTTGAAGCTGAAGCTGCCGCTCGCGGCAAACGACGCATGGTTTCCATACACGCTTCGGTTGTCATATTGAATGCCGAGATCAATCAGGTGCTTTCCACGGACAAGGTTCACGCTGCTCTTGCCATTCCAGCTGTGAGACCACAGATGGCCGTTCACACCCCACAAGTCGCCGAAACCGGTGTAGCCACTAATCCCTACATCGGGCAATCCCACGGCTGTCTCCCGCCCTGCAGTCGGGAAGCCCTGGATGCCGGCTTCATCGGTGTAGTTAGTCTTGCCAACCTGAGGGCTGATGAAGGTGTTGTTCGATTTCTGATAGCCCACGTCGATGGTGAAAAGTGTATTAGCGGTAATCGTATAGACGTAATTCAGCCCGTAGCTATTCTGAACTGTCTTGTTGGTTTCATACAGCCCCGGCCCATAGCCATAGAAGAGCTGCGGGCTATCATAGCGGACCCAGCGCCCGTAGATGTGCTGCTTGTTCGTCAACACATGGTCAAGGCGCGCCGTGCCTGAAGTGGTATCAGTGCTGGTGGGTGCATTGGCGTGAAATCTGCCATCCGAAGCATTTGCCTGCAGCAGATATGGAAAGAAGAACTTCGCAGAAGAATCAATTCGATCGGCAGGAATCTGATTGTCAGCGAATGGCTGGCCAGTCGTTGGGTCGATGATCGGTTTTGTGAGGCTGGAAAAATCTCCCTGGAGCATTGCCGATGAGGGCACGGTGCTGTCAAAGATCTGATCCTGCCGTATACGCAATGCCTCAAAACTGCCGAAGAAGAATGTCCTGTCACGAAAAATGCGACCGCCTGCAGCCGCCCCGAACTGATTCTGGATAAGCCGCGGAGTCGTTGTTGCGAAATAATTGCGAGCCGAGAAGGCGCTATTGCGCGCGAACTCCCAGGCTGCGCCGTGGTAGGCATTGGTGCCCGACTTGGTAGCGACGAGAACCTGCAACGGGTAGCGGCCGTTTTCCGCGCTGAAATTCGAAGTCTGAACATTGAACTCCGCAATCGTATCCACACTCGGAATGGCTGTCGCTCCTTCGTCCATAGCGCCATTGGAATTGAAACCATCGAGACTGAATTGCGTCTGACCGCTTTGTGTCCCGGCTCCCTGCACATAAGAGCCGCGCTCCGCGCCAAATTGGCCGCCAACCTGTCCGGTATATTGCATGCCGGGCGCGAGACTCACGAGTTGCACAACGTTACGTCCATTCAAGGGGAGATCGCTGACCTGCTTCTGTTGAATCACGGTTCCGAGCGAAGCATTCTCCGTCTGTATCTGCGCGCCGATGCCGGCCACCGTGACTTCTTCCGTCACGTTGCCGAGCTGCAAAACCGGAGCGAGCCGCGAGCGCTGGCCGATCTCCAAAACGACTCTGTCCAGGTGCCACGTCTTGAATCCGGGCATGGAGATGCTGACGGAATATGGACCGATTGGTAGGGCCAGTATTTCGAAATTCCCCGATTCATCCGTAGAAACAGCCTTCACCGCGCCTGTGTCCAGATTCGTGACCGTCACTTTCGCCCCTGCAATGACTGCGCCGCTGCGATCCGCAGCAACACCGAGAATCCCTCCCTCATTTGCGATCTGGGCTCTCAAATCAACTGCAATAGCAACTATGAACAGCATGATGACGATAATTTTTTTCATAGGATTTCTCCTTGTTTGCCGTCTATCTTTCAGTGAAGAGTCTTGCCCGAAGGCAAACTGAAGTTAGCCAATTCTGCTACGCGCACAAACATTTAGGAATCCATGTAGAGAGGTAAAGGGCTGAAAATGTCCGGCCAGTCGTACAGAAGCGATATTTGCTCTGCGCCTGGCTTCCTGCAGGGATGAACGGGGGAAATCTATTTTAGAGCATCGACCAGATACTGAAACTCATACTGCAATACCAAAGACGTTTGGTTTTCATAAACTGTCCGAGGGGCTGGACAGCTTGCTTTTTCTCTGCTGAATCATTTGCCCTTCGAGGTAGAATCGCCCATGGACTCTTGGACTGGACCTAGGACGCAATCTGTGCCGGCACTGGAGCGAGGACTACTGATGCTGGAATACCTTGCCCAGTCGCGGCGAGGCGTAACTCTATCCCAGCTGGCGCGCAAGCTGAACCTGCCGCGAAGTACCGGACATGCACTTCTTCTTACCTACCAACGCTGCGGCTATGTTCAGAGAGACGAGAAAACCGGTCGATACAACCTCGGCTTTCGCCTGCATGCGGTCGCCAACATGGCATTGGGAGGAATGAGCCTCCGCGGACATGCTGCGCCGATTCTCCAGCAATTGATGCAGGATACCGGCCTCACCGTACATCTTGCTGTATTGGAGGAAGGCGAGGTTATTCTGATCGACAGGATTGAGCCGGCAGGAACACCAAAGTTGGCCACATGGGTAGGCAAGCGCATGGGACTGCATTGCACCGCTTTAGGGAAAGCTCTCATTGCTCATCTGCCTGCCTCAGAACTTGACGATCTTATCCAGAAGCAGGGACTCATTCGCTATAACGAGAACACCATTGCTTCGCGACGCATCCTCAAGAAAGCCTGTGAAGAGATTCAACAGCTGGGTTACGCGGTGGATGATGAAGAAGAAGAGATCGGCATTCGATGTATTGGAGCATCCGTGCACAACGGTGCCGGTGAAGTTGTTGGAGCCATCAGCATTTCCGGCGTAAAGGCTCAGCTCGAAAATATTTCAGCGAGAGCAATCCGAGTCGTTGAAGCAGCATCCCTGTTGTCGCAACATATCAGTTCGCTTGCGCTCGAGAAGCAAAGACCGATTCTTCCTGGATTAGTACACAACTACCACGCAGAAGCTTAGTTGTTGCAAGGCGGCATTGAGTCTTAGCTAACGGCGTTGCAGCCTGTCGCATATACAGCCGCAAAGGTGTCCGATACTAAGGACACTTCACAGTATTTCAATCATTTCCCCCTTCAGCACACCCCCTTTTGTCGTTAGTCTGTGTCCATGAGTGACCAAACTGATCGTCTCGTAAGAACTCCCGCAACCGCTGATGACCTCGAACTGTTCAGGCAGATCGAAGAGCACTTGTATACAGCGGTCATTTCCGACTCGCTGGACGAGCTTGGATACAGGAATCAGGCACTCCGGGAATTCATGCGCCCGCTCTCGCCCAGCGATCGATTCGTAGGATGGGCACGCACATTTTCTTACGTGGATATCTACCATATTCCGGAAAACCCCTATGCCATGGAAATTGCCGCTTTGGATTCCATCCTTCCGGGCGAGGTAGTCGTCGTGTCTACGGCCGGCTCTCTGCAGAATGCTCCCTGGGGAGAACTGCTCTCGACGGCAGCGCGTGCCAGAGGCGCCAGAGGCGCCGTGATTGATGGCCTTGTGCGGGATGTGCGCAAGATACAGGACCTAGAATTTCCTGTCTTTGCGCGCGGCATTAAGCCAGTTGATTCGAAGGGACGCGGAACAATCATCGACTACAACGTTCCGATAGAGTGCGCGGGTACACGAGTCTCTCCCGGCGATCTGGTCTTCGCCGATTATGACGGCGTCATTACTGTGCCCGCTGAAGTTCTGCCGAACGTAATACAGCTCGCTATGGAGAAAGTTGAAAAGGAAAATGGAAGCCGGGCTGAGCTTTTGCAAGGAGCTTACCTGAAGGATGTCTTCGCAAAATATGGCGTGCTGTAAGCGCGCACATATTCCTTTCTGAGTCTGATTTCTACTCCGACATTCATGGCTGGGTCACACCCGCGCTCAGGCAAAAAATAAGCCGGCGGGTTTCAGAAGAACTGGCTGTCTTAGCCTCTGTCTTCATTTGCGTTACCGCCCAAGCAATTGCTTTGCCCAGTTCACAGGTTCAAGGGCCCACGTCTCCATGCCATATGGCTCCAGTTGAATCTCCGCCGGTGCAGCGTTGGGATCGAGTTTCAAGTCTGGCTGAGGATGGAGACGCGCATTCTCATCGTCAGAAGGGGACTTGGCATCCAATCGTCGCCGCTTTACGACCAGGGTCTCTGTCAGACCATGCTCCTGTAGCTTAATCGTGACGGGCGATGCGGAGAAGTTCCAGAAAAGAAGGTTATAGATGCGGTATGTCTTGTCGTAAGAAAGGAAGGCATGAACCGCATCATCGTCCGATGTGGCATCGAGACGATCTCCAGTCACCCGCGCCAACAATTCAAAAGAAAAATATGCAGGCCGCATCACATTCTGATAATCGAACAGTCCTGAATACTGCGGCATCCGGTTCCACCAGCTCGCCATAAAGGATGCTCCACCCGGAGAGAAGAACGGCGCGAAGCGATCGCGATCTACATGGTAGTCGCGAATGTGGTAGAAGCAGGAATACGTCAATCCAGACTCTTTCATTCGCCATGCAGTCTCGGCAACAAAGGCCGGCTGGATGCTCGGATTCTCAGGCGGAAGAGACAATGCCATGTTCCATTCGTCGAGAATGGTCTCCGGGTGAATCGTCGGATGTTGCGCCAGAAGAGTCTTTACGCTCTCAATAGTCGCCTGAATCGCCTTGGGGTCATTGTTATAGATGTGCCAGGAAATAAAGTTGAGGGGCACTTTATTTTTGTCGCAGAATGCGATCAGTGCAGGAAGTATCGGTGACTTCCAGGAGGCCACGGCTGGGCCACCCACATGCGCGGTTGGGTCTGCCTTCAAAATCGCTTCGACCGTGTGCTGGTAGTAGCGTGTGTAGTTCTCCGGCGTAAAGCGATACGGCGATCCGCCCGACTCTCCGATATCGCCTTCGTTTCCTACCTCCCAGTAGAAACCGCTCAGTCCCTCGGCCTTATAGTGACTTACGATGTGAGCCATGAGCTGCTCCCATGCGTTGTAGTCCTTGGGATCGACAATGTCCTGATCGACTTTGGGAAAGAGCACTTTTGGTTTGACCGTGATGGTCATCAGCGGTATCGCGCCGGCCCGGATGATCTCGTGAACGGACTGATCGAGTGTGTCGAAGTGATACTGTCCTTTCGCCGGTAGGACGTCGAAGTACTCCTGTACAAACAGGCGAATCAGGCGGGGATGAAGAGCGCGAATTTCAGCGATGCGGCTATCCCATATCGGATCCGGCGATAAACCGCCTTGCCCGAGTGAGATATGGTCCATTTCCATCGGGCCAAGGTTTTTCGAAAAGTTTAGATCCAAAGTTGCGGTACGTGTTTGTGCAACTGCAGTTGCGGCAACGACTCCAGTTATTAAGACAACTGTCAGGAACCGGATTACTTTCATAGATACGTCCTCCCCGAGGAGTAGGCGTTATTCATGCTGGTTGCCGGAATCCTGCAAGAGAGGCTTTCATAGCATTGGCTTTCAACGCTGCTTCAGGAAGGACGGCCTTCGGTTCAAATTCTGGCCCAAGTGTGTAATCCACGAATCGGTCAAGCAGAAAGATTCCGGCTGGATCTTTCGACCCAATCGATTCAGCAAAGTTAAATCCGCTGACCATAAGTTTGCCTCGCCCTACCTGTGCTTCAAACAGATATGCCCGATTCGCCAGGCGCGTAGGTCGATCAATGCACCGCACCAATGGCTGAATCTTCGCCGGAAGCGAGCCCAGGAGAATTGTCTTCGAACCCTGGATGAGCGAATAAAACTGCAGATCGCACCAACCCTCCGATGGCACGGCAGAAAGAGCTGGATGTTTTGCGTCGAAGATCGTGCCCGCAGGCCCTTTTCCATCCCACGCTGAAAGCCGGAAGTCAGTTTTTTCTGTGGGAAAGATTGGCTCGGGTTCAAGCAACAGCACTCGGCCGCCAGATTGTAGATATGCAAGAACGTTCTCATCCATCCTGGTCGTGACGAAAAGCTCCGTCTCGAGCGGAATCGTTCCGCCTGAATATTCCTGGGCCGATAAGTACTTTGCACAAAACGAATCAGACCGAATCGTGCGGCCTTTGCGGGCGGTTTCCGTGCGGAGTTCTTTGGCAAAGACCCACAGGTCCCAGGAGTTTTCGGCTTTACCGTTTGCATCGATAAGCTCTGCTGCGAGCGTGAGACGTTCTGATGGATGCCCTGCTGGAATTTTCAATTGGAACGAGGAAAGTTCCTGCACTCCGCCAGAGTGAATCTGAAGGTTCTCCTGAACGCCATCGAGTAGAGTTGCGCTTCCGCTCTTCAATACCCAGTGGAGCTTCGCCTGATTTGATGGAGCGTCCTCGAATCGCGAGACGACGAACTTGAATTCAGCGGTCTCACCGTTCCACCAGTTGCGCCGGGCTGCATCCAGCAGCAATACCGTCGGAGAATTGAACTTCCGGAATTCCGCTGGAAGAATTCCTTTAGGCCGAAGAAACATATCGGTCGCTCCCTCGGCGCAGTTCGGATAATCCTGGAAGAGCCACACTGATGTGCCCTTCAGGCGTGACCTGCGAGCCGCTTCCACATTGCTTTTTAGGCTCACAGCCTGAAGACGGTACGATGCAGCCAGCCAATCGGGATAAACATCGAGAACACCGTTTTGCTGCGCTAGAGCATGAGCGTCAAATATCCAGTAGGGCCGCAATCCATTTTTGAAAAGCTTTAATTGATCTAAGTCGGGTAACGTTGCAAAGTACCCCATCTCGTGCGCGATGACGGGCTTATGAATGTCGGAAGGGAAGTTGTATTTCCCGTCCTGATAACCCATCGAATCTCCTTCATTGAACTGAACCACCATGAAGTCGAGCGTCTTGCGATCTTTATTTTTGAAATCACAACCATCTGTGTCGATAACCGGCCGCGACGGGTCGAGACGTTTGGCCGCCTCATACATCGCGGGCGCCAACTCGAAGGAATCGTAGATTTCATTCCCCATGCACCAGGTCACGATCGACGGATGATTTCGATTGCACCGGATCACTTCTGTCCATTGCTCCAGAGCAACGCGCCGTGCTTCCGGAGCACCCGAAAAATCTGGCCGCCCGACAAATGGGAATTCCGGCTGGAGCATCATGCCAAGTTCATCCGCAGCATCCAGGTATTCCCTGGGAGGAATCCAGCTATGATGCCGGACATAATTGAAGCCGTATTCGCGGGCGCGTGAAAGACGAGTGCGAAATTCGTTTTTATCCGCAGGCGGGCAGATCGTGTTGGGAAAGATGCAGTCGTCGCCATAGCCACGCAGGAAAATCGGCTTTCCATTCAGAAGGAAATTTTCCCCTTCCACTTTGAATTCGCGCATCCCAAAGCGAATCGAGCGCGCGTCGATCACCTCTGTGCCTGAAAGCAATTGGATCTGGGCAGTGTAAAGATGCGGGGTTTCCGGCGACCAAAGTTTCGCTTTCGCGAGACGAGGCATCAACACGGTCTCGGCTCCGTCGTCAGCCACCGACTGTTGAACCGACGTCACCGGAACACCGTCTGCATCCAGAATTTTGGCGGCAAGCGTAAATCGAGCGGACTTTTTGCCCTGGATGCTGATCCGAATTTCGGCTGTTTCGGTCGCAAGATGCGGAAGGATAAAGACGTCTTCGATTCGACTCTGATCTGTCGCCTCGAGCGTTACAGGGCGATGGATTCCTCCCCACGTGACATAAAGAAAATCGAGAGTGTCCAGGCAGCCCAGTAGTGGATCGACTTCCTTTTTTCGATTGGCATCCACTCGCGCCACGATGGTGATGGTCTCGCCCGCCTTGGCATGCGACGAAATGTCCATGCGAAAAGGGGTGAGATAAGACCGATGTGCTCCTACCAGTTGATTGTTGACCCAGACGTCCGCTTCGCGATGGACCCCCGCGAAGACAAGCCATGGAACCTTTCCCTTCCAATCGTCCGGGATCGTGACTTTTTTCCGATACCAGCCCGGACCCGGATAAACATGAAAGAGCCGATCAGATTCCGGGTGCCCACCCGACATCACGATGTCGTGCATCGCCATTCGTTCTTTTAAAGCCTTGTCTTCGTATTCGCGCAGTTGCTCTGCTGATTCAAAGGCAACGCCCTGTGCATTCCATGCACAGGGCACCTGAATTGTTCGCTCAAATGAGACACCCGTTTCGTACCATTTTTCTTTCAAACCAACATCGAGGGGATCGATCCGAAACTCCCATTCTCCCGACAAATCAACCGAGAGAGGCACCTCGCTTGCGGTAACAGGCAGGGGCGGTGTTGCAAGAGCCGATCGTTGCAGTGAAAACAGCAGACCGCCAAGCGCACCCGCACAAAAATCTCTTCTTCGCATCATGTTCTTTTCAAGATCGTTTTCGTGCAGAGCTTGCAGTCCAGCCGCCATCGACGGGCAGCGTAATTCCCGTGACAAACGAGGATTCATCGGAAGCGAGAAACAACGCCGCCCATGCTACTTCGTTCGGATAGCCGACGCGGCCAAGAGTGGTCTGATCGCACTGCCATTGATAGTGCGGGTCGCCCTCAGGGCCTGCAATGCGCGTCTGGATAGGACCGGGACAGAGTGAATTGACACGGATATTATGCGGACCATAGTCATAACAGACACTCATGGTGTAACCGAGCAAGGCAGCTTTTGTTGCAGTGTAGGCGACCGAAGTCATCATGCCTTCCATCGCCTGAATCGAGACCACGTTTACGATGGACCCGGCCTTCTGCGCAATCATGTATGGAAGGACTGCCTTGGTGAAGTAGTGGGTACCGAGAAGGGTTACATCGATGCACTTACGCCATTCATCGTGAGTCGATTCCAGTGCTGCATGGAAATTGGGTGAAAGATAAGCTGCATTGTTACAGAGAACGTCGACGCGGCCTGTAGGCGTTGCCGCAATCGTTACGGCGCGTTGCACATCCTCTGGAGAGGATACATCGGCGACGCAAAATTCCGCGGTTCCACCTTTAGCGCGTATCGCGGATACGACATCCTGCCCTGCCTGTTCTTCTATATCGGCAACGAGAACCCATGCGCCTTCTTCCGCAAATCTTTCCGCGATTGCTCGTCCGATTCCATTCGCGCCACCAGTAACAATGGCGACCTTGCCGTTCAGTCGGTCCATGGATCACCCTACCCGGTACTTTTCGATTGTTTCTTCGTTTACCTCAACACCAAGGCCCGGACCTTGCGGAACACGCAGAAATCCTTCTTCAAGCTGAATCGGCTTATGGCAAAGTTCACGGCTCAGCGGCCCGCTGGTGGCATTGAATTCCTGGAAGACCGATCTGCGCATGAAAGCGTTCAAGTGCAGAGAAGCAGCCGTCAACAGATCGGAGATCCACGCATGCGGAATACATAGCCGGTTATGCAGTTCCGCCAGATGCACAATTTTGCGGCCCGCCGTAAAACCTCCGCAGCGAGAGAGATCCGGTTGGATCACATCAACCTGTCCCCGCTCGATCAATGTACGAAAGCCCCACTCGGCCGCTTCCTGCTCGCCGCAGGCAATGAGCGTATCTACTGCGCCGGCGAGCATTGCGTATCCGTCGTAATCTTCCGGCGACAAAGGCTCCTCGATCAGAAACGGCCGATAAGGCTCAAGCCGTCGCACCATCTGAATGGCCTCTTTGGCGGTGCGGTGGATATACCAGCCCGTATCGATGAGTAGCTCCACGCGATCTCCCAGAGCCTGCCGCGCCGCCGCCACGAGTTCTACATCGCGCTGATGATCTTCTCCGAAGACACCCCATCCAAACTTCACGGCTGTGAAGCCTTGATCCAGATAAACGCGGCTGGCATCACGCATGCCCTCCGGAGTGGAGCGAAATAAAGTGCTGGCGTATGCGGGTACTCGATCGCGGTAGCCGCCTCCGAGCAACTTATAAATAGGCTGCCCGACTCTTTTGCCGACAATATCCCACAATGCGATGTCGATACCGGAGATCACCTGCATGGCTGCGCCGCGCCTGCCGTAATAGACAGAAGCCATATACATCTTGTGCCAGAGGCGCTCGACTTCAAATGGATCTTCTCCGATTAAAACTGAGCGAAGTCCCTGAAATCCGGGCACTGCGCCCTCAGAAGGAGCGGCGACGATTGACTGCGCGACATGGGGCTGCGTTTCAAGATCGGCATAGCCTGTGATGCCCGCGTCAGTCTCAATCTTGACAATGCCGAGATATTTGATGCCGTAGGCTTCTTCTCCACCTGATGTTGCTTGATACGACCCCGGCGATTCAAGAATGATCACGTTGACGTCGGTAATCTTCACGTCGTCTCCAAGCCAAGGCAGGTCAGCGTAGGACTGTAAATAAGCCTCTCGATTTCCTCATTGGTCAGCCGCGGAAGATTGGTGCCCTCAGCGAAATGGTTAATGTTACGCAGTCCGTCTATCTGCGCCTCGGGAGTCGTGAAGGGATAGTCCGACCCGAAAAGAATCTTGTCGAGGACACCATATTCCTTCGCCATAATGAGTGCGTTGTAGAACTGCCAGGGGCGATAGTGCAGAGCCGAGATGTCCGAATAGAGATGCGGATGTTTGCGTATAAGAACCAGTGTCTCGGCAATCCACGGATGCCCCAGATGAGCGATGATCATCCGCAGTTCAGGAAATTCTATGACCACATCTTCCAGTTGGATGGGCAGCGCATATTTTAGAGGGCCTGTCCTGACGAAGGTCGTTCCCTGATGAATCATGATGGGCAGTCCATGTGCCTGACAGAACTCATAGACCTTCATCATTCTGGGATCGGTCGGGTGAATGTTCTGATAGATAGGCCCAAGTTTTACGCCGCGCAGCTTCAGGGTTACGATCTCATCGAGGGTCTCTTCAATCGGATCGACCGCGGGGTCAATAGCTCCGAATCCGATGACTTTTTCCGGATAGCTTGCCGCGTAGCTGGCAATGTAATCATTCGGAACCCACAATCCCGAATGATGCGCCCGCAGGCCGAAGACAATCACCTTGTCGACCCCGGCCATTGCCTGCAGATGCTTTTCCGGCGGCACATGAAGATCCAGACGATGTCCGCGTGATCGCGCGTTGGCTTCGTTCACGAATTCATCGGAAAGATGACCTGGGTAGGCCCACACATGCGAGTGGCAATCGACCAGCAAGATTCAACTCCTCGTCGAAATCAGCTTTTCGATAACTCTAGCATCGACGTTCTTCCGGTTAAACGATCCCACAACCGGGAAGGGAGGGACTCATCCGACTAATAGGACGTCTTCGAACGATGTTTAGATCGGCATGCGTAATTATGGGCGGAAAACAACACAAGCACGCTTCCATTACTAAGAAACGGGAGCTCCAAACCAGCGCCGGATGGATTGCTCGACTGCTGCCGCATCGAATCCTCCATCCGCCGCCCACGCTACAAATCCATCGGGACGAACAAGGAGTGCTGTCAGACCCTTCTCATCCTTTGAATGGGAAGCGACGTACTGTAATCTGTCTTGCCATCCGATGCATAACGCCTTCAGGGATTCGCTCGCGGTGAAATCGAGCAACAAGCCGCGCCCGTCGTGCAGCAGATCACCAAGACGGATTCCCTCTTCGAGTTCGAAGTCTGGGGCGCTAAAGCCTACGAGCGGATGTTCTCCTCCGAGATCGTAGCGCATAGAAACGCCGGAGATCTTTTCGACGAAATAATTCGTGCCGTCTTTTGTCGCTATCAGGTCGCGGATCACTGCAGCGATGGCTCGCGCCTGCGGGTCGGGGCGAACGATGGCTACCTGAGCGCGTGTCCAATTCAAAACCCATTCCCCAATCGGATGCCGCTCCGCTGTATAAGTGTCGAGCAGATCATCGGGCGCCCATCCTTTGATGACTGCGGCCAGTTTCCATCCTAGATTCATGGCATCGCCCAGCCCGGCGTTCATGCCTTGTCCACCGAAAGGCGAGTGGACGTGCGCGGCATCGCCCGCGAGGAAGATACGTCCTTCACGGTAGGTTGTCGCTTGCCGGGAACGGTCCGTGTAGCTTGTGGCGACCTCCACCGACTTGAGCGTGACCTTTGTTCCGGAGACTTGCTGCAACATTTCCTGCAGATTTTCGAGTGTAATTTCAGAGGTGCGATCGAAGCGGCCTCCATCAAAATCAACCACGCCAATGCGTCCCGGTGCAGGGCCGTGTATGTACATACCGTGGGGCGTCAAGTTGAAACCGGAAGCGAGCTTATCGAGATCTTCAAACTCGACAATTGCCATGTAGCCTGTTAGTTCGGGTTCAGTGCCTTCAAACGAAAAACCCGCGAGTTTACGCACATTGCTTCGTCCCCCATCGCAGCCAACGAGCCACTTCGCTTCGAAGTCTCCATTCGTTGTTTGAACGGCGACACCGTTCGTTGTTTTGGTAAAGCCGATAACTTCATGTCCAAATCGAAGGTCGGCGCGAAGCTCCTTTGCTCGATGGGCAAGCAGGTCCTCGATCGCTTCAAGGCTCACCATGCCGCCACCGACTGATGGGCCGGGAATAATCCATTTTTGATTGGAGAAATCCACCTTACTGGCGTCAAGCATGATACCTGCGAAGTGGCCGGCAAAACGCGGGTTCGAAGCCGGAGGGGCAGATACCTTTCCGTCGCCGGTAAATTCCATGCCGCGCAACTGACCGCCTACCCAGCCAAAGGAAGCAGCTTTTACTTCGCCGAGAAGTCCGCGTCGATAGAAGGCTTCAGTTGAGGGGAAGTTGAGTCCGCGTGCTCCCATCCATCCGCTCTTGAGTGCGGTATTTGGGTTCTCGTTCTTCTCCAGCACCAGAACAGATACACCGGCGAGAGAAAGCTCGCAGGCAAGGAAGAGTCCGACCGGGCCACCGCCCGCAATAACGACGTCATAGATCATGGATGTATTCACAGCTGCTGAGATTATGAATTTCCAGCATATCTTCTAAAAGCTTCTTCTGGATTGTTGCCGGCAATCAGAATTACAAAACATTACACTGATGCGCGGCGTAGTACGCCGATGGCAGCTTGCAGCAATTCACAACAAAACTATTGGTGGAATCCCGTTCAACACATACACTCTCCTGTGGTTTTGCTTTTTTTCGTTTCGTAGGAGGTTGTTCCCGTGAAAAGGAAAGCGGTTTTCATCTGCCTGCTCATGGTGTCTCTTTTGGCGTCCCTTTCAGCGCAAACCTACCAGGGAAGAATTTTGGGCCTGGTGACGGATCAAAGCGGTGCGGTGCTACCGGGCGCGCAAGTAACGATCACCGACATTGCGACCGGAGTCAGCCGCACCATAACCACTACCAGTTCAGGGGAATTTGCTGCGCCCAATCTTGAGCCAGGGCCCTACACTGTGACGGTTGAAGCTGCCGGATTTCAAAAATTTGAGCGCACTGGCTTGCAGCTTGAGGTCGCTCGCGACATCCGAGTCGATGTTGCTCTCCGCCCGGGATCGGTAGCTACAACGATCACGATTTCTGATCAAGCTCCGGTCATCAACACGACGAATGATGTGCTGGGAAGCACATTCTCCAACGATGCTATCAACGAATTGCCACTGCAGGGGCGCGATTTTCAGAACCTGGTAACTCTACAGCCTGGAATTCAGCGAGAGCCGGGCGGCGGATTATTATCGATTACCGCCAACGGCAACCGTGCAACAGATAACAATTTCATCGTTGATGGAATCGATGACAACGACGCTTATTACGGAGACACAGTCCTGAATGAACCCGGCGTAACCGGTACGCCTGCTACGCATCTGCCGATCGATGCGATTCAGGAGTTCAATGTTCAATCCAGCCCCGAGGCCGACTATGGCTACAAGCCCGGCGCGATTGTCAACATGGGCATTAAGTCGGGAACCAATCAATTTCACGGTTCCGCTTACTATTTTCATCGCAACAATGCACTGGACGCACGGAACTACTTCAATCCCGTAGGCACGCCACTCTCAGCTTTGCGACTCCATCAATTCGGTGCTTCGAGCGGGGGACCGATCCTCAAAAACAAGCTATTCATCTTTGGAAACTACGAAGGCGTTCGCGATATTGTTGGCAACCCTGTCTCGGTAGATTCTCCGGTGACATCCATTCTTACAAATCCGGATGGTTCTCTGGATACGGAAGATAGCCTCGCGAGCGCTGTCCAGGCCTGCCAGATCGCAGGCAATTGTGATCCGATGAGTATGAATCTGGTGAACTACAACAAGAATGGCCAGACATTATTTCTCGCAAACCCCGGCGGCACTGCCGATCCAAACGACATCACGGCAATCAACACGGACTACAACAATCAAAACCGGGAAGACAACGGTATCGTCAAGCTGGATTTCCCGGCAACGGAACGTCATAGTTTCAACGCCACATACTTTATCGGCGACAGCAATCAGATTGAAGAGGACGTCAACGTCGCACAGCCTATCTGGCTCTCACATGCTGACACGCGAGGGCAACTGCTGGGCGGATCGTGGAATTTTTCTGCCAATGCCCGATTCAACAACCAGGTGCATGTTGGATACAACCGGCTGTGGCAGCAATTGTTTCAGGGAGATCACAGCGTCAACGCGACAGAATACGGCCTGAACACCGGCGTTACCGACCCGTTAAATTACGGCATGCCCGAGGTGCGGATCTCCGGTTTCATGTCACATACGCTGGGCGGAAACGTGGATTATCCGCTGCTGACGACTCCGAATCAGACATACATTTTTTCGGACAACGCTTCCTATCTGAAAGGTTCCCATAACTTCCGTTTTGGCGGCGAATTTCGCACTGGCAGCACCGACAATACTCGCAACGATTATGGCCCGGGTGAATTGCGGTTCAGTAGTCTCGACGATTTTGTCACCGGGAATCCGTCTCGCGGCTATGCCTGGATTGGCAACAGCAGACGAAAGGTATCGCAAAAGACATTCGGCCTTTTTTTGCAGGACAGCTGGCGCGCCAGGAAAAATCTGACTGTTAGTTACGGCCTTCGCTATGATGTGAGTTTCCCCATCAAGGAGCAGCACGATCTACTCGGCAATTTCGATCCCACACTCGGCCTGGTGCAGGTAGGAAAGCAGATCGACCAGCCTTACAAAACAGACTGGAACAATGTTGGACCGAGACTCGCGTTCATTTATGACGTCGGTGGTGCTGGCCGGACAGTAGTTCGCATCGGTGGCGGCATGATTTACGAAGTGCCGCACATTTCCATCTTCATCGGACAAAACGGCGCAGAGGCGGAAGGGCTTTCCGTAATCCCGACCGGTGCGGCGGGAGTTACGCCGGGTGGAGGCACCATTAACGCGAGCTTCTTTCAGCTGAGCGGTGACACGGTCACCAGCAACTGGCAGTCTGGCGGACCGATCTTCGGTAACCTCGATCCAAATCTCTTGAGCTGCTCTTATGATCAGCCGTGTCCGGTCCTGGGGGTCAACAGAAATCTGGTTGTACCGTATGTCTGGAATTGGAATGCGAACGTCCAGCAGGCAATGTGGAAGAACGCGGCACTTACGATTGCCTATGTCGGCAACAAAGGCACAAAACTGTACAGCATTCTCGATCTGAACCAGAACATTTATGCGAACGACACCGAAGATGACGAACAGTCCGGTCGCCCGTTTGTAAATAAATTTCCCTACCTGAGCTTCGTCGATCAATTAGGCAACGGTGACGACTCGATCTATCACGGGTTGCAGGTGACGCTGAAGCAGCAGACAACGAAGGGCCTCTTCTTTGTGGCTGGCTACACATGGGCGCATTCCATTGACGATTCAAGCAGTAATCGCGGCTATGCCATTCAGAACAGCTTCAATCCGGAAGCTGAGCGCGGTGACTCGGATTTCGATATTCGAAACCGCTTTACGTTTGCAGCCACGTATCAAATTCCGGGTAGACCGGGCTACGCGCAAGTGCTGAAAGGCTGGCGCATGAATAGTATCTTTACTGCGCAAAGCGCCGAACCTGTTCTGTTTTACGACAGTTTTGACGACATCAGTATGACGGGGTCTTTCAACGACCGCTGGAACATGACCGGAGATGCAAGCAATATTCATTGGGTCAAGACCGGATCTCTTCCCTTCTTTGCCGACGGCACCACCAATTCGGCGTGCGTAGCGGCAGATCCCGACGGCGTCGATAACGGTCAACTGGCGTATTACGGTTGCTACGCTGGCTCGGGCTGGACGATCACGCCGCCCGCCACTGGAGACTTCGGTAACATGGGGCGAAACGTAGTACGCGGACCGGACTACGTCAACCTCGATTTTTCCCTGATCAAGACCTTTACTTTTGGAGACCGCCTCAACCTGGAGTTGCGCGGAGAATTCTTCAACATCCTCAATCATCCAAACCTGACAGGCATTGACGGAGACGTCTCCGACACGTCCTCGCTTGGATTGGCCCGTTACACACCAGATGTCTATGCTTCGAATCCGGTTGTCGGTTCAGGCGGCTCACGCCATATTCAGGTAGGCGCGAAGTTTAGTTGGTAATGCACGCGTGCAAAGGCCTTAGTTTGCCTTGGCAGCTCAAGAAATTACGCTGCCAGGACTGTAACCAGCGTTGCAACTCATTGATTCAAAGTGATTGGTGCCGAAGAAGGGACTCGAACCCCCACACCCTTGCGAGTACGTGGACCTGAACCACGCGCGTCTGCCAATTCCGCCACTTCGGCACGGGAAGAAGTCCAACACGAATGGCTGGACGAGCAGCAATTTTTAGATTACTTGGCCGCTAAAATTGTGTCAAACACCGTGCGCGACGGGGATATGGGCATCTTAATGATGCAAAAGACAATACAATCGAAGTTTGCGTTTCGGCGGCCGATCGCCGTTATCACCAGGACCACCCATGACAGAACACACCAAGCCACAATCAATTCCATCCGCCCATGCAATGCAATTGCGACACCTCTCGCACGATCTGAGTAATGCCCTGGAGGTCATACTTCAAACAAGTTATCTGCTCGGCACGGTGGAGCTAAACGAAAATGCACGGCAATGGCTTCAGATGCTCGATCAAGGGGTGAAACAGGCTACAGACATTAACCGTGAACTACGTAACTATCTTCGCGCAAACAGCGAAAGCGCCGCAGAGTGAGCTGCGGCGCTTTCTATAAATAAGAAAATTTCCAATCTTACTATTATCCGGAAAATGCCACCAGCCATCTACGTCAGACAAGCCTGGCGTCGAGCGTAATCTCAGTATTTCCTTTAAAGAGGCGGGAAATCGGGCAGCCGTTCTTGGCATTTTGCGCTGCGGTTTCAAAGGCGGACTCACTGGCGCCCGGAACCTTGGCCCTCGTCGTCAGGTGAATCGCCGTGATCGTAAAGCCCGCGTCCGTCTTTTCGAATTTGACGGAGGCGTTCGTCTCAAGAGACTCCGGCGTAAGGTTTGCGTTGCCCAACTGCGCACTTAACGCCATCGTGAAGCAACCCGCGTGGGCTGCTGCAATCAGCTCTTCAGGATTGGTGCCGATACCGTTTTCAAATCGCGTACTGAAGGAATACTGCGTCTCTTTCAAAACGCCGCTCTGGGATGAAATCACGCCCTTGCCATCTTTCAGTCCACCCTTCCAGACGGCACTCGCTGTACGTTCCATAACTTGCTCCTTTCGATACAGAGGTTCACGCAAATTTGCGCACTTCCTCTTTCGATGCACTTCTGAGCATATCAACCCGTATAGCCACCGTCGAATGTACATCTTTGGTTCAACATGACGTCTGCGCTTTTGCCTTCTTTAAATTTTCGGTAATCTTGCCGAGTGTTCCCTCAGGCTCCAGATCCCGATGTCCACACGACGGAAGCTCAACCCCAGCACGCTAATGTGGAACACCATTCGGTGTATTGCCCCAACTGTTCCACTCAGCTGACCGGCCATCGCTGCAAACTCGTGTGCAATTCTTGCGGCTACTACCTTAGCTGCGCAGACTATTACTGAGATAAAAGTTTCTCGGCAGCATTCTCCTGTTGTGTTGCCTTGCGGCGCAGCTTTTCATTCTTGTCCAGAAGTTCTACGACAAGCGACTGAAGGTACAAATTCCTGGCCTCAAGCTCGGTAACGCGTGCCTGCATACTCAATCCTGCATTTTCTTCCTGCAATGGATGGGATTCCGGATGCTCAAGACGTGACGCAACCGGCTCCCGGTCAGATGGATTCAATTCCCTTAGCAGCGGCATCGATGATCTCTGCAATCTTGTTTACCTGTTCTTTGGTTAAGTCGCCCTGCGCGAAACGCAGCTTCAGCGCCAGCTTGAAGTTGTGCATGGCTCGCATGATCTGAGGTGAGCGTCCCCGCCCGAATGCGGAGCCAACCTGTGCGATCCGGGCGAAAATCCCGTCGACCAACGCTTTGTTGGCATTCAGTTCTTCGCGGCCAGCATCGGTGATGGTGTAGAGTTTCTTGGCGCCGTCGGTCGCAGCGACCGTGGCAAAGCCTTCTTCCTCAAGCATGGTCAATGTTGGATACACCACGCCGGGGCTGGGAGCATATACGCCGGACAGGCGTTCGCCGATAGCCTTGATAAGTTCGTAGCCGTAGCTCGGTTTTTCCGCGACCAGCTGCAGAATTACAAAGCGCAATTCGCCATTGTCAAACAGCCGTCCGCCAAAATCTCCGCCGAAACGTTGGCCCTGACGGCCCCACATTTCACCCATTTCTGCGAAGAAGCCGTGCCGTCCCCCGCGAAAGTGTTTCCAGTATCGTGGCCCGCATGATTCGTGCCCTTCGTGTTCATTATGTCTTTCTCGAAACATATAATCCTTTCTTAGATCTTCTAAGATATATCTAAAGATATATCGAACCTGAGTACTTTGCAAGCTATTTTAGATATATCTAAATTAAAAGGAAGCAACCGCCGTATGAGAGCTCCCTTCTCACAAAGAATGATGGACCGTGTCGATTACTGGCGAGGATTTACTGGCGGTTTGCTGGCGGGCGTAGCAATCGGAGCATGGATTTACTTCTCACCAAGCAAGAGCAAAACCATTGATTCTGAAGGCTTCGATAACGAAAAGCAGAGTGGGATCTTTCGGCGCCGCGGATTGGAGGGAGTGGCGGTAATCCCTTCAGGGCCAGGCCACGAATACCAGTCGCCACAGAAATAAATTTTGAGAATTCCATGCGAATGCTTCAGGCAGCGTGGAACTAGCCAAATTCCCGCCCCGATTTCAAACTTACGCTCCGCCTCGATTCAGTCTTCTGAACGGCATTATGCTCAATCAGGTCGCCGGCAAGAAGGTAGTAGCCGTCCTGATCACGGGTCTTGCCAGGGCCGCGAACGATGGTGCCCTGAAATGAATACCAGATTCCGTGTATCTGTCGGGTGGTAAAGCTTAGCTCCTGTCCCCGAAAAGAAGTCTTGTCGAAGAAGAACGTCAACGGAGTTCCGCCGTCGCTTTCTCCATCGCCCTGACTGGAGATGTATCCGCTTAGCTCGCCGAATTGCATCGTGATCTCGACGACTTCGCCGGGATGACCCAGCATATAGGCGCCGGAGGCATCGTCGGGAATCAGTGAATTATTCCTGCCCTGTTTGACCACAACTGGATGGTCGGTTGTGCTGGGATCGCCGCGATGATGCAGCGATGGCATGCTTACGCTTTGAGCGCACGCACAGAGAGGCGAGAGCAGCAGCAAGGCCATGGCAACTCTGTGCCCTATCTCCCGCTTCATTTTGCCTCCTGCTAATTGACCTTCTTGCGGGCCGTTTCAAACTCGTCGCCGGACTGCCACCCGATTGTATGCGGCAGCGACGACGCTTCCCACCCAAGAATGAACCCGAATTGCGCCATTCTGGCGTCGCCCCGGAAGTCCATTTCCGGCCGGTATTCATCGGACGGCTGATGGTAGCGATGGGCCACGAAGTCTTCCATCTGCTGCTTGCCCCACTCCGGGGCATGACCCTCGAAGGTAGTTCCCTCGCCAATGGAGAACGCTGGCACGCCAACACGGGCGAAGCTGAAGTGGTCGGAGCGATAGTAGTGGCCGGCACCGGGGAATTGATCCTGCTCGATGGTCAGATTGAAGGCCTTGGCGGTCTTCTCTACTTCAGGGTAGAAGGTGGTGCGTTCAGCTCCGCCAAGCTCGGTTGCAGTGGGAATGCCGATGGGGTTCAGCATGTCGTAGTTGAGGTTGATTGTGATTTGCGCAGCGGGGACAGGCGGATGCATGCCCAGCCATTGCGAGCCGAGCAGTCCCTGCTCTTCGGCGGTGACAGAGGCGAAGTAGATACTGTGCGGCGGTTTGGTCTGGGAGTAGGCACGAGCCACTTCCAGCAGGATGCCGCATCCGGTGCCGTTGTCAGCTGCGCCGTTGTAGATCTGGTCGCCCTTCGCATCGGGGTCGATACCCAGGTGGTCGTAATGAGCCGAATAGAGGACGGCTTGTCCCGGCTGCGCGCCGGGCACTTCGGCGATAACGTTGTCCGATTCGTAGTGCCGGACCTTGCTGGCGATGTGCGCCTTGAAGTGAACCGGTAGCTCGACGGCATGGAATCCAGGCTTGCCGGCTGCGTCAATTAGAGCGTCCAGATTGGAACCCTGGCCTGCAGCCGTCAGGAGCTTCTGAGATACGTCATGCTGGATCCAGCTTGCCGCCTGGAGGGTTGCCGTCGGATCGCCTTGCAGGTATGACTTCTCGATCGCCTGTGAATCGCGCACTACATGCCAGGGATAGCTGGCGAGGTCGGTCCGGTGGATAACAAGCACGCCGAGAGCGCCCTTACGCGATGCCTCTTCGTACTTGTAGGTCCAGCGGCCGTAATAAGTCATCGTCTTGCCCTTGAAGAAACTCTCGTCGGTCGAGGGCGGCTCATTCACGATCACGAGCAGGACTTTTCCTTTCACGTCGACGCCTGCGTAGTCGTTCCAGTGGTACTCAGGCGCATCGATGCCGTAGCCGACGAAGACAATGGGCGCGTCGATGTCGGCGGACGGCGACCCAGTCTCGTCTTTGGTCACGAAGTCTTCGCCGTAGGCGAGCGGAATTGGCTGGCCGTTCTGCGGGACGAAGGAGGCTTTGGTCTGGTCTTCGATCGTGTGCACTGCATAAAGCGGAACCTTCTGGAAATAAGTTCCGCTGTCGCCTGCGGGCTTCAGCCCATCGAGCGCAAACTGCGTCGCGATATATTCGGCTGCGATCTGCGCGCCGCGCAGGCCCGGTCCGCGGCCTTCGAGCAGGTCGCTCGAAAGGAAGCGGACGTGAGCGCGTATTTTCTCGGCGTCAATACTGTCGGCGGCATTGCGTGCGGCTTCGGGTACTCCCGGAATTGCGGGGACTTGCGCCTGACACACCGCTGCGACAGCGGAGAAAAGCCCGATTGTGCAGGCCAGACGGAGAGATCGGGTCATGGATGCTCCTTGGAAATAGCGTAAAACCAGGCCTGAAGGCCCTCGTTATCATGCGATGGTTTCCCGCGTTACAGAGCGGGTTTCAATTCAAGCAGCCAGCCAATGCGCTTGCGCCTGCAAATAACTATTCTGCTACAGATTGGTCAGCGAAAGAGCAGTTTGGAGGTGTCTGACGCAGATGCTTTTGCTGGAAGGATGGTTGAGGCGGTTCCAGACAGCAGGCCAAGACGCTTAAGCGCTTTTCGCGCCAGGCCGGTGAGAGGAAGACTCGGCAGGGCTTCGGCTTTCATCCACATGCGGGTTGCATGTTCTGGCAGGCCTTGCTCTTCTTCCGGCGCGAAACGGAGAATGCTGACCTGATAGTTGGTTGTAGTGATGGAATGGCGCAGGGAAAACAGCAGGCGGTTTTCGTCGAATGCGGTGGCTTCGAGATGCGGCAGCTCCCACATTCCGGCCATGAGCGATGCATTATGGGGGCGCTGCTCAAGGAGAATCTCGGTGCAATTTTTGCGCTTTTTGCGTTCGAAAAACGCGAAATAAACCGGTTTCGAGTGCATTTTCTTCCCGCGAATTGCGGGGTGTTCACCGCGTGTCCGGCAGAGTGTCTGCACGGGGCATTCGAGGCAGAGTGGATTGCGCGGCAGGCATAGCGTGGCGCCCAGTTCCATCATGGACTGGTTGGAATCGCCGGGACGGCTGCGATCGAGGAGTGCCTGAGCAATCTCGCGGACCAATTTGCCGTTTGCCGCCGGCTCCATGGCGGTGAGGCGCAGGATGACGCGCTCGACATTTCCATCGACGACTGCGACAGGCTCGCCAAAGGCGATACTGGCGATAGCCGCGGATGTGTATTCTCCGATGCCAGGGAGCTTTCTCAAGGACTCAACAGTTTTGGACATTTTTCCCGCAAGTTCGTTCGCAACAACCTTTGCCGCCTTATGCAGCAGTCGGGCACGGCGGTAGTAGCCCAGGCCGCTCCAGATCCCGAGGACTTCCGGCTCTTCGGCGCGGGCCAGCGCTTCGACCGTTGGGAAGCGGGCCATGAAGCGCGCGTAGTGATCGAGGACGGCGTTCACGCGGGTCTGCTGGAGCATGATCTCTGAAACCCAGATCGCATATGGATCAGTGGTGCGCCGCCAGGGAAGGTCACGGGCATGGACGTCAAACCAGGCGAGAAGCAGGCGATGGAACTGGCTGCGCTCGCCCGGAGACATGAATTCTTTGCCGCTCACAATCTGGATTCTAGCCTGCTGACCGCTGGCGAGCATCCTGAAGAAACTGCTCGACGCCCTATCTATCTCTAGTATGTTTCAAAAAACTGATCAGGTCCCGGCGCTCCTGTTGCGTGGGGAGAGTAGAAATTCAAACAGCTGCTTACTCAGAAAAGTCTCTAATCTGCCCACGTACCACATAGCATTCTGGCGCACGGTCAATATAGCGAAGACGTTTAAGGATCAGCGCCAAAATCGCATTGGCGGTTTCTGGGTGTGCTGCCCTTCGTTTTGACGGAACTATGCACCCTCTCTATCCGTATCCGCCTGCCATGGCACACGACCTGCGTTTGCCCTGCGCATGATCTTCTCCCATCGCTGGTTTTCAGCCGCTGTGGTGGCGACTCTGGCCCTGGGCATCGGTCTTAACACCATGGTCTTCACGCTGATTAACGCAGTGCTGTTCAAGCCGGTGCCGGTTGCCGGCGGTGAGCGGCTGGTGGCCATCCGCAACCGCAACGCCTCGCAGAACGAGGATACGATGCGTATCTCATATCCGGACTTCCGCGAATACCGCGCGCAGGCGGCATCTCTTGAGGCTCTCGAAGCAGCCAGCGACGAAGAGGGCGTTCTCGGTGAACTGGGCAATCCTCCCCAGGCGTACCAGATGGAGCGGGCCTCATCCGGCATCTTCGATATGCTGCACATCCGGCCTGTCCTTGGCCGGGGATTTCTTCCCACCGACGACAAAGCGGGCGCGGAGCCCGTACTTCTGCTCGGATACGGCATCTGGAAAGATCGCTACAACAGCTCTTCCAGCGTGATCGGCCGGCACGTGCGCGTCAATGAGAAACCAGCCACCATCATCGGCGTCATGCCGAAGGGATTTAAATTCCCAACCAACGTAGACATGTGGATGCCGCTCGCTCCTACGCCCGAGTTGGAAAAGCGCACCAACCGGCCGCTGCAGCTCTTCGGAATGCTCAAGCCCGGTACCAGCATCCTTCAGGCCAGCGTCGATCTGAATGGAATCGCCCGCCGCCTCGCCACGCAGTATCCCGAAACAGACAAAGACATAGGCGTAACCGTCGAAACCTTCCAGCAGAGATACAACGGCGGAAATATCCGTCTGATCTTCCTCCTTATGCTCGCTGCCGTCGGATTCGTATTGCTCATCGCCTGTGCCAATGTGGCAAACATGATGCTCAGCCGCGCGCTTGTCCGTCAACGGGAAATCTCCATCCGCTCCGCACTCGGAGCCTCGCGATGGCGCGTCGTTCGTCAGCTGCTTGTTGAAAGCGTGCTGCTCAGCATTTTTGGCGGCATCCTCGGCCTCGCTCTTGCCGTGTTGGGAGTTCACTGGTTCGACCTGTCAACGCAGAATGTCGGCAAGCCCTACTGGATCACGTTCAGGATGGATTACGCCGTCTTTGGCTACTTCGCCGCTCTGTGCATCTTCAGCGGCCTGCTCTTCGGGACTGTTCCAGCCCTGCGTTCCTCGCGTGTGGATTTGAATGATGTTCTGAAGGAAGGCGCTCGCAGCGTCGGTAAACATCGCGGCGGCAGGCTCTCCGGCATACTTGTCGTCCTTCAGTTCGCGCTTACGCTTGTCCTGCTCACCGGCGCCGGAGTCTTCGTGCACAGCCTTCTTCAGAATCTTTCCGTCAATCGATCCGTGCCGGCTGATGAGCTTATGACCGCACGCATCGACTTTCCCGACGAGCGCTACAAAGACGCCGATGCCCGGCAGCGCTTTTACGATCAGTTGCTGCCGCGCCTCAAGGCAATTCCCGGCGTAACCCATGTCGCCATCGGGTCAGACTTGCCCGGTCTCGGAGCCGCTACGCAGCAGATTGAGATCGAGCACTCTACCGTCGATAATCCCGCGCACCGCCCATCCGTCTCCTTCGTCGTTCAGTCTCCCGGTTACCTCGATGCCATCAGTCTTCCTATCCTGCTCGGTCGCGATTTCAATGAGACCGACGGCACAGCCGACCACAAAGCCGCCATTCTCACCCGCGAGTGCGCCGAGCATTTCTGGCCCAATCAATCCGCTATCGGAAAGCGCTTCCGCCTCTACGACGACAAGAACAAGCCTGGGGATTGGATCACCGTCATCGGTATCTCAGCCAACATCGTTCAACAGCTCGACGAGAGGTCGCCGAAGCCATTGCTCTTTGTTCCCTCGCGTCAGGAAGGCTGGAACGGCATGGCCGTGCTGGTTCGCTCCAGCAGTAATCCCACATCCGCCGTGCGCGCGGCTGTGCAGAACCTTGACTCGAACCTGCCTCTGCGCGACGTCTATATGCTCACCGCGGCTGTCGAGCGCCAGCAATGGTATCTTCATCTATTCAGCAAGCTTTTCTCGGGTTTTGCGTTGATTGCGCTGCTCATGGCTTCCGTGGGCATCTATGCTGTCATTGCGCAGGCGACCAGCAGCCGCACGCAGGAGATTGGCGTGCGCATGGCTCTGGGGGCGAACGCGCGTAACATCGTCACCCTCATCATGACGCGCGGTCTGTGGCAAATCGTTGTCGGTCTCGCTCTCGGTATGGCCACAGCATTGCCCGCTACTCACCTTATGGCAAGCCTGCCCATCAGCGTTTCACCGTCAGACCCGATCGTCTTCGCTGCCGTCAGCCTGCTGCTTGCCGTCGTCGGACTCTTTGCCTGTTGGCTTCCTGCCCGCAGAGCAGCAGCACTCGATCCGGTCAAAGCCATCCGCTACGAGTAGCCGGGCAACAAGAGAGACTGCGACTGTCTCGAGCGTGAATCCGTTAGTTCACCATCTCCTGGGCAACATGTTGACGGTCTGGGATCGCATCTTCGGAACATATCGGGATCCTGAACGCGTGAACACGAAGCTATCAGGAACGGCGTTCGTGGTCCTTTGGCATTGGCGAAAAGGAAAACCCCGTCCGCTTGATGCTGGGAGTGTAGCGGCTACTATTCCGCGCGCAGGGCGATCATCGGATCTGCTTCTGTCGCTTTCCGCGCAGGGATGTAGCACGCGAGCACACCTGTGGCAATCACGAGAAAGCCTACAGATATAAACGTGAGCGGATCGGCCGGGCTGACATCGTAAATTAAATTCTTCAACACGCGCGAGAATGCGAGGGCGAGGACGACTCCGATCGTTGTGCCTGCAAGAATCATTTTTGCCGCCTGCATAAGGACCAGGCGCAATACGTCTGAGCGCTGCGCGCCCATGGCCATGCGCAATCCAAACTCAGGAGTCCGTTGACTTACCGAATACGAGATCACTCCGTAGGTGCCAATCGCGGCGAGGAGGATTGCGAGTCCGGCGAATAACCCCACAAGGACAAAGGCGAAGCGCGGTGTAGCGACCGAGCCCTGCACAATCTGGTCCATCTGCTTGACATCAGCAACTGCCAGCGCCGGATCGAGACGCTTTACTTCATTGCGGACGGCATCCACCAGCAACTCCGGATTAGAGTTCGCACGAACTACCAGGGACATTTCGGTAAATGGAAACGGCTGCTGGAGATTTGACCACCAGAACGCAGGCTGAGCGGCTGGACTATTCGGCTTATCTTTTACATCCCCTACAACGCCGACCACTGTAATCCAGTCTTTATCCTTTGGGTTATCGAAGAAAGTGACTTGTTTCCCCACCGCATTTTCACCTGGCCAATAGTTCTCTGCCAGGGCGCGATTGATTATCAGTACCAGTGGCGCATCTCTGTTATCGTCTCTGGTAAAGAAACGTCCGCTCAGCAAAGGAATCCCGAGCGCGCGAAAGTAGTCCGGCGTAGCTACGTGATAGCGGCCGTGAAAGTCATCGTGCGGATGCAGCTGCTTGCCCTTGATGGAGAAACTAGTATTTTCGTCATACCCAGTCCAGGGAAGATCGCTTCCTGCGCCTGCATTTTCAACGCCAGGCAAGGAACTCAGATTCGCGATAAGCTCGTCATAAAATCGCGCAACTGCGGCGGGTGTTTTGTACTCCACATGCGGCAATGAAAGGCTTGCCGTGAGGACATGCTCCTGCTGAAATCCCGGATCGAGGTGTAACAGATTCAGGAAACTCCGCAGCATCAGACCCGCACCGATCAGTAATACACAGGCCATGCTCACTTCCGACACGACCAGAACATTGCGCAGCCGGCTCAGCCGCCCGCTGCCGGTTGCCGTCCGCCCTCCTTCATGCAGCCCCCGTTTCGGATCGGTTCGCGAAGCCTGAATGGCCGGGATGAGCCCAAAAAGAATGCCCGTCGCCGCGCTGATGAGGAACGTGAATGCAAAGACCGGAGCGCTCACGTGAATCTCGTGCGCCCGTGGAAAATCGGCAGGCAGCAAAGACACAAGCGCTTTCACGCCGCCTACGGCCATCGCCAGGCCCAAACCACCTCCCAGCAAAGCGATCAGTAAACTCTCAGTCAGCAATTGCCGAATCAGACGCGAGCGCTGCGCGCCCAGCGCCAGACGCACCGCCAACTCGCGCTGACGTGTCGCAGCCCGGGCCAGCAGAAGGTTGGCCGCATTCGCGCACGCAATCAGCAGCACCATACCCACTGCTCCAAGTAACACCCAGAGCATTCGCTGGCTCGAACCAACCACCTCGCGATACAGCGGAGTGACCAGTACCTGCCAATTGGCATCGTTGGTATGCTCCCTGCCAAGCTGCGCCATGATCGCGTTCATCTCGGACCGCGCCTGCTCAGCTGTCACCCCCTCCTTCAGACGCCCGAAGCCTTCGATGTAATGCGACCCGCGTTGTGAGGGATCGCCCTCGAATGTGAAAGGCCACCAGATATCCACATCATCGCCGTAGGCAAGTGCGTGATACCCGTTGCCGGGATGCTCCGTGCCACGCGGCATCACACCCATCACAGTGAAGGGCTGGCCGTTCAGTGTGATCTTTCGCCCTGGAATGTCCCGGGCAGCGCCGAATTGCGCGCGCCATAACCTGTCGCTCAGAATTACCTGTTGCTCATTGCCGGGTAACTCTGCCTTCTCATCGAACTCGCGACCGAGTTCCGGATGCAAGCCAAGCACATGGAAATAGCCCGAGGTGATTCGGAACCCGTGCAGCATGACAGGCGTAGCGGAGCCTCCGGAGAGCTGCAAATCTCCGCGCGAGATTGCCGCGAGTGAATCAAAAGACTTGCTGCGTGCTCTGTAATCGCGGAAATCGAAGGGGTTCAGGGGAAATTTTGGATAGCTTGCATTTGTCAGCCAGAGCCGCATGAGCCGCTCTGGCTGCGGATAAGGAAGTGACTTGAGGAGAACGCTGTCGATAACGCTGAAGATCGCGCTGTTAGCGCCGATGCTGAATGTCATCGTAAGGATGATGACGGCTGCGAAGGTGGGATTACTCCACAATTGCCGGGCGGCATAGCGAACGTCCTGCAGCGTGCTCTCGATGAAGCTCGTGCCGTGCGCCTCACGGCAGTCTTCTTTAATCTGCGCGTGGCCGCCAAGAGCAAGACGCGCGCGGCGTCTTGCTTCCTCTTCGGTCATGCCCGATCTTTTGTACTTTTCGACTTCGCGCTCGAAATGAAAGCGAAGCTCATCGTTGAGTTCCGTCTCCATCGCCTTCCGCCGAAACAGAGCGCGCGCGCGAAAACGCAGATCGTTCAACATGGCAGCACCTCATATGCTTTCTAAAATCTGGGCGACCGCCGTGGTCAGCTTTCGCCATGTGTCCGCTTCCACCTCAAGCTGCTTCTGACCGCTGCGTGTAAGTTCGTAATATTTTGCCCGGCGGTTGTTTTCCGACGTGCCCCATTTTGCCTTGATCCATCCACGGCGTTCGAGGCGGTGAAGCGCCGGATACAAAGAACCTTGCTGGATTCTGAGTACGTCGCTCGACACCTGCTGCACGCGCTCAGAAATTGCCCAACCATGTTGCGGACCGAGAGACAGGGTTTGCAAAATGAGCAAGTCCAGTGTGCCCTGCGGAAGATCGATATGTTGAGACGGCAATGGTCTACCCTTCTACTTCTACAGGAGTAATACGCTGTCTTCTGTAGAAGTGCAAGGGGAAAGTTTCACGCCTTCAATCAGAGCATGAGTCGAGCATCCGGTTAGCGGGCAGCAGCCCAGCTTTACAATTGCAGGCGGATTTTGCATCTGGTCAGAAGCGCCGCGATTGCCAGTATGCATGCCGTGAATATTACTGATTTAGCGACTCCGACCCACCCGAGGTTGAAATGCGTGTCGAAATACGTGATTCCGGCAGCAGCCACAATGAAGTAGTAGAAATCGGGCAGCAGGTAGGTGAGCAAAGTATTCGAGCCGGCAGGTCGCGCGAAGAAGGCCCATCCGGTTTTCTTTTTCACGTCGCAGATCCAGTACAGAAGAGCGAATGACAGCACCGCAGCCGCGATGCAGTAGAGGCACCAGGTAGGTGTGGCGCGAATCTTTGAGATGCCGAGTGGTGTGAGCAGACGGGCCGCGACCAGCGCCGCCAGCGCGAAGACCATGGCCATTGACATCTTCTGGCCGAGCGTCTTCCATCGATGATTGCCGAGAAAAATAGCAGAGGTGACAATGCCTGCCATGGCGATGGAAGCCATGGCCCCGTTGTCAAAGGGCCAGAAGTAAAGCGGCAGATGGTGCGGCAAAACAATCCATTTTGCGACGCAGAACGAGTTGAATGTTACCAGCGCGATCAGCCATGCGAGCGAGGCCCAGATCCGGCGACGCGTGGGAATGTAGAGAATGGAGACGGCTAGATAGGTATATCCGATGAGTCCAAGAATTTCCGGATACCCTCCGTCGATCCATGCGGCACTGCCGTCATGCGTTGTTCGGCGAAAGATAGCGTACATGACAACGACCAGGATGAGTCCGAGAACACGCAGAATTCTGTGTACGTTTTTGCCGCGGTCGGAGCCGGTGTAGACGCTGAGATAGAGCGCTGCCCCCAGAAGAGCGAGAATCGCCCAGAGGCTGTTGTTGAAGCCAATGCGCGCAGGATCGCCTTTTTCCGCATTTGCAAGGATGAGGCCGAGAACGATAAGGCTGACGGAACGAATGACGATGTGCAGCCAGAGCGCTGCTTGCGAGTCGTTTTTCCTGAGCCTCGCTTTTATTGCGAGCGGAATCGACAAGCCGACAGCGAAAAGGAAGAAGGGGAAGACCATGTCGACATAGGTCATGGCGTCGATGCGGGCGGGCATGTGGTAAGTCCACCAGGGCAGGCCATGGACGCTGGCGAGATCGTTGACGAAGATCATGACAACCATGGTGAGACCGCGAAAGATATCGATGGACGCGAGACGCGTAGAGGCTGACTTGCCGGTGGTCTCGATGAGCGGTATTTGTGCGGCTTTGGTCGTCGTGTTCATGCTGCGCACGATGCTAGTCTATGCACGTGCACTTGTAAAAGAAATATGGCCGCAACCCGCAATCCTGATGAACGTTAATTTGGCCGGTAAGGTTGCGCCGACAATTGGTTTATCTGGTCTTTTCGCGCGTTCTGCTCGTTGGCCATTTTAACGGCGAGATCCATTTCGGTTTGTGATTCTTGCATTCGTCCCAGCTTTGCCAGCGTAAGTCCACGATAGTAGTGAGCTGTCTGAAAATCGGGCGATGCAGCAATGGCCTTTTCCAAATAGCCTTCCGCTTCTTCGTATTGATGAGCCTGATATGCGAGAATCGCCAGCCCCGTGAGTGCTCCGGCATGCGATGGGTTGTGCGCGATAGCTTGTTGATAATAAGCCTTTGCATGGGGAAGATTTCCCTCGTTGCGCGCCAGTTCACCGAGGCGATAATAGGATTCCGCTTGTTGCGGAGACAGCTCAATCGACTTCAGAAACTGTGCGCGCGCTTCGTCGGACCGCTGAAGCATCTGGAGAAGGACGCCGTAACCGTAATGTGCCGAAGCGTCTTCGGGCCGTTGACTCAGGTATGAGCGCCAGGCTTCTTCAGACGCATGCGTCTGTTCAAGGTCCATCTTCACGCGCGCAATTGCATAGAGTGTTTTCAGATCGCCCGGGCGTAGTTGCTGGGCTTTGGCCAGGGCTGTGTCGGCATCTTTGTATAGGTTCATCGATTCTTCCTGGATGCCTGTATCAAGAAGTAATTCGGGATCATCAGGAACCCAGTAATTGGCTCTCAATAAGAACGTCAGGGCATCTTCACTGCGCCCCGCTTCTCGGGCCCTCAATGCAGCAGCGATTGCTGTTTTCACTTCGCCTTCCCTTGCCGCCGCATCCTTTGGTTGCCGTGCAAGAGTGGCTTCAAAGGCACTCAACTGCGCCGCCTCATCCTTGAATTGGGGATCAACGTTGCTTTGGGCTTCTGCCGGTCGGGGCCGCAGGGCGAGAAGGCACGCGGATATCGCAGCAAAGCAAATGATCTTAATGATTGATCTGTTCACGGCCCGGATCACTTTGTGAAAACTATACAGGGTTAACCATGGCCCAAGAAAAACCGGCAGACACATGTCTGCCGGCGTGAGAGTTGGAAAGTCGAGGAAGAATCAGAAATTGATTCGACCCGTAATTTGTATATTGCGCGGCGTATTCACAGTGCCGTTCGGAACTCCGAACAGGTTGTCGTTCGGCCCTGAGTCCGGAATGTTGAAAGTATGCCGATTAAATGCGTTCAGTAACTCAAACTTCAGCTGGAAGACGATGTTTTCGTAGATCGGTGTGTTCTTCAGAATACTGAAGTCTTCGTTGTAATAAGCCGGAGTGCGGACCTCACCCGTAACGCGAGGCATGTCACCCAGGCTAAATGCGCCGAACTCACCCCGATTGGCTACCGCATTCTCGTCCAGGAATGCTCCGCCATCTGGCTGCCGCTGTGTATCCAGATTGAAGAGGCTATTGGTATTCGGATTGGCGGTTTGCGCTCCGATCGGATTGAGATGGCCCTGATGATATGCGGGGCTCTTTAAGTCGGAACCGCGCACTCGATCGAAGCGAATCTGATTCTCAAAACCCGGAATACCCGATGCGCAGCAAAAAGAGAAAGGCTGTCCGGACATATAGCGCTGCACGCCTCCGATTTCCCATCCGCCCGCTACATAACTGGCAATGCCATGATTCAACCATGTTTTGTTGTGCCCAAAGGGCAGCTCATATAACCAGCTCAACACGACTGTATGCGGAACATCCTGCGCGCTGACGGCCTTCTCAGCATGCAGATTGTTCACGTTCTGCACCTGAGCAACACCGACTCCATTATTCGGCAGCAAACTGTCGGAGTTCGTTTCCTGTTTTGCCCAGGTGTAAGAGGTCAGCAAATTAAGCCCGTTACGGAAGCGGCGTTCCAGTGAAACCAGCAGTGCTTCATAGCTGGACATGCCTACGTTCTGCAGGCAACAACCGGTATCGATGAAACCGTATTGCGGGAATGGGCGAAGAGCCTGCTGAACCTGACCGCCGTTCCACAATGTATTGAACCCGGTGAAGGGCTCACTTACGCCAACCGTATTGCCCGTTACCTGATCGTTGAGATGATTGCCCAGCGAGAAATATTTCTGATCGATATTGTTGATGTTCTGGATATTGGAATGCAGATTCTGGGCCTTGTTGCCAACGTATCCGACAGTCATGATTAGATCCTGAGCTACCTGCTGCTGTAACTGCAGTGTCCATTCGCTGATCATTGCCGGGCGGCCATATTGCGACTCGATATAAGAACCGCTTACGGGCGCTCCGTTGAAAATGCCGGGATCAAGATTTGGAGGCTGAGCGAAGGCTGGATATCCGTTGTCTAACTGGAAGGATGGATCGAAGCCATTATTCGGGAACGCCGGATTCGCCCGATAGCCAGTGTTCATGCTGCCGCCGAAATCAGAATACTGCAGCGGCCCATAGATAATGCCCGCGCCTCCACGAAGTACAGTCTTGCCTTGAAACTGCTCCGGCGAATACGCAAAGCCCACGCGCGGAGCAATATCTTTATAGTAGGTGTCCGCCCACGCTGTGTTGCAGCCGTTGCAATTGGAGCCAAATACCAGCGCGCCGGGAACGTTAAATTCAGGATCATTTGCCGCCGGGCTGAAGTTCGAAGTGAAGTCCAGCGCCTCATGGCGAGGCATATCCACATCCCAGCGCACGCCCAGGTTCAGCGTCAGATCTTTCGAAACCTTGAAGTCATCCTGAGCGAAAAGCCCGTAGTACCAGGAAGTCCAGCGGGATTGATGCGGAATGATGCTCTGACCTCCTCCGCACACAAGCCCAAGCATCTGGCTGGCGAACGCGTAGCCATCTGCAAGGCCGGCGGCAGACGCGGTCTGATTTCCGCAGAAGTTCAGCGTAGGACTATTTCCGTTGATTGGAGAGTACTGCTGCCAGCGCAGATCAACGCCAAAGGCCATGCTATGGCGTCCCTTCTGCCAGTTGACGCTTTCATTCAGGCGCATGCCATTGTCCACGTTGTCGTCGTTTTGCGGTGGATTCCCAAGATTCACGACGTTATTCTGGTTCGTGATTTGCGGAAAGTTCTTGGAAATCGCGTTCCCGATGCCTAACTGTTGCGACCAGTTGACGCCCGCGAAGATAGCTTGCGCATAGTTGATACTGTTGCTCCGGTTCGTGCCAAAATTCAGGTGATTCAGCAATGTTGGCGAGATGAAGAAATCCCACCCAAACCGGCCGAAGTGAGTAAGAAAATCCTGTTTCCAGGTGTTGGGATCGACTGGATCTGGCAGAAGCGGACTCGAGCCCGAGATTCGATTATTTTCACGTGCGCTGTAGGATCCGTAGATCTTGTGCCGGCCGAAAGACTGTAGTCGATGCGGACGTGTAAGTAGTGTTGTTGATCGGAATAGAGCTGGAAAAACGAAATTGTTGAACTGCTGATCGTTTGTCGGCACGGGATAATAATGAAGCAGGTTATTTGCGACCGGGCTGAAACGATTTGCTGGAATCATGTTCCCGGGGAACTGATCTCTGCAGGAAACGGGCCCATTCGGCGTCTTACGGTCCTCTCTGTCTGCGGATCGAAAATTTCACCCTGATACACAGGAGCATCGCCCTGGCACGGGTTCGTGCCAACCGGTGGCAAATCCGTCCTGAAAATCAACGGCGCGGAAAAGTCCCCATTTCGCATCGCAACCGTAGGCACGGTCGAAGTTTGTGTTGCTCCCAGCTTGTAGCCAAGCTGTTCCCATGAAAAGAAGAAAAAGAGCTTGTCTCTGCCGTTGTAGACCTTTGGAAGCCAGATCGGACCTCCTATAGTCACGCCGTAATCGTTCTTCTTATCCTGCGGCACTGCATATTGCGCGTGGCAGGCGGGCGTGTCATTGGAGCCGGTGCAATAAAAGGCCCGGTTCCCGTTGTTAAACCACGTATTGGCATCGAGATCTTCATTCCTGAAAATCTCGTATGCCGTGCCGTGATACTTATTTGTGCCGCTCTTTGTTACAAAATTTTCAATACCGCCGGTGGTGCGTCCGTATTCAGCCTGCGGCAGGGCTGTTGTGATCTTGAACTCCTGCAGTGCCTCCACTGAAGGAGCCTCTTCATCGAAAGACGACCCGTTCTCACTGCGCTGCTGGCTGGAGCCATCGATCAGGACCTCGTTACCGTAGTTCTGGCCGCCGGCGATTTTCGATAGAAAGATGCCGTTATTGCTGTTCGCTGTTCCCGGTCCAGTCGTTCCGGGGAGAAGGAATGCGAACGCTTCGGGCGAACGCAACGCTCCGACTCCTCCGAGCGCGAGGGGCAATTCGACGATCTGCTTATCTGAAACAACTCCGCCGATGTCGGACGATTCGGTCTGGATGGTGGGCGCGTTTGCGTCGACGGTCACCGTTTCAGTAGTACCACCGGCCTGCAGCACTGCATCGAGCGGCGTGATCTGCTGAATCTGAACTAATACGCCAGTGAATGTTGCTGTCTTAAATCCAGGCGCAGACACGCTGATGTCGTAACGTCCGAGAGGGAGTTCAGGAAAGCGGTAAGCGCCGGCTGAGGTAGAAACAGTTCTCGCAATATCGCCCGTTGCTTCGTTTTTCGCCTCTACCGTGGCATTCGGCACCACGGCTCCGGTCGAATCAGTGATTGCGCCCGTCAAACCTCCGCGTACTGTCTGGGCATTGGCAGGGGAGAAGGCGCACCACGACAGCACTACAATCGCTGTTACGAAGCTTAGGAGCTGTTGGGCTTTATGGTTTCGACTTCTGTAAGTCGGTAAGTGCTTTCCAGTGACAGAATTTCGCGCAGTCTCTTGTAAACAATTACAGTTGCTCACATATCCTCCAAAAATTTCGAGTCTCAGGAAATGAAAGCGCTGCTTCCTCTGGCTTGCGGGGGATTCTTGCGCAGCGGAATTTATTTTTTTGTAAACACTTACATTTATGAGCAACAATAATCTTCTCATTGCAGAATGTTGTCAATAACATGAGACAAGATATAACTGGCCTCTGCTTATTGGCGACTAACTACTGGCTTTTATCTGCCGACGCAGCATTCAGCTTGCGCCAGTCTTCTACCTGTTGCGCGCTCTGCCGATCTGCGGCTTGGCGAAGCTGCTGATATTTCACCAGTGCTGCCCGCGCATTCGCCGTGTCGCCCATCTTGCGATAGATTTGCGCAAGCTCATACCAGGAGCGGCGCTGCACTTCACCCTCGATGGTTGACGCCCGCTGCAATGCACTTACCGCTTCGCTGTTTCTGGCCTGAGCTGCCAGCCCGAGTCCCAGGTAATAGTCGGCAACCGTAGGTTTTCCGTACAGCTTTACGACCTGCAACAGTAGCGGGACGCCGGTTCCCTCTTCTCCGCGTTCGACTCGAATGCTGCCAAGGTTGTACATGGCCACCGGATTTCCCGGCGTCAGCTCCAGTTGCTGAGCGAATGCCTTCTCCGCAGCATCGAGCGTGCCCGTCTTCCTGTACTCTTCGCCAAGGCCCTCGTAGAGATCGGCTTCTTTCGGAGCAATGTGAATTGCGACAAGGTATTCATCGATAGCCTGCTTATGCTGTTCGGATTCCGCAGCTATTTCAGCGTTCAGCCGGTGCACGCGCCAGGAGCCGGGATCGAGGCGGTACATGTCCGCATAGCTCTGCTTGGCTACTTTCATGTGCGCTTGTCCACGGTAGTCGAGGATGTTCAGGTCCTTGGGGGCAAGTTCGGCGGCGCGGTCGAGGGGCCCGGTGGCTTTTTCCGGATGGCCTGACGCCAACTCGACAATACCCAGCCATAATTGGGCTTCCGGATTTGCAGGATTGGCACTGATCTCTTGCTGCAGATTTTCGATGGCCTGATCGATACGATTCATTTGATAGTCGGCAATACCGAGAAACATGTGCGCGCCGGGGGAACGAGGATCGAGTTGAATGGCCTTCTCAATCGAAGCTGACGCTTCAGGAAGTTTTCCCTCCTTAAGCAGTGCCAACCCGAGATTCAAATGTGCTTCGGGAAGATTCGGAGCGAGTTCAGCAGCCTGCCGGAAATATTTTTCCGCCTCCTCTGCATGACCATCACGCATGGCGGCGGCTCCTTGCCGGAAGATGGACTGCAGTTGTTCCTGCGCGCTCGCGTCCTGTGGCAGGCAGTACGTGGGTGAAAGAAGAATCGATAGCGCAATCGCAACTTGAACAATCGAAGAAAACCTGGGCACTCGCATCATCGGCTCTTACGCTAGAGGCGCTGTGCGATGAAAGTCAATGCGGTGAATCACTCGCCAGATAGATATGCAGCGGATGGTTTGAACTCTGCCGGGACCGGTGCTCTACAATAATTCAAAATCAGGCGCGCAAAAGTGACTCTTCAACCGCACAGATTGCTCACAGCGCTGATCTGACGAGGTCTCCAATGAAACCCTTCCACTTACTGCTTCTGCTCGCGACATTTTCCATGCCGCTACTCTCTCCTGTAAGTAAGGCTCAGGACGCCCCGTCGACAACCGATACTTTCCACAATCCTCTGCTTTCCTCCGGCCCGGACCCATGGGTGATCACGCACAACGGCTTTTACTATTACATGAACACTACGGGCAGGAACTTAACCGTGTGGAAGACCCGGGATATCACCGACCTGGCACACGCCGAGAAAAAAGTAGTTTGGACGCCAACCGCAACCGGCCCTTACTCCCACGAAATCTGGGCGCCGGAGCTCCACCGTCTTGACGGCAAATGGTACATCTACTTTGCTGCCGACGCTGGCAAGAATGAGTCGCACCGCAATTATGTAGTGGAGAACACTGCGGCCGATCCGCTTGAGGGCGCATGGAGCTTCAAAGGTAAAGTCGCGGATGCAACGGATAAGTGGGCTATCGATGCTTCTGTATTCGAGGACAAAGGGGAAAAATACATAGTCTGGTCGGGATGGGAGGGTGACAGCGACGGCGAACAGCGCATCTATCTGGCCCACCTGAAGAACCCCTGGACGATAGACTCACAGCGCGTCCTGCTCTCCTATCCAAAGTATCCATGGGAGCAGGTTGGCGATCTGCTCGATCGACCGGAGATGCCGCATGTCAACGTAAATGAAGGCCCTGAGATACTCGAGCGTGGAGAAGATATTTTTCTCGTCTACTCCGCCTCTGCATGCTGGACGGACTACTACGAGCTCGGCGTCGTAAGGGCGAAGTCGGGTTCAAATCTGCTGGATCCCGCTTCCTGGATGAAATTCGATCACGCATTTTTTAAGCAGGACCGTGATGCCGGAGTGTTCGGCCCCGGGCACAATGGATTCTTCCGCTCGCTCGACGGGAAAGAGGATTGGATCATTTATCACGCAAACCCGGGCTCGAGGCAGGGATGCGGAGAAAAGCGCTCTCCGCGAATCCAGCCCTTCACTTGGAACGCCGACGGAACTCCAAATTTCGGCAAACCGATCTCAACTGGCATAGCGATACAGAAGCCGTCTCACTGAAGATGGGCGATGATAAAGATACAGAAACCATGATAGGTAGCTGCGGCAACATGCCTCTCCGCTTACAAATCATCGTGTGGATGCTTATCATCGCTGGCTGCGCACACGCAGTTGCCCAAGGCAGCCTTTACGCGCAGGGACTCTCTGCTTTCGAAGCACGGAACTGGGATACGGCGGCAAAGCTCATGACTGAAGCAGACCATGCTGCCCCCGGACAAAGCAACGCGCTCATCATCGCAGCCAGAGCGTATGTCAATCTCAACAAATTACCTGATGCGGATCGATCTCTCACAACCTATCTCAGCTATCACCCGGATGCAGCTGATGCGTTGTATCTTCTCGGCGAGATTGAAGAGCGGGAAAACAAGGCCCGGGAATCACTGATCACTTTCACGCGCGCAGCAAAGCTGCAAACGCCGTCTTCTGAGCAACTGCGCATTGTCGGTCTCGACTATGTCCTGCTGGACGACTATCCGGATGCGATTCACTGGCTGGAAAAGGCTGTGCAGATGGATGATGGAAACTGGAAGGCATGGTACGCGCTGGGGCGCTCTTATTACACGCAAAGCCGCTTTCGCGATGCTGAACAGGCTTTTCACAAGACGCTTGCACTCGATCCGAAGAACATCAAAGCAACGGAGAATCTCGGCCTTGTCTACGACACAGAAAATAAGGTGAGAGATGCGGACACGGCCTTTCAGGCAGCAATATCGCTTGCAGACAAGGACCCGCAGACTGACGAATGGCCCTACCTTGACTATGGCGACTTTCTTTTAAATCGAGACCGGGCGCCGGAAGCCATTCCGCTGTTGGAACAGGCGGTGAAAATAAATCCCAAGTGCGCGGCGTGTCACGAAAAGCTCGGACGCGCTCTGGACGCGACAGGCCAGACAGAAAAAGGAATTGCCCACCTCGAACGTGCTGTAGCGCTCAACGAAGACGATGCCCACCTGCACTACGAGCTTGGTCTTGCCTATCGCAAAGCAGGCTTGAAAGATCGCGCGGAAGCGGAGTTGAGTTTGAGCCAGAAATTATATGGAACGAAGACTCCGTCCTCCCAAAAGTAAAACGACGTAGTTTCTTCCGCCGCTCGACACAAGCTAAAATCATTTACTGCGATGAAAAACGAGCACGGTCACGCTTTCGTGTGGGAAAACGTGCTGTAAACCGCCCTTTGTCAGACGGGCTTCAGTCTGCGACGGGATCACGTGCTCGGGATCATCGTCGTCATTGGCGTCATCGACACTGCTTCCGTGCAGCGTCTGGACTACCGCATCCGTACCCGCAGTGAATCCGGCCAGCTGAATCGTGGCGGGAATATCTGTTTCGAGGCTGCGGTTCACGCAGAACAGCGTAAGCGAATCGCCTTTCTCGTTGAGCGCGGCCACGACATCCAGATACGGCACGTTCGCAATCTCTGGCAAGCGGCCAACTCCGTGCTGCACTGAATAGCTCCCTGATTCTGCATGAACCATAACCGGGCGATCTGCGTGTGCTGCCGAGTACATCTTGAAAACGTAATAGCCGGGAGCAGCATAAACCTGGCTGCGCCGCTTCCAGATGCCGGCAAATTCCATGATGCCGGTCATATCAGAGATGGGGACAATCGAGCTGTTGCGCATCAGCATGTTGAAGAAACCGGCCGTATCGATCGCCCCGCCCATATTGGCGAAGCTGGGAGTCCCGGGCTGATGGCCAATGAAGAGCCATTCTGTGAAAGCGACGTGAGCTTTTCCGGCAAATGCTGGAGTCTTATCGATCTGCTCCTGTTCGGACTTCAATTTCTGTTCAAGCCCGACAGGCAAAGCGAAGGCGGCCTGCGCGATGAAATCCGTGGATGCATGCGGCGTCTCTGTATTCGTATTCGTGACCACAAAATGTGTTGATAGGTAATCGAAAGTACCGGCAGGATTCGTAAGCTGCGTTGCATTCCATCTGCTGAATGAGTCCGGATCGCCGCCAGTTGCGATCAGTTTCGAATCAGGATCAACCGCGCGAATGGCTTTGCTGAAAGCCAGCGTGCGCGCCGCCAGCTGATCCAGCGTTGGATACCCCGTGTTCCAACTTCCCCAGAGTTCATTGCCGAGTTCCCAGGTAAGACCGCTATGCCGATGCCAATGTGCGTCGATGTAGCTGACCCAATCGGCGGCTTCCTGCGGGGTTCCGCTGCCCAGGTTGAGGGCGACCTGCGGCTCGGCTCCAATCAGGCGGCAGAAGTGTAGAAATTCATCGGTTCCGAATGTGTTGTATTCAGGGATGCCCCAGGCTAGATTCAGCATGTTGACGCGCTTGTCGCTGGGACCGACGCCATCCCTCCAGTGATAGGACGAGGTGAAATTACCGCCGAAGCGCACCAGAGGCGTCTCCATTGCCTTTGCCATGGCAACCTCATCGGGATCAAGTCCATCCAGGGCATCTGCGGGCATGAGCGAAAGTTGATCGATCTCCATCGCGGCATCACCTTCCACTTCAACAACAAAATCCGCCGGGTCAAGGCGATGTAATTTGCCCTCGGGCAGATGAAAATCGAATTCATATTTTGTCCATTCACTCGACGAGGCATTCACCTTGGCGCTGGCAAGAACTTCGCTGCTGTTACGCGGTCGAATGGAAACCGTCAGATCGGATGGGCCACTCAGGCGACGCGCATAGAGGCTGCCCTTATATTCGAGCGTTCGATGAACAGGCAGATAAACTTTCTGCCGTATTCCGGTTTGTTGGTTTGGAAGACCCAGAATGACGAGCGAGCGCCAGGAGTTTGCCGCGTTTCCATAGCGAAGCTCATACCGGTTGCCCTGGTTGCTGTCCAGGGGTTCCCATGGCAGGGGCAGGCCCAGCTCGGACGCTCGCATGAGTGACGGCTCCTCGCGCAACATGCGGCTGACATTCCCGGCACTCCAGAGACCGGATTCGAGGCTGGGATTCTGCAGAATCTCGGCCCACAATCCGTTGTGTGTGGAGTTGCCGATAGGCTCAAGGAAGCTTCCGAAGATCGAGCGTGGAATCTGGCTGCCGACGGACTGCGAAGCATCTACTTTGATTGTGACGGTCGATGGAATCGGCTGCTGCACGGTAATTTGTGCGCGCCCATGGGTGGGAGCATATACAAGTAAAGTAATAAGCCCTGCATAAACAATCTGCTTCAAAGGCCCTCCTGCATCGTGGAGCTCGATCTATTTGAAGGAGAATATTGCCTGATCAATATAAATTGTGAGAGTGGCAATCGTCCCCACCGGATAGGTTGCTTGCTGGCTATGGGGCGGCCTTTCTTCATTTAATCGGCAGCAATTATCTTGAAGGCATAACACTGCAGCTGTTGAGGATATACATTGATGATTGAATCTATGAGAGAAATTCGATGAAAACACTTGGAATGGGTTTGGTTGGTCCGGGATTTGTTGGCGCTCACCACATTGACGCGGTCAGACGGCTGGGTGATATAGAAGTTGTTGCCGTCGCGGGCTCGTCGCAGAAATCAGCAGAGAAAAAAGCTCACGAGTATAAGGTCGATCGCGCCTATGGCGATTTTCATGCGCTTATAGCCGATCCTGACGTGCACGTGATTCACAATACGACACCGAATCATTTGCATTTTCCGGTGATTATGGCAGCGCTCGCCGCTGGCAAGCATGTAATCTCCGACAAGCCTCTCGCGCTTAATCCTAGCGAGGGACGGCAAATGCGGGACGCGGCTTTGGCAGCGAAGGTTGCGCATGTGGTCACCTTCAACTATCGCGGAAATCCTCTGGTTCAACAGGCGCGCCTCATGATCGCTAACGATGAAACGGGTGGCGTCACTTTTGTCCATGGGTTTTACCTTCAGGATTGGATGACCGATCCCAACGTGTACTCCTGGCGGTCCGACCCCGGAAAAGGCGGCGTAAGCTCGGCACTGGGAGACATTGGTTCTCACTGGTGCGATCTCGCCGAGCATATCTCCGGTCTGAAGATCGATTCTGTTCTTGCCGATCTCACCACCGTCATTCCTGTTCGCTACTCTTCGGGAGCTTCCGCGGAAGCATTTTCGAAAGAGCATTCCGGTGAGCGTACTCCAGTGCATGTAGGCGCCGAGGACCTGGCCAGTGTGCTTCTGCGATTTGAGAATGGTGCGAAAGGCAGTTTCTCTGTCGGGCAGGTTTTGCCAGGCCATAAAAACGATCTGCAACTGGAGATCAATGGAAAGAAGATTTCGTTGAAATGGCGGCAGGAAGAGCAAAACGAATTGTGGATCGGGCACCACGATCGGCCAAACTGCGTGATGGCGAAAGACCCCGCACTCGTATCGCCGGATGTGCGGCGCTACACCCATCTGCCGGGTGGTCATCAGGAGGCATGGTCGGACGCGTTCTTCAACCTGATTCGCGACGCTTACGGATGGATTCGTGATGGAGCGTCACCGGATAAGAAGCCGGCGCTTCTGCCAACTTTTTCCGACGGCTATCGATCCACTTGTCTCGTCGAAGCAATGCTCAAAAGTCATACCGCCGGTGGGGTCTGGACAAAGGTACTGAGTTCCTGGTGAGCCGGGCGACGGTTTCCCGGTACGTCAATACTGGGAACCGTCGCGGTCACACGCCTGGAACGGGCGGGCATCCCGGGAAGTCCGTCAGGAAAGTGTTGCCGACATAACCCAGGTACTGGATACCAATCGCGCTGGTGAAGAAGGCGTCTGAAGTAAAGCTGCGCAACAGAAAAAAGAACGCCACTCCCTGGCTCAGACTGGCGTCCTGTGCGATGTTCTTGCGGTACGCAATCAGATCGAGAATTTCTTTCTGCTGCTGCGCGCTGCAATCGAGATACGCTTTGCCATAGCGATCGATGCAGGTGGAGTCAAGCCACATGATTCCGCCGCCCAGTTTCATCTGGTAGTCAGGATTCTCGCTGGTCAGCAAATCGATGAATTCGGGTGCGCCCGCTTCGATAGCTCCTCCGGAGTCAGCATCGGCGGGAAAAATGGTTTCACATAACGTCTGCAGCGTTTTGTATTGCTGCGCGGGAAAGAATTTCGGTTTATATCCGCCGGCTTTGGTATCGGCCTTTTCCGCCGCGATAAGACCGTGAGCATATTCAGCGGCCTGCAGCGGAATTGTTTGCAGGACCGAGCCGGCTACTGCTCCCATGCTCAAGGACTTCAATACGTTGCGCCGGGATACAAGATGTTTCGCCATAAGCTCCCTCTAAAGCTCCCCTTTTTTTGCCTGATCGAGCAAGTATTCCGAGGTTTTCCACGACAGCGCCATGATGCTCAGCGTCGGATTCTTGTCGGGATTCGTCACAAAGGGCGCGGCGTCCGCGACGAACAAATTCTTTACATCGTGAGCCTGGCAATTTTTATTCAGCACTGATGTTTTCGGATCGTTCCCCATGCGCACCGTGCCCAGTTCATGGATGATGGCGCCGCCTTCCGAAATGCGGTCTTCTCCAACACGTTCACGGCTGCCGAGAACGGTACCTCCCGCGGTTTCGATGATGGAGCGGAAAGTTTCCTGCATATCCCTGGACATTTTCAATTCGTTCTCGCCCCATTGCCAATGAAAGCGCAGCACCGGAATGCCCCACTTGTCGACTATGTTGGGGTCCAGATCGCAGTAGCTCTTGTCATTGGGAATCATCTCGCCGCGTCCGCTGAATCCGATCACGGTGCCATAGGAACTCCGGCATTTCTGTTTCAGCGAGACACCATAGCCCTCATGCTGTGCGCATACGCTGTCGAACTGCCCTACTCCAGGCATGTCACGTCCGCCGCCGAACTCGATGTGATAGCCGCGCAGAAAATCATTCTTGTGTCCGAACCTCCACCACGGCATGTACAAGTGCATGCCGCCAACGCCGTCATGATTATGTATGGGCATCTTCTCCAACTGAGGAAAATACCCGGCCAGATCGCTGCCCACCGAATCGGTGAGGTAGCGTCCAACGGCTCCCGACGAATTGGCTATTCCATTGGAAAAAGTCGTGGAGCGCGAATTCAGCAGCAGGCGCGCAGATTCACAGGCGCTTGCCGCCACGACAAAAGCTTTGGCGCGAACTCTGTTTTCGCTGCGTGTCGTCTTGTCGATATAAGAAACCGCTTCGACCGTTCCATTCTTGCCGAGAACGATCTCGCGTGCCATCGCGTTGGCAATCAAAGTAAAGCGGCCGGTGGCCTGCGCCGGAGGGATCATCACCTGGCTGGAGCTGAAGTTGGAGGCGCTGACACATCCGCGACCGCATTGCGCGCAATAATGGCAGGCGTCGCGTCCGTTCAGCGGCTGGGTCAAAATAGCGAGCCGCGATGGGATGCAGGTAATGTTCAGATGATCGCAGGCCTTCTTGATGATGGTCTCGGTGCAGCGCGGCCGTGGAGGCGGCAGAAACACGCCATCGGGTGCATTGGGAACATTCTCCTTCGAGCCGAAGACGCCGATATACGACTCGACTTTGTCATAGTAAGGCGCGAGTTCGTCATAGGTAATCGGCCAGTCGTCCCCCATGCCGTCGGTCGAATGTGCCTTGAAGTCAGCAGGACCGAAACGCAGCGCGATGCGTCCCCAATGGTTTGTGCGGCCTCCTTCAATTCGCGACCGGAACCAGCGAAAGGTTGAACCGGGAGCCGCCGTGTAAGGCTCGCCTTCGATATCCCAAAAGCCATTCGGCGCCATGAACTCGTCGCCTAGCTGGGAACGAAATCTGCCTCCGATGCCCACGCCGCGATGGGGCAGCTCATAGGGCCACACGTGTTCTTTGAAGTCCGTGTCGGGATGGAGCAGCGGCCCGGCTTCAAGCATTACTACGTTCAGGCCGCCCTCGGTCAGAACCTTGGCGGCGGTTCCACCGCCCGCACCAGATCCGATGATGCAGACGTCATATATCTTCGCTTGCGGCATCAATTGCGCCATCCATACTCCCCGGAAAGAACTCGGCACGTAAGCGATGCAACTCCGCAACATGCCTGCACGTCAGCCTGTCTCAAATATTTTGCAAACTTCATCTAATCCTAAAATTCTGAAGAGCAAGTGTAATTCACTTTGATCGCTGTCATCGCGCCCGTTGTCAAAAGGGTCGCTTTCGCTTAACAAGCTGCACGATCACGGTCATGCCACTTTTTGTAACTTGCTCACTCGCCCAACCTCCACCCATTCGACTACAAAGATATTGCCCGCGTGATCGAAACAGGCGCCATGCGGGCAGACAAACTTGCCGGGCTTGAAGTGATCGCGTGTAAGTTTGCGCGTGTCCATGTAATCGCTCGAGGAATCATCGCCCAGGTTCTCGATGATCTTATTTTCGCGATCCATCAATGTGACCCGCGCGAAGAGATCGGGAACTACCATGTCGCCGTTCTTGTAGATATTGAAATGGCACGGTGCATTTGTCCCGTAAAGGAAATCGATGTGTTTGCCTTCGAGCGTGAAGCGCTGAATACGCTTATTGCTGCGATCGGCGACATTCAACACTGGCTCGGAGCCGCGCGTATCGAGGATGATGCCGTGAGGGCATTGGAGCTGACCGGCATCCTTGCCGGGACCGCCGAAGGTACGGATATATTCGCCTTTGCTGTTGTATTGGAGAATGTAGCTTGAGCCGTAACCATCGCCAACATAGATATCGCCGTTGGGCGCCACAGCCAGGTTCGTCGGGCTGTACTTCAATGGTTTTCCATCCGGTCCCGGTTTCGAGTAGGGTTCAGACTCCTTGGGATAACCCAGCGTGAACACCTCTTCGCCATTCAGTGTGGTCTTTACAACGAGTCCGCGCTGAATATCGCACAGATAGAGAAACTCGCCTCCGGCTTCCTTACGAATGTAGAGGCCGTGCGCGCCCCCACGGAACTCCTTGCCCCAACTCTTGACGAATTTTCCCTGGCTATCGAACACGACCATGCTGTCTGGTTTCTCGCTCGTGGCATAGACAGTGTGGTGAATGTAGATGTGTCCCTGTGAGTCTTCACAGACGCCATGCGTGTTGCCATATTGAATGTCGGCGGGCAGTTTGCCCCAGTCGTGCGTGACCTCGTAGGTATGTTCTCCGGAACCTAAAATCGGTTTCTTGCTACCGGATTTATTCGCAGCGCCAAGAATTAATGGCGCCATTAAGCCAGTTCCAACCCGAGCGACAAATTCGCGGCGAGATATGGACATGTTTTGGACTCCTCAACGATTTGGGGAACTGTTGGCATCTGCACTTTGATTCGAGCTCGCGCTCGCGGTTTGCCGCGACGCTGCAACATTAAGAAGCAGTGGCGCGGATGGATGCATGGTAGGGGAATTCGACTCGACCTGAGCCACAACATAAATTGGCTGATCGATAGGCTTGGCCCATTCCTCAGCATGAAGTGTAAATGTGCGGCTGGTTTGCGTTTCGGTTACAAGCACTCCGTTCAAGCCAATATTGACAACTTCAACGCCGGGAGGAAGATTTTCAACATAACAGGGCACACGCCCCTTGAAGCCGTTTTGACGTTCGATATGAAGTGTGACGGTAACTTCCTTTCCCGGTTCAAGAGAGAACTGCTTCGCTTCCGTTGTCACCACCACATCGGGCGGAGGAATAATCGACGCGAGTTGCAGCTGCGGAGACGAGTCTTCATCCGTGCATTGCAACTCTCGATCAACTCCTGACCGTTGACCTTGGCATGGCCTGCAAATTCGATCGGCGACGGGTGCGTGTCCAACGAAGCGTCTGGCGCAGACGACAAGACAACCACCGTGGAAGTCTGTCCCGCAGAAATTTTCGCCGGACTCGCCGTGACCCCTGCAGGCAGACCTTTCACTTCGATATCAATCGAGCCTTCATAGCCTTGCGTCTGCGCGACCGAAACAGTCACCGGCGTCGATCCGCCCTTTGGGAATATTGGGATTCGCCGGAGTGCGCTGAGCTGATAGTCAGGCGTGGCTTCGCGAATGGTCAGACGATAAGCAAAGTCTCGTCCTTCCATGCCGCGAACATCTTTGAGATGCAGGAAATATTCCCCATCAGCTGGAGCAACGAAGTCTGATGCTTGAATCGGCTCCGTATCCAGGGCCGCCGTCATCGTTGCGCCATGTCAAATGGAAGACTGGCAGGCCATTGGACGGGAATTCAGCGTCGGGAGGAAGAATCTGCGGCTTATAAACTGGCGTGTTCACGGCATGCACAACCGGGGAGGTGCCCATAAAGGCCAGCCGAAGACCATCCATTCCCTTCAGCCCAACGTCGGCATCGGGCTGATCGGAGATGTACTCCAGCTCGATCGAGCTCATCTCCGACCATCAGATAATCGTTCACGTGAATCCCGCCCGTAGAAACTAACCGGACACCTGTGGTGCGCGAATCCCGATCGGCGAGCGTGGTTATGGTCTGGTTCAGACAGCGAATGGTAGCGCGCGGAATAGCGTTGCCTTGCGCATCCAGAATCTCGATCACCGAGTCCAGCGCAGAGCCGACCTGGCGGCATCGACATCAATCGTCAGCCGCTGTCCCTTGCTGGCTTTGAAAGCGGAAATAATCTTCATCGCGGCTTTCCCCCGGCTTGGCTCCGCCATCAATATGTCCGTTAATAGTCATGGGGAAGGAAACGGCCTGTGCTTGAGCGATCGAGTTATTCGGTTCCTTTTCCAGCACCTCGGGCAAGTCGCCGACCGCGAGATTCAACTTGTTCAGCGGGAGCGCTGCATTCGTCCTTGAGCATAAGGGGCATGGTCTTCCCGCCCCTCCTGTTTCGGCGCGTTCGATCTTCGCTCTGTGGAGTCCGCCCAGATTGACACCCTCTACGAGACCACCGTGGTGTTTCCCCGCACGCACGCCAAGAGGAAAAATCTCGTAATGTAGGGCAAGGCACCTGCATCTACGCGATAGTATTCGTCCTTTCCTCCACTCCCTTCGCGGTCTGAAATCGTAAGGGTATATTTCCCGTCGCTGCGGCAGTCGGTACTTGAGCTCGAGCGTCTGGGGTGTCGTCATGTCTTCCTGCTTCGGCCAGAAGTCGGCCCGACGCTGTCGCTGAGAGCGAGCAGCGACTCAAGGCTCGGACCCGACCTTCGAGGCGACGACCTCGAAAACCACGTCCTCGTCAGCTTTACCGTCAAATCGTAACGATCACTGTTTCCCGGCGCTGCAATCGTCCCCACCAACGTCGCGGGCAACACCGCCGGTTGTGACGAAGCCGCGGTTGTTGACTTGTCGAGTTTCTTCACCTCAGGCAGCGATCCAATGGCCAGGGGAACCATGTTGGTTGTGCCCAGCGGCGTCTGCACGCGGAAGTGGTACACATCCGGCGAAACGTCTTTAGCCACTGTGATTTCGACCACTGCCGACTGCTTTTTGGCGAGCGGGACCGCGGCAGAGGTGGAAAACATCTGCCCGGCCGCCTCCTCGGGAAGATCGGTGATCTGGGAGAACTTCGCCGTGATGCCCGGAGCATCGAAGATCACTGCTCTGGCGCCGGAGAGGTTGCGGCCGTCAATGGTAAAGGTGGCCGTGTTTCCACGCTCCATGCCAACGGGCCATATCTTCGAAAGGCTGGGAGGGATGATTGGCTCCTCGCCGTACAGCGGCAAAACAGCCGACAGGGCAAGCGCGAGCGAGAGACGCCGAAAGCAGGATCCTTATTTTCACTTGGCACCTCGCGCAGGGTGATGCGAGTTTCACTGGCTCGCAACCTGCTTCTTTTCTTCTCCCGCAGCGGGTTGGCGCGGGGTAAAGACCGTCCATTCCCCTGCTGGTGCTTTGTCATTCTTCACGTCATACAGGCTCAGCGTGCCGTTAAAACGGCCTGCCGCCAGCCGTCTTCCATCGGGACTGATGGCGAGCGCCTGCACCCACTCCGGCTGATGATCGATGACCCTATGCGGGTCGAGCGTCTTGGCGTCGCGAAAGCGAATGGATCCATCGGACGACGCAGTGACGATGGTTTGGCCGTCGGGCGACCAGACCAAGCGCAGGATGCTGTCTTCGTCTGCGATTAAGGACTGTTTGAGGCTGGCCATCGGTGTCTCCCAACGTTCCAGACGTAGATGGTTTTGTCATAGCCGGCTGCGGCGATCTGATCGCCGGAAGGAGAATAGGCAATGCCGTTGAGCCCGTCCAGCGCGTCGCTCAGCGTGTACAAGCGATGCCGGTAGCGACATCCCATATCTTCACCTACGATCCTGCGACGCTGAGGCCAGATGCTTGCCATCGGGACTGAAGGCAACGGCGAAGACGGCATCAATATGGTCCTGCAGATTTTGAGTTCTTTGCCGCTGGCAACATCCCATAATTTCACCATCTTGTCATAGCTGCCCGACGCGATGAGCTTTCCGTCCGGGCTCCAGGCGACGGAATAAATGCAATCCTTGTGACCCTGCATCGTCTTGAGTAGCTGATGCGATCTGCACATCCCAGATCTTGATTTCGCCCCAGCGTTGCGGAGGACCGCCGCCCGCGGCAAGCATCGTTCCCGTCAGGGCTGAACGCGATGGAGCGTACATAGTCGGCATGGCCTGAAAGCGTGGCGATTCTTTGCCGGTGGCGGGATCGAGAAGCGTACTTCTTTGATAGCCGCCCACGGCAAGCAGTTTTCCATCCGGAGAAAACTTCAGCGAAGCCACAGGAGAGACAACCGGAACCTCGGTCTTGATTTCGGAATAGCTGCCGGTGCGAGGGTCTTTACTGTTTCGTGCGCGCGACCGGCCCTTAGCGCCTGCATTGATCCATGCCTTGATCGTGGCGATGTCCGCAGTCGGGAAGCGGATCGGCGCCGTAAGGCATCTGCGGCTCGATCTTTCCTTCGAGCATCTGGAGTCATGCGGCTTCGGCTAGCGTTGTGCGGCAGGATCGGAGGCCCGTGTGCTCCGCCTTTGATCAACGAGTCATAGCTCTCCATAACCAGGCCGCCCATCTTTTCTGTGCTTGAATGGCATGCCAGGCAGTTCCTCTGCAGGATCGGAGCAACATCTGCGAATTGAAGCTCGGGAGCCGATGCGGCGGCGTGGAAGATGCGAAGGTGACAACTGGGCTGAAGATCACAAAAATTGCGACGACAACCGCACAGACGATCCTGAACCTGACGGATTTAATGACGAATCGAAATTCTCGAGAGTTACTTGGCATACAGCAGTCGACGCGCTTCGAAAAATTTGTGGCGAACAAGTGACGCCACTGAAATCTCTTAGTGGTTAAACATGAATTCTTGACTGGTCAACAACGACCATGACATATCGATCAGAGCTGCGCGGCGAGGATCATCCACTCCCGGGATCTTTTGTTGCTCCGCTGATGCGAGTGCGCCGACAAGTGCGGAGCGCTCCGCGTTCTGTCGGGTGGCGGCTGAGTGAAGAGAGATAGAGGTAGTCCACAATCTGATCGTCGGAGAACCCGAGCTTCAGCAGCATGTCCACTGAGCTGCCCGGAGCGCGCAGCTTATTATTCAGCGTATCTCCGTTGATGATATGGAGCGCCTGCGTGATCGTTGGCACCGAGGTGCGTTCGCTCTCCCGCGTTTGCTGCCGTATCGGCCGGCCAAAGGCTGTCAGGAAGTAAGACTTCACCGCGGTATCCGGCAATTGCATGCCGCGCATGCCCGCGGGATAGCCCTCGAACTTCTCCGGAACCTGCGTGACCTGGGAATAGGCGTCCAGCAGCACTTCGGCGGGCAGACGCTTGATCACATAATGCGAGCCATACTTATCATCGTCGGCATTTTCTTTCAGTGGCGTCGACGAAGTCTGATAGGTGGCCGATTGCATGATGGTGCGAATCAGATAGTTCACATCGAAATTGTGCGCGACAAAATCCTTCACCAGCGCGTTCAGCAATTCGTCATTGGTCGCCGGATTCGTATCCCGCAGATCGTCGACCGGTTCAACCAGGCCCCGCCCCATGAAATTGCGCCATACCCGGTTGACGATGTTGCGGGCAAAGAACGGATTCTCTGGTGAAGTGAGCCACTTGGCAAAGTACTGGCGAGTGTCGCCCGGCGCTTCAAACGGCGAGCGCCGTTGGCATCCAGCGGCTTGGGCGGCAGCGGCATCATGAAGCGATCATCGATGAATTCGCCGGTCGGCGCGGAGTAGACCGTGACGTCATTGAAGAGCGGCCCAACTGCGGTGACGGCTGCCACTGGGCGCGAAGGTCTTGAGCCGCACGCGGGCGAACAGGTTGGCCATGCCGTAGTAGTCCTTCTGGGTCCACTTCGCCAGAGGATGATTGTGGCAATGAGCGCAGGTGATGTTGATGCCCATAAATGCCTGCGCCATGTTCTCCGAGGTGTCCAGAGGATCGCGGTGGATCAGCCAGTAATTGGCCGCGCCATTCTCAAGCGTGTTGCCGGTGGCGGTCACGACCTGGGCAGCAAACTTGTTCCACGGCTTGTCATTCGCCACGCTGTCGCGAATCCAGTTGTAGTAACTCCACATCTCCCATTGGAAAGGCGGTTGCTCGAAACCAGCAGCAAGATCGGACCACTTGTAAGCCCAATAGTCCACGAACTCTGGCCGCTTCATGAGGCTGTCGATCAACTGGTTGCGCTTGTCTGGCGAGGTGTCTTTCAGGAATCTCTCGACATCTGACGGGACTGGGCAGAATGCCTGCGGCATCCAGATACGCTCTGCGAATGAACTCTGCGTCGTTCGCTTGAGGCGACGGCGGAATATGCAGCACCTGCGAGATGTTTCAGAATCGCGTCGTCAATGTAGTTGTGGCGTGGCGCCTTGCTGAAAACCGAGCTTCTCCAGCTTGTACGGGAAGGGAATCCGCAGCCGGGAAAACGCAACATGACTCTGATACCACACGGTCACAGGTGCTTCGCCATAGCCGTGCATGGTGACATGGCCATCGTTGTCAACGGTGGCCACGCTTTCATCTCCGCTGTCGTATTTGGCCCAGCGGGTTACGTCTGCCGTGTGGCCGTCGGAGAAATACTGCGGTGACCAGCAATTGCTGTTCCGCGCCCGTCCGCAGAGACGCTTCACCGGGCAGCACATCGGATTTCCGTGACTCGCGGATCAGAGTTCCTGCGGCGCCGGCATTCCCTGGGCGAGCCATCCGGCAATCACTTTGTATTCGGGTGAATCAACGGCAAAGCGTTTTCCGCCGCCGTGCGGAATCGCGAGCGTCGGCTTCAGCAGGATCAGGCTTCTGGCCGGCTCCATCGTTTCTGTGCGCCGCGCCAGTGCCTGATGGGTGAGCGTGTAGTAATCAACATCCGGATCGTAGCCGCGCAGCGTAAGCTTAAAGCCGTTCTTGCCCGCTGCCGCGCCATGACATGGTCCGGAATTGCAGCCCATCTTCGTCATGACAGGCAGCACGTCATTACGAAAGCTCCAGGTTGAGGCATCCGCATACGCTTTCACGCTCAACGGCGCGGTCACCCGATGACCCAGGACGGTCGCCGTAATCGTTGCCTGCCCGTCGCCTTGCGGAACGGCAAAATTGTCCCGATCGATGATGGCGACATTCGGGTCAGAGACGGCGATCTTCGCGCGAGAGGTCAGTTCCTCCTGATGGCCGTCAACAAAAGTTCCCTCGACCACCAGCCGCTGGTTGTAGTGACGTCCGAAGATAGCGACCGAAGAAGGCACAATTTCAATTTTTGAGAGCGCAACCAACGGCTGGCGGCTGGAAGCAGCTGCTGTTCCGGGGCGGCCCTTCGGCCCCGCGGAAGCGGCCGCCGCGTCCTCGGGCTTCACCATCTCCGGTGAATGGAATGGAGCGTCGCTCCCCGTCTGCGCGGGATGCTGGTCTGTCGCCGCCATGCCGAGAAAAGCGGAGGAGACAGCCACGCCCCCGAGTGCAGCGAAGAGTAAAGAGTCGCGAATTTTCATAGCGCTTCCATCGTTCGATCATCCGGATGAATCGTTTCAACTGAGCCGGCGCAAACTGGCTCACTCACCCGTCTTCGTATCAAAATCTGAACCCTAAATCAGCAATTCGTCGATCGGGTCAAAGCCGTTGTCTACCAGGCGCACCACGCGCCCTTGCGGAGTCTTCAATTCCGTATCGACGGGAATACCGAGGCACTTATAAACCGTGGCCGCTACATGCGCGGGCATCACAGGGCGATCCTGGGGCGCTGCCCCAATTGCATCCGACGCGCCAACAACCTGTCCGCCCTTGATTCCGCCTCCGGCCATCACAACGGTCCAGCACTGCGGCCAGTGGTCGCGCCCGCCTGCGGGATTGATGCGCGGCGTGCGCCCAAATTCACCCGTAGCCAGCACCATCGTGGTATCGAGGAGTCCGATGCGGCTCAGGTCTTCGAGCAATGAGCTGTAGGCGTTGTCGAACATCGGGCCGACCAGATCGCTGTAACAGCTGATCGGACTGAACGGGGCGGAGCCGTGGATGTCCCATGTGATGTCGTTGAAAACTGTCTCAAACATGTTGAGGGTGACGAAACGCACGCCTCTCTCTACCAGTCTCCGCGCCAGCAGGCAGCCTTGTCCAAAGCGATTCATGCCATAGCGCTTGCGCACTTCGTCAGGCTCCTGCGTAAGCTCGAAAGCCTCCCGCGCCTTGGCTGAGGTCATCAGGGTATACGCCTGGTTGAATGTTGAATCCATCAGCTTGGCGTCCTGATTCGACTCTTCAAAGTACTTCACCGACTGGTCAATCACTTCGCGCCAGCTGCGCCGGCGGTCGACGCGCACCGCTGAAATATAGTCGGGCGGCAGCAAATCCGGAACCTTGAAGTTGGGATCGGAAGGGTCGGCGTTCAGCACAAAGGGGTCGTAACCCTTGCCCAGAAATCCAGCCGTGTCGCCGTGAGGCAGGTTGCCGCCGAGCTGGCCGATCATATAAGGGAGCAGCACGTTGGCCGGCATATCGCCCTTCGCTCCTTTCTGGAATCTCAGGACCGAGCCGTAGTTAGGAGACTCAAGGCCGCCCTGGAAGAGTCGTCCGGTCTGCATCATCTGGCAACCGGTGTCGTGCACTGCGGCGGCCGTATGATAGACGGAGCGCAAGAGGGCAAACTTGTCCGCGTGCTGCGCCATGCGCGGAAAAATCTCGGAGATTTCGATGCCGGAGACGTTGGTCTTAATCGGCTTGAATGGCCCGCGAATGGAGGCAGGCGCGTTCGGCTTCATGTCCCAGGTGTCGAGCTGGCTGGGACCGCCCACCAGCATCAACTGGATACAGTTAATGTCTTTGTCAGACTTCACCGCCCCCGCAGCCTTGAGCTTGAGAAACTCCGGCATGGTCAGACCGAGAAAGGCCAGGGATCCGGCATGCAGGAAATCGCGGCGCGTCACGCCGTCGCAGAAGTGAACCCGTTTATCAGCGTCGAGTCGAAACATCGGAGCCTCTCCCCAGGAGGCCGTAGCCCCTGTCGGGACTCACGCGGCATTATAGTCCCACGATCGGACGCTCTACACCTGTTCCTCATCAACAACTACTTCGGCACTCATGACTCTCGTCATGTTTCCGCTGTGGATTTTGCCCCGGTTCGAACTTTCGAATGAGCCGACCGTCCGGACGTATCATTGGCCGAGGAGCAGAGATCCGTGACCACGCGTCCACCGAAGGTTCACTCTCAACTCGATCGAGCCGCAGTTCATATCTTTGCCGCCAATGACCGCATGAACCAGATGCTCATCGAGCATCTTGACCCTGCCGCATGGAGAGCGAAGCCGCCCGGCAAGGTCCGCACCATTGCGGCGATCTTCACGCATGTACACAATGTCCGCTGCAAGTGGATTCGGCTGACGGCTCCGCACCTGAAGATTCCGCTACAGCTCAACCGCGCGCACTGCACGCCGCAGCAGGCCCGCGCCGGATTGGCCGAGAGCGCCGCTCGCTGCGTGGAGATGCTCGCGGAAGCGCTCGGCGACGGTGGCCGCATCGAGATGTTTCGCAGAGACGGCTGGGCTCCGGCGTGGCCGGTTGGCGTCGAGATGCTGTGCTACATGCTTGCTCACGAGGCCCACCACCGCGGACAGGTGCTGATGCTCACGCATCAGCTCGGATTCCCATTGCCGTATGAAGTAGCGGACGGGATATGGAACTGGGAGAAGCTTTGGAAAGAATGCGGAGCACCTGCCGGCCCCGGACATGATTCCTGATCCCATATCTCGGCTGAGCGGTAGCCACACTTCTCGATCAGCCACAACAGCCGGGTGCCCCATTCAAGCCTTCTGTTGGCTTGAGTGGGACAGTTAAATCGCAGCCGGGGCGGGGTGGCCCATGCAAGCCATCGTTTGGCTTGAGTGGGGCAGTTCGCAAACTGTTGTCAAGCCCCTCAAGGGCAAGAAATCTTCCAACTCCAACAAAGCAAAGGAAAGAAAGCAGGGGAAAGTTGGCGTAGTATTTCCCCTCAAATTGATAAAATAGAAGTAGAGAGAAAAAAGCCCGGCCACGGCCGGGCTTTCGTGTGTCAGGGGCATTTTCGGGGTAGAAGCCCCGGGCTTCAGCCCCGGCATCCCCTAACCCACGCTCTCACAGGAATTTACAAAAACACAGGGAGTACCCGGATACGAGCACGCCGATATACCCCGAGGGTGCCCCATTCTAACTTCTCGATCCGTTCGAGAAGTTAGAGTGGGTCTGACCAGACCGCGCACAGCGCGCACCATTTTGAGCCCTAACCACCAATAGCAACAGGAATTTACAAAAACATAGGGAGTACCCGGATACGAGCACGCCGATATACCCGGAGGGTGCCCCATTCTAACTTCTCGATCCGTTCGAGAAGTTAGAGTGGGTCTGACCAGACCGCGCGAAGCGCGCACCACTTTGAGCCCTAACCACCCATAACAACAGGAATTTACAAAAACATAGGGGGAGTCACCCAATGTATAACGAGTGCCGCCACATCTTCACCAGCGGCAAAAAATGCCAGTCGCCCGCGATCCAACACCAGAACTTCTGCTACTTCCACCAGAACACCCGCAAGCGCCCCTTGCCCGCATCCGAGCCCTATGACCCCTATACCGCGCCTCAGGACACAGCCCACCACCTCACCCCCCTCGACGACGCCGACGCCATCCAGCTCGCCCTCTCCGACGTCGTCCTCGCCCTCGCTGCCAACCGCATCGACCCGCGCCGCGCCCGCATCCTCATCTACGGCTTGCAGGTCGCCGCGCAAAACCTCCGCCACCGCACCGTCATAACCGCCAAAGAACCAGCCGCAGCACAAACGGTCCGCGAAACGCATCCGCACGAAGACGGCACCCTCATCGCCCCGCCCAAACAAACCCCCGACCCGGAAGAAGTCGCCGAAAGAAAACGCCCGCCCAGCCTCGGCGAAATCCTCCTCGCCGAACTCGCAGCCCAAAAAGCCAGACACGAAACAGAACAACTAGCCCAACAGCAAGCCGACCAAACCGCAGCATCCCCGCAACCAACAGCTCAGCCAGTCCCGCTTCAACTCCCCAAAATCCACGCCGCAGCCGAGAAGCGGACGCCCCATCCTCTCTCCTCCTGCCGTTCGACGAGAAAGAGCGGGCCTGGCCAGCCCGCCCACAGCGCGCACCATCAATCTCAATCCAACACCTGGTCGCGTAAAGTTGCAGCTATCTCGGGCCGTAACTGAGCTTCGGATACCAGTCGGTGCCGCGGCCTTCGGGCGTCCAGTCGAGCATCTGCCATAGAAAGTCGAGGTCTGGGGCGCCACGCGGATCCTGTCCGGGGTCGGCCATTTCACCGCTCATCTCGCCGCTGTAGAAATGGCGAATGGTTTTGCCTTGCCGGGTGAAGACGCTGAAGCCGGGGACATCGGCATCTTCAGGATTGACATAGGTGCGGGTGTAGTCGCCGGAGGAGTCGGAAACAAACGGGAGGTCTGCGAAGCCGCGCTGCTTCTTGAACTCAACCAGTCGTTCCATGGGGGAACGCGCGGTGACGGCAATGGCAGCGCGTTCGCGCAGGTTGATGGCGATTCCATTCCAGCCGCTCAGGCATGAGGTGCAACTGGGACACGGAGCTTTGCGTTGCGGCCCGAACATCATGCTGTAGACGAGCAGCGTGTCTTTGTCTCCGAAAAGACTGGAAAAGCGGATTGGACCGGCTTCGGAGATGAGTTCGAAGTCCTGCAAAATTTCGCCGCCCTTAGGAAGAGCACGGCGCTGTGCGGCGACACGCTCAAGATGGCGGCGCAGTTCGATCTCTTCAGCAAGGAGTGCATTGCGAGCCTGGCGATACTCCGCGCTCTCGTTGGGAAAGTGGGCTTTATTGGTTGCGGCAAGTTGCTGAGCGGGTGCGAGCGTTGGTGTATCGGGCATGAAACCTCCACAGATAGTGGCTCACGTTTTAGCTGGTTCATGCAATGAAGAGGCTGAACGGTTCGTCGCAAATTCTGGGTGATTCGACTCTTTGCTCAGCAGATCGGGCTCTGGCCACGATTTGCAAAAGAAGTCTTGAATGGAGCCACTCGCCTGAACAGGTAGGCGCAAATCTTCGATTTGAATTTCCAAAAATTCTTCCTACGAAATCTTCCGCTTTTCCTTAGCCAATTCACTACATTAGGCAATGGCTTACTTCTGACGGTCGAACAGATGTGTGTAACTCTCTTCTCGCTTCTCATCCTCGCAGGAGCATTGATCTGGCCGTATTACAGTGCTCAGACCCAGGAGGCGACGCCGTCAAACAATGAGCCCGTACCCCGCATCCAGACCACGACCCGCGAAGTCATTCTAGACGTCGTCGTTACGAAGAAAGACAATCATCCCGTCGATGGATTAAGCAAAAATGACTTCGTCATTAAAGAAGACAATATTCTGCAATCGATTCGATCCTTTGAACGCACATCCGACGACTCAACCGGGCGTTCACAACAAGGTCTGGAAACCATCCTGCTTATCGACCAACTGAATACGGGCTATTCTGATTTCTCATACGCTCGCAGTTCGCTGAAGAAGTTTTTCGCACGCAGTGACGGTATGCTGGCCCAGCCCACTACGCTCATGCTCCTCACGGACGGGGGGCTTAAGGTTCTCGCTGGGCCATCTCAAAACGGAGCGTTGCTTGAATCCGCCCTCGACCGATTGCCCGCTATGACCGTCAGGCAATCGGAACAAAACAATTCCGATGCCATGTCAGATCGAATCAAGTTTTCGCTGGAAGCCCTCAGTCAAATCGCAGCGGCGAGAGCTGGGTCTGGCACGCGGAAGAATATTGTCTGGATCAGCTCCGGTTTCCCCGCGCTGTCATCCAGCCAGGTTGATCCAGGAAGCGCCGACAAGATCTATGACTTCATTCGCTCGATATCCGACCAACTCTTGAAGGCGCGCATTGCTGTCTACACCGTCGATCCGCGTGGTGTTTATGGAGAGAAGGTTTTTTCAGACGAGAAGGACATCGTAAAAAATAATGCCTGGTTGCGCACCCTCAGAGACATTACCGGATTTGAAGATCTTGCGCTGCAGGCCTTGGCTGTTCAGACTGGCGGTCGCGTGTTTTTCGGACGCAACGATGTCGACCACGAAATATCCGACAGCATCGGCGCCGGCGACATTTGCTATACATTTTCCTATTCACCGTCGAATCGCCGCTTCGACGGCAGCTTCCGCAAAATCAAGGTTGTACTACCTGCGCATCCCGAGCTGCGAGTCCGAACGCGCGAGGGATATTACGGACTGCCCGACTCGTTACCGGCAAATGGCAAGGAAGTCGACGATCAAATCAGCGAAGCACTCCACAGTCCCCTCTTCTACAATGGTGTTCCCTTCTTCAGTACGGTCGTGACTGTTATCCGAGACCCTCCCCGCGCGCGAGTGAGCTTTACCGTGAACGCAGACGCTTTCGCGTGGGCACCGGCCTCCAAAGGCCGGATGGAGGCAAAAATGGACGTTGCCGCAGCGGACTTTTCCAGCAAAGACCAGCTTCTGCACACGGTCACCCGCTCGTACACGGCCTTTCTTCGTCAAGATGAAGTGCAATCCAGCGACACTAAGAAAATCACCGTTCGCATCGAAACTCCGGTTTCGCTCACCGCGACTCGATTGCGTCTCGTGATTCGAGATCAGACTACAGGACATATCGGAACGGCCAATATCGCGCAATTGCCCCCAGCACAGTTACGAGCGCCCTCGGATTACCTGCACCACCGGGATCAATAAATAGCTAGTCCTGTGAGGCGGAAATAGTAGGATGCCGATTTTTCCGCGGGGCTCGCCCCGGTATGTTCTCGTAAATTATTACGATGTGGTGATCGCTCAGAATGAAATTTCGATGTGCTCTCTGCACCGTCTCCCACGGGATTGGTGAGTGGATTTTCAAGACATAATATATATTAACCATAGTTAACTACATTATGCATACTTAGGGAAATTGACCTCTCCAGAGAAAATCATCATGAACTCGAATCGCGAGAAATTGCCTGTACGCGTCATCGCTCTTGAAGAAGCGTTCCTGCACCCCAGGCTACGGGAGTTATATCCGGCACCGTACGTCAGGTTGCTCGACATGGTGGGCAATCGTCTCACCGACGTTGGCCAGAGAGAATTCGCCGCATGGACGCTGCTGGCATTGATTTACAGGTGCTCTCTCATGTCCAGCCTGGCGTGCAGACCCTTGAATGCGATTTGGCTATCCGCTTATCTCGTGAGGTGAATGATTGGCTGGCCGTGGCGATTGGTGAACACCCGACACGCTTCGCCGGTTTTGCGATGTTGCCGACGCAATCGCCCATGGATGCCGCAGATGAGTTGGAGCGAACGGTGACTCAGCTTGGATTCAAAGGCGCGCTCATCAATGGTCACACGCAGGGGCGCTATCTGGACGAAGAGTCGTTCGCGCCGATTTTCGAGCGGGCGCAGGCGCTGGATGTGCCTATTTATATCCATCCAACCGATCCGCCGCAGGCGATTATCGATACTTACTACAAAGACTCTTCAGCAATGATGCAGGGCTGGGGATGGCAGGTCGAAACCGGAACGCATCTGCTGAAGCTGATCACCAGCGGTGTCTTCGATCGTTACCCGCAGCTCAAAATCATCGTTGGACACATGGGTGAATTGATCCCGTTCAGTCTCAGGCGCATCAATACCGCGCTTACGATGGGCAGCTGGCTTCTGAACGAACAGAGAGTCATGCAGAAGAGCCTGCTCTGCTATATGCGCGCAAATGTCTTCATTACGACGAGCGGCTTTTTTGATCAGGCAGCTCTCAATTGCGCGATTGCTGAGTTGGGAATCGATAACATTCTGTTCTCAGTGGATGATCCTTTCGGTGACAACTTCGAAGGCGTGGATTTTCTCAGGAAAGCCCGACTACCAGACGAGGACAAAGAGAAGCTGGCGTATAAGAATGCTGAGCGCGTCCTTAAGCTTTCATCAGGAGCCAATTCTCGACGGAGTGCAAGCCGTTCTCTCTTTTCTTTCAAGGCGAACGTCAAAGCAAAAATGGCTCGGATGATGTTCGGGTTCTTAGTGAAGTGATGATTGGTATGCGAAGGACAAGTTTGAACTGACCCACCCTGGTCCAGCGCTTAATGCTGAAACTCTTTTGGAAGAAGTTGTTTTCGGATTAGCTTCAGGCCCTCTTCATCCGTCATCACGTAATCGTAGAAGCCGCAGTTGGTTTCATTCGGACAGGCATTAATCTTTAGAAGCCGACTGTTCAGGTGGAATTCCATACGCTCCGGCAGATGACCATGCTGCTGCTCCTCCCATGCACCCGGAAGTTCGGTTATGTCAAATCCGTCATATACCCTGCCATTGATCGAGTCCACAATCACAAATTGATTGCATCCCGCTCCACATCCCCATCGCGGAATAGTGAAATGGCCAGCGAATTCGACTTCTGCTTTTGCGCCACGACGAATCATGGTCCGAAAAGTTCTCTGCTGCTCAGTGAGACTAGGCTGAGCTGAAACTCCCTTATAAATTTCACCAGCTGGAAAACTTTCAAAGGCAGGTCGCGGCGTCGTAGCTTGCGCCCGTACACCAGTGCCTATGGCCAAAACAATATAAATGAGTCCATGCATGGCGCAATCATATCCGGAGCTGACAGATTGGCAATGGGTGCCTTGCTGCGCAAGGCAAACGGCGCACGAATTTCATTCGTGCGGGTCCTTCGACTTCGCTACGCTTCACTCAGGATGACATCGGTTTGGGGGGTGAGGTAATTGCTGGAATGAAAAAGCCCGGCGCTTGGGCCGGGCTTTTTACTTTTGCGCGAAGCGCGGTTGCCTGGACGGTCAGTCCCCCATTACGGGTTCTTCGGTGGGGGTGGCTGCTGGCTTGGGTGCGGGCGCGATCGAGGTGATCGGCACGAGGCCTTCGACTGGCTTTTCACCGAGGATGTGCTCGCGGTAGAGTTTCGCCATCTGCGCGTTTTCGGCGTCCTGCTTGAGCTTGGCGTCGCGGGCGCGGATCTTTTCTTCGCGCGAGTTCTTGGCGATGCCGAGCTTGTCGAGGGTGTCGTTGGCGGCGGCGTGCACGTGCTCGTCGTTGAGGTGCAGCGTGTGCTGCGCTTCGCCCATGCCTACCTTCTTGCCGCCGGCGAAGATTTCGTGACGGCCATGCTCGTCGTACCACTTGGTGAGCGTGGAGGTCATGTGCATCTTCTCGATGATGTTGCGCCAGCCCACGCCCGTGTTGTAGGCGCAGAAGCTGATCTCGCCTTCCTGCGTGGCGTAGGGAATGATGCACTGCTCGGTGCGGCGGAAGTCGTAGTTGAAGAGGTCCTGGAACCACATGCCGGCGATAAAGAGGAAGTTCCAGCGGTCGGCGCGGCGCATTTCAATGTCGGCCATGGTGCGGTCGGCCTTCACTGAACCGTACTTGCGCTTGGTCGAGCCGGAGAACTTGTCGAACTTCTTCAGCAGGTCGGCAATGCGCATGTGCGTCGGCGCCTTGGTCGGATCGTAGTTCCGCAGAAGCGCGAGGGTAATGCCGACGAGCGAGAGGAACTTGCCGCGAGCGGCATCGTTGACCTTGGCTACGTCCTTGGCAAGGCGGTCTGCGTTCAGGAACGCGGTGACGGGAACGGCTTCCTTCGTTTCCTTGTCGATCATGATGGCCATGCCGATGCCGCAGTTCGGGTGGCATCCGCAGGAGATCTGTCCCCAGTCGCGTTCGGGGCCGTGAACGAGATCGGCAAAATCGGAGAAGGTCGAGATGAAGCTGATCGGGAACCAGTCGCGGGTCGGCTCGCCGATGCCGGTCTGGTTCTTGACGTCGTGCGCGAGGTGCGACAGCGTATAGCGCTGCGCTTCGCGGCGGTCGTCGGTGACTGCCTCGTCGCGGCCTGTGAAGGAAACGGGCTGGAAGCTGAGGAAGTTAATCTTCTTGGGGTTGTCGAGGGCGAACTGAATGATGTGGCCAACCTGCTCGTTGTTGATGCCGTTGATGATCGTCGTCACGGGAACGATGTCGACGCCGGCTTCGTGCAGGTTGTGGATGGCCTGGAGCTTCACATCAAAGAGGTTGCCGACCTTGCGGTGCGAGTTGGCGGCGTTGCCGATGCCGTCAAACTGGAGGTAGGCGTAACGCAGACCTGCTTCGGCTGCGGCGCGGCTAAACTCCTTCGACTTAGCGAACTCGATGCCGTTGGTCGCGGCCTGGACGGACTCGTAACCGACCTTGCGGGCGTAGGCGACCGCGTCAAGGAAGTAGGGCGAGAGCGTGGGCTCGCCGCCGGAGAACTGGACCGACATCTGACGACGCGGCTTGATGGTGATCGCGTTGTCGAGCATGGTCTTGATGTCGTCCCACGTCAGTTCGTGGACAAAGCCAACCTGGTTGGCGTCCATGAAGCAGGGGTCGCACATCATGTTGCAGCGGTTGGTCAGGTCGATGGTGAGGACCGAGCCACGTCCGTGCGTTACGGTCGAAGTGCCGTGGTTGTGAAGCTTTTCGTCATTGTGGGCGCGAATGTCGCGGCCGGGGAAAACCTCTTCGAGGTGCTTGAAGAAGGCGGTGTCGATAGACATCACGTCTTCAAAGTGGCCGTGCTTGGGGCAATCCTTGATCATCAGGATCTTGCCGTCGCGCTCGATGATCTGCGCTTTGATCTCGCCAACCTTCTCATTCAGAAGGATTTCGTGGGGCAGCTTGCCGTCGATGATCTGCTGGCGGATCTCCGGAACGCACTTTGGGCAGAGGGAATCGGTGGTGCGGGGCCAGCCAAGGGGCGGCTTTTCCTTCTGATAGGACTTCAGCAGAGGCTTATCGGACCATTTAGGGGTGAATGATTCGTTGGGGCTGATGCGGTTCAGTCTCTCGAAGACGGACCAGGCGCCCTGTGCGGCGATGGTGACCGCTCGCTCTGCATACTTGACGGCTTTCGACATTTTTTCAGTTCTCCTGAAGCTACCTGTCAGTTTGTAAGTGACTCAAAACACGTTTCTGGACAGGAAAGCCAAGCTTAAATGCTTACCGGCCCTCGGGGGAAGTGCGGTTCAAGGTAACTGCTGCTTCCAGAGGACTTTACCAGCATCCAGAATAGCCGCGAGGGACCGGAAGGAGAAATGACTTCGGCTGAATGGCGAAAATTGGTGTTCAGACGGGGATCGTTGGGGGTGAATGGGGCGGGGTGGCTAGCGTTTTGCAGTGAAACTATTCCTGATCTGATCGAGTTGGGAGGTACAGGCATCGTTATTGTTTTGATTGACCTCGATCAGGACAGGCGCATTACGTGGGGAGAAGAGATGTCTCCCGGCACACTGCCCTACATCCATGGCCAGCATGCGCACCGAGTGGCAAATGTGGGCAACGAGCCGCTGATCTTCTGGGCCTGCTGGGGCTATCAAATTGATGATATGGCCGGCTCGTGCGTAATCTGCGGGCGTAGCTCCGGAACAGCGTACTGGAGTCCGCGGATTGCGCCGCGGAGTTCCGCGAGCCCTTTCAGTCGCCCTACGAACGAGTAGCCGGCATTTCCCGGCTTGCCGATATCGTCTCCGAGAAGATGACCGTGGTCGGGGCGCATGGGAATCTCCAAGTCGCTCCGGCCTTCGGCGGCGCGGCGGCACTCTTCTTCAAGCATGACGCGGATCACGCCGACCATGTCCGAGCTTCCCGAAAGGTGATCGGTTTCATGGAACGAGCCATCGGTTTCGCGACGCACCTGGCGGAGGTGAAGGAAGTGTATGCGGGATCCGAATTCCCGCGCCATGGCGGTGAGATCGTTGTCGGCCCTTGCGCCGAGCGAGCCGGCGCAGAAGGTGAGGCCGTGGGCGCCGGAGTCGTATCCGGCAAGGATCGCGCGAAGGTCGGCGGCAGTCGAGACGACGCGAGGCAATCCATAGAGCGGCCATGGCGGGTCGTCGGGATGAATTGCGAGCCGCAGCCCGAGCTCTTCCGCAGCGGGCATCACGTCGCGCAGGAAGGCGATGAGGTTGGAGCGCAGATCGTCAGCCGTGACTCCGTCGTATTCGGCGATGGCCGCGTGCATCGTTTCGCGGTTGTACGAGGATTCAGATGCTGAGAGACCCGCAATCAGAGTACGCTCCAGCCGTTCTTTTACAGCGTCGGACATCTGCTCGAAACGATGCCTGGCAGCCTGAACTTGTTCTGCGGAGTAATCGCGCTCCGCATGGCGGCGCTCCAATATATAGAGGTCGTAGGCAGCGAAGTCGAGAGCATCGAACCGCACCGCGTAACCGGTCGAATGAAGGCGCCACGCGAGATCGGTGCGCACCCAGTCCACGATTGGCATGAAGTTGTAGCAGATGGTCTTCACGCCCACGCGGGCAATCGCCACCATCGAATCGATCCACGCATCGATGTAGCAGCGGAACGGACCGGATCGCAGCTTGATCGAGTTATGCATGGGAATGCTCTCGACTACCGACCAGTCCAGTCCAGCAGCAGCGATCTCGTCCCTGCGTTGTGAGACCTCCTCGATAGGCCATACTTCGCCGCGGTAGAGGTGATGCAGGGCGGAGACGATCCCGGTGGCTCCCGCCTGGGCCGCATAGTGGAGCGGGACAGGATCATTTGGTCCGAACCAGCGCCATGTTTCCTTCATTGATCGATCGAGGAGGTAAAAGCGGTGTACTGAGCGTCTTCACGCTCGTCCCAACATAGACCTGCGTCACTGAGATTGCTGTCGTCGGCAAGGATTTCGATTTCAGTCTTCATGACTTTCCCCGTATACGGCTTGGAGGAGAAGAATGTCAAGAAGGTGATGATCGAAATCAGCGCAAGAAAGTCACCATGTTGAGTGGATCGGTTTGTTCATTGAAGCAACTGTTTTATCGCCTTGCGAACATTTCGCATGTTGTCGCTCTTCCGAATATGCTTAGGTTTTGACCAGCATTCTGAGTGTAGACACCCTCCCGATATTCACCCAAAATGCCCACTGGCGAATCGCCCGCTCGAGTCACCAAAACTTCAGATGGCAGTTTGGATAGGATCTGCCTTCAGTGCTTCTTGATCGTTGGAACCACGATGAACGAATCAGAACTGCCAGCAATCGAGCGCAACGATCGGCACACCACTTTGTTGTGCGATGGAGGACGGCCTTTTTGAGAAGCCGCGCCCGCCCCTTTGGGCCGTTTTTGCTTTTTCATTCTTAGGGATATTTTGCCATTTTTTCAGTCCGCGATCCGCTGTTTAGCGATCATATCTGCTCTCGTTCCTATATATGGGCAACCTCTCTGATTAACCTCGATGGATCTGGAGTGAACAAGGGCGAACTTCTTTTTCTTCAAGGCCGCCAATATCGCTCAGTTTTGTCGTGACATTTCGTGCGCCATGACTGCATCGGCACTTACAAATTGAAGAAATGTCTCCCAATGGCTTGGTAACCTTGCTCGAAGGCCCAGATATTGATCGCGCTCGAAGCGACGTCGTCGGGTACTGGCAGTGTTTCGGCGTCCTTTGTCATATCGATGGATTTCAGATAGCCGCCGCATGAATCACAAGCCTCGACTCGAATATGCGGCCAGGTATCGAAGCTGAAAACCGGAACCCTGGATGCTTCCTGCTCTCCGCAATGTAGACAGCCGAGGCGTGCTACCGGCCATTCACTTGAACAGATGGAGCACACAGCAGATCGCCGCCTGCCCATGCCCTCTTCTCGCGCGATCGAACACAGGATAGGAAAGCCGCAATGCGGGCAGCGATCCGGTGTTGTTTCCATCTCCCTGTGTGGCAAGACGGAAAGCTCGGTGGCGAAGACTTCCAGGACAAGCCGGGCCGCAAAATCCCGGGGGTATTGGAACTCTTCCACCTGATTCCACAGATCTTCAAGCAGATTCGACGATTCACCTGGCGGCTCCATCTGCCCCTTCGCGCTCACATCGCGCGCGGCGAGCGCAAGGAGCGGACGCAAGTGCTTCTCCATCGAAATAGCCGAGAAGAGCGTGATCGCTATCCGAGTGGGTAACATCCAGTGTCTCGATCAGGATGGAACTGAGTCTCGCCTGGAGCGAAACCAGCTCAATGTATCTGGTCAGCAGCGGGTTCACCGCCCCGGTATTCAGCTTCTCCGCGCGCTCCCGGTAGACGGCCCAGATTGGTTGTCCCCGCGCAGAACGCGATACAGGATTGAGACAGCTAGCCATCGGGGTGTTCCTTCGTGACCCGCGCAAGCCAGAGACGGTGATGATGGTAGGCCCAGGCCCGCGTGACTTCCCCCGTGACGATCTGGCCGAAGCCGCCCTTCACAAGAAAGATTCCCATGTAGAGATGGATCATCAGCCCGCCGATGCTGACAAAGGCGCAAGCAGCATGAAGGATGATCGCGAGGAACTTGATCCATTGCAGGTTCCAGGGTACGGATTCCGGAAACCAAAGCACGATGCCTGAAACCACCAGTCCTATACCAGATACCATCATCATCCAGAAGAAGATTTTCTGGCCAGCGTTCCATCGGTCAATCGGCGGCAGGTCATCGTCATGGTTGGTGATGTACGCTTCCATGTTTCGCATCCAGCCTTTGTCGGCTTGGTTAAAACGCAGGTCGCGCCGCCACATCCACCACATGTAGACGAGGAATACAAAATAGAACACGCCCAAAACCGGGTGAAAAAGGCGCATCGAGGCCGGCCCGCCCAGGACCGTCGACATCCAGAAGAGATAAGGAGTATGCAGGGCCAAACCGCTCAAGACCAGGTAGACGCAACTGACCGCAACAATGAGATGAACGGCACGTTCGTGAAACGTATAGCGACGAACATGCTCCGGATCAAATTTGCGCCACCGGATTTTAATCATGGGGCTTCTCCGTGCTATGACTCTCTTCGTCGCTTGGATCAGTCTTCGGACCGAAGAGGAAGAAGTGGGCAATCATCCCGATCAAGCCGCCTACCATCGCCAGGTTGCCCAGCCACTTGAGCGGGCTTTTCCATAGGCCGATGGTGGCCGGGACTCGAGGATCTTTCGGCAAACCACCGTACTGCTCGGGACGGGTCACGTCGTGCAGGACATAGATCACGCCGGTACCGCCAACGCCCGGAGGATCATAAACCCCGGCGTTCTCGTATCCGAAATGATCTCGCAACTGCTCGGCTCTCTTTTGGGCGACGTGGAGCATCTCTTCTTTTGCTCCGAACTGCAGACACCCGGTTGGGCAGGACTTAATACAAGCCGGTTCAAGGCCATTCTCCACACGATCGGAACAAAGAGAACACTTGAAGACTTTCTTCGTCGCCGAATTGAACTTCGGCACGTTGAATGGGCAACCGATCGTGCAGTACTGGCACCCGATGCATTTGTCGTGGTCGAAATCAACGATCCCGTTTTCGTATTGGACGATGGCACCCTCTGCCGGACAGGCCGCCAGGCATCCTGGATCGGCGCAATGCATACAGCCTTGCTTTCGCAGGAGCCATTGCAGTGTTCCGTCTTCGCGCTCGACCTCGTTCATCTTGATTAATGTCCACAGATTCCAAGATGTATCAGGCATGGTCTGGTGGTTATTTTGGAACACCGTATCGGCAAAGGGGAGATCGTTCCACTCCTGGCACGCAATCTCGCATGCTCTGCATCCGATGCAAGTGGTCACATCGATCAGCTTGGCGACTGTCTCTTCACGGACGGTTCCTGTGCCCGGCACGGGTCCAGCGTGCCCGGAGATCTTCTGGATGCGACGTGACTCTGCGCTCATAGTTTGTCGACCTTTTCGACTTTTACGAGAAATGTCTTGTACTCAGGGGTTCGCGTATTGGCATCGTAGCTGGTTGGCGTGATCAGATTGACGAGAGTGCGCGAAGTTCTTCCGGCATCTTCAGCAATTCCGCGGAATCCCCAACTAAAGGGAATGCCGACCTGGTACACATGTTTTCCGTTCACTTGGAGCGCCGGAAGTCTCTTGGTGACCATTGCCTTGCAAATGTGCGCGCCGCGTGCACTGGAGATGCGAATGAAATCGCCGCCGCTGATCCCAAGCTCTCCGGCCATCTGCTCATTGATCTCGGCGAACGGTTCCGGTGCCAACTGAACGTTGGCAGGATTGTTCTTGGTCCAGAAGTGATAGGTCTCTGTAAGACGCATGGTGAATGCGACTGCCGTATAACCCTCGGCCACTGTGCCGAATTTGTCGAAGGGCGTCTCTATTTTCTTGCCCAGGGGATTGGTCGGCACAGCCGGGTGAAGAGCATTCTCGACCAGGCTCTCGATGGGTTCATAATGCTCGGGGAATGGTCCATCTACCAGCAGGGAAAGCGGCGCGAAGAGCCGGCCGACCCCCTCGTTAGCCATGATGAATGGCCCCATATGCTCCTTAGGCGCGGATGTCACCATGAAGTCGGGGACATCATGACCTTTCCATCGACCCGCCGATTCATCCCACCAGACCGGAGCTCGGCTTGGATCCCAGGGCTTCCCCTGCGGATCGCAAGAAGCGCGGTTGTACAAATTACGACGGTTCATCGGCCAGCTCCAAGCCCAGTTCGGATGAATTCCCATGCCTGACGGATCTTCCGTGCCGCGCCGCTTTGTCAGGGCACCCCCCTCTGGCCACGAGCCACAGTAGATCCAGCATCCGCTTGCAGTCGAGCCATCGTCGCGGAGCCAGGCGAAACCTGGCAATTGTGATCCTGCCGCGAGCGTGCTGCCTCCTTCGGTCACGGTTGCGAGAGCCCGCCCGTTCAATTCTTTAGCTAGTTCTTCAGCGCTCGGCCGCTCCGGGTCCTCGTAGTCCCACGCAAGATTCAGAATCGGATCAGGGAAAGCGCCGCCCTCGGTCTTGTACAACCGGCGCACCCGCCAGAAGATCTGCGCGAGAATCTCCAGATCGATTCGCGCATCGCCGAGCGGTGGGGTCGCAGCGTCTCTCCACTGCAGCAGACGGGATGAGTTGACCATCGTCCCTGACTTTTCGGAGAAACCAGCTCCCGGAAGGCGATAGACAGTAGTGCCAATCTTTGCCTGTTGCTCAGCCGTGATGCCTGGGGCACGCCAGAACTCACTGGTTTCATCCGGAAAAATCTCGCAGACGACCAGCCACTCGAGCTGACTCAAGGCAGCGAGGGTACGATTCACCGATGGTCCCAGCGCGAGCGCGTTCATACCGAAGCAGAATGCGCCCTTTACCTTGCCTTTCACCGTTTCTTCCGAAATCGCCCACCAGCCGCGCCCATCCGGGCGCTTGGGCATGTAATCGTAAGCCCATTCGTTCGCCGCCGTCGCGGCGGGGCCATAGAGCGCCTTCTGCAGGGAAACGGCAAATCGCGGCGTGTTGGCCCAGTAATTCATTGACTGCCATTCGCTCGGCTGGGAAGGGGTAGGAGTCGTGCGTTTCATCCAGGCGGCAAAGGTGTCGTCGCCGACGCTCGGGGGCTTCAAGTAACCGGGCAAGCTGTCCCAGGAGATGGCGAGGTCCGTTGCTCCCTGCACATTGGCGTGTCCCCGCAACGCGTTCACGCCTCCGCCGGGACGTCCAATGTTGCCGAGCAGGAGCTGGAGAATAGCTCCGGAGCGAATAATCTGCGTGCCGATGGAGTGGTGCGTCCAGCCCAGCGAATAGATGAGAGTGCCGGTCTTGGTCATATCGCCGTTGCGGCGTATCCCGGCAAACTCATCGGCAACCCGCAAAAATTTAGCCTGAGGAACGCCGGTGATCCGTTCGACCATCTCCGGCGTATAACGTGAATACTGCTGGCGCAGAAGCTGAAATACGCAATGGGGATTCTGCAGGGTAGGGTCGGCCGCAACATTTTCCGGCAGGTGGCCCCGCGTCACCGCTCCTGACTTCGGCTGATAGTTCCAGGTGGTCTGGTCGTAGTTCGACTTCACCGTATCGAATCCGGAAAAGAGACCCTCATCCGCACAATGAAAGTCCTCATTCACAAGGAAAGACGCGTTCGTGTAGTTGAGCACGTATTCGCGCGCATAGAGATTGTTCTCGATGGCGTAGCGAATCAATCCGCCGACAAAGGCAAGGTCACTGCCTGCCCGGATGGGTACGTGGAAGTCCGCCGTCGCCGCCGTTCGCGTAAAGCGCGGGTCGACCACGATCATTCGCGCATTGCGTAAACGCCTTGCTTCGATCGCCCACTTAAAGCCGCAGGGATGGTTCTCCGCCGGATTCGCGCCGATGATCAGCATGACATCGGTATTAGCGATGTCATTCCAGCTATTAGTCATGGCCCCTCGGCCAAACGTGGTTCCCAGACCGGGAACCGAAGGACCGTGTCATGTACGCGCCACGTTTTCGTGGCGCACAACCCCCAAAGCTGCCATTGTTTTCACAACGGTCCAGCAGAATTCATTCGTATCAGTGGCGCCGCCAAGAAACGCTATGTTCTCGCATCGGTTGACAACCCGCCCCTGGTCATCCTGGTGCATAAATCCGGAGTCGCGTGTAGTTTTCACCTTGCGCGTGATCTCATCGAGCGCCTGGTTCCACGAGATGTCTTCCCAGTCGGACTTGCCGGGCCGTCTCACCTGAGGCTTGGTCAGTCTCCGTTCATTCACGCAATCCTGTTGCAGAGAAGCGCCCTTAGGGCAGAGAGTGCCGCGGTTAATCGGGTTATCTGGATCGCCCTCAACATGCACAACCTGAGGGATCACATTCTTTGCCCCATCGGTCATTGTGTGGATAATGACACCGCAGCATACGGAACAGTACGGGCAATTCGAGCGGGTCTGGGTTGTCTTTGAAGTTTTTAGGGTGCGCGCCTGGGCTACCAGAGGCTGGACATCCACTCCCAGCCCGATCGCACCGGCTGCGGCCATCGAGCAAATGAAATCTCTGCGAGAAACTTCCATTCAGTCTCCTCAGCAGAATCCCCGGGACAGAGAATCGTTCAAAGAGGAATAATCGGATTGAAGGTTACCACAAAATTAAGAGAACGAGGCCTGTCAAAAGCGACAGTATTCTGAACTTCTCAATAGTCTTAGTCTGATTTTTTGGAATGGCGGAAGCGCGTGTGAGTCGAACACACCGTCGCCCTTAAGGACGACCACCGGTTTTGAAGACCGGGGGGATCACCGGAGCCCAGGCACTTCCATGGCAATCTATACTACGCGGATGGGATCCCGATCAAACTGGAAGCCAAATCAGGACATTTCGTTGGAAACCGCCTCTCCCGTCCGTCTGACACAGCAGGTAAAAGCCGGCGGATGCGCCAGCAAACTCGCCCCCGGATCTCTCCGCGCAGTTCTCGAAAGGCTTCCCGCGCAACACGATCAAAATTTGCTCGTTGGATTTGAAACATCCGACGATGCCGGCATTTATCTGATTGCGCCAGATCTTGCTCTCGTGCAAACCGTCGACTTCTTCACACCTCTGGTCGATGATCCGTTTACCTTTGGTCAAATTGCGGCCGCCAACGCACTCAGCGACGTATATGCAATGGGTGGGCGGCCATTGACGGCTCTTGCAGTAGTTTGTTTCCCGCAGGACGGAGACATGGATGTCCTCGAACAGATCATGCGTGGCGGTCTGGCCAAGATGGCCGAGGCCGGATGTATCGTGGCAGGCGGACATACCGTGCGTGACGCGGAAATCAAATTCGGCTATGCCGTAACAGGAATGATCGATCCAGCCCACGTCTATACAAATGCAGGGGCGATTCCGGAAGACGTGCTTCTTCTGACCAAAGCGATCGGGACAGGAGTCATTACAACCGCCCTGAAACAGGGAAAGGCAGAGCCGCTTTGGGTAGAGAATGCAATACGATCCATGACGGCGCTCAACAGGACTGCGGCGGAAGTCATAACGCAAGTCCGTGGCGTTCACGGCATGACGGACATCACAGGCTTTGGGCTTATGGGGCACGGCCGCGAGATGGCTATTGCGAGCGGCGTCACTCTGGAGATTGAAGTGGAGGCTGTGCCCCGGATTGATGGCGCCCTGGAAGCAATTCGTTTGGGTACAATTCCGGCGGGTTTATTGGCGAATCGGGACTTTGCCGAGTGCGTCATCGCTGAAGCGCCAGGGAGCCATATCCCGGACGAACTGCGGACACTGATGTTTGATCCGCAGACCTCGGGTCCGCTACTTATTTCTGTCGCGGCGGAGAGTTCCGAACTGCTCCTCAAGGCGCTTCGCGACGCTGGACTCGCCGCGGAGAGAATCGGCCGTGTCGCGGGTGTTTACAGGCCCGGAAGCGGCAATCCGGCGATCATATTGCGATGAAGAACGATGAATACAGCAACGAATTCTACCGGCTCCTGCCGTCGGTGAACGACCTTCTATCAACTCCAGGAGTGAAGTCACTGCTTCGTTTTCACCCACATGACGCTGTCGCATCGTCGATACGGGACACCCTGAATCGTATCCGAAAAGAAATCTCGGATGGGCAGCACAATCGTGCAAGCCTCGAGGGCCGCCTGGCATCTCTGGAAGCCGGTATCGTGGATGAGCTCGTGCGCAAGGGGAGATATTCGTTGCGACCCGTCATCAACGCAACCGGCGTCATACTCCACACGAACCTTGGGCGGGCATCACTGAGTCAAACTGCGCTCGATCATATAGTTGAAGTCGCGAAAGGCTATTGCAATCTCGAGTTTGACTTGACCTCTGGCGAGCGTGGCAGCAGAGACGTCCACGTCGAGTCCCTGATACTTCGCGTCCTGGCGAAGAAGACTGGCGCGAACGAGCCTTCGGATACCCATCGAGCCCTGGTCGTCAACAACTGTGCTGCCGCCACTTTCATTGCCCTGAATACTCTTGCCGAAGGCAAAGAAGTCTTGATATCGAGAGGCGAGCTTGTCGAGATAGGCGGGGGCTTCCGCATTCCTGAGATTCTCAGGAAATCGGGCGCCACACTCCGCGAGGTCGGAACGACAAACCGTACCAGGTTGAGTGATTACGAGCAGGCCATTTCACCAGATACCGGATTAATTCTGCGCGTGCATCAATCGAATTTCAGCATGCGAGGATTCGTCACAAGGCCACAAATCTCGGAATTGGTCGCGCTGGGAAAGCGATCGAATGTGCCGGTCTTCGAGGATCAGGGCACAGGGCTTATCTTTTCGCTTGAGACGCATGGCATTCTGTGCGAAGAAAACCTTCTGGAAGGTTATCGGCAAGGCTTGGACCTGCTAGCCGCCAGCGGGGACAAGCTCCTGGGCGGGCCACAGTGCGGTTTGTTGATTGGCAGGAAGGATCTTATCGAGCGCATCCGGCAAAATCCGCTACTGCGGACTTACCGGGTGGATAAGCTGACCTATGCGGCTCTTGAAGCTACATTGCTCGATCACGTTTCCAGCGCTGCGGACTCGATTCCGACACTGCGCATGATCGGCCTCAATGCAGAAGAGATCAGGATTCGTTGTCACTGGATAGCAAGCAAGATACACGCAGAAGATCTGTTTGTGGAGCGTTGTTCCGGTGATGAGCGTCATCGGAGGTGGGACGACTCCTGATGCCAGGTTATCGAGCTACGCGTTGTCGCTGCGTCACGCAACATTGACTGCAGATGAACTGCTATCCACTCTCCGCCAGTCGAATCCGCCAGTGATTGGAAGAATCAGCGAAGGTAGCGTGCTGCTGGATCTGCGCACCGTGGATGCAGACTTCGATCCATCGCTGGCAGCCCATTCTCAATGGCCATCACGTTGCGATGCGGGCGTCGGTTCAAATGTCTGACAGATAGGCGCATGCTTTCACACGAGACAATCCGACCGCGGTCCATCGTGATCGGAACAGCCGGTCATATCGATCACGGAAAGACCACGCTGGTGCGTACGCTCACTGGTGTCGATACCGACCGCCTGCCGGACGAGAAGCGCCGCGGGATCACGATTGATCTCGGTTTCGCTTCCCTTGAAACAAAAACTCACAGCGGCCTGCCGCTGCGGTTGAGCTTTGTCGACGTTCCGGGTCACCATCACTTCATCCGAAACATGCTCGCCGGCGCAGGTGGGATTGACGCCGTGATGCTGGTTATCTCAGCCGAAGAGGGAGTGAAACCGCAAACGGAAGAGCATCTGGCAATCTGCGAAATGCTGGGGGTTCGTGCAGGCCTTACTGTTGTCACAAAAATCGACCGGATCAGCGCGGATCATTTGCAAAGGGTTTGCGATTCAATCCGGGGATTTCTGAGCGATACGTTCCTAAATACCGATAGAGCACCTATCGTCCCTGTATCCGCACATTCAGGACAAGGTTTGGATCAACTGAGATCCGAACTTGCATCGCTCGCAGCCTCCGTTCCAGCCAGAAGCTCCGACGCGCTGCCGCGGCTGCCCATTGATCGGGCATTCGTCATGAAGGGCTTCGGCACAGTGGTGACCGGCACTCTGTTGGCGGGATCGTTCGAGTGCGGACAAACACTCACGATCGAGCCGGGGAGCCGCGCGGTAAGAGTCCGTGGCATTCAGGTCCACGGCCATACGGACGGCGTGGCACACGGCGGGTCGCGAGTCGCTCTGAACCTTGTCGGCATAGAAGCCTCAGAGATACACCGCGGACAGACTGTATTGGAAACAGGCACGCTAGCTGCAGCCGACACAATCGATGTCGAAGTCACCATGCTGCCCAACACGCCAAAGCTCAAACATGGCTGCCGTGTTCATTTTCATGCTTTCTCTGCAGAGGCTCTCGCGACAGTGTCGTTGTACCAAATATGAGCCTGTTACGCCAGGCCGTGCCCGCCTGCTGCGCCTCAGGCTTAAGAAGCCCATCGTCCTCGCGCCAGGCGACCGGTTCGTGCTCCGTCAGCCATCGCCTGCTATGACAATCGGCGGCGGACGCGTATTGGATGCGCAGCCAATTTCAGGTCTGCGGAAGTCCGAATGCCTGAAGTGGCTTGAGCAATTAAGGAGCGCTCCTGTCGCGCAACAGCTTTTCCTGCGAATCAGCAGACGAGGTCTGCGCGGGCTACATCTGTCTGGGTTGTCTGCAGAATGCGGCTTAACCGCGGAAGCCATTGCCACACTGACAAATCCGCTTATCGTCGCTGGAAATCTAGTGCGCATCCAGGACGATCTTCTTTTAACGATAGAAGACCTTGAGAGCGCCGAATGTTCCGTCATGAGCGGGTTTGCCCGTCGAGCGAAAGATACCGCGAGCTCTTCGGTCAAGCGCTCAGAATTGAGAAGTCACACCAGACTCAGCCCTGAACTCTTCGACTTCGTACTGGAACGACTGGAACGCGAGCGCAAACTGCGGGTTCAGCAGGACTGGGTCTTTCCCTTCGATTCCGATGGCCAACCTTCCGAAAAAGATCGTAAGCTGCTGTCCTCGGTTGCTGAATCCTTCGAAGCCGCCGGACTATCTACTCCGTCCTCCGAAGAAGTCGCGAATAAACTCGCCATCGATCCCTCTGAGATGCGCCGACTCATGACTCTGCTCTTGCGCGATAAAACACTCGTTAAGATCGGAACGGAAGAGCTCTACTTCCATCAAATTGCTCTTACAAATCTGCGATCACAAGTCAATGATCTTCGAGGTCAGACCATCGATGTGGCGCGGTTCAAACAGTTGACTGGTCTGTCGCGCAAATACGCCATCCCGCTACTTGAGTATCTTGACCGGGAGCGAGTCACTCGTAAGGTTGGCGAGCGTCGCCTGGTGCTGTAACGTCCAACTCATCCACCGCAAAACATAAGCCCGATGATTCTATCCTCGCCATCGTTGGATCAGGACATGTATGGGCCGCTGCACGACTGAAGAACGAGAGAAGCATTCTGTCAGCGCCAACGTATTCTCGGAGTGAATTCCTGATTCCGACATTGTTCGTCCAGGTCAGTCGTGATTTGGCGGTCGCAATCACTTACTCTCAAGTACCGTGCGGCCGTTCAGGGATTGAGTTGGCCGCTCATCATATGGATAGATCGCGGCAAACGTTGCCACTTGTTTCTTCGAAATCGTTACAGGCGTCTTGAGTACGAACCAACTGACGCCTTCGGTACACGGCGGCGTCGTCAGGGAACCGGCGAAAGTGAAATAGTTACGGTTAGCAGGCAACAAGTCCGCGACATTGATTTGCAGGCTATCGTCCGTCTTCTCCGGACCGGCCGTCTTCGGCGCAAGACTCCACAGCGTTTCAACAAGCGGATTTGCAGAACCCTCTTCCAACAGCACGGATACCACCGCTAAATGCCCGTCGGCATCTGAGTGCACCAGGTGGACCTCCATGGGAAACCGCTTGCCCTTGATTGTCTCCTCGCTGGGATGGTGGAAATGGAATTGTTTTAGTTCGTAACGCTTGTCTCCGACTCTGATGAAACTGCCGGGAGCGTAGTTGATTTCAATCGTGTGGCCATTATTGATGATATGGAGCGCGCTGGGTTTGTATTCGAACTGAATTGCAGGCAGATCAGCACTCTGAGCACCGATAATATTGACTGGGGACTGGCGGTGGCCGGTTTTGCATGCGGCGAATTCGGGTCTTAGTTCGCCCCAATGCGCAGGGCCTTCACTTCCACTGTAACCCCATTCATGCGCAGGGTGTTCCTGTGCCATGGCCGCGTAGGGCACGTATAGGTTGCAAAATACGAGTAGCGCCGCGACGGGCGGCAGCAGTCGTCTGATCAGGAACACTCCTGGAAGTGAATTCATCTTACCTCCTTCCACGTGCGCAATCTGACTCCACATCAGCATACGCCGGGCCACTCCAGCCATCATCTGGATTTCCGTGAGCGGTGCTCACAAAAGAATCGGAGAACCCCGGTGAGGACTGCCGAAGCAAACGGAGCGTGCACAGCTGCGCCTTTATTCGAGCCCAGAGTCAGCCTGGCATTTTAGGCGGTGCGATCGGGGTTCGGTGTCGCTCACAGGAAATCAATTAACCGGCACTTGAGAGCGATATACTGGCAGATTGCGAGTAGCCCATTTCTCTCAGCGAACGGACAATAAAACTTCCCAAGGGATAGAAGTCTCCCAGCGATCCCGATTACCGCTGGCGCTGGTAGTTGCGACAGAAGGGCCAGGCAGACCCCTTAAGTGCAAATTCAACGAGGAGAAAAGCGTATGAAAACAGTAATTGTCATTTGTGCCATGTGTGTCCTATTCATGCCATCGGCACTGGCACAAACCGCTGAGGTGACTGCCAAGCCGCTCAGCGATTCTGACATCCAACTGCTTCGCTCCGATGTGCAGGCGGAGAAAAACCAAATCATCGCAGACACCATGGCGTTTAACGATCAGGAATCGGCGGCCTTCACGCCCATTTATCGGGACTACGCGCGCGATCAGCAGGTCATTGGTGATGATCGTTGGAAGCTGATCAAGGACTATGCGAACAATTACGACACTCTGGACGATGCCAAAGCATCTGATCTGGCCAAGCAAATGTTCAGCATTGATTCCAGAACCATTAAGTTCGGGAAGACTATTGGCCAAAATTCGAAAAGGCCCTGGGCCCAAGCGGGCAGCGAAGTTCTATCAGGTGGACAACAGGATCAGCCTGATTATCAATCTTCAGCTGTCGTCCGAGATTCCGCTCTTAAAGTAGTGGCATGTGTAGGAAGGTGATCGGATTTCATCAGGCAGGGTGCGATTGAGATCGATGAAGCTATTGATCGGAGGTTTTGACCTGACGCTGTCCCCTGCCGAATACCGTGTGACAGAGGTGAAGACGTTCATCTTCAGTTACAACGAAATCGTCGATCAGAAGACCAGGGCCCAGACCCTCTGAAGATTGCCAAGAAGATAGAGCTGAACTAACCCGGACGAGAGATGGCACTGCACAGACGGTCGATGGCCCACGAACGATTCCGACAAAGCGCATCAAGACCGTAGCCTCATCCGTATCCCGGAGGAGTTAACATGGCCATCGAAGAGTCTTTAAACGATAACAGGGTTCAGGTACGTCGCGCCCTCGAAGTCTCAATCCACGTAGGCCTCGCTGTTCTTCTTGCGGCAGCTTGTCTCCTGATCCTGCGCCCTTTTCTACCGTTGGTTACCTGGGGCATTGTCATAGCAATCGCCATATATCCCGCCTATCGAAAACTGCGAAGGCTCGTGGGCGACCGTGGGACGTTGGCAGCGGTTCTTTGCTCCTTGTTTTTTCTCGCGATATTGATCGTTCCGGTCGCGTTGTTGACGGAAACAATGATCGAGGGTATCGGAACGCTCAGCACTCACATCAAGGATGGAACCCTTAGTATTCCCCCTCCTCCTTCCAACGTCGGAAGCTGGCCTCTAATCGGGCCGCCTTTGGCAAAGTCATGGAATATGGCTTCTACGAACCTGACCGGCTTGCTGCAAAGTCTGGCTCCTCAGATTCGAGCGCTGGTCCCTGGGCTGCTCGCTGCTTCGGCGGGAATCGGCCTCACCGTACTGCAATTCGTCCTCTCCATTGCGGTTGTGGGAGTTCTGCTTGCGAATGCTTCGGGTTGCGCCACAGCCAGCCGTTCCTTAGCTAACCGCCTTTTTGGGGACCGGGGTCCTGAGTTTGAGGAACTCGCAGGATCCACCATTCGAAGCGTTACGAACGGAATCCTCGGTGTGGCTGTCATCCAAACAATATGCGCCGGCCTTGGATTTCTGGTGGCCGGACTGCCCGGGGCTGGATTGTGGACACTGGTCTTCCTCTTCGCTGCAGTGCTTCAACTCGGAGGGCCGGTGCTTATCCTGCCTGTCATCTATATGTTTGCGATCGCCAGTACGACGAAGGCCATCGTGTTCCTGATTTGGTGCCTCGTTGTCGCTCTCATGGACAATGTGCTGAAGCCCATGCTGCTAGGGCGCGGCGTAGCAGTTCCAATCGCGGTGGTTTTCCTGGGCGCGATTGGTGGATTCATTGCAGTGGGCATCATCGGTCTTTTCCTGGGTGCCATCGTTCTGTCGGTGGGCTATAAGCTCTTCCTCGCATGGCTGGAGGGCCCTGTACTGGCGAAGCAAGAGATTTGACTTGCCATTTCTAACTTCTGCCTCTAGTTTCAATCGGCACAAAATATGGGCAGAAATTATTGAATGTCTCGCATTCTCAGGAAAAGCAAGGCAATTCCAATCCAAAAAACCAGCATTCCGCCTAAAACAGCGAAAGAAGTAGAAAGAGGGGTGCGGAGCGGGTCACCTTCCTGAGCTTGATATTTAGACGGAATTTGCGAGTCTTTTGCTTTGTCCGGAAACTGCCCTGAGGCTAAATCCAATCCCCTTATATCCAATGCCTTTATTGTCGGGTCTTTGGGAGATTGATTCTTGGACTCTTCTTCAACGTTGATCGTTTTAACATCAGGCTCCTTGCTTGAAAGAACTTTAGGATCAGTGCTGTTTACAAAGTGGTTTTTTTTGGCTTCAAGCAGTAAGGTCGCTTCGAAAGCCCACCTCGACGGCACAATTTTGGCAATTTGTTCTATCAGGGTGGGCAATTCCTTAATTGGCGCGAGTCCCCCTCCGAGCGCGATCACCGGCAACAGGATCAACGGGAGCATGGCAATTGCGGCTTCTGTGGTGGAAGCCCGTGCGGAAACGCAGAGTCCGACCGCAGAGCCCACAAGTGAAGAGAGATAAAGAATTCCGAGAGTGCTGAGGAAATCTCCCTCCAAATTGCACATCAGTGCAACGATCCCGAACAGCACTATGCATTGAAACAAGTTGAAGAGCGCCGCAATGGCGAGCTTGGAAAAGACATAAGAGGGCAGTTTCAGGCTGACCATTCGTTCGCGTTGAAAGACCGTCCATTCGCCAACAATGTCTCGCGCCACATTGTTACAACCAAACCAGACAGCGGCGATCACCATCAGGAAATCCATTCCGACGGCATGTATGGTGGCTTTACCAAGAAATTGTCGCAGGTTGGAATATTGGAGATGTCGGAAAACCAGGCCCAGCAGCACACCGAAAACGGGAGCCTGAACAAGTGTGATGATCAGTTGCCCGCGGTCCCGGATTTTCAGAATGAAATTGCGGCGAACCAGTGTCCACCATTGACCAAATCCAAACTTGCGAACTGCACTTTCTGCTGCGGCATTTGGGGTGGATGGAATCTTCCCCGAGCGATCGGTTACGAATAGCTTTTTGTAGCGGGACTGCTCGTAGGTTGATACCCACTCCGCAGTGGATCTCTTCGCTAGACCGCTTAAGAGCATCTCCGGGCTTAGCTCTTTGCCTGGTTGGGTCTGGGTTAGCTTTGCAGATACCGGATCGAAAAATTCGATGGAATCGGGATGCGCGGGGCCGAAATACGCCAAAGCGCCACGCCCCCCGCGGTCGCGGGAAATCATGATCAGCCCATCGAATTGCCTGAAGATATCTACGCTTGGCTGATGGATGGTAGTGATGATAGTGGTTCCGTCCTTGGAGAGCTTCTTCAATACCTGGACTACGTTTTCGGCGTCGTAAGAAGACAGTCCGGAAGTAGGCTCGTCGAGGAAAATCACCGGCGCATCGGCGATCAATTCCATGGCGATGTTGACTCGCTTGCGCTGGCCGCCGGAGAGAACCTTCTGTTCGGGCGAACCGATGATGGTGTTTTTCTTGTCCTCGATACCGAGGCTTGCGAGAACTTTATCAATACGCTGCTCGATCTCGGAGTCCCTTAGATCGGTGCGTAGTTTAGCGCTGAAATAGAGGGCTTCGCGCACCTTCAGCTGAGCGTGCACGATGTCGTCCTGCGGGACGTAGCTCATCTGCTGGCGAAAGCGGTCATAGAACTGGTAAAGGTCCGCTCCGTTGAAAAGCACTCTGCCATCTGCTGGGCGCGTGTAGCCATTGATCGCCTTCAGGAAAGTTGTTTTACCGGCTCCGGCGGGCCCCATCAGCGCAATCAGTTCAGAGGGGAAGACGGTAAGCGATATCGAGTCAAGCAGGCGGTCTCCGTTAGGTGCGTTTACGGCGACGGAAGTGACCTCGATGGTTACGTTGCCGATGTACTCGCGCTTGGCCAAAGCGCCATCTTCAAGAAGCTGGAAGCGGAAACTTCCTAAGCCGATTTCTTGTCCGGGGCGAACGAGTGTCCTGTTCGTAATCCGGACACCATCGACATAGGTGCCGTTTCTTGATCCTAAGTCTTCTACATAGATGCCTTCTGCCGTGCGCTCCAGCGATGCGTGCTGCCACGAGATCATCGGGTAATTGAGCGGATAAGCCGAGGACGGGTCGCGTCCAAGAATCATGCGGTCGCCCTGGAAACGGACGCGCTCAAACTGGCCTTCACCCTGGACAAGTTTTTTCTCCGTGAGAATGCGGCTGGCCGCGATCTTGTACGAGCCCAGATAAATCTCATCGGTTGGCTGCAACGTAGCGCGCTGAATTTTGTTGCCGATATGGTTCAGCGCAGTGCCATTCGATGACTTCAGGTCCTCGATAATCCATTGATTTCCACTGCGCGAGATCCGCGCGTGATTCCAGGAGATCATCGGATAGTCGAGCCGGATTTCGTTCTCAGGTGCGCGGCCAATGTTAAGCACCTGCGTTGACGACGTCTGTAGCGTAGATGAAGGCGGCTGCGTGGATGAAGGTTGCGGTGCATTCTGATGTGAAGCTGTCGGCCACGGCATAGGGACGTTCGGTCCCAGCGTTATCTTGTCCGTCGATGAAACATAGACCGGGGAACGGGGTTCCAGTTTGTAGCCGTTTACGAATGTGCCGTTGGTTGAACCCAGGTCTTCCAGCACGTATTGATTGCCGTGAACACTTAACCGGCAATGCCTTCCTGAGACGGATGGCTGAGTGACGACTAAATCACAATCGGATGAGCTGCCCAGCGTCCAGGCAGCACTCGGAGCAGGCTCAGAATCTGGCATAGGCGAAGAAGAAAAAACTACGTCATGCTAGCACAGGACAATCAAGAAAATTCTTCAACCTGTAGCAGAATATGAGCGCTGTCCCTCCAATCTTTTCTGACCAGACTTCTCCACTTATTACGTTTGATGAAATATTGGGAGGATAGGTGAGCATGATCATGATGCCGTTAGTCGACGCAGGTTCTCCAAAATGGCCGAAGTACGTGCCGCGGCTGCTTTTCTGCTGTCGCCTGCGCAGCACGCAGACGAGCCGCGGATCGTATACCGGCCCTGCAACACACTTACCCCGGAAACTGGCGTTACCAGGAGTGGCGTGACCCAGACGAAGATTTCAATAGTCGATACAGACTCGCCTACTAAAGCATGTTTGAGATACCGTTCCAATTATGTATCCCGCGGAGATGGTAGACGCGAGGAAGTGTCGAGGAGTCACCATGATCGAATCTTCTGATTTTCGGATGACGAGAATGCCGCTCAACCACGGAGCCGGCCATATGCCCGCACTCGGGTTTGGCACCCTGATTCCCGATGCAGCCGTGACGATAAGTGCTACCAGAGACGCGCTGGAAGCTGGATTTCGACACTTCGATTGTGCGGAACGATACCGGAACGAGCGTGAGGTGGGCGAGGCGTTGCAGGCAGGACTTGCCGCTGGAGGGATTGCGCGCGAAGACATCTTTGTCACCACAAAGTTGTGGAACTCCAATCATCGGCCCGAGCGCGTCGAACCGGCTTTCGAGGCGAGTCTGGACAGACTCGGGCTCAACTATCTGGATCTCTATCTCATTCACACTCCGTTTGCATTTCAACCGGGGGACGAGCAGGATCCGCGGGATCAAAACGGCAATGTCCTTTACGACCGCGGCGTGACTTTGCTCGATACCTGGAGGGCGATGGAGAGTCTCGTGGACCATGGCAGATGCCGGGCCATCGGACTGTCTGACATCAGCTTGAACGAACTGTTGCCCATCTACGAATCTGCGAGAATCAAGCCAGCCGTGGTCCAGGTCGAAGCACATCCGTATCTGCCGGAAACGGAGCTTCTGGAATTCTGCAAGGAGAAGGGCATTGTGTTTTTGGCTTTCGCGCCATTGGGTCACGGAATGAGGCCGGGGCCGCTCGAAGATCCAGTCATTTCGGCAATCGCCGCACGAGTTGGAAAGACGCCGGCGCAGGTGCTGCTGGCATGGGCGGTGCAGCGCGGCACGGCTTTGCTGACCACGCCCAGGACTGCGGCCCGCGCGCGAGAGAATTTCAACATCTCCGCCCTTCCGGAAGACGCGTTTGACGAAATCAATCGAATTCAGACCAGACAGAGGCTCAATGAAGTGGTGAAGACCGGCAGCCCGGGTTTCATTCCACAAGGTAGATGAACATGAAAGCCAAACCACACCTGGAGCATCCATGCAAGAGGAACAAATACGTGAAGCCCTGAATGCGCACTGGCACGCGTCGGCAGCCGGCGATGCAAACGCGGAACACGATATTTACGATGACGATGCCATTTGTGATTATCCCCAGTCAGGCGAGCGAATCCTCGGGCGAAGCAATTTGCAGGCCTTGCGGAGTCATCATCCCGGCAAGCCGTCGGGTTTCAACGTCAAGCGAATTCTCGGAAAAGGTGATCTCTGGATCACGGAATACACAATCACCTACCAGGGGCGACCAGCATACACAGTGAGCATTATGGAGTTCCGCAACGGTAAGGTCGTGCACGAGACACAGTATTTCGCGGATCCCTTCGAGGCGCCGGCCTGGCGGAGCCAATGGGTTCAGCAGATCGCGTGACGCCACATTGAGGCGGGATTGGTAATGGTCTGCGACAAGGCTGCCTCGGACAACAGAGCACCGACGACGAATAGTACACTAAAAATCTTCGTCATACGGTCCAGTTTTAGTCTTCGTTACTGACGTGCCGACATTATATTGTTCTAATGACTGAGGTTCCATTTTACGGAAAAGTTGAAGAAGTTCTGGCTGCTGAAATTGTCACAACCGTGAGAGCGACTTGGTTTCCGGGACGTCCGTCTACGGACCGGAGCCACTCGAAAAGCCCGCAGACGGCAACCTTCTCGTTTGCTGCTCACAACCGATTCACGACGTCGTCATCGATCTGTGAAGTCTCGCTGTGATTCGATCACTGAGCTAGTTCGTGATGGCATTATTTCCACGTTTTCTTCTCTGGTAAGCAGCTACCTTGAGTTTGTTTCCACAGATACTCATACTGCACCATCGTCGTGAGCCTTTCTTGCTCGTGTCAAAGAAATGAACGACACACGATTCACATTTGCGAATGCGGGACGCCTCAGTCTCTGCAAGAAGATCAGCCGTAGCATCGATGATCGGGGCCCAGAGGTCGGCGGGCTTACGAAGCTCGAAAATCGTTTCCCTGATCACCTTACTGTCTCGCTTGTGAAGCGAAGATGCGACGAGGATACAGAAGCAACAGAGAATTGACTTCGGCAAGGAAGGCATCGGTCGGCGGTGATCCGCTCTCCATCCGCGTGACGTCCTCCCTCAATCTCTCTCGGAACGCGATGAGCTGCTCCAGGAAGACAGCTGCCTCGGTTGAATCGCGCCAGCTTCGTACTACGGCTTTGCTCTTGGCCGAAATCACCATACCTGAAGCGATCAACCATCTTTCGAGAGCACGAACATCAGGGAGCAGTTCCGTGGGACCCTCCGCCAGGACAGGCTTTGTATTCAACAAATCCAGGATGAGCCTGTTCGCCACGAAAAGAAATCCATCGATCCATTCGTTTACCTCTTGAGAAGCACTCGCATAAACCCTCTTGTCAAAATACCTGAAAATAATCATAACACCGTTAATGCAACTTTTATCGGTGTTATGTAATCTCATTCTTGTAAGCCGGACCTTGCGTCACCGGGAAAGGAGATCACCATGACAACGTTTCAACACGCGACCGTTCACGGCCTCAAGCTCTTCTATCGCGAAGCAGGTTCAAAAACTTCTCCAACCATCGTGCTGCTGCACGGTTTTCCTAGTTCGTCGCATATGTTCCGCGACCTGATTCCGCAGCTCGCGGACAAGTTTCACGTGATTGCGCCGGACTATGTTGGTTTCGGCTATAGCGATGCCCCGGATGCGGGCAAGTTCGATTACACCTTCGACAATCTCGCCGCTCATGTGGAGGAATTGCTCTTCGAATCCTCGGCCTGAAGAAGTTCAGCATCTACGTGCAGGATTACGGCGCTCCTGTGGGGTATCGCATTGCGTCCAAGCATCCGGACGCAATCGAAGGCATCGTCGTTCAGAACGGGAATGCCTATGTCGAAGGCATCGGGGCGGCATTCGACCCGATGAAGCCGTTCTGGGCGAATCGCAATCCTGAGACGAGAAGCCGGTGCGAGAGTTGCTCAAGAAAGAGACGACAATCTTCCAATACACGCATGGGACGAAGGATGTTTCGCGAATCAGTCCGGACTCATACACGATCGATCAGCTTTTCCTGGATCGTCCGGGCAACGACGCCATCCAACTGAACCTGCTTCACAACTATCAATCGAACCTCGCGCTCTACGACGGATGGCATAAATTCTTCCGGAACAAGCAGCCGAAGACGCTGATCGTGTGGGGAAAGAACGATCCTTTCTTCACTGTCGAGGGCGCGCAAGCCTATCTGCGAGATATCCCAAAAGCGGAGCTTCACCTGCTCGATACCGGCCACTTTGCGCTCGAAGACTCATGCGAATTCATTGCGCAACAGATCGTTAGGTTCTTTGCCTGATGGATGTGACCGGTCCCCTTCACATCTTTCACTTTGAACAACGGAAAGGATGAGCATGATGCAGTTTTCAGAAAACGCCACAGTTGTAGTGGTCCACGGAGCGTGGGCCGATGGTTCGAGCTGGCAGGCAATGGTCGGCCCGCTTGAGGATCGCGGCTTGAAGGTGATTGCTGCGCCGATTCCCCTCACATCTTTGAGCGACGATGCGGCCGCCTTGAAACGAACGATTGCGCGAACTCAGGGTCCGTTGATCGTCGCAGGGCATGCTTATGCCGGCGCGGTCATTGCCACGGCGAACGATGACCGCGTAAAAGCTTTGGTTTATGTTGCCGCGCTGGCTCCGGACGAAGGGGAGACCGTCGCCCAGGTCTTTTACAAAGATGAAGCTCATCCATGTGCGCCGCAACTTGCTCCGGACCCAGACGGTTTCATCTGGATGCCGGACGAAGGGTTCGCGAACGCTTTTGCCCAGAACGCTACACATGAGCAGATTGCGTTGTCCAAAGCCGTGCAGCGTCCGATCTCAGCCAGGAGCATTCAAGAGCCGGTCCCAGACCCGCGTGGAAGTCGAAGCCCTCATGGTTTCTGATTGCGGAAGAGGACCGGATGATCAATCCGAAGACACAGCGCTTTATGGCAGAACGTATGAATGCGACAGTAAGATCTTTTGCGATTGATCACACTCCTCTGTTAACCGCACCAGACAAGGTTGTAGACATCATCCTTGAAGCGGCCGAAGAGACGCTCTCTCAAGACGGGAAGTAATGCTTTCAATGCTGCAATCACAGCGCTCGCGAAAGCTTTTGCAGAGCAGGGCATTAAGGATGGCGTTCAGGTAAACAGTATCGTGCCCGGCGTGATGACGGGGCGCCGCCGCTCGTTCCTCGAGAAATGGGCACCGGCGCACAACATGGGTGTTGAGGATGCGACAAAGAAGTTTCCAGAAGAGGCCAGGATCAGCCGCTCCGGACAACCAGAAGAGATCGCCGAACTTCTCGGATTTATGGTCTCTCCGGCCGCGAAGTGGATGACCGGCACATCGGTCCGCATGGATGGAGGCGAGATCAAAGGTATTTAGAGCGCGAGGTATCGTCGGACCCAAAGACAAACGCGCATCGCTTAATTCTTGACTGTCGACACGCAGCGCTGCATCTATCATGATCGCGTTACGCGCAGAATAGAGGATTGATTGTCCGGATGGTCGTCTGGACAAGGCCTTGGTGACGCGAAGATGTTCAAGCGCCGGGCGAGGTCTTGGTAGCCTTCCCAGCAAGCACAAATTCACTCCCAAGCAGATATTGATACAGCGAATTTAGCGGCTCTGGCGGATGCAGATTGTCGGCACTAACTATGCCGTCTGTCTCTTTCCACTCCCATCCGGCAAGTCGGTCCCCAGCTACTCGACTCTGCAGTTCGTCCGCTGTCATCGGGTATACACTTACTCGGACATTCTGCGTGAAGAGCCGCGCAAAGGCTTCCAGCAGCGTCCCCAGGCCTTTGTAGCTATCCTCAAAGACACGCACCAGCACTGAGAGTCCGATTGCGAAGTGAATCCGCAACTTCGTGTAGCGATTTGCGAATGCGCTCATCGTGTAGAGCTCCTGATCACGAAAGAGCATCACTCCGTAGCCCAGCTGTTGCAGCGTCGCGACGTGCTCAAGAATTTCTTTAATCGACGCTTCCTTGCCCGGAGAGCTGAGGCCGACAACCGAGAGGCAGAACAACCCGAGTCCGCCTTTGCTCTCCCTAAATTCCTCCTCGGGCAACTGCGCAAGCGTATCCTCAATCAGATTTGCATGAAGACTCGTCACGTTGTCGAACCTTCCCGGTGCCAGCACAAGAGCCCGTTTGTATAGCACTTCGTTCGCCGGCGCCAGCTGATTATCTACCGGAAACACCACGGCTTCAGCAAAGCCGCCCGCGATCAGAAAGGCATGTACTTCATCACGGTCCCAGCCGAAAAATGCCGGTCCTACCCATTCCACGGTGTCGATTTCTACGCGGTGCCTGCCCAATTCCTCGAATGTGCTTCGCAAGAATTCCTCCGCCGACACCAGAGCGTGACAGGTGGCATAAATCAGGTTCACACCCAGAATGCCCACTGCTTCCTGCTGCTGTACGTTGCTTGGATCCCTCAGATTGACATGCAGAATAACGTCGCTGGGTGCTTCGCCCGGCTGCCGCTGAAAACGCAATCCCATCCATCCGTGACAGTCGTTGGTTCCCGCATAGTTGCGTGCAGAGATCGTGTCTACAAATGCGAAAAACCTGGTGTCGGCCCCACGGCTGGCCTGTAACTGCGCCAGCAATTGCTTCCACTCGCTTTCGAGCATGGCTTGCAGGCGCGGCTTTGAGACATAGCGTGTCCCGGCTCCGTACAACTGGTCGCCGACCTCCTTGTCATACGCCGAGATTGTCTTCGCCACGGTGCCGGAAGCGCCGCCCACTTGTAGAAACGAGCGCGCGACCTCCTGCCCCGCGCCGATTTCGGCGAACGAGCCAAAGATCGTGGCACTGAGATTGAGAGAAAGCGCTTTGTGATGGGCATCGTACTTTTCGTGCTCGGGCATGGTCGATCTTCAATCCCGCAATAGACTTTATCACTCCGGACTGCATCGTCGGCGCTCTCCGTATCCGAAATCTGCACGTTTGACGCCAACATCATCTCTATGCGCTTCGTCGATCAATCTAGTGATCATCCCTGCGTATCCTGTAACTGTCTATCGATCAGATGAAAGCTGCGTGAGTCATACAAAACCACCGTAGCAACTGTCTACCTCGCAGGCGATTGGCCCAGCGGGCAACCTGAGCACCCGTACCGGGTCGGACAAGGCGTGGAGAATTCACTCAACCGTAGCGTCTTCGATCGAGGGAATGGAACAGGGGCCGCATAGTCACTAGAGTAGTCACCCGAGCAAAGCAGTTCAATAGTTCTAAGTTCCTGAACTATTGAATCTTCCTTCAGGCGGCCTCATCGACATCCTCTTCGCTTACGGTGGCACTGCCCAGATCTAACCACCAAACTCCGTACTCGCTGAGCAATCGAAGGGACTTGGTCAAGGCAGCTTCTATAGGCTCTCGGAACGAGTCCGTCCGGAAGCGATCCGAAGATCAATCATGACATACGGGTTTATGATGCCGTAACGGAAAACGTCTAGTACCGTTTCCTTAGAACCCAGGTCGTCATGCAGCGGTAGTCTTGTACGATCGTGGTCTTCAATGGATCCACAAGTATGCTGTTCATCTTCTCCGTGTACTCCAAGAGCATCTCCTCATCTACGAGGAACCACTCCGAACCGTCTCCCACAATAAACCGGCCGCCTGGCACTCGCTCGAACTCCATGCCAATTCTCGAGCCCAGGCGGCAGAACAACATTCCTCCGGGCCTTAGAACCCGCCATAACTCCGCCAGCATTGTATTGAAGTGCTCCTCATCTCGAGCGAAGTGAAGCACAGAGCTACAGATCACAACATCGGCAAAGTCATCTGGGAAAGGCATGCGCTCAACGGATCCAACCTGAAAGTTCTCTGCCGGAAGTCCAGTTCCAAGCGAAGCGGAAAGCCGTCGTACATGCTCAACGCCATCGCGGTCCAGATCGAGCGCAAAGACCTCACAGCCTTCGCGCAACAGGTGAACCAGGTTGCGCCCGTATCCACATCCGGCATCAAGAACACGCATTCCTGGCGCGATGTTCCCTCGCAGAATTTGATCAAAAACATAGATGTCAATGCTTCCAAATTGCTCTTGAATGTTGAATGCCATGCTTTCATCATCTCAGCTACCGGATTGTTTGCCGTTGACTGTGACAGCAGTCACTTCCCGGAAACTGACTTACGAGGACCAATTGTTTCAGATGGCCGCTGCTAATCTCATCAACTGCGATCCAAATCGTATTTGCATCCACCGTATTTCGGGGCGCGGAAAGACATTTGATCCAGGTACTTGTACTAAATATGGAGCTCAATCGAATGCATCGTCTTACGCTAGCCGTACTTTTACTCAGCGTCAGCACTCTCGTTGCGCAGGTCGCGCCAGCACCCGCAACAAATGCGCATCCGTACACGATGCTTTACGTCTTCGGCGACAGTTATTCCGATTCAGGCTCAGGCTATGTCGATGGCAACGGCCCTACCGCCGTTGTGTATCTCGCCCAGCACCTGAGCATCCCGTTCACTTACTACGGCGATCCGGGCAGTACAGGCAAGGGGCTTAACTTCGCCGTCAGTGGCGCCCAAACCGGCGAGAGTGCCGGACGCCGCTTTCCTACAGGTCCGTTCCTCGGTTTCGGCATGAAAAACCAGATCGACAACTTCGTCCAGTTTTCAAAAAACGGGTTCATCCCGAAGATCGATCCTGAGAGCACAATGTTCTTTTTCGCTGGTGGACTCAATGACGGCAGCACCCCTGACGGCTTCACCCGCACCAACATCGAATCCGAGATCGATACGCTCTATGGCCTGGGCGCACGCCGCTTCATGGTTGCAATTCTCCCCACCAAAATCCCCCAGTTCACCGCAGCCGGGATGCGATTGAATCCCGAGCTTGAAAAGATTCCTGACGAGGAGCGAGCCAAGCACCCGGGCATCCGCATCGCCAACTCAGATTGGGGATCCTTCTTCGACGAGGTCATCACCAATCCCGCGAAATACGCCTTCACGGATACAACCGCCCCCTGTGCCGAACGTGCGTTTCGTCAGGAGAAGATAGAGGCATGCTCCAATCCTGATACCCACTTCTTCTATCACGAGGGTCACCCCTCCACCGCCGCACACCGGGTTGTCGGCGACATGCTCTATCAGGAAGATATTACCAAGGCTCCATAGCCGCTTAGCAACACGCCACCGATAGCATGCCGAGGCGTCATTCTGGCGGCGTGCGCCTACGAGCACTATATTGGCGTGCGAGCGGGAGGTGGTATGTGGCAAAGAATAGCGTATTCCACTCTTTGCAACTTTGTTTCTGACCACTTGTCTACTTTTCTCTCTGGTTTTCGATCTTTCTAGCAGGGCAGACCATTACTCGGTTCGGTTGGACGTTGTCCTTGGGATGCCCGCAACAGGAACTGGGCTAGCTGGCCGCAACTTAGGGAAAACGAGCAGCTTATGAAACGGTTCATCTCCGCGTTCGCATCCATTGTGTGGGCAATCCTCGTCGTGACCGTTCCTGTATGCGCGCAAGAGCACACAATCACTGCTAACGCGCTACACGATTTCCTAGGAAATCGTGTAGTTCCAACCGGGACCTATCGGATTTCATCCCTCACTAACGCTTTTCAGAATGTCCCAGAAAAAGTTTCGTCACGGCGGTCGTGGTGGCGACACCATAATGTGACAAACGATAGCTGCTAGGGGTTCGCTCACTCGGCATAGGCTGGATGGCATCTGCGGAGTGACGAAGACGTTTTTGCTTTCGATTTATTTTTGCGAGGGTAAAGCAACCAGATGGAAGACATTGTGCAGGCAATCGGCTGCCATCATCAAAACTGCAGGCGAAATTGGCATGACCCGGGACGACCTTGGGAAAGCCAAGGACCTGTTGCAGAAATACGGAGATGAACGGGACCGGCTGTTCGATCAAATGCTGGCAATGCTGAGCAAGTCCGACACTGACAGCATCACGGACGACTGGAAAGACAACTGCGAAAAGGGCAATGATCTGCTCGAAAGTCTCAACAGTGACATGCCCAAATCACCGACTGGCGAGGGCCTGAACGGCGTGGGCGCGCGCGACTTCTACGAAGGCGAGAAGAAAGTCTGGGCGGAGAACGGCAAGGGACAGCTTGCGCTTGTCGCGATGTTATCGCCAAGGTCAACGCCGCAAACATCGGACTGATACAGCAATGCAATGATGATCTCAAGACGATTCGCGACAGCGACGCGAGAGATCCAGTCAACGCTAAATGAGAATCTTGACTCAGTCAAAACAGATTTACTTGATGTGGCAAATACCCTTGCTTCGAAGGACAATGACAAGACACTAACTGCCTGGATGAAAGAAGGGGAAGCCAAAGACTACATCAAGAAATGGAACGACGACATCATCCAGAAGACCGATGACAACTTCAAAGCCGCGGAACAGAAGGGAGTGCTCAGGAAGCAGATCCTCGACAAGATCGAGATGCTCAGCAATGCCGAGAGCAGCTGGACGAAAAGTGGATCGATGACATGTACCGGTCAGGCGAGGACTGCGCGAAATCTCTTGCAGGCGCTGGCGAGACAGGGGACTACCGCGCCCTTGATTGGGCAAGGTTCGGCGAGTCGTGCATCGAACCGTTGGCGGAAAGCCGGGATACACGCCAAGGAACAATCGAAGACGGTCTTCGACGAACTGCTTCCCGAGTTTCAGCAGGAGAGTAACACGACATTTGCGGCCCTAACAGACGATCCTTCCCAGCTCGCCGACTGGAAGAGCGAATTGCAGGATAAACAGGAATCGATACAGGAAACTCTCGCTACTGAGGATGAGGTGATCAGGAACCTCGCCGAGGGACCTTACCAGAATGCCGCACTAGAGACATTCGATGAGTTTCGGATCGACATTTACCGACGGCATGAAGCTGTTATTCGACAGAACAAAAGATGCCGAAGACCAATTGAAAGTGTGACACAAAATGCCTGATTCAAGTGTTGATTGGTTCGTCGCCGCCGGATGCCTGTTCGGCGACGGATCCAGAGACAAGCCCTTTCATGATCCATGGCTGGCCCTGCGCTGCGCGGGACCGGGCGATGTGATTCACATCGCTGCCGGCACCTATTACGGCCGTTACGACCGCTCATCATGGGTTATGGATCGTCCGAACCTCACGATACGCGGCGGATACAATCGCGACTTCTCCAAGCGCACGCCCTTGGCAGACGCCAACAGTTTTTGCTGCGTTTTCCGGATACGAATACATCCGAGAGAACAATCTTCTCAGCGGCCGCGACGAGCATTCCGGACTCGTTCTTGACGGGCTGTTCTTCGACGCTTCAGGGCGCAACACCTACGGCGAAAAGCCAGTCGAGGGTCTCAGGTCCTATCCCACGATGGACGGTCCCATCGCGTCGTTCAATGCCAAGCAGGTGACGATCAGGAACTGCGTGTTCGCCAACAGTGCGGCTGGCGGCGTGGAACTTTCCGGCGATGGCTCGTTGTTCGAAAACAATCTCGTGATCAACATGATCGGGATTGGCATGCTCGATCTGCGTCAGTGCGACGGAGCAGATCCAACCCATCACCGTGGTGAACAATACTTTCTGCTTTGCGCACGATCTCGGACCGCCTTGCGGCACAGGCGGCGACCAGGCGATCGGCATCCGCGTCAATCGCCCCGCCATAATTCACGACAATGTGTTTATCGGCTGCGGCAATGCCGCGATCTCGATGTATCGCGACCCGGACCGTGTCTCGATCGATCGCAACTTGTTCTATCTCACTCCGCTCGATGTTGTAATTAGCCGTATTTCAGGCAATACAGCCGACATCACGGAAGAGAACATCGACGAGCTCGAGGATGTAGGCGTCAAATCAGCAGCGGACAACGTTGTCCAGGACCCCGTCATTACAGGCTTCAGAACCGAATGGCTCGACTCTTATACCCGGCATCTGCTGGGCAATTACGTAAAGCCTCCGCGTGAAGCGGCGAATGCTATTCGCAAGGCTGCAGGACTGCCCGAGCTTGCTCCCTCCGATCTCGAAAAGGACGAAAACAAGGGCGACCTCGCTCCGCGTTTATCACCACTCGATGCCCTGGCGTTGCGCTTCACTGCAAAGCAGGGTTATCACTAGCGGACTGGCGGTGGAGATCGGACCACAGCCAGCGAAGGAGACCTGTCTTATCGGCCAATTGATTGGGACATGATCGATAGTGCCGGATCCGTCTCTCGCAAATCAGCGCGTGGAACTGCGTGCCGGACTGGGCTTCGAGCAAAATGCTTTTCTCCTTGTCCGATGCCACGCCAGCAACACACATGGGCATCCGGATTTACAAGCCTGGCACGGATGATGGTTCGATTTTCGTTCTTGCGAGGCGCAATTCCCTGCCGAATCGCCAGTTTGAAGAGGCGATCAAGTTCAACAATGGGCGGGAAGTTGAGAGTGCGTATCTTCTGCGCGGCGTCTACCGGACGGACATTGATCCCCCCAGCTTCCGCCAGAAAGTTACGCTCGTGGTCGAGTCGATTGTTCCCGCGCCGGCAATTGTCAGCTGACACTGCCCGTCGGCCGGAAGGACGGGACTGGTTTGTCAAGGCGGGCGCGAGCCGGCGGCGACGGTTCGCGTGAAAAACCGTTTCGCGATCCGTTCCAGGCTCTCGAGAAGGCTGAGGGCGGCGACACCATCCACGTCGCCAGCGGGGCCTACCTCGGCAAGCTGCGCTCCGGCAAGTGGAAGATCTTGATTCGCAATCTCGCGCTTCTCGGCGGCTACGATGCCGAGTTCACCGCGCGCGATCCCTGGAAGAATCCGACTCGATTTGTTCTGGATCCAGAGGAGCGAGCCAAGGGCACCCGGACGGCACGGTCCTGAGTTCAGAAGAGACAAGCGATGGGCTCATCCTCGATGGTTTCATCTTTGACGGCGCGACATACAACGCTTATGCACAAGGTGGAGCGCTGGATCTTCGCAACTCGCCGCTGGCACCGCTGGTCGATCTTCGCGGCGGCAACGCGCCGATCACTGTTCGTAATTGTGTTTTCGTGAATGCGTCAGGCGCTGCCATGAACATCGCATGTCCCTCCGGCGTTTTTGAAAACAACATCGTGCTTAACACCAGCGGCTGGTCGCTGAAGATTCGAGGCGATGGCGCAGGCCCATGGGCCATTCGTAACAATACGATTCTGTTTGCGTGCGATCCTACGCCGCGCGCCGGCACCGGGCAATCCAGTTCCGACGGCACGCTCGTTCAACTGAATGGGCGCGCAGTGATGAATGTGGACTCCAACATCTTTGCATTCGCTGACAACTTCGGCGTACGCTCGACGGTTCCGCAGCAGAGCGCTTCGTATGACAGGAACGTATTCGCAGCGAATCTTTACAATCATCTGACGGACACGCAATACCTGTGGACCGACAGTTCTAACTGGGAGCGGCGCGCGGTCGCGGACTCAGGGTTTGCGTCGTTCAGCGGAAACACGCTGGAACTCCCCAAACTGCCCGTGGACTCCGGATTCGCAGATGCGGCGCTGGAACGCGCTTGTTTGCGATTCCGTCGCGCATTTCTGCCAGATGAGTGGAGAACCTCGCAGCGCAAATCGGAGCATCGGCACGCCCCGACTTCGGCGAACGACGCGCTCCAGCGGCTGAACCACCTAAGTCTCTGCCAGCAGCTCCCGCGGCTGCCCCGGGCCATCGTCTTTGAACGATCTTCTTGCGAGCTTAAGCAGCATGAAGACGCAGATCAAGGAGATCGAATCGCATAAGCCGGTGGCGGTCGCGGAACCGGTTTATTGTCCCGTTTTCGATTGGCAGAAGGCTCTCGTACTTGCCCAGGACACTCCGGCGACGGACCGGGCGCGCACAGAATCAAACTGGCGGTGTCATTCGCGGTACCTCGATCGCAGGCGCATTGTTGAGTATACGCCGATCACGCCTCAGGTAATCGACGCCGATCATGCCTCGCTCGACAACAAAGCTGTTGAGTTGGAGGTGACGGAAGCAAGCTCTTACTCCAATAATCCATCTCTCTTCCCGACGGGCACGACGAGCGACGATTATGTCGCCTACTCAGTATCCACGCCCGGCGATGCCACTCGCACGCGGCTCGCCATCGTCGTACAGCTCGACACCGCTGCGAGCAAGCTTCTGGATCGCACCGTTCCGACGGACAAGCTGCGCATCCGCGGCACCGCTCGCGTGCCAGGCAATCCGAGCATGTTGTCGATCGTAGTGGATACCGCTGAGAGGGTGGAGAGTTGACATAGAGATAACCCCCGAAATTGACACGAGACTTGAAAAACTGACCGGACTGGCACATAGCCGTGCGAGCCGGCGAGGAGTAAGCAATGGCTACGACGTATGGATATCGCATCTCGGAATTGAACGACCTTCTGGCGCAGGTTCCCGCAGCCGCCAATGACACGATCAATCAGAATTTCATCACACTCGTCAAGCAGTACGCCGACCTGCGCCAGAACGCGATGAACGACCTGGTTGATTTTATGGCAAAGGCGAGCGCCAGCAAACTGGGTACCCAGTCGAAATGGCAATCGCGTATCGCGAGTTTGAGATCGGACTACAAGGGCCTGTTCGCGCGGGCTACGAGCGACGTGATGCTGCCGCCGGCACATCAGCTTTTCTGGGCGTCCGCGCTCGATGCCGAAGAGAAATTTTTCGATGCGTTGTCGAATGCGCCCACGGCGCAGCGAATGGATGATCTTCTCCAGCATCAGGACAACCTGTCGAAGTTGTTCGGTGCGCTTCAAGACACCTGGACGTTTCTGCTATCAGAGAACGAGAGTGCCAAGACCGATGAGATGCGGGCGGTTCAAGACCTGGACAAAATGGTGCAGGAGATTCTTGCCGAGATGGACGACTACTGGAGCAAGGCACTCGACTACTCTGAACGGGTAGCTGCTGCAATCGGGAAAGAGATCGATTACCTTAAGACGGCAATCAAGGATTTGTTAGGTCGCGCGGCCGAGGTGGGAGCGGCTCTGGTCGAAGTTTTCAAAAAATGGTTTATTGATGAAAACATCAAACCGGATGGAACGCCGGACGACATTGATGAGCCCGCCAAAGCCGCCCTTGAGTATCTGAAACTGATGGCCGAAGCAGCGGCTGAAACGGCGCGCAAGTACAGGGAGACGATCAAGTCGTATCAAGACCTGGTGATCCGGCAGAAAGGAAGCGTCCTTACGATGTTCAACAAGACCCGGCAGGACGTCGATCAATTCCTTCGTTCGAACGGCATTGGCCAGGCCCAAATTTACCTGGATCAGGCCCGGGCCGGCCTTGATAACTGGATTTCGGGCCTGCCGACATCGTGTCAGAAAGACGATGGAGCAGCCTTCCGAAATGACATTAACCAGAAGCTCGACATCGTGTTCAAGCGAACGAAAGATCTCGATGATCAGTTTAAAGCGAAATTCCAAGGCGCACTCCTTTCGCCACTGAGCAACGAAACCATCGAAACCATGGCTCAGCACCAACTATTCAAAGAACAATTCGACAAAATCAAGGACAGAGATCTACCCAGGAAGCTTCAGGACATCCAGGAGGAGCTGCCTGAGCAGGTGATCAAGATCGATGACAGCATGCGGGAGCTGGTGGAATCCGTTCCAGACGTCGACGGATTGCCCGACGACGTTAGAGAACTGGCAAGATCGATGACCGGTGAGTTTCGAGAGTATCTCCGCAATCGAATCAAGACGCAGATCGATATTTTGCTCCCGATCATCGACGATCTGAAGAGAACCATGACCCCGTCCAATCTGGACGCGGACCTCAACCGCCAGGAACTGGAGAGTATGTTGAATTGATTGCAGTCGCTGGCTTCCTGAGAAAGCACTTCAACGGCATGTTCCACACGGATCCATGTCCACATGCGAAACTGCACGGCAGCGTAACTCTACCGGCCATCTGTTTCGTGACAAACACATATTCTTTTCGAAACTGGCGGAGATATACCTGCCCCATTTTGGGGATGGGAATAGATGCTCTCGAAGCCGGGACAGGCACGAAATCATGACAGCATTTCCAAAGGACAGGACTTTTCGACATCACACTGTAGATCATCAACGCGCGACAACCTGAGCTGATCGTTTCGACGGATGACATCGAGTACTACTCGGAAGTCTGCGCACAGTTTGTGAAAGATGCACCGAGTCGTGCGATGGAAGAAATTCTGGATCTGAAACACCTTTATCCGTTTTTTATTTCCTACCGTTCGTCTTCCGATATGTATTGACCAGTGACCGCCATACCATGCGACAGGCTGCACTTGCATTTAGTCTGTGCGTGCGTAAGGTGAAGGTTGTTGACTGGAGCACCGATCATCAGGACGCTCAGATACAACATCGACGACTCAAGCACTTTCACTCCGCGCATCTCGGATATCATTTGCAGCAGCTTGATGACTCGTTCTACAGCGTCTGCCATGAACTTTTCCCCAGCGGTCAATCCTTTCTGGCACCCTACAGGCAGGGCTCATTGCAAAACTATTCGATGCCACGATTTACCCCCTACTGATTGAAGTCGTCGGCAATGATCCATCATTCTGGCAAAGCTACTTCCGTCACATGCGCGAATATTGCGAAAATCGCGCACGTGAACTGCTGGTGAGAAGACAAGGTGGCTCTTGTGGAATCGGTGTCCAAAATGCGAGCACAGTTCCAAATCTGTTAGCGCAGGCAGAGGTTGGGATCGTTTGCGATCATCTGGAATTGTTTTCCTCTCCAGATTGTTTCCATCAACTGAGGCATAAGAAAATCACCCAGCCAATGAGCAATTTTCACGTTCCTTTGGCCCGCTATTAACGCTTGAACTGGTCTTCCTTCTTTGTGATAGGATTAGGCGCCCTTCGAACAGTCACTCTTCTCATAGGGGTCTTCTCCGGCCAGCTCTGGGCCAAACTAGTATCAACCATAAAGGGCCGCGTAATCGGGACCGATCCAAACAATCCAAATTGAATCCGAGGAGGCACTATGGCCCCCATCACTTTTGCAACTGAAGCTTTAGCCGATGGACCAATCGGCTACTGGCGTCTTGGCGAAGCCCCCGGAAGCGCGAGCGCAGCCGATGCATCCGGAAACGCAAACAACGGAACCTACAGCGGTGGAATCACCCTCGGGCAGCCCGGCTTTCATGGCGGCGACACGGCGGCTCTGTTTGATGGCAAGACGGGACGAGTCGTCGTTCCCGATAGCAACGTACTGAATCCCCCGAATATCACCATGGAAGCAAAGGTCCGATGGGACGGACCGAACGACCTCCAGCAGCGCATCCTCGAGAAATCGAGCTTTGCCGAGCTGGCCCAATACGGCCTTAGCATCTTGCCCGACGGCCATGTGCAAGTGGAGGTCCGCACCAGCTCAGCCACCACCAGCGTCAACGTCACCAGTATCGGCGTGGCGGCGCAGGGCGCGGAGACCCACATCGTCGCCACCTACGATGGCGCGTTCATCCGCATCTATCTCAACGGCGTTCTCGACCCCAGCGAGACCGCCGCTCCCGGCAGCATCTCCCCCAAACCTCCCGACCCCGCCAACCCAACGGCGAGCGGCGTAGGCATCGGAAACCAGATCGATAGAGACCGGCCCTTCAAGGGACTTATCGACGAGGTCGCGCTGTACCCCACAGCGCTTTCAGCCGGCAGAATCCTTGCCCACTACCAATCACAACTTGTAACGCGTGTGGTCGTTCAGTACGCCGTGAAATTTGTTTGTGGAAAAGGGACGGGCGCGGTCGTAGGGGCTGGACTCTATTGCACTGCAGTGAACGTACATAATCCAACCTATAAAACGATCGCCTTTCGCGCGAAGATTGCGGTCGCGCTACCCGGGCTGAAGCCTGGCCCCGTGTCCAAGTTCTTTGACGCGAAACTCGGCCCCGATGAAGCGCTAGAAATCGACTGCCCGGACATACTCAAACGTGCAGGAACGGATGCCGATTTTTTGAAGGGGTTTGTTGTGATCGAGAGCGACGTCGAACTCGACGTGGTCGCCGTATACACAGCGTCCGGCAGCAACGGACAGATTGCGCTGCACACGGAGCGTGTCCCTCCGCGGCGTGTCTCACTGCCGGATTAGACAATATCAACCATTGAAAGAGTTCTGTAGTTCCAGAGGGCTCCTGCGAATTCCGCCATAACATACCGCGAGGTGGAACCGACCAGACTAGCTGAGTAAACACCGAGGCGTTTTTCATGATTGGCTCAGAATTCCGATCATCTCAGCAAATGCGTTGCAGCTTCTTTGGAAAAGCAGGTAACCGTCGACCGGTTACAACAATTTATTGAATGAGAACTAAAGAGGGATAGGCACGGCATAGTTGTCAGCCTAGACTTCAATCATTGAGTAGCACTTGGGGGAGGGCTACTGAATTGTGACGCCAGTGGACAAACCGTTCACTGGCGTTTTGCATTGCAGCTATTAACTCTGCATCCTTGGAAATCAGATTTCGGGACTTCAGGGGATCAATGGCAGGACTCCGAGTGGCACATGGAGCGCGCAGATTTATGAAGTCCGTTCAAAGTTAAGTACTCCCGTTTGATTTGTCTGGGCTCTCTGAATTCAACGCACCGTCTCGTGAAGCCGGCTTTCAGCAGATTCGAAATCAGCATACAGCAACACTCCGTCATGCTGAATGTCCCAAAAATCCCGACTTCAGTTCACAAATTGTTGGTCTTCCATCAGGACTTCACTCTTCAAACTCTGCAGATCACGAGAAATGGTTGCGACTGCCAGCGCAGTGCCGCCACGTTTGTAAGTCACCATGCAGTTGAGATTCTCCAAATCTCCATCGATGTGAACTTCATCCCAACTCTCAGCATGGCCGACATAACGTACAGCCGTGTCATAGTGTTGATTCCAGAAAAAAGGCACTGCATCAAATTGCACGCGCTGTCCCAGAATGTTCTTAGCGGCGATTTGCCCCTGGCGTTCGGCAACAACCCAGTGTTCTACCCGAATTCGCTCCCCTGAATGAGGGTCCGGCCATCGCGCGATATCACCTGCGGCAAAGATGCCGGGCTCGCTCGTTTCAAGATATTCATTCACCGAAATTCCACGATCGAGGACAAGGCCCGCTCCTTCAGCAAGCGCCACCAAAGGATGTACACCGATTCCGGCGACCACGAAATCTGCATCCAACGTACTATCATCGCTGAGCGTGACGCGCCTTCCCTCCATACGTTTTACAGTCGAGCCGAGGTGGAAATGAACTCCATGTGACTCATGCAACTTCCGAATAGCCACGCCGACTTCTTCTCCAAGCACGCGTGCCAGCGGTTGCGGTTCCGGAGCCACTACATGCACATCGATTCCGCGTTCGCGAAGAGAGGCTGCCACTTCGAGCCCAATGAAGCTCGCGCCAACAATCACCACGCTCTTTGCCTCTGCTGCCTTTGCAATAATTGCACGGCTGTCATCGAAGGACCGGAGATAGTGAATCTGCGCGTCCGCAGCCCCCTCAATTTGTAGACGTACCGGCTCCGCGCCTGTTGCCAGGAGCAGTGCATTAAATCCGAGGCTCGCTCCGTCAGCCAATTGGATTTGCTTCGCTTTTACATCGATGGAAACAACGTTTGTGTTGAGCAGAAGCTCGATCTTTTGCTGCGAGTAATAGTCGCTCGGACGCAACGGTATCCAGTCTTCATTTGCAGTCCCCGCTAGATAGTCCTTTGACAAATTTGGACGATCACAAGGCGATGAATCTTCCGCGCTTATTATTGTGAGTTGTCCTGCATAACCTTCACGACGCAGCATATCGGCAGCCGCGAGTCCGGCTCCGCCACCGCCAACGATCACAACAGATTTAAGTGTGTTATCGGAATGTTTAGACTTGGCGGGAGACAGCTTCTCTCGAATGAATACCGTTTGATCGACTCTCTCAACTTTCCAGCAGTCAATTGAATCGAAGGCTGGCGCCCGCAGTGCCTCACCTGTTCTAAGGCTGAAACAAGCGTGATGCAGAGGGCACCGTACTGTGTTATCAACGAGCAGCCCTTTGACCAGTTCACCGCCGTAGTGTGTGCAATGGGCGCCTACGGCAAAAAACTCTCCACCCTTATGAACCAACAGCACCTGGTTGTCCTGAAACGTGCCGGACAACATCGTGCCGTCCGGAATTTCACTGATCGCAATTCCTTGATCAAATTTCATCTCTTCAGTGGAGTTCGGATTTGACATTATTGCTCCTCCAAAATGTATGGGGTTCGCACGCTAGCTGTCTTGCTCGATCACTGCCTCAGGGTGTTGCGCGTACTCGGCCCATGACCCGTCATACAGGCTGACTTGCTTGGCTCCGGCGATTGTGAGACCGAGTGTAACCACCGCAGCGGTTACGCCGGAGCCACATGTAGTAGTAATCGGCTGCTCTATATCGACGCCTCTGGCCGCAAAATACTCACTGAGCTCCGCGGCAGGCTTCAAACGGCCGTTCTCAACAAGTTCGGTGAAAGGAATACTGGCAGATCCGGGCATGTGGCCAGAACGTATGCCTGGTCTCGGCTCCGGAGAGACGCCGGAGAAGCGGCCCGTAGAGCGCGCATCCAGAATCTGAGCATGCTCTGCAATCGTCTGTTGGATTTGAGAGAAGTCTTTCACAGCAGCTTCGTCCAGCCTGGAATGGAAGGTGGACGGCGCCCGGTGAACGAGCCCCGCGTGAATGGGCAGGCTCGCTTCGACCCAGGCGCGCAGACCTCCATCCAGAATGTAGACATTCTGCGCTCCCAATGTACGAAGCATCCACCAGGCGCGAGGAGCAGAGAAGATTCCTTCCTGTTCGTAGATCACGATCGTCATTTCATCGCCAATACCGAGAGCCGACATGCTGCGCGAGAAGGCCTCAGGCGTAGGCAGCATATGAGGAAGCGCAGTGGAATGATCGGAGAGTTCTTCGATATCAAAGAAGATCGCGCCTGGAATATGTTGAGCGAGATAGCGGGCATGGGTATCAATCGGTGGGGCGATTCCGACGGGAGGTAAGGTGGCGTCGAGAATCACCACATTTGGATCGTCTAGGCGATTCGCTACCCAGGAGGGCGTAACGAGAGGATTCATCGTGACTACCAGCTTTCTTGATGGGCTCTTTTATTATGGATGCGAATCTGGTGGGAGGAGCGCTTGCAGGCGCTACGATATGCGGCCCGCCACAACTCTCGGCTCTAATTCATAGAGCGCGGCGTTCACAAAATCCGCAGACTAATGCCCCATTCGCGTGTTTCAGATGCGGAGGAAGAGGCTTCTTCGGTACATCCAGAACAGGATGAACCAATAGATCAACATCACGGCAATGCCAAGCATGGGCGGCTCCAGGGCCATTCCGAACAATTGAAAGACCTTGTATCCGAGGTGGATATGAAGGCTGCTGGTAATGAAATTCCGCCACATCTCAGCGATTAAGTAAGCAGCGATGGAATTCATTCCGACGACTACCAGCGGAAATGCCCATCGGCGATGCGACTTTACATCGATGACCCAGGAGAATACCGAAACCACCACGAAACAGATGCCACCGCTGAATAGCGTCCAGCTAGGCGTCCAGACACGCTTCACGATCGGGCAAATTCCCGTGACATGCAGCAGAACGCCGGCAGCTATGAGAAGCAGCCCGGCGACCAGGAGACGCTTGACGGGAATCCTTGGAGCAGCTGAGCGAAACCATTCGCCTGCCTGAAGGCCAAGAAGCATTGTGCCCAGCGTGGGGATAAAGCTCAGCGTCAGATAACCGCCATCGTTGTACAGGAAGCGCGATGCGCGGGGAAACAGGTTTAGGAACCAGAGGTCGACTGCCTGGCCAAGGTTGCTGTTTTTGTTCCAATGGGAGGCGAATCCGCTGAAGTTGTGGTGCCAGTCAGCGGGAACCCCGACGGCGGCGTAATTGAAATTAGGTCCTGGAGCTGGATAGAGCGCCCACGCGAGCCAATACCCGAAAAGAATTGCCGCCAGCGAGATCCATTGCCATTTTGGCCGGCAATATGCCAGCAGGAATGCGAATGTATAGCCCAGGCCAATCTGGGTGAGCGTGTCTTCAAAGGTGAAATAGGTCTGGCTGCTGTGTATGGAGCGGAGAAAGATGCCGAGCGCTACCAGTATGAAACTTCGCCAAATGGTGTGCACCAGCTGCTTTCGGAAGCTTTGTCCCTTGCGTGAACGGCTGTGGATGGAATACGGAAGAGCGACGCCTACCAGAAACGTAAACGATGGCTGGATCATGTCGTGAACGCCAAGTCCTGCCCATTCGACATGCGTTTGGTTATAGGCGAGCACTCGCCAGAAGATGCTATTGGGAAAAGAGTGCGCGACAGTGGCAAAGTTCAATACTTCGCCCATCATCAGCAGCATTACCAGGCCGCGGTAGGCATCCACGGCAACATTGCGTACAGGTGCCTGTACGGTAACTTTCGCAGCCGGCTTCAATTGCGTTGTTTCCGCACTCGTTGTGGCGATTGTCGATTGCATCTGTCTGCCCCGCTGGCTGATTTCTGGAGCTGTTCGCGAAAATTGAAGCTCTCGATTGCTGACTCGTCGTAAGGTCTTCGTAAGGTAGCATATGGAACTCGCTCAGTGCTATATAGTTCTCTGGCAGCCATAGCGTCACCTTGGCGAACGGAATTTATGGCAAATCAGGAGAAAAATGAAAAACTTGATGTCCGAATCACTCGATGAGTCCACGCGGAGGGATTTCCTTCGGCTCAGTACCATGACAGCGGTTGCCATGAGCCTGCCCCGAATGGACGCCGAGCCACCAATGCAGCATGCTTCCAGCGTGATCGGTATGCAGTTCTCGCCGATAAAGAGCCCGAGGATTGGCGTGATCGGTACAGGCGGAAGGGGCACAAGTCTTCTGCAGAACTTACTGGCGGCTGATACTCAGGTTCTCGCTCTCTGCGACATCGTTCAGGAAAAGGCTGAGCACGCTCAATCTCTGGTGGTAAAGTCCGGGCAGAAATCCCCTGAGCTCTATACAAACGGCGATCATGCTTTCGAATCGCTGGTGGCAAGAGAAGATCTGGATCTCGTGGTCATCGCCACGCCCTGGAACTGGCATGTCGAAATGGCAGTCGCGACACTGAAGCATGGAAAACATGCTGCCGTCGAAGTGCCGGCTGCCACGTCGATCGAGGATTGCTGGAAACTCGTTGATACATCCGAGCAGACCCGCCGGCACTGCATCATGCTTGAAAACTGCTGCTATGGGTATAACGAAACTCTCGTCCTGCGCCTCGTCCATGAGGGACTCTTCGGCGATCTTCTTTATGGAGAAGGCGCATACCTCCACGATCTCCGCGAAGAGCTCTTCTCCCATCAGGGCGAAGGCCTCTGGCGCCGGACCGTTCACACCCAGCGCAACGGCAACCTTTATCCGACCCACGGGTTAGGGCCAGTGGCAAATTATATGGGTATTCAGCGAGGTGATTGCTTCGACTACATGGTTTCCATGAGCACTCCGCAGCGCGGACTCGACGAGTACCGTAAAACGCATGTACCGCCTTCTGATCCACGATGGGCGGAGCGCTATATCGATGGAGACATGAATACCTCTCTGATCAAAACGTCGAAGGGACTTACGATCACACTGAAGCACGATACGGTCAATCCCCATCCCTATGACCGCATCAACCTGATCGCCGGCACGAAAGGCGTTTTCGCCGACTATCCTCCTCGCATTTATTTTGATGGACAGCCCGGCGAGGAGTCATGGGGAAGTATCGACTCATTGAAAGAACACCAGCACCCGCTTTGGAAAGAAGAAGGGGAGATTGCAAAGAAGCTTGGCGGGCATGGCGGGATGGATTACATCATGCTGTATCGCCTGCTGCAATGTATGCGCGAAGGTCTGGCTCCGGATATGGATGTGTACGATGCTGCAGCCTGGTCCGCGCCTGGTCCGTTAAGCCGCCTTTCGCTGGCGGGCGGCAGCGCACCGGTCAAATTTCCCGACTTCACGCGCGGCCGGTGGCGCGAACGCCCTGTCTCGCAAATAGCCAGACAGAGTTGATCTCGATCCGGCTTCATTCTTACTGGCTGGACAGGCACATGATGCTGCCTGCCCTCTACTTGCCAACCGGTCAGAAGCTTTGTGATCTCGAGGATGTTTCTGAATTTATTCGTTGTTTCCGGAAGCTTAGTAGGATGATGCTTCAGGAGTTTATATGGCTGTTCGGCTTAAGGACATTGCGCGTGATCTGGGAGTCTCAGTCGTAACTGCCTCCAAGGTTTTGCGGGGAAATGCCGACATCAGCGAAGAGACGCGCAAGCGCGTTCTGAAACGGATGAAGGAGCTCAATTACCAGCCGAACATGATGGCCCGCGGACTCGCCAGCGGACGCACCTTTACTATCGGGTTGGTGGTTCCGGATCTGGTCCATCCATTCTTCGCTGAGTTTGCGAAGTCTCTGAGTGGAACCCTGCGTCCTTCCAATCGGGCGCTGATTCTGGCCTCTTCCGAAGAGGACCCCGAGATTGAACAGAAGGAAATACAGTCACTGCTGCGGCGCGGCGTGGATGTCCTGCTAATCGCATCCTGCCAATCGAGCCTGCGAAATTTCTATGATCTGGGAGATCAAAGGACACCCTATCTTCTCTTCGATCGCAACTTCCCCCACCTGGCGGCGCACTTTGTAGGTTCGGATGATGTGCAGGCAGGGGAGCTGGCGACGCATCACTTACTCGAATTGGGTAGAACGCGAATCGCCCATATTGGTGGACGACATACGAGCCCATCCTTTGACCGTCTGCGTGGTTTTCGGAATGCGATGGCAGAAGCCCGGATCTCAGTCCCCGAAGGATACGTAATCAGCCGGGAACGGGTGGAGGAAACCGGGGATGCAGTGGGGTTTCAGGCTATGAAGAGTTTGCTTGATTTGAAGCCCCGGCCGGATGCCGTGTTTTGCTATAACGATTTGACTGCAGTAGGTGCCGTGGAAGCCATCATCGACGCCCGCCTCAGGGTCCCCGAGGACGTCGCAGTCATTGGCTGTGGCAATTTCCGTTACGCAAAATATCTCAAGGTTCCGTTGAGCTCGATCGATCAGGGGACGGCTGAGTTAGGTCGAATTGCTGGAGAATTCGCTTTGGACCTATCGAAAAACCCTCAACAACCACCCAGGAGCGTTGTGCTGAAACCCACACTTCAAGTGCGGCAGTCGACAGTCTCGTAGCAACCAAGGAGCCTGTTGCCCTTGACGCGCCATCGCTAAACTACGGCTCGTCCGAAATCCCCTGCTTCCGTGAAACTATTTGCGTCGGCATCTCGTTCAAAGGTATAGTTAGCGGTAACGTAAATTGGAAGAGAGTTTCTCTTCCTCACAGGAGCCTGCAATGGCCACGATTTCGGCAAATTCGCCACTGAAAGACATTGACGAGTGGGATGACTTTCTCACGGGACGGTATCAGGAAGGCAAGACCGAAGAACAGTTCCGTCAGTATGACGCCCAGGCCAATCCGGGGGTTGCGGAATTCTATCGGCTTAACCACCAGTACCAGACCTTCGACTATGTGATGGCGAAAGAGAAAGAGTATTTCGGTCTGAACAAGGGGCAAATGTCGATATGGGAAGCTGCCGAATTTCTCAACACCTTAGTGGACGACAGCGATCCCGACACCGATTTGACGCAGATCGAACATCTCCTTCAGACATCGGAGGCGATTCGTAAGGATGGGCATCCAGGCTGGTTCGTGCTCACGGGCTTCATCCACGATCTGGGTAAAGTGCTCTGTCTCTGGGGCGAACCGCAGTGGGGCGTCGTGGGCGATACCTTCCCGGTAGGTTGCGCTTATTCAAAAGACATCGTATTTCCTGAGTATTTCCAGGCAAATCCAGATCTTCACCATCCGGTCTACCAGACGAAATATGGCATCTATGAGCCCAATTGCGGCCTGGACAAAGTTCATATGTCATTCGGCCACGATGGCTATATCGGAGAAGTGATGAAGAACTACATGCCCGAGGAGTCTCTGTACATGCTCCGCTATCACTCCTTCTATGCGGCTCATCGTCACGGGGCCTACCGCCATCTGATGAGCGGGCATGACATTGAAATGCTCGAATGGGTCAACAAATTCAATGTGTATGACCTGTATTCGAAAGGCCATACCAGGCCGAACCTGACCGAACTCAAGCCCTATTACGACGACCTGTTCGCCGAGTTCTTTCCTGCAAAGATTGCCTGGTAGAAGACAAGGGATTACTGTAGTTGGCCGTGGGGTGGATTTCGCAAGCCATGGCTTTTGTCTGGCTTGCCTCCCATGAAGAGAGATTCGGCAGCTTTCTGAAAGCGATCTCCCTCCTTATCTGCATAGTCCGGGAATCGTTTCTTCACATTCCCGACACAATTGTCAAAGACTTATCTGTAGTATTTTTTCTCCTTTCCGTTTACGCTTTCGTAATCGCAATTGATTCGTAAATACCTATAGAAAATGCATTTACGGGAATTTTTATCTTGTTGGAGTTATCGTTACCGTAGCAAATTTTCTTGACTGCGGAGAAGTGTGTACTGTTTACTTCGCGCTAACGGGTAGGCCCAAGAGACTGTGGGCTTGTGGCTGCTGCGGCCCAAAAATGATGATGGATGGACTGAGACAATGCGCAACAGACAATTTGAAATTTTGAATTCCGAGGCGGACATTTTGAAAGGAATCAGATTCTTGGCTGTAAAACGAACGTGGCTTTCACTGGCCTTGGCAGTAATTCTGCTTTTTCCCGGGTTGACCGCGTATGGACAGTTTGAAACAGCGTCCGTACTGGGTTACGTGCGAGATACCTCCGGCGCGGCCATTCCAAATGCGACTGTGCTGCTGACAAACAATGCAACCTCCATCGCGCAGACAGCTACCTGTGACAACGAGGGCAAATTCGAGTTCGGCAGCGTAGGCATCGGCGAATACCACGTCGACGTGACAGCAGCCGGCTTTGAAAAGACACAAACGCAGAGTTTTACGGTGACAACAAATGCGCGTCAACGTGTGGACGTGTCGTTGAAGGCCGGATCTGTTTCCGAGACGGTTACAGTGTCAGGGGCTGCGACGCAATTGGAAACAGAAACGAGCTCGCGCGGTCAGGTGGTTGGAACGAAAGAAGTCGAGAACCTGCCGCTGAACGGCCGGTCTTACGCCGATCTCGTTCTACTGGCGCCGGGTGTTCGCAAGTCCGCTCTTGAGAATCAGAGCGCGTCCAGCCGCGAAGCCTCGTTCAACGTAAATGGCCAACGTTCCGCGTTCAATAATTTCCTGCTCGACGGTCTGGATAACAACAACTACGGCACTTCCAACCAGGGCTTCGCGAACGAGAACATTCCACCCTCCCCCGATGCCGTTAATGAGTTCAGGGTCGAAACCGATAACTATTCCGCCGAGTATGGCCGCGCATCCGGTGCCGTGATCAACGTATCTACGCGCCGCGGTACCAACGAATTTCATGGCAAAGCCTACGATTATCTCCGCAACACTGACCTGAACGCGATTGGACCGTTCCAGCCGGCGGGCGGAGTAAAGCAGACTTTTATCCGCAACCAGTTCGGTGCCACTTTCGGCGGTCCCATCTACAAAGACCATACCTTTTACTTTGTGGACTATGAGGGCCTGCGCCAGATATTCCGGAACCCTGTAACGACGGTAACGCTGCCGAATGCGGAGCAGCGACAGGGAATCTTTATGCTGCACTATAAGGATTCCTCGATCGCTCCTACGCCTATCACGCTGCGCAACCCGATTACCGGAGCCGTCTTCACTGCAGGCGATATCTCAGCGCAGGCGACGCCCTTCGCGAAGGCCGTTCTCGCCGCGCTTCCAGCCAACAACTCCCTATCGTCGTCCGGCGGCGGAGCTGGCGCAGTCGCTTTTGACACAATTGCCAATAATTACATTGCTTCGCCACGTGGCACGATTCAGGATGACAAGGGCGATGCGCGTGTAGACCACACTTTCAATCAGAAGTGGAGTCTTTTTGGCCGGTATAGTGAGCATCGCGGCACCATCTTTGACCCACCCACCGTGCTAGGCCCCGCTGGAGGAAACGGCAACGCGAATGTTCATCTTCTGAACCGGCAAATCGCAGGCGGAACAACCTGGGTGATCTCTGCAGACAAATTGCTTGATATCCGCTTCGCCTACACCAAAAACGAGGGTGGAAAAACTCCATATGGCCAGGGTGAAACCTCGTTGCTGGCCCAGAATGGCATCAGCAACGGGGTTCCGACAGATCCCAACATTGTGCGTAGCCTGAACGCGCAGTCGGTGTCCGGCTTCACCCAGTTCGGCGCACAGCCATCCAGTCCGCAGTTCCAGAATCCCACCATCTACGATCCGAAGGGGAACTTCACGTGGGTGCGCGGGAAACAGTCGATGAAATTCGGTTACGAATACCAGGCCGTAAATACTCAGGTGAATGATTTCAATCCAAGCTACGGTCAGGACAACTACTCGGGCGGTTATGCGGCGGCTTCAACCGCCGCGCCCGACACTGCGGCGGGAAATACCACGAGCACACAGCTCAGTCAGGCGTCGAATCTGGCCGATTTCCTCTTCGGCAACCAGTCCTCGTATTCGCTCACAAACTACACCGTCGTCAACCTGCGGCAGCGCTTCAACTTTATGTACTTCCAGGATGACCTGAAGCTCTCGCCCACGGTCACGATTAACGCCGGCTTACGGTACGAGATCGCAACGCCGCAATGGGAGCGCGATAACAGGCTTGCGAATTTCGATCCTACATCGGACACGCTCATTCAGGCTTCGAGTGGCAGCGTGTACAAGCGCGCTCTTGTACATGTTCCTCTTAAAAACGTGGGACCGCGCTTTGGATTTTCCTGGAGCGCAAAGCCGAGGGCGGTGATTCGTGGCGGCTATGGCATCAGCTATACGCAATACAACCGCGCAGGTGGCGAGAACAACCTCACTTATAACGGACCGAATGTGGTGAACGCGTCCATTAACAATCCGACCCCAACCACAGCCAACCTCTGCACCTCCGATACGCAGGACCAGACAGCGTGCTTCCGCCAGATGCAACAAGGGTATGCGGTCGGGTTGGCAAGCCCTGCTAACTTCAACCCGAAGAAGGTTACTTCCCGCTAATTTCGAAAGATTTTGCCACGGGTTATATACAGAGCTACCACCTTGGCTTTCAACAACAGCTCGCCGGGGGGGTTCGTAGCCGACATCGCCTACGTTGGCAACAAAGGCACACACCTTCAAGTACTGGCTGATTACAACCAGTCTGTGCCGTGTCTCAACCCGGGCGGAACAGGTTGCGCACCCTATCAGAACCGTCGCCCTGTGCAGACATTCGGAGATATTGAGATCGCCTATGGAGGCAATTCGTCTAGTTACAACTCACTGCAGGCAAAGCTTGAAAAGCGGCTCGGCGCGCTTTATCTGCTGAACTCCTTTACTTACAGCCGCGCATTCGATCTAGCCTCCGGGCACCTTGAAACATCGAACAACGACAACTCTCGCGTTAACTTTGCCGATCCCAGCAACGACTACGGCCCCTCCGGTTACGACCAGCCGATCAACAATACAACGTCGGTCGTGTACGACCTGCCCTATGGGCATGGCCGTAGATTCGGGTCCACATCCAACGTTTTCATGGATGAGATTCTCGGCGGATGGCAGTTGACGGTCATCAATACGATGACCAGCGGCCTTCCCTTCAATTTCACTTACAACACGTCCTCTTCAAATCCGCTGTATACGACAGATCTGGTCACATTCCGGCCGCAGTTAACCTCGCCCAATGCGAAGATCAAGACGCCATCATCGAGCCGCGTGAAGACGGCTACAGCACTGACCGGCTATCTCGACAAAACCAATCTGGCGGTTCCCTCGGTTGCATTGGGCAACACTTCTCCGTATGGCAACGTATCGCGGAACAAACTGCGCTCCGACGCCTTCTATAACACCGACCTGGGGCTCCACAAGGCCTTCTCGCTCTGGAGCGAATCTTCAAAGTTAGACTTCCGCGCCGAGGCCTTCAACCTCTTCAACCACGTGAACTACCAGGCTCCCGATGGGAACATCTCAAATGGCAGCTTTGGAACGATTACCAACGCATATCCCGCCCGTCAGCTGCAGGTCGCCGCGAAGCTGATTTTCTAACCGGCGGCATGGTCGGCTCATCCTGCGCTTCAGCGTTCCCGCCATCTCGACGATCGAAGCGAGATTTCGCGGACAGTTTACTCGGGTTCTGAAGCGCAGGATGAGCCCAATTTCCTGGATCGGAAATCGGGAGTTTGTGTCGGGAAAATAATCCGGGAGTGGGGCAGGCGGCCCGGATTATTGTCAGACTTCCTCGAATTGACCGTAAACAGGTCAGTCAATCCACGCTGTCGCCGACACTCTGCTCGAATTCCGTGTGATGAAAATACTTGGCACGAAATACACTGGATCGGAGCCACCGCTAGTCCTTTGCTCAGGAGGATCTATTGCGCCGTCGTTCCTTTATGGTCAATCTTCCCCTCGCCGCCGCAGGCACACTTAGTTTGGCGCCCACCGCTGAGTCTTCCGAACAAAACAGTACTTCAGGTCAGGAGCAGCCATTGCTTCCAAAATTTCAACCCTCGGGAGCTGAACGATTCGAGCGCCCCGACGTGCATGCGGGAGACCGGCCTTCCGGTGCAAGCTTCGCCAGCAGGTCTTCGGCGATGGGATGTTCGGGCGCGGCAGGAACGGCGCATCCGCTTGCCACCCTTACTGCAATTGAGATATTGAAACGTGGCGGCTCCGCCGCGGATGCGGCGATCGCAGCGAATGCCTGCCTGGGATTTCTGGAACCCACCAGCTCGGGGCTCGGCGGAGATTGCTTCGCAATGGTATGGGACCCGAAGCTGAGCAAGGTGGTGGGCCTGGCGGGTTCAGGGCGTTCTCCTAAATCGCTAAGTCTTGAGACAGTGCGCGATCGCGCGAAAAATCGGGTGATCCCAAAGCTGGGCGCGATCTCGGTTTCGACTCCCGGCGCGCTGGATGCATGGTGGACTTTGCACCAGCGCTATGGGCGGATGAAGTGGTCTGAAATCTTTCAGCCGGCGATCCATCTCTGCGAGACAGGTGTTCCTGTGCCGCAGATTATCGGCTTCTACATCAAGCGCAACCTCGCGATCTTCACGCGGCAGGACTCAGGCGTTGAAGAAACGGCGAATGCCGTGCACACCTATGCGCCATCCGGCCACGCACCCAGTGAAGGCGATGTGTTCCGCAATCCTGACTTAGGCCGCACGTATCGCATGATTGCCGAGGGCGGTCGCGATGTCTTTTACGATGGCCCGATTGCGCACACCATCGATGCTTACTTTAAAAGGATCGGTGGATGGCTTTCCTACGACGATCTGCGCGGCCAGCATGCAGAGTGGAATGAACCTCTGGTTACCACTTATCGCGGGGTCGAAGTCTACGGAATGGCTGCGAATACGCAGGGATTGGCGACGCTGCAAATCCTGAACATTCTGGAGAACTTCAATCTCCGCGACATGGGCTTTCAGTCTTCGGGGTCGATCCATGCTCAGGTGGAAGCCAAGCGCCTGGCCTATGAAGACCGCGCCCGCTATTATGCCGACCCGCATTTCGCAAAGGTTCCCGTCGCATGGTTGATCTCCAAAACGTATGCCGCCGAGCGAGCGAAATTGATTCGGCCAGATCAAATCCTGACGCCCATATATCCCGGGCAGGCTCCGAGCCATGGAGACACGACATACTTCAGCGTATCGGATGCGGATGGAATGATGATATCGATGATCCAGTCGAACTTTCGCGGGATGGGATCGGGTCTCGTTGCAGACGGGCTAGGGTTCATGTTTCAGGATCGCGGCGAATTGTTCTCACTTGTAGATGGTCATCCGAATATCTATCAGCCCGGGAAGGGGCCTTTCCAGACCATCATTCCGGGATTCGCGACCAAAGATGGCAAGCCCTGGATGTCTTTCGGTGTAATGGGCGGCGACATGCAGCCGCAGGGCCAGGCACAGATCATTATCAATCGCGTCGATTATGGGCTGGATATTCAAGCCGCTGGCGACAGTCCAAGGTGGCACCATGAAGGATCGTCGCAGAGCATGGGAGAGGATGCGCCAGGCTTAGGGCTGAACGGAGTTCTTCGTTTGGAATCGGGCATACCCGAGGCCACGCGGCGTGCGTTGATTGAGCTTGGCTGGCCAATGGGTACGTCGGATGGCGGCTTCGGGCGCTACGAATGTATCGAGCATCGCATGAATGGCGAGAATCGCGTGTATGCGGCAGCTACGGAAATGCGGGCCGATGGAGTGGCGCTCGCCTATTGAATACCCGTGATTCTGACAACGCCAAATGGCGTGAGAGTCGTGAAATCAGAACGTTACATTACCAGCGCAATGCGTTCCAGTTCAGCCTGGATGCAATCGACGGAGCAACTGAAGCCTTCGAGCCGCGGAAGCACATCGGAAACGAGTGCAGAGTTTACGCCATATCCATGAGCGCCGAGAAAAGCCGTAACCAGTTCGGCGGCCTGCCTCGAATCAATTCCCGATTGCATCAGTTCCTGCCGCAATCGTGAGAGCTCTGCCATCGAAAATTTTTCGATCATGTATCTATCCGCCATCGCGAACTCCTCACAATAGTTAGATGCTTGGGGGGATCGCTATTGGAATTGAAACACGAATTCAGGCTGTTTGTGCTGGCGCATTAGTTCGCCGGATCAAAGTCTTTCGTAAGGCTTTGATCATTTACGGGGCGGTACTTCCGCGTTGATTACCGATTACTGGACAAGGGCAGGTTCAGGCTCCTTGGCAGGCTCGTCAACACGTTGTTCCGGAAAATAGGCGTTAACAACATATTGTTCCAGCATGCGCTGCGTGTTGAAGAAGGATCCATTCAAGGCAATCGTAGAGCGCATAATGCGCCGCCACTGTTGCGGCTGCTCGTAAAAGAGTGGCAGCAGAACATGCTCGAGCTGATCGTAGAGCGAATTCGCTTCTGCGGCTTCGTCTTCATGGTCTTCAATCGCCCACCCTGTTACGCCTTCGATCCAGCCTTCAATCCACCAGCCATCAAGAATGCTGAGGCTGGGCACACCGTTCAAGGCTGCCTTCATGCCGCTGGTGCCGGATGCTTCATACGGACGCTTGGGTGTATTGAGCCATATGTCTACACCACCCGTAAGCAGCGCGCCCAGGGTCCATTCATAGTTTTCAAGGTAGACGATGTTAAGCGCATCGGAATTCAGCTTCTTTGCCAATTCAATGACGCGACGAATCTTTGCCTTGCCTGGTTCATCTGCCGGATGCGCCTTGCCGCTGTAAATAATCTGCAACCCGCCGCGTTCATGGGCACAGCGCACAAGCCGCTCCGGATCGGCGAACAGAAGGTCTGCCCGTTTATAGGTGGCCGCACGGCGCGCAAAGCCAATCGTAAACACATCGGGCTTGAGCACAACGCCTGCACGCTCTACCACTGCATCGATCAGCAGTTGTTTTGCCGCCGCGTGTGCGCTCTCAATTTCCTCTTCCGGGATGTCGATGGCGTAACGCAGTGTTACATTGTCCTGCCGCCAGCGCGGCATGTGGCGGTCGAAGACGCTTTGGAAGGAGGCTGCCGTCCATGTTGCTGCGTGGACGCCGTTGGTAATGGCGCTGATGTTGTAGTCGGGAAACATGGAGCGCGATACTTTTCCGTGCTGCATGGCCACGCCGTTCACAAACCGCGAGAAACACAGCGCAATATAGGTCATGTTCAGCAGGCCCTCGTGAATACAGGCCTTGCGCTCGAGAAAGGAAGCGCGCTCCTCGCCGAGAATGCGATGTGCTTGCTCCAGAGAAAAACGATCGTGTCCTGCAGGCACCGGCGTATGCGTCGTGAAGACGCAAAGCTGACGGACCGCAGCCACATTCTCGTCTGTGATCGAAGCAATAGATCCGTCCTTCGACTGGTCTTCCAGAAGTGCGAGCGTCAACAGCGCCGCGTGTCCCTCGTTCATATGGTAGACAGTGGCTTTAAATTCGAGTGCATCGAGGATCCGCACTCCGCCAATGCCGAGGATGATTTCCTGGCGCAAACGGTAGTCGCCATCGCCGCCGTACAGAAAATCGGTAAGTGTGCGATCGCGCGGGTCGTTTTCTTCGATATCTGCATCCAGAAAATAAATGGGAATCCTGTGCCCCGTTACACCCGTCAGATCGTAGCGCCATGCGCGCAGCGCAACCTGCCGTCCTTCGATCGTGATAGTGACAACCGGCGTCTCCGGCGACAGCTTCTCTTCGATCTGCCATGGCTGTGGCTCCTCGGTCTGAAGGCCGTTTTGATCCAGACGCTGCCGGAAGTAGCCTTTGCGATGCGCGAGAGTCACTGCGGCGAGAGGCAGCCCCATATCTGCGGCGGCACGCAATGTATCTCCGGCAAGAACGCCCAGCCCTCCACTGTATGTGGGCATGTCAGGAGCGACGGCGATTTCCATGGAAAAATAGGCGATACGCGAACTCTCATTGATATTGAGAGGAAAAAAACGGGTTGAAAGACTCATTCAGCTCATCTCCCCGTGCGCGACAGTCGACAATTCCACTCTGTCGATAAAAAGACGGCACGGACAAAATTTCAAGCGCCAACCGCTATTTCGTCGCAGTAGCGCAACACACAATCCAGATATCAAATTTTAGCAAGGGCGCCCGTGAAAAGACGCGAATAAAAACGACGCAGAAAAACCTTTCACGATTCCTGGAGAAAGCGTTCCGCCTCTGACACAGATGCGTTCTGCTCCAGTTTGTGTGCGCCCGCAGATGCAAGGCTCTGATAGATCTCAGGGTGAATGCCGGTCAGTTTCTCATAACCAACTGCAATGTTCGCGGCAAATTGTTGCGCATGAGACGATTCCACCAGGTTGACCGTGCAACCGCCAAAGCCGCCGCCTGTGAGCCTCGAACCAACGCAGCCTTGCTCCTTGTTGGCCAGTTCTACAAGAATGTCAGCCTCGCGGCAGCTTGCCTCAAAATCATCGCGATAGCTTGCATGCGCCTCCGCCATCAGGCGTCCGAGTGTCGTCAGGTCGTTCGCTTCAAGAGCATCCGCCGCAGCTACGGTGCGGATATTTTCGGTAATAATATGGCGGCAGCGTTTGAGCACGTCGGGCGGCATCTCATGCCCCCAGCGGTTGAGATCGTCGACGGTTGCATCGCGCAGCAAACGAATCTCCGGGCGGTGCCGCTTCAGAATTGCCGTGCCTTCCTCAACTTCGGCGCGGCGTGAACCGTACGCGCCGCTGGCATGGGAGTGTTTCACCATGGTGTTGCAAATCACCAGGCTCAGGTGTTTTGGAATCGGCGCAAGCCGGTAAGCAAGGCTGCGGCAGTCAAGCAGCAGGGCATGATCGGCCGCCCCACAACACGATACGAACTGGTCCATGATGCCGCAGGGAGCGCCTACGTAGCTGTTTTCTGCCCGTTGGCACAACAGCGCAATCTTGGGCAACGGCAGCGAGACTCCCGCCACATGGAGCATGGCGAGCATACTGGCCACTTCAATCGATGCCGAGGAACTAAGGCCCGCGCCGAGAGGAACATCGCCATCGAGAGTCAGATGAAAGCCGGGGACAGCAATTCCTTCCTGCTGCAGAATCGAGAGCACGCCGAAGGGATAGTCGCTCCATTTGTGGGAACCTATGGTGCCGATGGTACTGAGTCCGCGGGTAACCGCGTCATTGAGATTCTTAGAGAGGACCGTTGCTGTTTCGTCATTGCTCGGAGAAATTGCGGCGAGGGTTGCGAAATGGATGGCGGCTGGCATGACAAAGCCATCAGCATAGTCCGTATGTTCGCCGATCAGGTTGACGCGTCCGGGGGCCACGAAGACAACAGGGTCATGGCCAAAGCGCTCGTAGTGGAGCTTTCTGATACCGCTTACATCCAGCATTCTTTTGCCTGAAAGCGAAAAATTAAAAACAACGTTAACGTTTACGATACACCACTCAATTGCAACATGAGTGACCATCGATCTTCCGTTCCTGGCGCGAGTTGGCGCGCGCGTCCTTCTTTGGAAGCCATGGCCAGGGAATCTCCCTCAGCCGTGCACGGCTCTAAAGCAACACAGTACTGACGGTTTGTCTGACGTTCAGGCCAGCCGCCATAACAGAGCCAAAGTCCCAGGTATGGAAGCTGCTGCGGATCAAAGTGAAGCTCAACCCGGCATTCTAGCCGATAACGTTCGATTGCGCACCAGCCCTCGCGCGGAGCGGCTGAAAAGAGCTTGTCCCCAATTCCACTGGTAGCCTTGCCTGCGCGGCTGAGGTCTGACGATCCGTTGTTCGAGAGCGTCGTATTCGGCCATGGATGTTTCGTCCCTTGTCCCCCAAGCCGATTCTGGGCTGAGCCTTCCACTGTGACCTCCTTGATCGAGGTAGGCAACACAATGCGGTCGCCCTGTTCGACAGCGAACAACGGATGTGCGGACCAGACGTATTCCACTGGCTTTCTTGCCAGATTTCTGACGCGATAGCTCACGCTCAGGCGATGGTCTTCAAGACGAAGTGTCTTGCTGAAACGCAGCGGAAGGCTGAATCCGTCGGCTGACAGCGCCAGTTCATTTTCACTTTGCGAGTCCACCTTCCACGCCACCTGCCAGAAATCTCCATGGTCGGGAACTCGCGCAACACCGGAAGCGGTTTGCACCTCGCAGGCTGCTACCGATGGGAGACATTCGTCCCATCCGCTGGCATCGCTCGCGTCAAAACTCATATATGGTGTGCGCGGAGCGTAGGGCTGTAGTGGCTGCTGCAGCAATTCTTCTCCGCTCGGCAGGATCTGAATGGAGGCGATCTTTCCACCTAGCGCAGGCAGTACAGTCACACGCATCGCGCCGTTTTGGATGACGGCATTGTCTTCGGATTTTTCAATCAGATTGCTTGCGCTGCCGCGTGAGTCAACTTTTCCCATATCGCATCCACCCAGTTCAAATGTTCCGGCTTCATCAGAACCGACCGAAGGCAGGTGACTTTGCCATCGGACGGCGAATTGGGCCATGCTTCGGTCCCGAAAAAACTGATCGGAACCTGAGCCAGGGCCAGATGCAAATCCTGTTCCGCTGCAAGATCAAAGACCGTCTTAGCCAGACGCGACGACTCCTCTGATGTATACGCTTTCACTGTCCATACCAGAATATCCAATTCCGGCTCGGGTCCGGTCACGAATCGCTTGTCTCGCCGTAACTTCTCATAGACGTGCAATGCTGCCATCCGGCCGCATTCGAGTCCGTATGCGAACGAACCGCCAGGTATCAGGGGCAGCAATTTCTGTGTCGCCCACAGCGCAGTTGCAGCGGCTCCGGCGCGCGAGCACTCCAGGCTGATCTCGCCGAGGTGCAGCTCGTTTGAGGTGAAGTATGTGTAGGGCGAGTCGTGCTTATAGAAGCGGCCTACGGACGGATCGCGGAAGAGGATGCAGCCGCATCCGTAGGGCTGGAGGCCGTGTTTGTGCGGATCGACGACGATCGAGTCGGCCTCGTGAATGCGGGCGTAGGCTCGGGCTGCGTCTTCGGCGAGGTTCGAGACGAGCTTGAAGTAGCCGCCGTAGGCTGCATCCACGTGGATACGGAAACCATAACGCTGGCGCAGCTCCAGTATTCGGTCCAGCGGGTCCACCGCTCCCGCAGAGGTTGTTCCTAATGTAACTACAACAGTTCCCACCTCGCCGGATTGCAGGGCAGTTTCAAGATTGCTCACATCCATGCGGCCACGCGCGTCGGCTGCGATGCTCTCAAACGGGAGGCCGAGCACGGCGCTGATGCGATGGTGCGTGTAGTGCGCGTTTTCTGACGCGATGATCTTCTTTCCCGGAGCAAGCTGGCCCGCGATCCAGAGGGCTTCGAGGTTGGCGAAGGTTCCACCACTCGTCAGGTGGCCGAGGTATTCCGTCCAACCGAACATCGCGGCGATTTCGCGCACGGCTTCGACTTCAAGGCGCGAACTGGCGCGGCCTCCGTCAAGGGCGTGGTTGTTAGGGTTGATCCACATGGCCAGTGCATATGCCGCGCGGGCGATGGGGTGCGGAGGCTTGAGCATCTGCCCGGCGTAGAGCGGGTGAAAGTAGGGGTAGTTGTCGGCGAGACGCCCGGTCAGCTCGGCCAGAACCGCGCGCATGGCATCGGTCGAATCCTGGCTGGGCGAGGTGTCGGAGCTGGGCAGATGCGCGAAGGATTGCTGGAGTTTCGGCAGGGCTTCGCGGAGGAGTTCGAGTGCCGGGTCTTCCTTCATATTTTCTTACTGAAGGTATAACTCATCGATGTAGCACCAGCTCCAGTTCTCGCCCCGCTCGGCAGATTTGATGATGGGGTGCTGGGTGGCATGGAAGTGGGCGCGGGCGTGGCGATTTTTGGATGAATCGCAGCAGCCGACATGACCACACTCGGTGCACATGCGGAGATGGACCCAGGTGTCGCCGATCTTCAGGCAGTCTTCGCACCCTTTACTGCTGGGCTTTACCTTCTTGACGTGGTCTTTGGCGTGGGAACAGGATGCTTCTGCCATTCATTCCTCCGGTTGCGTGGGCCTCATCATTGTGCCCCGAATGCCGGGCACCCGTCGAGTCTGAGAGGATTTCGGCCCAAGAGTATCCCCTATGTTTTGCTAAATTCCTCTTTTCATAGGAGTTTGGCGTTCAGCATCATGCCTGGACGGAGCCGCTGACGCGACGGCGGTGGATGAGCAGGTTTTCAGATTTAATAATCGTGCCACGAAAGATAATCCTTTGGATGACAGATTTATGCTGGCAGTATCGCAGATCGCAGGCAAGCGCCTCACCTATGCTGAACTGACTGGCAAGGTGGGAGAAACGAGCTAAGACTTTTTGGAAGAAGCGTCAGAGACGCGGGAAACGGAAGTCTTAGACGTTCGTTTCCTTTCCTTTTCAGCATCAAGCTGAGGCTGTATTGCAGATCGCGGCACAGACATAATCTGCCGCGCGAAATTTGTGAACCTGTCGAAGTCGCCGTATTCGTTCTTGGCGGAAGGTCTCGGCTTCATTCGGCGCGTAGCTCCACAGGGATGGAGCTTAGGCCGATGCCTATTCACAATCAATCTCTATTAGATGAGAGACTCAAGAGTCTCCACGATTCTCAGCAGATGCTTCGAGTACATGTGGAGGGAGTCCGCAAAAATCGTCTCGTGTCCCTCGCTTCCATAATCGAACGATACTGCGATGGAAACCTTTACCTTGTTCTTTACCTTGACGCCGAAAGGCATCGGGACATACCAGGGAGGCTCCTGATGGGTGCCTGCTGTGAATCCATCCCGGGAAACTTCTCCGGTGTAGTCCTGCGTTTCGATGCCACTGATCGACGTATAAAGAAGAGTTGGAATAAGCAGCCTGTGCTTATCTCGAATGTCCAATCGGTGTTTGGGCCAAATGGCATGATCCCCAGTCTCGTAGGGCTTTATTTGGCCAAGCATCATCTTGAACAAATCCCCGGAGGACTGTTCTATTCCGTTCCCGTGAAGCGCAGCTTCAAGTGCATCATAGGTACGGTAGACCGGGAACTTGGCGAACTTCCCCAACGCAGTAGGGGCGAGCTTTGTAATGGTTTCAATCCAAGCATAGTCGAGAGCACACTTGAGATTGTGGAAAGCGTCCCCAGCAATCAAGGCGAGCGCGTCCCTGCTCTTCCTATCCACAATGTCGTGCTTGATGACTTCATTTCCAAACTTCGGGTCAATCTCGACAGTTCCCATGTCACCTTGTTGCAGTAACTCGATCCGAGTATTCAACCGAGCGATATGATGCTCGGCCCGTTCAATTTTTAGACGAGCATCTGTAAATGGTGGCATGCCTACAGAATATAATTCTCGGCACTATGGAAGACACATCTTGGACAGGAATAAAACTAAGTTACATGTGCCCGAATTGCGGCAAGCAGGAAATGCAGGTTTTCGCTATCGAGGGAGTTGCCTGGGACATGGATAAATCTCGGGCTGATGCGTGGAAGCAAAGATCTCCGTGTAAATCGTGCAGCAAACCACTCCCTGAGAATCTACATATCGATATCGATATAACTGCGGCATCACTTGAACAGCTTCGCAAAGCAGGTTATCCCCCTCCTTTGGTGCATTGATCTGATTTCCCCTTCCGGCCCAATGAATAGGCCTTAGCCCTGATATGGAGTGACCGTGTCAACTCCGCGCAACAGTGGGGTTGTCGTTGTCGTTGCTTTCCTTTCCCGAAGACAGAGCGAGCAGCAGTCGGAGCAGTTTTTGAGCGACGATTGATCAGTCTGATATTCGCGGGTCGAAACCGCATAATCATGATCCGTCGGGAGCTGCCTCTGACTGTTATCGCGAGTCCGGTTGAGCCTGTCGCATAGGGCGAGCGAGGGTTCTCCTTCGTGCTTGCCCTGGCTGCTGCCGGCTCCGTGTTCGAGATGGATGTCAGCGTTCATCGATTCGGGGTTCTTAGCTTTTCCTTTTTAGGAAGTCGTTGTTTTGGTTGTTGTCAGGCCGCAACTTGCTGCCTGGAAATAGTCTCGGCTCTGGTTCCAATAGCCCAGATAAAGCCCAGCAGCTCTCGAGCTACTGCTGTAACAATCTTCCTCTGGTCCTTGCCGGCTGCGCCCAGCTTCAAATACCGCTTATGCAGTCGGTGTTGCGCCTTCCACGCAATCTCTTTCGCCTCTTCTGAAATGCTCTCTTGTCGTCTTCGCAGACCGTACCAGATCCCTGGCGGACGACGATAGCTCCATGCGGCTTCGACAACGATGCGTCGCAGGTGCGCGTTGCCGGTCTTGGTGATGCTTCCGCGTCTGGTTCGCTTGCCACTGGAATCCTCGCTTGGTACTACGCCGCAGTAACCCATAAGCTGGCGAGCACTCCCAAAGCGAGATACCTGGCCCAACTCGCTCGCAATGGTTACAGCCGAGATATCCGCGATGCCGCGCAGTGCTTGTAGATCGTTAATGACTTGTTGCCGCGCCGGCGAGGCCAGCTTCACCGCTTCCATGATGGCTTGCTCCAGCCGCGCAACCCGCTCCCGCATGTGCTCGACCTCGTGCAGATAATCCTGGCGTGTGGACTCTTGAGCTATCTGTGTGAAACGAAGCTGCGCGACCCATATCAGATAAGGGCGTGTCCACGGCCTAACTCCGGTCGGTGCACGCTGACCGGAGCGTAGAAGGAACTTGCTCAACCGATGCCGCGCTCGTGTCTGATCCTGCTTGGCTGCTTCGCGGGCACGCACAAGATCGCGCAATGCCTCGGAACCTTCATCGGGAACCCACACCGCCGTCAGATCCCCGGATCGAAAGCAACGTGCCAGCTTCTCTGCATCGCGCCGATCCGTCTTGACTCGATCACCTGCCTTCACCGGCACCAGCGTGGGTGCTACAACCTCGCACTCGACGCCCAACTCGGCCAGCTGCCAGTACACAATATAGCCCGTCGGTCCGGCTTCGTAACATGCTCTCAACTTGCCTGCAGGCCCGAGCTTCTTGATCAACTTGCGGATAGACTCAGCGCGGTTCGGAATCGTTCCCAGGCTCCGCACTTCACCTTCTGGCTCCGCGACCGCTACGGCGATCGTCTCAGCATGGACATCCAAACCCAAAAATCGTAACTTCTCCTTCATGACCGGCTCCCTTCCGCTTGTGGCTCTGAACTGTGCGTCCTTCGGACGCTCACAGCTTAACCCACGGTCGGCGCATCGGCGCCGGTCACTCCATACTGACTGTCACGGCGTCAATAGCATGGTTCTTTTCTGTACTTCAGCCAAGCATGTTATTACCTTTCTAAAGGTAATTATCCCCTTGACTCACGTAGAAGAATAGGCGATACTGAATGAGTCATGAAAGTCAAGCAGACGATTCCGCCGCAACTCCGGTTTACGATCAAGGACTTCAATGCTCAGTTTCCCGATGACGCCTCTTGTCTGGAGTTTCTGAAAGAGCAGAAGTATCCCAGTGGATTGGTTCCTTGCTCCAAGTGCGGAGTTGAACGAAAGTTTCATCGCATCGCCAAGCGACCCGTCTACTCCTGCGACTATTGCGGCACCCAAATATCCCCGATGGCCGGAACGATCTTTCAGGACTCGCGGACTTCTCTCCGCATTTGGTTCTATGCCATGTACCTGATGTCTGCTACGCGCTGCGGTATCTCAGCCAAGCAGATTCAGCGTGAGACTGGCGTGACCTACAAGACGGCTTGGCGCATCTTCAAGCAGATTCGCACCTTGATGTCAGAGGACATCAGCTTGGAGGGCGAAGCGGTGGAGATGGATGAAACCTATGTGGGCGGGAAAGAAATCAATAAGCACCGCTCTAAACGCTCTACGGCTGCTGGTCGCGCTCCGGTCGAACGAAACTGGCCACTCTGTCGGTGAATAGTGGCCCACCTTGGAATGAGTTGATGTTGTTCGTTTTGCTTCTCCGGAGCGTAGCGGAGGAGAAGTAAAACGACGGCGAAATCTGGCCACCTTGGTTAGGTTTTCTTCTTTCGTTCCATGGTGCGACGGAAGCGGTACGAGTCGACGCCGGTTTCGATGATGTGCGCTCGGTCGGTGATGCGGTCCAGCAATGCCTTGCACAAGCGCGGATTCGGGAAACACCTGCGTCCACTCGGAAAATGGCAAGTTCGTGGTCACGATTAACGGCGGCTCGCTCGGCGCGTTCGGCGATCACCTGAAACGAGCAACTCCGCTCCGATGTCGGCCAGCGGCACGTAGCCGACTTCATCGAGGACGATCACGTCATAGCGCAACCAGCGCGCCAGTGACTCGCTTCACCGCGTTGTGTTGCCGCGCTTCTACCAGTTCGTTCACCAGATTGGCAGCGGTGGTGAATCGTGCCCGCCGTTTCTGTCGGCACGCGGCGACGCATAGACCTGTCGCCAGATGCGTCTTGCCGGTACCGCATTCGCCCATCAGCACCACTGGTTCGGCGCGCTCGATGTAGCCGCCTTCGGCCAGTTCGCGAATCTTCGCGGCCGGAATCTGCCGCGCCTGGTTGAATCGAACTCTTCCAGCGTTTTCACTCGGGGCAGTTTGGCATCGCGCAGCCGTTGCTGAATGGCGTGCCGGTCGCGTTCTTCCGATTCCATCGGTGAGCAACGCTTCCAGGTAGCCGATGTGGTGCGCTGTTCTTTGATCGCCTGCTCCGCCAGTTGCACGAAGTGCGCTCCAATCGATGGGGACGCGCAGCGCTTTGCAATATTGCTTTACGCTGGCGTGTTCGAGAGCCTGGGTTTGCTCTTTCATCGCGCCACCTCCGACCGGAGCAGGTGATGGTATACTTCGAGGGTCGGTAACGGACGTTCGTAGCGCGCCAATGCGTTGAGATCGATGACTCGGGCTGCGGCGTAGTTGCGTCGCGGTAAGCAGAAACGCACTGCGGCAGCATCGGTGCAACCCAAAGCCACCGCCTGGCTCGACAGCCTGTTGCAGGCGATCGCTGCCGTGCGCTGGCCGAGATGGAGTAACGCGATCATCTCGCGCGTGCCGTTTTGAGACCGTGGCGTTCGAGCAAGCGCTGCCAGAGCAGATCGAAGCTCTCCGGCCAGCGTCCGCGTGCGCGCCACTGCGGCAACGGGCTGGACCCTGCGCAGCGCTCCGGGTTTGTGCTCAGCACATCGAGATAGTGCTCGAGATCGAGCACCTGCTGACGCTAGCGAAAGCTGCGCTCGTGCCGCGCGACGCACTTACCCCGCGGCCAGATCTCGACATAGGCCGAGCAAGTTGACCATCGCTTCGGAGCCGCGCTGCAAGGGCGTTGAATAGAAGCTGGTGCGTACCTGCACGCAACGCTGACGATCCACGGTCGGGAAGCTGATCTCGGCCAGATGATACTTTCCGCCGTGAGCGGCAGCAGATGCTCGCGCTCGGCGGCAGCGCGTCGCCCGCCAACTCGGCTTGCATGGATGCGCCGCTGCTCGTCTTGCTGCGGCAGCGGATAGTCGTTCGTTCAGCTCTGCTAAGTCGACGCGTGCGGAATCGGCACCAGTGGTTGCGGCGAAAGTAACCGACCTCGCCTTCTACGCCGCCCTTCTCGTGGCCTCGCCTGGATTGCAGAAGCTGGCTGCATAACGCCAGTGCGAGCGGAAGGCGATGAAGCGTTCCGTCTCCTCACGCTGATGCCCGCGCAGAATCTTCGCACCGCGCTGTTCAGCTTGTCGTAGCGCAGCGACGGAACACGCCGCCGAAACGGACGAAGGCCAACTCGTGAGCCTCCAGAAAAGCCTGCTGCGTGGCGCGATGATAGGCCGCGATGGAAAGCTGCGCCGCTCGCCATGGAGCGCATGGTGTAGACCTGCAGTTCGTTCGCCACCGCCGAGATCGACGTTGGCTTCGTACCAATCCACCTGCGCTTCTGCCGCAGGCGGATAACTTGCGGCACGAAGACTTCCTGTTTCGTGATCCGAACTTGTTGCTTGCGGACGCGCACGTAACGGCGCACCCGCGACTGGCACGCATAGTCCAGACGCTCTTGCCGCATACGTTCGCAGATACAGACGCGTGTGCCGTTGCTGCGCGGTTGCGGAGTGATCGGCGCGCAGAATCTCGTCGATGAACGGCATCACCGGACCCAGCCGCGGACATTTCGCGGAGTTTAAACGCGCTCCGGCGGTACCGAGCTGGCGAGGCCTGGCGCACCATTCGCCGATGCACACCGAACTTGTGTGCGACCGCACGGATGGTGCCCGCTCCATGCGCATGCTCTCGCCTGATCTGTTCGAATAGCTCCACCTTCGTTCTCCTGTCCACCCTCCCCTCCGTTCAGAGAGGGTAGGCCGATGCCCCAGGTGGGGCCAAATTTAGTCGGCAGGCTGGGGCAAATTACGGTAGCAAAATCCCCGGTGCTAAGACTACCGTATTTGGCATGGTAGAGCGCGGTGGCCGCGTTGTAGCTCGTGTAACGCCAGATGCTAAGGCCAAGACGGTGCTCCCGATTGTGGCCGAAAGAGTATTGCCGTCCACGATCATCTACACGGACGATTACCCGATCTACGACAGGCTCTCGGAGATGGGTAAGGGATACGTGCATAACCGCATCAGCCATTCACAAAAGGTCTATGTGATGGGCGACGTGCACACCAATTCGATTGAGGGATTCTGGAGCTTATTGAAGAGGGGAATCGGCGGGGTTTATCATCAAGTCAGCGCGAAGTATTTGCAATCGTACTGTGATGAATACAGCTTCCGCTATAACCGTAGGTTCGCTGAAGAGCCTATGTTTGTTTCTTTGCTGGAGCGGTTGAATTAGCCGCTCGCCTCAAGAGACCTAAGAATTGCTCCCGCGCGACGGGCTGCATTTTCTCCTGAGTCTCTTTCGATGGCTTTAATTCGTGCTTCGCGTTAGGTTGATCGCTATTTGAGTTGCCGCTCATGATCGCGTCCAAGCCTTTCCTAGCCGCAGTGTATCACGCGGCGGAGAGGTGGAAGTGTTCTCAGAAGAACCGCTCAAACTTAGAGATCAGCGTATTTTGGATGTACAAACATATCTGACCAATGAACGACGTAACTTCTCGACCCTTGTAGATAGTCTCTGCCAGGACTACGACAGCTCCAAACTTTTCTTCCATCTTCACATCGGGCCGTCAATGATGACGGGCCCAAATTCTGCATCGAAATCAAACGGAGGCGGGACGGAATTGGTATATGTCTTCCCGCCGATCATGAAGATTTCTGCGTCAGCAGGGGCCTTGCTTGCACCCAGAGCGGTGAGCAAGAGATTCCTGTGCTTGTGAATGTTTGTGAGGGTTTTGAGAACGAACAGGGGGGATTTTGGCGCGTTTTCCCCAGCGTAGTAAGGCTGCAATCCCTCTATGACTGCGACTGCTTCAAAGGGAACTCCCCGAAGACGTTTTCTCCCTATCTCTTCGTCGAGAAAGCCCGACTATCCGCGATAGGGAATTGGCTCGATGTCGTGGGTTCTCTGTCCGTTCGGATGAATTCACATATCGGAGAATCCAAAGACGAGTGAACCGTCTGATGAACATGATGATCAGGGGGATTTGCGCCGGAATAGGATGACTTCCAATGAAAGTGCCCCAAGCCTCAGGTGCGCGCGATTATTACGCTTTATCACGAATTGGGGGATAAGTGTGGACATACTCGCAACTTTGGAAAGGGGAATATTGAAGTGGTGGGAAGCCCAGTCAGTCTTTAGTTTGACTGCGTAAGAGATGCCATTCTGAGATTAGAGCGCGCTAAAGGCTTACTTTAGTGGTGAAGGGCTATTAGAGGTAGATTGACCTGATTTACTGAGCCTTTGAAAGGATGCGCCGCTTGTAGGCTTGTATAGGACAATAGAATCGTCGAACGTCAAATATATAATCTTTCGATTCCAATCGGAGATAGTCACCTGACCATTGGCTCTATGCACTTGGTACATTGCGTTCCTCTCTTCGCACTATCTTCGCCCATTGACTCCGACCTGTCACGGTTATTCTAGTATACGTGAGTCAAGGGTATAATTACCTTTCTAAATTCCTCTTTCTAAAGGAGTTGGATTACCTTGATATGCAAAAGTTTTGTATTTTGCGTATAAAGGTAATCCAAGCTTTTAGAAAGAGAATTTGTAGAAAGGTAATTATCCCCTTGACTCACGTATACTAAAATAACCGTGACAAGTAAGGTCATAGGGCGAGGGATTAGGCGAAGAGAGGAACGCAATGTACCAAATGCATGGAGCTGGTTAGGTGACTATCTCCGATTGGAATGGGAAGGTTATCTATTGAAATTCGACAACTCTATTGTCCTGTACAAGCATACGAGGCGGCGCGATCCTTTCGGAAAGGGTGAGTAAAATGCAGGACGATGTACTGCTGATCGCCTTCCACCGCGGTAAAGCTACCCTTGTAGCGCACTATGATGTCAGAAATGCCATCTCTTGACGCAGTCAAACTAAAGATTGACTGGGCATCCCACCACTTCGATTCCGTTCGAAGTTCGGAGTATGTCCACACTTATCCCCAAATTCGTGATAAAGCGTAATAATCCGCGCACTGAGGCTTGGGGCACTTTCATTGGAAGTCATCCTATTCCGGCGCAAATCCCCCTAATAGTCGGGATGTTCATCAGACGGTTCACTCGTCTTTGGATTATTTGATATGTAAACTCATCCGAACGGGGAAAAAAAGCCGCGACATCGAGCTCCTATCGCGGATAGTCGGGCTTCTTTCGACGAAGGGATGAGGAGAAAACGTCTTCGGGGAGTTCCTTTGAAGCAGTCGCAGTCATAGAAGGATTGAGCCTTACTACACTCGGGGAAAACGCCCGAAAATCCCCCCTGCGTTCTCAAAACCTCACAAACATTCACAAGCACAGGAATCTCTTGCTCACCGCTTTGGTGCAAGCAAGGCCCTGCTGGCACAGAAATCTTCATGATCGGCGGGAAGACATATACCAATTCCGTCCGCCTCCGTTGATTTCGATGCAATTTTGAGCATCATCATTGACGGCCGAATGTGAAGATGGAAGAAAAGTTTGGAGCTGTCGTAGTCCTGGCAAGATATCTACAAGGGTCGAGAAGTTACGTCGTTCATTGGTCAGATATGTTTGTACATCCAAAATACGCTGATCTCTAAGTTTGAGCGGTTCTTCTGAGAACACTTCCACCTCTCCGCCGCGTGATACACTGCGGCTAGGAAAGGCTTGGACGCGATCATGAGCGGCAACCGAATGACGATGACGCAAACACGAATTAAAGCCATCGAAAGAGACTCAGGAGAAAATGCAGCCGTCGCGCGGGAGCAATTCTTAGGTCTCTTGGGGCGACAGGCTGATTCAACCGCTCCAGCAAAGAAACAAACATAGGCTCTTCAGCGAACCTACGGTTATAGCGGAAGCTATTTCGTCACAGTACAATTGCTTCGCGCTGACTTGATGATAAACCCGCCGATTCCCTCTTCGATGAGCTTCCAGAATCAATCCATGTGCGCGTCGCCATCACATAGACCTTTTGTGAATGGCTGATGCGGGTTATACAGCGTCTCCCTTACCCATCTCCGAGAGCCTGTCGTAGATCGGGTAATCGTCATGATCGTGGACGGCAATACTCTTCGGCCACAATCGGGAGCGCGTCTTGGCCTTAGTATTGAGCATAGCACGAGCTACAACGCGGCCACCGCGCTCTACCATGCCAAATACGGTAGTCTTAGCACCGGGTGATTTTGCTACCGTAATTTGGCCCCAGCCTGCCGACTAAATTTCGGCCCCACCTGGGGCAATCGGCCTACCTTCTCTTAACGGAGGGGTGGGTGGACAGGAGAACGAAGGTGGAGCATTCGAGCAGATTCGGCGAGAGCATGAGTTTGGAGGAAGCAGCATCCGGGCAGTGGCACGCAAGTTCGGCGTGCATCGCCGGATGGTCCGCCAGGCACTCGCCAGCGCAGTACCTCCGGAACGTGTGTATAAACCCCGCGAGTGTCCGCGATTGGGGCCGGTGATGCCATTCATCGATGGCATCCTGGCCGCCGATCTCTCCGCACCCGGCAAGCAACGGCACACAGCGGCGAGGATCTACAAGCGTTTGCAGGTGGAGCGTCCGGACTATGCAGTAGGCCAGTCGCGGGTTCGCGAGTATGTGAGCTTCCGCAAGCGGCAACTGGGGATGACGAAACAGGAAGTCTTTATTCCGCAGAGTTATCCGCCAGCGGCAGAAGCGCAGATTGATTGGTATGAAGCCTACGCCGATCTCGGCGGTGAGCGAGTGAAGCTGCAGGTCTTCACCATGCGCAGCGTGTACAGCGGCGCATCTTTCCATCGCGCCTATCCGCGGGCCACGCAACAGGCGTTTCTGGAAGCTCATGAGTTGGCCTTCGTCCGCTTCGGCGGTGTGTTTCATACGCTGCGCTATGACAACCTGAGCAGTGCGGTGCGACGGATATTGCGCGGTCACCGCCGTGAGGAGGCGGAACGCTTCATTGCCTTCCGTTCGCACTGGCGCTACGCAGCCAGCTTCTGCACTCCAGGTGAGGGCCACGAAAAGGGCGGCGTAGAAGGCGAGGTCGGCTACTTCCGCCGCAACCACTGGGTGCCGGTGCCTGACGCCAACAACTTAGCGGAGTTGAACGACCGACTATCCGCTGCCGCGATCGAAGATGAACAGCGGACCATTCATGGAAGGACAGAGACGGTGGCTCACGCCCTGGCCGCCGAGCGCGAACGGTTGCTTCCGCTCGCGGGGCGAGTTCGATCTTGCCGATGTCAGCTTCCCGGTGTGGATCGTCAACGCTGTGTCCTGGTAAAGACCAGCGCCTACTCGACTCCGTTGCATCCCGGCACCGAAGCGGTGGTCAGGACTTACTCGGCTATGTCGAGATATGGGCGCGGGGTAAGTGCGTCGCACGGCATGAACGCTGCTATCGCAAGCGTCAGCAGATCCTTGATCTCGAACGCTGTCTTGATGTGCTGGAGCGCAAGCCCGGCGCACTCGCAGGCTCCACGCCGTTGGCCCGGGGCTGCCAGGGACGATGGCCGAAGAGCTATGATGTGCTCTGGCAGCGGATGATCGAACGCTCCGGTCGTCAGAACGGCACCCGCGAGATGATCTCGCTGCTCCATCTCGGCCAGCGCACGGGCAGCGATCAACTTACCCGTGCTATCACCCAGGCCGTGGAACTGGGATGCGCCGAAGTGCCGCAGTTCGTTATCTGCTTACCGCGACACAAGTACGCCTCAAGCCGGACGTCATCGATCTCGGCGCACTGGCGCGGTATGAGCGCCCACTACCAACCCTCGAAGCGTAGGAACCTGCTCCGGTCGGAGGTGGCGCGATGAGCACCGTTCCCGCCTCCATGCAGGAACCCTCGATCCACGCGCATTGCAAGACCTTGCGCATCCCCACCATCGCGGCTCAGTACAGCCGCATCGCCGAACAAGCCACCCGCCAGGGACCTTCCCACATCCGCTATCTCGAAGCCCTCCTCGCCGCCGAAGTGGAAGAGCGGCAACAACGCAGGATAGCCTGGCGGCTGTTGAAGCCAGGCTGCCCAAGATCAAGACCATGGAAGAATTCGATTTCAACGCCTCCAGCGTCTCCACTACGCAGATACGCGGACTTGCAGATGGCGGCTATCTGGAACGCGCTGAGCCCGTCATCTTCCTGGGGGAAACTGGTACCGGCAAGACGCATTTGATGACTCCCCTCTGTGTCAAAGCCTGCCGTCAGAACAAGCGCGTTCGCTTCACTACCGTTGCCGCTCTCATCAACGAACTCGTCGAAGCCCCAGCAATAACAGCCAGCTCAGCCGCTCTCTCTCCCGCTGGAAGAAATGGGACTTAATGGCTCTGGATGAGATGGGCTACGTGCCCCTGGCAGAGGCTGGCGCGGAACTGCTCTTCCAAGTCATTGCCGATCGAGCAGAGAAGGCTCGTCATCCATCACAACCAATCTGCCGTTCTCAGAATGGTCGTCGGTCTTTCCCGACACCCCACCTTTGCAAGGCACTGCTCCAACCGCGTCACCGACCGCGCTCAGCATCCTCAACCCGGACGTCCATCATGGAACGAAAGAAGAAAACCTAACCAAGGTGGGCCAGATTTCGCCGTCGTTTTACTTCTCCTCCGCTACGCTCAGAGAGAAGCAAAACGAACAACATCAATTCCAAGGGTGGGGCCACTATTCACCGACAGAGTG
>CAVTVL010000002.1:0-94816 GCA_963738095.1 Terriglobales bacterium
GTGTTGTGTACCCTTAAACTCATCTCATATCTACCCACGCCGCGCCGAACATGGAAAGCGTGGGTGTCGCTGGAACAGGCTGCCCCTGCTCGACGCGCAGCGCGTCGGCGATCTTCGCGAGGGTGGTGATTTTGGATTGCGCACGCCACGCTCAATTCCGCTGATGTATGTGCGATCCAAATGAGTGTGCTGCGCCAGCTGCCCCTGCGACCACTGACGCTCGATGCGTAGCCTACGCATGTTCGCGCCGAGCTTCTTCATGACTTCCAAATCTTCTTTAGTATGTCCTAAAGACTTTTCCATGGCTTCATGTTGCGCGACGCAGCGCTTAGCGTCTACAGCCGATTCGCAGTCACAATTTTGAGGCAAGTCATAGAAAACTTAACCGTTTCGGTTAGGTTTCTAGCTGTACCCTTCAACTGATCAGTCACAATTGCGTTTTAAAGCCGCCCGGGATCGCGCACAGTTGCCCTTGACACCATGAGGACCAACGTCGAATGCATGGCGCCGGCAGATGAAGACCAGCCGCGAAGCCTACGAACAACGACATGCCCGCCTCATTCGAAGTGCCAAGCAAGCATTCGCTTTGCAGCAGACGGGTCGATCTAAAGTTCAGCGTCAGCAAGGCGACTAGTCGTCTACGCTCGAGAAGCTCGTCGAGCGATCAAACGTCGCGACACCATCGCCAGATGTCGCGCCGTCAAAGCCTGTCATCTTCAGTCTGCTGAGTGAGGCCGTCTCTCGTTGTGTTCTTGTTCTTCTTGAGGGGCAGTAACTAGTCGCGCGATTCGCGCTAATTGAGAAGCGACAATTTCGGCATTTTGATAATCATCAATAGGATCGGGTAGATTAACAAGTGCGCAGTGGCCGGGATCGGTAAGGATGCCCGATTCATCTCTGGTCGGCTCAGGATGTACGTCGACTCCTGACGGAAGGTCCCTGATTCACCCAACGTGCAAGGATGCAGCGCTTGGCATCTTCCTCAAGCGCGATCTACATTCACGCGCGGTCGTATATTTCTTACGAGTAATCGAGACGTATGCCTCGGAGCTTTTACCCTCATTCTGTACTTTTCGAATGAAGGCTTCGGCACCCACACCATTGTCACCAATCCAGCTTTTCTTTAAAGCACGATAGACAATTTCTGTGCAATCGACATCTTCCGTTCTGTCGCTCTCGGTCATTTGTTCAGAAGAAGCCACTCGAACTTGTCGCACAGCATCGTAGGAAGTGAAGTTGGGGATCGTGTAGGGCACATCATCACCTTCGACATACAGATATTGCGGACGACTCATACTCGTCGGAAAAACGGCGCGAATTTCTTTTTCACCTAACCGCCACGTCAGGCGCACGCCACCGCCGCCATCCGTTGCAATTCTTGGATTTCTCCACTTGTTTGGCAACTGAGTGTAGGCACGCTCAGCGGTGTAGAGAGCCGCTTCTAGCGCATTACGAGCAATCTGATCTTCCTCATCTTCATCGTTAAAGTGAAGAATATCGCCACAGAAAGCGACATAGGATTCTTTGTTGGCCGAGCGCAAAACCGGTGCCTGCCAATAATTGCTCCGGTTAAATTTGTCAGTTTCGGAGCTCGACGTTCGCCCAGCGAGTTCCATAGGGAGACTACTCTGCTCCATTGTTGAGGACGTTAGGCTAGGTTGATAACCACCTTCAGCAGTATGAGTCCTGACCGTACTCATCTAAATGTCGCCTTCACTTTCTCCGTGATGGATGACTCAAATGCCAGATTTTTCAAATTCCGTAGGTTCTCAAAAGACTCCCAAATCTTGTCTTCTGTGACTCATCCGGTGGTCTATTTACAAAGGTAAACGATTGAACGTTTAGTGTAACCGGTATATGGCCCGCCCCATCAACCAGGCCGAAGCTCTCCGAAATCGCAATTTTTGCCCTTCAATCAGGATCAGTCGTCTGGATCGAAAAATTATGAATCTCCAGCACCTGCGGCAGTTCTTTGGGAACTTCAATGTAGGTCTTAAAATAGTCGCTAATTTCCGCTCCGCCGGGAACAAAAACTTTGTTGATGAAATTGAAGCCCAACATCTCGACAACTGCTGGTTTTGCAATATTTCGATACTTGTCCCAAAGTCGCCTAGCCTCAGACCGGAACGATGTCCAGTCCGTGTAGGGGGCCAGTCGATTGTGGCTAAATCCATCTTGCCTAGCCTGAAAAAGCTGCAACCTGTCTTTGCTTACAAAAACCTGCCCATTTACCGCGTATGACGTGTCGGTGATGGGTTCGTTATCGGTATCTTTTTTTCAAACTTGAACTGAATGTTGAAGGGGTGGCGGATGGTAGGATATGCACCCTTTTCGCCTTCGTAAAGCTCCTGCAGAGCCTCGAGGGAGAGAGGGGACGACAACCTCGTTCTTATATCGAGCACCGCTTCAATGATAGGGGCATGTGGATATGTTTCTTGCGCTGCCAACAGTTCCCTCATCTAGTTCTCGCTCAATTTGCTGAAGCCTTTCTTGGGCCTTATCGACAATCTCAGACGTTTAGATGATTTCTTCTACAGGGGAGCGGTTCCCCTCAAATTCACCCAATGATACAACACACGCTTTTCACACCAGAGTCCATCCTCCTGTCGCACCTGCTTTGTCGTCTACAGCCGAATCGGTCACAAATTCGCGCCCACGTTCGCGCCGCGTTGCCCTGTGTGCGCGTCGTGGCTCGGCGGTGGCGTTACCCCCTAGCCCGAAAAACGGCGCGCGCTACGAGGCTGAGAAGGCTCGTAGAATTTTTACCGCGTTTTACACCTAAAGTCTCGGTGAAAAGAGAAACGCGCCAGCCGAAGCCGACGCGCGTTATACTCGCCACGGGGTTCCATAGACCTTCACTCTCTCGGGAGAGTGAGAGACAAAAGCCGCTCCTGCCAGAGCGGCTTTTGTCGTTGCAGTCAATGCGAAGATTCAATTCACAGTCAACTTCGGATCGGCAGCGAGCCGCTTTGCTTCTGACGTATCGAATTTCGCAAGTTCAGCCTCACGATATGCGTCAAGCCTCTCGACTCCTTCGCGCGGGCACGTTCCACGTTGGAATGCGCATAGTGTTCGAGAATGCGATTGCTGACGTGACCGACGAGCGACTTCAACGTCGCAGTCGACATTCCCGATTCGAGACATTCGGTGATGAAAGTGTGGCGACAATCGTGCCAACGCCCTTCGACGCCAGCATTCCGCTTGATGGTGTTCCACGCCGTCTTGAATGTGGTGATGGACCGCGTCGGGTCCATCTCGAAAGGTCAACCCGTCCCCAAGGGAAGACATACCAGCCGGGATCAGGCTTTCCGAACCTGCGCGTGTACCATGCCGCGTGAGCTTCAAACGCCATTCTGATCTTGGCATTCATCGGAACTCGGCGACCTGATCCAGCTTTCGTTTTGGCCTTGCCGATCTGAACGATGTGCTTCAGTAGATCGACCTGCTTCCACCGCAGCGTGCGGATTTCAGCATCGCGGAAGCCACCATTGAGTTGCATCCGCAGCGCGAACTCGATGCACGGTGATTCCTTTTCCGTTCGCCCCGGCGTCATGCGCATCGTTGCTTCCAGCATCCGCCGCTGCTCATCCGCCGTGTACGCTTTGCCGATGAAGCTCGGCTCGACTTTGATCGTGGTCAGGTCAAGTCTCAGCCGCTTACCGTAGCTTCCTAACGCACGAATCAGAATGCCGCGCTCGGTGGCCACCGTTCTTGCCGATACGCCTTGCTTGAAGCGCAGCGTTTCGTAGCCGTCGATGCTGTCGGCATTGAGTTGGCCGACCGTCTTCCCGGCGAAGTGTTGCATGAACAGACTGCGCTCGTTGACGAAGTCCTTCATGTAGCGCGTCGATTTTCCCTTGTCTTGGTAAGCGTGATAGTGGGCGAGGACCTTCTGGGTGACCAGTTGGCTCCGCTCCTTCGCGGGTCGGCTCCACGCACGCTTTGCTCCATTTCCGATCGTCGGTTGCGCTCGTAGCGTTCGGCTTCAGTTTTCTTGTCGGTTTTGGCGGATTCCCAGACCAGCTGGCCTTCAAATTTGAAGCGTATCCACCAGACGCTGCCACGTTTGGTAAGTCCCATAGTCCTTGCTTCCTTTTTCCCGCGCCCGAGCGCGTTTGGTTCACAACACCGTGGAGTGTACCAAAAGTGAACCAAGGCAGCATTTTGGTGGGCGCATGTCTTTGATAATTGGATAGTTTGTATTGGGGTGTGCCAACTGTTCGTAATCGGCAGGTCACCGGTTCAAGTCCGGTCGTCGGCTCCAGTCCGCTAGTTTCAAAACCGTGGCATCGCCGCCACACCATCATGGCCGCTTAGGCCAGGAGTGTTTTGGATAGCGCCGCATGAGTTCGCGGCGAACCTGAGGATACAGTCTCTCCCAAAACCCAGCGAGATCAGTCGTCGTTTGTACAGGCCGGTGATTCGGCGCAAGCAAGTGGACCACGACCGGTGTCTGCTCCCGGTCCTATGCGGGGCGTTTCCCGCATGCCGAAGAAGTCCTGCAGCCGGGCCGCAATCCATGGCGACTTGTCATGCTCATAGTGAACCTTCGTCTGCCGCCCACTTGGTAATCGAAGCGATCCTGGCGCAATCTGATTCAGTTGCCGGATACCTGCTTTCTGCTCCAGCATCGGGATAAAATCTCGTGCTGCTGTTTTCAGTTCGGCGAAGCTCAGCAGTCCGAAACACAACTCCCGCAGTGCTTGCTGAATATCCGGTGGCTCAAAACCGGCAAACACGATGCGCGACAAGGACTGATCGAGGTTTCTCTCGATCGACAAAGCGTTCTATTCCAACTTCCGTCTGCCTTCTGCGCAAGCAGCTCGGCAGCCGCCTCGGGCGCAGGTGCGGCGCCGCGCGATTCCTGAAGGATGAGTTCGTCATACAGCAGCATGCTGACTGCATCCACCCGCTCGGTTGAACGATTCCACTGAACAGTAGATTGTTCCCGCATACGATCCGGAAACAGATCGATCAGCCACTCTGGCTCAATCCGTGCCGTCATGCGAACCAATGGCTGCGGCTTATCTCTGCGATCTTCCGCATCGAGCGCGACCATGAACTCATACTGAGGAGGCTGGCCCTTCACCTCGGCCGATGCGCCGGTCGAGAGCAGCACCTGGTTGCCAGTCCGTAGCCGCGCCACCCGGTCAGGAAACCCCGCCAGCACCGACTTCAGCAACGCATCCTCATCGTGATGCTTCCGCCGCTGAGGGTCGTGCAATCTTGCGTAACTGCTCGAGCGGCTGCTGCAGACGAGGATCCTTACGCTGGTCCATGCCGGTGAGGAGATCATTGGTCCCAAAGTCGAAGCCCGACGCAAGCAGCGCCGCCGCCACGCAGCCATCTTCACCCACACCGCGCTCTACAGCTTCGACAAAAGGCGTGACAGCCGCGGAGGCAGTGGAAAACGAATCAGCTGCCGCGCCATATTTCCGGTGGCTCCGAGGCGATCCAGCAAGCACTGCGGCACCTTCCAGTGCTGCTTCCGGCGGTGAATCAAGCCACTCGATATCTTTGCCGGGATCAATCTGCATTGCCCGCAAAGCCAGGCAAAGCTGGGAAAGATCGCTGCGCAGAATCTCCGGAGTATCGTGCTCCGGCCGTAGCTGATAGTCCTCCATCCGTGTAGAGACGCAGCACGCGACCAGGCCCGGTACGTCCCGCTCGCCCGGCTCTCTGCTTGGCGGAAGCTTTGCTTACCCGGCTGATCTCAAGGGTCTGCAATCCGGTCCATCGGGACCAGGTCGCGAGTCGCGCCAGACCACTATCGATCACTGCGCGTTACGCCTTCGACGGTAATTGAGCTCTCCGCAACGTTGGTCGCAAGGATAAGTTTCCGTTGTTGACGCAGGCATGACCGCGCGATCCTGTTCCTCGGGTGACAAGCTGCCATGCAACGGCACAATCAGTAAGCCCGCTCGCCGCGCGATCTCTTCGCACTGGCGCATCGCGCGGCGAATCTCCGCAGCGCCGGGCAGGAAAGCCAGGATATCTCCGTAGCTTTCCTCGGCGATCAGCATTTCCAGCGCCTGCCGCACTTGCCTTTCAAGCGGCTTCGGGGAATACGGCAGATGGTCTATCGAAAGCTCGAACAATCGCCCCTCGGATCGCAGGACCGGGCAATCATCAAGATAGTGGGCGACTGAATCCGTATCGAGCGTCGCAGACATGAGCATGATCCGCAGATCAGGCCGCGCTCTTGCAACCGCTTCAACAAGGCCAGAGCAAGATCGCCTTCCAGATGGCGTTCATGGAATTCATCCAGCACGACGGCGCCCACACCATTAAGTGCGGATCGGAAATCAGTCGCCGCGTGAGCACCCCTTCGGTGACGAATCGCAAGCGCGTGCGTGATCCGGCGACTTCGTCAAACCGGACCTGGTATCCGACGGTCTCGCCGATCTTTTCGTCCATTTCCGAGGCGACTCGCCGTGCCGCCATCCGTGCCGCAATGCGGCGCGGTTCAAGTACAAGCACCTCGCCGCTGACGAGTTTAAGAAGCGCGGGCGGCACGCGCGTCGTCTTGCCTGCGCCCGGCTCCGCCTCGATCACAAGGTTAGAAGAGTGTTGTAGGGCAGCTATGATTTCCGGCAGAATTTCATCGACCGGAAGAACAGATTTGCGGTTCACTAATTCCCATCGAACCACGTGCTTCGAGTGGCGTCAATTTCCCTGAGCCGGGCTGATTATCATAGCAAGTCCGGTCTCCAGCTCCGCGATTGCACATTCTGCCGCCCTCATAACGCGCAGGAATCGTTCCCGGAATCGAATTAAGTACCATTTATCCACTGATTTTCACATACAACCCCTTGTGCCCGCACGCCGCGATGCGCATAATCGCCTCAAGAGGCAGGGGCTGGAAGCGGCAGGTCAGGTGCCTAACGATGGCCCCGAACTCCAAGGAGCAACGGTTCGCCCTGTGACCCCATATAGCCGTCAGGACGTGCTGCGTATCCTGCGTATCCATCCCAGGCAGTTGCGCGGATGGAGCGCAGCGGCCTCATTGCTCCCTCCGAATCCTATTCATTTCAAGATTTAGTGCAGCTGCGCAAGCTGCGCGACCTGCGCGCGACGCGGCTCTCTGCTTCCAGCATTCGCGCCTCCGTAACCGCCATGCGATCGGTCTCCGGCATGTCGAACCCATTGGTCGAAGCGGGAACGGCACGCCGCGGTTCACGCCTGCTCTTCCGTCATTCCGGCGCGACCATGGAGCCCATTGCCCGCCAGTTTGTTTTTGACTTTGACGCCGTCAGCAGCCGCGACCCGGCAATCTTCGGGTCGACTGTGCTCAACCCCATGGAGCGCGAAAGCAGAGCCAACAGTCTCTTTCTTGAAGCGGTACGGTATGAGGAGACGGGAAAGATCGCCGATGCAATCTTCCTCTACGGTGAAATCCTGCTGCTCGATCCCATGCACGCGCCGGCATGCATCAATCTCGGCACCATCTACTACAACCAGCGGCAGTTTCTGGAAGCGGAGCGCCTCTATCGTCAGGCCACGGCCGTCGATCCTGACTATGCGCTCGCCTTCTTTGATCTCGGCAATGTGCTCGATGAGCTGCAACAGCTTCCCGAGGCCGTCGACGCGTATCGTTCAGCCATTCGCATCGTTCCCACTTACGCCGACGCGCATTACAACCTGGCTCTCGCCTATGAGCGTACCGGGCAGCGCCGCAAAGCGCTGCGCCACTGGACTGCGTATCTCAAGCTGGACAATACCGGCCCCTGGGCAAACCATGCACGCGGGCAGCAGCGCAAAATTCTCGACCGCGAAAAGCTGACCATCGTGCACCGATCTTCGCGGGTAACCGCGCGCAGCTTCCGTCACACCGACCCTGCACTCAAGCTGGTCTAGCGCTCGCTTAGCGGGACGACCCGTTCACCGGCCATTCATAAATCACAACGCCGAGATTATTCAGAACCTGCATCGTTGCTTCCACGTTCCGCCGAACCTGCAGCCGGTTGGCGCGCGTCTCCGCCGGGTCTTCTTCCACAGCAATTACCCGCCCGTAAGGCCAGTCTTCGCCCGGAAGAGCGCTGAGCGCATCCGGCAAATCTCCGAGCCGGATCATAAGCTCCTGCTGGCGGGCTTTCGCCGGTTTCAGCATGGCACTCGGAATCGCCGCGCTGTGCGTCTGGTCAGGCGAGATCACGCGCAACGTTACATTCGAGTTGCTCACGATCAGGAAAGGATTGTTCCAGCTTTCCTTCGTGTGGATCGCCATGTAATGGCTCTTAGCCGGAGGCGGAATCTGCTCAAGCTCCAGGCGCGCAGCATCCACTTTTTTCGCGGCGGCCTGCGCTTCTTCCTTTGCCTGTTCTCTGGCTTGCGCGGCTGCATCTGGAGAACTGGTTGTCGATGTTCCTGAACGATGGCAGCCCACAGAGGCTGCAGCGAGTATCAGGGCCGGACCAAAAATGCGTGCGATAAGAGTGGTTCTAAGCTTCATGCGATCAGGAGCGCTACAAGGCAGAATACCAAGCTCGCGCATCTCGCCGCTGGGAAATTTCCCGTTTCGCTCCGAGGGAAACCGATTGCTTACTCCCCCGATAATTACCGGTGAAAGCTCTTCATCGCGTGTAGAAACCGTATCCCTGCCCGCAGAATTCCCGGCTGCACTGAAAAAGATGCTTGACAAGCGAAAATGCGCAAGCGCTTAATGAGCGTTCGGATTTAGTAAAACACTTTACTAGGTAATCGGGATTTTCCCAGCCTACGTGAATCGACAGATTTCTACAGGTGTTGGCCTCCTTATGCGCAGTGGATTTTTTCCACTGCGCTCTTTTTATCTGCCCTTCCAGGAAGCCTGCCGTTTTTCCAGAAACGCTTTCGTTCCCTCCGCCTTGTCCTCCGTCGCGCAGCACAACCCAAACAATGACGCCTCCAGATCGAGCGCCTGCCGCAGCGGCAGATCATACCCCGCATGCACCGCCTCCAGGCTCTTCTCCACCGCCAGCGGAGCCTGCGCCGCAATCACCCTCGCAATCTGCTCGCCGCGCGCCAGCAGCTGATCCGGCGCGACCACTTCCTCCACCAGCCCAATGCGCTGCGCCTCCAGCGCCGGAATCATCTCGCCTGTAAGAATCATCCGCAGCGCCGCGCCCTTGCCCACCAGCCGCGGAAGCCGCTGCGTTCCGCCATAGCCGGGAATGATGCCCAGCTTCACTTCCGGTTGCCCGAACTTCGCTGTCTCGCTCGCAATGCGAAACGTGCACGCCAGCGCCAGCTCGCACCCGCCGCCCAGCGCAAATCCGTTCACGCAGGCAATCACCGGCTTGCCGCAGTTCTCAATGCGGTCAAACAGCCGCTGCCCGAGCAGCGCCAGCGCATGCCCGTCAATCGTGTTCACTGCCGCCAGTTCCTGAATATCGGCTCCCGCGGCAAAGGCCTTTTCTCCGGCGCCGGTCAGCAAAATCACCCGCACTGCAGAGTTGGCAACCAATTCGTCCATCGCCGCTCCCAGGTCACGCAGCGTAGCCGCATCCAGCGCATTCAGCACTTTCGGACGATTCAGCGTAACCACAGCAACAGGCTCGCGCACTTCAACAAGAATATTTTCGTAGCTCATGGTGAACCGCTGAGTCTAGCACGACCCCAACCCGAAACGCGAAGCCGGCAGGAGATACAAAATCCAACCCAGCCGTCATTCTGGCGATCAATGTGAGAGCATGTCCCCTGCAAACGAAGAAAGGATCAGACCGAAAGCCACCAATCCAACCAAACCGTCATTCTGACGACCAGCGGGAGGAAGAATCCGAACGATGATGGCTAAGTCAGGAATGCCATGAGTGCGATGAATCGTGTGTCCCATAGCCTGCCCTGAACGGAGCCAAGGGCGCCCAGATTCAAGGGTAGAAGCCCGGGGCTTCTACCCGGTGAAATAGGCAGAATGAGAGGGGCTTCAGCCCCGGTTCCTTACAACGTATCTTCAACCAGCCGCGACATCTCCCCCGCCTCCGCCGACCCCAGGGCATCCAGCCCCTCCACCACGCCGCGCCGGTCGGCCTCGGAGCGGTTCTGGCTCACCTTCCACTTGCCTTCCAGCCGCTCAATCTTCATCTCGAACCCCACAATCCCCTTGAGCGTCGAAGCCACATACTCCGCCGGAGCATCGCTCACCGCCCACGGAGCAGCCCCCGTCTTTTCCCCGCCGAGCGCTTCATGAATCCCCGCCTCGTGAATTTTCGTCAGGCTTTCCACATGCGCCCGCAGCCAGTCAGCATCTTCAATCACCTTCAAATACCCATAGGCATGCACGACGACATAGTTCCACGTCGGAACCACCTTGCCCGTCGCCTGCTTCTCCGCATACCAGTTCGGAGAGATATAGTGTCCCGCGCCGGAGAAGATAGCCAGCGCCTCCACCGCAGGATCGAAATCCTTCCACTGCGCATTTACCCGCGAGACATGGCACCGCAGCAGCCCCAGCGGCGCAACCTGATCGTCAAGAACCATCGGCAGATGCGAAGCAAACAACCCCGACTTCCCATACGTGATCAGCGAAGCCAGCGGCCGCTCGCGCATCAACTGATGCAGAACAGGAGTGCGCGTCTCTTCATTGAATTTTGGAATATACATCGCGAACCCTTTCGGAGAAGCTTGACTCTACGATACCGAAGGTAAGCGGCGCCATTCCGAAAGTAAGTAGGGGTGCCCCATTCAAGCCCTCTTTTGGCTTGAGTGGGGTAGTTGAAAATGTGAGCATCAACTACATGCCCTGGTCCTTGAAAAGGTTTCACCAATCAGGACAATCTCACTTCGTCACCTTCAGTTGCTATCAACGGCGCCCTTTGTTCATAACGAACGCCAGTAAGCAAACCTTCGAAACGGCGCTCGAGCGCGTTAGAGTCGCGTATCGACTCAGCATCTACGGGTTATGTGGTTATGCCCGAACATGTCCACCTGTTGCTCGGAGAACCGCAGTGCGCCCGCTTGCCGATGCGCTCAAATCGCTCAAGCAGGGTGTGTCACGCCGACTTATCGGAAACGCAGAGCACTTCTGACAAAAACGCTACTACGACTTCAAATCCGTAACCGCAAGCAATTCGTGGAAAAACTGCGATACATTCATCGCAATCCAGTGAAGCGAGGCTTATGTGCGCATCCCGAAGACTGGAAGTGGAGCAGCTTTCTTCACTACGCAACCGGAATGGATGGACGAGTAGAGATTGAATCCGAATGGACCGCGAGAAAGCGCGAACGGGCAGCGGGAAGACTCTGTCCCGCAGTTATCGCAACTTAGACGACGTAGCCGAGGAGCTAAGGTTTATACCCCATCTCCCCCAGCACCCCACGCATGTACTGAATACTCTTAGTAGCCCCGGGCATGGGATCATCCCCATGAATCTCGTACTCTAAATCGACGAACCCCTTGTACTTGATCGCAACCAGCGTCTCGAAAATCTTGCGCACCGGCATCTTGCCCTCGCCCACAGCCACCTGGCTCTCCTTCACTTTCATGTCCGCGAGATCTTTGATGTGCACATCGAAAAGGCGTGGCCCTACCGCCTTGATCGCCTCCACCGGATCGACGCCCGCGCGCGCCGTGTGCCCCACGTCGATGCAGCAGCCCATGCGCGGGTCCATATTTCCCATAACCTTCAGCACATCGAGTGGCGAGTGCCAGAGCTTGTCCTCCGGCCCGTGATTGTGCAGAGCGAAGCGAATGTCGTACTCCTTCACAAACTTCTCAATGCGCGGCAGTGTCTCCGGTGTCGGATCGCCGGCCACGATCACCGTCACCCCGGCCCGCTTCGCATACTCGAATCGCATGCGCACGTCATCATCCTCGTCCTTGGGAAAGTAAACCGTGCCCACGGCATGCGGAGTAATGCCCGCGGCCTTGTAGTCGGCCACCGCCGCCAGCGTAGCCTCGGGCGGCGTCATCGGCAGATGGTCCTTCACGTCCTTTGCATTCAGGCCGGTGAGCTTCAGTTCCTTCATCCACTGAATCACATGCTCCCGGTCGAATTCCCGAAATGTATAGCTGCACATTCCCAGTTGAAACGGCGAGGACTTTCCGGCAAAGGCGAAGAGGCGATGGGCGCCAACAGTGGAGGCAGCAGCAGCAAAAGTGCTGTAACGCAAAAATTCCCGGCGGCTCGTAGACATGCAGGCCATCATAATTTTCCAATCGCCCCAATGTCTAAAATCCTCAGCCCGGCACACCGCTCAGCGGTACGCATGACCTGCCGCCGCGAAAATTTGTCGTCATCCTGAGCGAAGCCGAAGAGCCTGTCCTGAGCGCAGTCGAAGGAAGCCGCGCTTAAAGTCCGTCCAAAGAGATTGTCAAGAGGTATCGATAGTAACTGCGACCGCAAGTAATTAAAACAAAACGACTTAAAGCTGCAGGCAATTGGCGTACTATTTCGCGAAAATTGCTATCCTGAATATAGGGACAAAAAAGGTAGATTCACTGGGCTAAAGCCCGGTGAATCCGAAAAAAAGGTAGAAGCACCGGCCTTTAGGCGGGTGAATCCGAAAACGGCAAATGGGCTTCAGCCCCGGGACCCTCCCGTAAGTCATTGAAAACACTAAAAGTACTCTAAGATATTTAAAATCGGCGAGATAGCAGGGGATGATCCCCCGCTAAACCGTTGAAAACAAATGAAGGGGAAGACAGCAGAGGGGGAGGGGGTCTACCCGTTCAGCCGGGTCTTGGCCACCGCATCCAGAACCCCATTGAGGAAGTTGATCGACTCCGGAGCCGAATACCTCCGGGCAATCTCCAGCGCCTCGTTAATCACAATCGGAGCCGGCGTCCCCGGAAACCCCAGCATCTCGGCAATCGCCATCCGCAACACGTTGCGGTCGACGCTGGCCATGCGCTCCAGCTTCCAGTGCGCCGAATGGTTCACGATCAGCTCCGTGATCTCAGGCTCGCGCGCCACGGCAACGCGAAAGATGTCCTCGGCAAAGCCGCGCACATCGGCGTCATCCTCATCGCGCGCCTTCCAGAAGGTGTTGCGCACCTGGTCCGGCGTATTCTTGCCCATGTCGAGCTGGAAGAGCATTTGCATGGCTAGTTCACGCGACTTGCGCCGCTTACCCGTAGCGCTCATGCCGTAGCCCCGACCTTCCTGTGCAGCGAAACCATTTCAATCGCAGCCGAAGCCGCTTCAAAGCCCTTATTCCCCGCTTTGAGTCCAGCCCGATCCAGCGCCTGTTCCAGCGTCTCGCAGGTCAGCACGCCGAAGGCATGAGGAATCCCCGTCTCCTGCTGCGACTGCCCGATCCCGCGCGAAACCTCGTTGTAAATGGCCTCATAATGCGCCGTTTCGCCGCGCAAAAGCACTCCTAACGTCACTATTGCGTCGACTTTTCCCGTCTCCGCAACCTTGCGCGCCGCCGAAGGAATCTCCCATGCGCCGGGAACCCGCAGAACCTGCACATCGTCCTTCTTCGCACCGCTGCGATAAAGGCAATCCAGTGCTCCCTGCAGCAAGCGATCCGTAATCACCGCATTCCACCGCGCCACAACGATGGCAAATCGCATCCCCTCAGCCGACAGATCGCCTTCGAGTGCTACCGGCTTGCCTTGCAGTGGATCGAGCCACTCCCAGAACGAGAACGCAACACCCGGAACCGGCTCGATCGTAAACAACCGCGACTTCCAATCCGTATCCGCCGTAGCCGTAATGTGTCGCTGCGCGTCAGCCTCGCCAGGATTCCTGGCAAGCCACTTCTCCGTAACCTCGCGCACTGAATCGAGATGGGTGACCTCGACAAACACATCCGCATTCGAGGGCAGCGTCCCGTCGATGAACTCCAGATTGCCCAGGGGCGCGAGAAAGGCCCGGCCCCGGCTCTGCTCCTCATCCCAGTCTTTCCCCCGCTCAAAACCCAGGGCGGAAAAGAAGCTCTCCAGTGTATCGAACACCGCCGGAGTACTGGTCTGACGGATTGCAGTAATGCCTTTGATCATAGTTTGACTTTACCAGCGCAGAGGGCTGCGCGGGAAACCCGCATCGGCGCATCTACTGCCGCAGGACGGCAAGTTTCGTTACTATGGCTATGGGAGACACATGTTGGAAATGTACCGAAGCGGGTGGAAGCCTTCCTTGATGTTTGCGGCGTTGTTTGTAGCGTCACTATTTGCGCAGCCGGCAAGAGCGCAGAGCTATTTGAAGAACAGTGAGGTCGCGCTGAGCGCCTTTGGGCAGTTTACCGGCTCGTCCAGCGGCAATGGTATCGACGTGAAGCCGCTGGATTCGCTTGGCGGACAGGCAACATTCCGCCATGTCTATCATCCGTGGCTGGGATACGAAGCGGGCTATGGCTATACGCGGTTTTCCGACCGCTACTCAAGCTATCCATTTGCGGTGCAACATAACGTGCACGAGTTCGAAGGCTCATACCTGTTGAGCGCGCCGGGTGTTCTGGGTATGAAGCCATTTGGGCTCGCCGGAGTAAGTGCCCTCCTGTACTCTCCCTCCCTGAATGGAGGACAAAATGCCAGCGCACAGGCTCGGCCGGCATTTACATTTGGCCTGGGAGCTAACTTCCCGCTGCTGACTTCGCACTTTGGCATGCGAGTGCAATATCGCGGACTTTATCATCAGACTCCAGATTATGGGCAGGCGAGATTCAAGACCGGTACATGGCGCCTGACAAGCGAACCCGCAGTCGGCGTCTATCTGCACTTTTAAGCGACTTCGGCAGCCGCGCGTGTACGCATCCCTGTAAGGTGGCGCAGCGCGGCCAGCCCAAGCAGTCCCAGTCCTAGAGCACAAACCCCGCCCCATCCCCCTCGCGCCCACGCCATCGTGGAAAAGAGTGAGCCAAGCGAGCCGCCGAGAAAAAAGATTGTCATGTAGATGGTATTGATGCGGCCTCGTGCTCCTGGTGCCAACCCAAAGATACGTGTCTGGTTCGCGATCTGGTTTGCCTGCGCGCCAAGATCGAGCACGATGAGGCCGAGCACCAGGCCGAGAAGGTGATAGCCGAGAAGCCACAGAATACAGAAGCCCAGTGAGAGTAGGGCCAGGCCCAGCGTAACTACAGCACGCGATCCGCGGCGATCCGCGACGCGTCCGGCAATGGGAGCAATCAACGCACCCGTGGCACCGAGAATGCCGAAGCTACCCGCCGTTCCCGCACCGAGGTGATAGTGCTTTGAACCGAGCAGAAAGACCAGCGTTGTCCAGAAAGCGCTGAAGGCGCCGAAGACTAGTCCGCCAATGACTGACGATTCGCGCAGCAGAGGTTGCGTGCGGATGAGCGTCCAGAGAGAGCGCAAAGCCTGCACGTAGGGCAGAGGCGTATGCGGTGGCAACTTAGGCAGCTTCCGCAATAGCAGCGGAACGAACGCAGCGTTGGCGACGGCAGCAAAGACAAAAACGGCGCGCCAGCCGAAGAATGAGGCGATCCAGCCGGAGACGGTGCGCGCAAGGAGGACACCGAGCAACAGCCCAGTCATGACGGTGCCGACGGCGCGTCCGCGCTCCTCGTCTTCCGCAAGCTCCGGTGCAATGGGGACAACGACATGCGTGACTGCAGCGGTAAGGCCGAGAGCGATGCTCGCAAGCAGAAGTGTCCAGAGATTTGGCGCCAGTGCGGCAAGAAGGGCAAAGATGGCAACTCCTGCAAAGAGCCGCACCATGAGACCGCGACGTTCAATGACGTCGCCCAGGGGAACAAAGGCAAGAATGCCGATCGAATAGCCAACCTGCGTCGCTACGGCAACCGAGCCCATCTGGCTATGGTCGACGTGCAGGCTCTGCGCCATATCGAGCAGGAGGGGCTGATTGTAGTAAATATTTGAGACTCCTACGCCGCACGCCAAGCCGAGAAAGGGCAGCAAGCTACGATGCTTCGGATGAAGGCTTACAGGTGTTTCCGGAGGAATGTTCTCGATATATGCCAAGTACTAGTTTAGATGAATGAGAAACGCGGACGATGCTGCTGTCATTTGCCTTGCTCCACCTGTGCAGCGGCGACAAAAGCATCGAGCGCTGAGGACTGGCTGGCGGCGTTGCCTGCATCGAACGGTCCCGACCATACCTGGCCGAATTGATCATTCGGCCCACGTGAATGATCCCAGATGCTTTCCGCATTCACGTCGATGAATCTACTGTAATGCGGATCTGGCAATGCGCTGTTCAACTCCATGAGATTGCGCACGAAGATGCCCCTGAACTGCACCCCATCTGCACCGCATTTTGGTTCGCAGGCATCGTGCAGGACGCCGTTGTTGTCAGTAAGGTGAGCGAGTGCCGCAGCGGCTATGGACTGTGCCGTGGCAGGAAGGGCAGGATTAGGCGCGGCTTTGTCGAGTTCCGTGAGAGCGCCCAGGATCACGCCCTGGTTATAGGTCCAGGTGGTTCGATGATTGTTCTTGCAGGTGGCAAGGTCAAGGCCATCGTTGATGAGATGCTGCGCGTTGATCATCCCAGAGTTTGCAAACCACGCCCATTCCTTATGCGCCCAGGTGAGGTATTGTGCCCGCTTTTCAGGATCGCTGGTTCGCAACGCGAGATGCGCGGCAACGGAGAGAAATAATTCATTGGCGATGGCGTTTTTGTATTTGCGATCCTTGCTCCACCAGATGCCCCCCCCACATGTCGAGTCCCAGCCATTCGACATATCGGTGAAGATCGATGCCGCCATTGAGAGATATGGCTGTTCATGAGTGAGGTCGTAGACATCGAGCCAGGCGAGAGCCCACCACCCTTCATCGTCATAGTACTGATTGAGAAATCCTCTCGATGTCTTCTGTGCCTGCTGATAAGTGTTGGCAAAGACTTTCTGATAATCCTTGCCTTGGCTCACACGGGCATAGTTTGCGAGAACAGTAATCACATTGGCCGAATTCCACCACCCGGTGGTTTGGTAAAGCCCAGTGTCCGGCGTATACCAGGATTGCAGCGTGTGGACACCCTGAGAAGCTTGCTGGAGATAAGTGGGAGGTTTCGCCGGAGACTCGGGCGTCTGCTGTGTCCAGGCGGAGGGAGCGCATATCACGATCAGGCAGAGGGCGAGGGAGGATTTGAGGAACATGTGCACCTTGAATTGAGGATCAGAAAATCAAATGGTACTTTCCCATACGAAAAACGGCATTGCATCGAGAAACAAGTTGGTTATTGATGGAGTCTGTGTGTCAATTCTACTTGCCGTTCAACACCAGCTTACCGATGGTGGCGAGCTGCATGTTCGATGTGCCTTCATAAATTTTGCCAATCTTGGCATCACGATAGAACTTTTCGACTGGATAGTCCTTCACGAAGCCGTATCCGCCGTAGATTTCGACCGCTTGACTGGCAACGCGTTCGGCGACTTGAGAAGTAAAATACTTCGCCATCGCGGCTTCACGGATGTAGCTTAACTTCGCATCTTTCAAACGCGCGGCGTTGTAGACGAGCAGGCGAGCCGCCTCGATGTCTGTAGCCATCTCGGCGAGAGAGAACTGCACAGCCTGAAACTCTGCAATGGGTTTGCCGAATTGTTTACGCTCCTGGGCATATCTGGCGGCACAGTTCCATGCACCATGCGCAAGACCCAGCATTTGCGCGCCGATGCCGATGCGGCCTTCATTCAGTGTTTCAATGGCGATCTTATAGCCTTTGCCCGGCTCGCCGAGAATATTCTCGGCGGGTACGCGGCAATCTTCGAGAATCAGTTCGCACGTGGACGAGGCGCGGATTCCAAGCTTGTCTTCTTTCTTCCCGACGGAGAAGCCAGGGGAGTCCTTTTCGACGATAAAAGCTGTGATGCCCTTGTATCCAGCAGCTGGATCAAGCGTGGCAAAGACGATGAAGACGCCAGCCTCTTTCGCGTTTGTGATCCATAGTTTCTGCCCGTTCAAAATGTAATGATCGCCGCGCTGTTCGGCGCGCGTCTGTAGGGCGAAAGCGTCAGAACCGGAAGCAGCTTCTGAAAGCGCGTATGCCCCGACGGTGTCGGTCGCCAGGCGCGAGAAATAGGTTTTCTTTTGTTCTTCGGAGCCCCAACGCAAGAAGGCATTGACGCAGAGGGTATTTTGCACGTCGACCAACACGCCGACGGATGGATCGAAAGCGGATATCTCTTCAACAGCAAGAATGGCTTCGAAAAATGTGCCGCCGCTCCCCCCGTAGTTCATGGGAATCTCAATCCCCATCAAGCCAAGCTTGAAAAGCTGTGGCAGCAAATCCGGAGCGAAGTGCTGCTCTTCATCCATCTGGCGAACCAGCGGGCCAATACTTTGTTTTGCGAAATCGCGCACGGTAGAGCGGAAGAGTTGTTCGTCTTCATTTAAAAGCGTGAGCGGCGATGCAGCGGGTGTATCAGACATCTGAAACCTCGGTATTTGGAAAACTATTGAGTGTAGCAGAGCGCGGCTATAAGGATTTGCAGAAATCGTCTAAGATCAATGGAACGCAACATGACATCCTCACTGCACGCAGTTGCCACTGGGATATTTTGTGCTTCTTTCCTGCTTGTTACTCTGGCAGGCTTCTGGGCTGTGCGCTGGAAACGCAGCGACTTGAACAGTCTGGAAGAGTGGGGGCTGGCGGGGCGTCGCTTTGGAACGCTGGTGACATGGTTCCTGATTGGCGGGGATTTTTATACGGCCTACACTGTGATTGCAGTTCCTGCCGCGCTGTACGGCACAGGTGCACCGGGCTTTTTCGCCATTCCATATTGTATTCTGCTGTACCCGTACATGATGCTGGTGCTCCCGCGGCTCTGGCAAGTATGTCACCGCCACAGTTACGTAACGCTGGCGGACTTTGTCCGTGGGCGCTTTGGCAGCCGTCCACTCTCCATTGCGATTGCGCTCACGGGAATTCTGGCTACGATGCCATACATTGCGTTGCAACTTGTCGGCATGCGCGAGGTGATCGCCGCGCTGGGCATCAACGGCGAATGGCCGCTCATTGCCGCTTTTATAATTCTGGCCGCCTACACTTATACGAGCGGATTGCGCGCGCCTGCAGTCATCGCCATCGTCAAGGACATCATGCTATACATCATGGTCCTTGCTGCGATCATTATTATTCCGATCAAGCTTGGCGGGTACGCGCACGTTTTTTCCGCTGCCGGCGCCGCGCTCGCACAAAAGAAGCCGCCAGCCTCGATCATCCTGCAGCCATCACAGTACCCGAGCTATACCACGTTGGCATTCGGCTCAGCCATCGCTATCGTTCTTTACCCGCACACGGCTACAGGCGTGCTCAGTTCGGCAAGCGGAACAGTGATAAAACGTAATGCGGCGCTATTACCGGCATATAACTTGCTGCTTGCTCTCATTGCGTTGCTCGGCTTCGTCGCGCTGGCGGCAGGAATCCATACGGCAAACTCATCGAGCGCTGTTCCTTTGCTACTTGTGCAGGAGTTCCCGGAATGGTTCGCCGGATTTTGTCTGGCGGCTATCGGCATCGGTGCGCTCGTTCCAGCCGCCATCATGTCCATCGCGTCGGCGAACCTGTTTACACGCAATCTTTACGGGGAACTGATTCACCACTCGATGACTCCAAAGGAGGAAGCCACACAGGCCAAGCTGGTCTCCTTGTTTATCAAGATTGGCGCACTTGTCTTCGTCCTCTTTGTCCGGACGCAATACGCAATCGAATTACAGTTGCTGGGAGGTATCTGGATCGCTCAACTCTTTCCTTCTGTCGTTTGCGGGGTCTTCACTCGTTGGTTCCATGGGCGGGCCTTGTTCTGGGGCTGGGTCGCTGGCATGGCAACCGGAACTGGAATGGCTCTTGCGCGTGATCTGAAAAGCTCAATCTATCCGCTGCATATCGGTAGTCATGTGTGGACGGTATATGCTGCGATTCCCGCACTGATTGTGAACCTGCTGGTTTCGATTCTCGTAACTTTGCTCCTTAATGCGCTCGGACGCGAACGCGGGCGCGATGCAACGGTCGAAGCCGACTACTTAGCAAAAGCAGTGTAACTGCGCGAACTGCTACGATACTGCCGTGACTTCCGTCTCCCCTTTTCCGGTTCTGAACAACACGCATCATCCGCATGAGGCCTTTGACGCTTCTCGAGATTTAGAGAGAGAATTGCAGGCTGTCATTCGAGGTGAGGTTCGCTTCGATTCTGCCTCACGAGCCCTATACGCCGTGGATGCATCGAATTACCGCCAAGTGCCCATCGGCCTCGTTATCCCCCGTGATGCCGATGACGTAAAAGCGGCTGTCGCAGCCTGTAACAAGTTCGGCGCGCCCATTCTGGCACGAGGTGGAGGCACAAGCCTCTCAGGGCAATGCTGCAATGTTGCCGTCGTGCTTGATTTTTCGAAGTACATGCGCTCGATCGAATGGCTTGATCCGGAAAAGAAGTTGGCATATGTCCAGCCGGGAATTGTTCTCGACCGCGTCCGCGAAGCCGCTGAAGAACATCACCTCACCTTTGCTCCTGATCCGGCCACGCACAGCCGGTGCACGCTGGGTGGCATGATCGGGAATAACTCATGCGGCGTCCATGCCCTGATGGGCGGAAAAACCGTGGACAATATCCATTCGCTCGACGTCATGCTTTACGATGGTACCCATTTGACCGTAGGCGCGACGAGTGAAGAAGAACTGAGTACGATCATCGCGGCTGGAGGGCGTCGCGGCGGGATATACGCCGGATTGCGACGTATCCGCGATCAATATTCTGATCTTGTGCGCCAGCGCTTTCCGCGAATTCCTCGCCGAGTCTCCGGATATAACCTCGATGAGCTACTGCCGGAGAGCGGCTTTCACGTAGCGCGCGCGCTTGTCGGCACTGAAGGCACCTGTGCCACGGTCCTTGGAGCAACGCTTCATCTTAAAGACAGCCCGCCGCATCGTAGGCTGGTTGGCCTGGGGTTTGCCGACCCTTTTATTGCCGCGGACCATGTGCCTCTGGTGCTCGAGTACAAGCCGATTGGCCTGGAAGGGTTTGACGGGATGCTCGTTGACTTTATGAAGCGCAAGGAGCTTGCTGTTGACGATGTTGTCCTTCTGCCCGAAGGACGAGGACATCTTCTTGTAGAGTTTGGAGGATGGTCACCCGCGGACGCGGATGAGCAGGTGGAACAATTCCTGCGAGCCGTAGCGCGGACGGCTGCCGTTGTCCGCAGCTATAGCAGCGCGGAAGCGCTGCGCGTCTGGCATGTTCGCGAGTCGGCGCTCGGATCAACAGTCTTTGTACCTGGTGAGCCGCATGGGTGGGAAGGATGGGAAGACGCCGGGGTCCCTCCGGAGAAGCTCGGCTCTTTTTTGCGCGAGACTTTCAAGTTGATGACCGAGTTCGACTATCGCAGTCCTATGTATGGACATTTCGGCCAGGGCTGCGTGCATATGCGCATCAACTTCGATCTCGAAAGTGAACCGGGAATCCGCAAGTTTCGTGCGTTCCTGGACCTTGCTGCGGACATTGTGATTGCGCATGGAGGATCAATTTCCGGCGAGCATGGCGATGGACAGGCGCGCGCAGCACTTCTGCCAAAGATGTTTGGGCCAGAATTGATGCAGGCTTTTCGCGAATTCAAAGCTCTATGGGATCCGCTGAATAAAATGAACCCCGGCAAGCTCATAGACCCGGTGAGCGTCTACGAGCCACATGAAAACCTCAGGCTCGGCGCGGGCTATCAATCGGCAAAGGTAGATACATACTTCCAATTTCCAGACGATAAGGGATCATTTGCTGAAGCCACGCTGCGTTGTGTTGGCGTGGGCGCCTGCCGCAAAAAAAGCCCCGGAACAATGTGCCCCAGCTATATGGCCACGCAGGAGGAACAGCATTCAACACGCGGGCGTGCCCATCTCTTGTGGGAACTTCTTGAACGCGATGTGCTTGACCGCGACTGGGGCAATGAGCAGGTGCGCGAAGCGCTCGACCTCTGCCTGTCCTGCAAGGCCTGCAAGCGCGAATGCCCGGTAAACGTGGATGTTGCCACATATAAAGCGGAATTTCTTGCGCATTATCACGAACAGCATCGCCATCATCTGCGTGACTACGCCTTCGGTTTTATGGACCGCTGGGCACATCTTGCTTCGACAATTCCGGGCGTTACTACGCGCATGGCAAACCTGCCGCTTCAGGTTCCGGGCATATCAGCACTGGTAAAGCAATCGCTGGGAATTGCACCGCAGCGAGAGCTCCCACGGTTCGCGCCTCGAAGCTTTCAGAGCACGATCTCAGCAAATGCGTCTGCGCAGGCCCAGGTATTGCTATGGCCCGATACGTGGAACAACTTCTATCATCCGCATGTGCTGAAGTCTGCGCGTCAAGTGCTCACGGATGCGGGATTTGCTCCGTATACACCAAAACAGCACGTTTGCTGCGGTCGACCTCTGTATGACTTTGGATTCTTAAAAGAAGCGCGGATCTATCTTCAAAAAATTCTGCAGGAATTTGCGCCGCAGATCGACGCTGGAACGGCATTTGTCTTTCTTGAGCCAAGTTGCGCGAGCGTCTTTCGCGATGAACTGCTGAATTTCTTTCCAACAGATGTACGGGCAAAGCGGCTCAGTGATCATACTTTGCTGCTCAGTCAATTCCTCGCCCAAAGAGTTACCGGGTACAAGCCTCCATCGCTTGCCGGTCAGCGCATCGTGCTGCATGGCCACTGCCATCACAAGTCGTTGATGAAGATGAAAGATGAATTCGCAATCTTGACTGCAACCGGCGCGCAGGTCGAGTTATTGGATTCGGGTTGCTGCGGTATGGCTGGTCCCTTCGGTTTTGAGAAGGAAAAGTACGAAGTGTCGCAGACACTGGGAGAGCGGGTGTTGTTGCCGGCAGTTCGCAGCGCATCGATAGATACGCTGCTCGTCTCGGACGGATTCAGCTGTCGCGAACAGATTGCTCAGAATACAAATCGGCGTGCGCTGCACTTCGCCGAGGTAATCAGTAGTCTCCCTCGACAACATTCTTAAGAGGCTCACCGTTCGCGAATCTTTTTACTTGTTCTGCCACCAGATCAAAAGCCCGCGACATATAGAGCGGGCTCGACCCACCGACATGGGGCGTGAGCATCAGATTGGGCGCTTTCCATAGCGGATGGCCTTCGGGCAACGGCTCCGGATCTGTGACGTCGAGAGCTGCGCGAATGCGTTTTTCAGTGAGGGCCTTTACCAAAGCGTCCGTGTCGACCACAGGCCCGCGTGCGGCATTTACCAGCAGCGCGCCCTGCTTCATGCGAGCAATCGCGTCGGCGTCGATCAAGTGACGCGTCTCGGATGTGAGCGGCACGATCAGCACGATAACATCCGCAGCAGGCAATAGATCGGAGAGCCTGTCGACCGATTCCACTCCGGGTTTTGGCGTACGTGCAATGCGAATGAAATTCACTCCGAACGGCACAAGCCGCTCTTCGATCGACCTGCCAATCGACCCGTAGCCAACGATCATGACCGTCTTGCCAGCCAGCTCTTCGATCAGCGTCGGCGGATAGCTGTGTTTGTCAGTCTTGTAAATAGAGCGGTAATTGTCCTCCGCTGCCTCGCGCGAAATCCATTTGCCAGCCCGCTGTAAATCAAAATAGAAAGGCAGGAACTTCGTCGCAGCCAAAATTGCCGATACAGTCCACTCTGAGGTAGCTACGTTATGCGCGCCCTGTGCGTCACACAAAATTGCCCCTGGTGGAACAAAAGATCGTATCCAGTCAACTCCTGCCTGAAGAGACTGCACGACCTTTATGCCGCGAAGATAAGGCGCCACAGGCTGGGCCTCCTTGAGAAAGAGCGGGGCAGCCCAGAAATCAATATCAATAGGAGCGGATGGGGCTTTCGGTAAGACTTGAACGTCAGCCTCTTTGGGCAGCTTCGCCAATAAGGACACATCGGTCCAATGCGGCACTCCGACTTTCACCATGTGGAAAGAACTCCCTGTTTATCTACGGTCTTGTTCTTATGCTAACCGACCGGAAAGCGGGAATTTATTGCTTTTGATGAAAGACGGCGTTGTTAATATCCGGCCAGAATTCCTTGAAGACGAAAGTCAGTCCATCCAGGCTGACATTTGTGAGCCAGTGCTGTCCTACTTTCGTCCAGGTTCGATCCCTGCTTGGATAATAGAGACTCGAAATGCCAGATGCTGCGCCGGCACCCACAATTTCCGACGCGTTGAATGTTTCATTGCCGGAGTTGGTTCGTGTGATCAACACGCGGGAGAAGGAATACGTCGCCCGCTTTACGAGACCGCCATGACCCAGAGTGTAGTAGCGTGAATCTTGCCTGAACACTGTAGGGAAAATAAATTCAACATTGTAATTTTCGACTGCCTGGTCTGCGAAAGTGTGCCAGTAATATCGGCCGTAGCCAGCAGCGCCCTGGTGAAATTCGGGATAGGAATTTTCCGCAAAGCTGATACCAGCCAGAGCGCCTGCGAAGATGAACGCCGAATAATCGAAGCTGTCCAGAGTGGTCGTCATGAACTTGTCTTTCACCGATTGCGGCGGAAGTTTCTGGTCCGCCGAAACAGAGCGGAAATTTGGCACGATGCCGAGAATCCGCTTCGTCTGTTTTCCCTGCAGGCTTGTAGAATCCGTCCCAGCTTGCGGCCGACTCTGCGCACTATCGCTCTGGCTGGTGGCCTGTTGCGCCAATGCTGCATCGGGCGCATCAGGAACTTCGCTGGCCGCTGCAATCGATTGCGAATGCACTGTCGACAGCGAAGCGCAAGCCAAAAAGGTAAAGGCTATACATCCAGACAGGAAGCCGCGTAGTTGCATGTTGCTTTAGACTCCGGAAATCCACGACTGGGTGCAAAGAAAACTGAGAGGAGTTTCGCCAACTCCATCATTTTAAGAATTTTGCTAATGCCTCGATCCCGGCTTCGATTGCTGCTTTCGGCACAGAGTATCCGAAACGCACATGCCCCTCCCCCTGTGCTCCAAAAACGACTCCGGGGATTGTTGCCACGTGGGCTTTGTCGAGAAGGATCGCCGCTGCCTTGCGGCTGTCTTTGTTAATCTTGCAGATGCTGGGAAGGGCGTAGAATGCCCCCTGCGGCATCTCGCATTCAAGGCCCAGTTCATTCAAAGCGTTCACCAGCAGATTTCGTCGTTCCCGGTAATCTTCTCTGCGCTCTTCAATGAAACTTTGTGGCGTGGCCAGGGCCTCGAGTGCTGCCCATTGGGTAGGGGTCGATACGCCGTTCGCCGAGTAGAGAACGAGCTTGCGGAGGCCGGTGATGAAGGGTTCCTTGGCAGCGATGTAGCCGACGCGCCACCCTGTCATCCCATAGCTCTTGGAAAAGGTGTAGGTGGAAATCGTTCTATCAGCCATTCCCGGCAATGACGCGATCGACACATGATCACCTTCATACACGAGATCCTCATAAGCCTCATCTGCAATCACAATAAGGTTATGTTTCCTGACAAAGGCGGCTACTTCTTCTGCTTCTGCGCGAGAAAATACAGCACCCGAAGGGTTCTGCGGCGTGTTGTAGTAGATGGCCTTCGTGTGGGGCGTGGAAAACTGCTCCAGCGTTTTGGTTAAGCCGTGGCGCCTCGCGCTTGCGGTGGGAATAAGCAGAGGGCGCGCCTGTGCGCCCGTTACCATATCGCGAATGGGTGTCCAGTAAGGTGAAAACAATAACAGATCATCGCCTGGATCGAGCACCGCCTGAAAAGCTGCATAGAGCGCATGCGCGCCACCCGCCGTGATGAGTACGTCGTCAAGTACAACGTCGAGATGGTTGCGTGTCCTCAGCTTCCCGACCAGTGCCTCACGCAGCGGCATAATCCCCGACGACGGCGCGTATTTAGTCTTATTTTCAACAAGCGCGCGCATCATGGCATATTTAATAGGCTCGGGCGTCTCAAAAAAAGGCTCACCGCCATGAAACGCATGCACAAGCTGGCCAGCACTTCGCAGTTCAATGACCTTATTGCGAATGTGAACGATGTCGGAAAAGCCGACTTCATCCAGACGTTTGGCCAAGCGCAGTGCGGCCTTTTTCGTAGCCATCTCAGGTACTCTCCAAGGAGAAAATCTGCTGGCGTGATGTTATTCGGAGCAGCGCCAAACTCACTAGCTTATCCGAATCTGCGGCGGCGCGAGCCCTTTTCAAAGATTCCAGTTTGAAATGATATGCTGCGGCGTATGCGCCGCTCCTCTATCTGGTTCCTGATTGCCGTGCTTTGGCTCGTGGTCACAATCGTCACCGCGCTGCATCAAGGCTGGCAACGAGCGTGGCTGCAGGCGGTCATTGCCGTTCTGTTTCTTGCCATTGCCGTGTATTTTCGCCGCAAGGAGAGTGTCAGGTAGCGAGGGCACCCGTGTAAATCGCCATTCCAGCGACTGCATCGACCGCTATCTGGTGCAGTGCATCAACTTCCGCCTGCTCACGAATTCCGCCAGCCACGATCAATTGTCGATCTGTCAAACTGCGCAACTGCCGGGCGACTTCCAGCGGGAACCCCTGCATGGTCCCTTCAGTGTCTACATGGGTGTATAAAAAGGCTCCGCAGAAGGGGTTAAGAGCCACAATCGCCTCCTGCGGAGAGAGCCTAGCCTGTTCTTTCCAACCTTTAACGGCAACCTGGCCCTGTTTTGTGTCGATGCTTGCTACAAATCTGGAGGCTCCGATTTCGTTTTGAATCGACGCGGCCAGAGCAATGTTCACCCGGCCGGCGTCGTTTTCGATGCCGAACAGTGCCGAACCGAAAATGATGCGTTGTGCACCCACGGCGATCAACTGTTTCGCGCGCTCAATGGTCGCAATCCCGCCGCCTATCTGGCAGGGCAAACGGCCGGCAATCTTCTTGATCAAGGCTGCGTTGTTCCCCTGACGCATGGCCGCATCAAGATCGATAAGCTGCACTATGGGATAGGAGCTGAATCGTTCGATCCAGTATTCAAAATCATCGAAGGCGAGTTTCAATTTTTCGCCCCGAACAAGCTGGACGATGCGGCCACCCATCAGATCGATCGAAGGAATCAGCATGGCAGCCTCACAGGAATGCCCCGCTTCGCGATTTCTTCTTTCAGAGTCCGAACATCGGCAATGCCAAAATGAAAAATACTCGCAGCCAGCGCGGCATCAGCTTTGCCCTGGAGCAGCACATCGGCAAAATGTTCCGCGGTTCCTGCGCCTCCAGAAGCGATCACCGGAATTCGCACGGATTCGCTGACTCGTGCTGTCAATTCGCAATCAAAGCCTGCTTTTGTTCCATCTGCGTCCATCGATGTCAGCAGTATCTCTCCCGCGCCACGCGCTTCAGCTTCCTTTGCCCACTCCAGCACCTTACAGCCTGCGGGCTTGCGGCCTCCGCTCACAAACACCTCTGCGTCTCCCACCGGATCGCTGCTTGATTTTGAGCGTCGCGCATCGATAGCAACGATAACCGCCTGTGCTCCGAACCTGCTGCCGATCTCATCAATGAGCTCCGACCTTGCAATGGCGGCGGAATTGATGCTGACCTTATCTGCGCCGGCATCGAAGATTGCAGCTGCATCGTCAACCGTGCGAATTCCCCCGCCGACCGTGAAGGGAATGAAAAGCTGCCTGGCGGTTCTCCTGACTGTGTCGATCAGCGTTCCGCGTCCCTCGTGTGTTGCCGTGATATCCAGCAGTACAATTTCATCCGTGCCTGCTTCGGCATGTCGACGAGCCAATTCTGCTGGATCGCCTGCGTCGACAATATTTAGGAACTGGATGCCTTTTACTACGCGGCCTGCATTGACGTCGAGGCAGGCGATGATGCGCTTCGTCAGCGTCATGCCAGCCTCACGAAGTTCTCAAGGACTTGAAGACCGACTGGCCCTGACTTTTCAGGATGAAATTGCACACCCATAATATTGTCGCGTTCTACAGCAGCCGTAAAAGGGGATCCATATGTTGTAACTGCTATCGTTTCATTCACAATTGGTGCGCGGTAAGAATGGGTGAAATAGGCAAATTCGCCACTTGAAATCCCTTGCAGCAGGCGTGATTTTTTGACTTGAATCGAATTCCATCCGACATGCGGCACCTTCATTCCTTCTCCGAACCTTTCACAGAATCCCGGAAATACACTGAGACCTACGGTGTCGGGGGCTTCTGTGCTGCCTTCAAAGAGCCACTGCAGCCCAACGCAGATACCAAGGAAAGGGATACCCTTTTCGACACTTCCTTCAATGGCCTCTTTCAATCCATGATTTTCGAGAAAGGTTGTCACGGAAAAATGACCCACGCCTGGCAGCACCAGTTTGTCTGCACGTTTCACCGTATCGGGATCGGATGTGGCCTTCGCATTTGCTCCAACTGCCAAAAGAGCCTTCATCACTGAGGCGAGATTACCCGCCTTGTAGTCAACCACAGCAATCACAGGAGGCCTTTCGTGCTGGGTAGCATGTTGCCCAATTGCTGGTCTCGCATACAGGCAAAACGCAAGGCTCGCGCAAATGCTTTAAAAAGGGCCTCCACCTTGTGGTGGTTCGAGCGACCGTACATCGTTTTTAGATGAACATTTGCGCGCGCGCCTCGCGCGAAACCTTCAAAAAAGTCTTCCACCAGCTCCGATTGCAGATCCCCCACCAACCGCGTCTTTACTTTTGTATCGATGACAGATGAGACCCGCCCGCTGAGATCGATAGCGGCGATGCCCAATGTTTCATCCATGGTCATCAGAAAATATCCTGCGCGCATGATTCCTTTTTTATCGCCGAGCGCGCGATCAAATGCCTCGCCCAGCGCTATGCCAACATCTTCGACCGTGTGATGTTGGTCCACGTCAAGATCGCCCTTGCAGGTTACATCGAGGTCGAAAGCGCCATGGCGAGTGAACAGCTCCAGCATGTGATCAAGAAAACGGATGCCCGTGCTGATCGCATAACGTCCGGTACCTTCAATCGTGAGATGAAGGGCAATTTGTGTCTCCGCAGTCTTGCGATCAATTTGCGACGATCGTTTGCGAATAACGTTCTTTCCCTTTGACTGCCTAGTCGTCATCTGGACTCCATCCAATCTCTGTAAGCGATTCTTCGAGCGCCCTAGTTCCTATAGCCGTATGCTCCAGCGTCCCGAGGGTGATGCGCACGCAGCCATCACAGCCGGGATCGCTGGAGCGATCCCGCACGAGTACGTTGCGCCGGCGCATGGCGGCTGTGAATTCCTTATGCTTCGCTCCAATTTTTGCCAGAATGAAGTTGGCTTCCGACGGCCAATGGCGAATACTTAGCCGCTGCAATGTCGATGCGAATAATTCGCGGCCTTGCAATACTTCATCCACGTACCATTTCAAATACGCTTCATCTTCGATGGCTGAAGGTAGGCACGCCAAAGCGAGACTGTTCACGCTGTAAGGGGAAATCATACGGCGCAACCATCCCATCTGGGTTTCATGCGCTGCCAGCATTCCAAGGCGGAGTCCCGCCAAGCCGTAAGCTTTCGAGAATGTCCGGCAGACGACCAGATTTGGTACACGCTCAATCAGGTCGAGGACCGTCTGACCGTAGAAGTGATAATAGGCTTCGTCCACAAGAACCACCGCGTGGGGAGCGCTCTCGATTATTTTCACAATTGCTTCGCGCGAGACAACACGGCCCGTAGGACTGTTCGGGTTTGCAATGGCAATCAGCTTTGTCGCAGGAGTGACCTTCTTAAGTAGTGATTCCAGGGGGAAGGAGAAGTCGTTTTGTGCCTGCACGAAGACGGTCTTTGCATCCGTGGAAGATCCATAGACCTCATACATGGAATACGTTGGCACAGGCAGCAGAAATTCATCTCCAGCATCGAGAAATGTCTGGCAGAGGACATGGATTGCTTCATCGACGCCATTCGTCAATAGAACTTGTGCAGCGCTCAAATTCAGATGTGAGGCCACCAATCGCTCGATTGGTTCACGCTCAGGATACTTGGTGAGATCGGCACGCGAGATCTTTCCCAGGACTTCCAACACCTGGGGGGAGCAAGCAAAGGTATTTTCGTTGAAGTCGAGTCGCACACCATCGCGCAGCCCGAGAGGCGGGTGATACTCTTTGGTGCGCCGGACTGTCGCGCGCGGTTTCGGGCCTTCACGCATAGCCACCTCGCACGCGGATAGCTTCAGCGTGACCCTGCAATCCCTCGGCTTCGGCAAGTGTGATCGCCGAGGACCCAAGACTCTTGATTCCCTGGATCTGGTATTTCTGTACGGTAATAATCTTCAGGAAGTCTGAAACGCTCAATCCTCCCCGCACCCGCGCCAAACCGCCCGTAGGCAGTGTGTGATTCGGTCCCGAGATATAGTCGCCCATGGGTTGAGCCGAATAGCGGCCAACGAAGACGGAGCCCGTATTCTTCACCCATTCCAGATCACTCTCTTTATCGACCGTTAAGTGTTCCGGGGCAAGACGGTTTGTGATGCTATGGGCCTCAGTAACTGTATCGGTTACGAATATGACTCCATTGCGTTCCAGGGACTGTCTGGCGATTGGGTTGCTCCTCATCCGTGCTTTCACTTCGGCGCTCACGCTCTCGGCGAGAGCAGCCTGTGTCGTGATGAAGACGGCAATCGCATCCGGATCGTGCTCTGCCTGTGCGACAAGATCAGAAGCAATAGCAGCAGGGTTACCTGTTTCACTGGCGACGACGATCTCAGTCGGGCCCGCAAGCATATCAATGGCGCAGTCAAACGAGACCAGCTTTTTCGCCGCTGTCACATAAGCATTGCCCGGGCCAACGATCTTGTCCACGCGTGCGATACTTTCTGTGCCGTATGCAAGCGCGGCTACAGCCTGGACGCCACCAACACAGTAGAATTCCTGTACTCCAAGGAAGCCAGCTGCCGCGAGCGTTTCTTGAACTGGTTTCGGCGAAACGGCAACAATGCGCTCAACACCGGCAACTTGTGCCGGGATGACTGTCATTAGCATGGTTGACGGCAGGGGATGCCATCCACTGGGAACGTAGCATCCAACCGATTCGATAGGTCGCACCTGCTGGCCCACCTTCAGCCCGGATACAGGCTCAAAGGCCCATGATTTGGGCATTTGACGTTGTGCGAAACGCCGAATATTTTTTGCAGCAGTCTGGATCGCTGAACGGAAGGCAGGCGAGGCATCACGCCATGCCTGCTGCATCGCATTCTCGGAGATACGTAATGGTGTCTGTTTCGCAATGCCGTCGAAGCGGGCGGCATAACGAAACAGGGCTGCATCGCCACCGTTCCGTATGGCATGGATGATTCGCCGCGCAACGGGGGTAGCGCACTCATCCACGGTATTGCGGCGGTTCTCCAGCCGAGCGATCAACGCGTGCGCCCGCTTCCGGTCGCGTCCGGTCGTGTACATCACGCGCATTTACAGGACCACCTTGCTCAAGGGGTATTCGACAATGCCGGTGGCACTCGCTGCCTTGAGTTTCGGGATCACGTCTCGGACAACGCTCTCTTCAAGGATCGTATTGACGGCAACCCATGATGGATCACTCAGCGCGGAAACGGTCGGTGAATTAAGTGCGGGCAGCACGGAAAGCACCGCGGCGAGGTTCGCTTTCTGAACATTCAGCATCAGGCCAACCTGTCCCTGTGCTGCAATGGCAGCTTGCAACATCAGCCCAATATTATCGATTTTTTGCTTCTTCCAGGGATCGCCATAGCTTGCTGGATTTGCGATGAGGTGCGTTTCGCTGGCCATGACGGTGTCGATAATGCGCAGACGATTCGCCTTCAACGAACTACCCGTCTCCGTCACTTCTACGATTGCATCGGCCAGAGTGGGAGGCTTGACTTCGGTTGCGCCCCAGCTGAATTCGACTTTTACCGGCACGCCTTTTTCTGCAAAGTAGCGCTTTGTAACCTCAACCAGCTCCGTTGCAATAATCTTATCGGCCAGGTCCTCCGCTTTTTGGTACGGCGAGTCATCCGGAACGGCGAGAACCCAGCGAACGCGCTGGCGGCTTTGCTTGGCGTAGACAAGGCTGGTGACGCTCTTTACCTCGCGTCCGCTCTCGACAACCCAGTCGATTCCGGTTAACCCCGCGTCGAGCGCGCCGTGATCGACATAGCGGGCCATTTCCTGTGCGCGAATGAGCGTGCACTCGATTTCACTGTCGTCGATGGACGGGAAATACGAGCGACCGTTGGCATAAATGTTCCAGCCCGCTCGCTGGAAGAGAGCAATCGTCGCATCCTGTAAGCTGCCCTTGGGAATTCCCAGCTTCAATTTGTTTGCCACTAGCGCACCTCCGCCACTGCGCTGATTGCGACAGGCCGCGTGAAGCAGCTGACCGTACCTTCATGGCAGACCAGTCCATCGCCTTCTACCTGCACTCGGTAGAGAACAGTGTCCTGATCGCAATCCGTGGAAGCTTCGACGATGCGCAGACGGTTGCCGCTTGTCTCGCCTTTCATCCACAGCTTCTGGCGCGTGCGGCTCCAGAAAGTCACGAACCCGGTTTCCAGTGTTTTCTGATAGCTTGTTTCATTCTGGAAGCCGACCATCAGCACCTGGCCGGTCGCGGCGTCCTGCACAATGGCCGGAATCAGGCCATCCATCTTTGCAAAGTCAATTGCTATGTCCGTCATCACTCATCCTTCGTGTTTACCTGTCTTTGCGGTTATTGTGCAGACAGCAGATGCAAAAAGCCCGCCTGCGCTTTAGCGCATCGGCGGGCTTTAGGTCCTTTGACTCTGGCTTTTACTCTAAGCCGTAGGATTCGCCGACACGCTCGTCACATGATGATGGTGGTGATGACGATGATGAAGGTGAATCTGCATCTAGGTTGAAAATAATCTGACTGCCGATCGATGTCAACCTTGCCGCTGTGAATTATTTCAGAAAGCGTTGGGCTGAGAGGAAATCAATTGGATGCCTTGACCTTCCCTCAATCACGAGTTCAGCCAGCACTTCTCCGAGAACGCTGGTGAATTTGAAACCATGTCCGGAGAAACCACAGGCAATCGTGACTTGTGGATACTCTGGATGTTGCGAGACTACGAAATGCTCGTCCGGAGTCATGGTGTACATGCAAGTTGCTGCGTGCAGCAGTTTTCCGTTCAACGCAGGGATACAGGCTGCCAGTTGCTCACGGATCTCCGCGATGTCTTCATCAAAAAAGTTTCTTTTTATGGATTCCGGCGAGCAGACTTCTCCGCCGGAGTGAAGGGCGGCCTTCACTCCAAGGTACTCGTCGTCCGTTGCAGGAAAACCGTAGAAGATAATATCGGTTCTTGTCTGCCAGATGTAGATCGGAAAACGGTCCTGCGCGAAATACCTGATATCTCCGACTGGATCGAACCATGCCATGACGTGCCGACGCACATGTAAAGGTAGCAGTGGCGCTTTCAAAAGACCTTCTGCCCATGCACCCGGTGCCAGCACCAGATACTCCGCCTCATACACTGTTTTTGACGTGGACACCCTGACGGTGCCGGAGGCGGTCAACTCCCAATCTGAAATGGGTTCTTCAAAATGCAGCGCGGCACCGTGTCGCGCTGCCAACGCCAGGTGAGCTGTTACCGCTGCTTCCGGTCGCAGGAAGCCCGCCTTCTTTTCATATACAGCACACTCCTGCGCCTGCGGATGCAGAACAGGAAATCTCTGCCGTATCTCGCTCGCGTCCAGCAATTCATAAGCGAGGTTATGTTCTCTGGCGCTGCACAGACTGCCTTGTACTATGTCACTGCCTTCTGCTCCGAGAAAGAGCCCTCCTGTAATGGTGAGTAAGTTCGTTGAGGTATCTCGTTCCAATTGCTCCCACAGTTCATAAGCGCGCAACACCAGCGGCACATAACCGGGATTCTCGTGATAAGCCTGGCGGATAATACGTGAGCTGCCGTGCGATGAGCCGCGGTCATGTGCAGGAGTGTAGCGTTCGATGCCCAGCACCCTCTTGCCGCGCGAGGCAAGATGACAGGCGGCTGCGCTGCCGACTCCTCCCAGCCCGATCACGATAACGTCGTATGTTTCTGCCATCGCTGTTCTGTGTAGATTATCCTGTGGCCACAAAAAAGGAACTCAACCGATGCCTGCTTCGTCTACGATGAACACCATGCCGACTCGAGTAAGAAAGAGCCTGTCTTCATTGTCCCGAAAAACTTCTCTGCTTTCCCTCATGGCCACCTTCTGTCTGGCGCAGGCCGTCGGCGAAAGAACAATTGAGGGGCGGAACGGCATTGCGCTGCCTGCACCGCCTCCAACTGCAATCGAGACAGTTACGGACAATCTGCACGGCACCGAAATCGCCGATCCGTACCGCTGGCTGGAGGATGCCAGGAGCCCGAAGACGCGAGCGTGGATTACCTCACAGATCAAGTACACCGAGGACTATCTCTCGCAAGTGAAGATTCGTCCCCAGATTGTCAGCGACCTGACGAAGCTCCAGCGCGTCGATGTGTACTCGGTCCCGTCAGAGTATGGCGGCAGAATCTTCTTCGAAAAGCGGCTCGCAGATGAGAACCAGTCATCGATCTACCTGCGGGACGGGTGGTGGGGGAAGACGTTCGCTTGGTCGACGCAACGAAGCTTAGCGCAGACCAGAACACTTCAGTAACGATCGACGATATCTCCAGCGATGGCAAGATGCTGGCGTACGGCATACGGCAGGGCGGCGCGGATGAGGAGCAGGTGCACATCCTGAATGTAGATACGAAGCAGGAGCTGACCGACATACTGCCGAGCGACCGCTACTTCGGCGTCAGCCTCAGCCCGAATAAGCAGGGTCTGTACTATGCGCGCTTCACGCATGCGGGCACGACTGTCCATTACCACAGGTTCGGCACTCCGGTGGCGGATGACGCGATGATCTTCGGCAAGGAGTATCGCGGCGAGAAGCTGGGCGAGATGGAGCTGATCGGTGTGAGTATCACCGATAACGGACGCTATCTCATCATCGGAATCGGCCGCGGCGTTCCGGCTACGCGGGAAGATATTCTGGTCAAAGATCTGCGCAAGCCGGACAGCCCGATCGTCCCGCTGGTTTATGGCGTGGAGGCGCGAACTTCAGCGATCAACATCGGCGACCGCTTCTTTCTCTCAACCGATTACAAGGCGGCGAACAAGCGCATCGTCGAGGCGAAGCCGGGTGAGTCGCCGGATGCGTGGAAGACGGTGATCCCGGAAAGCAAGGACGTGATCGACGGCTTCAGCATCGTCGGCGGCAAGCTCTTTGTGCGGCGCCTGCACGATGTAAAAACAGAGACCTCAATCTATTCGCTGGAGGGCAAGCAGATTGGACAGGTTCCGTATCCCGGCATCGGCTCCGGTTCCGATGTGATTGGACGGCCGGAGCAGACGACCGGCTTCTATGTCTTCCAGTCCTTCATTCTGCCGCCGACGATTTACCGTTACGACACGAAGACGGGACAGTCCGATGTTTTCTTTCAGCCGAAGGTTCCATTCGATTCCTCGCAGTACGAGATCAGGCAGGTCTTCTACAACTCCAAGGACGGCACGCGCGTTCCCATGTTCATTGCCGGTAAGAAGGGTATGAAGCAGGACGGCAGCGCGCGCCTGCTGATGACCGGGTACGGCGGTTTTCAGCTTCGCCATGCTTCCCACCTGGAACGCCGAATATGCATGGTGGATGCAGCAGGGCGGCTACTTTGCCCTGCCCAACCTGCGCGGCGGCGACGAGTACGGCGAGCCGTGGCACAAGGCGGCGATGTTCGAGAAGAAGCAGAACGTCTTCGACGACTGGTTTGCCGCAGCCGAATACCTGATCCAGAACCACTACACGACGCGGGAGCGCTTTGCCATTCGCGGCCGCTCGAATGGCGGGCTGCTGATGGGGGCTTCCATCACGCAGCGGCCCGATCTCTTCGGGGCCATCTGGTGCGGCTATCCGCTGCTCGACATGCTGCGCTACCAGAACTTCCTTTTCGGAAGGCTGTGGACCACAGAGTACGGCAGCGCGGACAACGCCAGGGACTTTACATACCTGGTCAAGTACTCGCCGTACCAGAATGTGAAGCCGGGAACACAATATCCGGCGATCATGTTCTTTACCGGCGACAGCGATACGCGGGTGGATCCGCTCCATGCTCGGAAGATGACGGCGCGGGTGCAGGCGGCGAACGGAGGCGACCGCCCGATCCTGCTGCACTACAGCCTGAAGGGCGGGCACAGCTCGGGCGTCTCCCTCACGCAGCTCGTGGATGACGAGGCAGACGAGCTGGCGTTTCTGTGGAATGAGACGAGCGCGCCGTAGGCTTTGCCTCGGCTAGTCAGCCTCGATCTAGTCAGCCTCAATCAGGGGGCCGACTTCTTCGCCTTCGGGGGTGGGTTCGAGGGCGTGGACCTGTTGGATGGGATCGGCGAATTCGTCATTACTGCCACAGTTCTCTGAGGCGATTCGCAGGCCGGAGAGCAGGAGCCAGCCGCGGTTGGTATCGATCTGGTTAGCTGCGACGGCGCGGAGGACTTCGCTGAGGGCGATCTGGAGAGCGCTGCGGTCTTCGAGCATGGGCAGGGCGATGGTGGCGGCCAGCGGCGCGGGCGCGATGGCTTCGTTGGCTACGGTTACGGCGGGCGTTGCGGAGTGCTGCGCACGGCGGGCCTGGAGATGGAAGTAGCAGAAGCGGTGTCCGCGGATGGCGATGGCGCGGCATTTTTTTCCGCTGGAACGGACGTGCTGGCACTCGTAGAACGTGGCGTTCTGGCTGGCAGGCATGGGTATCCCCCCCTCCCCCTGTGGGTGGGCTGGTTTTGTTTGTTTTCAACGATTTAGCGGGGGATCATCCCCACTATGTGGCTGATTCTGCTTGAGTTAGGTGATTCCTAGTGTTTTCAATTACTTACGGGAGGGTCCAGGGCTCAGGGTGCAGGACACAGGGCTCAGAAAAGAAAAACGCCCGCGCAAGCGGGCGTTTCTTTTAGACTTCTTCTCTTATTTCTATTTTAGCAAACCTAAATATATAACTATTTATTTTTCATACAGTTATGGAGTCGTGTGGGCAGCAATTGTGCCCGAACTTGTGCCCACCTACTCCCAAAAAAGTCAGTTGATCACGCGTGTTAAGGCTTCTTCCGCTGCTGCCTTTCTCTCGGCGTTCAAAGCGCGCTGTTCTTCACGCCGGACCAGCACTCGATCCAAGGCCGACCTCTTCGCCTCGTGGCGAACATGCGAGTAGTGATCTAACATTCGCTTGCTGACATGCCCGGCGATCGACATGATCACCTGATCGGACTCGCCCTGCTCGGCCAGTTCCGTGATGATCGTATGGCGATGGTCGTGCCAGCGGCCGGTGACTCCAGACTTCTCGCGCACTGTATCCCATGCCGTTTGCAGCGTCGAAACAGGCCGCTCCGGATCTAGACCCCTGCCTCTTCCACCCGGGAAGACGTGCCACTCAGGTCGCAACTCGCCGAACTGCTCGGCATACCACTTCGCGTGGGTACACAGCGTAAGCCAGATGTCGTCATTCAAGGGAATCCTTCGACCTGTACTCGCTTTCGTTTTGCTCTTCCCGACGGTCAGGACACGTGTGCTGAAGTCAATCTGCTGCCAGCGTAGAGTTCTTAATTCCTTGCTCCGCAGGCCCGAGTTCTTGGCCATGATGAGCGCCAGCACAATATAGCGGGACTTGGACTCTCTGGCCGCCGCCAGCAGTGCGCTGTTCTCTTCGCCGCTGTACGCTTTCCCGGGCTGCTCAGTAACGGGCAGCTTCCAACTCGACTTTGCTTCGCTCTTCAATTCAGCGCGCAGCCGGATGCCGCGCTTGCCCATGATGCGCAGCAAGAGTTCGACTTCGCCGTTGATAGTGCTTGCAGCGGCCCCGTCCCGCAGTCGCGCGTTCTGGTACTTCTCGACCGCTTCGATCCCTACATCGATGAGCATCTCCGAGCCGAGCAGCCGCCGAACGTGTTTCGAGGCGTGCTTAACGAACTCGACACTCTCGGGATGCCGCAGCTGATACCGCTCCTGATATTCGTCGGTCATCTCGTCGATGGTGCAAACGCGCTTCTTCTTGTCGTTCTTGCTGACGTCATTGAAACCTAGCTCCAGTTCGCGCCTGCGCTTCTGCTCTGCTTCCCTTGCAACTGTGATCGACGTGGTCTTCGCACTCTCGCGAACCGTGCGACCTGCGATGGTGAACTTAAACCAGTAGACATTTCCGCGCGGGTATACAGCCATGACGTTCAGCCTTTCTCCACATTTTCGTGGGTTGGCTTCTGCTCAAGCGCGTGTTCCACGAGCCAGCGCATCGCTTCAGCGCGTGAGCCGATGTGATTGCGGAAGCGCCATTTATCGACTCGCGTGAGCAGCTTTTCGTCGATGTACATGTTGATCAATTTCATTTTGTTGTCCATGTATGCATTATATATACATGTGATACATATTAAGGATTTTAATGTATTTGCTTGGGCTGGAAGGTCACAGATCTGTGGGAAAAAGGTAAAAGCCAATAAAAAAGTCTTGCCATGTGGCAAGCCGCAGAGCATACTGGCCTGTTGGCGGGACCAAACGCCACGAATTCAAAACAAGGTCCGGGGATACTCCATCGGCAAAAAAGGTCCGGGGAAATGTCCTCCGGACCTTTTTCCGTTTCGAAGCGTTTCTGACCAAAGAAGCCTTCGGAACTGAAAGCACGAAAGGAGGTCGTGCGATGCCTATAACGCTACCACCGACCAGAAAAACAGCGGAAGAAATTAAGCGGCTGCAGCTTACCGATCGGGGCGATACGGTGTCGAAAGCAGTCGCCCGTCCAGCGAGTCTGCCGCGCTATCTCAAACACGAGTGGCTCACCCCCGAGGAAGTCTACGAGCGAAACCGGATCACTATCAATCAGCTGCGCAAGATGCGAATGCGTGGCGTTGGTCCGCGCTGGAAGCGATTCGGACACAGGACGATCCTCTATGATGCGGAATCACTGGCGCACTACATGTCCTCGTTGCCGGGAGGCGGCAGCTAATGCGCCGCTGGAACGAAAGGGCGAGAGCGCGACGCGATGACGTCGAGCCAGCCCAGTCAGTAGACAAGCAAACAAGTTTCTCGAAGACGACGACGACGCGCTGCTTGATAGCACAGCGCATGTTGGGTCGAGTCAGAGATGGCAACAGCTGCTCGACAAGAGAAAGGGGGCCGCTGGTGAGGTAAACCAGTTGCCCCCGCACAGAAGTGCATTCGTCATGAAACCCTGAGCGCAGTGTACACCAGCCGCAGATCAGCATGACGACGCATTTCAGAAAGGTTCGTTGTCATGAAACGCGAAGCTCCCAGCATGCCAGCCAACGTCGATGCCGAGCGTTCGATCCTCGGCACCATCCTGCTCGACAATGCCGCATTCGATACCTCAGAAGAACTCACCCGCGATGACTTCTCGCTCGACTCTCATCGGCGCATTTACTCGGCCATGGTGCGGATGCGCGGCGACAATCGCGCCATCGACATCATCACGCTCAGCGAGGAACTCCGAAACACGCACGAGCTTGAAGCCATTGGCGGTGTCGCGTATCTTGCCTCGCTGACTGAAGGACTCCCGCGGCGGCTTTCGATTGACGAGTATGTGCGGATCGTCAAGGATAAGGCGCAACGGCGTCGGCTTATCAACGTTTGCCGCCTGACAATCGATAAAGCAAACGAGCACGATACCGACGCTGAGAAATTAATCGCCGATCATGGCTCACGTTTACGCGACGTCACGAGCGGCGAGGTCCAAGGACGGCCGATACCTGAACCTCTCATCACCAAATTGCCTCCTGTCCCCGCATTCGATCTTCAGCTGCTTCCAGACGCGCTACAGGCATTCGCGGGCGATGTTACCGAACGAATGCAAACCCCGCTGGATTTCGCCGCGGTGGTCATCGTTCTGGCTCTGGCTGGAGTCACCAATCGGCGCGCGTTGATACAACCCAAGGCGCGGGATACGAGCTGGGTCGCTGTGCCGAATCTTTGGGGCGGGATCATTGCTTCGCCAGGCCTTTTGAAGTCGCCTCTTATCCGCTCGATTACGAGACCACTCACAAAGATCGACGCCTTGTGGCGCAATGATTACGAAAGCAAGGTTGCGAACTACTCACAGGAGAAAGAAGAACTCGAACTCCGGATGTCCGCATGGAAGCAACTGAGCACCGCGGCCCTGAAAAAAAATGAGGAGATACCGACTCGCCCGGACGATTCTGTGAATGAACCCCAGCTGAAGCGGTTGATTACGCAAGATGCAACCGCCGAGAAGTTGCACGAGATTCTGCGCGACAACCCGGCGGGCGTACTGATTATCCGAGATGAGCTATCGGGATGGTTCGAATCGCTGGAACGACAGGGACGCGAAGGCGAGAGAGCGTTCTTTCTATCGGCATGGAACGGAGACACTGGTCACACCATCGACCGCATCGGCCGTGGCAGCATCTATGTTCCCGCCTGCTGTGTGAGCATCCTCGGAGCCATTCCACCTTCGCGCCTTCGTGCTTACCTCGAGGACGTCCTCAATGATGGTCCCGCTAATGACGGCCTTCTGCAACGGTTTCAAGTCTTTGTATGGCCGGACGTTACCGGATCATTTGAATACCTCGACCGTCCCGAAGATGAGTACGCCAGCTTTCTCGTGTCCAATATTTTCGAAAGCATTGCCAGGATGGATTCTGAGAACCCTGCCCGGTTCAGATTCACAGCAGAAGCGCAAGCGCTCTTCGAAGAGTGGCTCAAACAACTTGAGAGGCGGCTTCGCAGTGACGAACTTCCAACCGTGATGCAGGCGCACCTCGCGAAGTATCGGGAGCTTGATGCCTTCTCTGGCTCTTCTGTTCGCGCTGGCCGACGGCGAAAGCCAACTGGTCGATTTGCGTCACGCTCAACGGGCTGCGGGATGGTGCAGTTATCTGGAGGCGCATGCGGTCCGTACCCATTTCATGTGATGGGGAGCCAAGGACTAGCTTGGAGCAGAAGAGGTATTCATTCAAAATCAGAAAAGATTAGATACCTTCGCCAACTCTCGGAAGATGTTCAGAGGGGAGTGGATAACTCTCCGACGAGCCGCGATCTGATTCAGCTTCGTGACGATATTCAACGTGAGTCACTGAGTCTAACGGTGGAGACGGAGCGTTCGCTTTTCCCATGACGGCATATCGAGCCGCACAGTCAATACAAGCAGCTGATCCAAACCACCCTTAGCCCCTCCTCGCCGAGACCGAAAAGGATTGTTCCCTTTCAGTTTGTAGGTGATTCAGGGCAGTGGAAAAAGACGCACCAACACCCGGAATCCTCACCCTCTGCGAATATCGACAGTTCCCGGACGGTTCAAATCGGTACAGCGGTCCCCATACCTACGCTCTTCATCGGGATCAGCACGTCACGTTTACACGACGGGCACCGCATGCGCTCGCCGTCGAGGCGCATCAATTCGCTCGGGGGGATCTTGTAGCCGCACTCAGGGCAGGGCGTCGTTAGATCGAAGCTCTTCGGGTCGATTCGGCGGCTGCGTCGCATGACAGCAATGGTAAGCGAACGAGAGGTGGAAAAGAGTGCCTGATCGCGCGACGCTATGCCGCCTAGAAGCTGCCGCTGAGAGTGTCAGCGTGGATACACCCAGCAGCGCGATGCGTCGACGCGTTAAAACGAAAATCCGACGTGTGACATCCTCGCAATCGAGCGGGAGTAGACTCGAAACGCCATGTTGGGCGAGGAACAGGTGCGCGCAGTTTGGGACAGACTGATCGATGCCGAGACCCGCACATACTATTTCGGCGATCTGGCTGGTTCCTACACGCGCCAAAAGCAGATCGTCACGTTCCTTTCCCTGTTCCTGTCTCTCGGTGCCGTCGTTACTGTTCTGTCGAAAGCGCCTGCGTGGACTCACGGCTTCGATGTCAATCGTCGTCGCACTGGCGGCCGCGTATGCGCTTGCTTTCAATCTCGACCAGAAGACGCGTATCATGGCTGAACTCAATCACTCGTGGGCTGAAGTGGCATCCGACTACGAACGCATCTGGGAAAATCCCTCCACCGCCGAATCGGAAGCGCTGTACAAGCAGCTTGACGAAAAAGTTCGCGACCTGTCGACGCTCAACAACAGCCGCGCCGAACGACCAGAAGAGAATGGCGAAGTGGAAAGAGCGTGTCCTTGAACTGCGAAATGTTAAATAGAGCCGCTGTAGATTGCTCAGAGATGCGTTCTGATGCGTTCCCGGCCGCGAGGACGTGGAAAGCATCGTCGCCGCGCAGGAAGTCGAAGAACTGGCGGTGTCGCTGAAGAGTCTCGCGTCATGACCACCAACCTCGAACTCTACGAAGCCCGTCATCGGCGGCTCTGCGAAAGCGCCGAGGAAGCGTTCGCTCTAGAGCAGACCGTCGATGCGAAGTTCAGCGTCAGCAAAGCTGTTGCTCTTCACGCCAGAGAAGCGCGTCGCGACATCAGGCGCAGGGACACCATCGCCAGTTGCTACGCAAGCGCGCGGACCGATTCAGTCATCGCAGCTTGCTCTCCGCAAATGGGGAATCTTCTTGGTACATAGGCTGCAAAGTATTGCATATCTCTTGAAAGTTGCGGGCGCAAGTCTATGTATCCAAAGGCAAATTATTTGGCTCTACATGTGCACATATAGGTGTGGTGTCACCGGCTGGGTGCGCAAGGAAATCCGGGTACGAATGCCGGTGGCACCGAATAGTTCGGACCTTAGCGCATAAACGGAAATCGCAGTGTCGACAGACTGGCACTGGGCCATACGGATAACCAATCGCTCGCGAGGGCGACTCCAGGAGGAACCAATGAAAAAGTTCGCTATCGCATCACTGGCATTGGCGGCGGCTCTAGCGATCACCCCCGCCGCGTCCGCGACTCCAATCTCCGGAAGCATTGTTGTTAACGGCTTCGCTGATACGTGGAATGCGACTGGCGTCACATTCGTAGTGCCCCTCGGAGTCGCTGAAGGCTCCGGCACACTCAGCAGTATCCCCAGCCCGGGTACCATCAATACGACATTACCAGCCAGCTGGTCCTTCCTTAGTCCGGATGTCCTACTGTTCAATACCGGTTCCGGCTTTGCAACATTTACCGTCGCCGGCCCGATTGACATAGAAACCAATAATGCTACGTTCTTGAATATTTCGGGCGCAGGCGTATTGACGGAGACTGGTTTTGCACCAACCGACGCTATTTTCAGCTTCACCAGCAACTCAACAGGGTTAAATTCTTTCGGGATCGCCGCTACTACGGCGCCTACCCCGGAGCCCAGCAGCCTCTTGCTTCTCGGCACCGGCCTGCTCGGCCTGGCAATCGTAGTCTTCCGCAAGGCCAAGTCGTTGTCCGGTGGCCCGATGGTCTTGGGCATGTAGTTGCTTGTTCCTCTTTTGTTTCGTCTCGTCGAGATTCAGAGGTTCAATTCACTCTATCTGGAACGGATCGCGCAGCTCACCAACAAGACGCAGTCCACGAGGACTGCGTCGCCTCCGTCTCTTCGAATGTCAGCGGGGATACCAGCGGCGAGTTGCAGCGACGCGCTAAAAACGCAGCAAAAGAAAAAACTCGAAACCTGCGATTTTTTGTGCGATCCCCGGCGCGTGGTATCGGGGGAGCCTCCACAGAGAGTTGACCTACCCTACCCCCTGTGTCACAGCCGCCGCAGATCGCGCGACGTTGCCCCGTGTGGCGTTCGTTTGAACGCGTGGCTAGCAAGTGTCGCGCCGGAAACGACTGTGCCCGAATTTGTGCCCAACATACGGCAAAAAATGGCACATTATTGGCCCAGAATGGCCAAAACAGGCCCTCTGCGACTCGCGGAAGGCCATCTGGTATGTGTGTTTATTTTCTATAGCTTAGGTCGATTTTCAGGCTGGAGTTGAGGCGAAATCGAGTAAGGAAATACTCTCTTTCTATTTTAGCAGGTTCAGCGAAATAGTACGCCAAGGTTAGCGAGGATTAAATTGTTTAGTTTCATTGTGTTACGTCGAACGGGACCTTCCTAAGGGCTTGACAAGAGAAATGGCCGGAGATCCCTCTCAAGATGCGACCAAGAAATCCGGGTAGACCGATCTAATATCTTCACTGGCATTGTCCGAATAGTTGCAAACACAGAACGCCAAGTCAAAATCTAATTTGTTGGCGGCTTTGATGATTGCTCCTGCAGCTGGCAGAGCAAATGCGGTCGTTGCTTCGCAACGATTCGCACGAACAAAGTTCGTGCGGGTCCTTCGACTGCGCGCTTAGCGCTCCGCTCAGGATGACATGGGTGGGAGGCAGGCATGCTGCGTCTCACGGTGACATGGGTGGAGGAACGTCTGGGGTGGTAACAGCTGGTGGAGGCTGGTTTGCTCCGAAGCTTTTGCCCCAGTCTTTTGTTCTTCGATGAGGGCAATTTTCTTAGCCCGTCTCCAGCCTTTTAATTGTTTTTCTCTGGCGATGGCGGATGTTGCAGTTGCGTAGCGCTCGAACCGGACTAAGTGGTGGCAGCGGTATTCCTTTGTGAAGCTGTCGTGCTTGCCTTCTTTGTGTTGTTGTACTCGGCGTTCGAGGTTATTGGTTATGCCTATGTAGAGAACCTTTGTCCGGCTGGACATGATGTAGGTGTAGTAGGTTCTTGGTGGCATTGATTTAGCTTAGTGCGGTTGTTTGTGGTTGTCTTGATGGCTTTGGTAACTTGGCTCAGCTCAAAAAGCAAAGGCGGTCGTTGCTTTGCAACGATTCGCACGAACTCTGTTCGCGCGGGTCCTTCGACTTCGCTACGCTTCGCTCAGGATGACATTGCTTGGGGGAAGGCATTGGCCACAACGCTGGTGGAGTGCTTATCTTAAAAATGAAAAGCCCCAGTTTCTACTGGGGCTTTTTCGTTTGCCTGGACGGCGAGTCCCGCTCGCCGCGTAGGCGTGGTTTTTAGCTGCAGCCGGACGTGCTGCCGCAGGACATGCAGCGGTAGCAGCTTCCGTTGCGGACCATGATGGCTCCGCAGGTGTGGCAGCTGGGTGCGTCGCCCATGTCGTAGAGGTCCTTCATGGCGTCGGCGGCGTGGTAGATGCCGCGGTCTTCCATCTTCAATCCGCTCTTCGGTGCTGGCGGCAAGGTTGGAAAGGATTCCGCTTTGCGGGGCGCTGGTGTATCCCATGCCTCTTGTGGAGGTGTGCTGCTCGGGGGATAACTGCAGGTCCTTCGACTGCGCTCCCCTCCGTTCCGCTTCGCTCAGGATGACACCTTGAGAGGGAGTGCTCGGGGCAGCGGTGGGGGCGGCCAGTCCGGCGAAGAGGGAGAGTTGCTGGCCGGAGAGGAAGCGCAGCTGGAGCCAGCGGAAGATGTAATCCATGATGGACTTGGCGTAGCCGATGTGCTCGTTGCCGGTCCAGCCGGAGGGCTCAAAGCGCGTGTGCGCGAACTTCTCGCACAGGACTTTGAGCGGCACTCCGTGTTGCAGCGCGAGCGAGATGGCGGTGGCGAAGGTGTCCATGAGGCCGGAGACGGTGGAGCCTTCCTTGGCCATCTTGATGAAGATTTCGCCCGGTTGCCCGTTGGGGTAAAGGCCGACGGTGATGTAGCCCTCGTGTCCGGCGATGCCGAATTTGTGGGTAAGCGAAGGACGCTCTTCCGGCAGGCGATGACGGACGGCTCGGGGCGGTGCATTCGAAGTCCTGCACGTTGGCGCCCGGGGTTGGTGGCGATGGTGGCGAGCGCGGCGGAGAAGGCATTGGTGGCGTCGACGACGGACTTGGCCGTGATCTCAAGCTTTTCCGAGACCTTGGCTTCGAGCGTCTTGACGTCGGCATCGGGCGCGGTCTTGCCGGTGCGCAATGGCGGCGAGGACGCGATCGGCGGCTGCGGTTACGGCGTCGTCAGCGTTCTCCTTGGCGCTCTTGATGACCTTGGCTTCCTTGCCGTCGGAGACGTTGAGCGGCTGCGCGCCCTTGGATCCGTCGCGGTAGATGGCGACGGCCTTGAGGCCCAGACGCCAGGACTCGGCGTAGGCCTCGGCGATGTCTTCGATGGTCGCAGTCGTGCGGCAGGTTGACGGTCTTCGAGATGGCTCCGGAGAGGAAGGGCTGGGCGGCGGCCATCATCTTGACGTGGCCCATGTAGTGAATGGAGCGCGTGCCCTTGGCTGGGCTTGAAGGAGCAGTCGAAGACAGCGAGATGCTCGGGCTTGATGCCGGGCGCGCCTTCGATGGTGCCGGTCGAGTCGATGTAGCTGACGATGGAGTCGACCTGCGCATTGTTATAGCCGAGCTTGAAGAGCGCGGCGGGCACGGTGTTGTTGACGATTTTGATCATGCCGCCGCCGACCAGCTTCTTGTACTTGACGAGGGCGAGGTCGGGCTCGATGCCGGTGGTGTCGCAATCCATCATGAAGCCGATGGTGCCGGTGGGAGCGAGCACAGTCACCTGCGAGTTACGGTAGCCGTGCTTCTCGCCGTGGGCGAGGGCCTTGTCCCAGCAATCTTTGCTGGCGGCGATGAGGTTGTCGAGCTCGGGAACGGTGAAGGGCTCGGCGCTGGTTTTCGACTTGCCGATCTTGTTGACCTCAGCGCGGTGCATGCGGATGACGTCGAGGAAGGGCTCGCGGTTGACGTAGAAGCCGGGGCAGGCTCCGCCTTCGTGCTGCTGCGGTCTGCGGTGAGCGGCGTGGCCGAGGCGAGCAGCGGGGCAGCGTTCGGCGATGCGCGGAGGACTGCAGGTAAGCCTGGCCGCACATGATGGCGGTGAGGGTGGCGGCGAAGTCGCGGCCGGCATCGCAGTCATAGGGCAGACCGAAGGCCATGAGCAGCGCGCCCAGGTTGGCGTAGCCGAGGCCCAGCGGGCGGTAGTCGTGCGAATTGCGCACGATGGATTCGGTCGGGTAGCCGGAGTTGTCGACGAGGATCTCCATGGCGGTGATCATGATGTCGATGGCATGGCGATACGCGTCCACATCAAAGGTGCCTGCGGGTGTGACGAATTTGAGCAGGTTGAAGCTGGCCAGGTTGCAGGCCGAGTCATCGAGGAACATGTACTCGGAGCAAGGGTTCGAGGCGTTGATGCGGGCCGAGTTCTTGGAGGTGTGCCACTTGTTGATGGTGGTGTCGTACTGCATGCCGGGGTCGCCGCACTGCCAGGTGGCTTCGGCAATTTTGTGCATGAGCTCGCGCGCCTTGCAAGTCTTGACCGGCGCGTGCATCCTTGACCGTGTGGGTGGTGAAGTCGCCGTCCTTCTCGTACGGCGCGCATGAACTCGTCGTCGACGCGGACGGAGTTGTTGGCGTTCTGGAAGAAGATGCGAGCTGTAGGCTTCGGTGTCGGGGCCCGACGAGCCGTCGTAGCCTTCCGCATCAGCGCCCAGGCCTTGGCTTCTTCCTTCATCTTGCAGTCGATGAAGTCGAGGATATCCGGATGGTCGACGTTGAGGATGACCATCTTGGCGGCGCGGCGGGTCTTGCCGCCGGACTTGATGACGCCGGCGAAGGCATCGAAGCCGCGCATGAAGCTGAGCGGGCCGGAGGCGGTGCCGCCGCCGGAGAGTAATTCCATCGATCCGCGGATGGGGGAGAGGTTGGTGCCGGTGCCCGATCCCCACTTGAAGAGCATGCCTTCGGTCTTGGCCAGCGTCAGGATGGAGTCGAGCGAGTCGTCGACGGAGTTGATGAAGCAGGCGGAGCACTGCGGCTTGCGGTAGCCGGTCACGGAGAACTCGACGGCGCAGGTGTGCGGATTCCAGTGCCAGTTCTGCGCGTCGGAGTTTGGCTCGAGGCGGTCGCAGCCCACGTTGAACCAGACGGGCGAGTTGAAGGCTGCCTTCTGCGTCACCAGCAGGTGAGCCAGCTCGTCATGGAAGATGGCGGCGTCTTCGGGGGTGGCGAAGTAGCCGCCGGCCATGCCCCAGTCGCGGATGGTCTCTGCTACGCGGCCAATCAGCTGGCGGACGCCGGTTTCGCGGCTCCGGGCGTATTCATCTGGCCGTGCAGGTATTTGCTGGCGACGATGTTGGTCGCGGTCATCGACCAGTCGACGGGCGTCTCGACGTCTTTCTGCTCGAAGATGCTCTTGCCGCTGGCGTCGGTAATGGAGGCGGTGCGGCGCTCCCACTGAATCTCGTCGTAGGGCGAAACGCCGGGCTTCGAGAAGAAGCGGTCGAATTTGAGGGCTGATGCAGTTTGGCTGGCGGCGCGGCCCTGAGTCGTGCTTGGGGCGGGCGCGGCTGGAGAGGCTGGGGAACTGGCGACCTTCTTGGTGGCCTCGGCCATGGAGTACTCCTTCCGGGGGATACAGATTTTGATGCCCTCATTAAGAGGGCGTTCTTGCTGGTTCCGGCGCTAAAAAAGCCAGAGAAGGACGCAACGTGCGTCCTAAAAAGCTCAAAAGCAAGTCTGGAAAAGAACTGCTCAGGAACTGAGGTTACCGGGTGAAACATCGCTGTCGCTGTTTGTGCGTGACCAAGCTCATACCGGGAACCCTTTGTAACAGTTTTTAAGAGCTGCAGAGGCGAAGGTAGCTCTGTTAATAGTGTGTGTCAAGCGGGAACCACAACATCTAGTATTTTAGATGTAAATAGGGACACCTTTTGTCCAATTTCGGGACTTTACCTGTGGAGAACTCACAGAGGGCTTGCCAGACGCGAAAATGAACGCTGTGTAAAAAAACTCACAGATTTGAAGCTATGCCCCGGGGTCGTCGCAGGCAAGGCGCGAAAGTGGTGCAACTGCTGTGGAAACCTGTGGGAAGTGTGGAAGAGACTCGTCTGAAAGGCAGGAGCCCTGCGGGATTATGGCGGCTGCGGGGAACCGGAACTTATCGTTGGAAGCTCATCTAGCAGCGGCAATGCGGTCGCCGGGAGCCCTGGAGTTGTCAGGATGAGACAGGATTCTCAGGACTGCTGCGTCGTCAGGCTGTTTGCCTATGAAAGCCCATCTTCCGCAAATCGGAGATCCGGGTGGTCATTTCTATGTCGAAGGCAGCGCCAGCGGGAAAGTATTTTTCGGCGCGGTCCAGCATTTTCCCCGGAATTATTGACAGTGAGATGTCTGCGAAATCGTTACATGCCTTGCTTAAGCGGCTTTTCTACGAGTTTGCACGCTCCTGCGCGATTTTGAAGACGGTTTCTCCTGCGCGGCTACACTGCGCCTCAGCGCGTCCATCAGATCGATGACCTTCCCGCGCGGCGCTGGTGGTTCTTCCTGGGGGAATGGCTTGTTCTTCACTTTTGCCGCAACCAGCTTGCGAACCGCAGCCTCGTAATCGTTCCTGTAGGCAGCAGGTTTGAAGCTACCGGTATTGCTGGCGATCAGTTGACGGGCGAGCGCAAGCTGCTTTGCATCCACAGGCACATTCCTGGTGGAAGAGACATATTGGGTTGGATTTCTCAGCTCTTCGTCATAGCGAAGGGTGTAAAGCATGAGTCCCTTTTGCCTGGGATCGGGTGGAGCGGCGAGCGCGACCAGATGTTCCCGCCCACTGAACGCAACTTCGCCGATGCCGACGGATTTTGTCTGTTCGAGCGCCTTGCGCATGATCGAGAGCGCTTTTGCCTGAATATCGTCTTTAGGCGCGACAAAATACGGACGGTCGAAGAGGGCCGGAGATAATTCGTTCATCTTTACAAACTGCGCAATCTCCATGGTGGTGGCGGTGGGCATGCGCAGCTTCCTGAGCTCTTCGGGATCGATCTGAATGAACTTGCCTTTGCGATATTCGTAGCCTTTCACAATGTTGCCGGGACTCACCTGTTCATCCCCGGCAACGTTCTGATGGTGGATGCGCTTGCCCGACTCGCGATCGATTTGATGAAACTCAACCTGGCGGGCGGGATTGCTTGCCGGGAAAACTTTTACAGCGATAGAAACGAGAGAGATTTGAATCTGTCCGGACCATGTAGGGCGCGCCATCGGTGCTCCTGAAACGAGATTTCTTCTATCTCAGATTCAGGCGATGGCGATTAGGCTGCCATTGAAGCTATTAGCTCTGGCCTTAGTCGCCAGAGGGAATGGCGTAGTAACCCTTGCGGGCCTGCACTTTCATCCCGTCGCCTTTGCAGGAGACGTCGAGCTTTCTATAACTGCCATCGAGCTTGTTGTTGGTTGGCGTGTAGCTGGCGAGATATTGCGTGCGCAGCTCGTCTTCGATTTGCTGGAAAGCGGCTTCCATCTTTTTGCCGTTGTTGCCGACATCGATCATGCGTCCGCCGGTTTCTTCGGCCATCTTCTTCTATGGCTGAGTCGCCGGCATAGCCAAGGTTGATGCCGTAGCGTATGAGAATTGTAGAAGCCGCGGTCGGCGATGAGCAGGACGTAGATAATGACGTTGGCCTTCTGAGCGGCTTCGATGGCGTCGGCGATCTTGTGGCTGCTGCCCTGATCTTCACCGTCAGTAAGCAGGATCAATGCCTTGCGGCCTGTTCCGGAGTGCATTTTGTCATTCGCCGCCTGATAGACAGCGTCATAGAGCAGGGTGCCCTTGGGCATGCCCTGCACGGGCACGGGACCCTGTCCAATCCCGGGCGCGCCGCCACCGCCGCCGCCGGCATTGATTTGAGCCTCGTCCATGGAGCGCTCCAGTTCGCGAGCGCTGCTGGTGAAGTCCTGCAGGAGACTTATCTGCACGTCGAAGGAGACGAGAAAAGCTTCGTCTTTCGCGCGCAGGATGCGTTTGAGGAAGGCGCTGCCGGTCTGCTGCTCCATGGGAGCACGTTCTGCTGGCTGCCGCTGGTATCGAGCAAAATGCCGAGGGTCAAGGGCAGGTCGCTTTCAGCGGAGAAATTCTTGATCTTCTGCGGCGTCTTGTCTTCGAGGATGTTGCAGTCGTTTTTCGTCAGATTGGGGATAAGCCCGCCGCGCTTGTCGCGGACCGTAAAGTAGAGGCTGACGAGGTTGACGTTGACGTTCAGGGTCGCGGCCGGGTTCTCTTCCTGACTGGGTGGTATCGGGAGCGTTGCTTACCGGTGAGGCATCGGGCGAAGGAGCTCCTGCGCGAAGGCTGCGAAGGAGGTGGCAGCGAGCAGGAAGAGCGCGGAGAGCGATGGGCGAAATCGCATGTGTGGCCACCAGCTTGTAGAACAGGGCTAGCATTGGACGAAGAATCGGCGGTAAAGGTCAATCGTAATCGTTCAAGGACACCCAATGTTTCCATCTGGTAGTCTTAAGAGTAGCTCCGATCCATGTACAGTGACTAACGAAACAGGGGTCGAAAGCATCTAAATGCAGTGCAATCATACTGCCGCTCGCGCCAGACGGCAGGTCGTTGTATCAATTTGGCGGGGGTTTTCACGTGATTCAAGGTGCCTTGGCAGTAGCGCTGGCTTTTTTTATGCTGGGCGGACTCCAGCAGCAACAGCAGCAGAGTATTCCGGATGCGCCAGCGCCGCAACCTGCCGGTTCCAGCGATCTTGAATAACCTGAGAGATCAGGTGACGCCGGGCAAGGGGACATCGCCCGCGGCTGTGCAGAGCGCGCCTTCGCCGGCCAGTACACCATCGTCGCAGTCGTCGTCATCGGACGCGCAGTCGGTTCCGCAACAGGACAATACACCGCAACAGGAAGCGCCTGAGTTACCCAAGCCGGGGCAGACAGGAGCCTTTCTAATTCGCGTTCCTGTTACCTACGTAGATGTGCCGGTGACGGTGCGCGACAAGAAGCATGTTCTTGTTCCTGGCCTGACGTGGCGGCAGTTCAAGCTCTATGAAGACGGCCAACGCCAGCGCATTGCGTTTTTCTCCGTCGACCCGCTGCCGCTTTCCGTGGCTTTCGTGATCGATCAGAGCCTTCCTTCCGATGTGATGGCCAAGGTGAACCAGAGCCTGTCGGCGGTTACAGGTGCGTTTACGCCGGCGGATTCGGTAGCTATTTTTGCCTATAACAACGGCACGCGAATGGTGACCGATTCACCGGAGCACAGGGCGCGCGACTGCCTGCAGCCCTCCAGAGCGCAAAGCGACTGGTCGCGATATGGGCGTGTTTCTCCTGGCGGGCCGCTGGACAACGGCATGACGATGAACGGCAGACAGGTCGATCCCAACCTGGCTCCGCAGCGCGGCAACGCCGGGTTCATCGTGATCCCCAAGGAAATCCATCCGCTCAACGACGCGATTCTGCAAGCCGCCAAATCGCTGGCGCAGCAGCCGAAGGGACGTCGCCGCATCCTCTTCGTCATCAGCGATGGCAAGGAATCGGGCAGCAAAGCTTCCTACAAGGAAGTGGTCGATATCTGTTGACTAACAATATCTCTGTCTACGGCACGCTGGTCGGCGATTCTGCGATGTGGGGCATGGGTTATCTCGATAAGTGGCACATCCCGCTGGCTGCCGACCATGCGCGACAACATCATGCCCAAATATGCGCTGGCAACCGGTGGCGCCTTGTATCGCAATTTCAGAAAACGGCATCCAGAAGAGCTTTGCCGATATCACGAATCGGTACGCGCGCATATACGCTCGGCTACTACACCATGCGGGCGGATGAGCGACAAGTTCCATTCGATTACCGTCAACGTAGAAGTACCGATCTGGAAGTGACGACGAAAGACGGTTACTTTCCGTCCGTCTCCATGCGGCAATGACGATTTCGGGCGGAGAAGCTTCCGCATTGCTTTGGTCGCTGCCGGGTATGGGGGACTTCGGACTTCTGCGGCGGCCTCGTTACACGTCGAGCGACTCCTGCTCGTGGTGCTGAGCGATCGCCCATGGTCTGGATTGCTCGTGCTGCTGGCCGTTCTGCTGTTCTCCCTGCGGGGTTGCCAACGCAGCATACAGCGATTTTCGGGTTTCTTGCCGGATTGCCGGCGGCGTCGGTTTGCTGGCGCTCTATCAAGGGCTCTCAATGGGTTCGATGGGCCTGGTGGCGGCGTTGTCCGGCGTTCTAACGGCGGTTGTTCCTGTTCTCGTATCGTTCTTTAGCGAAAGCCGGCCACGGTGCTGAAACTGGCGGGGTTTGCTGGTGGCCGGCGTCTCTATCTGGCTGATCGCCTATACGCCCGGGACCGAAGTGCATCCACTGGACTGGGGCTGGCAGTGCTGGCCGGTATCTGTTTCGGTTTTCTGCTGGTTTTTCTTCATGTTGCAGGAAGAGAGAGCGTGCTGTGGGCGCTTACTTTTTCGCGCGTCGGATCGGTCTTCTGCGCATGATTCTATGGATGGCGACCGCCAAACGTTTACATGGAAGAGCGAAGGCGGGCAGGGACGGCGAGTGTCCGCTGGAGGGAGATCATCCCGTTGGCCGCACAGCCGGAATTCTGGACACGAGCGGCAATCTGCTCTACACTTCGTCCTCCCTTACGGGACGTCTGGATATGGCAGCGGTACTTTCCTCGCTTTATCCGGCAGGAACGATTCTGCTGGCGGTGTGGCTGCTGCGGGAACGCACCACGCGCAGCCAAAGTGCAGGCATGGTCTGGCAATAGTTGCAGTGGCATGATTTCGGCTTAGGCTTAGGGGGCTGCGATGCCTGGAATTTTTTGAAAATTACAAAGAGTGGCTTCGCTGTCTCGTGTCAGGTAAAATATGCGGTTGTATTCGGTACCAATTTGTAACTGGTTAGAGGACACTCATGCCTTCACGGGATGACAATGCGCCTTTCCTATGATTACCATTGGATAATGCTCAACGCTCAGACCCCGGAGCGAAGTACGATACTTGCGGCTCTGGAAAAGACCTAGCGACAAAGAAAGATCAGTTGAATCTGCTGGTCTTCATGTTTCATGGGTTGCCGCGAATGTCCCGTTCCTATATCGTGCCGGTTTTCCGTAGCACGCGCCGAGAAATTGCTACCCTACGTCGCCAAATACGCACTTGCGCCGTTATTAGGCCGAGCCCGCTGGCAGGATTTGAAACTCACAATATTTCTTCATCTGGCTAACCAGCTTGAATTGTGCTCAACTCGTTTTGCTGCTACTTCTCGGCCCGCAGATTCTCACTCATATCCAAGGCCCGTTTCAACAATCCCGGGCGGCATGGTCCGCGTCTCGGTGGCGGCTGTGTCGGCCGCGAGTCCAGCGCTTCGATGGCTTCCTTCCAGGACCCGGCAGCCTCATAATGTGGGCAAGTTCGGAGGCGATGCTCGCTTCGTTTCCCGCGAACAGAGACTTCAGTCTTTCGGCCACCCGGCGGTGGCGTTCGGCGCGGCGCGCGGCCGGCTGGCGGGTATACAGGGCTTCACGGAAAAGACCATGGGCGAAGACATAGAAACTGGAGCGGGTTCCGTCGGGAAGGTCGTCCTGGCCAGCCGCATTCAGCAGGCGTGTGCGTCGGGCGAGCGAGGCATACTCATCTTCCACGTCGAGAACATCTTCCTTGAGCGCAGCGGCTGCGGCCCAGGCGGGGAAGACGGTTCCGATGATGCTGCCGGCTTCGAGAAGGCGGCGCTCGCTCTCGCTGAGGCGGCCTAACTGCAGGTCGATCATTCCGAGGAGGCCATCGGGAATCCCCAACTCAATCTCGGCCAGCGGCGTGGCAAGATGCCATTTGCCTGATTTCAGGAGGAGCAGGTTCTGACTGCGCAGGTGCTCAAAGGTTGCCGCCATGAAGAGCGGGTTGCCCTCAGAGTGCTGATGCACAAAGCTGGCAAGCCCTCCCGGCAGGTTATTTGTGCTGAGCTGTTGCAGTAGATAGTCGGAGACAGCTTTGCGGTTCAACGGCCCAACACGATCTCACAACAGAGGCGACGCGTAGAGAGATCCTCTTTCGAGTCCGGTGAGAGGATGCTGGCCGTCGATTTCGGCGGGGCGATAACTGGCCACCACCATGAGCCGCTGACCGCCTCGCCTGGTGCCAGGGCTGAGATCAGATCGAGAGTGGAAGCATCCGCCCAGTGCAGGTCTTCGAGGACCAGTAGAAGCGGCTCGGTTTGCGCCAGGACTTCCACAACCTCGCAGATTTCGCCGAGCGCAGGAATCTTTGTCGTGTTTTCCGGGACCTTCCCGAACCAGCCGGGGAGCTGCCGGGCGAGAAGCTCTTTTGTCTTCTCACGTTCCGTGAGCTGGCCGAGCGCCTCGCGCACTGGATAAAAGGGCTCCTTGCCGCCAAAACCTTCCACACTCTGGCCTCTGGCCATGCGCGCGCCGTCCTCGCTGCAGGAGCGGGCGCAGAAGGCGTCGATCAGGGCGGTCTTTCCGCAGCCCGCATCTCCAGTCAGGAAAATGAGTTTGCGAGTGCCTTTGGCTGCGTGTTCGAGCTCGGCATCGAGTTTGTCGAGTTCGGAATCGCGGCCAACGATCGGCTGGACATTCCGGTCGGCGAACTCGGCTTCCCCCTGCCTGACGATGGTAACTTTGGCGAGAAAGCGATAGCCACGCTTGGGAGCCGTCTGGATGAACTGCGGATCGTCGGGATTGTCTCCCAGCAGTTTACGAAGCTCCAGGATGTAGGTGCGCAAGACCTGAGGCTGCACGTAGGTTTCCGGCCACAGGGCATCGAGAAGCTCGTCATGGGTGACCAGCCTTTGGGAATTTTCCACGAGGTAACGCAGAACGGCGAAGGGCTTTGGCGCGAGCGGGACCTGTTTCCCATCGCACCATAGACACTCGTTCACTGCGTCAAGCTGGAAGCAACCAAACCGCTTCATAGGAAAAATTGTGTGGCCTTTGTCACCGGTAGACTGGTTCTACCGGTATCTGTTAGCAAGCCGCGGGCCAGTATGAATCAGAAAAAGTAAATGATTCTGTTCGACTTCCGCCGAACGAACTACCCGCAAATGTCCGAATTCGAACAAATATGTCCGAATCCGGACTCTTCCCACCATTAGAGACTGAGCATGCCCATCATTTCCGGCGAATAACGCTCACCCTTGGCTACATCTTTCGGAGCGATGGCGTCGAGAGCTGCCAGTTCTTCCTGCGTTAGTTTTATTTCGGCTGCAGCTACATTTTCCTCAAGGTAACTGCGCCGCTTGGTGCCGGGAATCGGAACGATGTTGTCGCCTTGCGCCAGCACCCATGCCAGCGCAAGCTGCGATGTTTTTACCTTCCTCTTTTCGGCAAGCTCTTCCATTTTCGCTACCAGGTCGAGGTTCTTCTGGAAGTTTTCTCCCTGAAAGCGAGGGGACGTGTGCCGCCAGTCATCTACAGTGAGGTCGCCGGGTTTGCGAATCTGTCCGGTCAGAAATCCTCGTCCTAAAGGAGAATACGCCACAAAGCCGATGCCAAGTTCTCGCACGGTGGGCAGAACCTCATCTTCTTCATGATCGCGAGTCCAGAGAGAGTACTCGCTCTGGAGTGCCGTAATCGGATGAACGGCATGCGCGCGGCGGATCGTTTTTGGGCCTGCTTCCGACATACCGAGGTAGCGCACTTTTCCGGCTTTTACGAGTTCCGCCATGGCTCCGATGGTTTCCTCGATAGGAGTCTCGGGGTCAACGCGGTGCTGGTAGTAGAGGTCGATGGTGTCGATGCCGAGCCTCTTCAGGCTGGCATCGCAGGAGGCGCGGACGTATTCAGGGCGGCCGTTCGCTCCGCGGGTGCCGTCGTCCTTGCGGACAATGCCGAACTTGGTGGCGATAATCATCTTGTCGCGAAAGGGCTTGAAGGTGCGGCCCACCAATTCCTCATTGGTGAGTGGGCCGTAAACGTCGGCAGTGTCGAAAAAATCAATGCCAAGGTCGAGGGCGCGATGAAGCGTAGCAACCGATTCCGATTCATCACGGGGACCATAAAAATCGGACATCCCCATGCAACCCAATCCAATTGCGGAAACCGAAAGACCCTGAGTGCCTAATTTGCGCTGCTGCATGCTTCCACTCCTTGTCTATCAGATTCGTGCCGCCGGAAGAGGATGCGAATAGGTGAAAGGCACGAATCAAGCGGTAGACGATGTGATCTTTCAGGATGAGATGGTTTTTTGCCGGTAAAAAAGAAGAGCTGGATGGCGTTGTGCCAGTCCAGCCCTTAGATCGTAATTGGCAGCAGTCTACTTCAGGCCTTTGTCTAACCGATAGAGCAGACCCACCGAAATCGTAAATTGATCCTTGAGGCCGGCGCTTCCGAAGTCCGTCAATGTTGCGTCGGGTGAAATCCGGAAGACGAGGCGCGGCGAGCGGTTGAGATCGATGGAGCCGCCAAATGCGCTGCCAAAGGCAAGCTGGTTGCTGAACAAGCCCAGCGCGGCAGGCGGGACATCGCCGATGCCATGCTCGAAGTTTCCATAGGCGCCGCCGACGAGGGCATGCAGAGTCACCGAGGCGTGCTCGTTGCTGGGGCCGCGATATTCCGGTCCAACCAGAAACAAGTGCTCACTCACGAAAGGTCCCTTGATGCCATATGGATTGGGCACGACACCGGAGGTTCCATAATATCCGCGGACATTGGCCGCTGCGGCCCAGCGCGGGGTGAAGAAACGCGCAGCCTGAATATCGAAGCCGCCGAGGTTCGCGCCCTGCAGCAGATTCGGTCCCGCATTGAAGTGCGAATACGCGAAGCCGCCATAGAGTTCCCAGCGATAGTCGTATCTCACTCCCGCAAGCGCGCTAGTGGGAGTATTGCTGAGCGGGGCGGTTGTGCTTCGTGGCTGGGGGGGCGTGGTTTGCGACTGAGCGGGGCAGCAGGCGCAGAAAATGAAAGCGGCGATTGCAACAATTGCCAGACAAGAAAAACGCGTGCTTCTCAACAGAAAAAGACCTCCACAAATCCGGGTAGCGGAACATTCCTTTAGACTTCCCGTAAATTTTAAAGATACATGGCGAGGCGCTATTCTGTCAGATTAGAGGGGCGCATTTTGCCTGGAGGGCAGGCAGTTAAGACTGATGACGGCAAGAGAACAACTCGCGAGCTCGACCTTCGATTCGCTTAATGGCATGATGCACGCCTATGCCGCAGAGGCGGTGCGGACGGCGGCAACCGAACATAACACGAAGCTCGACTATTCGGCAGCATCGATTGCAGCGCTCGAAAGCATTCTGGATGCGCTGGCTCCCACGCTGGAGAGCGATCTGGAGTGGCTGACAAAATTGTGGGGGAGCTATTTTGGCGAGGTCTTCCGCCGGCGCTATCCCTCGGAGTGGACGATGAGCGAATATCCGGGCGGTAAATTTGCCATTCCGACGCTGGAAATTGGCGGGTCGCGGATTTATCCGCTGCTGAAGGTGCACCGTCGCCTCACCATGGGGGCCACGGAAAGCCTGGTGGCTTTTGCGGAGATGGCCCAGAAACGTCTGGACGCCCTGCATCCATTACCGAATTAACCACGTACTCCACAAGGAGAGTTTCGCTCCAAGTGGTTGCACTGTGCGACAATATGTGAAACGGAGGAAATTCCCGGACGCTCGCGTCCGGGAGATATCCCACTATGCTCGATAATCTGTTTACACCAACGCATTTACTGATCATTCTCGTCATCGCGCTGTTGATTTTTGGACCGCGCAAACTGCCGGAGCTTGGCAAAGGTCTAGGCGAAGGGCTGCGTGGCTTCAAAGACGGCATCAAGGGCGGCAGCAATGACGCCGTGAAGCAGGAAACAGCCACCACCAAGACTGACGCTGCACCGCAAGCGACGCCGCAGACGAAATAATTTCAGGGGTTGCGCCGTTCAGCTGTGTGCAGCGCAAGATCGCGCTCCTCTGAACGGCCAGTTCCCGGAGAAAGCATGTCTGAACGGCTCCTCTCAAGCCCGTATCTGGTTAAGCCCCATCAAAAAGTAAAACTCTCCCACTTCCCCACCGCAGATACCGGACGTTACCGGAACAAAGAAGAAGCCGCAGCCGACCTCGAGTTGCATCGTCAGAGACTGGACGAGCTGCAGGAACTGCTGACAGCGGATTGCCGGCATGCAGTGCTGATTGTGCTGCAGGGCACCGATGCCGCGGGCAAAGACGGGACGATCCGGCATATTTTCACGGGCGTCAATCCGCAGGCCTGCAATGTAACTTCGTTCAAGATTCCGACACCGTTTGAGCAGAAGCATGATTTTCTATGGCGCGCGCATCGCTGTATTCCGCAACTGGGGACGATCGGGATATTCAACCGCTCGCACTATGAAGATGTGCTGGTGCCGCGCGTGCACAAACAGCTTTCCGACAAGCAGGTGAAGGAGCGCTTCCGGCAGATTGCGGATTTCGAGCGCTTTCTGGCGGAGAACGGCGTTACCATCCTGAAGTTTTTTCTGCATATCTGCCGCGAAGAACAGACGAGCCGCCTCGCGGAACGCCTTGCAGATCCGGACAAGCAATGGAAGCTCAGCGAGTCCGATTTCGCCGAGCGCGGCTACTGGGCGCAATATGCGAAGGCCTATGAGGACGCAATCGAGCACACCAGCCGCAGACATGCGCCGTGGTTCATTATTCCCGCGGATCACAAGTGGTATCGCAATGTGGCGATTTCCGAAATTCTGGTCGGCGCGATCGGCAAGCTGAAGATGAACTATCCCAAGCCAAATTTCGATCCCCGCAAAGTCAAACTCTGACGCGCTTTCAGCGCAAAAAATAAGGGAGCCCTGAGGGCTCCCTTTGAGAGACAAGCGACAACTAGAACGTGTATTTCAGCGCCACTTCCACAACGCGGCGTCCGTACTCATACTGCGGCGTGCCGGTGGTGGTGGCATTGGTGTTCGCTCCACCTCCATCGCAGGTGGGCTGGACATTATTGACACTCGTGCTGTTGCAGCTCATTTGCAGCTTGATGTCATTGCCGATGCCGAACTGCGGCACAGCGTGGTTGATGAAGTTGAATGCCGATGCGCGGAACTGGATGTTCTGGTTTTCTGTGACCTTGAAGGTCTTGAACATGCCAAGATCCGTGTTCACAAAGGCAGGCCCCTTGATGTACGGCCAGACGGCTTGCCCATTCTGACCGAGAGCAGTGGGGGTAGTGAAGCAGGCCGTGTTGAAATGATCGCCACCTCCATTGCGCGGGTCGCATTTGAGGACGGGCATGAGCACTTCAGCAGTTGTGCCAAGGTTGTAGGCATTGCCCGGTGTGAAGGACTTGCTGGTGTTGGGGTCAGAGGGACTGCCCGACCACGCAACGTTGAGGTCTCCACCCGTGTTCGGTTGAATCGGCGCGCCGCTCTGCAGCTGGAGATCGCCCGAGAGCTGCCATCCGTTGACGAGGTTCTTGACGAGGGCATTGGCATCGTTCATCCCCGGCAACTGGATGTAGTACGCCGCGTTGAAGATGTGGGAGTGGTCATAGGCCAGCGGGCCATAGTTGGCGCGAACATTGAATGGATCGATGGTGGCTCCATCGCCGCCGCCGTTATTGGTCTGGCCGTCACGAATGCCGAGGACTTTGCTCCATGTGTAGTTGACGAGAAAAGTCTGATGCCCTGTCTGTTTCTGCAGAGCGGTTACCAGTCCGTGGTAGTTGGAGTAGCTGCCGTGGCGGGTGATGTCGAGCACGCCGTAGTTTGCATACGGACGGTACCCGTTGTAGTAGTTGCTGGCCGGAGCGGCGCAATTGCCCGAAGCGCAGTTCTGCTGCCAGTAGTTGACGCCGGTGAGGGTATCGGTGCCGTACAGGCCGCCGAGCGGAATTTTATTGATGTTGGCAATGAAGTTCTCAGTGGTGCCGTTGCCGGTGAGGAGAGCATTGTCCGTACGGTTGCCGATGTATTGGGTCTCGAACATCATGCGGCCGGGCAGTTCCAGGTCGATCATGTAGTTCCAATTCATCGTGTATGGCGTCTTGTCCTCGCCGAGCTGAAGCGCATTTACGCCGCTGGGGCAGGTAGCGTTCAGCGCGCACCAGGATGTAGAGGCGGCTGGAGCAAACGTTGCCAACTGCGCGATCGATGTAGTGGAGGGAGTGATAATACTCTGCACGTTCAAGGAAGGATTCAGCGAGCCATCCACATCGCCTTCAGAGAACTGCCAGCGGTAGATGCCAAAGCCGCCGCGCATGACAAATGTTCCATTGCCGGATAAGTCATATGCGCCGCCGACGCGCACGTCGGGATAGAAAAGCCTCGAAGCCCAGCCCGACTGCGGAATTTTGCTGTCAGTCTGATGCCACTTCATACCTGTCCAAGTAGGAGCGTTGGCGCTGTTGTCGTATGCGGAGGGATCAAATATGGCGATACCGGGTCCGCTGGTGGGGTACCACTGGCCGTCATGATCGAGACGGATGCCGTAATTGAGGGTAAACCTTCTGTTAAGGTGCCACTGATCCTGACCATAGAGAGCCCACTCGTGATACGCCATGCTGTGGACAGGAGCTGCGGCGAACTGACTGATTCCATCCGTGTGACCAATCAACATGTCAGCGAGCGGATTGTTGGTGGTGTACTGTGACCACTGGTCAAACTCGATCGCGCCTTGCGTCCAGTTTCCATAGCCGGTGGTCTGTGTCTGGAAGTTCTCATCCCAGAAGAAACCGGCTTTTACGGTATGGGTTCCCAGGACTTTCGATAGGTTGTCCTGGAATGACCAGATCTTCTTGATGTTGCCGTATGCGTTGCCGAAGGCCTTGATGGATGGCGGCGCATACAAGCCGGGGAAACAACCATTGTTGTTGCCTGTGCTGCAGCCCCAGCTAAGCAAGTTGGGCAGCTGATCGAAAGAATTGCCGGTGTTGGTGAAGGGGGTTGCCGTGTTGTACCCGGCGGTGGGCGCCGCCATGGCAGTAGGGTTCTTGAAGGTTGGCGGGAAGGTGAAATAGGTATAAGCGAAATTTGCTTCGTTGGTCGTAGTGGGATTGAGGACTTTCACATAACTGGCGGTCCAGAGGGTGGCCAAAGTGGTAGCCGACATAGGGGAGGGCAGCGGGGAGGCAAAACCCGGATCCCACCAGATGCCGAAGTTATTGATGTCGGCCTCATTTTGCCGGGTGTAGACGACGGCGATCTTATCGTTGGTGGTGGGCGCATAGTCGCCACGCAGGCGCAACTCCCAGCGGTTTACGGGCGGCGAGTCGAGATATTCGAAGTTATAGCCCTGGTGGGTTGCCGGATCGATGTTCGGTGCGTTGACCTTGTTGAGATACGTCAGGAGCGCTTTGCCGTCGGGATCGATTGCAGAGCCCGGAATGATGCCTCCGGGAAATGGATTGGCTCCGCCGCTGGGGCAGTACGATGTCCAGGTTGGCGCATTCGAGCACGGCACCTGCAAAGTGGGCCACCACGAGTTGCCGACTTTGGGGTCGACGAAGGCATTCATGGCGGCGGGACTGAAGTCGCCGTTGATCATTCCCTGGGTCGGCGTCACCAAGTAGTGAGTCGTGGGAAATGGATTCTGGTTCATCTTCTCGAATCCTGCGAAGAAAAAGAGCTTGTCGCGGTTGCGATTGAAGCTGGTGCCAGGAATGAGAACCGGTCCGCCAATGGTGCCGCCGGGGTACACCTGATGATCCATCGGGCGGGCAGGTCCGATGCCTCCAGTTGAATTCTGGGCCTTGTAGGATGACTCGTTGGAATTCGCCTGCCAGTTACGGTAGTAGACATAGGCGTTCCCGTGAAAATTCTGGCTACCGCCTTTGCTGGTGATCTGGATGATGGTGGGACCGCGCGGCGTGTCTGCGCCGAAGGCCGCATTGAGATAGGTAAATTCCGCGGTCTGGTCCTGGTTTACGTTGGCAAGCTGTGTGCCCTGATTCCCAACATCGACAAGGCTGGCACCGTCCAGAGTCATCTGCATGCTGCCGTAAGGCTGCGTGCCATTGGCAGAGAACTGGCCGATGGGACCGCTATTGGTCGCCGTCGTCTGGCTGTTGAACTGGGACTGCGTGAGGCCGGTATTCATCCCCATGCCCGGCATCAGTTTCACCAATTCTGCGGCATCGCGTCCCTGAATGGACAGATTCTCAACCAGCTGGCTGTTGATGGTGGTCGAACTGGCGCCATTGTCGAGGGGAATGGAGGCCGCCTGCGAAGAGACAACCTGAACGCTGGCCACAGTGGAGGCTACCTGTATAGCGATGTGTGATAAGACATAGTCTTCGCCCAGGTGCATGATGATATCTGTACCCACCCATGTAGCAAAGCCATTGGCTGTAACCGTGACCTTGTAAGTAGCCGGCGGCACCGCGGCGAAGCTAAAAAAGCCGCTGCCATTGGTGACGGTGACACGTTTGTCATGGTTCGCCGTATTTTCCAGGGCGACATTCGCGCCTGAGATGACGGCTCCGCTGGCATCGGTTGCGGTTCCGCTGATGGTTCCACTCGCTGCCTGACCCAGGGCCGGCAAGTTAGTGAATGTTATAAAGGCGGCGACGATAACGACAGATGATATCGTTACCAGTTTATCAACCAAAAAAAGCTTACTGCTGTGTATCCAACGTACAAATTGCATTGAGCAATCTCTCCGGACTCCATAAAGTGTTGTGTTGCAGGCTTCTTCATCTTTTAGCGAACGGGTTTTCCTGAAGAAATGGATCGGTCTTGTCGGGTAACCAACTGATATTTCTTCCCGCCCAGAGCCGCTCGCGCTCGTTCCTGGAATTGCAGGGAACTGTGCAGGCAGTCGCAGTCACTTCGACGGTATCGATATCATCAGGAAAATTTATAAGTGATATAAAAATCGACTGTCAAGATAGAAATGCAAAAAAGTGCTTAACTGAAGCGTTTTAGCTGCTAGGCTGGAGTGCCCAGCGGCACGACCGTCAGGCAAAGTTCTTCAGAATCAAGTTATTGTGCAACGCTCGAAGCAAGCCAGAAGATCAGGCGCGAAAGATGATGCGGCCTTCGCTGATTGTCGCGGCGATGCTGCCCAACATCGTCCAGCCGTCGAATGGCGTGTTCTTCGATTTCGACCGGGACGCGGAGGCGCGAAAGGCCCAGTGCTTTTTGGGGTCGAAGAGGACGGCATCGGCGAAGGAGCCGACGGCGAGACTCCCACGGCCTTTCAAGTTCAATACAGTCGCGGGCTGCGTGCTCAGCAAAGCAATGATGCGGCTCAGGGGCAGCTTGTGCTTATCGTGCAGCACAGCCATCGTCAATCCCAGCGCGGTTTCGAGGCCGGTGATGCCATTCGGCGCGCGCTCGAACTCCTGATCCTTTTCGTGCGCGGCATGAGGGGCATGGTCGGTGGCTATGGAATCGACTGCGCCTTCGATGATGCCTTCGAGCATGGCCTGACGATCTGCTTCTATCCGCAGCGGCGGGTTCATCTTGGCGTGGGTGTCGTATTCGGAGACGGCTTCCTCGTTCAGGACAAAATGATGCGGCGCTACTTCACAAGTAACATGCAGTCCATTGCGTCGGGCGCGCTTCACCGCTTCGAGGGCTTTTGCCGTGGAGAGATGGGCGACGTGCAGATGCGCGCGGCTGTCTTTCAGTTCTGCGAGCAGACGGATGTCGCGTTCGACGAGGCTCGACTCAGCTTCTACGGGCATGCCGCGCAGACCGAGGCGGAAGGCGAGCGCGCCTGCGTTCATGGAGCAGCCTCCGGTCATGCGCGTGTCCTCCGCGTGCTGAATGACAGGCATACCGGCGCGGGCTGCTGCTGCGAGCGTCTGGCGCATGATGGAATCGCCGAGGATCGGTTTGCCATCGTCAGTTACAGCGACGGCGCCGGCTGCTTTGAGTGCTAGGTATTCGGTCAACGCTTCGCCCAGGCTGCCGCGGGTTGCCGCGGCGATGGGAAAAACGCGAATCTGGGCATTACGCTCGGGAGACTGCATCCAGCGGGTGGTCTCGGGAGAATCATTCACCGGGAGCGTATTGGGCATGGCGCAGACCGCAGTAAATCCACCGGCGGCTGCAGCTGCGGTGCCGGTGGCGATCGTTTCTTTGTAGCCCTGGCCGGGTTCGCGCAGATGAACGTGAATATCCACCAGGCCTGGAGCGACGACAAGGCCTTTCGCGTCGAGAATCTCGGCTGCATCCTGGCGGGCCGCGGCGTTGAGCTTGCCGGGCGCGTCGATGGCGGAGACGCGGCCGTCTTTGAGCAGCAGATCGCGATCAGCCTCAAGGCCGGAGGATGGGTCGATGACGCGGCCTCCGCGAATGAGAATCGGCTTCATTTGCGTTTTCCTTTCGGCGCTGCGTGGCCTGATGTTTTCGATGTAAGCGCGCGGACGAGCAGGGCCATGCGGATTGCGACGCCATGTCGCACCTGCTCTGCGATGGCCGATTGAGGGCCGTCGGCGATTTCGCTGGTGATTTCGAGTCCGCGAATGATGGGGCCGGGATGCAGGATGAGAGCATCGGGCGCCTGGGCGGCGATGCGATCGGAGTTGGCCTGATAGCGCAGCTTGTATTCATCGAGATCGAGGTTCAATCCGGCAAGACGCTCCGCCTGAATGCGCAGCATCATGACAATTTGCGATTGTTTGAGAGCCTGGTCGAAGTCGCGTTCGATGGCGATGCCGGGGCCAATGGAAGCTGCCATTTCGGGCAGTAATGCCTGTGGACCGGCGAGCAGCACTCGCGCTCCGAGACGCGGGAGCAGGAGCATATTCGAGCGCGCGACGCGGCTGTGGAATATGTCGCCGCAGATGGTGACGGTGACGCCCTTGAGTGTTGTTTCAGAAACGGGCGCGGCTTTGGCTCCGCGCAGGTGCGTCAGAATTGTGCGCAGATCGAGCAGGGCCTGTGAAGGGTGCTCATGCATGCCGTCGCCGGCATTCAAAACCGGCAGACCCGTGGCGCGGGAAAGCAGGTAGGGAGCGCCCGATGAGGGGTGGCGCAAGATGATGCATTCGGCACCCAGTGCCCGCAGGGTGATGCCGGTGTCTTTGAGCGATTCACCTTTTTCAATACTGGAGGAGAGCGCGCTTACCAGCACCGTGTCCGCGCCCAGCTGCTTGGCTGCCAGCTCAAAGGAAGTGCGGGTGCGCGTGCTCGACTCATAGAAAAGAAGCGATACGCGGCGCTTGAAGAGATGCTTCATGCGCTTCAACGGGTCTTCGCTTTCGAGCGCCGATGCCAACTTAAGGATCGAGCTGATGTCGTCGAGGCTGAGCCCGGCAACGGAAATCACCGAACCTGGGTGATGGGAAAAAGCTTCTGGATCGGTGCTGGCGGAAAGTTTGCGCGGTTTAGCTTGCGATTTTGGCATGCGGGTACATTGGAAACATTGGAAAGCGGGAATTGTGCGGTGCCGCTTGTAGTCAGTCTACGCGATCAGACATGGCGTTGGCGTTTTCAATCGACGCAGTCTTTAATCGGCCCGTTCGGCGATCACTACCTGCTCTTCGTCATCGATTTCGCGCAGTTTCACTTCGATGATTTCGCGGCTGCTGGTCTGGACGGTTCTGCCGACAAAGGAGGCCTCGATCGGAAGCTCGCGATGGCCGCGATCGATCAAGGCCAGAAGCTGCACCCTGCGCGGGCGGCCATGATCGAACAAGGCGTCGAGTGCTGCGCGCACGGTGCGTCCTGTATAGAGAACATCATCGACGAGGACAACATCGCGCCCGTTAACGTCAAAGCCGAGATCCCCGGGATTGACGACGGGACGAATGTCCTTGGTCGTGAGATCGTCACGGTAAAAGCTGATGTCGAGAATACCGATATCGACAGGATGCTTTTCGATGCCGCCAATCAGGGTGGCCAGACGCCGGGCCAAGGGAACGCCGCGCCGCCGCACTCCGACGAGGCCAAGATTATCGCTGCCGTTATTCTTTTCGATGATTTCGTGGGCGAGCCGGACCAGCGTCCGCTCAATCTCCGAGGCGGACATGATGCGCCCCTTCTCGCGAAGGACCGGTCTGGAGCTTGTCTGTGTGTCTGTCATATGGGCTCTTGCGGGATGATACGAGGTGCCAGTGGTGCGCGGCAAGCGCTGCGATCAGGAACGGAGAGAGAGTCGTTTGCGCGCTCCCAGCACGCGTGCCCCCAGCGCCCCTCCGATAGAGGAAAAGGCGACCATCATCGCGGCTGCGAATGCCGACATGAACAAGACGACCGCAGCGTGTCCGTCAGGAGAAAGCCAGAAGTGAATGAACCAGGGAATCTGCTGCGCGGCTTCGGGATTCTGGTGAACCATCTGCTCGGTCATTTGCTGTGTGAGGGCGATAAGCTTCTGGTCAATCGACGCGCCGCGATGCAGGCCATAACGTTCAACGACCATACTGATGCCATCTACCAGGCTGGACAGAAAAGCAGCGAGAACGCCAACCAGCATGCCGATACGCCAGCCAGCGCCGGGATTGACGAGCAGAGTCGCTTTGCGCTGATAAAGCGCGATGACACAGAATCCGCCAACCAGCACCCAAAGAATGCCAAAATCGAGCAGGGAACTGAGCAAGCCTACGGGCAGAGCCACGATGAGAGCCACCTGTACGGCGGGCCGCCAGGCGACCAGTTGATTCGGGCGCAGCGTGGCGGACACGTTTCCGCCAGCCTGGAAGGGACTCTGTTCCTCAGTCGGCTCGAAGCGCAGCTGAGGAGCGCCACAGTGCGGGCAAAAAAGCTCAGGTGTATTCAGGGTTGCGCCGCAGTGGTGGCAAACCGGGTCCATATGTTTGACCCTATCGCACCGCAGTAGGGAACGCAACGCTACTGGCTGTCGGAAGAGTCGCCGCTGTCTTCGATGGCGTCGGGCAATTGCAACTCTACAAGGGCGAATTTCGTATGCTCATGGTCGCCCTTCTTTAACCCGACGAGGTGCTGATGATGCTTGGAGCCTGCGCGCAGACTCAGGTCGTCGGCTTCATCGATATGCACCTTCTGTCCGTGGTCTCCACAGGTAAGGCCTTCCCGCGTAACTGACGGAGTACCGACTGGAGTGTCGTGATTGCACTGGATGACATCGCCATAGCGACCCAGCGCTTTGCGATAAAAGGTAAGGACCTGATCCTGCGAATCCGATGTCTGATAGCTGACGACTTTCACACGCAGTTGCCATTTGCCGAAGCCCATGTGAACGTCTGCCGACTTGTCGTTCTTATCGCCTCTTACCAACTGCGCTCCGGGATAAACGGGCAAGCCTACATCGGCCGCAGTCATCTGGTCAGTGCTCACATGCAGTCCACCCATCGGTGTGTCAATCTTTACGTTTTTGTCCTCACCATCTTTTGATTTATCCACCTGAATACGACAGCCCGAGATAACCAGCAGAGTGAGCGCCATGACCGGCAAAATGTGTTTCATTGATCCGTTTCTCCCTTCACAAGACATACGCTGCGGCAGCTGCGTCTGTTCCCCGTTCCTCATTGTTCGATAGTGCCCAAAATTCTGTGCAATTTTCTTGACATATCTTCATTATGAATACAACATATAGGACGGCTGCCTAGTTTGCTTCTATCCATAGGGCAAATGCACGCATTCCAGAAGAACCTACTTAGGGAGGGGTTTTTCGCGGAGGCAAAGATGCGTCAGCGATGAGCGGCCGCAATGGGTTGTGAGTGAGAGGCTTCCCCCTGTGCGAAGCCTCTTTTTGTTGTCGGAAATCCATTGGCTGCTTTCCTTTTGTTCGCGTCATCCTTATACACGTATGCTCCTGATCTGCGACAGCAAGATTGATTTATAACGGCCATTTTCGCTGTCCTGCGACCAACTGATTTGCAAAGCATCATAACGATGTAATAGCTGGGAGATGCAATGCTTACACCACGAGGGGATGCGCCTGTTTTGCCTGCCGAGAGCGCCAGTCTTTTTGCGCCAATTGAACTTGGAAATATCACGCTGCCGAATCGCATTGTTGTCTCTCCGATGTGCCAATATTCGTCGGAAGACGGCTTTGCCAATGACTGGCATCTGGTTCACCTGGGTAGCCGCGCGGCGGGCGGAGCAGGCCTGGTCATGACGGAAGCGACGGCTGTTTTACCGGAGGGCCGCATCACTCCGCGTGATCTTGGGCTGTGGAAGGATGAGCACATCGCTCCACTGAAGCGGGTCGTCGATTTTCTGCACAGACAGGGGACATTCGCGGGCATTCAACTCGCGCATGCCGGACGCAAGGCCAGCATGACTGCGCCGTGGGTAGGAGAACACATCGTGACCGCGGAGGAAGGCGGCTGGGATGACGTCGTAGCGCCGAGTGCGATCCCATTCGCACCACATTACAAGCAGCCGCATGCGCTCGACGAAGCGGGGATTGATCGGATTGTCGATGCGTTTGCACAGGCCACGCAGCGCAGCCTGCTTGCAGGCTTCGACGTGATTGAAATTCATGCCGCGCATGGCTATCTGCTGCATGAGTTCCTAAGTCCAATCAGCAATCATCGCACTGACAACTATGGCGGGACGCTGGAAAACCGTATGCGTGCAGTGGTGCGAGTGGTTGACGGCGTGCGCCGCTACTGGCCCGAGGAGAAGCCGCTCTTTGTGCGCATCTCCGCTACAGACTGGGTTGAAGGCGGCTGGGATGTGCAGGGTTCGATTGCGCTTGCCGCAGAGCTGCGGCTGCATAAGGTTGATCTGATCGATGTGTCCTCAGGTGGACTGGTTCCGGGTGGGAAGATTCCTGTCGGGCCCGGATACCAGACACAGTTCTCCGAGCAGATTCGCAGGCACACAGGAATTCTGACAGGCACAGTGGGTATGATTACCGAGCCGGCGCAAGCCGATCATATTCTGCGCACGGGGCAGGCTGACCTGGTCCTGATGGCGCGTGAATTTCTGCGCGATCCGTACTGGGCGCTGCATGCGGCGGACGATCTGGGAGCGAAGATTGCGTGGCCGGTGCAGTATCTGCGTGCCGCCGGTTCGGGTGCTCCGTCGCGTGAGCCGATCAGCGCCGATGAGGCTGAGTCATTAAGACTCGCATAAGACACGGTTTCTATTGCAGAAGCATGCGTGGCGTGGCCTATACTTTTCTGGATGGCAGCAGTCGGGCCAGCCAGGCTTTCCATGCAGAAGCAGAAACATGCCGCTCAACGACCGTTACAACGCGGAGGCGCGGTAGCCACCGCCATCCCGGACAAGCTGTACTTTCGCATTGGCGAAGTCGCAAGATTGTGCAAGGTGCAGTCTTATGTTCTCCGCTTCTGGGAATCCGAGTTTCCCCAACTAAAGCCGAACAAGAGCGGAACCGGGCAGCGGCTCTATCGCAAGCGCGACGTGGAAATGGCACTGCAGATCAAGCACTTGCTGCACGAGGAAGGCTACACAATCGCCGGCGCTCGACAACTGCTGCAGTCCGAAGGACGCGAGGCGCGCAAGGCCAACAATTCTCAGACGGAATTACCGCTGAAAGCGGAACATGCGGCGCGCAAGGCAGACAAGAATGAAGCGAGGCTGCAACGCTTGCGCAAAGAATTAAAAGAGCTTCTAGGTTTACTTTCGGTTTCGCCTGCTTCATCCCAGCATGAGCGCAAGGTAAAAAAGACAGCTCCAGCCGAGCGGCCAAATCTTTTTGGTGAATGAAATTAGCGGCGAGCGTTCGCGGAAAGCTCAGATTCGATTGCTCCGCGTGTCATAAAGCGTTCCATGGCCTGCATGGCGCAACCCTGGCCGCAAAGATGATACATGTCGGGATTCCGGCTTTCTGCCATGTTCCAGGGCAAAAGCGTAAAGCGCTGAGCGGGCTGGCCTTCGTCAAAACAGGGAACTTCACCCAACATCACCATCCACCAGTGATTCGCCTCCCCCTTCTTTTTCCCGCAGATATCGCACGTAAACGAAACGTCCCAAACCATAACACCACCCCCGGCGAAGCTGCTGTAGAGATACAGTACCCCAGAATGGGTGGCCCTTCGTGTAAAAAGTTGCCCCGGAAGATACTTTGATGCGTCGACACGCTGATGAGGAACAGGACGGCATCTAAGGTCGCATGGCCTTTGGTAACACTGAATTGTCTTGCCCGGATTGCTACACGGCTGAATTTCGGCTCTCCAGGCTTCGATTACGGGATATTCCCTTCCTCCTGACCTTCAAATACCCCGTCAGATGCAAGAATTGCAAAACACGTTTTCATGCTTCGCTACGCCAGACGCTGCAGGTGATGCGCAAACGGCGGACAGCAGCGCAGCATAGGACGTCTTCTAAATGAAAAGGGCGTGAACTGATTCACGCCCTTTTCATTTAGAAGATGCGGGTTATGCATTTTGCGCTGTGAGAAGGCTGCGCTCCTGTCGATTCCGCTCAACACCGTCAAGCGCTGACCAGAGTGCTGATGCCGTCTGTTCGGCGGCGTCAAGCGCCTCCCGGGCAGATTCCGGGGCGTAGGCCAGTTCGTTCGAAATGAGCTGACGCCAGACATCGGCGTGCAGCACATCGGCGGTCTGGTGAAGCGTGAAATAGCGCGTCATGGCAGCGTCCGCGCCATAATGCTCTTTCAGGCCCGAGGCTTTTTCCTTCGCAATTGCCGGAACGCGCGATTCATAGGCGTAGAAAGCTGCAAGTGCTGCTGCAGTACTGCCTTCACGGGCGATGTGCTTGAAGGAGGAGATCAGCTGCCGCGTTTCCGGTTGCGTCGAGCGTGCCTTAATCCCGGCTTCGCTTGCACCCATGCCCTTGGCAAAATCCATCCATAGATCGCTGTGAGCGCGGCCGTCGGGGGATTCAACGCCCTCTTCATCGGCAAGATTGGCCGCTACCATGCGTCGCGTGGCCCCGTCTTCGAGGCGCGCATGCAGCGTGCTCAGATAAGAAGGAAAAGCGGATACATGATGCCAGTATTCGGCGGCGTATTCGCGCAGGTCTTCGCGGGTCAACTCGCCTGCTGTCCATGCAGTGTAGAAAGGATGCTTCAAAAGGTTGTAGCGCTCGATGCGCTCTTCAGCCTGAACAAAAAACTCGTTCGCGATGGTCTTCACAGCAGTCTCCTCAAGGCCAGTGTAAGACAGAAGAGGGTTGAGCCGAGGGAGTAAAGAGAAGTTTTTGGGGGAAAAGGATTGCTGGAAAGAAATGGTCGGGACGGGCAGATTTGAACTGCCGACCCCTCGTACCCCAAGCCGTTTAGACTCTGTGGCGGCAGTCACGATTTGCTGCCACTGAAATAGCCCGGCTAGTCTTGCTTACTAACCTAAGAACCACACATGCAACGCCTCCATTCAGGGCAGTGTGCGTCAATGGTGCTATCCTTCGCTTGGTCTGCGTCTTTTCAAATACGCCGACACTGAACTCCTGCGAGGTCTGCGGTCTTACACATGGGCGATTCAACTATTACAGGGCTCTCCAATTTTTGCGATGAGCTGGAGTATCTGGTTTCGGCCTACAGAAAAAATAGACGGCACTTCGTCTCGCATTCGTATGACGAATCGTCTCTGCGAAATGACTTTCTTACCCCGTTCTGGAGAGCGCTGGGCTGGGATGTTGAGAACAAGAAAGGGCTGACACAGCTCCTTCGCGAGGTCCAAGTCGAGTCCCGCATCGACGAACAGGGCGTGAAAAAGCGTGCAGATTACCTTTTTCGAACGGACGGCATTGATCGGTTCGTCTGCGAGGCCAAAAAGCCCAGCGTGGATTTGAAACGCTACGCGCCCCGAGCTCAGCGGTATGCGTTCAACTTGCGGCTGTTACTCACAGCGCTCAGCAATTTCGATTCCCTACATCTCTTCATAGTTGGAGGAAAGCCGGAACCTCTTGCGCCGTGGGCTTCGTATAAAGTTTGGCGTTTCGATGAGTACATGCACAATGCGCAGGTAATTTGGGAATTGTTCGGGCGAGATAACGTCGCTGTGGGTTCACTTGATCGATGGATTGCAAGTCTACCTAAGAAAGAGATTCGAGGGAAAGCCCGACAGGGTTGGCTAATTCCACCGGAGCGCGTGCGCACAGTCGATTCCGAATTTCTCGATTACATCGAAGCAAAGCGCGAACTGCTCGCCAAAATCCTAGTCAAATTCAACGCATACGTAAAATGGAATGCCGAACTCCTCAGCGAGAGTGTCCAACGCATTCTGGATCGTATCTTGTTTATCCGAATCTGCGAAGACCGGGACATCGATACCGGCCCAAGTCTGTCCGGCATTGTTGAAGACTACAGAAACAATGATTTGCCGAAGGCGCAACTCTATCGTTTGCTAGTTGGACACTTCAATCGTCTCGATACCACGTTCAATGGGGCGCTCTTTCGCGCGGGGCACCCGTCTGAGCATTTTCACGTGCCAGATGGCTTCTTGATTGACTTCATCACTGAGCTTTCGAATGAAGATTCTCCGTATCTTTTCAGCACTCTTCCCGTCGAAATTCTTGGGAATGTCTACGAGCGATTCATCGGCAAGGTCCTTCAATTGGATGCGAAGGGTGTCCCCTCGGCGGTTGATAAGCCATCCGTTCGCAAATCAGGCGGCGTGTTTTACACACCCAAATACGTCGTTGACTCACCATCGAAGAATCATTGGGGCCTCTGATTGACGGAAAATCGCCAAAGCAACTCGCTCAACTCAAAATCGTTGATCCATCGTGCGGCTCTGGATCATTTCTTATCAGGGTTTTTGAGCGTCTCTGCTTGGAGCATCTGAAATGGCTGATGTCACACCCGACGGAAGGCAGTACCGAGAACAGCTACACGGATGCAGATGGCAACCTACACCTGACGACGCATTACAAACGTCGGATCATGCTGGACAACATTTTCGGTGTGGACATTGATGGCCAGGCGGTTGAGGTCACTACGCTCTCGCTGTACTTGAAGATTCTGGAAGGAGAGAACCGCACTGCGCTAGGGGCGCAGCGCGCGCTCTTCCCGAAGGAGACTTTCTTGCCCGATCTGGGGGAGAACATCAAATGCGGAAACTCTTTAATTGCTCGTGACTTCAACGCGAAACACGATTCACTAGAAGAGATTAGCGCAGTTAACGCTTTTGATTGGAAGAAAGAATTTGGAGCTTCCGAGGGATACTTCGACGCCGTTGTGGGAAACCCCCCGTGGGGCGCAGAATTTGATGATCGGCAACGCAAATATCTTGCACGCGTATATTCTCGCGTCGTTTCCCGAATGATCGATTCGTACATCTATTTCATCGACAAAGGGTGTGTGCTGCTGAAGAGTGGCGGCTCTCTGGGGTTCGTCATTCCAAGCACAATTTTGAATCAAGTGGACGCGCAACCGGTACGTCGCCTGCTACTCGATAGAGGTGTTACAAACCTAACGAGCCTTGGAGCCGGAATCTTTGGTCCCAAGGTTCTTAATACCACGACTGTGGTTGTCAGTCGGTCCCAGCCACGCGGCGGAAGCATCGTGCTCAATGACCTCAAAACGGTTCCCTTAGGAGAGAGAAAAAATAAGCTGGCAGATGGCTGGACTTTGTCGTGGAGTACATGGCTCAAGGAAGTGATTACCGATCCTCACAACAGTTTCTTGATCCAATCCCGAGCTACATCAGACCTCCTCGATAGGCTCCGCGCGAAGTGTGGCCGCCTAAGCGATGTTATCGAAGGGGCCATTCAGCGCGGCATTAGCCCGGACGATGTTGCCGCGCACGTATTAACCCTAGGCGAAGTCAGAGAGCACAAGATTGAAAAGGCTCTTCTTCGCCCAAGCATCAGCGGCAGTCAGATAAAACGGTACCGATCTTTCGAAGTCGATCAATGTGTGATCTATACGACGAGTAACACCCCAATCGATAATTTCCCAAATGCGAAGAAGTACCTGCAAAGATTCAGGGCCAGCAATACGTGCAAAGAAGTGAGTATGGGCAAGCACCAATGGTGGCGGCTGCACCGCCCGCGCTCCGCCGAGATATTCAGATGTCCCAAGATCATAGGACTGACGACCACTAAGATAATTGAGCTGGTGTTTGACGAAAGGGATGAGCTGGTCGTCACCGATGCTATGTATGTATTCAGGGCGAGTGGCGATGTATTGCCGTGGGCTCTGATGGCAATTATGCAATCTAAGGTCTTCTTGTTTCTTTATCGAACCGCGAATCAGGGTGAAAGCAGAGTGATTCCCCAGGTTAAGGCGGCAAAGCTATATGAACTACCGTTTCCGAACGCTTCCGCTGTTGCCGCTTCTCCTCTTGCTGGCTTGGCGAAGCAGCTTACTAGGCTCAATGATTCGCGGAATGAGCACATCTCAGAGAAAGCAGCATCAGCGCGTTTGCGGGAGTGTGCAGGACTGGAGCGCGAGATCGAAGATGAGGTGAAAAGGCTCTATCAGATTACGGAGGATGATGCGAAAACCATCGAGGGGGCGGGTTGATTGAGAAAAAGTGTGGTTTACCTACTGCTCTCGATATTCTTCTGGACGCTGTACCAAGGCTCGGGTTTCCTTGCGCGAATTGAGTACTCGCGCTAGGATTCTCCGAAGGAAGCGAAATCCCGTAAGTTACTGATTTTAAGATGGTCGGGACGGGCAGATTTGAACTGCCGACCCCTCGCACCCCAAGCGAGTGCTCTACCAGGCTGAGCCACGTCCCGACTTCCCCAGTGTACACGAGCAACAGGCTCTCTGCGGCAGAGCGCTACAGCTTTTGCGAGCGTTGCACGTCGTGCACACCGGGCACGCGGCGCAATCCCTGAACGAGGCGGTTCAGATGACGCACATCCTCGGCATCGACAATGAATTCGACGGTCGCATCATTGTTCGGGCCGGGCTTGGAATCCACCGAGCGAATGTTTGTGTTGTCGTCGCTGATGACGGCTGTCATCTCTTTCAGCATGCCGGCGCGGTCGTCGCAATAGATGGTGAGCTTGACCGGATAGGTAAGAGGCCGTCCCTGACCTTCGCTCGCGGGCCGCGCCCATTCGACGGAGATGCGGCGGTCGGACTCATAGAGCAGGTTCTGGACATTGGGGCAGCTACGCGCATGCACGGCGACACCTTTGCCGCGCGTCACGTAACCGATGATCTCCTCGCCGCGAATGGGATTGCAACATCGCGCACGATAGACAAGCAATTCGTTCTGCCCTTCTACCTGTAAAGAATCGGCGGCGCCGCTGGCCATCGAAACGCGCTTTACGGTGTCGGAAACACCTGCGACAGCGGCATCTGTTTCGGCAGTCTGCTGGTTGGTGACACCAGGCGCGAGACGGTTGAGCACCTGGCGCGCGGAATATTTTCCGAAGCCGATTGCGGCCAGCAGATCGTTGGGTGTGGAGAGACTGTATTCGGCGGCGATGCGCTCGTAGTCGGACTCGTCGAATTTTGAGAGCGAAATTTTGTATTTGCGCGCTTCGCGCTCAAGCAATTTGCGGCCAATTTCGATGGCGCGTTCGCGCTGGTGCTCGTTGAGCCAGTGCTTGATCTTGTTGCGCGCACGCGAGCTCTTGATGAAGGTCAGCCAGTCGCGGCTGGGTGTGTGACCATTCTGCGTGACCACTTCGACGATATCGCCATTGCGCAGCTTGGAGCGCAGCGGCACCATGCGTCCATTGACTTTCGCGCCGATGCAGGAGTGGCCGACTTCCGTGTGAATGGAGTAAGCAAAATCGAGCGGGCTCGCATCTTTCGGCAGAACGACGACTTTGCCTTTCGGCGTAAAGGTGTAGACCTCTTCGGGATACAGGTCGATCTTGAGCGTCGAAAGAAATTCATTCGGGTCGCTCATCTCACGCTGCCACTCGACCAACTGCCGCACCCACGCTAATCTCTGCTCATCGCGCGCGCTGATGGGCGATCCGCCGGACTTGTACTTCCAGTGCGCGGCAATACCTTCTTCGGCGATGCGATGCATCTCTTCGGTGCGAATCTGCACTTCGAATTGATGGCCACCCTCGCCCATTACTGTCGTATGCAGCGATTGGTAAAGGTTGGGCCGGGGCATGGCGATGAAGTCCTTGATACGGCCCGGCACCGGACGCCAGATGCTGTGAATGAGGCCAAAGACGGCGTAACAATCCTGCACGCTGCCGGTGATAACGCGCAGCGCGAGCAGATCATAGACCTGGTCGACAGTGGTGCGCGCCTTGATCAGCTTCTGGTTCACGCTATAGAGACGCTTGATGCGCCACTCTACGCGCGCCTTGATGTTGTTCTCGCGCAGCTTCTCCTGCAGTAGCGCCTCTACTCCGGCGAGAAACTGCTCGCCTTCGCTGCGGCGTTCTTCGACAGCATCATGCACCTGCTGGTAGGCGTAGGGATCGACGAAGCGGAAGGCCAGATCTTCAAGCTCACCGCGCACCTTGCCCATCCCCAGGCGATGCGCCAGCGGGGCATAGATGTCGAGCGTTTCACGCGCGATCCCTTGCTGCCGGTCCGGCGGCAGATGTTCGAGCGTCCGCATGTTATGCAGGCGATCGGCAAGCTTGATCAGAACGACGCGCACATCGCTGACCATGGCGAGGAGCATTTTGCGGACATTCTCGGCCTGGCGGTCTTCTTTATTGGCAAACTGAATTTTGTCGATTTTGGTAACACCCTCGACGATGTGCGCCACCTGCTCGCCGAACTTGGCGGTGATATCGGCGGTGGTCACCGACGTGTCTTCCACGGCGTCATGCAATAACCCGGCGGCAATCGCCGTAGAATCCAGCTTCATCTCCGCAAGAACCAGCGCAACTTCAAGCGGATGAAGGACATATGGCTCGCCAGATGCGCGCAGCTGACCTTTGTGGTGTTCGAGGCAGAATTCCCAGGCTTTGCGGATGATTTCAGTGTCGTCGCTGGGGCGGTTAGCGCGAACCGTCGCTATCAACTTCTCAAAATGGGGCGCAAACGGATCGAGCACCGGGAGAGGTTTTGTGGGTTGGACTGACGCGCTTTGCGCAGTTGCCATGCTTGATTATAGGCTCTCTCTGCGAATGTCGCATCATTGCTGTGAGCTTCGCCGTGTATGTGTAGAATTTTGGCGCAATTTCCGAGAAAAACTACGATGTTTCTTCATGCGAAGATGAAAGCATGCCCGGACGCCCCACAGAGAAGCATGGAAAGCGCAGTCAAAAGCCACAGCCTGCGCCTGTTGTTGAAATCGCAGGCTCCGCTGCCAGCATCTCTCGACGGGCGGCGGACCGTTTACGTGCCGGACATGTCTGGGTCTACCAGTCGGATGTGGAACACATTGTGGGCGAGCCTTCCGCGCTACTGCCAGTTGCCGATCCGCGCGGGATGCTGATGGGAACGGCTCTCTACAGTCCTGCTTCGCAGATTGCTTTGAGGCTCGTATCCGGGGAACTGCTTGACCAGACACAATGGCTCGATGTGCTGCGTGCGCGTCTCCAATCCGCGATCCGGATGCGGCTCTCGATGCTCAATGCGGAGACCAGCGCCTGCCGCCTGGTATTCAGCGAGGCGGATGCGTTGCCCGGAATCATCGTGGACAAGTACGGTGATCTTGTTATTGTGCAACTGCTCACGAAGCCGCTCGATAACGACGAAACTCGCGCAGTTGTGGTGAGCGTTCTCAAAGAAGAACTGGCTCCGGAAACGATCATCGAACGGCCCGATCCACGTATTCGCGAGTTAGAGCAACTCAGCGCTCCTGCCACCGCTCCGCTCTACTCTGCCGACCAAGAGCATCCGCTGCTGAGCGCAGACTTTCAGCTCAACGGATTGCGCTTTCACTACAACGCGAATACCGGTCAGAAAACCGGAGCATTTCTGGATCAGCGGGAAAACTACACAGCCGCTGCACGCTATGCGCATGGAGAAGCGCTCGATGTGTGCACCTATCAAGGGGGATTTGCGCTGCATCTGGCACTGAGCTGTTCTCGCGTAACAGGAGTGGATATTTCACGCGCAGCGCTGGAAGTGGCGGAGAAAAATCTTACCGCCAATGCCGCATTGCTGCAGGGCGCAACTGTGGACTGGATCGAAGCGAATGCCTTTGACCTGCTTCGCGACTGGAGTACATCCGGGTCTGTATACGATACGATCGTGCTCGATCCGCCGGCTTTTGCCAAATCAAAGCGGGCGGTAGAAGGAGCGCTTCGCGGATACAAGGAATTGAACCTGCGCACCTTGAAAATGCTGCGTCCGGGCGGCACCCTGGTGACGTGCTCCTGCTCGCATCATGTCTCGCTTGCGGAGTTTCAGCAGGTGGTGGCAGCGGCGGCAGGGGACGCGGGTCGACGCGTGCGTCTCATGGAACGACGCGGAGCCGCGGCAGACCACCCGGTCGTCCTGACGATTCCTGAGACCGAATACCTCAAATGCCTGATCTGCCGTGTCGATTGAGCTTGTCCCGAGGCGTACTTCGAACTTTATCTACAAGGTGCGCTGAGATTCTTCAGCACACGTAGGGTTTCACTTCGAAAGACGGACTCAGGACCAACAGGGGTTAGTCTTTGATGTGAAGATCGATGACCAGCTGCTTTTTGGAATTGAATGAGCTGATCGATTTCTTATCGCTCTTCTTGCCTTTGAACTCGGCCCATAACTGATAGTCGATATCGGTGGAAAGCTGGCCAAAGCGATAGCTTCCATCCTGTGTCGAAATAAAGCTCTTAATGTTATTCGTCTTCGAGTCCTGGAGATAGACGACTGCGCTGCCGAGCGGCGAAGCCTGGGGCCCAAACACTCTCCCTTCAACCGACCGGGTCGTACCACTTTGGGCGAAGCCCATCATTGGAACCAGCAGACAAGCTGCAAACAACGTCATCAAAGCTGCCCGCAGACACTTTGGGCGGGCAGCCGCGTGAAAAAACTGCTTCATTCTTGGTCCTCATCTTCGAGTTCTTCGTCCTCATCCTCATAGCCTTCTTCTACTTTGGAAAGCTCGAGAGGATCGGTGGCAACAATTTCAAACTCTGTGCCACATTCGTCGCAGACGATTACATCGCCTTCATCGATCTCTTCTTCATCGAAATCGAGTTGGCTCTCACATTCAGGGCAAATCGGCATAAGTCCCTCCAAATCAAATGGAGTATTAGGATGATTAGAACAAATTACAAGATGCAACTTCGTTAGTTTTTAAGAGAAGCGGGCGATGCGTCAAGCCAGTTTCACTGGATTTCAACCATTCCTCATCTGGATCCTCATTCTGGAGAAAATTTAATGAAAGTCCGCCTCAAACAATTGACGATCGCTGCGGTCCTTGCGGCGATCGCTTCCGTGCCGCGTGCATATTCTCTCTCTGACGATACAACACGGGATCTGGATGCCACGGGTGCGCCGATTCGTCCCGCTCCTGCCGATCCGGCCATTGCACACGTTTTGCAGCAAATTTCTCCACAGCAGGTTCAACACACAATCGAAACCTTAGTTGGCTTTCATACGCGCAACACGCTTTCCAGTATGGAAAAAGACCTGCCTGCCGGGCAGGGAGTAAGCGCCGCCGCCGACTGGATTGTGTCTGAATTCAAGCGCTACTCCGATGCCTGTGCAGGTTGTCTTGAGGTGAGCCGCGATACTTTCACGGAAAGTCCACAAAGCCGAATTCCACAGCCCACCACCATTACGAATGTCTACGCAATTCTGCGCGGATCGGATCCCTCGCAGGCGAAACGCATGTACCTGGTTACCGGGCATTATGACTCCCGCGACACCGATGTGCTGGATACGCATGGCTTTGCTCCCGGCGCTAACGATGACGCGTCCGGCGTAGCGGTGAGCCTGGAATGCGCGCGCGTGCTTTCAAAGATCAAGCCACGAGCTACGATTGTCTTTGTCGCGGTTGCCGGGGAGGAGCAGGGACTGAACGGCAGCCGCCATCTGGCGAAACTGGCTAAATCGGAAGGCTGGGAACTGGCGGGCGTGCTGAATAACGACATCGTGGGCGGCAACACCACGCCCGGAGATACCTCGCAGAATAAATCGCTGGTGCGCGTTTTCTCTGAGGGCATACCCTCCTCTGCCACGCCCGAACAGGCCCGGCTCATCCAGGCCCTTGGTTATGAAAGCGATTCTTCCTCACGCGAGCTGGCGCGGGCGGTTCTGGATATCAGCGAGACCTATCACGGCATTGGAAATGTGCGGAAGTCGCACAAGCCGGGTTATTTCCACCCCGTTCTGGAGTTCCGCCGCGACCGTTTTCTACGCGGAGGCGATCACTCTTCGTTTAACCAGGAGGGCTTTCCCGCCGTACGTTTTACCGAGTGGCGTGAAGATTTCAACCACCAGCACCAGGATGTGCGCACGGAAAATGGCGTGGAATATGGCGACCTGCTGAAGTTTGTCGACTTCCAGTATGTAGCTCATGTTGCGGCGTTAAACGCAGCTACACTGGCGACGCTTGCTTACGCGCCGCCGGTTCCGGCTAACGTACGAGTGGTGACTAAGAAGCTCGATAACAATACGACGCTTACCTGGAGCAGCGGTGATGCTCCTGCGGGAACAAAGTACGAGGTCGTCTGGAGGGAATTGGCGGCGTCCAACTGGCAGTTTTCCACCAGTAATGGGGTGGATCAGCTCAGCACTCCCGGAGGCGGATATTCGATTACCCTGCCAGTTTCCAAAGACAATGTGATTTTTGGCGTGCGTGCGGTGGACGCCGAGGGGCATCGCAGTCCGGCAGTCGCGCCGCTGCCCGAGCGATAGGCAAACTGATAGCGGGCGCGCCGTGTGCCCATTTTCTGAGAGAATAAGACAGCCTGTATGCCACGTACCGCCGGACTTCTCAATTTTCCCGACTTTCGCGGTTTTACGCGCGGTCTTATTCTCTGGAACGTCGGCGCCTATTTTCTGCTGCTGCTGCTTGGCCTGCTTGCCGCGCCACTGGCGAATGACGTAGTGCGCTTCGGCGCGCTCATCCCGCCGCTGTTTCTGCATGGATATCTCTGGCAGATCGTCACCTACTGTTTCATTCATGCGGGGATTCTGGGCACCGCGCTCGAACTGCTATCGCTGTGGTTCCTGGGGAGCTTTCTTGAAGCGAATCATGGGCCGCGCTGGCTGGCGGAGCTGTATTTCACCAGCGTTATCGGGGCTGGGCTGACCGCTGTGGGACTGAGCCTGGTGATGCGCGTCGATGCCTTTTCCGCCTCTGCCATTACAGGCGCTTTCGGAGGGATATTCGGGCTGCTGATTGCCTTTGGCGTGCTCTACGGCGATATGGAGTTCATGCTCTTTCCGCTTCCGATGACGATGAAGGCGAAATATCTGGTCATGGTCTACATGCTCATTGCCGTTGCCATGGTCTTTTCTTCAAGCCGGGTATACGCGCTGGCGCAGTTGGGCGGAGCGCTGGCGGGCTATCTCTATATCAAGGCCGCACCGCGCCGCGGATATGCCTTTGCCACTAGCGAGCGCTACTTTGGCCTGCGCAATAACTATTACCGCTGGAAACGGCGCCGGGCGTCCAAAAAGTTTGAGGTCTACATGCGCAAGCAGAACCGCGACGTGCACTTTGACAAGGATGGGCGCTACACCGGTTCAGAGAAAGACCCCAACGATCGCCGCTGGATGAATTGAAGCTGAAGGAGTCAGGCTAACTTCTGGCTGGTTGCTTTATCGGTTTCTTCCAACCGTGTATCGTGAGTATTTGCAGTTCTTTGCGACGTTTTCAGAAATTGAGGTTTGAAAAAGCAGCGTGATTTTGAGAATTCGCCCCATCCATGCAGCCCTGGCGCTTTTTGCTTTCCTTTCAGCTTCCATCTCACTTCGAGCACAAGTGACGGCTACGGCTCCCATCACCACCTTGCCGCAGTATCAGCAACGCTGGGATATTTATGGGGGCTATTCCTACTCGCACTTTAATCCAGGCATCGGCCGAGGCGTTCAAGCTATCAACTTGAACGGATGGAACGGGGACGCAACCGCGTGGTTCAAGCAACTCTTCGGGTTAGAGTTCTCCGTGCGCGGCTACTACGGCACGATCATCGTGCCGCCAAATGCTTACAACATCACAAAATCCAACATGTCAGAGCATCTCTTCCTGGTAGGGCCGAATTTCCGGCTCGTCCGCAAAGAGAACTATGCGGCGGGAGTCCACGTGCTGATCGGAGCTGCAAATGGAGTTTTCGATCAGGGGTTTAAGAATTCCGGGATACAGCCCAGCCAGGTTGCGATTTATAACAACAAGCTTGCATTTGGCGCAGCCGCTGGATTATGGGCCGACTACAACCTCAATCCGAGATGGGCGGCTCGCTTTACCGCAGACTGGCAACCGACGCACTACGGCTTCTCCACACAGAATGAATTTTCGGGGACTGCCGGCGTTGTCTACAAATTTGGGACGATGCGGTAACTAGGTAAGAAGCGAGTCGCTACGGAGCGGGTAGCGCGCCTTCGGCGGAAGCGTATGCGTATACTAAGGCACAAGCGGGCGGCTTTGGCGCCCGCTTCTCAGCTATCCGGTCTTCAGCAGAGATCTGCCGGCTACCCTTTCACCACCGTCCGAATATGTAACTCTTTCAGTTGCGTATCGCTCACCGGAGTTGGCGTGTCTACCATCAGGTCGATTGCCTTTGCCGTTTTGGGGAAGGCAATGACCTCGCGCAGGCTTGACGCTCCGGCCAGGATCATCACCAGACGATCGAGACCCAGTGCGATGCCTCCATGCGGAGGCGTGCCGTACTGCAGCGCTTCCAGGAAAAAGCCAAAGCGTGATTTTGCTTCTTCGTCCGACATGCCGAGCGCGCGGAAGATCTGCTGCTGCACATCCTGCCGATGAATACGAATCGAGCCGGAGCCAAGTTCGAGACCGTTCATGGCGAGATCGTAATAACGCGCACGCACCGAAGCCGGATCGGAAACGAGCCGATTCATGTCTTCTTCATGCGGGGACGTGAAGGGGTGATGCGCAGGCATCCACTTGCCAGTCTCGGGATCGTGCTCGAACATCGGGAAGTCCGTCACCCAGATGGGGCGGAAGGCGGCGGACCCGTCTACGGGATTTCCTGAATTGCGATCAGGCGAAGCGACGACCCGCTCTGTGACGGCGAAGGCACCATGACGATCGGCGTATTTTTTCGCCAGCTCAACGCGGAAGTTGCCAGCAGCAGAGTAGACTGCGATTTCGCGTTCGGAGAGACGGCCTTCGCTTTTGGTGTCGCTTGCGTTGATGTGCGAAGCAGCATCGCCGGCCACAACGATCAGCAGGTCGCCATCTGCTGGCTTCGCCAACTCGCGCAGTTTCGCGACTGCATCCGGAAAAGACTTTTCAAGCCGTTTCAGATCGTCGATATACTTCGCGCCCTTGCGCGTGTCGAAGAGGGGGCGGTTATCGTCGCGCTCTTTGCGCGAAAGATCGCCGACCTTTGGGATACGCAGGGCAACGACGGGTAGGGCCGGATCGATGGCAAGCGTGGCGAGGTCGCTTGCTGCAAACACTGACTTGACATCGATCAGGCCGGGCAGTCGCATATCCGGTTTGTCGATGCCGAACTGCCGCATCGCTTCGTCGTAGGTGATCTGCGGGAACGGAGTTGGCAGTGACACGCCAACGGCGGCGAATGACGCAGCCAGAAATCCTTCGACCACGCGGAAGATCATCTTCTGCTGCGGGAAGGTCATTTCGAGATCGATCTGCGTGAACTCGGGCTGGCGGTCAGCGCGAAGATCCTCGTCGCGGAAGCAGCGGGCTATCTGGAAATACCGGTCGAAGCCAGAGATCATCAGAATCTGTTTGAAGAGCTGCGGCGACTGGGGCAGGGCATAGAAGTTTCCGGCATGTACACGGCTGGGAACGAGATAATCGCGCGCGCCCTCGGGTGTAGAGCGCGTCATGAAGGGTGTTTCCACTTCAAAAAAATTGTGGGCGGAGAGATACTGCCGCACTGCCAGGGCGATTTTGTGCCGCACCTCAAAGTTGTTCTGCATCTCGGCGCGGCGAAGATCGAGGTAGCGATATTTGAGGCGCACTTCCTCATTGACGATGGCGTCTTCAGCTGGCGAAAACGGCGGGACCCTGGCGTCGTTCAGGATGCGAATCTCATCGGCGACAATTTCAATTTCGCCGGTCGCCATTTTGGGATTGATGACATCCTTGCCACGCAAACGTACCTTGCCGATGGCGGCGACGACATACTCCGGCCGTGCCTGCTCAGCCTTGGCGTGACCGGCCGGGCTCAGCTCGTTGTCGAGCACGACCTGCGAGATGCCGTAGCGGTCGCGGAGATCGAGAAAGATGAGGTTGCCGTGATCGCGACGGCGGTTGACCCATCCGAGCAGAACAACAGATTTTCCGGCGTCTTCAGCGCGAAGCTCACCGCAGGTGTGTGTGCGTTCCAGTGTTCCTAAAAAGTCCAGCAATGTTCGATCCTTATCTTCAGAGAGATGCAGTTCATCCCGCACCTAAAAGTTGTCATCTTGAGCGAAGCGCCGAAGGTGCACAGGCGAAGAATACTTTTTACTTCGTTCCGAGTGTTGTTGCCAGTTCCGCGCGCGGAACCTTTACCTGTTCGCCGCTGGCAAAATCCTTCACAGTCAAGATACCGGATTGCTGCTCGTCTTCACCGAACAGCACAATCTTGCGCGCCAGCTTGTTTCCCATTTCGAACGACTTCTTCAATCGGAAACTGCCATCGCCTAACTCTACATGCAGCCCAGAGCGACGCAGATCACGCGCCAGTTGCAGTGCCGCGGAATTGAGCGCCTCACCCATCGGCGCGATATAAGCATCGGCCAGACTTACCTGCTTTGCGGCCTGTGCTTCGAGCGTGAGAATCAGACGGTCCGCGCCCATGGCGAAGCCAATGCCCGGAGCCTTCGGTCCTCCAATAATCTCCGACAAGCCGTCATAGCGTCCGCCGCCGAGCAGCGCGTTCTGCGCGCCCAGACCACCATGCGTGTATTCGAAGGTTGTACGCGTGTAATAGTCCAACCCACGCACCAGAAGCGGATTGACTTCATACTTCACGCAGCAGGCATCGAGTGCAGCACATACCGCTGCAAAATGCGCCTTCGACGATTCATCGAGAAAGTCAGCGATCTTTGGCAGTGACGCGATGATCGGTTGGTCTTCGGGAACCTTGCAGTCGAGTACGCGCAGCGGATTTGTATGAGCGCGTTGCTGGCAATCGGAGCACATTAACGACGCTTTTTCTTTGAGAGCCTCGCGCAGTGCAGCAATGTAGCGAGGCCGGTCACTCATGGAGCCAACGGAATTGATATCCAGTTTCCAGCCGTCGATGCCCAGCTCGCTCAGCAGTGTCGAAAGCATTTCCAGCACTTCGGCATCACGTAGGGGGGACTCGGAACCCGCGCTCGGCGGTCCGATTACTTCTGCGCCAATCTGGTAGAACTGCCGGTAGCGGCCCTTCTGAGGGCGCTCGCGCCGAAACTGGGGGCCGATATAGTAGAGCTTTTGCAGCAGTCCGGTCTCGCCCAACTTGTGCTCGATATAGGCGCGCACGACACCCGCAGTATTCTCAGGCCGCAGCGTCAGCGATTGCGCTTTCTCCGACTGCGCACGGGCGCGGTCCTCCCACGTATACATCTCTTTTGAAACAATGTCGGTCTCTTCGCCAACGCCACGAGCAAAGAGCTGTGTGTCTTCAAAGATGGGTGTGCGAATCTCGCCGAAGTTATAGCGCGCAAAGACGCGGCGTGCTGTCTCCTCGACAAAATTCCAGAGTTCGGTTTCCGGCGGCAGTAAATCCCGTGTGCCGCGAACGGCTTTCAGTGTGCTCATTTCTGTGGGTAAGCCCTATTTCCCAGCTTATCAGGGAGTTGCTCCCTGAGCATGCAGAGCCCAATCGGGCTGCTATTTCCAGTTCTTCTGCTCTTCGAGATAAATCTTCGTGTAATCCAGATAGTTGTTGGCGTATTTCAGGATCATGTCGCGATCGTCCGAGGTAAGCTCGCGGCGCACTTTGCCGGGAACACCTGCCACCAGAGAGCGTGGCGGAATCTTCATGTTCTCGGGAATCAGCGCTCCGGCGGCAATAATCGATCCTTCGCCGATATGTGCGTTATTCAGGATGACCGCACCAATGCCGATCAAACATGCGTCTTCAATCACGCAGCCATGCACGGTGGCATTGTGGCCGATGGTCACATAATCGCCCACAATGACGGGATAAACGTAGCGCATGCCGTGCAGCACGGCGCAGTCCTGAATATTGGAGTGAGCGCCGACGCGGATCGAGTTCACGTCGCCGCGCACGACGGCATTCATCCAGATGCTGGAGTGCTCACCGAGAACTACGTCGCCCAGCACCTGGGCGGAGGTATCGACGTAACAGTTCTCCGGAATCACCGGCGTGTGGCCCTGATAGGAACGGATCATGACTCGCACCTCTGCATACTCAAGTGTAGCCATTGCCGGAGGGTTCGGGCTAGGTGGTGGGGGCGATCTCCGGTGGATGGAAGATGGATCTCCATGAAGCATCGAGATAGAGCCAGCGCTGCGTACTGAACCAGCTGGTGGGCATCTCCGGAACGTGCAGGAAGCCATGGCCGACGACGCAGATCAGCTCGGTGCCATTCCAGGCGAGAAAATTCCGGGAAGGCTCGCCCACATGCACCGGATTGCGCAATAGCTGCAGACAAACCGGGCAGCGGTAGCGCTGGTCGCGGAGGGCCCAGCGCAGAGCAGCAAGCGCGGTTATAAATGTAACCATAAGCTGGACATATTGAACCGCCTCAGCCCGTCCAGCGAAGATTTGAGCCACATCGAGAGAGGCAAAGCAGACAAGGGGCAGAATCAATCCGAGTTTGGCGACAAAGAAAAGCCAACGCCGCAACCGCAGCAACAATGATTGCTGGCGTGGATTGTAGGGATACTCCCCTAACGGTAAGGATGTTGTCGCAGGCAATGCCAGCAATGCCATCAGCGCTGCAAAAGCAAAGAGAACGAGGGGCTCGCGGGCATGTCGATTCACTGAGATACAGGCGAAGCCGTCCGCGCCCCCGCCAGCTTGCGGGACCGTCATATGCCACTGGTCTTCCGATACATCGCGCGTGAGCGAAGGCTGCATGCGCGCCACGACAAATCCCATTGCATAGGAGGGAAGCCTATCGATCCGGGCGGCGTTTTCGAAAAGCCACGCGTCCGCTTTTCCCGGCAGCCGCCATGCGTCCGGTTTGGCTACGCCAATGATCGTCACCTTTTCTCCCAGCACGAACACGACGCGTCCTGTGATGTGCGGGTCGGCATGGAACTGCTTGCGCCAAACGCTGTTACTCAGGACAAGCCCTGGCATCGCATTCGCGGCGTGAAGCGAATCCGGCGAGGGGAAATACGAGGTCTGCAACACATCCAACAGGTTGTCCGATGCGCGGGCGATGGAAAGCTCCACTGCCATGCCATGACCGGCATGTATTTGCCTGCGCACGATTCGATAGAACGCGAGATCAGAAAACACACCCTGAGCGGAACGTGTCCAGTAACGGAATTCCCCCAGCGTAACGCTCGGAGACAAACTGCGCGTAGAGCCATCGCGCGAAACAACGACGAGCGTACGCGCATCACGATAGGGCGAGGATAGCAATGCCGTACGCGGTCCCGGCAGCAGAAAGGCGATTCCCGCGCTCACGGATGCTGCCAGAACCAGGAGGAGCATACACAGCATAGGAGACGAGCCCAGGGTGCGCGGTCTGCGGGCACCTGCACGACGAAGATCGGCGCTCAGCGCGCAGGCATCCTGAAAAGCCCCAGCCACAAAGGCGGCGATTTGCTGATGGGCATGCAGGTTCACGATGTGCCACAACTCGGCCTTCCATTCCCTGAGCCATTCTCTGCGTTCATCCTGTGGCACAATCCATGACGCGAAATCCAGGACAAGCGTGTACATATGCAGCTGAAGGCGCTTCATACGTGTTCCGCCTCTGGTTGCGGGATCATTTTCTCGAGTAGCGGATAGCGCTTGAGCGATGCCTCCAGCGTTGTTTTGCCTGCGCGGGTGACCTTGTAGTATTTGCGCGGCGGCCGCTGTTCCGCGGTTGCAATTGTCTCGGATTCCCATTTTGACTGGATCAGACCATCGCGCTCCAGCCTGCGCATCGCCGGATAGACCGTACCGCTTGGCAGGCCGGTCATCTCCATGATGCTGAAGCCGTAGATGTAGCCCGCGCCGATAGCCCACAGGATCAATGCGGCGGTATGCGAGAGTTTTGGCTCTGCGCCCATGCGCTGCATTCTACCTATGTAGCATGCTACTTGACAAGGCATTAAGTAGTTTGCTACATAGGGTGCATGCAAATGGCTCCTGTCCTCGAACTGAGCAACATCACCAAACGCTATCGGGGTATCCCGGCGGTTGAAAACGTGAGTTTTCGGCTCGATGCGGGTGAAATCGCCGGATACCTAGGGCCCAACGGCTCAGGCAAGTCGACTACGGTGAAGATCATCACCGGCATATTACGGCCCAATCTGGGGAAAGTGCTCTTTTGCGGCAAGCCTATCCATGATGATCTTGTCGGCTATCGCGCGGTGCTCGGCTACGTTCCGGAAGAGGCACACGTATATACGCATCTTTCCGGCCTGGAATATCTTCAGCTTATAGGGCGTCTCCGCGGCATGACGGAAAAACTGATTGCGGTCAAAGCTAATACCATGCTGAATCTTCTGGCGCTCGATTCGTGGCGGTATTCGCCGATTTCTCTGTATTCCAAGGGCATGAAGCAGCGTGTCCTGATCGCAGCGGCTCTTATGCATAACCCGCAACTGCTGATCTTTGACGAGCCGCTCTCCGGGCTCGATGTCGTTTCCGCGCGGCTTTTCAAAGACCTACTCTCGGCGCTTGCCGCCGAAGGCAAGGCGATTCTCTATATCTCGCATGTGCTTGAAGTCGTGGAGCAGATCTGCAGCCGCGTTATCGTCATAGCGCAAGGGCATATCCGTGCGAACGCTGCGCCCTCAGAGCTGACGCAGCTAATGCAATTGCCAAGCCTGGAAAGTGTTTTTGCACAACTCGTACAACAGCAGGATACAAAGGTAATTGCCGACGAGATGGTCGAAGTTATGAAGGCGACTCATGCATAGCGTCTTTCAGATCTTTTCGCCGCCTGAAAATCCTGTGCTTTCACTTGAAGTGCAGGCGCGAATGGTCAGTAAAGAAGTGCTTCGCATGAACAGGTTCGTCGTCCTGGTCCGACACTTCTTCGACCGCTTCTTTGATAACCCGCTGGCTTCGCTGGACGGGGAAAACGGGGTGCGCGTCATTCAGGCGCTCTCGGCAATTGCTGTACCGGGCTTTGTCGTGGCGCTTTATCTTATCCCTTCGTATTTTATTTTTCCGCCCAATACAGCGCCGCGCGGCTATTGGCCAAGGGTCAGCGATCACTACTTTTACGTGATGTACGCGAGCGTGGTGGCAGGGGCCGCAGCGGTATTTGAGTGGGATCTTCTTTTTCTGGACCTGATCGATGTATTGGTGCTGACACCGCTGCCAGTGCCGGCGCGCAAGTTTTTCGCGGCAAAGATCACCGCGCTTGGCATCTTCCTGGGGTTATTTCTGCTGGCCAGCGGCTTGTCGGGGGCAATCTTTTTGCCACTGATCGCCGGAGAGCCGAGCCTCATCCGGCACGTTGCGGCGCATATTCTTGCCGTGGTCGCGGGCGGGCTCTTCACCGCCGCATTCTTTGTTTCACTACAAGGGGTCTTGCTGAACCTTATTGGAGAAAGACTCTTCCGCTGGATATCGCCCGTGCTGCAAGGGTTGTCTCTGGCGACTCTGTTGATTGTGCTGTTTCTCTTTCCGCTGTTGTCTCAGAATCTGCGTCTTTTGCTTACGTCCGGGGGACAGGCAGTGCGATGGTTTCCTCCTTTCTGGTTTCTCGGGGTGTATCAGACGCTGCTCGAAGGAGCGGCAGCGCCGCATATCTTTCACTCACTTGCGGTGACAGGCAGTGGCGCACTGGTCATCGTCATGACCCTGGCAGGACTAACCTATCCGCTGGCGTATCGAAGAAAGATGCGCAGCGCGATTGAGGGCAGAGTCGCAAGAAATTCGCGCAACTGGGGCACGGACATCAAGGATGCCGTTCTGCATGCGGTGTTTATTCTGCGGCCATCGCAGCGGGGCATTTATCATTTCATCAGCCAGACGCTGAAGCGGGCTCCGCACCACCGGGTGTATCTTTCGATGTATGGGGGCGCTGGTTTTGCGCTTCTGATTGCGACGACGATTGCTTTTCGACCGCATGGCGGGCATCTCGGCCTTGTGTACTCCGAGCGAGGGTTACGGTCCGCCCTCCCAGTCGTAGCTTTTCTGGTTGTTTCCGGGCTCAAAGCCGCGTTCATGTCTCCGGTGGAGTTGAAGGCAAACTGGCCCTTCCATGTCATCGGTTCGCGGCCTGACGGCAACCACATCGCGGCAACGCTGCGCTGGACGCTGTTACGGGCTGTATTTGTTACAGCGGCTGCCCTGTTGGTTGCGAAGCTGGTCAGCCCAGTAGCATTTTCCGGCGTGCGGCAGATGGCAGCTCAGTTACTCATCGCACAAGGCTCGTGTCTCCTGTTGATTGATATATTCTTTCTGCGGTTTCTATCCGTGCCGTTTAGCATCCCCCTCGCGTATTCCAAACGAAATCTCGCGTTTTATCTGGCGGCATTTCTTGTCTTGTTTCCTCCGTTTATCCTGATGGTGGTTGACCTGGGGAGATGGATGGAGCAAAGTGTCTGGCGCTTTGCAGCAACCGCCTTGTTTATTACGGCTGCGCACATGTTTCTGCAGCGCCTGCAGCGAGGCATCATTCAAGAGCGCGCAGCCTTGCCGGAAGACGACGACGTGGATGAGTTTCCGCAAAGGCTGGGTCTAACCTGATCCCTGGCTGCTCGACTCTGTTCGGCTAACTATCTACATATGAATAACTTAAATTCATCCTATTGACAGTTAGGAATCCTGATATCCTATACGTGCCCTAGCGGGGTCGGTTTGGAGGTGTAGTTCAGTTGGCAGAGGTTCGTGTACAAGAAGGCGAGCCGCTAGAAAATGCGTTGCGCCGGTTTAAGCGTAAGGTCCAGCAGGAGGACATCATCAAGGAAGTCAAGCGTCACTCCTTCTACCTGAAGCCCGGTGAAAAGCGTCGCGTTAAAGAGGCGCTCGCACGTAAGCGGAATCGCAAGAAGGCCCGCAAAGAGCAGGACTAACTTAAACTCCATACCAGAAAGAATTTGACAGCCCCGCAGCAACAAGTAGATGCTTCGGGGCTGAACTACAAGAATGCAGTGCCGCAGTTCCCTCGGCGTGCTCATTGGCATGTCATACCGGTTCGCTTAAGCAACTGGTAGTCGCCGCTCCTCACCGCGGCCAGGCCCCTTCGCAACAATCGTCTTAAGAAGTTCACCAAAGAAGTTCGCTACGATCAGCAGCTTCCGTTCACTATGACAGTGGATTGGGGCTCTGCGCCGGCACTGCGGTATCTCTGCATCCGGCTGGGGAACGCAACATGGAGTTCGTCGACAAGATTCTAAAGTGTGTAGATTGCGGGAATGAATTTGTATTCACCGCAGGGGAACAGCTTTTCTTTCATGACAAGCAATTCCGGAACGATCCTAAACGGTGCAAGCTTTGCAAGGCCAAACGCGCTGCGGGCGGGTCTCCGGTGCGTGCTGAAACCCGCACCACCTGCTCAGAGTGTGGCCATGAGACAACGGTGCCGTTTAAGCCAACACAAGGGCGTCCAGTGCTTTGCCGAGAGTGTTTTCAGCGGAAGCGGATCGTACCGGTCGCTGCTCAGCAGCCGCCAGCAGCCCTGTAGATTTTGAGAAAATCGTCTTCGCCGATTTTTGGCGGAACGTCAGTGCGTGGCCACAGCTTTGCGCGATGGAGTACGGGTCTTTCCTGCATCCGTTTTCGCTGTGCCTGCTAACGCGGGCTGCTTCTTTCCCGCGCCGCGCTTATTGTCTTCATGCGTTACGAGCAAAGCCTCGATCTGCACGAGCAGGTCCTGGGTGTTCATCGGCTTTACAAGCATTTCGTCGGCACCTTGCTCCTGCCAGTCGTCGCCGGGAAGAGGAAACGCCGTGAGCATGGCGACGGCCGGTTGATAAGACGCTTTCTTGGCGGCCTGCACTACGTCCAGTCCCGCGCTCTCGCTTTCCATGCGCATGTCGGTAATCACCATGTGATACTGGCTGTTTTTAATCTTCGATTTGGCTTCGCGAGCGGAGGCCGCGGTTTCCACTTCAAAGCCGTTGATCTCGAGCACTGCCTTCAGCGTCAGCAGAATCGCTACTTCATCATCCACCAGCAAAATACGCCGCTTCATATAGACTCCTGAATTTCCCTTGTTTCAAAGTAATGGTTTCCGGCCAACGCCGCATTCCTGCCAGCGCGTTGCAGGGATTCTGTTCCAGCGAATTCCGACACTGAGATTCCCATTGTTACACTAAACAACGTGGCAGAATACCATGTCGAGAACTTCGGGTGCCGCTCCAGCCGATCGGACGGGGAAGCGATCGCGGCAGGATTGCGTCAGCATGGTCTAGGTCCTGCTTCGGATTTCGCCAGCGCAAATGTCGTCGTCGTCAATACCTGCAGCGTCACTGCCGATGCCGACAGGGGAGCTCGCGCCTTCATTCGCCGCGTCCATCGCGACAATCCAAGGGCGAAGATCGTCGTTACCGGATGCTATGCGCAACGCGCCCCGCAAGAGTTGGCGGCGCTCGATGGCGTCAGTGCAATCATCGGCAACAGTCATAAGGGTCTGGTCGCTCATAGCATCGTCGAACCGTCGGGTTTTGTTCCCCTGGCAAAGCTGGTCAACGGTATTCCGGTTTACGTCGATGAAAGCTTCGCACATGCCGATCTGGCGACACTGCCCTTCGCCGAAGACGCAGACCAGACGCGACCGATTCTGAGAGTGCAGGACGGCTGCGCAAATCAATGCTCCTTCTGCATCATTCCGGAGACCCGTGGTCCCAGCCGTTCGGTTTTGCTTGCCGAGTGCCTGGCATCCGTCGAACGCTTTGTTGAAAACGGTGGGCAGGAACTGGTGCTTTCGGGCATCAATCTGGGCAGATGGGGGCGAGATCTGACTCCAGCACAGCGATTCGTCGACCTGGTCGCCCCTCTTCTCGAAAAGACGAGATTACCGCGTTTGCGTCTTAGCTCGATTGAGCCGATGGATTGGACGGCGGAGCTGATTGCTCTCTTTGCTGCATATGCTGGACGGCTTGCGCGGCACGCGCACCTGCCATTGCAATCCGGTTCCGATGCGATTCTGCGACGGATGCATCGCCGCTACCGGCCATGGCATTATGCGGAGAAGGTTACCCAGATTCGGAGCCGGCTCCCCGATGCCGCGATTGGAGCCGATGTAATGGTTGGATTCCCGGGGGAGACGGACGCGCTTTTTCAGGAGAGCTATGACTTCATCGCCGCTCAGCCGTTTACCTATCTGCATCTCTTCCCATATTCGGCACGGCCCAGAACGCCGGCTGCGGACTTGCATCGCCAGCAGGCTGTCTCCCAGCAAATCGTTCGCCTGCGTATGGAAGCTCTGCGTGCTTTGATCCAGCGGAAAAATACGACCTTTCGACAGAGCTTTCTCGGGCGGGAGTTAAGCGTGGTGACGTTGAAGGGGAATGATCCAGAGACAACCCCGGCACTTTCAGATAACTTCATCAAGGTAGAAATTGCAATGATTTGCCCGCCGAATCGCACTATGAGGGTGCGGGCAAATCGCTTAACGGAGACGGGACTTTGCGCGGATATTTTGCCGCAATAAAAGAGTGTCTGGATTGATCCCACCCGCATCAGAGGAAATAGTGGACCTGCTTGTTATACTGAGTAGGTATGTGGCGCTGCCACAATTTGGAGGAAACCCATCGCACAGTTAGACAAGCGTTCAGCTAAGCAGTTTATTCGTATCAATGAAAGAATCCGCGCGCGTGAAGTGCGCGTGATCGACGACAAGGGCGAGCAGCTCGGCATTATGGCGCCGTTTGACGCGTTGAAGATTGCCCGTGAACGCGGTCTGGATCTGGTGGAAGTTTCGCCCACAGCGGTTCCTCCCGTCTGCCGCATTCAGGACTACGGCAAGTTTCTCTACGAGAAAGACAAGAGCGAGCGCGCTGCACGCAAAAAGCAGAAAGTTATCGTCGTCAAGGAAGTCAAGTTCTCCGTCACGGTTGATGAGCATGACTACCAGACCAAGAAAAATCAGGCTGTCCGTTTTCTGACTGAAGGCGACAAGGTTAAGGCTTCGCTGCGCTTCAAGGGCCGCCAGATGGCTCACCGCGAGCTGGGCTACGCGATCATTAACCGTCTGATTCAGGATATCGGAGACTCCGGCATCGTAGAGTTCATGCCGCGGATGGAAGGTACCACGCTGCACGCGATTCTTGCCCCCGGCAAGAAGGAAGTACCGAAGAAGCCTGTGGCACCAAAGCCGTCAGCGGCACCGGCAACCCCGCAAGCTCAACCGCCCGCGCAGTCATAATCCGTTTTATCCATAGTCATCCTGAGCAGAGTTTGGCGCGGTTCTTTCAGCGCCAAACGTAGTCTTCGCTGCGCTCAGGATGACACTATCTGGACCTGTCTTTTCTTAATGCGTGTAGTTCTGCGCGTAGGTGTCTCTGGGCAATCCTTCCTGAACAGCCTTGTCACGCATGTGAAATGCTGAGACCCGGTCCGTGGCTGTACCCAGCGTCACTAAATAAGGTGCACCTGAGCCTTTTGGCGAGAAGACTCCAGCCTGCAGGTCGGGATGTTTTTCATTGATCGTT
>CAVTVL010000003.1:0-92901 GCA_963738095.1 Terriglobales bacterium
GGAGCAATTCCTTCAAACAGCACTTCAACAGATTCTTGGGTGGGGCTAGGGGATTGAACGATCTGATTGCGACAGGCGTGATAGGGACACGACAAACCTAAACTTCCGATTGCTGTCGTGTAACCGTCCACCCGCCAATTAGTGGTTGGTAAACCGCGCCAATCGGGCGGAAACTCAGCGCTGCCGCGAAACAAAACACGGAAATCCGGCCGGAGAAGCCCAAGTCAAAAGAGGAGGCGTCACGTCCTGAATACAAAACCTGCAAATACGCTGCCGATGCCATCGTGACGGAAGGCATGGAGAAAGGAGAAATCCGCAAAGTCTGCACTGCCGATTGCCCTGTGCACCATCCGCAGAAGCAGCGCGTAACAACGGACGTGAAATGGAAAGCCGAACAGGAGAAACGCCGCCGCGAAGAAGTTCTGGCTCAGGCTACTGGCTTGCGGGCGCTGGCAACCATCGTGGCAGCAGTTCCAGTGCGACTGATGAAACGCGACCTTCTTTTCATTGCAGAGCATCTATCGGCATTGTTGGACGAACGCCGTCTGGAGATCGTGGCACGGCAGCACGGCATCAAGAAGGCGAAAGATGCTGAATCGATTAAAAAGCTTGTGCGTACCTTCATTCGCAAGGCCGATGAAGGTAATCTCGGGCGGTTAATCGTGCAAATGGTTATATTGCTATCGGCACGGAGTAAGACTGATGCCAGCATCGTACTGAAAGAAGCTGCGGAGCACTACAAAGTGGACACTGATGCCATCGCTTCAAAAGTGAAGCAGGAGTTCGCCGCGAAGGAGAAATCGAGAATAGCGAACGCTCTCCCTGCCAAGCCTAAGACGAGGTCTGCGAAGAAATCAGCCGCAGCTTAAGCAATATACCAATCGCGCGGAGCCTGTTGACGCAGGCTCCGCTTTCCTTTGTCGCTAGTGAAAATCATGTGACTGCATTTCTATGGCGTAGCTGGATAGCTCCATCAGCCGACTTGCTCTCACATGGATGACCTTGTCCCGATTCTGAAGAACACCCTCGACCAGAAGGAATTTGCTGCGGGTAACCAGAACTCGGTTCAGATCATAGATATCAGGCATCACGATCACATTGGAGATGTTTGTTTCATCTTCAAGAGTCATAAAAATGACTCCCTTTGCTGTGCCGGGCCGCTGCCGTGTGATCACACAACCGGCAGTGCACACGAATTCTCCATCTTTGCACTTTCGTAGCTCCTCTGCGGAAAGAACTCCTCGCTCACGCAACTCACTGCGGCGGTAATACATTGGGTGTTTGCCGGTTGTGAGGCCGGTACCTGCATAGTCGGCTACCAAGCGCTCTTCAGTAGTCATCATGCTAAGTGGATGTAAATCGGATTCCTCACGCAGCCAACCACTCTGTTGACCGAAGAGTGGCCCTTCGGGCTTACCGGCCCGTTCCACCTGCCAGAGAGCATCACGACGATGCTCGATGCCTTCGATTTCATTCAAGGCTCCGACTTTAGCAAGTGCTTTCAGCTCTTGCTCAGTCAAGGGTGGGAATCGTTTCGCAAGATCTTCGGCTGAGCGGAACAGGCCTTCCTCAATCCGTGATTTCACCAGCGCTTCTGCCGCAGTCTTTCGCAAGTCGTTTACATAGCCGAGTCCCAGACGAACGGAGAGTGTGCCATCCTGTTCGTGCTCAACGGCGCATTGCCAATCAGAAATCTGAATATCGATGGGCTTGATTCGCAGGCCGTGGCGCTGCGCGTCTTTCACCAGAACTGCAGGCGAGTAAAATCCCATCGGTTGATTGTTGAGAATGGCACACGTAAATGCAGCCAGATACTTCACCTTGAAATATGCAGAGGCATAGGCAAGCAGAGCGAAGCTGGCAGCATGCGATTCAGGAAACCCGTACAGCGCAAACGAACTGATGTTCTGCACGATCGTGTCCTGCGTTGCTTCATCGATACCATTCGCAGTCATGCCGGCGCGAAGCTTGCCTTCAAGATTTTTCATGCGCTCCCAGGAGCGGCGCATGCCTACAGCGCGACGCAGTTCATCAGCTTCTGCGCCGGTGAAATTGGCAACAGTCATGGCGATGCGCAGTAGCTGCTCCTGGAAGAGCGGAACGCCCAGAGTTCGCTCCAGAACTGGCTCCAGCGAGGGGTGCGGATATGTGACCGCTTCCTTGTCCCTGCCGGCGCCGCATGTAGGGGTGCATCATTTGGCCAACGATGGGTCCGGGCCTGATGATGGCGACCTGCACAACCAGGTCGTAAAAACGCTTCGGACAATTGCGTGGCAGCGAAGCCATCTGCGCGCGGCTTTCAACCTGGAACATGCCCACGGTATCGGCCTTCTGCAGGGTGCGATAGACTTCCTCATCCTCAGGCAATTGTGCCAGATCGGCGCGCTCACCATAGTGCTGCGGGAATCAGCTCAATACAATCTTTGAGCACGGCCATCATTCCCAGTCCAAGCAAGTCAACCTTGATAATGCCAAGATCGGCGCAGTCTTCCTTGTCCCATTGCACAACGGTGCGGCCCGGCATCGAAGCGCGTTCCAGGGGTACAACGTGATTCAGTTGTCCCTGGCAGATGACCATGCCGCCGGAGTGCTGGCCAAGATGCCGCGGCAGTTTCTGAATGCGCATCGACAGCTCAAGATATTTTGCGATGCGCGGATGCCGAGTATCGAAACCGGCGTGCTGGAATGAATGCGCCATGGTGTCGGTCTTCCGCGCCATTCCCACTGGCTAACCAGACTCGATAGCCGACCCAGCGTGTCTTCATCAAAGCCGAGTGCCTTGCCGACTTCGCGCGCAGCCGACTTGCCGCGATAGGTGATGACATTGGCGGTCATGGCTGCGCCCAACTCGCCATAGCGCTGGTAGACATATTGAATTGCCTGCTCGCGCTTGTCCTCTGAGGGCAGATCGAGATCGATATCTGGCCACTCGTTTCGGCTCTCGCTTAAAAAACGCTCAAAGAGCAAATCCATGCCGACGGGATCGACCGCAGTAATTTCGAGCGCATAACAGACGGCGGAATTGGCAGCACTGCCGCGTCCCTGCACCAGAATGTCGTTCCGTTTGCAGAACTCGACGATGTCCCAGACGATGAGGAAATAGCCTGCAAAACCGAGCTTTGCGATCAGGGCCAGCTCGTGTTCTACTTGCTTCTTCGCGCGCTCAAGCAGAGAGCGGTCTCTTTTGTCCATAGCGGCGCTGGACGCCTTCTGCAACGCGCTTACGCAGAAAGCTGTCCATCGTTTCACCTCGGGAACCGGATAGCGCGGAAATTGGTATCCGAGATCGTTGAGTTCGAATTTCAGACGAGAGGAGAGATCGAAATGTCCGCTCGATTGCTTCGGGAATATCGTGAAAGAGTGCTGCCATTTCGTTCGCAGTTCGCAGATAGCGCTGACTGTTGACAGCAAGCAGGCGTCCAGCCTGATCGAGTGGCACGTGATGACGGATCGACGGTAAAGAGGTCCTGAATCTCCCGATCGTATCGCGAAGCATAACGTAACGCCATTGGTCGCAATGATTGGAAGGTTAAGAGATCGCGCGATGCGGATAGCAGCCTGATTCCGCCACTTCCTCTGCACGTTCCTGGTGCCGCTGCAGCTCGACGTAGACATTCTCACGACCGAAGATGTGGATGAGTTGCTCGACCGTCTCGCGTCCTGCTTCTTCATCGCCGCGCAGCAAGTGCTGCCGCCAAGGGTCCTTCATCTCCCCCTGTCAGACAGATGAGACCGGATGCGTATTGTTTCAAATCATCTGATGGTTGCAGCACCATCGTTCTTTCTGGTCTCACGCATTTTGAACTGCGTGATGAGCTGGCAAAGATTCTGATAGCCTTCCCGCGATTCACAGAGCAAAGGCAGGCGTGCTGGCTCATCTGCGAATTGGTGTAGGCAACCATGCCGGCGGCTTGAGCCGTGGTCCAAAACTCGAAACCGCTACTTCTGCCCCGACATGCGCCTTAAGGTTGTTTAGTTTTGCACTGGTATGGAATCGAGCCGAGCCATAGACACCGTTGTGATCGAGCAGCGCCATGGCCGGCATATTGAGCTCGGTGGCACGCTCAATCAGACTCTCCGGTGACGAGGCAGCCTGCAGAAAACTGAAGGCACTATTTGCATGCAGCTCGATATACTGGCTAGTCATACAAAGCGACCATTCGCCACTGTTTCTGCATGAGGTCGTGTATGAGACAGCAGCAAAGCGTTAAACCATCCTGGGAGCGTGCGATCAGGTCCCATTGCTCGCACTCCCAGAGGGAGAGATTCCACCATTCGCCTGCAGTCAGCCAGGGACCATAGGCGTGTTCGACAAGATATCGCCGTTCACGAAAGACAAGTGATTTCGGGCATCCACTCTGCAGAGCGATGGAAACTGGTTCTGCCGGACGAAGCTGACGCAGCGCAGAATATACCTCCGTCTTTTCTGTCTCTACTGGGGTAGTAGATGGAACCGAGAACGGTTCGAGGTGAAAACCTTCTGGAGCATGTGTATCATCGAGCACCGCCCGGCCCACGTTTTCATCGCCAATGATAAGACGAATGCGTGCCAGTGTTACATCCAAACGCGAAGGTTCCGGTAGCTGCGGCGAGAATAACCCGAGCTGTACTTTGCTTGTGCTGCCAGACTCCGCAGTAAGCGTCAGGGCAAGGATGGCTGCAGGTGGCGGATGAGCCTCCAAATCGAGATGAAGAAGCTTAATCCAGAACTGTTTATCGTTGGTTGGCTTGGCAGGTCGAACAGTGCGTGAGTGCGTTCTGCCATCTTCCAATGTCAGCGTGATCGTCACAGATGCGAGCGCCAGGATACGGGCTGTTACGCGGAAGATGAGTTGCTCAAGCATTACATTCACGACAAAGAGCAATGCATCGAGCAATTCGACTGGAGAATCGAGTTGCATCTGTTCTTCGAGCGTGAAGACAGGCTCGACGGGTTGAAACAAGTGGAGAAACTCGCCTCGGGCCAGCTGACGTAGACGTTTGCCTGCTTGCCCAACGCGCGCGATAAGCTCTTTTTCAGGCAAAGCCGCAAGCATTCCGAGCGAGTGAATGCCCCATAAAGAGAACGTCTCAGCCTGCTTTTCGGTGAGATCGAGGACATGGAGCGACAACGAAGCAAGCGCTGATTGCTCTTCACCAACGGAAACAACATTGATGGCTCGTTTTGCTGATGAGCCCTTGGCGACTGCGATTGCTGTATGAAAGCTGCTACTGACAGCGATGCACGCTGTCACTCCAAGCGCTCTGACGCGGGCGAGAAGATTCTGCGCTAAAGTCTCGGGCCGACCGAACAAATTTCTCGTTCCGGCAATATCAATGACACATAGGAAAGCGCCATCGATGGTGCATTCTTCCACTCGGGGCGAGAATCCGCCAGCGCATTCGAGCAGGACTGTCTTTGTAAGTTCTTCTGTACCTGGGGAACGTGGCAAGACAATCACAGAGGGAAACGTACCTACCTCAACCTGTGTCATGCCGTGAGCCATACCGAGTCTGCGTGCCTTTTTATTGAGTGAACAAACATGCTGTAACGGCGGATTACCTGCCATGACAACACATGCTTTGTCATGCAAATCCGGCTTGAGCCGCAGAAGTGCTTGCGCAGGAAATTCCCTGGCATACAGGCAGGCATACAACTCGGTATGCTTTGTCATGCTCCACCTGCCCATGTGGTTCGGCTACGCCAGTTAGCAACCGTTGCACTCTGCGGAGGCCTGCGCAGTGGAACCACATTCGTCGGAGTTGGCGCGAAGCGCCGCCGTACCAATTCCAGTGAATGGCTAATGCCACTGAATACCGTGGTTTCGTTCCGGCATGCGATGCCAGGCCGGAATCTCAACAAGAGTTCACCACTGCTCTTCGCACACGAGTGTTGTGTAAGAAGGACAATGCTTGTTTGTGTTTGCGCAGCAGCAGCCCGATAGCGAAACCACGTCGCCAAGGGAACGCGCGAAGCATGCTCAGGTGCAATGCTCCCCATATCGAACACCACAGCGCTGAAGCCTCCACCCTGCAAGAGAAGATCTGTAACTCGGAGCGCTCGGTCGATTCGCGATAAAGGCCTTTTCGAAAGAGGCGCCCTTGCGCTTTGTTTTGGTATGGGTGCCTTCACACACGCATCTAAAACCACCTTTTCAGGTCTCTCCTTACGTTGTGGTTCTGCACAACGTGGGGCAAGTATTTGGGATTGCAATAAATCGCCGACTGCACTGGGGAGGCCTTTGACTTCATTGCGCGGGTGAGTGCCGAACCCGCCACCGTGCAAGCCCTTCTTGATGGGTGGTGGGATCAGGTACCTATCAGGAAGAGCAAAGGACTGTTGCAATCGAACAGGTGCTGTCATTTGTACTCCGCACCTGACCCAGAGAAGCCGGGACAGATCAATACCCGAAGCTGCGGCGGACTCGGGATGCAACGTGTTCGACACATCGATCCAGGCGCAGACCCTTCCTGCCTTCGTCAACTGCGCAATAAAGGAGAGTGCCAGCGACGTTCGCCCAGAGGATTCGGGACCCACCAGCTCCGTGATAGCACCGACCGGAAGACCACCTTCAAGTAATGTGTCTATTTCCGCAATTCCAATTGACGCCACTGGTCGAATCACTCGCGGTGCTGGAGTGAGTGCTGAAGGAATTCGGTCCGCAAGAGCGGCTTCAATCTGAGCACGTAATAGGGTGGCAGAAGACATAAAGCGTATTCGCCTTATGTTCGCTTATTCTGTTTGCCTCCTGTCAAGTAGGGCAACTGCATCTAATACTGTGCAATTATCATCTATATCATTGAATATAAATACTTTATCTTCTTCATAATATCGTGAATTATTTTCTACTTTTCTTCGCTATCATGATGGCATGTTTCACGGACCCCCAGAACGAATCCACGATTTCGTTATCAGCTGTAAACGTTGCCGGCAAAACATAGTTGCTCCAGTACGAACGATGCCGGACTCGTGGATTATCCACACTTGTCCACTGTGCGGCGAGCGACGGCGCTACCTGCCTGCGGAAATATTCAAGGGCAGACTTTCTGGCGACTTTGAAGTGTGGGCTCGGAGGACGAAATATGCCTTCTGAACCTGAAGTCGGCGGCTACAACGTTTCCACTGATTGGCCCAAACTGGGACCTTCGCTCTTGATCTCGACCTGTCTTATCCTCGCAATTCGCACAGCTAAGTGGCCAGCCGCATTCGAAAACACAAGTTCTACTCCAGAGCTTGATAGAGAAATCGAATACGCCACATTTCTGGCCAGTCGAGTGATGGCTTCATTGGTGTCCAAACGCGAAGGACTGTTTCCACAGAGACGCGAACCTTGGTATCAGCCAAGGGATGAAGATATGCCGAAGTGATCAGGTAGAGCCTTTGGAGATTTTAGGCAGCTAAGCGGATCTACTCGTCCAAGTGAGACTTCGAACCCTCCGGAATCAGGAGACACTACGGCGTTTCTCGATACTTAGCAGTTGTGGTGGGTCTGCGGCATTGAGGGTAAGCGTGCGGGCTTCCCCTCCTGAGGAGATCGAGTGTGTCTACTTTGGAAGTGTCCACTTGTTTTGTAGCTGTTGAAAAACTCGACACTGTTCTGACACTGAAGCCAAGTTTCTGCTTGTGGTGCGCGGGACCTTCACGCATGATTGCGATGTCGGTGCGGGAGGCTCAACATGATGGGGCAACAATGCCGATCAGAGTCGCTCTTCTACTACTTTCGAATCGAGGACCACGTACCCGAAGATCATCTTCTGCGCGCAATCGACCGGTACGTGAATTTCGATTTTGTCCGTGAGAAACTGAAGCCATTCTATAGCGAGACTGGGCGGCCATCGATCGATCCAGAGCGGCTGCTACGGATTCTCCTTATCGGATACCTTTACGGCGTCACCAGTGAGCGCAAGTTGATTGAGGAACTTCGTATGCACCTCGCCTGGCGCTGGTTCACGGGCCTAACATTTGATCAAGAAGTTCCGCACCACTCGACATTTTCGAAGAATCGGCACGGCCGGTTCCAGGAATCGAAGATCTTCAAGGAACTATTCGAAGAAATTGTGAAGCGATGTGTAGCAAGTGGTTTGGTGCAAGGGGATCATCTATCTGTCGATGGCAGCTTCATTCAGGCAGACGCGAACAACGGAAGTCGTATACCGCGCGAGGAACTCAGCGAAGCAGCACACGTGAATCGAAATGTGCGGCAATACTTGGATGACCTAGAACGCGACAATCCGCTTGAGCCGGAGCTTCCCCAGCAAGACAAGGTGTCAACCACGGATCCCGACGCAGCCTATTTCAGCAAAGGCGATAGGGCTTCTAAGCTCGGATATTTCGACAACTATCTTATGGATAACGCAAGTTGTGTGATCGTCGGGGTTGAAGCAACAGTCGCAAGTTCGAGTCAGGAAGTGATCTCTGCCCGCACAATGGTCGCTGACTGCGCAGAGAAATTGGGCTCGCTCCGAAGACGTTAGCCGCTGATGCTGGTTACGGCAAGGCAGATTTTCTCACGTGGCTTGAGAACAGAGGAATCATTCCCTATATCCCGCTGCGACTGCACTATCCATCGGGAAATCAACTTTACGGCCTGGATCGCTTCACTTATAAGCCTGAAACCAACTCCTTTGAATGCCCCGAAGGAAAGCAGTTGAAGTACCGCGGAATCAAGCCGGCAGCGAATAGAAGCCATATATATAGATCAACAGAAGCGCAGTGCCGTGACTGTTTGAGAAAAGCAGAATGCACTTCCGGTAGATACAAACAACTCGTTATTCATGTGGACGAGGAAGTACGGCAACGAGCACGTGAGCGAAATCAACAGCCAGATTACTTTCGCCACCAGCGCAGCAGGAAAAAGATCGAGGCACTCTTCGGCGAGCTGAAGAATCGCATCTGTCTTCGCCGTGCTCGACTCCGGAGGCTAAGGCATGTCCAAGAGCAGTTCCTTATGGCCGCCACTGCCCAGAACTTGAAGCGTCTGGTTCGATTTCTTGCAACGATGCCCCCGGCAAAGGACAAACTCCGCAACCAAAACCGCGTCGAAATCTCTTCGGCTGCTAGAAACCGTTCCGTATCGGGACCGCACTTTCTCCGTCGACGCACACTTTTTCAACAGCTACAAACAAGTGGACACTTCGAAAGTAGACACACTCGATCTCCTCAGGAGGGGAAGCCCGCACGCTTACTGTCACCCCACGGCAAGAACAAATTGGAAGAACGAAGGCATATGTCATCTCAAAATGGCGACAAAGCGAGATTCAACAGGTTAAGGAAGCAAAAGCTCCATCGCCGCGAACTCATGGCAAGGTTGGCCACCCAGTCAGCAGCCAATGCAGCGCGCTTAGATAAAACACCGCTTGCAAAGTTGGCGCAGGAGTAGCAGCAAAATACGCTCCTTCACCAACATCTTCGATGGACAGCCGCTATTGGGGTCGTGAGTAGTATATGGCCAAGCGCGAAAAGCGCTGGACGATCACGAACAGTCGAAGAGCATCGGTCCAGCGTGACAGACAGAAGCAGTGCTCTAAGAGGGTGTTTGAAAAGGCTCACGCCCGGTGCGAGTCGATTAAGCAAGATGCGAATGGTTGCAATGTCGATCATGGTCTCCGACGTATGCACCACGTATTCGTAGTCTTTGCTGAATCGGCGATTGCGGCCGAGCCAAGCGAAGCTTCGCTCCACGATCCAGGTAAGGCCCGTGATCTGGAAGGCGCGCTGCCGTCGTTTGATGATTTGCAGCTTCCAGCCATCATCCCGCATGATCTGACGAGCCAGCTTGCGGCTTTCATGTCCAGCATCCGCGATAACGGTGCGAATAGCGGGAAACAACGGGCCTAAGCCACCGAGCAGAAGGGAGGCTGCACGTCGGTCGGAGATGTTGGCCGGCTCGACTCTGCATGCGATCGGCAAGCCCAAAGTATCGACGAGGATGTGGTGCTTGCGCCCTTTTACTCGTTGTACCCGTCAAAGCCACGAATGCCGCCGCGTTCTGTTGTCTTTACCGATTGCCCGTCCATAATTACCACCGAGGGACACGCAGACCGGCCGGCTTTCCTGCGAGCTTCCTCATAGATTTCTCGTTGCAGGCAAGTCCATACACCGGAGTTCTTCCACATGCGGAAATAGTGATATACGGTGCCCCAGGCTGGAAACTCCCGCGGGAGAAGACGCCACCTCTCAGCCGGTGCGAAGCAGATCATTGCCCTCACTTAATGCAACAGAGCCTTTCGCCTGGGGTATTAGGTCAGGAAGCAGGCAATGACACATGGCACAGATTTTGCCTGCCAGCCGCATTCGGGATGTGGAAGCCCGCTCACCGCCCATGAATTCAGTGTAGCATCTGGTTCGCTTTTTGTTCTCCCTAATGTCCCACTGCGCTGACCGAATAATGCAGGTAAAGCAGACTTTAAGAGCCGTTTGCTATGCCGGAAGGATCAAATGATTGATATGAATATGAAAACCTTTGAGATACCCCGGACTGCGGCGGCCGACAACGCCTTTTTCAGTTCGCTGCGCAACACGCTGGCCGTTGAGGTTTCAAGCAGTGCAATGCTCGCAGACCTCCTGCAGAAGGTGAACCGGATGCAGGACTCCCACAAAAGACCGGATGAATTCAAGATACGGTTTGATGAGTTTGTTGTCAGGGCGGAAGACTATATGTGCGTGGTTGGGCCGTTCTTTCCTACGCTGGTCAGGTTTCTTTCGCTGCACCGAAGAGTCGAAGAGCTGGTGTCCTGATTCAGTCCTGGATACGCACCTTGCTCCAGTCTGACGTACTCCAAACAACGTAACTGGCCTTGCTGACGGTCATTAGCGTCTGCCCATCACCGGACAGCAACGGAGAGAACATCCCATCCAGCACGAGAAGCTGCTTTTCTTGGGCGGTATCGAGCACATGACTCTTACCATCGTTGGACCAAGCTACAATCCACTTTCCGTCCGGTCCAAAAGCAAGTGAGTGCACAAAGCCGGAAAAGTAGTCGTAGGTTCGCAATAGTTTGCCGTCCGGCAGGCTCCACAATTTCACACGGAAGCTGTCCCCTTGCCCTGCAGTGGCCAGCCGCTGTCCGTCTTTAGAAACGGCCACTGCCGTTACGATTCCTTCGCCGGTGTCTACCGCGCAGATAAACTTCCTTTGGGAGACGTCCCAAACGACAACTCGGCCGAAGTCCTTCCCCGCTGCCAAGAGCTTGTCATCGCCTGAAAATGTAAGCACATTGATCGTCGTAGGAGTTCCTTGCCCCGAGATAATTGTGATCGAATTCCCCGGCCCGATCTGGACGCCGCTCTTGCCGGGCTTGTGCTTGGCGTCAGCCAATTCAAAGCTGGGTTTGGGGAATCCCGGTGCAGGCTGGGCGATGGTCGCGCAGCTAAACGACAAAGATAGAAGCAGAGCTAACAATCTGGTACTGGCCATGAAAGAGAATAGTAGCATCGGGGATTGACCATAAAATCGAGTGGACAAAGCCCTGTGTTGTGCCCGCAAAACGGGGTGGTCTCAATGGGTCAACGCAACACTCAGCTCAGATCCATATTCATTGAAAACAAAAGCTAAAAGCGCTGGCTAGGGTTAGATCAGCCGGAACCTTACCCTAGCTAGGTTTGGCCACATCGGCCAAACAGATCGATTCTTCAGGGTAAGCATTTGTGGATCAGCTGATTAGATAGTGTTGCATCGACCGGTTGAGCTGACAAGACTTTGCGGGCACCACGTCGAGCGTTGCCGCGCGTGTCGTGATGCGAACCAGCACTCTTGCCATCAAGCTTGATAAATCAGACCTTGCGCTTGCGCAACGACCGGAGCCAGCGGCGCGTGAAACTCTAAGAGATCTGAAACCACACTGAAAATTTGGGGGTTTTTCGTAGTAGCGAAATGGGGCCACTGGAAGAGTCAACAGTAAAAGTTCTGATTGTCGATGACTACGAGCCATTCCGGCGATTCGTACGCTCAACGCTGGTCAAAAGGCAGAACTTGAAGGTCATCGGCGAGGCGTCAGATGGATTAGAAGCGGTTCGCAAAACCGAAGAACTGAAACCAGACTTGATCGTGCTCGACATCGGGCTTCCCATGCTGAATGGGATAGAGGTTGCTCGAAAAGTCCGTAACCTCCGCCCTCAATGCAAGATACTCTTCATGAGTCAAGAATCTTCCGCCGCTGTGGCGCAAGAAGCTTTTGGCATCGGGGCAATGGGCTACGTTGTGAAAGCCTACGCCGGAAGAGAACTGTCAGTCGCTGTGGAGGCAGTTTGTCAGGGCAGGCTCTTTCTCAGTGAGGGACTTTCGGGTCACGATCCCAATGACGTTTCCTTTGCGCATGGTCCCGGCCCCCTCGTCCACAAGGTTCTCCCCTCGCTCGTGTCGAGTCAGGGGAAGATTACACCCAGGCACGAAGCACAGTTCTATTCCGATGATGCAGCTCTTCTGTTGGGCCTTGCTTGTTTCATCGAAGCTGCTCTAAAAGCCGGAAGGCCGGTTATCGTCATCGCGACTGAGTCACACCGAAAGAGTCTTCTTCAGATCTTGCTGGCACGTGGCATAGATGCTGCTGCTGCCATGGAAGAAGGCGCCTATCTTGCCTTGGATGTTTACGAAGCGCTCTCGACTTTCATGGTGAATGATCTGGCTGACTCCGTCCGATACCTGAAGTTCGTGGGCGATCTAGTCTCTTCATCGGCCAGGGCGGCGAAGGCAAAGCATGCCCGAGTTGCAGTTTTTGGTGAAATCGCACCTACGTTGTGGGCGCGAGGCAACGCGGATGCGGCGATTCAGGTCGAACAGGCCACGGATGAGTTAGCCAAAACGCGCAACGTGGATATTCTGTGCGGGTATGTGTTGAACAGCTTTCAGCGTGGACATGAAAACCACATCTACGAAAGAATTTGTGCAGAACACACGGCCGGTTGTTCCCAGTGACGGGTTATCAGCGGCTTAAACACGCTGGCCCAGAGCTTAGTTATGCCTTTACTAATCGTCCAAAAGCTCCGGACGCCAGCCCAGCAAACCAGTTCAGAGAACGCGCTGAAGAGTCGGACCCTTGGAAGCAACTTACCGCAAAGCTGACTTTACAGGACCTCCGCGGGATTGCTTCTGGTAACCGGTCACTTAACGCGGGACATCTATTCTGCTCGTCTCTCCAACTATACTTTCAAAATCGACCACGCAATGCGTCAACACTGGATCATCTTCTGCCTCTTCATCGCTCTCTTTGCTGATATGCATTAGCTTAGCGTCGCAAACCAACGCTGCTGCAGATCAAAGCACGCAGCCAATGAGATTGAATGTCTCTGTTGATGAAGTCAGCTGCAATAGCGACGTTTTCTTGCGGCAGCTCCGCGCGTTCCTATACTCTTCGTTCGATAATTGCCGTGTCATTTAACTCTCACCGGGCTACTGCGAGAGCTTCTCAATCTGGATATGGTAAGGCTCCAGCAAGTCGTCCTTGGCGTGACCAAGAGCTGCGCGAGCGACTTGGTAACTTATCTGCGTTTGCAACAGTTCAAGCTCCGCCTGTGCGAGCTTTGTCTGCGAGTCGAGCACAAAGAAGTTCGTTTCAGCGCCGAGCTCATATTTGCGTTGATCCGCTGTAAGAGATTTCTGGGCCAGATCGAAGGAGTCTTTGCCTGCCGACAAAGTGAGTTTCGCTTCATCGAATTGATGGACGGCATTCCTTACTTCCTGCACAATCGCTTCACGCGTCTGCTGAGCGATATACGAATCGCGGTGTCGCGACACTAGAGCGCTGCCCAAAGTCGCTTGTGCCGCTCGATTCCTAAGTGGAAGATTCAAGGTGAGTGTTCCGCCATATCCAGGGAATCCAAATCCAAAGACCTGGCCAAATGAGTCGCCAAGACCACCGCGCGCGATCAATTGCCCCGTATTCAGGTCGTACTGATTCCCGCCCAGACCGCTGCTTTGGTAGAAACCCGTGAGCGACAGATCTGGCTTTAGATTATTGTGGGCCATGCGGATGCTGCTTTCGTCATTGGCCAGAGCATAGTTTGCCGCGTCAAGCTCAGGCCGCCGGTTGAGCGCCTGCTGAATGGCCTCATCCATCTCGATCTGCGGACCTTCGCCTGGGTGCGCGGATCATAATCTATCTCGCAGCTCTTCAACCGAGAGGAGAGGCGCGGTGATTAGCAGGAAGTGGTCGATGCGGATTCTGCGATTGTATTCGAAGACTCTCGGCAAGTGAAAAATCGGCGATGCACTCATTGACCTGCCAGAGGGTCACGAGTCGTAACTCGAGTCGTCTTTTTGGACATTGGGAAATTGGCGTCCAATTGGCGTCCAATAAGCGGAGCCAAGGGTATCTGTGAGGCCGTCAAGGAGCCATCCGGGGCCTATATTTTCAATGAGTTACCGCCACCTCAAACCCTTTCACGGCGATAACACGGGTTCAAATCCCGTCGGGGACGCCATATAAAATCAACGACTTACAGAAATCTAGTTCCCAAAATATGAGCACATTTTACGTCCATTATGTGGCTCCTTCTGGTCATCTGCGTTCCCGCCGATGACTCTACGCACGATCCGATAGTGCGCTTGAGCTCGGTGACTCCTTCCGCGCAAACGTCCATCATGACAACGCTGTTGGCTGGACCAACAGTTCTTGCACAGTCTTTACATCTTCACCTTTCGCTTTAAGGAGCTGGCAAAGGTGTGCCGGGAGAACGTATGCTACCCGATCCTTCCCTTGATGCCAGCAGCCTTTGCAGCAGGCCTAGATGTGCCCGATACAAAGGGCCCGGCCAGTACAGCTTTTTACGATTTTTGACTGGACTGGCGAACACCGAGTCCTCCGACTGAGGGTATCCATGTCCTACAAAGGCCGCAATCGGTTTTGTGATTGCCTTCCGGACGGTGCACTCACGACTTCGATTCGCGGTTTACTCCTAGGCAGTCGGGAATGCTGATGCATCATGTAAGTAGAAGATCCAATTAGTGCAACCATGCTTACCCCTTTAGAAGCGCCTCACCTCACCGCAAACACCAGGAAATAATCCTGCCCGTCGGCCTTGGTGAAATCATAAGACGACAACAGCTTAAAGCCTGCTTGAGCCATCTCCCGCTTCACCACATCGCTGTTCAATCCATGATCTGTGCCATTTCCGTTTCTGTCGATGATGCCCACCTTCGCGCCTGACCGTAGAGCCGATTTCAGGTTCGCCATCAGCACCAGCGGCTGCGCAACTTCGTGGTAGACCTTCAGCATTAAAACCGCATCGATCGAATCCGGCGGCAGTTTCGGATCATCCGGACTCCCAAGCACGGTCTTGACATTGCCGACCTTCTCTTTGTGAATTCGATCTTCGATGTATTTCAACGCATCCGGATTGATGTCCTGGGCGTACACTACTCCGCCGGCGCCCACCCGCGCTGCTGCCCTCATCGAAAACCACCCTGACCCCGCTCCAATATCTGCAACCGATGATCCGGCCTTGATGTCCAGCAAATCCATCACGCGCTGAATCTGCAGCCGCTCATCGCGTCCTGGTGTCTCGAAGATTGACAGGTCGCCTGAGTAAGGAGTGCTTGTGGGACGTTGCTGTTGCTCAGTCTGTGAGATCGCAATCTGTGGTATGGCCACAAAAAGTAACCCGTATAGCAGAGAAACAACCAGTGACTTGGCGATACGTAGCCTCAAGTTCATCCTTTCAGCATCTCGCAAAAAGGGATCCTAGTGTGCCAGCAATCGCGACGGTTTTATGGCCAACCTCGAGACAAGGGGGACAAGCACTTGAATATTGCAGGTCCGGTTGAACAACGACGAGCGACAGCCAAATGAATGCACTATCCGTTATACCGCAAATTGAATCACTTCTCGTTTGCATTGAAAGAAAGCCCTGAGATGCTGACCCTCGAATGGGACGCTGATCGTGGCGCTCTCTGGCTATCTACATTCCGCGCGATTATCATGCGAGGCGATGATCTGCCAGGTACTGCCGCGCTTGAGCCACGTATCGGTCCACACCTGACACACCTTGGCGTCTGGCTGGGACTTGTCTTTGCCGACGGCATGTTCCCTGCCATAGACAACGGCAACAGTGTCTCCGAAGAAATGCACTTTGGCCTCATCAAGTCCGCAATCATGAGCGGTGCGTGCACTTTTCTCATCTTTTAGTTCGTCGGCTTTTGTGAAGCGCACGCCTTTCGTTGACGTGCCTTGGAAATCGTCGGCAAGCAGACTGGCGACGACGCCGTTATTGACACATACACCCTCAGCCCACTTGCGCTCCATCTCAATGATGTACTTCGCGGTTTTTTCATCCGCCGACGCCCAGTGACTCTGCTGTGCGTGCGCCGTAGCAAGTAACAACGTCGCCGCGACTGCCACTGCGAAGATTCGTAAATGCATTTCTCGCATGGCTGAATCCTACATTGCACTTCAGGCTGTCACCTGTAGCTGTCGGCATAACTGCGCTCAAGATAGACAGTGAATCCAACAATTGCCAGGGGAACAACGTCGGTCAAAAATTTTATTGACGTTGAGAGTGAAGCGGCACTCCCAGTCTCATTTGGGCTTCACAATAGGAGACTGTGCAACTTTGTAATCATACCGCGATGTGTTTATGGTCTCGGCAGATTTGAGGTGGCGGCGAGGCGGGGTCGTTTTCTGCGCAGCAAAGCGTGTCCTGGAAATATGGTCGCGCAGTCTTTGCTCTTTCTCTTGCTCCTGGATATGCATCAGCAAATCAGCTGCGTCGGCGATATGTTCTGTCATCAACTGCGAAGCAAGCGTCGCGTTTCTCTGCTCGATGGCCGCAAAGATCGGCTTATGGAAGGCAACCGTATGGTCGAGTTCGACGAGTTGCGACGTTACCGTAATCATGTTCAGCAGCGCGCGATGGATGACGTGGAACAAACGCCCGGTGAGGTGATTCCCTGAAGCCTGAAAGATCGCGCGATGGAATCGCAGGTCAGCAGCTACGATCTTCACCCTGTCTCCGGCACTGTTTTCGAGATCGGTGAGGGATTCGCGCAGCAAAGCAATGTCATCGGAATTGGCGCGTTCCGCCGCTTTCCCAGCCAGAGCAGGTTCAATCATGAAGCGCAGTTCAGTCAACTCTTGTACAGAAGTATCGTCCAACAGGAAAAGGAACTCCATAGGAACAGCGAGCACTGAGGATGCGTCCCGGTTCAGATAGCTTCCATCTCCTACCTTCTGCGTAATCACCCCCATAATCTCCAGCACCTTCAGCGCCTGACGCAGCGACGAGCGAGCGACCTTGAAGTAAGCGGCCAATTCGCGTTCTGGTGGAAGCTTCGTTCCCGGCTGTAGAACGCCGTCACTCATCATCTGCTGAAAACGCTGGATCAGAAGGTGAGTCAGATCCTCTTTGTTGTCGAGAGCATGTTCTGAGGCGTTCAAGATTTGGGTGGCGCGCCGGCTTTTCATGGACTCATAGTGCGGCAACAGATGTTTCAAAGTCAAAACAATTCGCCGACTTTGACCGTACTCATAGGTAGTACCAATTTACCTCTAGGAACTAGTGGCTTAGACATAGAAGCCTCGAGTTTAAAGAGGATTATTGGTTATGCATTGCAGATGACTGCTTCATCATGTTGACAGGAATGTTTAATAGGTACTACCTTTGTCATCGTTCTTAAAGCTCTTAGTTGCTCAATTGTGCGCCCAAAAGTGAGAACTCATGAACAAATATTTCCTTCAAACTGTACGGGTATGTGTATCTCTGGTCCTGCCTGCGATCCTCACTTGTGTGGCCCTCGCCCAAGTGGAGCAGGGCCGAATGGTAGGCCACGTCACCGACCCGCAGGGGGCTGTCGTCCCCGGTGCGAATGTAAAGTTGACGAATACGGGAACGAACATCGTGCAGACCGCCGTTACTGACACCAGTGGCGGGTACGTGATCACGCCTGTCGCCGCCGGTGAATACGTTCTAAGTGTCACAGCGTCCGGCTTTGCTACAACCACCACATCGCGCATCGAAGTACAAGTAGGGCAGATCGTCCGCGAAGATCTTGCGCTCAAGATTGGATCCTCGACACAGACGGTCCAGGTCACCACTGCGGCTCCCCTGCTCTCGACCGACTCGGCAACTATGGGCCAGGTGATCACTAACCAGCAACTTACTGGGCTTCCCATCAATGGCCGCGGTTTCTACAGGCTTGCGGAATTGACTCCCGGAGCGTCTTTGCAGGCCGCTACGGGCAACTCGCTGGCTATTCGACCAGAGATCGTCAACGGCAATGTCATCAGCGGAATTCGAGGCTCCGCCACCTCCTTCCTGCTTGACGGCGTCGACGTTACTGAGCAGCACCAGGGCGGGACATTCATCCAGACTTCCATCGATGCCTTGCAGGAGTTTTCCGTCCAGCAGAGTCCCTACTCAGCTGAATACAACCGCGGAGGAGCTTTTTTCAACGCGACTACAAAAAGCGGCAGCAATCAATTTCACGGCGGAATTTTCGAGTTCATCCGCAACGACAAATTCGACGCACGCAACTACTTTGCCCTCACCCGCCAGATCCTTAAACGCAACCAGTTCGGCGGCGACCTGGGCGGCCCACTCACCATTCCGCATCTCTATAGCGGCAAAGACCGTACATTCTTTTTTCTCGACTATGAAGGGCAGCGGCTCCGCCAAGGTTTGATCTTCAACGATATTGTCGCTAGCCTGGCTAAGCGTGATGGCAACTTTGCCGGTGCGAATCCAATCTACGATCCTCTGTCGACGACCACAGACGCCAACGGAAAGACCGCACGCACGCAATTCCCGAATAATACGATCCCTTCCGATCGCTTTTCCCCACAGGCTCTGGCAATTCTGAACTATATTCCCACGCCCAACAACGCCAGCGGAACGGCCAGCTTCGTTCCCTCGCAGGCTATCGATTGGGATCAGTTCACCGTGCGGATCGATGACCAGATCACTCCATCCAATCGCCTCTTCGCCCGCTGGATTTATATCACCAATCGTGAGACCGATCCCAACGCTTCACCCGCGCTCGGTACCGCCAGTCTCACTTCGCTTGGACAAGATATTGCGGTGGGACTGATCACGAACGTCGGCACACATATGGTCAATGAGGCGAGGGTCCACTACCTGCCCAGTCACGTTCGGCTTTCGGCGTTCCTGCAGGGGCCAGACTGGAATGCGCGATTTGGTGTCACCGGTCTCTCGGCACAGCTCCGTCCTGGCCTCGGCGGAGCATTTCCGGACTACTCTCTCAGCGGTTATACCTCGATCCAGGGATCGGCATTCGATCAACGCCCTAAGTCGCAGGATCGCAAAGCGCTTGAAGGGACGGAAAACTTCACGATCCTTAAAGGATTACAGTCGATCAAATTCGGTACGCTCATCCGGTACTACCAATGGCTGGGCTACGATAGCCAGCAATTTGCCGGACAGTTCAGCTTCAACGGTAGCGCAACAAATTCTCCGACTCCTGTTGTTGGCCCAAGCGGTCAAACTCTCGCTACGGGTGACGCCTTTGCTGATTTCCTGCTGGGATATCCATTTTCCATCCAGCGCGCTTATCCGGCGATCAATTTCGGCGGGCAGAAGACCTACTATCAAATCTTTATCCAGGACGACATGCGTGTAAGCCCACGTCTGACTGTCAACGCAGGGCTCAGGTACGAGTACTCGCCTTGGCTCGATGGATACAAAGGGCAAATAGGAACCTTCATTCCGTCGCTCAGCAAACCGATTGTTGTCGGCGGGACCGGCCCCGTTCCGGATCTGAGCGCACAGCTTGCGGCGCCTACGGCATATCAGTTCTTCGGTCAATATATTCAGACCGCTGCATCCGCTGGCTTGCCGCAGAACCTGACCTACACGGACAAACACCAGTGGGCGCCCCGCTTCGGCTTCTCATACTCGGCAACGAATAAGACCGTCATCCGTGGTGGCTTCGGCATGTTTTATGAGCCGGAGGGAACCAGTGGACGCGTCAACCTGAACACGCTGCCTTTTCGCCTGAATGAAACAGTCTTTCAAGCTCAGAACGTAGTCTCCAATCGTACTCTGGCCGATTTCTTCCTTGGCACGCAACTCGGTTCTGCGCAAGCCAATCCCTCTTTGGTCCCCACCAGGCTCCACCTGAACGTTGGTTATAACGAGCACTACAGCCTGGGTATCCAACAGCAGCTTTCTCCGAACGATATGCTCGAGGTTGGCTATGTCGGCAATCACGGTGTAGACCTCAACAGCACAAACGACTTCAATGACCCCACTCCAGGACCGGGTTCCGTACAAGCCCGCCGCCCCTATCAGCCGTGGGGAACCATCGCCTTTAACACCCAGGATCTCTCTACGAATTACAGCTCTCTGCAAGCGAAGCTAGAACACCGCGAGAGCCATGGACTGCAACTTCTGGTGGCATATACCTACTCGAAATTCATGCAGTTCAACCAGTCGCCGGCGCTTGGCGGCAACACCGGGTATGAATATGCGCTGTCTCCGTATGACCTTCCCCACAATGTCGCCATCAGCGGGAGCTACCGGCTGCCCATCGGGCATGGGCGGCAGTTTTTGAACCACGCTAATGGCTTCGTAGAAAACACGCTTGGCGGCTGGCAGATTCAATCCATTGTGGTACTGCGTAGCGGAGTGCCGTATACCCCGGTCATTTCAGGCGACCGCGCTAACACTGGGGTCGGTGGACAGCGTCCGAATCTGAACCCGACCGGCGGCAACAGGAATTTCAAGCGCTCTGTAGCCCACTGGTTCGACAACACCCGCTATGCGCAGCCTGCACAATATGCCTATGGGACGGTGCTAGCCAACACGCTCCGGTCCGACATATACAGGCAGTTCGACGCCTCTATTTTCAAGAATTTCTCCTTGCCGAGAGAAAGTACGCTCTCCTTCCGTGCCGAATTCTTCAACGTCTCCAACACCACCAGCTTTAGCGCTCCCGGTGCGAGCGTCACAAGCTCCGCATCGACGGCGCCGGTGGACACCGCAACCTGGGGACAGATCGTCAGTACCTCTGTGCCCTCGCGCGATATTCAGTTCGCGCTGAAGTACAACTTCTAACCCAAGGGGAGACACGATGACCGAGGTGTCACGCTGGTTGGGCCGCACCATCGCAGCAGCAGGCATTGCCTTCACGATGATGAACATGAGCGGCGCAGCAGGAGCCCAGGGCACGGTACCTGAGCCGCTGCCTGCCTCAAACCAGCCACCGGTCACGATCGAGGTCAATCTCAATCAGACAGACGGGCCTTTCAAGCCGATCTATAGCTGGTTTGGCTACGACGAAGCCAACTACACCACAATGCGCCACGGTCGCGAGTTGCTGAAACAGCTGCATGATCTTAGCCCCGTACCTGTTCACATCCGCACTCATCACCTGCTCACCTCGGGCAATGGTAAGGCGGAGCTGAAGTTCAGCTCCACCAACGTCTACACGGAAGATGCGAATGGAAAACCGGTCTACGACTTCAAGATTTTGGACGGCATCTTCGACGCATATAAGGAAGCCGGTGTGCGACCCATGGTCGAGCTCGGTTTCATGCCCGAAGATCTGGCCGCCGATCTACCTGACCGACACGAGCCGTATCAGGTGCACTATCCCAAGTCGACCATCTCAGGCAAGTCGAACAATCCGCCGAAAGACTACAAGAAATGGGAAGAACTGGTCCGCGTTGTTACTGCACATTTAGTTCAGCGCTATGGCAAGAATGAGGTGCTGCAGTGGTACTTCGAGGTTTGGAATGAGCCTGACATCGACTACTGGCACACAACGCCCGAAGAGTATTGGAAACTCTATGACTACGCGGTTGCGGGCGTCCGCGCCGCGTTGCCCGGAGCGAAGGTCGGCGGTCCGGCGAGCACGAGCCCTGGTCGCGCTAAAGCTAATCTTTTCCTTAAAAATTTTCTCGAGCATGTCAGCTCCGGCAAGAGCGCCGCGACCGGCGGCTCCGTTCCTATGGACTTCATCAGCTTCCACGCCAAGGGTTTTCCAAAGATCGAGAATGGTGTGGTCACCATGGGGATCAACCGAGAGCTGACAGATGCCGATCAGGGGTTCGCCTTGGTCGCCAGCTTTCCCAGGTTCCGCCACCTTCCGATCATCATCAGCGAAGCTGATCCTGAAGGCTGCGCGGCGTGTTCCTCCAAGGTGAATCCGGCGAACAACTACCGCAACGGTACGCTCTATCCAGCATACACAGCCACTGCCTTCAAGGCGCTCTATCAATTGCAGGACCGCCATGCCGTCGACCTTATCGCTATGCTGAGCTGGGCCTTCGAGTTTGAAGACAAAGATTACTTCGAAGGATTCCGCTCACTTGCAAGCAATGGCGTCGACAAACCTGTTCTCAATGTCTTCCGCATGTTCGGCCTCATGTCGGGCGATCGCGTGAAGACTATGAGCAGCGGAGCGGTACCTCTCGACACATTGGTCAGCACCGGAGTTCGCCAAGGTCCGGACGTCGATGCGTTCGCTACGCGGGCCACACGTGAGGCCGCGGTCCTCGTCTGGAATTATCACGATGTGAACCACCCGTCGCCTGCAACGCCTGCAACAATCACCATCCATGGCATTCCCGCTGGAGTGCATCGCGTTTTGCTCCAGTACTTCCGCATCGACGATACACACAGTAACGCCTATACCGTCTGGCAGCAGATGGGTTCGCCGCAGCACCCGACTTCAGAGCAATACGCCCAACTTCAGGCCGCAGGTCAGCTTCAGCTTCTCACTTCGCCAGTCTGGCTTGACGTTCAAAATGATGAAGTGCAGGTTGTGACAGAGATGCCCCGCGATGGCATTTCCCTCCTCCATCTAAAGTGGTAAAAGCAGACAACTATGAATCTGGCGAGCTTTTCATCGGACGGAGTATCCAGCGACGGAATATCCCGCCGCTGGTTCTCGGTCACGCTTGTCACCATTGCCATCGCCATCAGCTATTTCGATCGCCAGACGCTACCGGTCGCCATCGCTTCGATCCAACACAATATTCCTATTTCCGACCTGCAGTTTTCTTATCTGCAGACTGCGTTTCTTCTTTCCTACGCTGCGCTCTATGTGATCGGAGGCCGTCTGCTGGACCGCCTGGGCACGCGGAAGGGATTTCTATTCATCATGCTTTGGTGGTCGCTGGCTTGCGCCTTGCACGGGCTGGCCAGTAATTTCGCTCTTCTGTTCTGCGCCCGATTTCTACTGGGCATGGGAGAAGGCGGAGGCTTTCCGGCTGCTGTCCGGGTCGTGGCTGAATGGGTGCCGCTCGAACTGCGGTCTACCGCTATGGGCATCATCAACGCCGGCACCGCGATTGGTTCTGTACTTGCACCTCCGCTCATTGGATTCTTGCTCTTGCACAGCGGATGGCGTAGCGTGTTCTTCATCTCCGGAGCGATCGGTTTCGTTTGGGTCGTCTGGTGGATGCTCTCTTACCGCAGCAATACTTCGACGTTCTCTGTGAACACGCTGGACGCACGGCTGCTCGCTCAGAAGCTGAGCATGCGCCAGCTTCTTGCTTTTCGCAGCGTGCAGGTTATCGTATTCGCTAAGTTCATGAGCGATTCGGCCTGGTACTTTCTGCTTTTCTGGTTGCCCAAGTACCTTTATGATGCGCGTCACTTTGATATCAAACAGGTGAGCTACTACGCATGGATCCCTTATGCAGCCTCGGGAGTTGGCAGCTTTCTCGGTGGATGGCTCTCGAGCAGGCTTCTGCAGCGCGGTTTCTCACTCGACAAGGCCCGCAAGACTGCCCTGGGGCTTTCTGCGGCATTCATGCCTGTTGTCATGCTGGTTCCGCTTGTCCCAGTACAACTGGCGATTCTGCTCTTCAGTATCGCGTTTTTCTGTCAACAGTCATGGTCGGGACTCATCATGACCCTTCCTGCTGATATCTTCCCGCTCTCCGCTGTCGGCACTGTCTCCGGATATGTTGGCTTCGGAGGAGCGATCGGTGGGGCCATTTTCGGAATCGTAGCCGGATATCTTCTCGGCCACGGTTTCGGCTACGGGATACTATTCGTCCTCGTTGGAACATTTCATCTTATTGGCTTCCTGGCCATATTTTTCTTCGGCGGCAGGATTCAACCCCTTCGCAGTCAAGATCTCCTGGAGATAGAGAGCAACGTATGAAGATCACAGAGGTTCGCACACGTGTCATTCAGTGGGAAGGCAAGACGGTGGCTCTTCCCCCTCACTTCTGCACCAACCCAATGGACCTCGTCAGCTACTCTGCTCCATCGATGGGCAACTTCACTTTCCATGGTTGGGTACTGGTTGAGGTTTTCTCCGACAACGGCCTCGTAGGTCTGGGCAATGCCTCTCTCTCTCCTGTAGTAACAAAAACAGTTATCGATACATACTTGAATCCGCTTCTCATTGGCGCCGACCCATGGGACATCGAGTTCCTGTGGCAGCAGATGTATCGTCGCACTATGGCCTTTGGTCGCAAAGGTGTTGCCATGACGGCGATCTCTGCCGTCGATATTGCACTTTGGGACCTGCTCGGCAAGGATGCCAAACAGCCTGTCTATCGACTATTGGGCGGTCGCACCAAAGAAAAGATCCCCGTCTACGCCAGCCGTCTCTATGCCATGCCCATCCCGGAGCTCCGTGCCGAGGCCCAACGATACAAAGATGAAGGCTACAAGGCGATGAAGTTGCGCTTCGGATGGGGTCCCCTCGACGGACGTGAAGGCATGATGAAAAACATCGAGCTTATCCGCAACGTGCGGGAGGTAATCGGCGAAGAGATCGATCTGATGACCGACGCCTACATGGGCTGGACCCTCGACTATGCGAAACGCATGCTTCCACTGATTGAACCCTTCGGCATTCGCTGGCTGGAGGAGCCTGTGATCCCTGATGACACACGCGGATACAAAGAGCTGAAGGGCTACGGACGCATCCCCATCGCTGGCGGCGAGCACGAGTTCACCATCTTCGGCTTCCGGGAACTTCTGGAAAATGATGCGCTCGATTACATCCAGTTTGATACCAATCGCGTGGGCGGCATCAGCCAGGCGCGAAAGATCTGCGCGCTGGCTGAGTCGTTCCAGGTCCCTGTCGTTCCGCACGCAGGCCAGATGCACAACTACCACGTAAGCATGGCCAGCCTTAACGCGCCAATCTCGGAGTTCTTTCCTAAGGTCGACGTCGAGGTTGGTAACGAACTTTTCTGGTACATATTTGATGGCGAACCAGTTCCACAGGACGGATACATCGACCTCGACGAGAACACGCCCGGCCTCGGGCTCACCGTCAATGAAGAGTCATTGAAGCGCTTCACAGTTATTGGATAAGGAGACAAAGAAACACATGTCCGTATCTCTCGTTCAGCTTTCCAACGGCACGGAGCGCAGGGTCGCCCTTGTTGACGAGCCGCAGCTGCGCTGCCTCGAAGGCGTCTCGTCCGTTTACGAGCTTGCACAAAGATGCCTGCGAAGCTCCGCATTCATGTCTGCAGAGGCAGGTGGGCTCGCTACCGGCGAAACACTGTCGTATGACGAAGTCTACGATGGCCGCTCGGCGTGGCATCTACTCACTCCGATCGATGTCCCTGGCGAACCATCGCGTCTGCTCGTTGCCGGTACCGGTCTTACACATCTCGGTAGCGCCCGTCAGCGGCAGGCAATGCATATGGCAGACCGGAAAGCCGCGCCAAAGAAAGAAGAAGTCCTCACAGATTCGATGCGAATGTTTCAGTGGGGCGTGGAAAATGGTAGACCAGCCGAGGGCCAGATCGGTATCGCGCCTGAATGGTTCTACAAAGGTAATGGGTCCTGCCTGAGAGCACATTGTGAGCCCCTTGATATCCCCTCACACGCTGAGGACGGCGGAGAGGAGGCCGAGCTTGCGGGGATCTATCTGATCGCGCCTGATAGCATGCCCTTTCGCGTTGGCATCGCCCAGGGCAATGAATTCTCTGATCACAAGTTTGAGAAACGCAATTACCTTAACCTGGCTGGCTCCAAGTTGCGTAGCTGCAGCCTCGGTCCGGAGCTGATCATTGGCGCGGAGTTCGGCGACATTCCCGGTCATGTTCGTATCGAGCGTAAAGGTGCCACGCTCTGGGAAACCGGGATCGCCTCCGGCGAGGCCAACATGTGCCATAATCTCGCCAATCTCGAGCATCATCACTTCAAGTTTGCCGGGCACCGTCAGCCTGGACAGGTACATGTCCACTTCTTCGGAGCGGATGCGCTGTCTTTCGGCGCGGGTGTGGTCCTTGAAGACGGTGACATTGCACAGGTCCGCTTTGAGGGATTCGGGCGTGCTCTTCGGAATCCCATTCATGAGGACGTTAAGTCAAAGCAGCCGGTTCGTGTGCTGTCGCTCGCGTAACGCATCAATATCGGGAGATTTCATGGAAAAGATGTCCGTTGCATTGCTTGGCATGGGAACAATGGGACGTGGTATGGCAGCCAATCTGCTTAAGGCCAGCTTCCCGCTCACAGTCTGGAATCGTACACAGGTAAAAGCAAAACCATTTGCCTCGCAGGGTGCGAGGGTAGCTAATACTCCTGGTGAAGCTGTCAAAGGTGCACAACTCGTGATCTCGATCCTGGCCGATGACAACGCCTCACGCGAGGCTTGGCTGGGCAGGGATGGGGCGCTCGCTGCTTCTGAGCCTGGCGCAGTACTGGTGGAATCCAGCACCGCAAGTCCTGGCTGGATTACCGAGCTGGGCGCCGCGGCACAGGCGCATGGATGCGAATTACTCGACGCTCCCGTTACCGGTAGTCGGGTGCAGGCTGAGGGAGGTCAGCTCAACTTTCTCGTTGGCGGTTCCGAAGATGCACTAACCAAAGCTCGCCCTGCGCTCGAAGCCATGAGCCGGAAGATCGCTTATCTGGGACCGCTCACGAGTGGCGCGAAGATGAAACTGCTGAACAATTTCCTCTGCGGAGTGCAGCTTGCTTCACTGGCTGAGGGTATGGCGTGGCTGGAACGCAGCGGCCTCGACCGAGACCAGGCCATCGAGTTGTTGAAGGCTGGAGCACCTGGAAGTCCACTTCTTAGCGGCATGGCCGACCGGATGACCAGGGACCTTGAGACTGTTAACTTCTCCCTCGCACTTCTTGCGAAGGACATGGCCTATGCCCACCTAACTGCCGCTGAAACGGGTGTGGACCTGACCACTGCTACCCACGCCAAGCAATTGCTCGACCGCGCCATCGCCGCCGGCTACGGAGAAAAGGATATGGCCAATGTCGTTGAGGTAATTCGCCACCAGAAACCATAAACCTTATCAACGGAGTCGTCGTGGAATTTCGTTCGTTGCCAATTGTTTTCACTTCCGTCCGGCCTCGCCTTTTGTCTGTGGCTCTCCTCGCTGGTTGTTTTATAGCTTTCCTTGTTGTTAACGATGTTGCGGCTGCGCAAACTGCATCCCGCCCAGTGTATCTAGATCCTTCGAAGCCTATTGATCAACGTGTTTCCGATCTGCTCGGACGTCTCACACTTGAAGAGAAGGCGACGCAGCTCAACCACATGAACGATGGCGTTCCACGTCTCAATATCCCTATGTGGGGCGGCTGGAACCAGACCCTCCATGGCGTCTGGTCGAAAGAGCCGACGACGCTCTTTCCTGCGCCAATCGCGATGGGCGCCACGTGGGATCCAAACCTAGTCCACAGTATCGCCGATGCAATGTCGGATGAAGCTCGCGCCCTCTACAACGCGAAGGCTCAAGGTCCTCGTTCACGTCATGGTCTCGTGTATCGCTCTCCAGTCATCAATCTCGTGCGCGACCCACGCTGGGGCCGCATTCAGGAGGTCTTCAGCGAAGATCCTTATCTGACCGGACAGATGGGAATTGCTTATGTGAAGGGTTTGCAGGGGAATGACCCGAATCATCTGAAGCTCGCCTCCACCATCAAGCATTACGCCGTCTATAACGTCGAGAACGGCCGCCAGCATGGCAACGCCGAGGTAGATGACCGCAACTTGATGGAGTATTGGCTGGCGCAATGGAAGATGGTCGTAACCGGAGCGCATCCGCAGTCGTTGATGTCGTCATACAACGCCATCAATGGCACGCCCGATGCAGTCAATCACCGCCTGCTGACGGATATTCTCCGCGACCAGTGGGGCTTCGATGGCTTTGTGACCGACGATCTTGGCGCGGTTACACTGCTTACTGGCAGCCGCCAAGGAACGCACGAAACCGGTCAGCGACTGACTGAAGATCCTGTCGTTGCCACAGCCATGGCCATCAAGGCGGGAAACGATTCGGATGATACCGAGTTCCAGACCAACATACCACTTGCAGTAAAGCGTGGCCTGCTGACGACAGCCGATGTCGATCGCGCGCTGGGCCGTGTGCTTCGCGTCGGTTTTCGTCTCGGCGTCTTCGATCCTCCGGCGGATAATCCCTATAGTCAGATTCCCATGTCGGTTGTTCGTTCGCCCGAGCATCTTGCGCTATCACTGAAGACCGCTGAAGAATCGATCACACTGCTCTCAAACCGCAATGACTTTCTGCCGCTCAAACAAAGTGAAATTCATTCGGTCGCAGTGATCGGGCCAGCAGGCGATGACGACTACGAGACCGGCAACTATTATGGAAACCCTGCGCGCAAAGTCAGTCCCCTTGCTGGCTTGCGGGAGTTGCTTGGCCCAGGCGTGAAGCTCGAATACGAGAAAGGTGCTGGGTTCAATGATCCCGCGGATCCCGCCGCGATTCAGCGCGCGGCTGACCTTGCGCGCAAATCGGATGTTGCTCTCTTATTCCTCGGAACAAACCTCAAGGTAGAAGCCGAAGGCCGTGACCGCCGAAATCTGGATCTTCCCGGTGCGCAGGAACAACTTCTCGAGGCCGTCTACGCAGCCAATCCAAAGACCGTCCTTGTCTTGATGAACGCTGGTCCACTCGCTGTTAACTGGGCAAACGATCATCTGCCGGCGATTCTCGATGCCTGGTATCCCGGCGAGCAAGGCGGCACTGCGATTGCTCGTGCAATTTTCGGCCTCGACAACCCCGGCGGTCACTTGCCTTATACGGTGTACGCCTCGCTTGAGGGCGTGCCGCCTCCAGCCGAGTACGACATATCAAAAGGCTTCACCTACATATACTTCAAGGGAATTCCTCTTTATGCCTTCGGCCATGGACTCAGCTACACCCGCTTCCAATACTCCAATCTGAAGCTTTCTTCGCCATCGTCAACGACAAACGGTACCGTAAAGATTTCATTTGACTTGAAGAATATCGGCGTTCGAGATGGTACAGACGTCGCTCAGATTTACACTCACCAGGAACACAGCTTGACCTACCAGCCCATCGAAAGCTTACGCGCCTTCGAGCGAGTGGAGGTGAAACCGGGCGAGACAAAACATGTAGAGTTCGCGCTACATGTTTCGCAGCTTGCTTTTTATGATGTTCACAGCAAAGGCTTCCGCGTGGAACCGGGTGTTTTCGACATCTGGATCGGTACTGCCTCGGACGATATCCGTCTTCGCGGACATCTGGATGTTCACTGATTAAACTCGTCGCCTGCATTGAAGCGGGCGAGCCGCCCATGTGCGCAACAATGTTTCCTTAGCTTCAATGAAGTCCTTAATTTACATTCCGAAATGTAAATAATTGCGATTGTGAATGCCTCCTTGCTCAGCAACCGAAGGCCAAAAACTCAAAATTTCTTCGCTTCAATCCGGAGAGCAATTGCATCGTCGCGACAAACAATGAGGCTTTAATCTTGACGGGAATTGTAGTTATTCTGTCCCACCCCTCTGTTTATGAGAAGAGATCGTGATAACAAAAGCAGCATCAGGCTCCCGAAATCATGGGAGCCCTTTCGCGAATTTATAGGTCAACACATTCCACAAGTTAGCGCCATTCCAATAAAGCAGGCAGGAATTTCTCAAACCTCGACCTGGTCCGAGATAACCCGGTATTAGGTCGAGGCTGAGTGGCGTAAGACTCGAAGCCCTACGTTCCGAGATCATGCAAGGTCGAAGCGATCGAGGTTCATCACCTTGTTCCATGCCGCTACAAAGTCGTGGACGAACTTTTCGTGCGCGTCCGAACTTCCATAGACTTCGGCCAGCGCCCTGAGTTGGGAATTTGAACCGAAGATGAGATCGACACGTGTGCCGGTCCACTTGAGTTCACCTGTTTTACGATCGCGCCCTTCAAACAGATCCTGGGTGTCTGAAACCGCCTTCCACTCCGTACCCATATCGAGCAGGTTGAGGAAGAAGTCGTTGGTCAGGGACTCAGGCCGCTTGGTGAAGACGCCATGCTTTGCCTGTCCGACGTTGGCATTCAGAACACGCAGGCCGCCAACGAGCACTGTCAACTCAGGTGCGGTCAGCGTCAGTAATTGGGCCTTGTCGATCAGCAACGTCTCCGACGATACGCTGTATTTCTTTTTGAGGTAGTTGCGGAAGCCGTCCGCGATCGGTTCGAGCACAGCGAAGGAGTCTACATCGGTCTGCTCTTGTGAGGCATCCGTGCGTCCCGGGGCGAAGGGAATGATCACACTGTGGCCGGCATTCTTCGCCGCCTGCTCCACGCCCGCGCAACCGGCCAGGACGATCAGGTCGGCGAGCGAGACCTTCTTGCCGCCGGATTGCTTGCCGTTAAATTCGCTCTGGATACCTTCGAGCGTCTTCAGCACTTTCGCCAGTTGCTCCGGCTGGTTAACTTCCCAATCTTTCTGTGGCGTCAGGCAGATGCGGGCGCCGTTTGCGCCGCCACGCTTATCGGAGCCACGGAAGGTGGATGCCGACGCCCAGGCGGTCGAAACCAATTGCGAGATCGACAGGCCCGAAGCCAGGATCTCGTCCTTCAGCGCGGCAATGTCCTGCTCGTCAATCAGCTTGTGATCGGCATCGGGGATTGGGTCTTGCCAGATCAGAACTTCGGCAGGGACTTCCGAACCAAGATAGCGCGCGCGCGGGCCCATATCTCGATGCGTCAGCTTGAACCACGCACGGGCGAACGCATCGGCGAACTGGTCCGGATTCTCGTAGAAGCGCCTCGAAATCTTTTCATAATCAGGATCGAGGCGCAGAGCGAGATCCGTCGTCAACATGGACGGCGTGCGCCGTTTGGACGGGTCGTGCGGGTCGGGCACCGTACCAACGCCTGCGTCACCCTTCGGCTTCCACTGATTCGCCCCGGCCGGGCTCTTGGTCAGCTCCCATTCGTAACCGAATAGGTGCTCAAAGAACTCGTTACTCCATTGAGTCGGCTTAGTCGTCCAGATGACTTCCAGACCGCTTGTGATTGCGTCGCCACCTTTGCCGGCGCCAAAGCTGTTCTTCCAACCGAGACCTTGTTCCTCAATGCCGGCGCCTTCGGGCTCAGGACCCACATGAGACGCAGGACCCGCGCCGTGAGTCTTGCCGAAGGTGTGGCCACCCGCGATCAGCGCGATCGTTTCTTCGTCGTTCATGGCCATGCGCGCGAAGGTCTCGCGGATATCGTGGGCGGCGGCGACAGGATCCGGATAGCCATCCGGGCCTTCCGGGTTCACGTAAATCAGGCCCATCTGTACTGCGGCGAGCGGATTTTCCAGGTTACGCTCATTGGCGCCTCCGCCGGTACGATCTTTCTCGGTGCCATGCAGATCCTCGTCGGCCACGATCACACCCTCGTCAGCGGGCTTTCCCTTGCCATAACGATGGTCGCCGCCAAGCCATGTGGTTTCGGTACCCCAATAGACATCCTGGTCCGGCTCCCAGACATCCTCGCGCCCGCCGCCGAAACCGAAGGTCTTAAAGCCCATCGATTCCAGAGCAACGTTGCCGGTGAGGATGATCAAGTCAGCCCATGAAATTTTGTTGCCATACTTCTGCTTGACAGGCCAGATCAACCGGCGCGCCTTGTCGAGGCTGACGTTGTCGGGCCAGCTGTTGAGAGGGGCGAAGCGCTGCTGCCCGGATCCGGCGCCACCACGGCCATCGCCGATGCGGTACGTTCCGGCGCTGTGCCATGCCATGCGAATGAACAAAGGACCGTAATGACCGAAGTCCGCCGGCCACCAGTCCTGTGAGGTGGTCATCACCGCGAGGAGGTCTTTTTTAACGGCTGCCAGGTCGAGGCTCTTGAACGCTTCGGCATATTTGAAGTCCTTGTCCATGGGATCGGAGAGGGACGAATGCTGGTGCAGGATCTTCAGGCTCAACTGGTTCGGCCACCAGTCACGGTTCGATGTGCCTTCACCTGCGGCGTGATGGAACGGGCACTTCGTTTCGGTTGACATGCTCTCTCTCCTTTTGCTGTTTGAGTCCAAATACCAGGTCCGTTAGAACCCAGCCATCGATCAGTACGTGATCATCCTAATGGAATTTAATGAAATATCAGCTTCTCGACAGGTCGTCGGTCCTGCATAAGCATCGGCCCGCGTTATTCCTCCAGCCCGCGATAAAACGAGTGCAATGCCGACGTTGTTTGTCTCGACCACATTTCAGTTTGTCTCGACCCAATGAATGTAGCATCATAGAGAGAGATAGTTCCAATAGATATCCACCATCCAAAGTATAGGCATCCCCTATGGAATTTCACCAGCTACGTTACGTCTGCGCTATCTCGGAAACAGGCAGTTTCAGCCGTGCCGCCGAACGCTGCCAGATAGCCCAGCCCTCGCTATCGCAGCAAGTTCTCAAGCTTGAGGAAGATCTGGGCGCAAAGCTTTTCGACCGGCTGGGCCGCAGCATTCGCCTCACCGAGGCCGGTCGTGCCTTTCTACCCCACGCCCGCTCAATTCTGAGCCAGATGGAGACGGCGCGATCAAGCGTGGTCGATAAGTGCGCGGACGTTCGCGGCGGTGTTGCCGTAGGTGTTATCCCGACCATTGCGCCTTACCTGATGCCGCGCTACACGACAGCTTTTGCGAAGAAGTATCCGGAAGCGAAGCTGCGCATCGTTGAAGAAACAACGCCGCCCCTGGTCGAAAGCTTGCGCGATCTGTCGATCGATATTGCGATTCTTGCTCTCCCGCTGCGTCACAAAGACCTGGAGCTGCTTCCCCTTCGCACCGAACCACTCTTTGCTGTGCTGCCCAGGAATCATCCCCGCGCTGCTACCGAATCGCTGGCACTCAAGGATCTCCGCGGAGAGTCTTTCGTCATGCTGCGCGACGGCCACTGCTTCCGCGACCTCAGCATTGCAGCCTGCACCCACGCCCGCGTCACGCCGCGCATCGCGTTCGAGAGCGACCAATTCAGTAGTCTCTTTGGAATGGTCTCCGCTGGCATCGGCATCTCCCTCGTCCCGGAAATGGCGATAGACCGGAACGCTGGCTGCCGCTTCGTGCGCCTAAATGACGCGCGTGCGATTCGCACCATCGTCGCCGCCACTCTGCGCGGACGCAGCTTTAACCGCGTCCAGCAGGCCTTTTTATCAGGGATCAAAAATTAGGACGAGGTACCCTCACAGTAAACTTCAATGGTTTACCTGTCGGCCGACCTGGGTTGTCTAACGTTTATTCCCTTAGCCTTGCTAAGTTTCCCAGAAGGCTATCCTTGACCATGTGAGCCACATTTTGAACCGAGGCGGCTCGCAGGGGCTTTGCATGACGAGGGGTTAGTTGAGAGGAATTTATGTGGGCTTCCAAGGTTGTTCCTGCCCGAAAACAGCTTCCCCGTCTCTTTGCCAGGTTGCCGGATCGCAGCAAAAACGTCGGTACTCTTAGCCTTATACCTGCGATTCTGATTGTCAAATACGGCAATGACAAATAGATATCACCCGATGTCCAAATCACTTCTGCCCGAACGTCATTCTAGTGACGGACAAAATGTCCGTAATACCTATAGCGGAGATTACACATGCAATATATTTTGCTGCTTCATGTACAAGAGGATGGCTGGTCCAGGCTGACCAAAGCTGAGCAGGAACAGGGTATGGCGGCCTATATGGCTTACACGGAAGCATTGAGCAAGGCAGGTGCCATGATTGGCCTGGGCCGTCTTCAGCCGACTTCGACTGCCACGACAGTTCGCGTGGTAGATGGCAAGTCTCAGGTGTTGGATGGCCCTTTTGTGGATGCGAAAGAGCAGCTGGGCGGCTACTACGTGATCGACGTACCCGATCTCGACTCAGCGATTTCTTGGGCAGCACGCTGCCCTGCCGCAGCTCACGGCATTGTCGAAGTACGTCCACTCTGGATCATGCCCGGGCAATGAGAGCTAGGCTGCTCAACATCGATTCCCATACCAAAGGAGATCCTGATGCCGTCGAAACCTGCTTTACTGACTGAAACACAGACATTATTGACCGGTCTCGGACTGGGCGAGTCCCCGCGCTGGCATGAGAGCCGCTTGTGGTTTTGTAACTGGGGCATGCAGGAAATCGTAGCCGTCGATATCGACGGTAAGAGCGAGGTCGCCTTCCGTGTGCCAACGACCATCCCATTCTGCATCGACTGGCTGCCCGAGGGTCGCCTGCTCGTGGTCTCCGGACGCGAGAATCTTCTGCTTCGGGCAGAGCCCGACGGATCCCTGATAACCCATTCCGACTTAAGCAGCATCTCTGCTGTCGTGTGGAATGAGATTGTCGTGGACGGTCGCGGCAACGTTTATGTGAATGGTGGTCCGGGAATCATTGCTCTCGTTGCACCCGACGGCTCATCGCGGAAGGTGGCCGACGGGATCGCCTTCCCCAATGGCATGGCCATAACCCCCGACAACTCGACCTTGATCATCGCCGAGTCGCACGGCAAGAAACTCACCGCATTCGACATTGCTCTGGATGGAAGCCTGTCGAATCGGCGAGTGTGGGCAGACCTTGGTGACGGCGTTCCTGACGGCATCTGCATCGACTCTGAGGGCGCCGTCTGGTACGCCGACGTACCTAATAAACGCTGCGTGCGCGTCCGCGAAGGTGGAGAGGTGTTGCAGACAGTCAACCTGGACCGTGGCTGCTTTGCTTGTGCTCTTGGAGGCATGGGAAAAAGAACGCTGTTTATGATGGCAGCCGAGTGGCACGGCTTTGAAAAGATGGCTGACGGATTTGGAACAGGTCAGGTACTCATGATCGAAGCACCTGCAGCGGGAGCCGGATGGCCATGATTCTTGCCGCAACGCTGGGCAAAAGACAGACAATGCCTGAAGGCTTTCAAAAGACGCTTACTCCAAAGATTTGATAAAACCCGGGCTTTTGGAAGCGGCAAGCCTTTCGACGTTTCAAGTCGACGGCGTACTGCAGAATAGCAATGATGAGTTTCACACAGGAAAGTGATGAGCACGTACGCAACACGGCAGAAGCGGTTGCGCGCCACAGTTACGGTAAGCTGGTTGCCTTTCTCGCCGCCCGCACGCGCGATGTGTCGGCCGCGGAAGACGCCCTCTCTGAAGCGTTTGCAACCGCGCTCGCTGACTGGCCGCTGCATGGTTGTCCTTCCAACCCTGAAGCATGGTTGTTAACCGTAGCCCGGCGAAAAGCCATCGATATGGCACGCGGACGGCGACGGGATGAGATTGTTGCCGAGCAACTACAGGTTATGGCCGAGGGACTGAACGCTGCCATAAGCGAGACGGAGATTCCAGATCAGCGCCTCGCCATGATGTTCGCCTGCGCCCATCCAGCCATCGACGCTGGCATTCGCGCGCCGTTGATTCTGCAAGTGATTCTTGGGCTCGACGCGAAAGCCATCGCATCGTCATTTCTCACGTCTCCGGCAGCAATGGGCAAGCGGCTCGTCCGTGCGAAGGATAAGATCCGCCAGGCCGGCATTCCCTTCTGTGTCCCTGAACGCAAAGAGCTCCCCGGGCGCCTCGACGCCGTGCTCGACGCCATGTATGCTGCCTACACAGAGGGTTGGACCGATCCTAATGGGACCGATGTCGCTCGCCGTGATCTAGCTGGAGAAGCTGTCTTTCTGGCAAGTCTCGTTGCCAAGCTGCTGCCAGAAGAGCCGGAAACATTGGGGCTGCTGTCGCTTATACTTCACGCTGAGGCGCGGCGTAAAGCACGGCGTAATCCGCATGGCGAATATGTGCCCCTCGCCCAACAGAATTCCGGCTTGTGGGATCTACAAATGATCCTTGAGGCTGAGGCACTCCTGCGACGCGCGAATACCCTTGGTGCTATTGGCCGCTATCAGCTGGAAGCTGCATTGCAGTCGGCGCATGTATATCGATGCCGCACGGGTCATGCTAACTGGGTTGAAGTAGTGCAGATCTATGACGCACTGTTCGCGCTCACGGCCTCCCCGGTCGTGGCTATTAATCGAGCGCTGGCGATTGCAGAAACTGATGGCGCGAACGCCGCGCTTGAAGCAATGCCAAACGTATCCACCGCTGCTCGACTTGCCGAATACCAATCTTACTGGGCTGCGCGCGCGGACCTGCTCTCCCGAACAGGTGCGCATGGCGAAGCTCGCCGCGCTTATGAGCTTGCTATTGGGCTTGAACGCGATCCCGCCGTTCGCCACTTCCTGCAGAACCGCCAGTCGGGATTGGCACCTGAGCCTCGTTGCTGAAGCGTCTTCCCGCCGGAGAGCCCTACAAGTAGAAAATCAATCAGGAATATTGCACAGTTTCAAATGGTAAAAAGATTACAATTCAAAAGATTGATCACGGCGCTTGGTTAAAAGTACGCATATTCACTGCAAAAAGTTGAAAGAAACAGCTTGATTGAGGAGAACGATTCGTGGGGGCAAACCCGCTTTTGGGAGTTTTCTTGCATTGGCTGGGAGGACTTGCATCCGCCAGCTTTTACGTTCCATACCGCGGAGTCAAACGCTGGGCATGGGAAACCTACTGGCTGGTAGGTGGCATCTTCAGCTGGATCATCGTTCCCTGGATGCTTGCCGCACTGATGACGCGTGATCTGATGGCCGTGCTGCATGAAGCGCCATTGGGCAGTCTCGCATGGGTATACATCTTCGGTGTGTTGTGGGGACTGGGCGGTCTTACTTTCGGCCTCACCATGCGCTATCTCGGCATGTCGTTAGGCATGGCCGTCGCGCTGGGGTACACAGCGGTCTTCGGCACGCTTATGCCGCCGATCTTTCGCGGACAGTTCATGTCTGAGGTACTGGGTACCCGGTCAGGAATCATCATTCTGATTGGAGTGGGTGTTTGCGTTGCGGGAATCATCTTTGCCGGAGCTGCGGGCATCTCCAAAGAGCGCGAGCTATCGGAAGAAGAAAAACGCGCCTCTATTAAAGAGTTTGACCTCAAACGCGGCCTGCTTGTCGCAACATTTTGCGGCATCATGAGCGCCTGCTTTGCCTATGGCCTGGCTGCCGGCGATTCCATCAAGCAGATCACATTGCGTCATGGCACCGCCACTCTATGGCAGGGATTGCCCGTATTAGTGGTTCTCCTTGCCGGTGGCTTCACGACGAATTTCATCTGGTGCCTGATTCTCAATATACGTAACCGTACCGGTTACCAATATCTTTCGTCGACCACGCGGGGTCACGTTCCCTCGCTCAGCGAGGAATCGATTCTCGAAACCGCGACTGACGCGCCCGGTATGGAGATGGCGGCCCAACGCATGCCGCAGGCAGAAGATCAGGGACGCGTCCCTGTCCTTGCGAACTACCTGTTTTCCGCCCTGGCTGGAACGACGTGGTACTTCCAGTTCTTCTTTTACACAATGGGAGAGACACAGATGGGCCGCTTCAAATTCTCAAGCTGGACGCTCCACATGGCGAGCATCATCATCTTCAGCACGCTCTGGGGCATTGCGCTCAAAGAATGGCGGGGTACCGGCCTGCGAACTCGCTTGTTAGTGGCGTGTACGCTGCTCGTGCTCGTCGGCTCAACTGTCATCGTTGGATACGGGAACTACCTCGGAGTGGCCCCCGCTGCATCGAATGCTTCCGTTCAAGGAGAAGCGCATTGAAAGACAAAGTATGGTTCGGCATTGCAGGCAGCCTCATCGCATCAGTGACTTTTTCCTGCTGCGCGATGGCACAAGCTCTAAAGCCAACGGAGATTCCTCTCGACCAGCTCGATCCGGCCCGGAACCCCGCGCAGCATCAGCTCGAATCTGAGACGCATAAGCCGCTTCCCGAGGAGTACATCTGGACCCAACAGGACGCGGTAAAAAGCGACGCGCTGTTGAGCTATGAAAGCCTGAGCCAGAACGACGAAACAGGCCCGCATTATTTCCGTCGCGAGTTCGACCTGAAAAGCGTGCCTGCAAAAGCCACGCTCTATCTCGCAGGGCCGCGTTCGGTGCATGTATTCGTCAACGGGCAGCAGGTCGGTCAGTTTCAATCCAACCTCGATTCGCCAATCGGGGTTCACGTATTTCCGATGGATGTGACATCTGCGCTACATGCGGGAAAGAACGTCATTGCAATCGAAGCTGTACGCGGCGGAGGCATCAACGCCTTCAACAACAGTCGCCTCACCATGCAGCTCACCATGGGCAAGATCCTCGCCGTCAAACTGGTCGCTGCTGCGCGTGGAGTAGATGGCCCTTCCCTGCTGATCAGCAATAAAGAGTGGAAGGCATCGCTGAAGGCGGACGAAGGCTGGCAAAATGCAGGCTTCAATGATGCATCGTGGCCTGCCCCTGACAGCCTCGGGCCTATTGAAAGCTCCATTGACCTGCTGCAATGGAATGCCGATGCTGGCATGTACGACTGGCCTGGATACGATGGCATCTCTCCTTTCCTCGCACAAACCCCGCTCTCTCCAGTGAGTGTCAATCATGTTTATGGCGGCGTAGGAAGTATCCGGAACGCCGATGCCCTCAAGGGCAGCGCAAACTCAGGTGAATTCACCGTCGATTTACCATCTTCCACAGTAGAAAATACCGATGCGCCGCAGATCATCCTCGATTTCGGACGCAACACAAACGGACGCCTGCATTTTGTCTCTGATTCCGATTCTCCTGCAACAGTTACCGTGCAATATGGGGAATCAGAAGCAGAGGCACTGAAGCTACCCTATCTCGGAGAGAACGCGCTGTTCATCCCAGCACACGGCTCCGCGTTCGCACCCAAGAGTACTTTTCGTTATGCCATCGTCCGCTTCATTGGCGGTGAAAAACTTCGGTTCAAATCCATCGACGATGATCTCATCTACTACCCGGTCAAATACGAGGGCTTCTTCGAATCTTCCGATGCAAAACTGAACCTGATGTGGACCATCGGCGCTTACACAGCGCATCTCTGCATGCAGGATGACATCTGGGACGCGCCTAAGCGTGATCGCGGCCGCTGGATGGGCGATCTCGAGGTGAGTGGGCGCACCATCAACGATGTCTTCGGCGATCGCTTCCTCATGGAAGACACGCTCGACCGGCTCATGGGCCCTGCGCCCATCCGGCAGCATGTCAATGGCATCGCCGGTTACTCCGCTTTCTGGATTACTGGCGAAGCTGAGTACTACCGGCACATGGGATCGAAGCAGCAGCTCATGTCCTTCCACGAACGTCTTGTTCAACTCCTGCACTTCATGGAAAGCGAACTGGACAATCGCAATTTATATGTGAACAACCACAAATCGTGGCCCTTCGTCGACTGGTCACCCGAACTGAACGGAGATACGCCGGAGGCCCGGCGTGGCACGCAGCTTGAATTCATTGCGGCTTTTGCCCAGGGCGTTTATCTGCTTGATGAAATGGGAGACACGGAGAATGCTCAGCTCTTTGCAAAGAAACTGAACGATCTCAAAGCCGCAGCGCAGCAGTATCTGTTCGACAAGCAGACGAACTCCTATGGCGATCGTTGGCAGGTGAATGCCATAGCCGTGCTCTCCGGAGCTGTCGATCCATCCCAGTATGGTGACCTCTGGAAAGCATCTCTTTCGAGCGTCGGCAAAATTAAATACAACGCGCTCATCATCACGCCGTACTACAACTACTATGTGATCAGCGCCATGGCCAGAATGGGCCACCGCGCCGAAGCACTCGACTGGATTCGACAGTACTGGGGCGGCATGGTTGATGAGGGCGCCACCAGTTTCTGGGAAGGCTATGACCCCTCTTGGTATAAAGACGACGCCCACGGCTCGCTGCAGGCAGACAATATGTCTGGATATCGCGTCAGCCTCGCGCACGGCTGGTCCAGCGGCGTAACACCATGGCTGATGGAAGAGGTCCTTGGAATCCATGCGGCCGGCGCCGGTTTCTCCACGGTCGATATCCGGCCTGACCTCATCGATCTCGCATGGGCCAGGGGTGGCGAGCCAACACCGCATGGCATGTTGTCTGTCTCGCTGAAGAAGCAAGGCCAAAATACCGCAATCGGTATCGATTTGCCATCGGAGACTGAGGCCCAAGTATCTGTTCCTGTGCAAAGCCCAAATGCCGAAGTTACAGTCAACGGCAAAGCTGCGCAAAGCGTAAGCGCCGAGAACGGAACCCGCGCGATTGTCACGATCAAGCAGGCGGGACACTACGAGATTGCAGCGCCCTGACAGAGGTGCACAATGTCGAGTGGACGAGTTAAGGTGCTTCAGTGCATTTTCGAAAGAGTTCGCGTACGGATCATCGTGTAATTTTGACTCCCAATATTTGCCACGAAGACTTTGCCTGAGCCTGAATCAACCACGATGGCGTACGGACTCTTTCCCGCATCAACAGTAGCAATGACCCCATTCGTCGACCCGTCAATAATGCTGACACTGTTACCGAACGTATTCGCGGTGTAAATCAGGCTGGCTTTCGCGTCCACGGCAATGGCCTGTGGATGTCTCCCCACATGCACCGTGGCAATCACCGAGTGCTTTGCGCCGCCGATGACGGTTACGCTGTCATCTCCGTAATTCGCGACATAGGCAGTGTTGGTTGACGGATTCACCGCAACGGCACATGGCATTTTACCCGTAGTTATGGTCGCGATTGTCTGCGTTCTTTCATTGAGAGCCGCTACCGACGCTCCGCCCACCTGGGTTACGTAGAGCGTATGCGCAGGCTCATTCAACGCCATCGCCCAAAGGTGCATACCAACCTGCACTTTCGCGAGTGCATTGCTCGCACCGTCCAGTACATTCAGATTGGTGTCTTCATAACCCAGCAGATAAACCTTGTTCATCTTCGGATCGATAGCGATAGCATCCTTTGACCCCGCCTTTAACTTCGTAACAGCATTCGATGCTCCGTCAATGATTGTCAGGACATCGCTGAATGTATTCGAGACATAAACTTTATTAGTCGCCTCGTTCACGGCAACAACGTAAGGACGTGCGCCTACATCCACGGTAGCTATGACCGCGTCTTTCCGGCCATCCAGAACACTGAGCGTGCCACTCCCGGAATTGGCGACGTATGTGCGCCCAGTGACGGAATTGACAGCAATGGCAACCGGCTCCTCACCTACCTTTACGCTCGCTGTAGAGTCATCCGGAAGCCTCGTTATCGAGACCGCGCCATGATCTTTGTCAACGGCATACATCTTATGGCTTGCTGGGTTGTAAACGACGGCTCGGCTGTTGAGTAACGTAGCGGATGGAGGCACACTCTGGGCTTCAATTGGCAGCAGAGAAATCATCAGAGTGATTGCTCCCCAGATCATCAACAGTGCCTTTGCGCATCTGGTTCTGCATAAATCCGGGTTACAGACCAACCGTGAAGAAATCGAGCTTACACGTGCCATGTACATGAAGGCCTCTGAAACAGAAAGAGCGCAAAAAAAATGCCCTTTATTTCTTAGAAGAAAATGCGATACTTCGTAATGATAAGTAAGTATCTATGTCAAGCGCACTTTAACGCAACAGCATCCAGCAGGTCTACTGCTCATCGTACAGATGAGTGAAGGCGGCGCAATATTCTTTAAAGTTGCCTTCAGCTAAAGATAGGATGGGGATTCTACAATGTCACTGCAGCAGCCATTCGGCTCCCGAAAGCTAAGACTACGAAACTTGTTGGCGTTCATCGGTATCGCAATTATCTGTATACCTGGCCTGCTGGCTCAGACTCATTCGCCAAAATTCAGAGTCATCGCTATCGCTGAAAAAGGTGGCATCCACAAGCCCTTCGTCGACGCGGCAAAAGTCTGGCTCCAGCAGGAAGCTGTCAGAGACGATTTCGCAATCGACTACATTGAGGATACGGAAAAGATAGACGACGCATTCCTCTCCCGATATCAGCTTTTCATCCAGCTCAACTACCCTCCCTACATGTGGACGCCAACAGCCATGGCGGCATTTGGAAAATACATCGAACAGGGCAAGGGCGGCTGGATCGGTTTTCATCATGCAACCCTTCTCGGAGAATTCGACGGCTATCCTATGTGGCCGTGGTTCTCAACCTTCATGGGTGGCATTCGTTTCAAGACATACATCCCTGACTTTGCGACAGCAACAGTTCATGTTGAGGATTCGGATCATCCCGCAATGAAGGATCTTGGCTCCTCATTCCAGATCGAGAACGAGGAATGGTACACCTATGACAAATCACCCCGGCCAAACGTTCACGTACTGGCCAGCGTTGATGAAAAGACCTATGCGCCTCCGCGGTCGATAACCATGGGCGATCATCCCGTTGTATGGACCAATGAACACTACAAGGCGCGAAATATCTACATCTTCATGGGGCATCACCCGGGACTCTTCCAGAACACTGCCTTCACCACGCTCTTTCATAACTCTATCCTGTGGGCGGCGCATCAATGATCGGACGATTTGCCCTCTTTATTGCTGCTCTTCTAGCGTTTTCGCCTGTCGCGGCTCCGGCGCAAGACGCCTCATTCAGAGTTCTCGCATTCTACTCAACAAATGTTGAGTCGGATCATGTCGATTTCGCAAAGCAGGCGCTTCAGTTTTTCACAGAAAGCGCTAAAAAAGACCATTTTCACTTCGAATCGACGACGAACTGGGATGACCTGACAAATCCGTCCCTGTCTCAATATCAAGTCATCCTGTGGCTGAACGACTTCCCGCATACTCAGAAACAGCGCGCCGCCTTTGAAAAGTACATGGCGCACGGCGGCTGGCTGGGCTTCCATGTCTCTGCCTATAACGACAAAGACACTCACTGGCCTTGGTATGTCGATTTCCTCGGCGGTGCTGTCTTTTACGGCAACAACTGGCCACCGCTTCCGGCTACGCTCATTGTCGACGACCCATCCCACCCCGTGACAAAAGGCCTGCCGCCAAAGTTCATGGCGCCCGCAAATGAGTGGTACGTCTGGCAGCCAAGTCCACGCCTCAACAAAGACGTCAAAGTGCTGCTCACGCTCGATCCTGCTAACTATCCACTCGGCTTGAAAGACACACTCACAGCGGGCGATCTTCCCGTAGTCTGGACTAACACCCGCTATCGAATGCTCTACATAAACATGGGACACGGAGACAAAATCTTCACTTCTCCCACGCAAAATCAGTTGTTTGAGAATGCGATCCTATGGCTCGGTGGCCGCCGCTGAAGTTTACTTCGTCGAGTGATGAAGGCCAGCATCAATGCTGTCGAGCAGTGTCCCCGTTGGATCGCTCTTGTATTCCCAGAACATGACGCCGCCCAGCCGATGATCGATGACATACTTGCACTTCAGCGCGAGCGACTGCGGGTCTTCGTACGAGACAAAAATCCTCTGCTCGGCGTTGTACAGATAGGGCGCGGAAGCCGCAGAGTCCCAGTATCGCGTGTAGCCATGATTCAGCATGCTCGTCGAAATATTTCCGTAACCGGCAAAAGCATTCGGCACCGGCTTGCCCGGCTGAAAGAGGCCGTGATTGCTGGCCGGTACCTGCCCCCAGACATGTCCATAGAAGGGCACACCCAACACAATCTTCGCTGCAGGGACACCAGCCTGTTCGTATTCGCGAACAGATCTGTCGGCAGATATTTTCTTTGGGTCGAGAGGATCGGTGAAGAGTGGAGCATGATTTCCAGTCATCTGCTCAGAATCAGGCTCATAGTAGTCGTAAGCCATCAGATTGACTGTATCGACATGCTTCTGCACCTCGCCCATCTCCGTATGATCGAGAAATTCTCCCGAAGCGCCAGCTGCAATGGTAAGAAGAAGCGGCCGGTGCAGTTTCTTCTCCTCTTGATCGAATTGTTTGCGCAGCTCAGAGAGAACCAGCGTGTAGTTTTGCTTGTCTTCTGGGCGGAACTTGTTCCCCGCGCCGATCATTCCAGGGTATTCCCAGTCAACATCGAGGCCGTCAAGTTGATACTGCTCGATAAACTGGAGCACGCTCTGAATAAAGATATTGCGGCTCTCATGCGTAAGAGCCATATCCGAAAAGTTGCCCGAGCCAAGCCACCCCCCGACAGAGATCAGAACGGTAAGCGAGGGATTCTCTTTCTTGAGTGCGACGAGCGCCGCCAGATTCGCGGCATCCGATGGATCTTCAGTAACAATCTTCCCGTTCTGAATCAGTGCGAACGCGAAGTTAATCCGCGTCACTTTGCGGGCAGCGATATCACCCGGCTGAATCGCCACGTTCCGTGGAAAAACATATGCGACGATTACGGGCTGCTGCATGGGCTTTTGCGCATGAATACACTGACAGGGAAAACCTGTGAATACAAAGGTCAGCCAAAGAATGCAGCCTGCGCCTGTGCATAAGTGAAAGCGAAAATGCCGATCCAACTCTCTATGCATCATTTCTGGAAGACCATGTTCTTCAACTCTGTCTCCTGTGCAGGCATCATTCGCCCTCACAGCGGGTTCAGCACAAAATGGTTTATATTCGCAAAAACTGTTCCGAAAGGACTGGGAAAATCATACACACTTCCAAGTACGTCCTTGCTTTTTGTCTGCCTGTATTCCTTGCTTCAGCATCTCTGGCACAGGTACGGGTCCTGGCTGATCAGGTCGGCTACGAGACAAAGTCGCCAAAGCAGGCTTTGGTAGAAGGCACCGCGGCGGATCACCCGCAGCAGTTCACGCTGATCGACTCGGATACAGGCAAGGCAGTTTTCCATGGGGCACTGCAGCCTTCCGGGCGGGTAGACGCGTGGAGCAATTGGATCTTCTGGACTGCAGATTTTTCCAGGTGGGAGAAACCCGGCCACTATGTCGTCGAGACCAGCAGCGATACCGGCACCGTGCGTTCCTGCCCGTTCGCCATTGACGATAACCTTCTCGAACGCAGTACGCTCTCGAACGTGCTCTATTACTTCAAGGGCCAGCGGTCCAGCGGTCTCATTGATCGCGCGGATAGCCACCTGCCGCTGCCCGATGGCGAACCAGGCTTCATCGACGCTCACGGAGGATGGTACGACGCAACCGGCGACTACGGAATTCATCTCTCGCACCAGAACCCAACATCGTATTTCAATCCGCAGCAAGTGCCGTTGGTAGCATGGTCTTTACTAAAGACGTATCTGACACTCGAAGCCCGTCATGATGACAACTTCAGCGAGTACAAGCGGCGCCTGCTCGACGAAGGTCTTTACGGAGCTGATTACCTGGTCAGGATCAAACGTCCCGGCGGCTCGTTTTACGAATCGATCACAGGCCCGGGCAAAGACAAACTGCCGCAGGACCGCGCCATCGGTAACCCAAACTGGCGTACCCAGATCAAGAAGAATGCTTCTGATTCAACGGAGCACATCGGAACGGCAGCGGGTCCTCATGCCTTTGAAGCGGGCTTTCGCTCGGGAGGGGGCATGGCCATCGCTGCCCTTGCACTTGCCGGCACGATGCCGGCACAGGGAGATTTTCCGCGCGATGTCTACATCCACACAGCGGAAGATGCATTTCAATTCCTGAACGCGCACAACACCGAGCTGCTCAACGATGGGAAGGAAAATATACTCGACGATTATTGTGCTCTCATGGCGACGACTGAACTATATAAGGCGACAAAGAAACAACTCTATCGCGAAGCAGCAGACAAACGAGCCAACCAGCTTATGGGGCGTCTCACATCGGATGGCGCATTTCATGATTACTGGCGTGCCGATGATGGGAAGCGTCCCTACTTTCATCCGTCAGATGCTGGTCTGCCGATCATCAGTCTCCTCGAATACATGCAGATTGCCGACGCATCGCAGCAGAGGCATGTTCTCACAAGCGTAGAACGATCTTTGCGCTTTGAGCTTAGGGTGACTACAGATGTCAACAATCCTTTTGGGTATGCACGACAGCTCGTCCGCATGGGCAATGGGCAGGTACGCACCGCATTCTTCTTCCCGCACGACACAGAAGCATCTCCGTGGTGGCAGGGAGAAGATGCACGGCTGGCGTCGCTTGCAGCCGCGGCTCGTATGGCTGCTCCGCTATTCTCATCAGATCCTGCTTTCCAGTCGCAACTGGAGGCTTACGCGTGGAGCCAGCTTCACTGGATCCTCGGCCGAAATCCGTTCGATGCCAGCATGCTTGTCGGCAGTGGCCACGGTAGCGCCCCGTACATGTTCTTCCGTTCTTTCAAATACACAAACGCGCCGGGTTCTATCATCAACGGCATCACCGCCGCTTCCGACAATGAAGACGGCATCGCGTTTAATGAGGGTTATGCTGTAACCGGTAAAGATGACGACTGGCGATGGACGGAGCAGTGGCTGCCGCACGCCGCATGGTACCTATATGCGGTAAGTCTTCCTCGTCCGTAGCCGCTTCTTTCGATTTCGCAGCAGCCTGCAGAAAGGATTGAACCCCAATGGCTTTATCCCGCAGTCAAGGCCGCATCGCCATGCTTGAGCGAGATCAGGTGGAAGGCGATATCGCTACGCTGTACGACAAAATCTACGAAGAGCGCGGTATCGTTCCTTACATGTTCAAGACCGTCGCACATGTACCTGCGCTCGCTCTGGGCTTTGCAGCCTTCCTCAAACCGCTCATGTCTGATGGAGAACTGGCTGCATGGTACAAGGAACTGGTAGCGGCCCACGTCGCCTCACTCAATACATGTGAGTACTGCATTTCCTCACATCGCTATTTAGCAAAGTTGCGCGGGGCCTCCACTCAACAGATAGAGGCGATGGATAGTTACGAGAATGGTCCGTTTACGGAAAAAGAAAAAGCCGGCTTCCGTTACGCGGATAAACTCCATATCTCGAACCACGCAATTGACGACGCAGCCTACGCAGCTGTGAAACAACATTTCAGCGACCAGGAGATCATCGAGCTGACCGCGGTTGCGGCAGCCTTCGAGTTCTTTCCCCGCTTTGTTTCCGCGCTTGAAATTCCCGTCACACCGATCCCCGAAGAGGCTGGGAACTAGACATGTTATTTCCAGGCAAAAGAGCTGCATCGATCGCCTGCGCGCTCCTTTTCGTGCTTGCACGCTCGCTCTTCTCACAGCAAGTGCCTGAAGCCACACCTCCGGTAACTGCCGACTATCGGCCCACCTACGACCGCCTGCTTAAAGCTATCGAGGCCATCTCAATCTTTGACAACCATGGCCATCCCGGCTTTGCGAATGATCCTGATGTTGACGCGATGGTCTCCCCACCGGAAGCCAGCTCCGCATTCCGTCTGCGCGCCGATAATCCGGAACTCATCGCAGCCTCAAAAGCGCTCTTTAATTATCCTTACGACGACAATTCACCGGAACATCTGCAATGGCTCATAAAAAAGAAGGAGGAACTGAAACAGGAGCAGAAAGGCTATCAGTATTTCGATACGATTCTCGATCGTCTGAATATCGAGCAAGCGATAGCCAACCGCGTTGAACTTGGGCCGTATTTATCGCCGAAACGCTTTCATTGGGTCTTCTTTGTCGATTCCCTGCTCTTTCCTTTCAATAACCACGCAATCATCGCACGCAATAGCGATCTGGCCGTCTACATTCCTCTCCAGGAAAAGAGGCTGCAGAACGAATTAGATCAGGAAGGACTGCGGCAGCTTCCTGGGAATTTTGACAACTACTTGAAATTTGTCACAAGCCTCCTTGAACGCAACAAGCAACATGGCGGCGTTGGCGTCAAATTTGAAATCGCCTACTTCCGGTCGTTGCATTTCGACGACCCGCCAAGAGAAGCAGCGGCAACCGTCTATACAAAATATCGACACGGAGGAAGACCCTCTGAAAAGGAATACAAAGATTTTCAAGACTATCTATTTCGTTATCTCATCAGCGAAGCCGGCCGCCTGCATCTCCCTGTGCAAATCCACACTGCGGTAGGCGTTGGCGACTACTACAGCATCTCCAATGGCACCGCCCTTCAGCTTGAAAACGTGCTGCGCGATCCCCGGTATAGCAGTACCACATTCGTTCTGCTGCACGGTGGATATCCTTTCCAGGAGCAGGCCATCTGGTTGACGGCGCGTAAGAATGTTTATCTCGACTCATCGCTGATGGGCCTGTACCTCTACCCCGCAGATTTGAAGAATGTCTTACGCCACTGGCTCCTGCTCTTTCCCGACAAAGTCGTATTCGGTTCCGATGCGTTTCCTTTCAGCGATGCGATAGGCGCCGAAGAAAGTTATTGGATTGCCGTCCGTTCAGCGCGAGTCGCGCTTGCAGCAGCGCTTACGGAAATGATCCTGAACCATGAGATCACGGAGCCACAGGCGATAGCCTTCGCCCGCGGCTACCTACACGACAATGCGGCGAGACTTTATGACAATCAATGAATGGCGTCGGTTCATTGCGAAATCAGCTAAACTCCTGCAGCAAGTACATTTTGCTCAGAACGTGCGCCGTCTTCTTGCTCCTCTTATTGCTCGGCTCCACGATCATCGCCGGGCGATTGTCCTTCACGGCTGAAGCCCCAGACATGGCACGAGATAAAGAGGCGCTGATCGCCATTGAACATCAGTGGCTCGATTCGATTGAACGGCACGATGTTAAGTTACTCAGTTCCCTCTTGGACGACGATTTCATCGATACAACTGTGTATGGCTGCCGGCGTTCGAAGTATGATGTTTTAACCTCTGTGCGAGTTCGGAATTTCGATACGCAAACCCTGCAGAATTTGACTGTTCATTTGCATGGCGATGTAGGCATTGTGAATGGTGAGAATTTTATCGTAGGCGGCCACCATTCATTCACCGCAACTGTGCACTTCACAGATGTGTTTAAGAAATGTAATCACCAATGGAAAGCTATCGCCGCGCAGGAGAGTTTGCCTGCCAGCCGCTAAACTGAATGTATAACCGAATTTTAGAATTGACTGATTGAACGAAAGTTGCCTATTACATGGAACCGAATGAAGCACAGGAACTACAGGAAGAGCACGAGCGAGCAGCGAAATATCCCAGTCTTCGCCCCGTTAGTTTTGCCATGAGCGTGCTGGCGGTACTGGTAGCCATCTCTACCGTGCTGGGCCATCGCACCCACACAGAAGCAGTCCTTGCACAAGCCCGCGCCAGTGATCAATGGAACGAATACCAGGCAAAGAAAATTCGGCTGAATGAAACGCAGTTAACCTCTGACCTGCTTTCCGTCCTTGCGGAACGCGATGATGCTGCAAAAAAACTGATGCAGAGTTATAGAGCTCACTCTGACAAGTGGTCAGGCGATCTGCAGCAGGAAGAGGAAAAAGCCCACGACTACGAAGCCGAGGTACGGCATGCGGAACGAAAAGCCAACCGCTTCGATCTTGGGGAAGCGCTTCTCGAAATCGGCCTCGTCATCACCTCAATTACACTGTTGACGCGGCAACGCGCCTACTGGTATCTCGGTATGGGCTTCGGCACGGTAGGTCTGATTGTGTGCGTGACGGTGTTGTTACTGCATCCTTGATGCTCGATACACAAAGGCCCGCTTCGGAAAGCGGGCCTTTACTACTTGCTACTTTTGACCGGCTCGATGTCCGCATTCCATTCTGCGACAGACCCCAAATTCAGCTTCTCAATTTCCGGCTGTATCTTCGCCTTATCCCCTACGGCAATAAGAATCATGTTTTCGGGATGGATGTACTTGAGCGCCACACTCGCAGCCGCCTCGGATGTAACAGCATCGATCTTCCCGGGGTAGGCGCGGTAGTAATCGAGTGGCAGCTGATAGGTAAATAGGTCGGATATTTTCCCTGTCGTCTCCTCAGCCGTCTCAAAGTCTCCGGGCAGAGAGCGCATCAGGAAGTCCTTCGACATCTTCAACTCATCGGGCGTCAACGGATTGATACGGATGCGGTCAAGCTCAGAAAACAGCTCGTGCACTGCAGGTCCGGTCACGTCGGCGCGCACCGAAGCACCGGCAACAAATGGCCCGCTGCCGCGCATGAATTGGAACGTGCTGAACGCGCCATAGGTGTATCCGTGCTGTTCGCGCAGATTCATGTTGATACGGCTTGAGAAAAGTCCCCCAAGCATCGTATTCACAACGTTGAGCGCCGCAAAATCCGGGCTCGACCGAGGCACGCCGATTCCTGCAGCAAAGATGGCGGTCTGCGGAGCGCCCGGCATATCCACAAGAATGATCTGACGCATTGGCGGAGCTGGTGTCGCCGGTGGCTTGGAAATTGTGCCTTGCGACGACCACCTTCCGAAATACTTTTCTGCCAGCTCACGCGCCTGCTTCTCCGTCAGATCGCCGGCAAACATCAGTGCTGAATTTGCAGGCGTGTAACGCTGCTGCCAGAAATTGACAAGATCTTCGCGTGTCGTCGCTTTGATGGCCGCTTCAGTACCGACGCTGCGATATCCATAGGGACTGTCTGCGCCGTAAAGCACGCGAGCCGCCACGGAGAAGGCGACCTGTACCGGCTGGTCCTTCATTTGGAGCAATGATGTTAGCCGTTGTCTGCGAATGCGTTCGATCTCTTTATCGCTGAAGGACGGGTGCAGGCTGACATCGGCCAGCAGGTCAAGCGCCGGATCGGCAACATTGCTCAACGCGCTCACACGCACAAACGCATTGTCATTGCCTGCATTCTTGCTGAGGGTCGCGCCAATTTGATCGGTATCATCGGCAATCTGCGGTGCCGTTCGGTTGGCTGTTCCTTCGGTCAACATCGTTGCCGTAAATCCAGCGACACCCGGTTTCTTGGGCGAATCCCCTTCACTGCCTCCAAGCACAACCAGCGAAGCGCTCATCACTGGCAGGCTGTGCGATTCCACCAGGTAAACTTTAAGGCCGTTCGCCAGGGTGAAGCTCAGGGGCTCTGGCAGTGAAAGCGTGGGTTGCTGTCCTGGTTGCGGCGCCGTCTTGCGCCACGCCTGCGCCTGATCAAACTCGGCGGAATATTCGGGCTGAACCTTTACATTCGCATCTGTGTCTGCCGGACTGCGCGGCACATCATAGACGACCTTCTTGCCGGGGATGCCGTATACCGTAACTCGCTGGCTTTGTGCCAGATTCGACTGCGCAAACTTCTGTACGCCCGCAATGGTCAATGCATCGTAGCGGGCAACATCCTTCGGCAGATATCCTGGGTCTCCGGTGTATTGATTGTAGTAATTCAACGTATCCGCAATACCGCCAAAGCCGCCTACGCGCTGCAGGCCCCGAATCTTCCGGGACTCGGTCGTATTACGCGCACGGTCAATCTCTGCCTGCGTTGGCCCATTCTGCAGAAATTCGTTGATAACATCGTTCGCTGCTTTTTCCAACTGCTCAGCTGTCACGCCGGGCCGCGCCACCAGTTCGCAGGTTGTCCATGACCTTAAAGCCTGCGACTGGTTATAGCATTCCGTCGATTGTGCAATCTGCTGCTCATATACAAGTTTCTGGTAGAGCCGGCTCGATTTTCCGCCGCCCAGGATGTAAGAAGCAAAATCGGCTTCCGCATCGCCCGGAGCAAACGCCTGCGGTGTCAGCCAGGCAAACTCCACTTTCGGAAGCTGAACTGTGTCTGTAACTGTAATGCGCTTTTCTGAGGTGATGTCGGGTATAGCCACATCGACCTTCGGCACATCCGGCCCTTTCGGAATCGGCCCGAAATATTTCTCAAGCAGAGCCTTGGTTTTCGCCTTATCGATATCTCCCGCAATGGCGATGGTAGCGTTATTCGGCGCGTAGTACTGCTGGAAGAATTGTCTGACGTCTTCCAGTCTTGCTGCCTCCACATCCGCATGCGATCCAATCACATCGGCATAGTACGGATGGTCTTTGGGGAACAACGCGTGCACCAGCGCCTCATCCACAAGTCCATAGGGCTGATTCTCGATGCTCTGCCGCCTCTCGTTGCGCACAACATCCCGCTGATTCATCAGCTTCTCGCGGTCCAGGGTGTCCAGCAGGAAGCCCATGCGATCGCTTTCCAGCCACAGCGCCAGTTCCAGCTGGTTTGAGGGCAGCGTCTCAAAATAATTGGTGCGGTCAAACGATGTGGTTCCGTTAATGTCCGATGCGCCTGCCGCTTCCAGATATTTGAAGTGTGCTTTTTCACCAACGTGCTTTGAGCCTTCGAACATCATGTGTTCAAAGAGATGCGCAAACCCGGTCCGGCCCGCCCGTTCCTTCACCGGACCAACGTGATACCAGAGATCAACGCCCACGATGGGCAACCGGTGGTCTTCCGTCAATATGACCTGAAGCCCATTCGGCAGCGTATAGCTTTCATATTTGATCTCGGGAACTTTCAATTTTGATGGAACTTCAGATGCAGCAGCGGCCAGTGTAAATAATGTCATAGCAGATATTCCTAGGAAGGCAATGCGGCGTCCATGCATTTCGGGAAAAGCCTCCAAGCGGCTTCGGTGTGTGGCGCGATCATATCAGACCCGGCCTGGATTTCGCCGTCCCATGCACTGCCTGTGGGTGATCAAGTAATCTGTTCCGGGGACCAAACCATGCTCACCCGCGTACGGCTTTTCCTGTCAGCATTTCTGTTCTGCAGCATCTTCTCACTGGCGCAGGTGCAGCAGGCCACACCTGTCATTACCGTTGACAATGGCCCCAATGCTCTCGTCCAGGAACAGAAGCACTATGTTGTGCTCGTCTCGCTCGACGGCTTCCGTTACGACTACGCGAAGAAATATGGCGCAACCCACCTCCTCGAACTCGCCAAACAAGGAGCGAGCGCCCCCGAAGGCATGATCCCGTCTTATCCATCCATTACCTTTCCCAACCATTACACCTTGGTCACCGGCTTATATCCTGAGCATCACGGCATCGTCGCCATGAGCTTTTATGACGAGCAGCGCAAAGAACGCTACTCCTACAACGATGCAAAGACCAATCGCGACGGCAGTTGGTATGGAGGCACCCCACTCTGGGTTTTGGCCGAGCAGCAGGGCATGCGCTCTGCGTGTTTCTTCTGGCCCGGATCGGAAGCCGCAATTCAAAATGTCCGCCCCAGCTATTACCTGCACTTCGACGACAAATTCCCCGACGACCCGCGTATCGATCAGGTACTGGCGTGGCTCAAGCTTCCGGAAGACAAGCGCCCCCACCTCATCACGCTCTACTACTCCAACGTAGATCACGCCGGACACGACTATGGTCCCGGCAGCCAGCAGGTTGCTGAAGCCGTCAAGCATGTGGATGCGCTCATCGGCAAACTGCACGCATCGCTTGATGCCCTGCATATGCCCATCGACCTGATCGTCGTCAGTGACCATGGCATGGCGCGCGAAGAAGGCCCGTGGATCAACCTCGATCAATTCACCGATCTATCCAATTTCACGACCGTCGGTTCACTGCTCTATGGCAAGTCAGAGGCGGATGTGGAAAGGGCATACCAGAAGCTCAAGGCAGCTGACAGAAGCTTCATGGTCTATCGCCGCGCACATATGCCCGCGTGGCTGCACTATGACAGCAATCCGCGCGCCGGAGATCCTATCATCGTCGGAAAAGGGCCGTACGCGATTCGCGCGCATGCCCCGTCTGCGGGCGAACAGGACCACGTTCCTAAAGCTGGAGTTCACGGCTACGACCCGCGCGATCTGCCCGAGATGAAGGCGATCTTCTTCGCCGCAGGACCGGACATTCGACACGGTGTCGTGCTCAAGCCGTTTGAAAACGTGAATGTCTATCCTTTTATCGCGAAAATCCTGCAATTGCAGGCTCCGCCTACGGATGGCAGTCTCAATGTCCTTTCCGGCGCTCTCATCGATGCCGACCAGGAATGACGAAACAGAAACCCGAACTTTCATAGAAAATAATGTGATGGCCTTTTACCTTGGATTCGACGCAGGCGGCACCAAGACCGACTGCGCCCTGGCAGACGAAACCAGAATTCTCGCTCGCACACAGAATGGCAGCATCAAGCCCTTGCGTGTCTCCGCCGCACAGGCTGAGGCTAATATGTGCGCTCTGCTCAAAGAGATCGGACGCCAGAGTGGCGTTGACCTTAAAAATGTGGCCGTCTCCTGTGTCGGCACAGCAGGCGTTCGCCTTCCACAAACGAAGGAATGGATGCAGCAAATCATCTCGCGCTATGCCGGCGGTGAGATTCTCGTCTGCGGCGACGAAGCGACTGCTCTCGATGCGGCCTTCCCCGGTCAGGCTGGCGTGCTGGTGATCGGCGGCACAGGCTCCAACATTCTTGGCCGTACCAGCACCGGCGAAACCTTCAACGTGGGCGGATGGGGTCCCGCTCTCGGGGATGAAGGCTCAGGGTACTGGATCGGCCACGAAGCTCTGAAGAGAGCGCTGCGCGCACATGATTTTCAGCAGCCCACCATGATCCTCGATAGAGTCATGCAGTTCTGGTCCGCGGCGACCCTGGGCGATGTGACCAATATCGGCAATGAGACGCCGCCACCGGACTTCTCTCAGCTTGCACCGCTGGTTGTCGCCTGCGCCGAGGAGGGCGATGCCGTCGCGCTCGAAGTCTTGCAACTGGGTGGCCACTTACTGGGCGAAAACGCCGTGCATGCTATCCGTCGCCTGCGAGCTCTTGAGCCGGATGCGCCGCTTCCCGGCATCGCTTATGTTGGGGGCATCATCAAGGGCGTGGGCTTTGTCCGCGAGAGCATGATCGAGACGATCCATCGCGCGCTGCCAATGATTACCGTATTGCCGGAAGCCGTCGATCCGGTAATGGGTGCCTTGTGGAGAGCCCGCAACCGAGTTGCCTGATTTTCTCGGTGCAACACCGCAAACACTAGTGCGCGAAAAAGCGATACCGGATCGTCCATCTCTGTGTTTGCTGCGGTTCCACATTCAGGTGGATATACGCTTCAGGCGAAATCGTGCTGCGAATCGACCAGAGATAGAACTTTGAAATCGGAGAGTCAGATGTTTGCTGCACTCCGATTCCCTTCGTTTGGTCCTCGACGGTGATGTCGTAATCTGCCGCCTTGTCCGAATAGCCGGTGACGTAACCCGAGACTGTTTGATGAGGTTCCAGCTCCTTCAGATAAACAACCGAATTGCCTTCGACCTTTGCCATCGACGGGTCGAATTTAGTATCCGGACCAGGGTTGATTGTAGGTGTGAAGGGAAACCGCACGGTCATTCCAGGTCCAGTTGGCCGCGCATCGAGCATAAAGAAATCGTGGTCGTAGACGTCCGTCTGGATTGTCTTCGACCCGGTGTTCTTCAGTTCATGCTCCAGAGAAACGACCGCGCCGTGTTTATCGAGCTGCAAAGTCTTCGTATAGATATAGGCGGACCCGATTGGCGACTGAAGTGTCTGCTGAAAGCGGATCGAGCGCTTGCTCGTGTGGACAGTCCACTTGCCCGTATCGACCAGTGGATAGAAGGTGCCGAATTTATAGGGTGAATCGTCGATTTTGCGCAGGACGCCCACGCCTACTTTCACAAATGGCTCACCCGGTTTTGCGTCGCCATAGCCAAGGGCCCCGTCCTGCGAGCGGAATTCCTCGACAGGCCCGGTGATGGAATCATTCAGCAGCGCATCGTACTTCGGAAACCACTGTCCCCAGAACGTGTGCCCTTTATAAGAAATGCATCCGATCACTCCGGACCAGTCAAAGCGCGTGGAACGGTAGTATCCCTGCGTCGGGTCTGGCAGAAAAACAACCGCATCCACATCTCCATTCGAGAGTTTCACTTTGGGGTGGTCTGCGTTTGGGACTTCGCTGCAGGGAGAGGTCGATGCAGATGCCGCTTGGGCCAACAGGAAGCCGAGCAGCAACGTAAGCAATATTGATTTTGTCATTGAACCAGCCAGACGCAAATGGATTTGAAAGAAGCATACCGCACAACTGTCAAATTCCTGCTTTCGCATCCGCACGATAAAACGCGGATTACATCCCGCTGACCCGCTGTCCGCGCAGAATCGTCTCGACTACCTCGCCCGCCGGTGAGAGCACGGTCACGTTCGCCGCGCGTCCTGCTTCCAGCGCGCCCACCTGCGAGTCAACCCCCGCCATACGCGCTGGATTGCGGCCAGCCAACGCAGCGATGGTGTCAGGTTCCACGCCTGTAAACGCGGCGAAATTTTGCACTGCGCGATCCATCGTCAGCGTACTGCCTGCTAGGGTGTCTTCGCCAACGATGCATTTGCCGTTCACAACGCGGACATCCAGTTCGCCCAATCTGTAGTTTCCATCGGGCATGCCGGTTGCGCTCATCGCATCTGTTATCAGAATTGCCCGCTCCCTGCCCTTCTCTTTCCAGAACATGCGAACAACCGTCGGATTTACATGCAGGCCGTCGCAGATAATCTCGGCAAAAAGGTCGCTCCGATCAAGCACCACGCCCAGAATCCCAGGCTCGCGGTGATCGAAACGGCGCATCGCGTTAAAAGTATGCGTCGCTGAAGTTGCGCCTGCCTGGACGCCGCGCAGAGCGTCTTCCGTTCCCGCGTTGCTGTGACCCAGACTGATGCGCACACCGAGTTCCACAGCGCGCGCGATCACCTCACATGCTCCCGGCAGCTCCGGTGCAATGGTCATCAGGCGGATATGCCCTTCCGACGCCTCCCACATCTGATTGAACAGACCTGTCGTGGGCAGCTGCAAGTCGCGTTCCGCATGCGCACCCCGCTTTGCATGAGAGATAAACGGTCCTTCAATGTGGATCCCGAGCGGTCGCGCCCCATCAATATCAGACCCCATCAGCTTCGCCAGACCGCATAATGAGCGCAGCGTCGTATCGACAGGAGCTGAGACCGTGGTCGCCAGATAGGACCCGACGCCGTGCCGCGCAAGAAAGCGTCCGACGGTCGTAAGCGAATCCTTCGTCCCTTCCATCACATCGGCGCCGCCGCTGCCGTGGATGTGCACATCAAAGTAAGCGGGCACCAGCGTCGCGCCCGGATAATCCTGCCGCTCGCCGTCTGATGCAGCGCTTTCGGTACGCGACGCGATACTCGCAATTACCCCATCTTCAATGACTACAACCGGATGCAGAATGGTCTCATCCGGGGTCAGCAGTTTTTCTGCCGTAATGACTGTACGCATAAACCTTCTCGTTCTCGTCTGACGATACACCTGTATAGCTGTATAGTCCACTGGGAACTCTACACTATGAACTCTATGAAAAAACCACGCATTGGTATCCACCTATCCACCGTAGGAGGGGTATACAAGGCAGCAGAACGCGCGCATGAAATTGGCGCAGATACCTTTCAAATCTTCTCATCCAGCCCGCGCATGTGGCGAGCCCCGCACCTTGAAGAAACGCACTGCGCCCGTATGCGCGAGCTACGAAAGCTATACGGATGCTGGCCGCTTGTGGTTCACACAAGTTATCTCGTCAACCTGTGCAGTCAGTCGGAAGAAGTCCGCACCAGATCGGTCTCGGCGTTTCACGGCGAAGTCGAACGCGCCCTGGCCCTCGGAGCCGAGTACCTCGTACTTCATCCTGGCTCATGGCGCGGCCTTACCCGCGAGGAAGGATTGCGACTGGCGGCCGAATCCATCGGGAAATCGCTCGACGGCTTTCAGCAGATCAGCGACTTCCATATCCTGATCGAAAACACTGCCGGGGCCGAATTCTCCCTTGGAGGCAGCTTCGAGCAGGTTGCCGAACTCATCCACCGGCTTCGCAACGTCGCTCCTGTGGGAGCCTGCCTCGATACCTGCCATACCCACGTCGCGGGATACGACATCGTCAGCGAAGAAGGCTATGCGCAGACCACGTACCAGATTGAAGCGACGATCGGCTCTTCGGCTGTCCGGGTATGGCACATGAACGACGCCAAGGCGCCGCGCGGATCAAAGCTCGACCGCCACGAAAATATCGGTCACGGCACCATCGGACTCGGCGCCTTCCGCCGTCTGCTCAACGACGAACGCTTCGCGCACTGCGCCTTTATCGCCGAAACCCCGGTCGATGCCCCGGGCGACGACCGGAAGGATGTGCAGACCTTACAGGCGCTGGCTCACGCCAACCGGGCTGGCTAGACCCCCCCATATTTTCCGCTAAATTCCTCCAAAATAAGGCACTTATCTACACTCATAAATGGCTTTACTCAAGTGTTTTGCAGATGCTGAAACGACATTCACCCAGGCAAAAGCCCGCACTATGCAGGGGGCGTTGCTTAAACATCTTCTACTTCTATTTAGCAGTTTCAGTCATAATTCTGTGTCAATGCCTGTTGCAACAAGAATTTATCGGGCAAACTTCTCCTGGTAGCTGAATCCTCAGTTCACCACCCACAATCAGTAGAATAGGAAATTATGTCTTGGAGCAAGCCAACTGAAACCGCTGCCACCGCAGCGCCGGCGGAGACCTCTCCCGAAATTCGCTATACCCCGGCGGAAATTGAACCCCGCTGGCAGGAGCGCTGGGCGGCACAGCCTGACCTCTACGCCGCAGAGCCGGCATCGAGCGGAAAATCCAAATATTACGTGCTGGAGATGCTGCCCTATCCCTCCGGCCAGCTGCACATGGGCCACGTGCGCAATTACTCCATCGGCGACGCGCTCGCCCGTTACATGTGGATGCAGGGCTATAACGTGCTCCATCCCATGGGCTGGGACGCCTTCGGCCTGCCAGCGGAGAATGCGGCCATCAAGAACAACACTCCGCCGCGCGAGTGGACGCTCTCGAATATCGCCGCCATGAAGCGGCAGATGGGCCGCATCGGCCTCAGCTACGACTGGTCGAACGAGGTCACGACCTGCCTGCCCGACTACTACCGCTGGAACCAGTGGTTTTTCATCCGCATGTTTGAGCGCGGCCTTGCATATCGCAAAAAGAGCAAGGTGAACTGGTGCCCGGAGTGCGCCACTGTGCTGGCCAACGAGCAGGTCATCAACGGATGCTGCTGGCGTCACGAAGACACCGATCGTCGAACAGCGCGATCTGGAGCAGTGGTTTCTGCGCATCACCAACTACGCGCAGGAACTGCTCGACGGCCTGGACAAGCTTGCGCGGCTGGCCGGAAAAGGTGCGCACCATGCAGCGCAACTGGATCGGGCGCAGCGAAGGCGCGAGGTCGAGTTCGCAGTGGAGGACGCGAGCCCATGCGCCGGACGACGAGGCATAAGATACGCCATACAGGCACGGCTGTCTTGCCTGCGCTGGAAGACATAACCAGACAACGGGCAGCAAGATCGCCGTCTTCACCACGCGCATCGACACGATCTTCGGCGCGACCAGCATGCAGCTCGCGCCCGAGCATCCGCTGGTCAAGGAGTTTACCGCGCAAAACGAAAAGCTGGCCGAAGAAGTAAGCACCTTGCTCGAAGAGCAGAAAAAGGCGCGCGAATCCGGCGATATCGGCGCAATCGAAAAGCACGGCGTCTTCACCGGCCACTACGCCATCAATCCATTCAACGGTGAACGCCTGCCCATCTGGGTCGCCAACTACATCCTGGCCGAATACGGCACCGGCGCCATCATGTCGGTGCCGGCGCACGACGAGCGCGACTACGAATTCGCCAGAAAGTACGGCATCGAAATGCGCATCGTCATTCTGCCGCGCCGCACCGAAGAGCGCGGACGGCGATGGCGAACCGGATGAATCGACGCTGCCCTACACCGAAGAAGACAGTCTGCTGATCAACTCCGGCGAATACAACTCCCTGGGCAGCCAGGAGGCGCAGCAGAAGATGGCTGCCTTACGCGAGAAACACGGCTTCGGCAAGCCCACGGTCACTTTTCGCCTGAAGGACTGGGGAGTCAGCCGCCAGCGCTACTGGGGCACGCCTATCCCCGTGCTCTACTGCGACCAAAGGACGGCATCGTTCCCGTGCCCGACGATCAGCTTCCGGTGCTTCTTGCCCGAACAATATCGAGATCACCCAGCAGGGACGGATCGCCGCTTGAGCAAGTTGCCGGAGTTCGTCAACGCGACCTGTCCCGAAATGCGGAGGACCGGCGCGCCGCGAGACCGACACCATGGACACCTTCGTCGATTCGTCCTGGTACTTCTACCGCTATACCAGACGCGAAGTAACGACAACGGCCCGTTCAGCCGGGACAAGATCGCAGTACTGGTTTCCCATCGACCAGTACATTGGCGGTGTAGAGCACGCCATTCTGCACCTGATCTACTCCCGCTTCTGGACGAAGGTGATGCGCGATCTCGGGCTGGTCAGGCAACAACGAGCCGGTCGACCGCCTCTTCACCCAGGGCATGGTCATCAAGAACGGCGCGAAGATGTCGAAGTCGAAGGGCAACGTGGTCTCGCCCGACGACATGATCGCCCGCTACGGCGCGGATGCCACGCGCATGTACTCGCTCTTTGCCGCGCCGCCCGATCGCGACCTCGACTGGCAGGAAGACGGCGTCGCGGGCGTCAGCCGCTTCCTCGGCCGCGTCTACCGCCTCGTGATGGCCATGCGCTGCGGTGAAGCCGCTGTTCGATGCTAGTCCGGGCAGACCAGCTGCGGCGTCTACCGACTCCGCTCGCGAAAGCGCTGTCTGCGCAAGTTGCACCAGACCATCGCGCAAGATCACGCAGGATTTTCCGGGACGGTGGCACTTCAATACCTGCATCGCCGCCATCATGGAACTGGTCAACGAGATCACCGCAGCCGAACCGGCGATTTCGCCGGAGATGCAGTTTCCAGCGCGGTGCTCGCTCCGATGCTGCTTCGTGACCTCTGTCCTGTTGCTCGCGCCCTTCGCGCCATATCTCGCCTGTGAGCTCTGGCCGAGCAACTTGGCGACAGGCGAATTTGCTGCGACAAGTCCGCTGGCCGAAATTCGACGAAGCCCTGGCCCGCGAAGAAGAAATCGAAATTCCGGTCCAGGTGAACGGAAAGCTGCGCGCCGTGGTCCGCGTGCCTGCCGGACGCCGACACGAGGCACCATGCGACAAGGCCGTGAAAGCGGAAGCCAAGGTGCAGGCAGCGATCGCCGGCAAACAGATCGTCAAGGTCATCGTCGTGCCCGGCAAGCTGGTCAACATCGTCGTGAAGGGATGATGACAGCCAAGGCAACCGTTCGCGGCACGCAGTCGCTCGTGCACACTCTGCGCCGGATGCTGGTCGCGCCTTCGCTGCTTGCACTGGAAGTGCGCATGGCGCTGGCTCTTCGGAGCGCCTGCCGCTCTTGCTGCTGTATTACGAGGGCGTCCGCATCCTGCGGCCACCGCCACCAGGCTCGAAGCTGCGGAATCCAGCATTTTCCCTGCAGGACCCGATGCGCGCCGCCGTCAGTAGATCGCGCGAGCACTTCGCCATTCTGCTGGCCACCGGTTCATGCACACCGTCTTTGGGTTGTGCCCTTGCTGGCCATTGGCTGGGCCATTGTTTCGGGCATTGGGCGCAACGCTGTGCTGCGCCGTTATGATCCCGAACTGCCGATGAAATCCGTTACCGCTCATTGCTGCTGCAACTGCTGCGCATCGCTGGCCTGGGCGGAGCTTTGTCTGGATGGTTTCTCGCCATTCAGTGGGCTGCGGGCTACGCGACTCTCAGGCGCCGAGCCCAACCTGGTTGCTCTACTGTGCCTGGTCATCTGCCTGTCGCTGGGAATCTTCATGCTCTGGGCGCTGCTGAGCTGGATATTTTCGATCGCGCCGCTGCTGGCATTGCTTGAAGACCGCGGAGTCGCTGGCCAGCCTGCTATCGCAGCCTGCGCCTGGGCCCGCTGACCGGCAAGCTGGTGGAAGTCAATCTGGTGATGGGCATCGTCAGGCTGGCCCTGATTGTGCTGGCCATGGTCTTCTCCGCCACGCCGCTTCCCTTCGAATCGGTCATGCAGGGGCGCCGCCGCTCTAATCTGGTGGACGCTGGTCACCGCTGCTGTACCTGGCTCGCATCACGATTTCTTTCAGGTGGCGCGGCTGGTCGCATTCATCCAATTCTGGCGTTTGTTAAGGGAGACCGCAGAATCCTATCCCAAACTTTCGCGACCTCAAATCCTGAAAAACTAAAACGTGGATACCTCCTCGATCGTCATTCTTGATTTCGGCTGCAGTACACGCAACTCATCGCGCGCCGCATTCGCGAGCAGAACGTCTTCTCCGTCGTCCTGCCCTGCACTGCAAAGCTCTCGCTGAGATCGAAAGCCACCAGCCGATCGGGCATCATTCTCTCCGGCGGCCCCTGCTCGGTCTATGACGCGGACGCCCCGAAGGCCGACCCGGCGATTCTCGGCCATTGGCTAGCCGATGCTCGGCATCTGCTACGGCCTGCAGTTCATCACGCATCATCTGGGCGGAAAGGTCCGCTCCGCCGACAAGCGCGAATACGGCCATGCCGAAGTCTCGGTCGTTCCCGGCAATCCGACAACGCCGCTCTTTGCCGGCCTGCCCGCCGATCGCTCAACGTCTGGATGTCGCACGGCGATGAAGCGCTGGATCTGCCGCCCGGCTTCCACCTGACCGCGCGAACCGCCGAACGCCGTCGCCGGCATCGCCGATCCCGATCGCGCAACATCTGGGCAGTGCAGTTCCATCCCGAGGTGCACCACACGCCCCAGGGCAGCGAATCTGCTGCGCAATTTCCTGTTCAACATCTGCCACGCCAAACCGAACTGGACGCCGGCACATTTCATCCAGTCCACCGTCGCAGCCATCCGCGAACAAGTCGGTGACGGCCACGCCATCTGCGCGCTTTCCGGCGGAGTCGATTCGTCCGTAGCCGCGGTCCTGGTGGAGCGCGCCATCGGCGACCGCCTCACCTGCGTCTTCGTCAACAACGGCGTGCTGCGCAAGAACGAGTTCTGCAAAGTGCAGCAGAACATGCGCGACAAGCTCGGCCTGCAACCTGGTTGCGGTGGATGCGAGCGGCCGCTTTCTTTCCCGCCTCGCCGGCGTCACTGATCCCGAAGCGAAGCGAAAGATCATCGGCAACGAATTCATCTCCGTCTTCGACGACGAAGCGCATCGCATTCTGCAGGAGCAACAAACGGGCGGCGTCGCCTGGCTGGTGCAGGGCACCCTCTATCCCGACGTGATCGAATCTTCCTCGGTCAAAGGCCCGTCGCAGACCATCAAGAGCCATCACAACGTTGGCGGCCTGCCGGCAAACCATGAAGCTCAAACTGATCGAGCCGCTGCGCGATCTCTTCAAAGATGAGGTCCGCCGCATCGGCCGCGACCTGGAAATGCCCGAAGAGATCCTGCAGCGTCAGCCGTTTCCCGGCCCTGGACTGGCTGTGCGCATCCTCGGGAGAAGTCACCCCCGAGCGCGTCGCGCTGCTGCAGGAAGCCGATGACATCGTCGTAGAGGAAATCAAGGCTGCCGGACTCTACCAGCAGATCTGGCAGTCGTTCGCCGTATTGCTTCCGGTCAAGAGCGTCGGCGTCATGGGCGACCAGCGCACCTACGCCTACACCTGCGCCATCCGCGCCGTGCATTCCGAAGACGGCATGACCGCCGACTGGGTACCGCTGCCCTACGATCGTGCTCAAGAAAATCTCCAGCCGCATCGTCAACGAGATCCACGGCATCAACCGCGTCGTCTACGACATCACATCCAAGCCACCCGGCACCATCGAGTGGGAATAGCTGGCCGCTATAGGCACGCGCGCGCCTTCGGCGCCATGGCTTGCATGCTCTTCCGCAAATTGTCATACCGAGCGGAGTGAAACGAAGCCGAGGAAACTGCACTTTCTAAGCTACCGCACGAAAGTGGTGCCCCCACCCTTCTTTTCATGAAGGGTGGGACACTGACCTCAACTCAAATCACTGCACAGAATAAAGTACGGAAGCATGCGGAGCCAGAGTGAGTTTTACCCCAGACTCCGCACCCAGATCCTTCCTCAACCACAAATCCCGAACTTGATAACTGGCCGCTGAGAGTCCAAGCTCACTCCACCCATAAGAAACATCCTGTGGACTATCTCCAAGATTAAAAACAGCCACATAACCCTTCCCATTGGCTCCACGAGCCGTCCAAACAACTGTGGCAGTCGTCTGAATCACCGCCTTGCTCGCGCTCGAATGCTGATCGACAGCGATCACTTCAGGATTCGTCAGCAATGACTCGGTGAACGCATCCATCTGCGTCAGGTTCGCACCAAGGATCAGTGGAGAACGCGCGATCGACCACAATGTAATCAGCGTGCGCGCTTCGTCTTTCGTCAGCCGCGAATGCCGCGTCTCACCCCATCCCGGCTTCGGTCCGAGGTAGCCGAGCGGCAGCATATCGGCATCCGGCCAGTGCCCCGGGCCCGCGTGCGGCGACCACTGCGCCAGCTTGCCGAACTGCTTCGTCAGAGACTGCGGGAACGAGTTGGTGTCGCTCGCCTGCTTCTTCCAGATATCCCAGAAATCGTCCGAAATCCGCCACAGCTCTGCATACTTCTTCACGTCGTCGGCCTGCTCAATCGGCGTTGGCCCCGGCGACAGGCTCAATACAATATCGCGCCCGCTCTTCCTGAGCGCGGCGCTCATTATGTGAATTTCATCGGCATCATAAGGCTGCGATATGCAATCGACCTTGATGAAATCAAGCCCCCAGCTCGCATAGAGCTTTGCCAGCGAATCGTAATATGCCTGCCCGGCCGCATTCGCCTTTAGCCCATAGTTATCAGGATTCCAGCGGCACAGATCCGCCGTATTCGCCGCATCGGCCGCATGAAACGACGACCCGGCGATAAGCAGATTCTTTTCCACAGCCTCCTTTGGAATCCCGCGAATGATGTGAATCCCAAACTTGAGCCCCAGCGAGTGAACATAGTCACCGATGGACTTCAGCCCTGTATTGCCGGCGCTGGAGGGGTATCGATTCGGAGCCGGCAAATACCTGCCATTCTTATCCAGCGTGTAGCCCTGATCCGCGCCTTTCGTTCCGGCATTTTCCGGATGCTGCAGATACCAGCCCTCGTCGATAACGACGTACCGCCAGCCATACTGCTTGAGGTGCTTGTCGAACCAATCGACATTGGCCTTGAACTGACCCTCGGTAATCGTCAGCCCGTACGAGTCCCAGCTGTTCCAACCCATCGGGGGCGTAGGAGCAAGGACAGAAACACTCTTCTGCGCCAGAAGCGCAGGTGCTGCGATGAGCAAGAGCAGGAAGAAACAAGAGCGAATGAAACGTATCATGGGCGACCACTCCGGGAAAGCCGTCCCAGTGTACTTCAACTCTGAGTCGCCCCATTCATTCAGCACCGGATTCGGGAGTGAGTCTGCATCGTTCGGCGTCCGGAAGCACATGTCGGAAACCACATTTGGGTTGTCGGAAGCAAACAACGGCAGATCGGTACGAATCGGCTCGTCAATGAGTGCGTAGGCGATAATGCGCTTGCTGACGGCCCGCAGGAGATCGTAAGACCAAAGCCCCTTTTCGAGGACTAGTGTTGAGAGCATCTACTGCTCTCCCGTTTCCAAATGCTCGCCTAAAAAGGGCAGAACCTCTTTGGTCATTCGCAAACTTTTACCCCAGTAAGGGTCGTCTTCGCCAATTCCGTTGAACTCCTCGGCTTCATGTTCGATCCCATATTCATTCAAGAGATGGGTCAGCGCCTGGTTGGCGTAGACATGGTCATAGATGGAGTCGCTGCGCGGCCAGTCCATCTTGAGTGCCCGGAGCTGTTTGATCTGTTCCACATGTTGCGGGACAAGCTCAGCGATGAAAAAGCGCGAACGCAGCAGCCGCATATGGCCTGCATCGACCGGAAAATGGCCCGATGTTTCCTTCACCGGCAGATCCACATAGAGCGGCGACTTCGCTGTATTTGGTAGAAAGGCCTGAAACATGGAGAGAAAGAGCGTCGAGAAGCCCGCATTCTGCACCTGGGCTAAGGAACCTGCATGCTCCAGCAAGGCCCAGTCAGGTCTCGATGTGAATACCTCCACACCGGACCATGTACCCACCGGGTGCATTGCATAAACAGTACCAAACACGTCCGGATGCAGGATACCTAGCCGGAGTGCGCCGTAACCGCCAATGAAGTTACCAACAATCGCGCGCGAGGAGCTTCTCGCCAGAGTCCGGAAATTCGTGTCGATGTAGGGTACAAGCTCTTTCACCGCGAAGTCATCCCAATTGCCTGTCACGGGAGAGTTGGTGTACCAGGATACCCCCAGTGGTGTTGAGAAGTCGGCATAAACAAAGATGCAGGGGGGAATGATCTTAGCTGCGATCGCTTGATCGAAGACCTTTGCTGCATTATGCCGAGTGAAGTCCTCGCGAAAATCCCCGATAGGATTGGGCAGCATGTATACCACTGGATATTGCTGATGGGAAGTTGCGTAGCCGGGCGGCAGGTAAATCGAAAGCCTCCTCGCACTCTCCGTTCCGATCTTGCTCTGCCGAAGGCTCTCGGCATGAATTTCACGCTCAACGACAGATCCGTTGTCGAGAGCTAGGGTCTCCCGGCTAAACAGCGTGAGTGCGATGAATACGCCAACCACATAAGAAACGCGCTTATGAATGGGCATTAGAGGCTCCGGAGGATTTGATCGACCAGCAGTACAGCGCTGGCGCTGCTAGGAGAGAAGCGTTCAACATGGTGTAGCCGCCGCTGAGAATGGGCGGCCCCACGATCAGCGTCAACAACAGCGTGGCAACAAGCCAGACCCGTTGGTAGTGTCTACCCCGGTATCCAATCCATGCTCCGTAGATTGTGGGTATCGCGAAAAGAAAGAGAGATCCCATCTGTAAGTCTGAGCCATGGTACCGAAAGGCGCAGGCGATCGCTGGTGCCAATATCGCGATGGTCGTTAGCACAGCCATATTCCAGGCCCGGGACATTGCAGCGATGCCAACGCAGAGAGAAGCCGCCCAGAGTAGAACGCTTAGGCGCAGAAGCTCGACTGCGCCCGAAAACGAGCCAGCGTGGATTTCGCGCGAAGCCTGAGCGAATAGTGCCACGCTTAGACCGACCAGCAGAGGGCTAATGATGGCTGCGAAGGCGATACAGACCCAATCGCCAACTCCAGCATAGGGAGGAAGGCACCGCCGCACGATCAATGCCAGAAGCTCCAATCCGGCATCGAGATTCGATAATCCGCTCTCGCAAATGTCCCCAAGTATGGCTTCGCGATCTTCACAGGGAAGAAGTCGTGCGAGCGCTTCCAGAGAGCGTGTCATCGTGAGATCTCCGCCCACTGCGCATCGCGGCTGGCTACGGAAATCATCTTGTAGAAGTCAGCGGCTGCCCGAGCACCTGCAGCCGTTACTTTCACCATTCTCTTCGCGCGACCGCCGCGCTCTGCCGTAGGCTCGCCTATTCGTGTCACGATCAGACCCTTCGCCTCCAAACGGTCCAACCCGGTGTGGATAGCCCCTATGGAGCGAACCTGTCCGTCTTCTTGAAGACGCTTCCGTATCGAAGCGCCATAAGCACCGTCTTGCAGTGAGCTTGCAACTGCCAATAACAAGTATTCGAATTCACCGATCGCCATTAGCTCTACAATGTAGTTCAAATTGCGCGCCGTGTCCAGATGTTCATGGTTTTACGGGCCTGGAATTCCTTGCCGCCAGTCCCACCGATCTTCAGGAAAACAGTGACCAGTCCGCAAGAGCGTCGATTGGTGCCGCGAAGTCGGCGAGTGTGCAGGGATTTTCCGCAGCGCGGACTGTCAACTGCTGCTATCAGGCCAATGCACTCATTGACCACATTTCGGTCCGGCTCCGCAGGTCAGAATGCAGGATATGCGAGTAACTTCTCATTCCTCTCCGGATTCGAAATCACCTTATCTTCAGCGTCTGACCAACGCTTGACGGCTTTCCTGTATACTCCAATGTTTATGCGGGTTTTCGTCATTCTTCCAGCAGCAGGACTGGGCACGCGCATGGCAGCGGGCCAGCACACTCAGTCCGCGCCCAAACAGTTTCTCGAACTGGCGGGCGTGCCCATTCTTATCCACAGCCTGCGCGCCTTTGCGCAGGTGCCGCAGGTCAGCGGCATGTACGTCGCGGTCCGTGCCAGCGAGCGCGAGCGCGTAGAGGCCCAGGTGGCCGAGCACGGCTTTGGAGACAAGGTTCACATCGTCACCGGCGGGGACACGCGGCAGGAAAGCGTAGCCAACGCGCTCGACACCCTTGATTGCGAAAGCAACGACATCGTTCTGGTCCATGATGCGGTGCGTCCGCTGATTGACCCGCCCACCATCCTTCGCACCATCGAGGCAGTGGAAAAACATGAAGCGGCAATCGTTGGCTTGCCCGCCGTAGACACGATCAAGCAGGTCGAACGCACTGCAGACGGCGCCATCATCACCGCTACCATTCCCCGTGAATACATCGTTCAGGCGCAGACGCCGCAGGGTTTTCGCTGCGGCCTGCTGAAGCGCGCCTTCGCCGAAGCCACAGCGGATGGCTTCCTGGGGACAGATGAGGCCAGCATCGTGGAACGCGCAGGCGCTTCGGTGGCCGTGGTGCAGGGTTCGCCAACGAATCTGAAGATTACACAGCCGGGCGACCTCGATCTTGCAGAGTTTTACCTGAAGCAACTGTCATCTTCGCGCCGTTAGACGACGCCGGCCGAGCCTGTAGAGTAGAAAGAGACAACCATGAACATGCGTATTGGATACGGCTGGGATTCACATGCCTTCAAACCTGGTGTGCCGCTCAAAATCGGCGGCCTCGCGATCGAGCACCCGGAAGGGCTGGCCGGCCATTCTGACGGAGACGTGCTGTTGCACGCTATCACCGACGCCCTGCTCGGCGCCGTCTCCGCCGGGGACATCGGCAGTTTTTTCCCTCCTGGCGATCAGCGCTGGAAAGACGCCGACTCCGCAATTTTTTTAAACGTGGCCCTCGAAGAAATCCAGAATGCGGGCTACCGTATCGTCAATGTCGATACGACGCTGGTACTCGCCGCGCCGAAGATCGGACCGATTGCCGGGGACATGCGTGAGCATGTGGCCGAACTGCTTGATGTGAAGCCGAATGCGGTCGGCATCAAGGCAAAAACGCCTGAAGGTCTAGGCACCGACCACGTCGCGCAGGCGCACGCTGTCGTTCTGCTGGAACAGGTGGAAGACCCGACCGAGCTGAAGAGCATGACTGCCGTCATCCAAAGCCAGAAGCAGCTGGAAGACGTGGTCAAAGACCTCGTTAGCCAGGTGCACGGCACTCCGGTACGCAAGAGGCCATTCGATACGGAAGACATAACCTAGAAGACGAAGCCACGGAGAATGCATGAACCGCACGTTCGCTCTTGCCTCTCTCATCCTTGCCGCTGCGCCGCTCATGATGGCGCAGCAAAGCAAGTCCGACTGGCTCACCCCCGCCGAAAAGTCGAACTACCAAACCACTCCTGATTACGCCGAAACGATGGCGTACCTCGGCCGCATTGCCTCTGCCGCGCCAAGCCAGGTAAAGATTGAAAAATTCGGCGAAACCGGAGAAGGACGCGAACTCGATATCGTCATCGCGTCAAAAAACGGTGTCTTCGATCCGTCGGCGATTCATGCTGCGCACCACCCCATCGTGCTGGTACAAAACTCCATCCACGCAGGTGAAATGGATGGCAAGGACTCGTGTCTTGCCCTCCTGCGTGACATGGTCGTCACCAGAACGCAACAGCACCTGCTCGACAACGCCGTCTTCGTCTTCATCCCCATCTACAACGCAGACGGCCACGAGAAACGCTCGCAATACAGCCGCATCAATCAGAACGGCCCTGAGGAAATGGGCTGGCGCGCCAACGGTACAAACCTCAATCTGAACCGTGATTATCTGAAAGCTGACGCGCCGGAGACGCGCGCCTTCCTCAGGATGTTTCACGAATGGCTGCCTGATTTCTTCGTCGACGATCACGTGACTGACGGTGCCGACTACCAGTACGACGTCACATTCAGCATCGACGACGGGCCCAATGTCTACGGCCCTGCTGCGCGCTGGATCGACAATACGGTGACGCCCTTCCTCACAAAATCCGTAGACGACAGCGGGCACCTGGCATCGCCCACATACATCACGCTGAACGACGATACCGATCCGGCAAAGGGGCTGGCGTTCAACGACAATCCGCCGCGCTTTGCCACCGGATACATGATCCTTGAGAACCGCCCGGGCATGCTCGTCGAGCTGCACATGCTCAAGGACTACAAGACGCGCGTCACCGGAAACTACGAGATCCTGCGCGCGCTGATGGAAGTCGTCAATCGCGACGCTGCCAAACTCGTCCAGCTCAATGCCGATGCCGATGCCGACGCTTCCCGTCTCGGCGCGCACCCGCTCGGCAACGTGCAGTTCCCGCTCGCCGTTGCGTGGAACGGCCAGACGACTCCATTCCTTTTTCGCGGATACAAATACACCCGTCAGCTCAGCGAAGTCTCCGGAGCGATGTGGATCAAATATTCGCATGAGCCGTGGGATGTGTCGCTGCCGCTTGCTTCCGGATTCAAAATTGCGGCATCCACGGTTCCACCCGCGGCTTATATAGTGCCGCGGCAGTGGATTCGGGTGATCGATATGCTCGCCGCGCATCAGGTTCAGATGCAGCGCACCACCGCAGATTGGACCGGCTCCGTCGAGACGTATCGTTGCAGCGGCATGCAGTGGCAAGGTCCTCCCTTTGAGGGTCGCCATCCGGTATTCGCGGGCGAAGGCGCAGAGAATCAGCCGGGAAAATTCGGCAATTGCGAGTTTGTAACCAGGACTGTGACATATCCTGCCGGATCGGCTGTGATACCTCTCAACCAACGCTTATCGAAGGTAATTATCGAATGGCTCGAACCGCAGGGCCCCGACTCTGCTTTGGCCTGGGGATTCTTCGATCCCATCTTTGAGCAAAAGGAATATGGCGAGGCCTATGTGCTTGAAAAACTTGCCCGCGAAATGATGGAGAAAGATTCAAAACTCAAAGCCGAGTTTGAACGCAAAATCGAGAACGACCCGCAGTTTGCCGCCAATCCTACTGCGCGCCTTGAGTTTTTCTACGACCGCTCGCCGTGGTATGCGGCCAACCATGTCGGCGACTATCCCGTTGGCCGCTTGACCAGGCTGGACACCCTGCCGCTCGCAAAATAAACGCACCGATTTCAGATTGCAGCAGTAGCAACGATTCGCTAAGCTGATGCCCTATCTATTTTCGCGAGGCATTCTTATGGATCAAAACCAGGCACACGTACTGCAGGCAATGATGGTCTTTCTGCCGCTCATCCTCATCGTCGGCTCACTCGTAGTCGTCGTTCCTTATTGGATGATCTTCAGGAAAGCTGGCTTTCCGGCTTTCCTCGGTATTCTGATGGTTGTCCCACTGGTGAATCTTGTATTGCTCTATGTTCTGGCCTTCTCGCAGTGGAAGGTTGTGCCATCGAACCCGAACGTATATCCAGTGTCCAACTATCCTCCGCAGATGTAAGCGCGGCTCTCCCCATTTTGCGAACAGGCGCGGAGTCTCGTAGCATCAAGAGTGAACCTTCACTTAAAGATGTCAGACACAGCAAGCACTCCCCGCGTCCGTTTTGCGCCTTCCCCTACCGGCTACCTGCACGTAGGCGGCGCCCGCACCGCTCTCTTCAACTGGCTCTTCGCGCGCCACTTCGGCGGAACCTTCATCCTTCGCATTGAAGACACCGATTTCGAGCGCTCATCCGAAGAGATGGTCGAAGGTATTCTCGAAGGCATGCGCTGGATCGGCCTCGACTGGGACGAAGGCCCCTTCTACCAATCGCAACGGCTCGACCTCCACCGCCAAACAGCGGAGAAGCTGCTCGTCAGCGGCCACGCCTATTACTGCTTCTGCACAAAGGAAGAATTAGAGAAGCGCCGCGCTGAGGCCGTTGCAGCAAGCCGCCCGCCTATGTACGATCGCCGCTGCCGCAGGATCGAACCGGCCGTCGCAGCAGGCCGCAAAACCGCTGGAGAATCTTGTGCCCTGCGCTTCGCCGTCCCTGAAGGCGGAGCAACGAGTTTCGACGATGCGGTCTTTGGCAAAGTTGAGTTCGCCAATGCGGAGATCGAAGACTTCGTCCTGCTGCGTTCCGACGGCATTCCGACCTATCACCTGAGCGTCGTCGCCGACGACATCGATATGCGTCTCACGCACATCATTCGCGGCGCAGACCACATTTCGAATACACCGAAGCAGGTGCTTCAGTATCAGGCTCTCGGCGCGACGATGCCTGTCTTCGCCCACGTGCCACTCATTCTCGGACCTGATAAGACGCGGCTCTCCAAACGCCACGGAGCAACCAGCGTCATTGCCTACAAGGAAATGGGTATCGTCCCCGAAGCATTCCGCAATTTTCTCGCGCTTCTGGGCTGGACTCCGGGAGCCGCCGGCAAGGATGCCGATGGGAAAGATGGCGAACTCTTCGGCTCCGAGGAATTGACCCGACTCTTCTCACTCGACGGCATCTCGAAATCGAATGCGGTATTCGATAATGACAAACTAGTCTGGTTCAACACCGAATACATCCGCGCCCACGACGCTGACAAACTTCTTCCGTTTATCGAAGAAGAGTGGGCAAAAGCAGGACTCACGCCCAACCGGCCAGACGACGAAACCCTCGCAACCATCGATCTCGTCAAACCCCGCGCCCGCAACCTTAAAGATTTTGCCATCGCCTTCCGCGCTTATTTCAGCGATGACTTCATCTACGACCCTGCAGCCGTAGCGAAATTCCTGAAAGACGACATCGTACGCACCCTGCTGGTCGAGTTGGCCACACGCTACGAATCTGCAACCGACTTCACCGAGGCATCCACCGAGCAAATCCTGCGCGCCTTCGCCGAAGAAAAGGGCGTAAAAGCAGGAGCACTCATCAACGGAGCCCGCGTCGCCCTCACCGGACAGGCAGTTGCACCCAGCCTGTTCGCGGTGATGGTGAATTTAGGGAGAAATCGAGTGGCGAAACGCCTGTCTGCGGCTGACAGTATTCGATAAAGCTGTCAGCCTTTGCACGCGCTCAGGATGACAACCATCTTGATTACATTGCCGTTATTTCGCAATCAAACTAATGGCAACCGGAGCCGTCTTAGGCGGATAGCACGAATGTGCATCGCATGCCTGATAGCGCAGCGCAGCCTGAACAAGATGATCGCCACGCTGCGCCGTAACATGCGCGCGCAGAACAAATTCGCCGGTATAGACGCTCAGCTTGTCATTCGGACTGAAAGCCGGCGAATAATCCGAGCCTGCCGGAAAGTCCACACTCGCAACATTCACCCCGGTCGGTTCCTCGACCATCAATTGCGTAGGAATAAAACTCTTCTCCCGCGGTGTGTGAGAGTTGATATGCAATCCATCGTTGACGCGGAAGTGCAGTTCCACCACGCTCGCCTTGCCCGCCGCGACTGTAACCTGCTCGGGGTAGAGAAACCGCACCAGTTGATGCTCTCCAGCCTTCGCCTGTGCATCGTTCTGCCAGGCAAGCTTCTGCGAAACTGCGCATTGCAATCCGAGACAGAAAACACTGGCTAGAACGATACTCAGAAAACGTCGCATCCCTTTACGCCCCTCCGCTCGCAAGCGCCTTCTTGATATTCGCCTCAAGCTCGTCGCGATCGTGCAGGCCCACAGTGGCGGCAATCACTTTGCCGCTGCGATCCACGAAGAATGACGTCGGCAGCGCATCAATCCCGCCGTAGGGGTGAGAGATCGAATCTCCATCGATCAGCACCGGATAGTCGATATGCATGTTGCTCACGAATTTGGCGATGTCTGCCTTGTCCTGGGAATTCATTTTCTTGTCGTCTTTATCCAGATCATCGGTCGAGACGCCCAGAATCTCAAACCCCTGCGACGCATACTGGTCACGCAATTTGATGAGCCACGGCGTCTCCACTTTGCACGGAGCGCACCACGTCGCCATGAAGTTCACCAGCACCGCTTTGCCTTTGTAGCTGGCGAGTGAAACCTTCTGCCCCTCAAGGGTTTCCAGTGTAAAGGGCGGAGCCGCTTTTCCCTCAAGCGGCGACTTCTCTTCTTCCTCCGGCGCAGCGGCAGCGTCTGCAGCCGGGGCCGGAGCTGCGGGCGTCAGCATCGCCTGCATCTGCCGCAGCTTCTCCTGCTCTGCTTTGCGGTGGCGGTAGTTGCCCACACCCGGCCCAAACCATTAACACCAGAGCGGTAACAACCAGAATCAGAACCAGATGATTGCGTTTCAAATCAAGCCCTTCCTTTGCCTTCTTTCATTTTAAGGGATGCGGGCGCGTCAGACACTCTGCCGGACGCCAACCGCCTGCAGAGCGGACAACGCCTTTGATACCATCCAAAATGTTTGGTTAGTATGGCGGAACATACCCCGGCACAACTCGTCCGCATTGAAGCCGAAGCGCTGCAGCAGCTGGCAGCTCGCCTGGAAGGCCCCATGGCTGCTGGCTTCGAGCGGGCAGTTGACCTCATCGTTCAGTGCGGGCAGGCGCGCAACCGCGTCGTCGTCACCGGCATGGGCAAAAGCGGCATCATCGCGCAGAAAATTGCGGCCACGCTCAGCTCTACCGGGAGCCCGGCTCTCTTCCTGCATCCGGCTGAAGCCGTGCACGGCGACCTCGGCATGGTCGCGCGCGGAGACGTGGTCATCGCGCTCTCTGCCAGCGGCGAAACCGAAGAGATCCTGCGCCTTCTTGCCACCATCAAGCGCATCGGCGACGCCCTCATCAGCTTCTGCTGCAACCTGAAATCAACCCTCGCCCTCGCCAGCGATGTGGCGCTCGATTGCGGCGTCCCCCAGGAAGCCTGCGGCCTCGGCCTTGCGCCTACCGCATCCACCACCGCCATGCTGGCACTCGGGGACGCATTGGCTATTGCCGTCTCGCTGCGCAAAGGTTTTCGCGCCGAAGACTTCGCTGACCTGCATCCGGGCGGCAAGCTCGGCAAGAAACTCTCGCGTGTCCACCAGCTCATGCACGCTGGCGAGGCCATCCCGCGCGTGCAGATTCACACGCCGATGAGCGAAGTCATCTATGAAATGTCGCGCAAGGGCCTCGGCATGACAACCGTCGAGGAAGCGGGCAAGCTCGCAGGCATTATCAGCGATGGAGATCTCCGCCGCCTGCTGGAACGCGACGGCGCGCACGTCCTCGAAAAGACCGCGGGCGAAGCCATGAACCGCTCTCCCAAAACCATAGGCACAGACGAACTCGCCGTTCGCGCTCTGAGCATGATGGAGGAGAAAAAGATCACCTCCCTCGTTGTGATCGATGAAGCACAGCAGGTTCAAGGGGTCGTACACCTGCACGATCTGTGGGAAACGGAGCTGATCTGACGCGATGCTCCTGAAAATCGTCAACGTCGGCGATCCCGTTCTGCGCAGGAAAGCGCGACTGCTTGCTCTGGAAGAGATCCGCAGCACCCAGATTCAAGACCTGATCGCACATATGCGCGAGACCATGCACGACGCTCCGGGCGTAGGCCTGGCGGCTCCGCAGGTGGGCCAGTCCCTGCAACTCGCCGTGATCGAGGACAAAGCCGCATATCACAAGAATCTGAGCGAAGCCGACCTGAAAGTACGGGAACGCATTCCCGTACCGTTCCACGTCATCATCAATCCGGAGATCGAGTTGCTCACCCCGCCGGAAGTGGCCTTCCACGAAGGTTGCCTCAGCGTGCCTGGCTTCATGGCCGTTGTGCCGCGCGCGCATGCCGTTCGCGTTACCTGCCTCGATGAGCTTGGAAAGCCGCAAACAATCGAGGCCCGCGGCTGGTATGCCCGCATCCTTCAGCATGAAATCGACCACCTGAACGGCCGCGCCTACATCGACAGCATGCAGAGCGAAACATTTTCCACGCTCGATAACTACCAGAAACTACAGAAGAAATAAGCGGACTCAAGATCGAAAGGCCGGCATCTGACTCCGCTCGTGCATCTCATGTGGTAGAACATGGTGAAAATGCCCGACACGACAGCAACAGCCAAATCGCAGCATGAAGTCGCAGCAGACTACCCCATTGCACCCGTGCAAAAAAAAGGGCACCCGGGGGATGAAGTATCTCTCGTTCCGGTAAAAAAGCCCCGCGCCGGATTCCTGCATAGTCTGGGCAAGCTGAAGCCGCTTCTTCCCATCCTTTCCGGCGGCCTGCGCCTTGTCGATCACGGAGTAGTCCAGGCGCTCGCCCAGCTGCTCAACTTTGCCGACGGCGCTAGCGCGGCGCAATCCGCCGCCCAGGAAGAACTGCATCAGGGGCTCTCGGAGATTCAGTCCAGCCATCGCGAACTCCATCTCCAGGTGCAGGACCAGACCGTCGAAATGCGCCGAATCGAGGATCAGATCGTGCTTCTGCGCCAGGCTGCCGAGCGTAACGCCACCGAACACACCGAACTGGTCAGAAACGTCCAATCCCTCAGCAATCTGGTCCGCGTCATCGGGGCTGGACTTGCGATCCTGCTGGTCATCCTCATCACACTCGCCGCCATACTCCTCACTCACCATTCATAGGATATCTAAGTATCTAATTTATAAGTACTTAGATTAATGCCCGATTTGTATGGGAGAAAATTTTGACCCATGGCGCGGCAGACGGCACCCCAGACTGGGTCTAGGCAGACCTCGCAATCTGTTTCTGCTTCATCGAAATATATTGAACTGATGTCAAAACAAGATTAGCCGGGTCCTGCTCACGTTTTTTCTCAGGGTTCAAGGAAACATTTGCCAGTTATCATCCGAAGGGTCTAGGATACGTGTCAGTTCGGAGTAGTTCGTGGCAAAACGGACACGCCAGAGCGAATATGCAGTTGTTCCAAGAAGATGCCGATGTAATCCAAACGTAAAACTGCCACGCATTACGGAGTGATTCTCTATGGCATGGTATGCCTACTGCATTGCCGAGAAACAAGCCTTCCCTGAACTGCTTCGCCACCGCAAGCCTATTCCAATGGAAGCGGTCGCGGGCATAGCCGGAAACCAGGTTTTCCTTTACCCCGCCAGTGATTTAGCCGTTATCGTCAGCGAACACTCCACAGAAGACAATCTGAATGAAAGGGCAGCCGTTGACCACGCTCGCGTTATTGCAGATTGCTTCAAAAGCTCAACCGTCCTTCCTTTCCGCTTCGGAACCGTCTTCTCCGACGACGATAGTCTTCGCCGGTCCGTCCGCTCCAACCAACGCCAGTTCCTCACCAACATTGACCGCCTGCGCGGTAAAGCGGAGATGCACCTGAAAGTGGTGCTCGACGATTGTTGCCGGGAACAGCTTCATGCCTATGGTCTCCATCCGCGCTCGAATTCGGGAACGGGCAAAGAATATCTCGCGCAACTCCGGGAAAACGCTACCCGGCAACGCGAACGCCAGACGAAAGCCCGCGCCGTCTCCGTCCAGATGCACCGGATGTTTGCGCCGTTGGCTGAAGAAGTCAGCTGCCGCCGCACCGATTCGGGCAAAATGCTTCTCGATATTGCCCATCTGATCGACAACAAGTGCATCGAGCGGTATCAAAACAAATATTCAAGCGCGAGCCAGATAATGAAGGATTGCCAGATGCAGCTTTCCGGCCCCTGGCCGCCGTATCACTTTGTCCATCGGCTCACCGCGCGCCATGCCAACGCGCATCATGCGGCGCCGGTGGCACAGGCCTGATTGCATCGATAGAGAAATGCCAAAGCCCCGGCGGACTCACGATTCTTTCACCGGTTTTTTTGAGGGAGGCCAGCAGCGAGACTGCTGGCCTTTTCTTATGTGCTAGTTGCGCATGATCGGCCACTGTTCATGTGGGTTTTGCACGGTTGACCCGTGTTAAATATCCCATGCAGGAATGACCGGATTTTCACGGATTGTTCGGTTTCTCCCGATCTAATTGTTGCTGAAACTGTTGCTGTCGGGTGGCAAAACTGTTGCTGTGGTTTATTTGTTGCTGCTGCCGAAGAGGACCACTTGTAGAGCCGATTCTGAGCGATTGCGAGGCACTGTAGAGCAAAAAAGAAAACCGGAGCACTCGGCTCCCGGACGATGGTTCAAATGGGGTGCTTTAAGAGTCTGGGCGAAACTTCCGTATCGCCGACAGACCGCTCAAACGGGATCGGGCTGGGCCGTTAGCTCGATCGCCTCGATCATAATGAGAGCAAAGCTGACGACACGGGGTTCTCCTCTCGCCGGGCTATCGCTTCTCTTATCGGGTGCATTGAGGAACTCATCGGGGTTGGGCACAAACTTCATATGATAGGGCGCGGCGCGCAGGAATTTCCGATACGAGTGGTCTGCTGCATCGCTTCTGTGGACAATACGATTTCTGATTGTCGCCAGGCAATTGATATACAGTTTCTGCTTCTCTGTTAGTTCCCTGAATGGATTACCGAGTGCGCTTAGAAGTCGATCACCAATATTGATCAGGTCAGACGAGCTTTTGAAATCGAAGAATGTCCTGCCGCTGCGGACGATATAACTCGCAAGACCCAGCGGTACTCGCTTAACGCCCTTAGCCTCATTCTGCTCCAGGAAATGCACAGCATTGTGATTCAAGGCCGCTATGAGGCGCTTCTCTGCATATCGTTCCCATATTGCATGCAGCTCGACGGCAGCAAACTGAGACGCCCAACGATTCGGATAATGATCAGGGATTAGGCGAATCGCCCTGTACATCCTCAGACTGTGATGGATCTGTTGCGTCGAGGACTTCTGGAGCGCCGCGAGATTTACCCTGCCCGGCATGTGTGGTAATCAGCATGGTAGCACTCGATTCGGAGATGATTTAACGGGCCAGCCTGATTGTGACATTGCCGGTTCGCCGGCAGACGGTTCCGCTTGGGTCTGTCTCGAAGAAGTAACGGACGACGTTGTGTGTGCACAGTTCGTACCAGATCACCGCCGACATATACGGCCGTCTCACGCACACGGCGATGGACGAGGCAATGCAGACGATGAATGCCGGCTTCCGCGGAGCCGGACCCGAAAACTGTTGCTCCCGCCGCAAAACTGTTGCTGCAATTGTTGCTGTCGAGCGGAAAGTGATGATTAAGTAAATTGGAAGGGATTGAATTTAAGGCATTTAGACGCAGGCAAACGTAAAGCCCCGGCGGACCCACGAACCGCCGGGGCTTTTCTCTTCTGGAGCAAGAGGTTGCAGCGGAGCGATTCTCTGGCAGAACATCCGCGCAGCCTCTACTCATTAAAGACGCACCAATCGCTGAATTGTTTACCCGCAGTTAGAATCGCATTTCCATGAAAGTCATCCCTTACGCGGTAAGGTCTGCCTTTCCTTCAGCTGGTACAAATTGGAGGGCGGAGTCAGGAATTAGCGCAGCAAAAGGGTGGGAAAGCACGGAACCTACGCGGGAATATTCTTCTTTTTCCGGCTCAGAACAAAGTCATTGTCCCGCTTCCGCCGGCTCGCCGTTGCACGGTCAATCTTCCGCCAGAACGCAACAAAATAATCTACAGCCGAGATCGTAGAAACCAGCGCCATGAAGTAGACCGCCGTCACCGCGACTGTCCGCACCGGCATAATGAACCAGCCGAAATGCCACGCATCCCAGCGATGCGCCAGAATCACTGCCACCACGGACACGATCTGGATCACCGTTTTCAGCTTGCCCAGATCGCTCGCCTCAATGGTGAAACCCTCAGTGCTGGCGATGCTGCGCAGACCGCTCACCAGGAACTCGCGGCCGATCACCAGTACGGCAATCCACGGTTTCACAATGTCCGGGCAATACTGCACTAAACAGATGAAGGCAGCCGTAATCAGCAGCTTATCGGCCAGCGGGTCGAGCAGCATGCCGATCGTTGTAATCTGCCCGCGCCGACGCGCCAGGTACCCATCGACTCCATCGGAAATTGAGACAAGAATGAAGAAGATCGAGACAAACAGTTCCTGCTCGCCGTTCGGCCCGTGCAGGGGGAAGTGCGGCGACAGCATCCAGATCAGCAGCGGAACGCTGAAGATGCGGCCCATCGTAATGGAGTTGGGAAGGTTCACAGTGCCACGGCCGGCAAGACAGGCTACCTAGTCATTATGCACCACCCCAAGCGCCGCAAGCGAGAGATGGAGCATACGGAATCCGCTTCCTAATCCTGCTCGCCAAGAGTTTGCGCATAAGTCTTGCCATAGGGATAAAACAGCTCTTTTCGGCCTTCCTTCCATGCGGTTCTCATTTCCTGGGTTGTTATGTCCCAGTCCGGCCGGCATTTTTGCGTAACGGCGCGGAGATCCTGGCGAAGATCTTCAAGCGTTGGCCGGCCAAAGAACCAGTAGCCGTTGTAGATCTTGTAAATAACGAGACCCGGTTCCAGAACGATAACGTGAGGAATCATCGGGTTGTTGACCGGGTCCGTATATTCAGCGATATCGAGATCCTTTTGAATCATTCGTCCCGCGTCAGAAAGAAACGGCCAGTGAGCACCCACGCCTGTGCGGTACTCATTCGTCAGAGTGATATTGTCTGTGCTGATCGTCACGAGCCGGCAATAGGCTACTTCAAATTCGCGATGCAATTGCACCAGCAATTCAGCCTGTCGGCGGTCCTTGGGGCAGAAGCCTCCGCGGCTTAATACAAGAATCATGGGATGCTGGGCCTGCAGCTCGGAGAGCTTGCGGCGCTTCGCTGTGTGATCGGTGAGTTCGTAATCGGGGAAGACTGCGCCCGGCACTATGTCTGATCGCATGAGATAAAGCCCTCGGATTTCAATGTTAAGCCGCCTGGTTCAATTGTGATCATTGTCTTGTGCGCTTTCGGAACGAGAGAGCTGCCTAACAGCAAGCCCAGAACAAATTCTTCCCATAGAAATTCGAGTGGTGTATAGTCACTCACATAGAACTTCGAGTGGAGATTACCGAACATGGGTGGAACGAAAAACCAAACCGACATAGACATGCTGAAGGGCACGCTCGACATGCTCATTCTACGCACGCTCGTCATGGGCCCTGCTCACGGACACACCATCGCGCACGTCATCGAGCACACATCGGATAACGTACTCGACGTCGAGCAGGGATCGCTCTACCCGGCCCTTCACCGGCTCGAAGATCGTGGCTGGGTTTCTTCCTACTGGGGTGCAAGCGAAAACAATCGCAAGGCCAAGTTCTACCAGTTGACGGCGGCTGGCCGAAAGCAACTGGTAACTGAGGCGGGCCGCTGGCGGCAGATTGTCGAAGCCATCGGCCGCGTGATGGGCGAGAGCCTCGAGTAGGGAGAAGCGATGAACTTCAGCAAATTCTTCAGCAGGCGTAAGCGCGACGCAGAATTCGCGCGCGAAATCGACGCGCATATCAGGATAGAAATTGACGAGAACCTCGCGCGCGGTCTCTCGCCTGCAGAAGCGCATCGTCAGGCTTACCTCAAATTCGGCAGCCCGCGGCGTATTCGCGAAGAAGAATGGGACCGCAGCACCGTCCGCCTCTTCAACGATCTGTGGCGTGACGGCAGATACTCCGTCCGCACATTATGGCGCACGCCGGGATTTGCCATCGTGGCCATCATCGTGATGGCGCTTGGCATCGGCGCGAACACCGCATTGTTCACTGTCGTCCGCTCCGTGCTGCTCAAACCGCTTCCCTTCAAAGATTCGGACCGCCTTGTCCAGTTTTATGAAAGAAGTCCCAACGGACAGCATCCGTACAACTACGTTGCCGGAGGCATGTACGCGGCATGGAAAAAACAGGCGCCCAGTGTAGAACAGATGGCCGTTTATGGCACCGACAGCATCAACCTCTCCGACAGCGGCGGAGAGCTGCCCGAGCGTATCCGCTACGCGTACGGCTCATGGGATTTCTTCCCCACTTTTGGAGTCCAACCCGAAATCGGACGCTTCTTCTCCAAATCTGAAGACAGGCCGCAGGCTCCGGGTACCGTCGTCTTGACACATGGCTTGTGGGAACGACGCTACGGCGGCGACAGGAACATTCTCGGCAAAACCCTCCAGCTCAACTCCCATCCCTATACCGTCATCGGCGTGCTGCCGGAATGGTTTGTTTATCCTGACACACGCACACAGCTATGGGCTGCGATCTATCACGAGGCGAGCCCGGCCCAGATGCAGATGGTCGATCTCCATAACTATTTCGTGGTCGCCCGGCTTCGCCCCAACACCACCCTGGCGCAGGCTCTGAGTGAAGTGGACACAGCAACCAAGCGCGTCCACATGAATCATCCCACGCCCTTCACCACCAATAGCGCGAGCGCTCGAACGCTGCTCGACGGCGTGGTCCACGATGCAAGAACGCAGCTCTATGTCCTGCTTGCCGCCACCAGCTGCGTACTGCTGATCGCCTGTCTTAATGTGGCCAACCTGCTGGTAGCGCGCTCGGCCTCTCGGCGTAAAGAGATTTCGATTCGCGCCTCTCTGGGCGGCAGTCGCTGGAGACTGCTGCGTGAACAGGTAACGGAAAGCATAGTGCTGGCAGTGGCTGCAGGCACGCTGGGCCTGCCGATGGCATGGCTTGGCACGCAGTGGCTCATACACTCCAGGCCCGACCTGGCTCGCGTCAATACGGTCCACATGGACGGCGTGGTACTTCTCTTCGGATTGGTCATGGTGGCGCTCAGCGGCATCCTCGCCGGACTGGTGCCTGGATCATCCTTTCTTCGCGGGCCGCTGCTTGAGTCGCTGCAGGAATCATCGCGCACGAGCAGCTCTGGGTCATCGGCTGCGCGCATGCGAAAAGTATTGCTGGCTGTCGAAGTCGGCTTCACGGTGGTTCTCCTGACAAGCGCTGGCCTGTTGCTGAAGAGTTACCAGAAATTGCGTGCGATCGATCTCGGCTGCGATACGCACAACGTTCTTACCATGCAGTTCTCGCTGCCCGATGTGCAATACGATACCCCTGCGAAAAGAACGGCCTTCTTTGTGCAGCTTCTCGATCGACTGCATGCGATACCCGGCGTGAAAACCGCAGGGCTCTCCACTGCGCTACCCGGTCAGGGTTACGGAGGCGATGCCGGCTTTTCCATTCTTGAACACCCAACGGGAACTCAATTCGTCCTGAATGCCATGATCCGCGCTGTCGATCCAGGCTATTTTCAGGCGATAGGGATTCCGTTATTGAGCGGCCGCATTTTTGAGGAACGCGAAAGGCTGCAGCCAGGTCTTTTGACAGTGATCGTCAGTCAATCTTTCGCCCGTCAGTATTTCCCGAACGAAAATCCTCTGGGCAAACACATCCGCACTAACATTCTTGGAGATGCCAATTTCGAAATCGTCGGCGTTGTCGACGACACCCTGTGGAGTCTGACCGAACCAAAAGGCCCAACCATGTACTTCCCCATTCTTTCAGGGGCATGGTGGTGGTCCTCGATTGCCGTTCGCTCCGATCAGGATGCAAGCAGCCTCGCCCTGCCGGTGCAAAAGCTTCTCGCACAACTCGATGCGAACCTGCCTGTCTCCGATGTCCTGACGATGGAGCAATCCATCGGCAAATCCACGCTCGACGCCAACTTCACATCCATGCTTGTGCTCGCGTTTGCCATCGTCGCATTGCTGCTGGCAGCCGTGGGCTTGTACGGCGTGCTCTCCTACCTGGCAACACAGCGCACCGGCGAGATCGGAATCCGCATAGCGCTGGGCGCACAGCGAGGCTCCGTTCTCCGTCTGCTGTTGTTCGATGGCCTTACGCCTGCATGGATTGGACTCGTCCTGGGATTAGTGGGCAGCGGCTTCACCGTGCAGCTCATCCGCAACATGATTTACGGCGGACAACCGCTCGACTGGATCATCTTTGCTGAAGTTGCCGCGCTGCTGTTGGTCGTGGCCGCGACGGCATGCGCTATTCCTGCTTGGCGCGCCTCGCGTCTCGATCCCGTGCAGGCTCTGCGTATGGAATGAGGACTCGCCCATCGCCAACAAACAAAGGCCTGAAAAATCCGGCGTTTGTACACCAGCGTTGCTCACCGCTCGCTATCCAGCATCTTCATCTGATGCTCGTCATAGCGCGTACCCGCAATCTCTGAAGCAGGCACAGCCTCTTCCAGCCGCCGCACATCATCGTCGCTGAGCTGAATTCTCAACGCACCCAGTGACTCCTCAAGCTGCGTTCGCTTTCGCGATCCCACCAGCGGAACAATGTTCTTGCCCTTCGCCAGCACCCAGGCAATGGCCATCTGCGACGCTGTGGCATTCTTCTCCGCTGCCAGCTGATTCAACGCATCAATCAGTTTCTGATTGCGCTCGCGGTTCTCTCCGGAGAAGCGCGGCAGACGCGCCCGAAAATCACCCTTGCCGCCCGTAGCCGAGCCGCTTAACAGCCCGCGTGAAAGCACTCCATAGGCCGTCACTCCGATGCCAAGCTCACGCATGGCAGGCAGGATCGATGTCTCCGGACTGCGACTGACCAGGGAATACTCAATCTGCAAATCGGCGATCGGATGCACCGACGCAGCCTTGCGAACCGTCTCGGCTCCCACTTCCGACAGTCCAACGTAGCGTACATAGCCCGCCTGGATAAGATCGGCAATCGCACCCACCGTCTCTTCAATCGGAACGCGAGGATCAAGACGTGCCGGACGATAAATGTCGATATGGTCCACGCCCAGGCGGGTCAGCGTGTAGCTGAGAAAATTCTTAATCGCAACTGGCCTCGCATCGATCCCGAGCCATGAACCATCCGGCCCCCGCAATGCGCCAAACTTTACCGAGAGCAGCGCCTTGTCGCGCCTGTCTTTAAGCGCTCTGCCAATAAGCATCTCATTGTGGCCCTGGCCATAAAAATCGCCCGTATCCAACAGATTGATGCCGGCATCAAGTGCCGCATGGATGGTCGCGATACTTTCATTTTCATCCGCCGGGCCATACATGCCCGACATGCTCATACATCCCAGCGCAACGCCTGAAACCAGCGGGCCATAGGTGCCAGGTCGATGCTGCTCTAAAGTTGTCATGGTTGTCTCTCAATCAGACGCAGGAATCAAAAATTCGACGCGCAAAAAGAAGAAGGGCGGATTAAAAATCCGTCCTTCTTCTTTTGCAGGAAAATTTATGCGTAAATCCCGCGCTGCTTGATGGTAAACGCGACGCGATCAATCGCCAGCATATACGCAGCGATGCGGTTGTTCACGCCGTGCGCCTCGGAATAGCGAACCACATCGTCAAACGCCTCCGCCAGAATGCCCTCCAGCTGCTCGTTGACGAGCGCTTCCTTCCAGAAATAGCCCTGCCGGTCCTGCACCCATTCGAAATAGGAAGCAGTGACGCCGCCGGCGTTCGCCAGAATATCTGGAATGACAAAGATCTTCTTGTCCGCCAGGATTTCATCGGCCACGGCAGTCGTCGGTCCGTTGGCTCCCTCGCAAATCACGCGCGCCTTGATGCGATCGGCATTGCGGCTGGTGATGACGTTCTCCGTCGCTGCGGGAATCAGAATCTCGCAATCCATCGTCAACAACTCAAGCGAATCGGCCGACTCCGCGCCCTTGAAGCCAAGCACGGTGCCGTTGCGTTGCCGATGTTCCAGCAGCGAGCAGATGTCGATGCCGTTCGGATTGAATAGGCCGCCGTCGTATTCCGCGATGCCGATAATCTTGTAGCCCTTTTCGCGCATCAGGTTTGCGGCATTGGACCCGACATTGCCAAATCCCTGGATAATCACCCGGCAGCCATTTACCGGCATCTGAAGATACTTCATCGCTTCATCGCACATCACGCCGATGCCGCGACCTGTGGCCTCGCGCCGCCCGCGCGAACCGCCAATATTCACCGGCTTGCCCGTCACTACACTGGTCACGGTCTGGCGCTGGTGCATGGAATAGGTGTCCATAATCCACGCCATCGTTTGCTCGTTGGTGCCCATGTCCGGCGCCGGCACATCCTTTTCCGGACCGATGAACTCGATAATCTCGGCGGTGTAGCGGCGCGTCATGCGTTCTATCTCGCCCATCGACATCTTCTTCGGGTCGCAGATCACTCCGCCCTTCGCGCCGCCGAAGGGAATGTTTACCACTGCGCACTTCCATGTCATCCAGCTCGCCAGTGCGCGCACTTCATCCAGCGTCACATCGGGAGAATAGCGAATGCCACCCTTGCCCGGACCGCGCGCCTGCGAGTGCAGCACGCGAAAGCCGGTAAACATCTCAATCCGGCCATCATCCATGTTGACGGGAAAATGCACGATGATCTCGCGCGAAGGATGCCGCAGCACGCGCCATAATCCTTCATCCAGATTCAGCTTGCGCGCCGCAAAGTCAAATCGAGCAGCCTGCGCTTCCCAGGGATTGATCTCCTGCTCGAGTGTAATGGTAGCCATACGAAATTCTTTTCTCCCCTTGGACCGCCTTGCAGCCCCGACCGGGATTGTCCGCCTGCCACGTTAGCATCGTGTCAATGTCCTGCAAGCTATTACGGCATCCGGCCCGGCCACCCGGCATACCGCTTACTTATATTTGACCCACAACTACAGCAAAACACGCGAATCCGGCCAAACTCACCGAGTATAGGCCCGGGCTCAGACACCCCGCAAGCATTACCGAGGTCACCAGAGGAGTATCTGGTTGAATTCCAACGAGCTACCTTACTTACACGAATACCTGTACACGCATTTCTGCCTCTGGTTTGAAGCCAGGAGCCTGCAGTTTCTATCCTCACGTACAAATTACAAGATTCCCGGTTGTGTTCCCCTGAGCGCGATCGCAGAAAAACCGCGTAACAACGCTCCCGGGCAACGTCCTGGCACCGGCCAGGACCTGCCCTTCATCTTCGCTGGTACGATAACCAAAAGCCATGCCATCGCACGAGACAACGCTCCCCAGCCGCGCCGAATTCCTGAAGTTAGCCAGCACGCACACACTGGTGCCGCTCTATCGCACGCTCGCCGCCGACCTGGAAACCCCGGTCACCGCCTTTCTTCGCCTGGCCGCCGACGAGCCCGAGTGCTTCCTCCTCGAATCGGTCGAGAATGGCGAAAAAATTGGCCGCTATACCTTCATCGGCATCCGCCCGTTCCGCAAGATCGTCTCGCGCGGCAGAAATATTGAGATCACGGAAAACGGCAAGCTCCACCGGATGGAAGACGACATCTTCAATCTTTGCAAGGGATTGCTTAGCTGCCACAAACCGGCGCGCATCCCCGGCCTGCCGCCTTTTACCGCCGGAGCCGTCGGCTTCTTCGCCTACGATGTCGTCCGCCAGATCGAGCGCCTTCCGGAAACCACGAAGGACGACCTCGGCTTACCCGACGCCTGCCTCATGTTCTTCCATGAAGTGCTGGCCTTCGACCATATCCGCAAAGAAATGTTGCTCATCGTAACCGCCGACGTGACGCAGCAGAAGCCTGACCGCGCGTACGCCGACGCGCTCAAGCGCCTCGATAAATTCGAAAAACGTCTCGCTACTCCATTCCAGAAACCGAGACAGAAAAAGGTCAGCGGCAAGCTTAAACTCACATCGCAAACGCGCAAAAAAGACTTCCTGAAAGCCGTCGAGGTTGCGAAGGAATACATCGCGGCTGGCGATGTATTTCAGGTGGTGCTCTCCCAGCGCTTCGATGTCGAACCCGGCGTCGATCCTTTCTCCGTCTACCGCGCCCTGCGCACGGTCAACCCGTCGCCATATCTCTATTTCCTGCGCCTCAGTCTGAAGAAAGATGGCGATACTCACATTGCAGGTTCATCTCCTGAACTGTTAGTCCGCGTGAATCAGGGCCGCATCCAGTACCGCCCCATCGCCGGAACTCGCCCGCGCGGCGCGAGCGAGGAAGATGACCGCCGCATCGCCGACGAAATGCTGCACGACGAAAAAGAACGCGCCGAACACGTCATGCTCGTCGACCTCGGACGCAACGACGTAGGCCGCGTCAGCGAATACGGCACGGTCGAAGTGAAAGAACTGATGACCGTCGAGCGCTACTCGCACGTCATGCACATCGTCAGCGGTATCGAAGGCAAACTCCGTCCCGAACTGCACGCAGTCGACGCCTTCCGCGCCTGCTTCCCTGCCGGAACCCTCAGCGGCGCTCCGAAAGTACGCGCCATGGAAATCATCGAAGAGTTGGAGCCCACACGCCGCGGCATCTACGGCGGCAGCGTCCTCTACGCCGACTACTCCGGAAATCTCGATTCCTGCATCGCCATCCGCACGCTTCTGCAGCAGGGGAAAAAAGGCCACATCCAGGCTGGCGCTGGCATCGTAGCCGACTCCGTTCCGGAAAACGAATTCGAAGAATCCGTCAACAAAGCCCGCGCCGTAGTAAGAGCGATTGAAAAAGCCAGAGGCTAGCCACCACATTTCTGCGATGCTTCAGCCCTGATTCACAAACCCGCGAGTTGGTCACGCCTCTGTCGTCGCCTGTCCAAGCCTACGCGCCATCGTAGCCAGCAGTTTCGGACGAACATCCGGCCGCGTCCACGGACAATCCGCAATGCAGATACCGCACGATGCCGATTCAGCGAAGTAAGGAATGCACTTGTCGAAATTCACGTACCAGCGCTCGACACCGCGCACCCTTTGCTTCTGCTCGCTGATTGCGCCCGGAGGACAGGCATTCGTGCAGACCTGGCAATTCATGCAGAACTCGTCCGCGCCGAAATGATCCGGCTTCGTCGCAACCAGTGGCATATCGGTAGTGACGCCAGCCAGACGCACACCGGAGCCGAACCGCCTGCTGATGAGCGAACCATGCTTGCCCAACTCGCCAAGCCCCGAAGCAATCGCCGGAGGAATCAGCAGCAACGCGCTCGCCATCGGTCCCGGATAAGGATTCGCATTGTATCCCTGCGATCGAATCCAGTTCGTAAGGTGATACGAAGACCGCGTCCCCCGTGCGTATTGATCGCCGACATCGCAGACGCCAACACCATTCGTCTCGTCCGAAGGAACTTCCTTCAGCCGCTCATAGTTGTGCGCCAGCGCCAGCACAATCACCCACGGCTCGTTGATCGTGTATCCTTCGAAGACCCAGAGCGGGTCCATCGGAACCATGCCCACGGCATCGGCCTCGTGCGAGAGTGCGAAAGCCGTCGCCTCTGCTGCGAGCTTCTCTGCGGGAGCCTCGTTCCGCGTCGCAGCTACTGGGATCAGCTCTGGATAGTTATATGCCGCCTGAAACGCCGGACCAGCCCCGGGACACTTGCGTGAATTCTGCCGCGCCACGAGCTGCAAGTCACCATACGGATGCTGGTCGGGCGGATGCCAGAAAAATGGCGACGGCCTGCGCGGCGCTGTCTCGCCAAGACCATTGATAGGATTGCCGGAAACCCTCAGCAGCGCGAGCGTTTCCTGCTTCGGTTTATAGGTTCGCCGCTTGGGACGTCTTGGATTCGTTTCAGGCACGCCTCAGTATAAGAATCCGCTGCGCCCTCGCCATCGACCGAAAGTTTGAGATCAGCGAGGATTCAGGTTATTCGAACTGCTCCCCGGCGAATAATCCCCCTTCGAATTCCCCGGTCCTCCAACAAACTCCAGCACTGGAATCCGGTCGTTCACATCCGGCAGTGGCGGAAATGCCGCATGCGGCTCCGCCTGATACCAGTAGGCGACAGAAGAAAACGTATCTGAACGATGATTGGCATGCCCATGCTCGATCGTCGCCTTGAACGACTTGGTAAATGGAATCGGCGAATCAAGATGGAAGCGGTATACGCTCCACCGGCTGCCCGCAATCTCTCTGCCCACCAGCGGAGCGCCATTCATCGGCAGGCTGTAAGGAGCGCCGCCAAAATCCCATGATCCGAGAAAATAATCTTCCGATCCCGTCCCGATGAAGGTAGGCGTCGTTGCGCCATCGACGAAGAACATATCGTCGCCCTCGCCCCACCATCCATCCTGGTTTTGCAGGATCGACATGGTCACGCCCACAAACTGCCCGAGCCCCTGCGCCTCCATCCACACATAGTTGTCCTTGCCGTCCACGTTGCGCTTGTAATTCACGATCGGATCGCCATTCTCATACCACTCGCCTGTCCACCCATGGTTCGGTTGCGCCTGCCTGTATTGCGCATGAAAGTAAAGCGTGTCTTTCGGCAGCGGTTTCGTGTCCGTCCGGTAATCGATGTTCCAGTACAGGCTTCCCAGCGACTGCTTGCCCTCATTCGTGATCGTGATCTTGGCATGCTTTGCATACGGCATGGGGAACCAGCAGTTCATGGCGCGGTCATGCGAAACGGTCAGCACCGGCGTCTCCCAGGGAACAATCTCGGCTGTTCCAATCCGTAAAAATCGCCGATTGGAGCTTCCACGCTGGGCGACTCCTCGCCGTCCCAGTAAATCCGCAGCACCACCCGCTTTAGAAAAAACGGCTCACTATCCGCCAGGGTGAACCACATGTGCGAAATCATCCCCGGCCCGTCTGCATCCAGCAAGGTGAGCGTCTGCCCCGGCGTCACCGTGCGGTAATCGGCATTCCCACCCGTCAATTCGCGGCTCGACGAGCGATGCAGCGTATACGTCTGCTGCTGCGTAGGATCCGGCATCCATGCCGGAATCTGTCCATAGGCGAAAGGCATTGCCAGCGCCGCCAGAAATAAGAAAACAATAGAGCGCATTCTAAAAGCCCCCAAAAAATCGGTTCCGATACTATCATCCCCGCGACGGTGCTTCATCCTCCAGGTGTACTAGGAATCCATAGGGTAAGCTCCGCCATCTAATGGGCAGATCGAAAGAAGGAACGATATGCCCGTCATTCGTACCTGTCCTCATTGCGGACAAAAAACCGTATCCCCTCAACCCATCTGGCAGATACAGGCCGTTGCGGCGCCTGCAAGAACGCCCTGCCCGCAGTCGCCGAGCCTCTCGTCGCCGACACCGCGCTCTTCGACGACATCCTCAAGAACGCGCGTGTCCCCGTGCTCGTCGATTTCTGGGCCGCATGGTTGGCCCTGCCGCATGGCTGCGCCCGAAGTCGCCCGCACCGCCGCCGATCTCGCCGGACAGGCAATTGTCCTGAAAGTCGATTCCGACAAGCATCCGGATCTCGCCGCCCGTTACAACGTCCGCGGCATTCCCAACTTCATCGTTCTCAGTGGAGGAAAGCTGGTCCACCAGCAGGCAGGCGTCGTCGGCCACGATCAGATGGAAGGCTGGCTCCGTTCCGCCGCATCCGCGACTGTCTCAGCTTGAGTAAATTGGGTAAAGACTGCTCGTCATCCTGACGCTGAACGGAGTGAAGCGGAAGGATCTGCTTTTAGCACCTGTAGTCACGATGAGGATAGGAACCGCTTCACTCAATCGGCGTGTTATCCGAATGCACTGCAGATCTTTTCGGGCGCTCCTTCGTACCCGCGCCCGGCACAACCCAAACCACCGTTACCATGGCAACAATCACAAGTGAAAGCGATGGCCGATAGAACGCCGTCGCTATCGCTACCAGATAAATGACAAGACAGGCGCCGTGCTTCCACAGCTCCGAAGTATCTCTGTGCCCAAGTGACCTGGCATACCACTGCCGCCGCATCACCGCCCAGCGCAACAGAAAGAACGCCAGCCCGGCTATCAGCATCGTTCCGTCGTAAAGCAGCGTCGAAAAAGAGTCGAAATTCTTCTCATCCAGATAGTCGACAAAAAACGGCACCAGCGAAAGCACAAACAGAAAAATCAGGTTCGCCCACAGCACACGGTAATCCACCGACTCCGTCCGCCGGATCAGTTCATGATGATTGATCCAATAGATCCCCACCATCAGAAAGCTGAGCGCGTAGACGCTCAACCGCGGCGCCACCGACCACAACCCCGCCCATCCGTTCTCGTGCGGTACATGCAGCTCCAGCACCATGATCGTGATAATCACCGCGATCACGCCATCGGAAAAGGCTTCCAGTCGCGCCGAACTCATCCCCGAATTTGAATCTGCCATTACCTGCGCATCCTCCGTTTCATCTTAAGGATTGATACTAGGCCAAATCTGACTGCGTAAATCGCTTTGAAAGGACATGGCCGCCAAACCTCCCCGAGCAAGGTTTGCAGGGTAGAAGCACCGGCCTTCAGGCCGGTGAACATGAGCTGCGGCAAGAGGGGCTTCAGCCCCGGGCATACCAAACTGGCCAGCACAAAAAAAAAAGCAAAATAATCCTTGCAATGTACTAGTCAACTAGTACATTATTTATCTAAATGATGCCCTCGAAACAATCCGAAGCTTTCGCCTTCCGTTCGACCCGCACAGTGGCGTGCCCGTCTTCCGCCAGATTATCGACCAGGTGCAGGCCGGAATCGCCACCGGCTCTCTCAAATACGGCGACCAGCTGCCGACCGTGCGGCAGACAGCCGTCGATCTCGCGATCAATCCCAACACAGTACTGCGCGCCTATCGCGAGATGGAGATTCGCGGCATCGTCGACACGCAGCAGGGCACGGGCACTTCATAGCCAGCCGAAAAATCGAGCAGTCCAAAACCGAGCGCGAACGTGCGCTCGCGCAGCTCACCAGCGAATTTGTTTCGCGCGCAGGAGCCGGCGGGCTCCCCCTCCAGGACTTGATCGATTCGCTGCGCGAATTTCAATCCGAAGCAGGACGAAAAAGGAGATAACCCATGAGGAGATATGGCCAGTACAGCACTGTCGGCATCGCAGTCTTCGTCATCTGTACCCTCGCCGGATTACAAGCCACAGTATTCACCAGGCATGGCGCTTATGCGATCGCCGGCCTCGTCCTTGGCGCCTATTTTTTCTTCGCCATCAAGGTCGTGCAGCAGTGGGAACGCGTTGCCTTGTTGCGCTTCGGCCATTACAAAGGATTGCGCGGCCCCGGCGTCTTCATGATCGTTCCTATCGTCGACACGCTCAGCCGCTACGTCGATCAGCGCACCCGCCTGGCCAGGTCAAGGCCGAATCCACGCTGACGCGCGACATGCCCGTCGACGTAGAGGCCAATGATTTTGGCCGTATGGAACGCGGAAAAATCCATCCTGGAAGTCGAGGACTTCGTGCAGGCGATCACCCTCAGCGCACACACCGCGCTCCGCGAATCCATCGGCCGCCACCACCTCGCCGAGATGATCACCGATCGCGAAAGCCTGGGCGAAGAGTTGCAAAAAATTCTCGACGCGAAAACCACACCATGGGCATCACCGTACAATCCGTCGGATTCGCGACGTGCGCATCCCGATTGGCCTGCAGAATGCGATGTCGCAGCAGGCGCAAGCCGAGCGCGAACGTCAGGCGCGCGTCATCCTCGGCGAAGCCGAAGTACAGGTTTCCGCTCAATTCGCGCAGGCTTCACAGGCCTACGCCGACAACCCGGTGGCCTGCATCTTCGCGCCATGAACATGCTCTACGAGGCCATCCGTGACAAGGGAGCGACCATCATCGTGCCATCCTCTGCCGTAGAAACCATGGGCCTGGGCG
>CAVTVL010000004.1:0-29732 GCA_963738095.1 Terriglobales bacterium
AGTGACGAATTGAGCGTCAAGCTTGAGCAGTGTATTAAGAAAGAAAGCACTTCTTACTCGCTGACATTTGATCCCGCTCGTACAAACGTGGTGGATGAATATCACAGCCTGAAAGTGGAGGTCGACAAACCGGATTTAATAGTCCGCACCACAATCGGATATTTCGACGAACCGTCTTCTACGACCAGCCGCCCACTAATTTTCAGAGGGTATCTGTGTGGCAATTGGAAGATGCGTTAAGAGCGGGAAGAAATACTTCTGAAGATGAGATCGCAAGCCAACTCTCTCACATGGAACTGACCGAAAGACTCAGTACCGAGAGGCTGACAGAGTTGCAGTCCACATTGAAAAACAGAAAGGCTCGTGAAGCAGTCCTGAAGTTGGCGGATGAGTCAGCCTTCTTACCCCCGCCATCAAATGAGATCATGGCTACTGCGCCGCCAGATGCCGCCGAGCGGCAGCAAATCATCGCTCGAGCTATCCAACATTTTTACCCGACTATTCGTCGATTACCGAATCTGTTTGCCGAACGGACGACGATCCAATATCACGAACGTCCACCCAAGCCAGAACAGAAGTGGAAGACGATACTCGGCGATCAATCCCTGTATCAGGATGAAACGTCAAAAGCCATGGTCGTTTTTCGCGATGGAAAAGAGACCACAATTCCCACAGCCACCCACTCCAGGATTCTGAATAAAAATGAATGGGACTTGAGCACTGCGGGAACGTTTGGTGCTGTGCTTGCCACGGTGATTGTAGGAATTTCAGAATCAGGCAGCCAAGTGGAATGGAGCAGGTGGGAGAAGGACTCCAATGGACCGTTGGCGGTCTTCCAATATCGAGTTCCGCACGAAACGCGACTTTACGTAGTGAGGTCTAATTTTCTGACCATCGATGACAGGAACGTTTCGTGAGAAAAAACGCCGTTTCACGGAGAGTTCGCGGTCGATCCGGCAAGCGGGGCGATTCTTCGCCTCACCATTCAGGCAGACCTCGAAAAAAGGCTACCGCTTCAACGGGGAGACATCATGGTCGAGTATGCCCCAGTAGATATTGGCGGAATCACTTACTTTTGTCCGAAAAGAAGCGTGTCCATATCAAGATCAAGGACAACTAGGGACATCCGTCAATGGGTTGAGAACTTCAAAGTCTACGCGCCCTTTGAAACAAAACTCTCCGATATGGCGTATGACAAATACCACCTATTCCATCCGACATCACGGATGCTACCTGGTTTCAAACCCACACCAGAAGACACTGTTCTTAGGAAACTCAAAATCCGCCGAGGGTAACCTCGTGGGGGTTCGACCCCCCCCCGGCACCAAATATCCCATTTGTTTACAATGATTTGCGAGCAGGGAAGCGATCTGGCCTAAGTTTCGTCTGGTACAAATACGGTACAGTGCGCATCCTATTTATTTTGAATAACTTGCAGAATTTGGCGCGTCTCGGCCTATTCTCTAGCCTGGTTCAGTGGGGATCCACTTACGCTGAATTACGGTTTGCGTGGCGGATACAGTGTCCCCCCAGGAACGAAGCCCGAGGGCATTTTCGTGATGGAGCGAACGTTCAAGGTGCGTTGGATTCAAGACATGGACTTGATCGCTGCGACTTTGCTCAATCAGCCCGGTTTTGAAGTCAATAGTTGAACGGCAAGTTCAACTGTCCGGAAAAGCGACTACACGGGCAAGTGGTGTGCTATCTACTGTTGATGAGTGCTTGGCGATTTGCACTAACCCGCTAGCGCGGGAGGTTATGCTTCTGTGACATTTGGATAGAGTGTTGGACACCCAAGGAGGTGTCCATGACACATCTACGCCAGCGCATGCAGGAAGATCTCCGGCTGCGCAACTTTTCCGAACGCACGATTCGTCGCTACACCGAGATTGTTGCTGAGTTCGCAAGGTATTTCCACAAGTCACCCGATCAGCTTGGCCCGGAGCATGTTCGCACTTTCCTGCTGTATCTGCTCAACGATCGGAAGCTTGCCTGGGGAACCATTCAGGGAGCCCGGTCGGCGCTGAAGTTCCTTTACATGCGGACGCTGAAGCAGACCCTCCTTGCCCGAAGCGCTTGAGGGAGCGGAGGCGCTGTTCTGGCTCACTCCGCCGCCCGCACGGCCGGACTACCACGATTGGGCCGTGAGGTGCGCGAAGCAGGCCGCCACGGCTGCTAAAAAGGCGGGCGCACGCCGAGCCGTCGTGATCTCGAGCATGGGTGCCCACTCTGGCCCCGGCACGGGGGCGGTCGGCCCAGCGCGTGAGATCGAGAACGAATTTGCAGGCTAGGCTCCCAGCCGTCGTCTGGCTTCGCCCCGGGATCTTCATGGAAAACTTCCCTCCTCTCCGCGGACATGATCGCGGAGGCCGGCCAGATCTTCGTTCCAATTCAACCGGGCAAGAAGTGGCCTCTGGTGGCGACGGCCGACATCGCTGCCAAGGCCGCATGCTGGCTCCTTGATCGCGGCTGGACAGGGCATTATCGGGTCGGCGTGCACGGCCCCCAGGACCTCTCGACCGACGAGGCGGCCGCGATCATCGCTTCGGCGGTTGGCAAGCCGGTGCAGTGTATTGATGCCACGCTCGACCAGGCCCGCGGCGCGCTGACGGGCATGGGTATGCCCGATTTCGTCGTCAACCTGATCATCGAACAGTACGTCGCGTTCCGCGATGGTCGCCTGGAACCGGCCGAACCGCGTACGCCCGACGCTACGACCCCCACGACGCTCGCCGAGTTTGCGCGGACTACGCTCGTGCCCGCGATCCATAGCACCGCGCCCTCGGCGGCTGCTGGTTCGTGATGGGAACCAAATCTTTCAAGAAAGGGATTGCGCATGAATGTCAGATCCATGAAAAGAGCGGCGCTTGGTGCGGCGGTTGTGCTTAGTCTTCTCACCGGGAGCCTGAGTCAGGGTCAAGCTTGGCCCGCCTAAGCACGAGCCTGAAGGGGCCCCTGGGAGAACAAGAGCCTGTCCCCTGATGAGCGGGCGGACCTGGTGATTGAAAAGATGACGCTGGACGAGAAGATCCAGCTTCTGCATGGACTGGGCTGGGAGGCTCTGTTCGGGCCACCACCAGAATCCGGACCGGGGACAAGAGCCGTTAGGTCCGCCGCCGAATTCATCCCTGGGATTCTACGGCTTGGAATTCCCGACCTGCAGATGACCGATGCGGTCGTAGGCGTTAGAAACGGGGGCGCGAAGAGCCGTCATGCAACAGCTCTGCCTTCCGCCGAGGCAATGGCAGCCGGTTAGGATCCAACGCTTTCGTATGAGACAGGCACGTTGATCGGAAGCGAAGTTCGCGCGCTTGGCTTCAATCTGTTGCACGGCCCCGGCATCAACCTGACGCGCGAACCGCGCGATGGGCGCACCTTCGAGTACATGGGCGAAGATCCGCTGCTGGCTGGAACTTTAGCGGGACAGGAACTGAAGGCAATGAAGGCGCTGAATTTGATTACGGGTGTGAAGCACTACGTTATGAACGACCAGGAAGCTGGACGCTTCTTTGTCAATTCGGTCATCGACAAGCGGTCCATGCGGGAAAGCGACCTGCTTGCCTTTGAGATCGTACTGCGAGAGTCGAACCCGGGCTCAGTGATGTGCGCCTACAACAAGATCAACGGCGTGTACGCCTGCGAAGACGACTACTCCCTGAACGAGGTGTTGAAGAAGGAACTCGGGTTCAAAGGCTTTGTGATCTCAGATTGGGGTGGTACGCATAGCACGGCGAAGGCGGTGCTTGCCGGCCTGGACATCGAAATGCCGGGCTACAGTTTCTTTGGTGAGCCACTGAAAAAAGCTGTCGAAAGCGGCGAAGTGCCAATGGCCCGTCTCAATGACATGGTCCATCGGATTCTGAGAACCGAGTTCGATTCGGGCATTGTCGACAGTCCGCCGCAGGCACAGGTGGTTGTCTGAGCAGTTGAATTCCATTCTTCAAACTCGCGACAGCGCACGTGGACTCATCGTAAACATGTCCGATGTCTTGTTTGATACGGGTAAGTATTCCCTGAAGCCAGCTGCACGGGAGAAGCTGGCGAGAGTGGCTGGAATTCTGCTTGCTTATCCCGGGCTTGACATTGAAGTCGGCGGCTATACAGACAACGTTGGCGGCGATGAGATGAATCAGGAACTCTCCGAGAACCGCGCCGGCTCGGTGCGGGATTACCTGGTGCAAGAAGGCGTAGCGGCAAGTTCAGTCAGCGCAAAAGGTTTCGGTAATACTTTGCCGGTAGCCTCCAACGATAACTCCGGCGGCCGGCAGCAGAACCGGAGAGTAGAACTGGTCGTGTCAGGCGAAGCAATCGGCAGTCCGGTCACCGTTACGACAGGAAGCTTGCGTTAGAACACGCGTGTGTAAGAGCCAAAGTAGAGGTAATAGTATGAAAGTAGCCCGAATCACCAGTACGACCATCCTGTCTTTGCTTGTCGGAATTGTTGCTCCTGTGTACGCACAGCAGCAAAGCGAAAAACAAGACCACCCTGAGAAGCCCCAGGCCGGCCAGCACGAGCAAGTTAAACCCGAACAGCAGCATGCCCCGCCGCAGCACGCTCAGCAGCAAGACCAGAATAAGCAGCATGCTCAGCAACAAGAAGCAAGCACAACAGCAACAGCGGCAGGACCAGAACAAGCAGCAAGAGCTTGCTCAGCAACAGCGAAGCCATGAACAACTCCAGCGCACTCAGGAACAGCAGCGCGTCGAGCAGGCGGCCTGGCAGCAGCATCGGGCAGGAAACTGGCAGTCAGACCATCGCACCTGGCAACAACGTGGCGGCTACAGTGGCTACCGCATCCCCGACAACCGCTACCATGGGTACTTTGGGCCAAGCCATGGGTTCCGAATTGAGGGCCTACCCTTCCTGGTCGTTGGCGGATATCCGCGCTTCCAGTACGGTGGCTATTGGTTCAGCCTTGTTGATCCGTGGCCAGGGTACTGGGCGAATGATTGGTATGACACTGACGACGTCTACGTGAGCTACGTCGACAACGGCTATTACCTGTTCAATCGCAGATACCCCACCACTGGAATTGCGATCACCATCTCGATGTAGCGTTGCACTCGGTGCGGCCTCTTCTGAGGTCGCACCAAATGGGTGAAGGTGAGCCATGCCACCGACGAAGCTGCCGAAAAGACTGCGAGAAACGGAAATCGTATCTACACAACGTTGTCAGATTCTTAGGATGAAAAAATGAAAAAGAGAAGTCGCCTAGATCTTGCGAGGAAGATCATTTCCAATGTGAAAAAGGAGATGCAGAAGCCGCGACTTACGGAGTCAGTCCGCAATGATCTCAGAGGCCAAGCTGCGCCGATCGTCGAAGAGCATCATGTTCGTTTCGAGAAGGTATAAATTCTGGGCTTCGCTCCAGTCCATGCCAGTTCTGCAGGGAAAGCAATCAGCAGTGTGGCTCATGTGTCCATCAATCAAGTTCGCGCGAGCTAAATTATGCTTCTAGCTCCTTCGATAACCGAACTCGGGCACGCCAAGAGGTGTTAGCGCCTGGCTTTCGCTGGCGGATACTTTCACCGATGATCTGTGGGAACGTCATCAGGCACTCGGGACAGGTGATCATGATGTACGCCTGTCCCAGAAGAGTCATGGCCGTTCCCTGGAATCCAGACAGGCCCAGCGGTGGTTCTATGCGTGTACAGGAACAGTGATCTTATGGAAGGTCGAGTTGACAACGTCATACGCCTGTACCTTGGGAGTTCCATCGATCACTTTTGCGAAGGTCTTCAACACTTCGGGATATGTATTGGTATTGTAGGCTTCAGCATCCGCTTTGTTGTCCCACAGACTGATTGCCGTCACATCTAGGCCGCCGGGCATGGCGAACGTGATTACCGACCTACCTCCAGTGCGCATCGCCATGGAGGCAGGGACACACTCGATATGGATCAGCGAGCGAACGGGTAAAGCGATTTATTTATGTTGTTACGTACAAGTTAGTCCTTGTATATTTTAAGCCGCCCCGTTGGGAAAGGTAAGAAGTGCTCTCTAAACTTAACGCTTGGGATGTGATAGGGAGTGTCGCCAAGTAAACGCTTGCTCGCATCTGTGGGGAATGCATGTGCCGTCGAACTTTCGCCGTTTTGAGGATGCTGGGCAGTGATCTAGTCGCTCTCGAAATAGCAATGCGGCTCACGAGTTGCCCAAGAGCCAAAAAGGCTGAACGTGTCTTCGCGATGGTTTTGCTGTCGATGACATTGCTACACTCTGCTGCTTTTTCCCAATCGCACCCGATCAACGCTTCGATTGATGTCTCGAAGACCGGTACTCCTATCTCCAGGTACATTTACGGACAATTTCTAGAGCACGGCGGAGACATCGTTAACACCGGCGTCTGGTCAGAGATGCTCGTGGATCGCAAGTTCTTCTATCCGGTTGACACCGCGGCGCCCACGCCTCCTCCAGTGATGGGCAATGCCGTGGGTAGTCCCCGGTTCCGTCGCACGCCAACCCGGTGGTGGGCTCCGATCGGCGGTGCAGGGTTCGTCACCATGGATGCGAAGTCACCCTACACTGGCGATCGATCTCCACTGGTGATACTCGATCGGAAAGATCCGCACGGCCTCAGTCAATCGGGAATAGCAGTTCGCAAAAGCAAGAGTTATACCGGCCGCATTGTGCTCGCAGGCGATCCGGCAACCGTGGTGAAGGTTACGCTCATCTGGGGCGGCGGAGCCATGGATCGTCAGACTGTCATCCTGCACACACTTGGCGCTGCGTACCGCAAGTTCCCGCTGCGCTACACCGCCGCAGCCGACACCGACGATGCAACACTGGAAATCACAGCCACAGGAAAGGGTTCATTTCACGTCGGCGCGGTTTCGCTCATGCCAGCCGACAATATTGAGGGCTTCCGGCCTGAAGTGATTGCCGCGCTCAAGCAGTTGCATTTTGGCGTCCTTCGCTTTCCGGGCGGCAATTTTGTCTCAGCCTACGAGTGGCGATATGGTGTGGGCGATATCGACAAGCGGCCGTCAATTTTCGATCCGGTCTGGCAGGCGGTTCAGCCCAACGATGTTGGCACGGACGAATTTCTCACGCTGTGCCGTCTGCTTGGTGTCGATCCCTACATCACCGTCAATGCTGGATTCGGAGACGCGTGGTCGGCACGTGAATTGGTCGAATACACCAATGGCCCCGTCACCACGCCGATGGGCAAATGGCGCGCACAAAACGGTCATCCCGAGCCGTATCACGTGAAGTTCTGGGGAATCGGCAACGAGCCTTGGGGCGACTATCAGATGGGCGCGATGTCGCTCCCGCAATTCGAATTGAAACATAACCTTTTCGCTAAGGAGATGCGCAAAGTCGACCCGTCGATCGAGCTTATCGCGAGTGGAGCCATGCCCGACGTGATGGAAGGCGCCAATCAGGCGCGACGCATCAACGGCCAGTATGTCCCCGACTATTTATCTACAGCCGACTGGACCGGCCAGATGCTCCTCAACTGCCTCGATAACATCGACATGGTCAGCGAGCATTACTACGCTTCAGGAACGCAGCACACGGACATCAAGCTGCAAAAGAAAGTTCGAATTGACCCTCCACTATCGCTGATCGAATGGGAGCGCGCGCCCGCTGTACAAGTACGTGCCAAATATGAGCACTACGAGGAGTATCTAAAGCGCATTCCTGCGTTGCGCGCCAAACCTGTCCCGATTGCGATTGACGAATGGGCTTACATGGGCAGCAACCGGGACGGCTACAAGGTCGTTCCTGCCTATGCGTGGGCATTCCATGAGATGTTCCGCCACTCCGACGTCTTCCAGATGGGGGCCTTTACCTTCGCGACCGCAATGATGAGTGAGAACCGGACCGAAGCCGTTCTCAATCCTACAGGCATGCTTTTCAAGATGTACCGCGATCATTTCGGCACGATTCCCGTCGAGGTCACCGGAGACTCGCCGCAGCCTAAGCCCGTCTTTCCGGCGGGCGGTGACCAGCCAACGGTAAACCCGGGCAGTGATACGTATCCACTCGACCTAAGTGCTGCGTTGAGTCAGGACCGAAAGACCCTCACAATCGCTGTGCTTAATCCGTCTGATTCGCAACAGAGCATCAGAATCGGTATCAATGATGCCACGCTCGCAGGCGCTGGAACGCTATGGCGCATGGCCCCCGACTCGATCGATGCCACCGTTCAGATAGACAAGAAACCCGAAGTCAAGGTTGAAGAACAATCGCTCGGCGCGTTGCCTGACGTCGTCACAGTACGTCCCTTTAGTGTCAACATCTACTCCTACCGAGTACAGTAACCAAGTTTTTGAGTGTCTATATGAAAACAACAAACCTGATTTTTACGTGCTTTCTCGCCGTCATCATCGCGCCGGCAACTCAAGCCACCGCTCAGGCGAAGACCAACGTTCCGGATGTCGTACCTGGGGCAAGGCCCGTGACGGTAGAACACATCCAGATTCATGGAGCATCACTTGAAGGCAATCTTGAGGGCGACGCTGTCGATCGCGACGTGATCGTTTTTCTTCCGCCCAGCTATAAGAATGACAAAAAGCGCCGCTATCCGGTGGTCTACGCGCTGCATGGCTACTCCATCGGCGCCGAGCAGTGGACGCACGAGATTCACGTTCCGCAGACGATCGAAGGTGCGTTTGCGCAGGGCGCGAAGGAAATGATCATCGTCCTGCCCGATTCCAAAACCGTCTACTACGGTTCCATGTATTCAAGCTCGGTCACCACCGGAGACTTCGAGAAATTTATATGGCACGATGTCGTTGCGTACATTGATGCGCATTACCGCACGATTCCCGATCGACAAAGCCGCGGCCTTGTCGGCCATTCGATGGGCGGTTACGGCGCATCGCGCATCGGCATGAAGCATCCCGATGTCTTCGGAGCTCTTTACATCATGAGCCCCTGTTGCATGTCTCCGATGATCGGCGGCGGACCAGGCCCCAGCGATCAAATGAAAGAGCGTGCGCTCGCCAGCGAGAAAAAAGCAGCGGCGGCCAAATCGCCGGCCGATCTTGCTGCACAGTCTCCTGGCTTCGGCTCAGTTCAGTATGCGACAGCGGCCGCGTGGGCGCCCGATCCTAAAAACCCTCCTCTCTATTTCGACCTCCCAACGAAGGACGGCGTTCCTCAGCCAGAAATCCTGGCAAAGTTCACGGCCAACGCTCCTCTGGTTTTTGTCGATCAGTACATCGACAATCTGAAGCAATATCGCGCCATTGCGATGGACGTGGGAGACCAGGACAGTCTGCGATTCGATGCGACAAAGTTGCACACCATCCTCGATCGTTATGGAATCGCAAACAGCTTCGAGATCTATTCCGGCACGCATATCAGTGCGGTTGCCGACCGGTTCCAGAATCACGTGATGCCGTTTTTCAGCACGAATCTCTGCTTTACCAAAGATTGCAAATAGACCAACGTTCCGTCGCCGCGAAAGCGCGAGGTTTGCCGCTATGATTCACCGCTTCACGCATTTTGTTTTTGCAGCCGCTGGTTTTCCTGCTCGTTGCGGAATCCGGCGCACTTGCGTCCAAGACCCCGATGAGATCCTTCGTCCAACACTCAACCTGGAGAAATGTATGAAAAGCAGAATGACGCGAATCGTCGAGTGCATGATCACTTGTACGGGAGCGCTGCTTCTTGTTTCAACCTTGCAAAATGCAGGCGCGCAAACCACGGAGAGTCTTTCCTATATGAATCCGCAGCTATCACCCGAGCAGCGAGCTACTGACTTGGTGCGCCGCATGACGCTTGCCGAGAAGGCATCCGAGATGCAGAACAACTCCGCGGCGGTGCCACGCCTAAAGGTTCCTGCATATCAGTGGTGGAGCGAAGCTCTGCACGGAGTAATCAACGAGGGCGTAACTGAATATCCGGAGCCGATCGGTCTCGCTGCAACATTCGACGCTCCGGGTATCCACACGATGGCTGGGCAGATTGGTATCGAGGGCCGCATCAAGCACGTGCAAAACCTGCGTGAAGGACACACCGGCATCATGGGTGGCCTCGATTTCTGGTCGCCCAATCTCAATATTTTCCGCGACCCGCGCTGGGGCCGCGGGCAGGAGACTTACGGCGAGGATCCGTTCTTGACGGGCCGCATGGGCGTTGCCTACGTAACCGGATTGCAGGGCGACGATCCCAAATACTATCTGGCCATTGCGACGCCTAAGCACTATGCGGTACATAGTGGACCCGAACCAACGCGCCACTTCGCTGATGTAGACGTGAGCAAGCACGACGAGGTGGACACGTTCGAACCCGCGTTCCGTGCAGCCATTGTGGAAGGCAAGGCCGGATCGGTGATGTGTGCGTACAACGCCATCAATGGAGAGCCGGCGTGCGCCAACCAATACCTGCTGCAGGATCAGCTGCGCGGCAAGTGGGGTTTCCAGGGGTACGTTGTCTCTGATTGCGACGCAGTCAGAGACGTTGCCGCCAACCATCGCTACCGACCAACGCAGGCGCAGGGTGCGGCCATCTCGGTCATTCGCGGCATGGACAACGAATGCGTCACGTTCACTTCGCGATTTGGCGAGCCGGTCGATAAGGCATATATCGACGCCGTGCAACAGGGATATCTGCCGGAAAACACTCTCGACACCGCCCTCATTCGCCTGTTCACCGCACGGATCAAGCTTGGCATGTTCGATCCGCCCGAGATGGTCCCCTACACGAAAATCGATGAAAAGGAACTGGACAGCGCCGCCCACCGTGACACGCACGAAAGCTAGCGAATGAGTCCATGGTGCTGCTGAAGAACGACGGCCTTCTCCCGCTGAAGCCCGAGATCAAAAAGATCGCCGTCGTCGGTCCGCTTGCCGACCAGACTCGGCCGCTGATCGGAAACTATGCCGGTCAGCCCACCCATATCGTGTCGATCATGGATGGCCTCAAGGCCGAGTTTCCTGACGCTGCCATCACGTTCGTTCCGGGAACACAGTTCCTGCGCACCGAAGGGAACCCATACCCAATGCTCTTCTGACCACTCCAGACGGCAAGCCCGGACTGAAGGCCGACTATACCGAAGGCATGCGCGGGGGGCCGGCTTCTGGGGCGAAGCCGGCCCCGTCATGAGCCGTACCGAGCCCAACGTGAAGCTCTCCAAAGCAAATCTCCCAGCGGAGGTGGCTGGGAAGGAAAACGTTCGGCGTGCAATGGTCCGGGCTTTCTGACGCCGACTGAATCTGGCGAATTTCTCATTGGCATTCGCTGCGCAGGGCTTCGGCCGGCTCACCGTCGATGGCAAGCAAGTAGCAGCGGCGTTCGGCGGCGGACGCGAGACCCGTTTCTGGCGCTGGCCGCGTCCATCTTGAGAAAGGCCGCAAAGTTGCGCTTGAAATCACATATGGGAGCAGGAATGGCAAAGCGCAGGCCGAACTGATCTGGACCAAGGCCAACAACGCTCCTTCGCCGGAAGCAGTCGCCGCAGCGAAAAACGCTGATGTCGTCATCGCGGTTGTGGGCATCACAAGCCAGCTTGAGGGCGAAGAGATGCCGGTGAGCGAGCCCGGCTTTCTTGGCGGAGATCGCACAAGCATCGACCTGCCGCAACCCGAAGAGGATCTGGTGGAAGCCGTGGCAGCCACTGGCAAGCCCCTCGCGGTCGTTCTTCTGAATGGCAGCGCGCTGCCAGTCAACTGGATCAACCAACATGCCAATGCCATTCTGGAAGCATGGTACCCGGGTGAAGAAGGCGGTGCCGCAGTTGCAGAAACGCTGAGCGGAAAAAACAACCCCGCCGGTCGGCTTCCGGTTACCTTTTACACAGGTGTTGATCAGTTACCAAACTTCGAAGACTACGGGATGGCAAATCGGACCTATCGATACTTCAATGGCAAGCCGCTCTATCCTTTCGGTTATGGGCTCAGCTACACGAAGTTCAGCTACAGCGATCTAAGCGTGCCAACCTCTGCTGTCGTCGCCGGACAGCCCCTTGGCGCCGATGTGACGGTCACCAATACTGGCAAAAAGGCGGGAGACGAGGTTGTGCAGCTTTATCTCAAATTCCCCGACCTTAAGGGAGCCCCGCGCAGTCGCTCTGCGTGGGTTCCAGCGCATCCATCTCGAAGCTGGTGCAAGCCAGCATGTCCATTTCGAGTTGAAGCCGCGCGATCTAGGTATGGTGACCGAGGACGGCAATCCGATCATCGCGCAAGGGGATTACACGATTAGTATCGGAGGCGGCCAGCCCGGGACCGGAGCACCAGAGGTCAGCGGGCATTTCCATATCGATGGCCAGTACGCATTGCCTGAATGACATTTGTTGCCTGACGACGATTTCCTGGCGGGAGAGCGAGGACTCTGTCAATCGAAGTTGAGACGGTTTGCCTGGAAACCAGGCAAACCGAATGTAAAGGAGAGGCATTCATGTCTGAATCTTCCAGTCGGATTTTTCTCACTCGCCGTGAGGCATTGCTGCTTTCGACCGCTGGAGCAGTGGGCATTGCCGCCCGTAAGTCTGCGTTCGCGTCCGACAGCATCAAGACTGCGGCCCACCAGGAGCCCGGAAACCTGTCGACACCACGTTCGGCGATTGCGAAAACACAGTACGGAAAGGTTCGCGGGTTTGTCGATGGCGGCGTCTTCACTTTCAAGGGAGTGCCATATGGCCAGAGTACGGCCGAAGGCAACCGTTGGCTCCCAGCCAAACCGCCGACCCCGTGGGCAGACGAATATCCGGCTCTGATCTACGGAGCAAACTGTCCTCAGAACCTGCACACCTGGACAAGCGCCGAGCAAACCTTTCTCTTCGATTGGGATGATGGGTGGCAGAGCGAAGACATGCTTAAGCTGAACATCTGGACGCCCAGCCTGACAGGCAAGCTACCGGTGATGTTTTATCTGCACGGCGGAGGGTACAGCTTCGGTTCTTCCTATGAGCTGCCCTCGCATGAAGGTGCGCAGATGGCGCGGCATCATGACGTCGGTGCAGGTCTCGGTCAATCACCGCCTTAATATCCTCGGATTTTTCGACGTCTCGGAGATTGGCGGATCAGCGTACGAGGATTCCGCGAACGTTGGCATGACCGATCTGGTGGCGGCGTTGCGCTGGGTTCACGAGAACATCGAGAACTTCGGCGGCGATCCGGACCGGGTGATGATTTACGGCCAGTCCGGCGGTGGATCGAAGGTGACGACGCTGATGGGCATGCCTTCTGCTGAGGGACTCTTTCATCGTGCCGCGGCGCAATCGGGCGGCGGGGGCAACATACCCACGAGGGAACAACAAACGGAAGTTGCGCGTCTCGTGATGAAAGACCTCGGACTTGGGCCAAACGATATCGAGTCGCTGCAGAAACTGGAATGGAGCAAGCTGGCTGCCGCCGGCAACGCGGCCGTCGCCAAGATCAATCCACCCGGGCCGCCCATGATGGGACCTGGAACTCCTGGCAAGCCGCGAGTCGGGTGGTCACCGTGCGTAGACGGGAAGGTCATCAACATGCGCTCATTTTTCGATGCGGCTCCTGAGATCTCGAAGAATGTACCCATCCTCATCGGCTCCGTCAGCGAAGAAGGCAATCGGATGTCCTCCAAGCCCACGGAGGAAGAGTGGCATGCCAATCTGGCTAAAGCCTATGGCGAGGAAAAAGCCACGGCCATCATAAGCGTGTTGAAAAAATCCTATCCGCAGAAGCAGATTCGGACGTTATCGTACATGTGCAGCGGCAGCCCCGGATTGAATGGTCTTGCCATGCGCAACAACGTGGTGAAGATGGCGAGGCTGAAGCACGAGTTGAAAGGCGCACCAGCCTATGCCTACTACTTCACATGGCAGACCAGAATTCTCGATGGCGTAGCCGGCGCATGGCACACAGCCGATCTCCAGTTCTGCTTCGATAACACCAAGCGCTGCGAGCAGGGAACGGGCAACACACCCGAGGCGCAGGCATTGGGAAAGAAGATGGCTGCGTCATGGGCAACGTTCGCTGCAACTGGAAATCCGAGTATATCTGGCCTCAAATGGGAAGCCAGCAACCCTGAAAGCAATCCAACGATGATATGGGACAACCAATGCCGTCTGGTGGATGATCCCGATGGAGAGGCCCGCAGAATCCTATTGGCATAAGCCTTAGGATGATTGGAACGCCCAAGAGATCTTGAAGTTCGATGATGCGAGCCATCGGGCCAAGTCAATTTGAGGACCCCACTTCGTAATGAACAGACGCGACTTCCTAATCGCCTCAACGGCTACCGCAGCAACAGCCACGCTTTCGAATGCTCCACTGATAGCTGGCGTTTCGGCGGAAGAACCCCGCATTTCCGTCCTCGTGGTTGATACGGATCGCGCGTCTGTACCCATCGACAAACGCATCTACGGCCAATTCCTGGAGCATATCAATCACTCCGTCGAAGACGGTCTCTTTGCCGAACAAATCCGTGGCGCGGGTTTCGAAGGTTCGGACTTCCAGACGTATTGGGAACCTATCTCTAAGCATGGCCATGTCGAAATCGCCGAGATCGATTTCCAGAACGGCAAGAAGAGCGTCCGTCTCCGTGTCGACGGAGGAGATGCAGGTATGAGGCAAGGACGCATCTTTCTTGAGGCCAACACTAAATACGAAGGCTCTCTTTGGATCAAGAGAGAAAACGGCGCCGCGAAGCTAACCCTACGCATCCTCGGCTCCAATGGAAACGTCGTCACAACACTTCCGCTCGCATCTGCCGGAACCGATTGGCATGAGCTTCCATTTTCCTTCACCAGCCATCTCCGAGACACCCAAGCCTCCATCGAGATCGTTGTCTCCGGGCATGGTGCCCTCCTCATCGACTTCGTCTCTCTCATGCGTTCGGATGTCCGCCAAGACGGCATGCTCCGCCCCGACCTTCTTGATGCCATCCGCGGTCTCAAGCCCTCCTTCATCCGCTGGCCCGGCGGCTCCTTTGCCTCCACCTACAAATGGAAAGAAGCCATCGGCCCCTATGCCGCCCGCGGCTATCACCCCAACATCTACTGGGGCAACTACTCTGACTACGCTGGCTTCGGCACCGATGAATTCCTCGGTCTCTGCAAGCGCCTCAATTGCGAACCCCTTATCGTCCTCGCCGCCGCCACCACCAAACCTGAGGATCTCGACTACGCCATGAGCTGGGTCCACTATCTCAACGATCCAGTGGCCACTGAGTGGGGCCGCCTACGCGCGCAGAACAGCCACCCCGAACCCTACAACGTCCGCTACTTCCAGATCGACAATGAGCCCATGAACAACGGCTTTACGCCCGAGTCCTACGCTGCAATCGTCAACGTCTACGGCAGCCGTCTTCGCGCCATTGTTCCGAGCGCCCGCATCGTAGCCTGCGGCCAAAAACGTTCGAGTGACATGGACTGGAGCGAGAAGGTCATCGACATTGCGGGCAATAACTTCGATATCCTTGGCTGCCACAACTATGAGTACGAGCCTGATAACTTTGCCTCAGGCATCGATCGTATCCGCGGCTACCTGACCGAACTCCGCGACTACGTCCGTGCCTCCAGGCATCCGAACATTGAAGTAGCCGTCCTCGAATGGAGTCTCCAACACACCTACGATTGGCGTGCCGGCCTACACGCCGCTGGTAGCCTCATCATGTATGAAGAGCTCAGCCCCGGTCTCACCATGACCTGTCCCGCCCTCCTTATGCGCAACACCACTGACGATCCCAAGTGGACCTCGGCCATCTATCACGACCACGTCTCGTGGTTCCCCGGCGGTAGCTACGTCGTTGAAAAGCTCTTCCGCCAGCACTTCGCTCCGCGTTATCTGGCTTCGGCCACGGGCGCTATCCAGGACGTTCCTGACCGTAAGCTCCTCTTCGACAAAATCTCCACCCAGATTCCCTCCGGCTGGCTATCCGACTCCATTGATGCCATTGCCACCGCCAGTGACGACAACCGCCGCATCGTCATCAAAGCCGTCAACTACCGGGGCAACCGCAACACTCTTCTCGTCCGCCTTCAGGGCAAAGCTGCTCCCGAGCGCGCCAACGCAACCCTGCATACCATCACCGCAAGACTCGATGAGCACGCGTCAATTGAAAATCCTGACGTCATCGCACCCGTCTCGCGACCCTTACCCTACGCGAAAGATCTCACCATTGACCTCGATCCCTACACTGTAGCCGTCCTAGAGATTCAGACGATTTGAAAGTGATGGCACGTACAGTACACTCATCAGCTTTTCCCTGTTGCGCTAAATTGCTCTAAATTACGGTTGCTCAATTACTTAGTGCTACGCTTAATTACGCTAGCATTTCTTTTATTTTCATAGACTTGCAGAGATATCCGGAAACTCAAAAGTCGGCGATTCATTGATTTACCGATTAATACACGAAGCAGCGCTGGTTTGCTTTCGTCTATGTTGCCGCTAGGGCAACGTAGAACGAGGCGCTAGGTGGCGAAAGTAGAACTGCCAGCGCAACTTCTCTCGAACGAACTCCGGAAGATGCATAGGTCCAAAGACTTCTTCACCTCGACCATGTGAGCTATCCAAAGCGAAAGCTGGAGTCATCAATTTCAGCCGCTCCATGTCATTAGAACTTGGTCCCAAAGGTATCCGGGTAAATGTGATCGCTCCGGGATCGATCTTAACGCAGCGAACCCGTGATCTTTTCTATAATCCCAGTAAGAGCGAGGTATCTCAGAGCCTTCTTAGCCCTATTCCGCTAGGCCGTCCGGGCAAAGCTGAAGAGATCGCAAAAGCTGCTCTATTTCTTGCTTCGTCAGACTCGTCATATATCACCGGCACGGTTCTCACCGTGGACGGCGGCTGGACAGCAGGCTTCGCCCGAGAGTGGTAAGTAACAAAAGCTGGAGGACGGAACTCTTACACGCTGTTGTTCTCTTATCAAGCGATCTGACTTACGCGCGCTATTTCTGCAAGTCTTCGGCGTAATCGCTTAGATCTAGGCACAAATTCGGGCACATTGCGCATCCTCTTTGTTTTCAATGCGGACCCACCTAGCTATTCTTGCAGCGGGCAGGGCGCTACGCGAGATTTATATAGTTTACGCTCGATTACGGAATGCGCTGCGGACCATTGTAAGAATTAATTCAACGTTCTTTGCTTACGCTGCCGCTGCGTAGGACAGTATTCATAGTCCTCAGCTCATTCGGTCGTTTTCATGATACATGTTTACTGAGCCACATCAGTAGCGGCAAACAGAGACACATGGCTCGAAGTATCGCGGGCAAATCTCATCACCCATATAGCTGCAAACAGGAGCAGCGACATGATCGAGAGGCTGATGCCAATTCCCCAGGACTTCTTAAAGTAGCCGACGAAGAGGATGCCGATACTGCCTGCGATTGTGCCGGAAAGATTGTAGAGACCGTAGGCGGTGGCCCATCTGTCGCTTGGTAACCGGCTGCTGAAGATCGGCATGGAATTGACTTCGAGTGACCCTCTGGCGAGCGAATAGAGCAGGAGGTTCGCACTGAGAACCTGCACTGAAGATAGAAAGCCGACGGCAAGCATCGTCGGAGCCATGAAGGTCAACGCGGCGATCTGCACCGAGAGTCGGCCATTCGTATCTTTCTTTGCAAAGCGGTCGGCAAGCAGCCCGCCAAAAAGGCCCCCAGCAATCGCGGGAATATAGGTTACGAGTGCCAGGATGAAGCCTGCCCGGGTAAGGCTCATGTGGAAGCGTTCGTAAAAATAGGTCAGCAGCCACGATCCTGAAGGCCAACTGGTCAGTGACAAAGCGAAGGCCATGAAGATAAGGCAGACGCTGGCGCGATTGTGCAGAACGCCCGCCATCTTTTCGCGAACGGAGATTCTTGCAGACGGGTCATCCATGTTTGCATCTATCTGTGTTGCTGCGGTGTCTCCGGTCGGAAGGAAGATCCAAAGGACAAGGCACAGCAAAAAGCCGAAGGCTCCAAGAAGGTAGAAGCCGATCCTCCATGAGAGGTGCTCGGCCATGAATCCGCTGTAGAAACCGCCGAGCCCAGCGCCCGCTGGTAGTCCGGTAAGAACGAGCGCATTTGCCAGTGACCGCGTCGAATTGGAATGAAAGGTAGCAATGTGCGCAACGGCAGTCGGGAGAAATAATGCTTCTGAGATGCCCAGCAGTACGCGCAGCGTGAGGAGTTGTGTCTGATTATGCGCTGTTCCATTCGCCAGCGTGACAGCGCTGAAGATGAGAAGACTGCAGAGAATTACCGGCTTACGGGGAAAGCGGTCACCTAAATATCCACCCAGCGGTGAGCAAAGTCCATACACCCAGAGGAAGACTGACCCGAGCATCGCCAGCGAAACATTTGACAGGTGCATCTCTCGCTGAAGTATTGGAAAGATGGCAAAGACTGCCATCCGGTCCATGTAATTCAGGCACGCCACCATCCAGAGCAATGCAACGACGAGCCATTTGCTGTACTGATTCGACATTGCAGCCGCCTCGTATGAAAGTTTAGAAGAGTAGAGCAATGATGGCTGTCATTATCACAAAAGGATGTGATTCTATTGCATCATAAAGCACGTTCAATATATTGAACGTTGTTGACACTCCTATTCTGCTGACTTAGAAGGTCATTATCTTGCTGCGAGGCGGCGGACTAAACGAGATGAGCAATGACGGATCAACCTTTGACTTCGGGATTTCACGGCGTGAGTTCCTGTTACGAAGCGGGAGAGCCGGCGCGGCTCTAGCGTTGCCACATACACTCCTTCCGGATAAGGAAACCGCGAAGACGCCGCTTTCAAAGGCCACCTTTGAGTATGCGGCAGGAGAGGTAGTTCTACCTTTCTCGTATTCTGCGAAGTCTTCGCCGGCGCCCAAGCCGAGAGGGCTGGATTTCTCGCATCAGCTTAATCCCGATAACTGCCAGGTCTTCGTTCGCATGGATGACGAGCTGTGGGAATTCCGTAGTCAGTGGATCATTAACCTTGGTACTGTGGCGCGCTACAAGGGACCAGATATCGATCACATGTCCCGAGTAGAAGATGGAACCTATCCGGATGGCATGAGTTCATGCTGGTTTCTTGGCGGCATGTGGTATGACGAGCAGGAGAAGAAGCTCTATGCCCCCATGCACATCGAGCACGATGGCCCTCGGCGAATGTACCCGTTTTCGCGGAAGATCGCCCTGGCGACGAGCATGGATAAAGGTCGGACATGGCGGTATGAAGGCGATATCGTTACGTCGGAGACCTATTACTATCCTTACGATTTCTTCAAGTTTTCGGGATCCAGTTACGGCATCGGTGTAGCCGATTTCGGCTTTTATGCAGATGAGCGCGGCGGATATTTCTATGTTTTCCCGGATGAAGGATGGGCTCCCTGGTCAACTCGTGGCATGCGTTGGAACAGCCGCGCTGCGAGGTGCGCCATACATGACAAGATGGCGCCAGGCAAGTGGAGCTACTTTTACCAGGGCGCGTGGACGGAGTCTGCTCTTGGCGGCAAATCGTCGATCGTTGCGCCAAGTCACTTCTGGGGCATCACGTATTCCACCGTACTGGAAAGATACATATGCATGTTCACGGCCAACCAGGATCCTCCGGTTGGCGAGAATATCGATGGGATTTATATCGGCTGCTGCACCGATCTGGCAAAGCAGGATTGGGTCTGGGGACATTGTCAGGAAGCCATGTTCGGATTCATGAACCTTATCAACAATGACGGCACTGATGTCGCGCGAACCTGCGCTGACTGCTTCCGTCTCTATACCTATTTTGCCGAGAACGATTTTCAGCGCCTGGATTTCACGCTCGCGAAAGGGCAAACGAGCGTCACGGATATACAGTCTCGCTTCCTTTATGAGCCGCACCCTGAGTCATCTGATCCGACATTGGGACGCAAGACGCGGATCGTAGGCTGTATGCATCCCGAGGTGAAATATACGGACAAATGGAAGGAGCGCAACGAGAGCGATTCATACGAAGGTAAGGTAAAGGAGACTGTTTCGCCAAACAGCAGCGTGGAATTTTCCTTTGACGGAACAGATATTTACTGGCGTGCCCTGCATTCACCCGCAAGCGGAAAGGCGAATGTCTACATCGACGGGGTCTTTGCAAGGGAAGTAGATTGCTATAGCCCGCGCAGCACCTCCTGGGAGCAGTTTCTCTATGTAAGAAAAGACCTGTCGCCTCCGATCCGACACAGCATCAAGATCGTTGCCACGGGCAAAAAGCATGTCAAGTCGTCCGGCACAGCAATCAGCCATGTGGCATTCGAGTTTTCAGCAGAGAGCTACAAGGCTTCCGCCGGTTTTTCAGGACTCATGGGCAAGAACAACTGGCATTATCGACAGGGCATAGCATCAAAGCTGACCGAACTGAGCTTCAAGATAGATGAGGATCACCCTAAATTTTATTGGTCAGGGAGTGGAGGCTGCAGGATCGGTCCGGACTATTCAATTACAGGCGACACGGATGCTGTGCGTACATGGGCAGTGCCACACGGCGGTACCGTGCGCGTCGAGGGAACTGCAGCATGCCCCGCAGGAATGGCGGCCCGCATTTACAGAAACGATGAGATTGTTTGGCGCAGAGATGAGGAGACAGTTACGAATAGCCCACATGATTTTGAGCTGACAATCATTCAGGGAGACGAACTAAGCTTCAGGGTGAGCGACAGCGGCAATCGCGCGCGGGCTGATGAGGAGCGCAAAGTAATCTGGGACCCGGTTATCACCTACACGAAAAGCGTGCCCCAGGTATGGCAGCCAAACAGGGCGAGCGCTTGCGATCTAGCAAGGCATAAATATGCACGTTCCAAAGTATTGGTTTCCAGTTATTGTCCGTTCTATGCAGTGGATGGAGATCTGAACACTTCTTTTAGCATTCATGCAGATGACAGAGTCTCTTCAGGCGACGACTGGCTGGAAGTAGATCTGGAGCAAACCTACATGATCGACACCTATGTCATCTGTTCGCAGACCGCGAATCCACCATACCGTGTGACAAGCTTTACCCTACAGAAGAGCGACGACAGATTTCACTGGTCAGACGTGGATACCGTTAGCAGTTCCAACGATCCGCTTGAACATTACTACGGCATTCCTATGACCCGCGTGGCACGAACGGTGCCAATATTTCGCACGCGTTACGTGCGCATCTATTTACCGCGAGGCAAACCGTTCACGATCAGCGGATTCGAGCTTTACTATACGGAAGGAAAAACATCATTTGAACCGCCTATTCCGGCGGGATGAGTGCTTAGCAAAACAAGCGGGTAAACACTGAGTTCTTGTTAAATCAGGATGGCATCGATGCGAGCGCGTTGTCGCACTGTTGTGCCGACTAGAACGACCTACTGCCCAAGAGGGGTACAAGGATTTGCCCTGGTGCTTCATAAGGAGCCGTCATTTTCTGATTTCGGCGTGTTCCGTTCCTTGGCGTATAGAGTGTGGGTAACGTTGGGTGGCTCTTTATCGCGGTGGAAGCTGACAACGCGGTCTCTTATAATCCGATCTGATGCGGTGAAGCGCTCACGCTGGCGAAGGTAGTCGATCCACGATTCCATTACAAACGTCTCATTTAGGTGACGCGGATTATCGGCGTCCTGGAAGATGCCCCAGCGAATGGCACCATCACGCAGACGGATGTCTTTGAGCTTATGGATGGCCTGGACGAAAGGGTTGTAGTCCTCCGGATCGACCAGGTAATCGATGAGGATACGCACAGGTCCGTCGGTCATCTCGGGTTCAAGGGCAAGTTGCGGTGGCAAAAGTTTTGAACGAAAGGGGCTCAGGTCGGGTTGCTGGCCGCGCAAGACGTGCAGGCGGCTGCTTAGAGGAATGGTAATTAGCAGGCCGATAGCGGCGCTGGCCAGAGAGACTGGCGTTGAGACATGTTCGGCTACTAACCCCCAGATCACACTACCGAGCGCCATGCCACTCGAAAAGACCATCTGGTAGACGCCAAGCGCACGCGCCTGCACCCAGGTCGGCGCTGATACCTGGACCGCCAGGTTCAAAGTGGACATGGTGCTGGTCCAGGCAAAGCCTGCAAACAACAGCACTGGAATAATGATCAGCGGATAGTGAACGAAGGCGAGCACCAGCAGCGTTCCAATGAAGACGCCGGTCGAAATCATGATAATCATATCCGCCGAGAACTTACGGCGCACACGCGGCAGGCTGGTGGCGCCGATAACGGCACCGAGTCCCATGCTGCCGTTCAGAATGCCATAACCGAGCGCGCCCTGATGCAGCACGCGGGCCGCTACTACGGCCAGCAGCGACCACACGGCGCTAACAAAAATGGTGAAGAGAAAGGCTCGTGACAGAGCCGCCTTCAAGGCTGGAGTGTACTGAATATAACGAAGCCCTGCGCGCATGGAGCCGAAGATACGCTCAGCAGGTAATGCGCTTTTAAAGAGCGGATTGCGTTTCCACTGATAAAGAACAACGATGACTCCCACAAATGAGAGCGAATTCAGCAGAAAGGTCCATGCCGCTCCAGTATCTGCATGAACAAATGCGGCAACTCCCAGTCCCCCAAGCGCCGGACCGAGGGCGCGCGCCAGGTTAAAGCCAGCGCTGTTGAGCGAGACGGCCTCAGGCAACTGCTCGCGCGGTACCAGTTCCGGCATGATTGCCTGCCATGCCGGGCTGTTCATCGCCGTTCCTATGTTCAGTAGGGACGTGAGAATCAGCAGTACCCACGGCGAAATAACATTGAAAAATGTAAGTATGCTGAGCAGGGCCACAGCGGCGAGCATCCAGGCCTGCCAGAAAATAAGCAGACGTCTGCGGTCGAATATATCTGCCGTCGCACCCGCCAGCAGTCCCAGCGCCACCACCGGCAGGCTGGCGGCGGTTTGCATAAGGGCGATGAGTAGCGGAGACGAAGTGAGAACCGTCATCAGCCAGGTGCCGGCGGTATCCTGCATCCAGCCGCCGAGGTTCGAGATGGTAGATGCGATCCAGAGTCTGCGAAAAAGCGGAGACTGAAGAGGCTCGAAGCCAGTGACGTGCTTCACTGACAGTTCCATCACAGAGGCTGGAGGCGGATTGGGAACGGGTGGCAAAGGCATTGGGAAGGATGGATGCAATCGAGACGGAACTATTACTATGATAGCGGCCGTATTTCCTTATTTAGCTCGGTTGGATTCTCTGTAGTTGGATCACGAATTTGTGTTGCTTTTGTGGCGTATGAGGCCTCATGATAGCAATTGAAAAGCCCTTTGCCTTTAAACTAAAGCCTGGTACAGCTAATTGAACGCATTCTAGCTTGGGCTTTATGTGAGCCGCCTTGTTTTGTACTGCTACGGCCCTGTTCAATGATGGGTTTATTGAGCTATATCGATTATGTCTCCCAGAGAAACGGCTTCAATAAAACTGCCTTTCTGATCGTTCAGGGGGCAACCACTGTAGTGTCAATATCTTGGCTCTGCTTGCGGCGGACTTTATTTCTGCTGATTATCCTTATTTACGCTAGATTACGGAATGCGCAGCGGACTTACCACCGTTTGCACTCGACGTAGATCGAGATGTTCTACTCAGCCTGATAAGGCAGGAGAGGACCGGGAACTGGCCGTTAATCGAGGTTAGATTCAGCTATCTGAGTAGCGTCCCTTCGCGGATCTCGTCAGAAGCCCGCTTGACGATGTCGCGACCGACAGCAATTTGCCCTCGGATAGAAACGTTCTCTCCAGCAGCTGGCCCTTTCCGCACATCAACCCAATGTGCTCGACCATTGACTGACGCGATCACGAAAGTTCTTTCGGTTGTTGTGACGACACTCGTGGCGGGAACAAACAGAAGATTCTCTCCAGCGCCGACCGGCCAATCGACCGTCGGATACATACCAGGAGCCAGGCTCCCGTCTTTGTTGTACACATCTAGCTCAACCATCATTGCGCGGCTCTGCTGATCAAGAGAGTTAGGGATGCGTGCCACCTTTGCCGTGTAGCTTTTTCCCGGATGTGCTGGAACATGGAACACAGCCGACATTCCCTTCACAACCGAGCCGGTATAGCTCTCAGGCACGGGCACTATTAACCGCAGATGGGCGACCTGCTGGAGCTTGAGCATCGGAGTGTGACCACCATCGATGAGCATTCCTGGATTAACAAATCGGTCGGTAATCATTCCATCGAACGGCGCAGTCACGCGGAGATAAGACTCCGTCGCCTGACTCGCTTGGAGACGATCTTTAGCGATCCGTACCGCAGCCTTTCTGCTATCAACCAAAGCCTGCGCCGAATCCCGCTGCTTTTCGGCCTGCAGCAATTCGTTGCCGGCGACGGCACCAGGGGTTTTGGCTGCCTCTTGCAGCTTCGCTGCTGTGCTTTCAGCCGCAGCCACCTGAGCCTCGGCTTGAGCGACGTCCGCTTCGGCCTGCTGGAGATTCGCTTCTGAGGCCGAAGTTTGTGAGTTGATCTCCGGAGCGGAGAGCTGAACCAGCAGTTGCCCCCGGTGGACCGGGCTGCCCCGATCAACCAGCACCTTTTCCACGTAGCCAGGGGAGCGGGCTTCAATATCGGTCTGTAGAAATGGAGCAAGCTCTGCCGTCAGAGGAACCGTTCGAGCTGAGGAATGGCCTTCCACCTTCGCCATCTCCACATGCGCGGGACTCTGGGAGAAGGCGGGCGGGCAGCACATCAGCGGAAGCAAAAAGCAGATGCGTTTATGGATGAACATAGTATCGACTCGATGGGTCTTCAGGATTGAGTGAATTCGACGTAGTAGACGCTTTGCCTTGGAGCAGCGCATAAACAGCCGGTAGGGCTGTGAGAGTCGTCAATGTGGAGAAGATAAGTCCGCCGATCACGGCCCGACCGAGTGGGGCCGATTGCGCGCTTCCTTCTCCGAAGCCAATTGCCATGGGAATCATGCCGCAGATCATGGCGGTCGCTGTCATCAGAATCGCCCGGATGCGGCTTATCGCTCCCGTCCGTGTCGCCGTCTCGACATCCTCATTCTGATGTCTTGCCTGCTCTGCAAAGCTGACGAGAAGAATGGAATTGGCGACCGAAATGCCGACTGCCATGATCGCCCCCATGAAGGACTGGATGTTAAGCGTCGTCCCTGTGAAGAGCAGCATAAGAACCACCCCACAAAGGACACCCGGAATTGTGGATAGTATGGCCAGTGGAAGTCGAAGGGACTGGAAGTTTGCCATGAGAAGCAGGAAGATTACAGCGATGGCCAGAAGAAGTCCGGTGCGGAGACCAGAGATCGTCTCTTCGAGGGCGGGGATTTGCCCGCGTACTGCAACGACCGAGCCCTTAGGCGCTGCTGGAAGATTCTTCAATACCGCCGCTATGCGCTTCTGTGCTTCGCCTAGAGGCATCCCATGCAGATTTGCAGTTACACTCACGATCCGCTGCCCGCTCAATCGTTCGATCATCTCAGGCATCGTCCCGTATTCCAGTTTGGCAACCTGATCGAGCTGCGGTTGAGTCTGTCCATCGCGCATGAGCGGCAATGTAGAGAGCGCACCGAGACCCTGCATACGGTTTGAAGGTAGCTGTACCTGGATCTGGAATGCGTTGCCCGTTCTCGGATCACGCCAATAGTTCGGTGCCGTGAATCGGGAGGAACCAGTGGCGGGCGTCAGCGAGTTTGTCACGTCGGCCATCGTCAGACCGAACTGACCTGCGTAATCGCGGTTTACCGTCACCTCGACAGTCGGGTAAAGATGGGGCTGAACGATGGAAATATCCCGCAGGAAATCGAGCTTCCGTAGTTCGGCTTCGACCTTTGCCAGATAGGCGTAGTCCTGATCGATGTCTACACCCTGCACATCGATCTGAATGGGTGTTGGCGACCCGAAGCTCATGACCTGCGAGATAATGTCTCCCGCTTCAAATGCGAGCGTCAGGTTTGGCATCTCCTTGTGGAATGCGGCGCGAAGATCCTCTCGTAACCTCTCATCGTCGGGATGGCCTGGCCGAAGCTGGACCTGTACCAGAGCCTCTTCCGGGCCACTCGTAAAGAAATGAATGAGATTGACTGGGTAGCTTGAAGGTTGAACCCCTAAATAGTCAGAGGTAATCTCTACTTTATCTTTGCCGACTGTTTTGCGGATCAAATCCAGAGCTTGAATCACCATAGGCTCGGTCTCTTCAATCCTCGTACCAATAGGCGCTTTCAGCCGCATTCGCAGGACAGGTCCGTTGGAGTCCGGGAATATCTCGCTCCCGATGCGGGGCGCAACCAAGATGAGAATGAGTGCAGAGATCGCGAAGTAGCCAAGGATGACGGGCCACCGCCGATCCAGCACAAAGTTTAGATACCGCTCATAACGTGTTCTCAACCTGCCGAAGCTGCCTTCTCTCTCTTCTCCCTTATGCGATTCCTTCATGATCCAGGTAGCAAAGACCGGAACCAGGCTGCTCGACAGAAAGTATGAGGCGACCATAGCGAAGCCGACAGCAAGAGACAGCGGAACGAAGAGCTGCCGCCCGACTCCATTCATGAAGAAAGATGGAACGAATACAGCCAGAACGCAGAGCATCGAAAGCAGACGGGGCAGCACGGTGCGGCGGCAGGCTTCGAGAACAGCTTGTGCCCGAGAGACATCTGGCAGGAGTTGCGTATGGATGTTCTCTACTTCGACCGTTGCTTCATCCACCAGGACACCTACCGCCAATGCAAGTCCACCGAGGGTCATGATGTTGATCGTCTGACCTGTGGCCCATAAGAGGAGTACAGCCGTGAAAAGAGCGAAGGGGATGTTGGCTACGACGATCAATGCGCCGCGCCAGTCTCTCAGGAACAACAGGACAACTAATCCCGTCAGGATCGCGCCGAGTGCCGCTTCTCTGGCGAGGCCATTAATTGCGTTCGATACATAACCGGATTGGTCGAAGGCGAGTTGCACGTCGACATCATCCGGCATGACCTTCTTGAAGCTGGGGATTGCCGCTTTTACGGCTTGAATGACCGCCAGCGTGGATGCATCCGACCGCTTCGTCAGCGGGATGTAGACGGTACGGCGGCCATCAACATGAGCGTAGGCCGTCACGATATCCGTCCCATTCTCGATGGTTCCGATATCGCGCAAATAGATGTTGGCTCCAGAACGCGGATGGATGGGAGCCGCCATTAAGTCGTTCAGCTCGGGCCCCAGTGTGGAGTTCGTCCGAACGATGCGGTTCAGGGTTCCGTCGTAGAGATTGCCGGAGGGCGATACGACCGTGCCGCTAGTTACTGCTGCGACTGCCTGTTCAGGCGAGACCCCATACTGCTTAAGCTTGTCGGGATCGAGCGTAACGACTATCGTTCGCTGGTTGCCACCAAAAGGAGGCGGTGCAGAAACTCCGGGAAGCGTCGCAAACAGCGGGCGCACCTGATTTAGCGCGATGTTCTGCAATTCGCCTTGCGTGTGGCTATTGCTCGTGAACAAGAGGAGACCAACGGCAACACTCCCTGGATCGAAGCGGGTGATGAAGGGCGGCACCGTGCCGGGCGGCATGAAGGCACGAGCGCGATTGACGTAGCCAACGGTCTCGGCCATCGCCTGCTGCATATTTGTGCCTTCACGGAAGGTGAGCTTCATCAGAGCAGCGCCCTGGACGCTCTTGCTGTCTACTGCTTGAATGCCGGTGATGTAGAGGAAGTGGTACTCGTAATAGTAGGTAAGGAACCCTTCCATCTGAGCGGGTGTCATGCCGCCGTAGGGCTGCGCGACGTAGATCACGGGATTTCCGACTTCAGGGAATATGTCCATGCGCATTCTCCCAATCGCCATGAAGAACCCGGCGATGATTGCGATCAACGCCACGATCACGGTGAGAGGACGACCCAGAGCTGCGAGGACTAGACGCATGTCAAATGACCACCTGAATTACTGAGCTGCCTGAAGGAAAGGCTGAAGATCACCACGGATAGACTGCAATTGAAGAAACGTTCGCCAGACATTCAGGCGCCCAATCGAATCGTCCATCTCTGCCTGCACCACAAGCCTTTGCGCCTGCGCCACATCATCGATCGATGTCAGGCCGGCCTTATAACGAGCCGTGGCCTGGGCGAGAGCGGTTCGAGCAGCCGCCGCCTGAATGGGAGTGTTCTTTGCGATGCTGCGCGTCGCTCGCAGCGAGGCTCGTGCCTGGGCGAACTGCTCCTGGAGTTGCCGCCCCACCAAAGTCTCGCGAGACTGCTCTGCCTTTAAGGTGGCAGCCTGGGAAACTTCGCGAGCGTGGATGCTGGCGAAATCGAGAAAGCCAAAGGTAATGTTCAGACCGACAGCGTAGTTTCCGACGGTTGGAGCGAGACCATTTGCACCACCCAAGCGCTGTCCGTTTGTCTCTGCGCCAGTGCCTCTCCCATAACCCGCTGCTTCCAGGTTGAATTGCGGAACCCAGCTTCGGTCAGTGGCGTGCAGCTCCGAAGCCGACTGAGAAACGACTGCATGTTGCTCCAACATGGCGGGAGTATTTTCTGGATGAAAAGCCGCATCGTCCTCTGCGCCCAGAGGAACCTCTCCAAGGAGGTGGGAAGAGTTGAGCGGTCTCGCTATGTCATCGGGCTTCGAGAGAAACTTGGAGAGGGTCGCTTGGCCCATTTCGACCGCCTCGGTCGCGAGGGCCAGTTGAGTATTCGCAGCCGCCTTTTCGGCCTCGATCCTCGATTCGTCAGCGCCAGGACGCAGCTCCGACGTCGTAAGTGCATGGATACTCTTCCGCAGTGTCTCCCAGTTATCGACGGCAATCTGGGCAGCATTTTGAGCCTGACCAGCCGCAAGAACCGTCAAGAAGGCATCCGCCGCCGCGCTTGAGACCTCAAGCTGGCTTCTTCGCACAGTTGCATTTGCCCGGTCACGCGCGGCCGCCGCTGATTCCACTTTGGCGTGTCGGAGGCCGAAATCGAACGGTTGCCAATTGACCAAGAGTCCAGTGGCGCTTCCCCAAACGGATCCGGCATTATTCGTAACGATGACCGGCCCGGACATGCTTGGCAAAATACTTTCAGGGAGCAGCGTACCGAAGACGTTGTTTCGCGTAGCCCTGTTGATCTGCACAATCCCATCGAGGCGTGGAAGATAGGAAGTTCTCGCTAACCGAATATTTGCCACAGCCGCGTTGAGCTCCTGTTCGGAGACATGGATCGTGGGGTAGTTCTGCTGGGCATCCTGAATAACTTGAACGATCGTGAGATCGGGGTCTGCGGCGGGAGTAGCTGCGACCGTGGACTGGGCCAAAACCATAGCCGAAGCACTGGCTACGAGGAAGCTGCCAATACCGACCCTACGAATCCAGCGGGAATCTCGAATGAATGGACTATTTGCCTTCAATGAGCTCTCCAAAAAGCTCGCGAACCCGGAGCTTTGCTGTTTTGAGCGCACGGCGCCCGGAAGCCGTGATTCTGTAGAGTCGCCGGATACTCTTGCCGGATCGCTCCTCCTCGGACTTTAGATAGCCGCGCTTTTCTAAGCCATGGAGGATCGGATAAAGGGTTCCGGGGCTGATCTTGTATCCGTGCCGGGCAAGCTCTTCTGCCATGCCTGCTCCGAAGATGGCTTCATGCCCGGCGTGATGCAAAATGTGAAGACGGATCATGCCGGAGTAAAGATCGCGGTTATCCGTATCGCCATTCATTATCGAACCTCGTTATCGAAACACGATAACACCTCAAACCTTAAGGCACGATGAATTCATGTTTGAAGCGGCGCAGAGCGGAAGGGACTAGAGGTACGATCCCTCGGCTGCGCAGGATGGCGTACCGCAGCCAGAGTTCTTTCCGAAGATTGTCAAATACAAGAGCCTTGAGGCCGAGTGCCCAACTGCTGTCAAAAAAATACGTCGGCCCCGGACATTTCCAATTCGAATGGTGAAGCGAGCACCCCACAGCGGATACTCGTCCCTGATCCGATAGCGT
>CAVTVL010000005.1:0-95199 GCA_963738095.1 Terriglobales bacterium
ATTTCGTCTCAGATGTGCTTCATTTCCTGTTACAAGCCAGTGTTTCTCCACGGCCGAACAAGGTCATAAAAATCCTGATCGGATTACTTTCAACCTATGATTTTTGGGCGCCCTCTCGGCAACAGTCGTTTGACGATTAATCGAATCTACTTCGGACGTTATGTCGTTCACGTTATCGGATGATTAACAAATCCTTGCTAGCTTCAACATATTAGGTGAAAGCAAGCGCTTTGTCATCTGGTCTCAGCTGGACAAAATACGGAGCCACACTCGTGAGTTCCCTTCCCGCGTAGAATTTTCGCGGGAATGTCTTTCGCCTTCCACATATCCGGAATCACGATCAAAATGGACTTTCACGCGAATTGACGCGTTAAGCATAGTTAGATCACATTTCGTAATTCAGGGTTGTCTGTAGCTTTGAATAGGAGCTGTAATAGGTTCGCAGGTCAGCCCACAGTAGGCCATGCTCCGCTAGACGATCACGAGGCATGCCGCGTGTATGAAAAGTTTCGCTAGAATAAAACCCTCAATCGGCCGCTTTCGCGGAGTATGTCGTAGTGTTAAACCCTCTTCTCTGTAAAGCCGGTAGACCAGCTTTTTCCCCACGTTCCAACCCTCCCGATTCAGCAGCACCCGGATTTTCGGTATCCGTAGCGAACCCGAGTTTGAGCAATCTCCCGAATCCGCAGGCGCAGAGCGGTCCTCGGCTCCTGCATACTCTCATAGCGGAAGGTCGAGACCGGTATCCGCGCCACATGGCACGCACGCCGCTGCTCACCCGATAGGTCTCGTGCAAATACTCCACCACCGGGCGGCGCCGCGAGGGCGTCATAGTTTTTTTGCCAGCACGTCCTGCAGCATCGTTTTGTCCAGCGTTAGTTCTGCGACAAGTCGCTTCAGCCGCGCGTTCTCTTCCTTCAATTGCTTACACTGGCGTACCTGATCGGTTTCCAGCCTCTTGTACTGCTTCTTCCAGCGATAGAGCGTCTGTTCGGTGATGCCGACCTGCCGGATCAACTCTGCCACCGGTACCCAACCTCCGCCTGCTTGAGCACCCCCACAATCTGTTCCACAGAAAAGCGCTTCCTATTCACGGCGAATCTCCCTTCCTCAGGTAGTAGATTTTGCCGGAAACTAACTCTCATTGTGTGTCAGAAAATGGGGAGCCGCTCACACGGAAACACCAGAGCTGTTCGTATAGCTTCGAAGTCGCCGACATCCCCCGTCTGATCTAAACCGATGCTTTCCTGATTCTCACTGCTGCAATTTATGGCCACCGTTAGCGATGGCCAGATATTCGCGGGAAGCGGTTTCATATCGGCCATAATATCCGGCCCACAACTGACGCGATCGCCACTTACAACAGTTCACCGCTGCCGTCGTTTCAGTTCGGGAAATAAATACCAGATCAAATCCCGCCTGCCTTTTAGTCATATATCAGCTTCTATGTCTATTCCCTTCTACTCAAGGTAAGTCTCTGATTTAATCCCGACCTTCATATGATCCGACGGTATGCAGAAAGCTCAACACAATTCACTTCAGCAAATCTGTCTCTCACTGATCTCTTAACTAAATTAACCGATAAGTAGGGTGTCACTGAACCGCAGTTGAAGATATCCCGAATCGAATATGTATATCATCCCAGGCGCTCGAATTGCTTGTGATGCGTTGGCGCTTTCGGACCTTCAGTATGCGAGACGGGAAGGCACCATTAGATACTCGGGCAAACTCACTTCAGAATTCTCGCTGACTGTATACGCGCGCATACTACAAGGCCGCAACCGGGCAAGATATGCGGTACCGCTTTACCGCGACTCGTCTGCGGAAGGCCCATATCCGGATTCCCCCAGCCTTTCTCGAGCGCAGAGGTCCAGTCGAATTACAGCCAGTGTAGTCACCGTCATCACACTGAATATTTGTCTGGGCTGCGGTATCACTTCGGGGCCATCGATTAGTCGGTTACCGCCAGTGAGTCAACAGAGTGACTTTAGCTTGATTGGGCGGCTAAGCGGGATTGGGTATGCTTCCAGTTCCGCTGTTGGTCCGGCCCCGAACGGGACCCAGCGGTACTATATGTCCTATGTCTATGCCCCGTCTGCAGGGCTTGACATTGTGGGGGTTGATTCCAAAGGAAACGTCAGTGTGTTCCCAACGCCGGTGGCCAGCGAATATGCCGGATACGGAACACTTGTTGGGATGGATGGCAGCATCTACTTTGGGACAGTGCCTCATGCGCACCTGTTACGCCTAAATACAACTACAGATCAACTCGATGACATAGGCATTCCCGCTTCATCGGAGCAATATCTTTGGGAGCTTACGAATGGCAGCGACGGCAAGATCTATGGTTGTACTTATCCTTCAGCAAAGTTGATTCGGAATGACCCGAAAACATTGGCTCTAGAAGATCTGGGAAGAATGAGTACTTTCGAACAGTATGCGAGAACTTGTGTCGCCGACCAGGATAGTTTTGTCTATGTTGGACTTGGCTCGAATACGAGCAACATCGCTGCTTACGAGATTGCTACAGGCAAGCATCGAGAAATAATTCCCACCGCTTATCTGGCTGCCGGCTTCGGACAATTGGTGACAGATAGCGAAGGTAAGGTTCACGGGAGGGTTGGAAATCAATGGTTCGGACTGAAAGGATGGACAGCGACGCCCGAACAATTTATCCCCGTGCAATCACCCAACAATGTATTTGCGGATGGAACAACCATTTCGATTTCCAATGGAACGGTTCGGCTGGAAAATCTCGCTACCAGTCAATCGTCAACACTACCATATGCATATAAAGGGAAAGGCCTACCGTGTTCGAATTGGGATAGGTCCAGACAATGCACTTTATGCAGGTCAGCCCTTCCATTCTATCTGTTCAAACAGGGCGCAAATGGATTTGCAAATATTGGGCGTTGGGAGATGGAGAAGCTTATTCTCTTCTTCCACTGAATGGACGCCTGTTGATAGGTGCTTACGCGGCGCTCGCTCCTCTGATGTCCTATGATGTTACACGCGGTATCGCCAATTTAGGGCCGGAGCCCAATCCTACGATGGTCGTTTATCCTGGTGAAAATGTGGCCTGGCGACCCTTAGATATGATCGCTGCCGAAGATGGGACTGTCTACATTGCCTCCATACCGGGCTATGGTGTGCTCAACAGTCCGCTGACAAAATGGGATCCGCAGACAAATTCCGTCAGCAATCTGAAAATTCTGGAAGACCAGAGCACTACAAGCATAGCGAGCGTAAGCCAAAGATTAGTCGTCGGCACAAGTATTAGCGGCGGCCCCGGGACTACTCCAACAGCGAGCCAATCGATGCTTGTCTTGTTAGATTCAAATGGCGTGCCCACATACATGACTGCGCCGGTCAAGGGGGCTAAGCGCATTGTCAACCTCGTGGCACTTCCAAGCGGCGAGATTGTGGGCATTGCTGACAAAACGGCTTTTCTCTACGATCTCGATCATCGAGAATTGCTAGCTTCTGAATTCGCTACCATCTACGCCGCTCGACAATTCGCTTACGCTGGGCCCGGATGGAAACCTCTGGGGCCTTACCAGTGATGGTATTTTTCGTTTAGACAAAAATACTTTGTCTATTACGGCACTTATATCATCGCCGAACGAGATAACGTCTGGGATAGCCATGGATGGAGAAAACATCTACTTTGGATCAATTCAGATGTCTATAGCTTCAGTTGGAGATCTGTGGAGTGACAAATAGCCGCGAAGTGGGAATAACAATTCTCTTTCTACATTGTGATCGCCGCATCAGTTCTTGCAGGCTGCGATGAGACGAACTTCCTTCTGTATCGATGAATTTGTCGTTGGATCTCCGGTCGATGCATCCCAAAGCAAGAGCAGGTGGCAATGAAGATATGCAAACTTCCTTTCGCCGAACAGAGTGCGTCGATAGTCCCTGGTCACTAAGTTACGCCGATCCAATCGCAGGTTCACGAACTTAAAACCGACTGGAAAGCGTGAGTAGTGAAGACAGGCGTCTGGATGAATCGGCCACTCTATGGAACTATCTGAGAGCAGCTGAATTCAATTGACGGCGACGGGATCGAGTCGCCGGACGGCAGCCTGATTCAGGGCGGGAGCGAAGTGAGCATATCGCCCAGTCATGGCTAGGCTCTGGTGCCCAGCCAGGTATTGGACAGTACGTAAGTCAACCCCAGCCTGCACCAGTCGGGTTATGAAGCTGTGACGAAGGCAGTGCCAAGTGAAAGCCTCGATCCTGGCTTCTTTTACCGCGCATTCGAAAGCTTTCTTGATGTCTATGATCGGTCTCGTCTTGTACCGATCTGACCGGAAGATCCTGTCGTCATCAGGACGGGTTTTGTACAAATCTTGGATCACCGCGAAGCAGGTTTCATTCATTGTGATCTCTCGCGACCGGTTATTTTTGGGATGGGGAACGATGATCACTCTACGGCTCATGTCCACATCGCTCCATCTCAATCCGAACTGTTCGGACTTCCGTAGACCGGTGTGCAAGGCAAACACAAACGCCGGCATGTGCCCAGGACAACGACGTGCGATCGCCGCTCTGAGGCTTCTCTCTTCCTCGGGCCTGAGATACCGTATACGGCCGTCCCCTTCATTTCTGTGCTCGACTGACCGGACCGGATTGCGGCTGACCCTGTCGCTGCGGAGGGCAAGCTGATAAGCCTTACTCAGTACGGTCTTGTACCGGTTCTTGGTAGCTGGGCTCCACCTAGGATGATTGCTGAGCCAATCGTCGATTTCTTTGGGTTTCACCGTGTCGGCGGTACGACTGCCCAATTCCTTGATGATCAAATCCATCCGGCCTGTGAAGGTGCGAAGATCCCGCTTCTCGTGGTCCTTATACCACTGCTTCGCTTCCTCCCCAAGTTCGGAGATGGTGATTGGCCGCTGTCGCAAGTTACTGGGAAGTTTTATGCCCGCACGGGCTTCCGCCTTCCGTTTCTGGTACAGGGCAATCGCGTCGGAACGGCGTCCAATCTTTTCGCGACGGATCTTGCCATTCTCCGTAAAGCGAATCCACCAGATGCCGCTTCCTGGATCTCGCTCGTACACCCCTCTGACCTTGGATGGAGTCTTTTTTTCGGCCATAAGCATGCTCGAAGCAGCAGTCTAGCACAACTGACACCAGAACTGACACCAGGCTAATTTCGAGGAGATTAGTCTATCTTTTAAGTTATTGATTCTATGGTGACCCCGGGAAGATTCGAACTTCCGACCTGCGGTTTAGGAAACCGTTGCTCTATCCACCTGAGCTACGGGGCCACTTTCTTGATTTTAACCCGCTGAGAACAGCGCATGAAAAGAGTGTGCCTATAAACCACGTACTTCCTATCCACAGGAATGAATAGCCACTTCCCTGACCGGTCCCGATTCTGCCCGATATTTGCGCATCTGGTAAGAATGACACATTGTCTCCCAACTAAAGCGATTGTCCATGACTCAAATCAATCATTTTTAGTTGACACGGATGTTACTCCCAGCAATTCGCAAAATATGATCTCACCAGTCAATTATTTTAATTATGAGACCACACTTCTAGATTGATTACAGGATCATTATCTGTTTAATATGTGTCACGAACTATAAGAGAATCGAGTTAACCCCATTAGAGGCATCTGCACATGGTTGAAGACGAAGAGCCGATGTATTGACGGTAGTTAAACCATTCGCACTTTGTGACGAGAGAGGAATACCTGGGAGTCAATGTTTATGGGGTCAGACGAGTGTCGTCGGCTCGAGAAATCGAAGACGCCAAGAAGGCGGCATTCATCAGTTGTGATACGTTGGTTCGTAATTGCAACTAAATTTAGACCAATCAAATCAGCCAGTCCGGCTGTTTCGGGATTACTGGGTGCGATGGAAAACGATATCTTCAATCTTTTCGGACGCTTGGCAGTCATTATTGGCGGAACATCTGGCATCGGTCGCGCCATAGCCAATGGGCTAGCCAGAGCTGGCGCTGACGTGATCGCAACGTCTCGGCGCATCCATGAGGTAGAACACACAGCGGCTGAAATTACGGCTCTAGGCCGTCGCACACTGAAAATAACGACGGATGTGCTTCACCGGAAATCGTTGGAGGCTCTGCATGATGAAATCTTCCAGACCTTCAGCAGGATCGACATTCTGGTGAACTGCGCAGGAATCACACAGCGAATTCCAACTTTAGAGTGCACAGAAGACGAGTGGAACAGGATTATGGAAACGAATCTGACGGGAACGTTCCGTGCCTGTCAGGTATTTGGAAAAACGATGGTAGCGCAGCGCTATGGTCGCATCATCAATATCGCTTCACTTGGTACTTTCGTTGGCTTCTACGAAGTAGCTGCATACTGCGCAAGCAAAGCTGCGGTTGGTTCCCTCACAAAATCGTTGGCAGTTGAGCTTGCTCCTCATGGTGTCAGTGTAAACGCTATCGCTCCCGGCATTTTTCTTACGGCACTGAATGGAGAACTGTTAGACCAGACAGAACGAGGCAAGGAATTGCAGATGAGAATTCCTATGAAAAGATTTGGCAAGACTGAGGAGCTTGTCGGTGCCGCGATCTTCCTGGCTTCAGAAGCTGCGTCATATGTAAACGGGCAGATCCTGGCAGTGGATGGAGGCTATCTTGCCAGTGGAGTAAATCAATAACGTCTGTTTATGATATCTGCGCAGGGGTAGGACATCGCTGGCCAAGTATGAGCAGTACAAATGGAAGTCATGAAAACGGCGAATAGGATAGGGAAATATTTTGAAGGAATCCAGACAAGCAGTGAAAGGAATGCGCCGCATCGATCTCAATAACATCGAGCTGGCGTCCAGTGAAACTGCGCGCCGCATCAATCGAGAGACCGTTTTGCATCTTATCCATTCCCGTCAGCCGATCTCCCGGGCTGAGCTTGCGAGACTCTCAGGACTGCAGCGTAGTACAGTCTCTCAAATCATCGAGCAGCTTATCCGGGAGCGCTGGATCCGTGAAGGGTCTATCGCACAACTGCCCAGAGGACGACGCCCAACCATGCTGGTCCTGAATGACGATCTCGTCGTTCTAGCTGCTGATATCCGCCCTCAGCAAGTCACTGTTGCGATGATCGATTTAAACGGACGTTTTCTTTCACGATCAACTCTTCCTCTGGGCTCGGACCCGGCCAAATCGGTTGCTGGCATTATCGACTGTATGCGGCGAATTAAAGACAGCCACCCCAAGAAATCCGTGGAAGGAATTGGGATCAGTGTTCCAGGACGGGTGGATAAGGAATCGCAATGTCTTATCTTCGCCCCGAACCTGAAGTGGCCAAAATACGATATCAAGCGGGCCATCGAGCATGGAATGGGACTTCCAACTGAAATGGAAAATGCCGCTACCGCCTGCCTGATGTCAGAACTCTGGTTCGGCAGAATGGATGGAGTCCGTGATGCGGTATTGATCACTGTTTCCGAGGGGATTGGCGCCGGAATTATGGCGAATGGACAACTCATATCCGGACAGCACGGAATGGCAGGTGAATTTGGGCACATTTCTATCGATCCGTCTGGCCCCCGCTGCTCCTGCAAACAGCATGGGTGCTGGGAAGTTTTTGGATCATGCAATGCTGCCTTGCGCTATTTTCACGAGTCGGAGCAAAAGAAGAAACATCTGACGTTTCATGAATTGCTCAGTCTTGCTGAAGAAGGAAATGGTCATGCAGCGGCTGCTCTGGCAACACAGGCGAAATACATCGGAAAGGGTCTTCGCATGGTTGTTGCAGCCTTGTCCCCCGAAGTTGTCCTGATTGCTGGCGACATTACTTCGGCATGGAACCGCTTTGCACCCCTCATCCAAGCTGAGTTGGAAGAGCAAACACTAACAGGGACATCGCCGCGCCTTTCGCCTACCCATGAAGGCGATGTCGCCCGGCTTCGCGGTGCCGCAGCCCTTCTCCTGCAACGCCATTCCATTCGCAGCCAGTCATGAAATTTGCGTTAGTGATGGTTGTCCGCAACATCCACCGAGGTACTTCTAACCCTCAGTACTCCGTTCGGCCGTCCCATCTGGCAATGCTTTGATTCAATTCTCCGATGCAGCTGACGGCCCCGAACACCCATTTGCTCCCGTTCCCTGCGTTGACGATTCTCTCATTACTAAATAGCTGCTGGGCACGAATTCCCTGCCCCTGCACAACAATTAAATTGAGAACGGCTATCATCGACACGAATCATTCATCGCCTGACAATGACATCCGGATATACAAAGAGATCCCTCGCTTTCCTGCTTCTTCTCATCGCATTCACCACGCACCTTAGGGCTCAGGCTGTCGTTGTGAAACCGTCTCCAACACCTGCTTCGAATTGGAATGGGGCGTGGGTTGGTTCGTGGGCTGCGTCCCAGCAGATTCCCGAAGCGAACAATGCACTACCACTCCAAAGCCTCAATGGTGCGACCCTTCGCCAGATCGTGCACCTCTCTGTCGGTGGATCCGTGATTCGTTTGCGTGTTTCAAACGCATTCGGAACAAGCCCGCTTCATCTGGTCGCTGTGCATGTCGCCCGTCCGGTATCGCCTGCTGCAAGCCGTATCGATCCCGCGTCTGATCGGGCTGTCACATTCAATGAGCATGCAGACGTTCTGATACCGATGGGGGCCGAGTACACCTCTGATCCGCTGAACTATCCGGTAGCTGCCTTGTCCAACCTGGCGATCACCATGCAGATTGAAGCAGCGCCTGGCCAGGAAACCGGCCATCCGGGTTCTCGCGCTACGTCATACCTGAGCGTCGGCTTGCCAGCTTCGGTAGTGGAACTGCCGTCTCCGCATTCCATCGACCATTGGTATTTTCTTTCCGGAGTCGATGTAGCTGCTCCCGCCAATGGCTCGTCCATCGTGGCTTTCGGCGATTCCATTACCGACGGACACGGCGCGACGACCAACGGCAACGACCGGTGGACGGACGAACTCGCCTTGCGTCTGCAGCACACTGTGGACACCACCGGGGTTAGCGTGCTCAATGAAGGTATTGGCGGAAATCGACTACTCGCAGACGGACTTGGGCCGAACGCTCTCGCCCGCTTCGATCGCGATGCCCTCGCACAGACTGGCGTTCGCTATCTCATCGTGCTCGAAGGGATCAACGATATCGGGACATTGACGCGCACGACTGACGCCACGGAAGCACAACATGCAGAGTTGGTGCGTCGGATGATCGGAGCCTACGAGCAGATCATTCTGCGCGCGCATGCGCATGGCATCAAGGTGATCGGAGGAACCATCATGCCGTTCATGGGTTCTACCTTCTATCACCCCAGTGAATCGAACGAATCTGACCGGCAGGTAGTCAACACATGGATTCGAGCCGCGGGGCATTTCGACGCGGTGATCGACTTTGACAAGATCATGGCAGATCCATCTCATCCGAACCATCTGCGTCCGGACTACGACAGCGGCGATCATCTGCATCCATCCCCTGCAGGCTATCGCGCCATGGCGGATTCCATCCCGCTTGCGCTCTTCCAGAAATGAAAACATTCGCGGAGTTGAAGAACATCTCAAAATGAGTGCATTGAGAGTCAGCCCAAGATTATGATGAACGTCGAACTAAATCGCTTTTCCTGAACGGAACAAAATTATCGATTCGCGAGGATGAACGTGCGTTATTTCCTGACGTTTTTTCTCACAGCCTTCATGACTGTGTGTGCACTCACTAGTCCAATAGCGGTCTTTGCCCAGAGTTCAACTGTGCCCTCCCCGGTTACATTGACTGCGGATCAGGATCATCAGAACATGATGGATCAACTTGGGATCAAAGCTCTGCGACCCGGACCGAGCGGCAATGAGAAGGCTCCAAATCATGCGAACTATGACGAATCAAAAGCAAATCCATTTCCCAATCTGCCCGATCCGCTCGTGCTCAATAATGGGCAGAAGGTAATGACTGCGAAGATGTGGTGGGAGAAACGGCGGCCGGAAATCGTCGACATGTATGAGAAGTATGTATATGGCCGGGCCCCAAAGGATGTGCCGAAAGTGACGTGGACGGTAGAGGCCGTAGATCACGAGATGATCGGTTTCAGCCCCGTCATTGTGAAAGATCTGATCGGCCAATTGGACAATTCTTCGAGCCCCGAGATCAGCGTGAAACTCCACATGACTCTGGTACTACCATCCGCTGAAAAGGGTCCTGTCCCCGTGCTGATGATGTTCGGTCGAGCCGGATTCCCTTATCCTAATGAGCCTTCGGATGATGAGATGGTGCGCGTCAATAAGGCATGGAAGGCACTGCTGGCGCAACAGGACCCTTCGCTTAATGAGGTGTTTAAGCAACATCCTGCCTGGGAGCCGGTTAAGCGCACGCCTTTCCAGTTTCCACAACGGAATGAGGATGGTGACCTCCCCAATACATGGCAGCTGATCGCGGCGGGGTGGGGATTTGTGTTGTTCGATCCCGCAAGCGTTCAGGCCGACAATGGCGCAGGCATGACACGAGGCGTCATTGGGCTGGTGAACAAAGGACAGCCACGCAAGCCTGAGGATTGGGGCGCCTTGCGTGCCTGGGCGTGGGGTGCCAGCCGCGGACTCGACTATCTTGAAACCGAGCCCGCTGTAGATGCAAAACATGTTGGCATTGAAGGCGTCTCGCGTTACGGCAAGGCCGCTCTTGTGACTATGGCTTTCGACCAGCGATTTGCGATGGTGCTGGTCGGCTCGTCCGGCAAGGGCGGAGCTACGCCGCTACGCCGCAATTACGGTGAAGCAGTAGAAAGCCTGACTGGCGGCGAATATTACTGGATGGCCGGCAACTTCATGAAATATGGCGCATCCGAGGCGACGTTCAGCAGCATGACACCCGGTGACATTCCAGTAGAATCGAACGAATTGATCGCGCTGTGTGCGCCGCGCCTCACATTCATCAGCTATGGCATCCCCGAAAAAGGCGATGCGCATTGGCTCGACCATGAGGGGAGTTTCATGGCTGCGGTCGACGCGAGCCGGGTCTTTGCTTTTCTAGGTGCGAATGGCCTCAAAGTAGAAGGTGACTATCTCACGGCAAAGATGCCGCCGGTGAATCAAGGGCTGCTGGATGGTCAGCTGGCCTGGCGACAGCATGATGGCGGTCATACAGACGCGCCAAACATGAAGTGGTTTATCCAGTGGGCTGACAAGTTCATCGGCCACGCGCCTCCGCAGTAATCATGGTGGTGTAGTTCCACTGGCATCAAAACAAAGACCAAGAGTCAGCCAAATTGGATTATGTAAACTGTCCTGGCTTTTCTGTAGCGACGGCCTTGCATCCGAGCGCCATTATTCTGATATTCAAACTTGTCTCGACATTCGTGATTGTTCTCGGCGTAGGTTTCCCGCCAGCACGGCGAGCCGCGAAAACATCGCCCTCGCTCGTCCTAAAAACGCCGACCGGGAGCGTGACCACATAATGGCATACACTCATCTATCTTTTACGCGATGGTCCAGTCGAATTGAATTTTCGGTGCGCGTTTGGCAGGTTTTATGTAACATTGGGAAACTTTCTTGCGGAGAACTACCTTGACGCCCAAATTGACAGACCGTAAGACGCCTCTATCGAGACTGCCTTTCGATCGCACCGACCTTAGGGGCTGCATTCAGGCACATATCGAACTTCTATGAGCAACATTAACGGAAAAGTCTACGCATTGAACGCGATCACACCCATGAAGCCATGGAAGACTTGGATATTGCGTGGATTCTTTTTTCTACTCGGACATGTGAAGCCGTTACAACAGGATCTGATCAACCTTTCATTTATCGAATTCGCGCGCTGGGTCGTTTTGCCTCGCAATCGGTTTCCATTTCTGGAGAACGGCCAGTTGAAGGAAGAACTGAAGTATGACTATCTCTTGTTCTTCAGCAACTTTAACGGAACCTGGAACCAATACATCGACGCATTTTCGGCAGTGCTCAGCAAAGGCCTGAATCTGGTCTGGCGCTGGAGCGAGAAGTTTCCAGGGGCCGTACCGGTAACTCCCTTCAAGGAATACATCGCGCGTGTGCAGTTCGACAGCGATTACTACTACACTGCTTATCCACACGCTGCGGCGAACGATCTGAAATCGGCTCACATCGTGCAGTCCTCGTTCGACAGCTTGGCCGACGGCGCGCAGGATTGCAGTCCAGAGCAGTTCGCTGATGCGTATCTGCACTTCGTACTTGAGGTGCAGGCTCATCTCGGTGAGACTGGCGAAGCTCCCATTGTGTTTTAGAGAAAGCAGCGATGCCAAACAAAAACGGCACTGTTTATGGACTAACGATTCTTTCGCCCATCATCGATGATGATCAAGCCATACCGTCACACGACCTGCAAATCCGCAAGTACCTCGCCACATTGCCGACCGGAGAAGAGAGTCCCTTCGCGCTCGCGCCTGGAACCCATCTCGCCCGGCTCGTCGTCATGGACGATGTGATCTACGTGGGAATGCCAGCGTGCGAAGAGCATCTCAAATCGAAGTACTTGGTGTTTGAGTCCAACTGCGATGGTGAGTTGGACACCTATCTGGGGGGACTTGCAGCTAGCGTTCCGGAGTATTTGGATGCCATCTGGAGCCACTGCGTCGGATACCCCGGCGCAGCCAATCAGCAGGCGTTCATCGACTACATGAAGGCATGCCAGCTCGAGACGACATTCTTCTTCGCAGCCGTCAATGACAAGTCTGTGCCACAGACACTGCGTGCGCTGCAGACCCAACACGCGGTCGCTGACTTCATTGCCAATCATCAGGGCATGGAGCCGGCACGGCTGCAAGTAGCGTTCACGCAGTTCGTGGTTGAGTTGAAGTCTGCACGTGTCCCCAGGGCTGGTTCGATGGGACAGCCGCGAGACATCAAGACTGGCGGCCGAAATGAGTAGGTTGAACGAAACAGACATTCAGGGATTTGTGCTACGAGGCTACAACCTGCCACTTGCACGGTATCTCTTCCTGCGCTTTGAAGACGCAGAGAGAGCGCGCAGTCTTATCAGAAAGCTACTTCATCACGTCACTACCGGCCAGCGATGGGACAGTGGGAAGCCCCAGAGTACGGTGAATGTCGCGTTCACGCACGGAGGCCTGGCCGTTCTCGATCTGCCGGACGCTACACTGCTCAGTTTTCCGGTCGAGTTTCAGCAAGGCATGAAGAAGCGGGCTGGGATACTGGGAGACACGGGCCTGAATTCTCCCGAGCGATGGGACAAACTTTGGAATGAAGATCCGGTGCATGCGTGGCTGGGCATTAACGCCCAATCGCCTGCGGCTCTCGACAGCCGCTGCGCAGAGATGCTTGAGCTCATGCGGGAGACTGGCGGGGCGATCGTGCTCGCATCACAAGACGCGGCCGCAGTGGTAATTGACGGCAAACCAACGACGTGTGAACATTTCGGTTTTACCGATGGTTTCGGCAATCCGGATTATCTGGGGGTAGACCGGAGTGCGCAACCCGGCCAGGGTAAGCTGATGCCAGACGGAACCTGGGCGCCCCTCGCGACGGGCGAGTTGCTGCTGGGTTATGCCGATGAAGCCGGTGAACTGCCAGTGGCGCCAGTACCACACATACTCGCCAGCAATGGGACATTCATGGTGTATCGCAAGTTACACCAGAACCTCGCTACATTCCGCGCCTATCTCGATGAACACTCCGCCCTCTATGGGGGCGGTAGGGAAAAACTGGCAGCTAAATTTATCGGCCGCTGGAGAGACGGAACGCCCCTGGAGTTATCCCCTGACAATCCCGACTCATCCATCGCACAAGATCCCACGCGCAGCACGAACTTCGCCTTTGGCTCAGATCCATATGGCACGCGCTGTCCGATGGGGGCACACATCCGGCGCGTCCATCCGCGAGATGCCTTCGGTTTCAATGGCAGGCTGATTAATCGCCGCCGTATTACCCGACGCGGTCTTCCATATGGTCAATTCGTCGCCGAGGGTGAGCCCGCGTCTGATACAGAAGAACGGGGAGTCATCTTCATGGCGCTCAATGCAAGCATCTCGCGCCAGTTTGAGTTTGTGCAGCAGCAATGGATCGAGTACGGTAACGACGCGCATCTTGGCAATGATAAAGATATTCTGATGGGCAACCACGGCGGACATGGCAAGTTTGTCGTGCAGGGAGATACAAGCTCGGCTAACCCTCCCTTCATCTGCAATAAGCTGCCGAATTTTGTCGAGCTGCGTGGAGGCGACTACTTCTTTCTTCCGAGCATCACTGCGCTTGGAATGATCGCTATGGGTCTCGTCGATCCACGCTAGAGTTTGCAGATCGAAATCAGGTGCTGCACTCCTCGCCTCACGGCCTAGGCGCAGTTCGACGAACACAAACAATCCACTTCGGCGAATACTCGACGGTTCGAATGAGTCCAATCAGCGATCCGAGAGCGAAATTTCCTAAAACCATGATCCGATGGTAGCGCTCCGCTATGAATAGCGAGCCCGATTTTCCCAGGACCTCACGTCGTTTCCTGCTGATGATTACGCAGAGATGTCAAATGATGACAACGAGTATTGCCCGAACGAACTAAATTCGTTTTACGAATCCCTCATCCGTCGCTTTGGTATTGCGCACGAGAAACAAGACCAGGAACATTCCTGCAAACGGAACTAATCCCGCAACAACAATGATGGGATCGAAAGAATGGCTGCCCATCGATCTACGTGCGTCGCTAAGGTATCCGATGAGATAGAACGCAAGGATCGTTCCGATACCCGCGGCGCTTCCGCTCATTCCACTTACCGAAGCCACTGAGTCGCCGCGGAACACATCCGAAGGCAGTACATTTGCCATTGTGGAGAAAGCGGAATACGACAACGAGGCTAAACCAAACAGGCCCGCAATGAGATACAAGTTGTTCGTAAAGATGGTTGGGATCAGCATCGTTACACCGATGCCGCCGAAGACAACCAGAGCTTTGCGAGCGGCGCCGACCGACCATCCGCGCTTAATTAAGTAGCCGGAGAGTGCGCCGCCAAAGAAGTTGCCCAGATCGGCGGCAATGAACGGTATCCAAATCGCGATCAAGCCGTTCTTGAGTTCAATACCTTTCGCGACCAGATAAATCGGAAACCAGTCTGTGACAAAGAACCAGATGGGGTCCGTAAACAGCCTTGAGACGATGATTCCCCAAGTCTGAGGAAACTTCAGAAGATCGAGCCATCGGGGAGACACAGTCTTCCCCGGCATGGTGTCTTCACTCTTATCGGCGATGATATATTGCAGCTCGGCCTCGCTAATACGGCTATGCTTTTCCGGTGTCTCATAGAGCCAACGCCAGGCGATCAGCCAGAGAAAGCCGAGCAAGCCGGGAATCATAAACGCCGGACGCCAACCCCAGCGAAAATAGATCGGGTAAATGAGGAAGGGTGCAATCGCGCCTCCGATCGACGAGCCGCTATCAAAGAGCGCCGTGGCCAGCGCGCGCTCTTTTTTCGGAAACCACTCCGAGACCGCCTTGGTCGCAGCTGGCCAATTCGCAGATTCGCCTGCTCCCAGGAGAAAGCGAAACAGCGCGAAGCTGAAAAACCCTCGAGACAACGACGTCAGCAAGGATACAAGCGAATACCATGCCACGGTGATTGTGAGGCCTCGCCGAGTCCCGATGCGATCCAGCAAGCGACCGAAGATAGCTTGCCCTAATGAGTATGCAACGCGAAACCCAATCACAAGGCTGGCATAATCACTATTCGTCCAGTGATGCTGCACCTTCAGATAGGGGGCAAGCAGCGACAGGGTCTGGCGATCGATGTAGTTGATGACAGTTGAAGCGAAAAGAATTCCGCCAATCCACCAGCGCAACGACGGGATTGGTCGTGCTCTGGTAGAGGAGTTCATCTTGAACGCGTCGTGCTGATTGAGCCAGGATATAGCGTTCGATCCAGCAAGGCTGCGGAGGCTTCGTCGACGTAAATAGTCGCATTTGCATGCTTGCGTAAAATAGATGCCGGCGCCATGGGACTAATCTCTCCATTGAAACAGGTTTTGATTGCCTCTGCTTTTTGCGGACCGGGTACAACCGCAATCAATTCTTTTGCTTTGAGAATCTGCTTTACCGACATCGATATTGCCTGTTGTGGCACTTGGGAAATATCGGAAAACCATGCTTCACCCACTTGCTGGCGACGGCAGGCCTCATCGAGTTTAACGACCAGATAAGGCTCTTCCGTGTCGAAATCCGCCGGGGGATCGTTGAAAGCCAGGTGACCGTTCTCGCCGATTCCAAGGAACGCGATGTCGATCGGCGCTGAAGCGATGTCCTCACTGGTACTGCGCACAACCGACGCGACATCGCCATCACCATCAAGCAAGTGATAGTTGACGATCCCGGTTTTGCGGATGAGCTGTTCCAGAAGCATTTTGCGGAAACTGCCTGGATGCGTGATATTCAGACCGATATATTCATCCAGGTGGAATGCCTCAACAAGACGCCACTCAATTTCCGGAGCGTCGGTCAGCTCTTCGAGAAACTCCTTTTGCGATGCCGCAGTCGCGGCTACGATGCGCGCAGAGCCACGGTCGAGAATCGCTGCCCGAATCGCAGCAGCGGCCTGATCTGCGGAGGCCTTGCCTAGGGAACGCCGATCATGGAAGATCCTGAAGTTCATTGGCTTATATCCTCGCTGAATTTATTTTGCTGCTGCCGAGTCGCCGATCCGGCCACGCAGAACCGTCATGGATGCTGGCGGCAGTGTAAAGCGATGGGTCCCATCCGGTAGAGTTGACTTATCCGCTGGTCCGTCTGGATCTGCGTAACCATCTCTCATCGCGGAATGCCAACGGTACTGTTCCTTTCCGAATGTGATCCTCGCAACCGGCCCTGTGAATGAACTGTTCGTTCTTCCATCTTCATCGCGAAATGTCACAGCTACAGAGTGCGGGTTGTCATAATCCTTGTTGATCACCATGAGCGACCATTGCCCATCCGGGCGCAGCACAGCATAAGCCGTAACCAGAATCTGTCCTTTGGAATTCTTGATGTCGCTTGCGGCCCGGAAGAGGCGATGCTCCCCATCTCCGGGTTCAGCCCATTCCTGTGTCAGCATCTGCGTCGCAAAAAACTGCGAGGTGCGCTGTTTGATCAGCCAGTTATGGTCAGTTGTGAACATATGGTATGTGCCCCAGCTGTTCCAACAGGCTGGATGAGGCGTAGAGTACGGCAATGCGTGATGGTAGTAGGAGGCTTTTCCCCCTGCGGTCAGAAAAGCGGGGAAGGTTTCGCCCAGCCACAGCGCTCCAAACACATCGACAGCAGCATCGCCTCCCGGAGCATTCGTCTCCGTATTGAACATGGGAACATATGCCGGCAATCCATCGTCACGCCACACCTGAACGATGTGCGTGAGGATCTCCGGCTCCTTGAAGAGATTGCTCCACGGCCCCTGGCAAGTCCCGTCGTAGTAAGGGTAATGCTCATAGGACATGAATGACAGCTCCGAAAGACGGTCGTGCGCCTTCAAGATAATCGAGAAACCGCGTGAACCATGAAGTCCTGCCCTGCGCATCGGCCAGAATTTAATGTCTTCACTTACTCCTTCAAAAACCGGCCCTCCAAGTTTGAGCGATGGATCGAGCTTGTGCAGCGCTGTCGCCCACTGCAGATACAAGGTTGCGTAGTCCTCCGGCGCCATGTACTGGCCGTCCGGCTCTTCACCCATTTCTATGTATGAAATGGGATAGCCTCGTTTCTTCAGATATGCGATTTGCGCCGCAGCATCTTCCGGTGTGCCGTAGAGCAGCGCCACCGGAACCATCGCAGGCAGCCCGCGCGTGATTCCGCTTGTGAAGAAGAGATCGAGGCCAACCTGGTCTCCAGATTCCATGCGGTCAGGAATTAGGTAGAGATCAGAGGGCTGGTGCCAGGGATCGATCGATGAACTGTAGGTAAAGGTCTGATCCTGACCCGGAGTGTGATGAAGGATGTCGTGAAACTCGCGTTCTTTCGCGTTCCGAGATAGATCTCTTTGATCGCGTATCCGACGCAATTTCTCGGGTCGGACTCCTCCATGCGTGTCGCAGGTGTTGGAAGACTCCGTCATCAGCACGCGCACATATCGAGTTGCAACGGCGACGGGGAAACGCGAAGTGTGACCGTCCCACCCTTTCCATCGAAGACGGCCCCGATTGGGAAAATCTTTCCACACGCCACCGTCCGGATCATCAATGGATCGCCGTTGCCAAGCCAATATTGGACTCTGTAGTTACGCGCATATGGCTCCGCCCAGGCGATACCGTATAGCCGTGACGATCTCTATCCATCTGCAATTTGATCACAATCCACTGCGGGTGGAGGCTGTCTTCTTCGCCGGTGAATGCTTTGGTCAGATATGGATTGCTTTTCCAGTAAGTATTAAGATCGCCGTCATCGAGGCGCGAATAGCCATCGAATTCCGCTCCGTTGTTGCGTGTAACACCACGATGCGGCAGACTGAATACCCATAGGAGTGACGAATCATTTCATTAGTGGGATTCGCGTCGCCGACAAAATAGCCTTGTCCGGACGGAATCACTCCATGTTCCTTTAGGGTTCCAATGCCATGCCTGAACAAACAGTTCCGTGTTCTGGCGGTAGGTGACTGGTCCCCAGCCTGCCTCAAGAATCTGTTTTATCTGATCCGGGCCGAAAAAAGATGTCCGTGGTGTTGCTGGGGATGCGGTCCACAGTTGTGCCCAGTGCGCGAAGCGGACTGAACGTGTTTGCCATGTGGCGGGGAGCAGCGTCGACAGTAATGGTTTGTGCTGTGACTCCAGTTGACAGGATCGAAACAGACAACGAGATGAGAAGAGGCGCGATCGTGATCCTTGGCAACGTGGCTGCATGGTTCCTGGCTAAATGAATTCTTTTGAAGAACAATCTTATTCCCCGATATACATACTTACGCGCTGAATTGCTATTCCGCTCTGATCCCGATATTGCCGCGAAGAACCGTGACTGAGGCTTTGGGCAGCTGGTAGAGCGTATCTGCGCCACCGTTTAGAGTCGATCTCAAGGGCGGACCATCAGGGTCCGCATGCCCCATGGAGTCCCCGGGATGCCACTGATATTGGGCTTCGCCAAGGATGATTTGCTCAACCGAACCTAAAAGGAAGCTATTCTTTCCGGCATCCGCGTTGGCGAACTTCAACTTCACAGCGTGATCGTGGTCGCGATCCCGGTTGACTAGCATCACTGCCCAACTCCCATCCGGACGTTTTATTGGGTAAGCAGTGACCAACGCGTTCCCTAATTCGTCCGTGATGTTGTTCGACGCTTTGAACAGTTCGTGCATTGCATCTACCGGCTGCACCCACTCCTTCGTGATCATCTGTGTGGAGAAATATTGCGCTGGATATCCCACGACGCGATAGTCCGTGTCCACCGTGAGAATAGGACCAGGATGGCCCGGCGTAGGGATGTAGTGAAAATAGAAAGTGCCGCTGGCTCCTGCCGTCATCATTGAGCCAACGTAGTCGGCAAGCCAGAGCGCCTGTTTGATGTCCGCGTTTTTCTCGTAGTTCTCCATGTTGCCTTCGGTCATGAAAAACGGGATGTTGGGCGGCAAACCATCATCTTTCCAGACTTGTACGATGTGACTCACGAGTCCCGGCTCGCGATACAAATCATCCCATGAGTTGTTCGGAGGATAGTGCTCAAAAGAAAAAAATGTAAAGTCTTTCAATCGACCGTGAGTTTTCAGATAATCCAGAAACCGGCCAAGAAAAGAAGCGCCCCCATTTGCATCTGGCCATACCTCGACATCGCCAAGTGTTCCTTCGAAGGATGGGCCTCCCAGCTTCGCATTCGGGACGAGCCGATGAATCGCAGTTGCGAATTGTATATAGAGAGCGCCGTAATCTTCAGGAAGCATGCGCTGTCCATCCGGTTCTTCTCCCATTTCGATTCGCGATATCGGATAATGCCGCTTATTGAGATAAGCTATCCCGTTTGCAGCGTCTTCGGGAGTTCCATATAGCATCGCAATCGGGACGATGACCGGGAGCCCGCGGGTAATTCCGCTGTTGAAGAAATAATCAAACCCAACCTGATCTCCCTTCGTTACGTCGAGATCAGAAGTGGAATGCCAGGGATCAACGGAAGAAACCCAGGTGATCGTTTGTTTGCGGCTGGGTACATGATTGATCAGATCAATAATCTTGCCGTCGGACAAGAAAGTACCGGCATAGAGTTCCTTGATCGCATATCCGACGCAATTGCGCTTGTCATCGGAGTCGTCTGCGTCACAGGTATTCGATGATTTCGTCATCCAGATACGGATGTATTGGACTGGAATTTTCCAATCAACGAGCTTGAGCGTTGTCGTTCCGCCCTTTCCGTCTGCGACAGATCCCTTGGGGAAAGTTTGCCATGTACCCCTGGTGGTTCCTTGGTAGAACGGTTCCAATTCGCCTGTCCAGAATTGGACCTTGTAATCCAGCGCATAAGGGGTCCCCCAGGCAATTTGAATGGCGTCAATGTCCACTTTCTTGCCAAGATCGATCAGCACCCATTGCGGATGCAGTGTATCCTCCTCACCCGTGAAGGCGCTTGTAAGATACGGATTACTCTTCCAGAAACTTTTCAGATCACCATCTGTCAGCCGCGACCATCCGTCTCCATCCCCCACAGTGTCGCCACGACGAGGCAGCGGATAAGACCATGAATGATGAATCGATTCGGCTGGTTCGGCACTGCCGGTAAAATACCCCCCCTCCTTGGACGGATTACTCCACGTACCATTGGGATTCCAGTGCCATGCCTCCATCTGCAGTTCGGTGTTCTGCCGGTAGGTTACGGGCTGCCATCCGGCTGTAAGAATTGCAGCAAGGATTGGACCTGACAATAACTTGTCGGTGTTTTTTTCTACTTCTTCTTTGGTGATATTGCGGCGATCCATTTCTGGAGCGCCCTCACCTGCTCGCAGCCTGTCGACACCCGCGCCCAGTGCGTGTACAGGACTGAATGAGTTGGCGACATGCGATGGCGTAGCGTCAATTACAATCTCCTGCGCCGCCGCCGTACCAGCGGAGGCGCAGAGGACGAACATCGCAGCATACATCTCAATGAGTTGAAAATTTGCCCATCGGGCCACGCCATCTCCTCGACGATTCCAATGCCTTTCTTTACAGCCAGCTACGAATCATGCGTTAGAACGATATGCGAGCATTGAGTTGCATCGTTCGTCCGCCCACAGTAAGCGAAGTGATATTAGTAGGCGAGCCAAAGAATGGGTTCGCGTCGGTAGAGCCATCTCCTCCTGAAACCAGACCAAAATTGGGTTGGCCGAAGCCCGGATGATTGAAGGCATTGTTGGTATCCGCGCGGATTGAGAGCTCAACTCCTTCGTGAAGGACAAATTTCTTGCCGGCCGAGAGATTCACGACGTTAATTCCAGGGCCGTAGAGACTGTTTCTTCTCATGTTGCCGAAGGTGCCCGGGTCGGGGAGGGTAAATGCAGATGGATCGAACCACTGATCGATGGTTTGATGACGGGGTATCGGATTTCCGATCTGATTCGGATACCAATCTCCCGCCTGTGAGAATGAATTGTTGCTGCCGCTTATCACCGGGGTAAAAGGTAATCCGGTTGAGAAAACCATCGTGCCAGAAGCCTGCCAGCCACCGATCACCGCATCGAGCACGCGGCTCTTGTTCAGGAACAGCTTTCCTTTGCCGAAGGGAAGTTCATACACAATTCTTCCCTTAAAGGCGTTGCGAACATCGAAATTGGATGAACCATAACTTGCTGATGGATCATAAGAGCGTTGGACAGTCTGCGTTCCCGCTGCGCCTCCGTATCCTGAAGAATCCTGATCGTCGAGGAAGTGAGACCATGTGTAATTGAACTCGAAGCTGAGTCCTGAAGTGAAGCGCTTTTCAAGAGAGAGCTGTAACGAGTTGTAGTTGGAAATAGCGTTATACGTGTCGCCAGTGATGCTTTGATAGACCGGGTAGGGTAGTGCGGAAGGACTATCGTTTGGTCCCAACTGGCTCTCAGGTACCTGATTGATGTCAACCGGAAAACTGAGATTGTGAGCATGGCTGGCCACGTATGCCACCTCTCCCACCATATTCGAGCCCAGCTCATGCTGAATCGCCAGGTTCCACTGGTAAATGGTGGGCACCGGCGTGTGGTACTTGTTATAAACCACGCTCTGTCCGTTTAGGGCTGCGGGATCCGTCGTGGGTCCAATGTAAGGAAGGTCCGTTCCATCCGATGCGAGCGTAACAACGGGCGTAATTCCATTAGTCTGATCGGTGGCGTTTCCCTGGAACTGGATGGCGGTTCCCATTCCTGTCCCGTAGGTATCCAGACTCCATCGATAGGCGAAGATGCCAAATCCGCCGCGAATCGTCGTATCCGGCTTGGGCAGCCACGAAAATCCCAGGCGCGGCAACAGAGTTCCGTATGAGCTGGCTTGCAGGCGGTCGCGGCCATTCGCATGTGTCGCAGCGTACCAAATGGCGCCATCGGTGCCGGTTTCAGGATTTGTGATCGTCGGATCAAATGCGCTTACGTTGTTTTTGACTTCCTTCCAGCCTGTTTGAATCTGATAACGCAAACCAAGATTCAGAGTTAGATTCGGGCGTATTTTGAAGTCGTCCTGAATGAAAAACTGCGGATTTTTGGATCGCGGCCCATATTCCGGCGCGACGAATGCGCTCCAGTTTTGAGCCTGCCCCAGAAGAAAATCTGCGTATCCAATGCCGGTTGAGTTGTCGCCCACTGTTGATTGGGTGTAAGCACCTGTATATCCGAATGTTCCCGCATTGATGTTGCCCCAAGTCGTGGTATCTGTCCGGTAGACCAGTACCTCACCACCGAAGTGGAGAATATGCCGGCCACGAATCATGGTGATGACATCGGAGAAATCAAAGACCATTTCCTTCTGCACAGCATTGACGTTCGGAGCAAGGCCGAAGCAGCAGTTTCCATCTATGCTGGTAGTTGGAAACTGGTCAGCCTTTGCAAATTGCCATCCCAGCTTTGCCGGGAAGCCCTCATTCAACGTGGAATCAACATAGTAGTTGAGCTGGTCAGTAAATCCCACTCTGGCTTCGTTTATCGTCTTGGGGCTGATGTTCCATACGTCTGTAATTTGCGAGTTGTTGCTATCAGTATCAACGTTGTCGCAGCCAATAGGACAAGTGTCCCATTGGTTCTGAACCGCTGGACTGTCTCGCTGAGTATCGGAGATTATGATTCGATTGGAGGGCGTAATGTCCCAGTCCAACCGGCCAAAGTATTTCGTAAACGGGCTTGAATTCTTCGCGTTGTAGTAGTAGTTGTTTATGACTGCACCCTGGGCAACGTTGCCGGGGACATTCGGTTTCGGATAGTACGATTGAATAGCCGCGGCAACAGGGTCGATCAGGTTAGCTGGTATCTTGTTCCCGTTCCCATACTCATCGGCGAATGATTGCCGCGTTACTGCAGGACCATCTGGCGTCTGCGTTATAACCTGCGTGGTCGGATCATAAATCGTCGGTTGTCCTGTAAAATCCCCGGCCAGTTCGGCCGCTGTCGGGACCGTAAGGAACCCATTGCTTGAACCTGATTGATCCAGCTTTTCAAAGTTGAAGTAGAAGAACATCTTCTTCTTTAGAATCGGTCCACCGATCGATCCGCCATAGTTGTTATAGCGAAGGAACGGGACCGTTACGGGGTTGCCGAAGCCATAACTTTTGGCATTCAACGCATCGTTCTGGAAATATTCATATACCGCTCCGTGGAAACGATCGGTGCCACTCTTGCTTATCTGGTTGAAAACGTAGCCGCCGATGCCATACTGGGCCGAGAAGCTGGACGTGCTGACCTCGAGTTCAGCGACCGTCTCAAAGGTAGACACATCTGAGTTGCTGCTCGACGGCAGCGTGGTCACAGAGCCGTCGGCAAGCATGGCGTTATAGGGAAGATTGCCGTTCGCTGCTACGAATTGGCCTGGATTGGCCGGGCTGCCGGTTTGGCTGGAAGCAGAGCCGGAAGTGCCGGGAAGCAGGATAGTGAAGTTTTCCCAATCCGTTCCCACATTCGGCAACTGGGCCATGGATCGCGCATTCAGCGTGGTTGCCTGGTCCCCCGATTCAGTATTGAGAAGGGGAACATTTGTAGTGACTACCACCTGCTGCGTGGTGGAACCGATCTTCAATTCGGCGTTTACCCCTGTAAATCCAACCTGGATCGTGACCGGACCGCGGACAAGCCTCTCGAAGCCTTCCTTCGTGAAGGTGATCTGATAGCGTCCCGTCACGATCGAGGACGTATCATAAAGACCATCGTGATTAGTGACAAAATCTTTTGACACTCCGGTATCGACATTTAGTACCGTAACTGTGACGTCAGGGATTAATGCACCCGACGGGTCAGTCACCGATCCGCGAATGTCACCTGAGTTCGTGCTCTGTGCATAGCTAAGACTGACCACGCACACGGCAAAAAAAGATAGTCCAAAAAGACTCACTTTCCTCATCGATCACCTCCAAAAAGGTAGTGCAGTGCAGGCGTTGATCTACGGTAGACGCCTTTTAATTGCTCTGAACAAAAGAAATTGCCTGTAATTGCGACAAGCTACGTTGTCGAACGTGAAAACAGCCGCAATGAACCGATCCACTTTGCCAGCACTCATGCGATTCTTTGTACTTTACTCAGCCATTGAATCGTTTGAATATAGCTGGCTGTTGATATCACAGCCTCCAATGTTTGGGAAAGAAAAAAATCAATTTTTTGTGATGTGAAAACTCTATGTACTTCAAAGGTCTACCCAGATAGTGAGAGACGGAACCACGATGGTCAATGTAGATTTGACGAATACCGGCAACCGCACTGGGGATGAAGTGGTACAGCTTTACGTGAAGCATCACCAATCGAAAATTGACTGGCCGCGCAAAGAACTGAAAGGGTTTCAACGCGTCACACTGCGTCCTGGCGAGACGAAAACGGCACAAATACCGCTTAAAGCTTCCGATCTTGCTTACTGGGACGAGGCGCTTCAGGCGTCCAGAGTTGAAGCCAAACCCGTGGACATCATGATTGGAAGTTCATCTTCTGGCATCAAGCTAACGACTACGATTCACATCCAATAAGCGTTCGCATCTACATCGGGACTGATATGAGAAGGACCACCCAGAGTAAACGCAAGAAATTACGTCGACATGGATTTCGAACTCGTATCCGGATCGCGGTCATGATCATGACCGCAATCGCAAGTGCGCAATGTCTGGTAGCGCAGCAACCCGGTGTCCACGTGCCTGCAGCAGATGCTCGCAACACCAACATCACAACTGTCACGACGCACATGTCATTGCCGGAGTTCACCACTCTCGAAGCTTGGGAGCAGCGTAAGGCGTTTTTGCGAAATCAGATTCTGGTTTCAACCGGACTCTCGCCCATGCCGGAGAAAACTCCGCTCCATGCCCAAGTCTTTGGAAAAATTGAGCAGAAGGACTACACAATCGAGAAAGTGCTGATCGAGACGTTGCCTGGATTCTATCTGGGAGGCAATCTCTACCGCCCAAGGAACGGAAGAGCGAAACATCCGGGCATTGTCAATCCGCACGGGCATTGGCCGTATGGGCGGCTCGAGAATCAGCCGCTGTATTCCGGGCCCTCTCTTGGTATAAGCCTCGCGCGCCAGGGGTATGTTGTTTTCGCATATGACATGGTCGGTTATACGGACACGATTCAATTGCCGCACCACTTTGGCAGCGCCGAGCAGCGGTTGTGGTCTTTCGGCCCTCTGGGATTACAGCTTTGGAACTCCATTCGTTCACTCGATTTCCTCGGCTCGCTGGAAGACGTGGACACTAACCGGCTGGGAGTGACCGGTGCGTCCGGTGGCGGGACACAGGCTTTTCTACTGGCGGCTGTGGATGATCGTATACAGTTTGCCTCTCCGGTCAACATGGTCTCAGTCATAATGCAAGGCGGTGACTTGTGTGAAAACGCCCCCGGACTACGACTCAATACAAGCAATGTTGAGATCGCAGCCATGTTTGCGCCCAAACCTATGTTGCTCGTCTCAGCGACAGGCGACTGGACACGCAATGTTCCGAAAGAAGAGTATCCCGCGATCCGTAAAATTTACGACCTCTACGGCAAGGGAGATCAGGTAGAGGTGATTCAGGTCGATGCACCGCACAACTTCAACAAACTCAGCCGTGAAGCTGTTTATCGTTTCTTCGCCGAGCAGAATCCCGGTTTGAGCGATCGCCGCGAACTCGTTGAGCACGACATCTCTGTACCCATGCTCCAGGACATGACAGCACTCTCGAATCGCACATTACCGGCAGACGCCCGTGATTTGGGCGGAGTATTTCGCCTTTGGCAGAATTTATCCCAAACTCAAAACAGTCAGATCCAGGATAAGACTTTTCTTCGCGACCGGCTAAAGCAGACACTCGCAGTAGAGGTTCCCCAAAGCGTCATAGCCGATATTAATGGCCACTCAATCCTTCTCTCCCGGTCTGGAAGAAACGATCGCGTACCGGGTATTTGGATACCGGGAAAAGGAAAGACGGCGATCGTGATCAACCCGGAGGGCTCGGCAGCAGCTCTCGAAACGGCTACGGTGCGGCGTCTGCAAAAAGAACACAGACCTATCCTATTGCTGGATGTCTTTCAGACAGGAACAGCAAAAGCACCGCGTATCGGCGATATGGCAAACGGCGCTGTTCCGAAGGTGGCGGATGATGCAGACGAGGAAGAACGAGCCGATGCCGCTGCGGGATATCCAAAGTTCTTAACGTTCAATGTGACGGATGACGCTGCGCGTGTTCAGGACATTCTTACGGCAATCGTCTATTCGAGCAGGAACAATCAAGACATTGAGCTATTCGCCACCGGGAATGCAGCTTTATGGTCTGAATTTGCAGTTGCTGTTAGCCCCATTCCGATTTCGATGCACTTGGAAAATGTCCCTAAACTGACGTCAAATGCGGACTACGTGGAACATTTCAATGTACCCGGTATCTTGCGCGCGGGTGGGCTGACAGTCGCAGAAAAGTTAGATGAGTAACACCGGCGTTGCTTTGGTGAATGTCATCGCGGGGGGAGAGCGGCGGCGACCCGGTCGTTCACTCTACGAGCGAAGACCGGAGCGGCAATCTAGGTCTTGTCACGTGCTGATATATACACTTCGGGCTTGAATTGGAGATCTGCCACAAAAGGATACGTCGGCTTTCGATATCGATTCTCAGGCAAATGCACAATGTCTTGATTGATAGCGCCATCAGTTAGAGCCATTAGGCTTGGGTTGGCTATGGGTTTCAGTTCTGGAGACAAATAGCCTGACTTCACAACGATGATCTTGAATGACTTTGGCCGCAGACCAAGCCGGGTGAAGTCGACGATGTCATGATAGGGACGACGCCTTGCACTAAGAACGAGCGTCACCCCTTCGATCTGAACTACAGCTTCGCGTAACACAATATCGTCGGTCGGAAACAAGTATTTGACCTTCGCGATCGCCTTGACTGGACGGCTTCCCAAAGGATCGAGAGTCGCACCTATGGAAAGCGGCAACGTCGCGCCTACACCAGCGCGATAGCAAGCATCAGTTGCGGGGCGGTCAGTGATGCCGGCGAAAACGACGCTCTCGGCCTTCCATCGTAACAATGCTTCCAGCACCGTTGCTTGATCGCTGTTTCCTCCACCAGTTGGATTGTCGCCGGAGTCGGCAATGATTGCTGGCTGGGTTTTCGCGGCCATTGCTTTCTTGATGCACTCATCAGTGCTGCAGGTTTCCGTGCCGAATTGAAATTCCTTCCGTGCATTCCAATATTGTTCCGCGAGATCCAAAGCAATTTTCTTTTCCATCGCCAGCGCCGTACCTGTCACCACCACTGACGCGGTGGATCGGGGCTCATCTGCCCAGACATATCCGACCAGCATAGATACGTCGAGCACTCCTGATTCTTGATCGAGGGTTGGCAGCTGCGCCCAAAGACGCTTCCCCGGCTGCCATTCCGTGCTACTGCGTTCGCCAGGCATCAGAACAGGAATGGGAGCCCATACCAACATCGGTCGAATGTGTTGTTCGACGCAGCGCACCAGCATGTCGCATGCCCGGATCATGGTTTCTTCGCGGTCTATATGCGGTGCGGTACGAAACGCGGAAAATGCATCAATGTTATCCGCCACTCGCTTACTGACGTTTCCGTGCAGATCATAGCTCGTTGACATAAGGCAATCTGGCCCAACTACTCTGCGTGTCGATTCCATCCAATCGCCTTCGGCATCCTGCATTCCATCTACAAACATAGCGCCGTGCATGGGCAGAAATAAACCATCCAATGGTAGTAGAGCTTTCAGTCGTGCCAGGAAGTCGGCTTTGATTGCCTCGTATGTATCGAGTGCGACCGGACCGCCCGGGGTTGCCGTGGCTACCAACGTCGGCAAAAATGGAACACTATATCGTTTTAGAAAAGCAAACCGCTCGTTCGATGTGAGCGCCTGCTCTTTCAGAATGGTGAAGTCTTCCATCCGCGCCCTAATACGACTGTACGTGCTGCATTCAATGCTGATACCGCCAAATGCAATGCGTGGCGGCGTCTTTATCTGAGATGTCCATCCGCGCAGTGTTGTCATCGCTGCAAAAGATGCGACAGATGTCGTCTTCAAAAATTCTCTTCGTTGCATTCATTTACTCCGCTGATTCAACAATAGAGCCATAAGAAAAGGCTGCTGTTATCCGAAGCAGGAACCTCAGCGAAGTTAGTGGATCATCGCTGAGGTTCTTTTCTTAGTTCTAAAGAGAAAGCTGCTTAGAATTTCAACCGAGCAGCGAATTGCAAGATTCGTGGATTGTATGCATTCGCGGTACTGGATATGGTTCCATTGGCGGCGTTGCCCAGGATCGATGTAGGAAATGCGAATTGCGCGGTATTCAATACGTTGAATGCCTCCGTTCGGAACTCCAGGCTCAGCCGTTCCATGAGCTGGATATTCTTGAACAGGGACAAATCAACCCGCTGCAGTCCAGGCCCGTAAAGCTGGTTGCGACGTTGATCGCCCACTGTTCCGACTTTTTGAAATTGGAAAGCACTTGTATCGAACCACTGCCCGACAGTGGCGTGATGCGCTTTACCTGAGGCGACCATATTGGGACGGTCAGAGCTACTCACGCCTGGTCGGGTTCCGCTGCGATTTACCAGATTCACCTCGGAAAAGGGCATGCCCGTATTCCATACGATAAGGCCGTTCGCCTGCCATCCTCTTCCCAGTACTCCTGCGAAACCGTGGAGATTGCTACCAAAGGGCAAGGAATAATTAAAGGTTCCTGTCACGCGTTGACGCACATCGAGATTCGAATTTCCATACTCCAGCGTCGGTATACGTGATGCCACTGACCCAAAGCCGTTGCCTCCGTCATTGCTAATCGTCTCAGCATCATCCAGGCCTCGCGCCCATGTATAGGTCGCCTGCAGGTCCAATCCCTTACTTAGTCGGCGCTTTAATACCAGTTGTAGTGCGTGGTAGCTGGAGAGCGCGGAGTCTGTCCAATAAGGAATCGAAGTAATGGTTGGCTGCTCCGGATAAAAACGGCGCAATGTGTTGTAGTTAAAGCTCGATAGCTTCGGGCTCGCGGTGGTTGTGTCGTCTGGATTTGCATAAGTCTGATTGTTTGGCGTCGCCGCGTTGTAATCCGAGATATAGTAGGCAACTCGGCGGCCAAGCTCCCCCACATACGAAAGGCTTGCAACGTTGCCTGCAAATTCGCGTTCGAGTGTCAGGTTGAATTGTTCTATGTAAGTGGACTTGAAATGAGGATCGACCGCTGCGCTTACGCTTCCGCTTGGATTCGTGGCGCTGTTCGGGACTGGAGCTGGAAGACCATTGGCAAATTTGAAAAAACCTGTGGGTGCTGTTGTCTGGGTCACTGGGCCATATGTCGCTGTGAAGGGCTGGTTGACGAGCGCCGCTCCGGAGGTCATATTTTCTGGCGCGAATGTCATTCCAAAGCCACCACGAATTACAGTGCGCGGCAATGGGGTGTATGCGAAGCCAACTCGTGGTGCAATATTCGAATAATCCGTTCGAATATTGCCGGTGCTGCCGATACCGTTCTGACCAGCAACGACAATCTGCGCCAAGCCCGTATCGAAATTGGAGAGAATATTGTTGATCTCCGTGTATGGAGTGAACAAGTCGTAGCGCACGCCTATGTTCAAAGAAAGATTGGGTGCCACACGAACATCATCCTGAACAAAGCCATGCGGTTCCCACGTGCGATTGTGAGGCTGATAGAGAATCCAATTACGTCCGGCGCTTAGATAGTCACCCGATAGCAGAGTCGAAAAATCGGCAAACGTCCACGTCCCGCTTGCCGAATCAGTCTGCGTAATTGTGTCTTGCCGGCGAATCAGACCCGCACCAATCTTGATATTCTGGTTGCCCTTGGTCCAGTTCAATGTCCCCGCGTATTGCCATGTATTTTCAAGATAGATAATCGGTGGATGTGCTCCGAGATTCGCGCCTTGATTGATGGTTACGGGCGAAAGTTCAGCGGTGCGGGTGCTCGTGTTGATGTTCGGCTGTCCAAATACTTCATTGATACTTGTTCCATAGTTCAAGGGGTACTGCGCGTTGTTCAGAAATGTGTAACCCGCTTTTAATTCAAGCAGTAAATTCTGTGTGAAGGTGTGGACATAGTTGAGCTGCGCCTGATCTGCCCGGCTTAAAGCGGGCCCGGCATAGCTACCCAGATTCCCACCTGGAAGAATCGATGAACCATTCGCAATTGTTACGGCAGGGAATAATCCGCCAATACTGGTGTCAACGCCATTGTAGGTGTAGCGCAGATAAAACAAGTCTCCGTTACTGAAACGGTGATCGATGCGTCCATCTGCGGTTTTACTGAACTGAGTATTTTGCGGCGTTACGGTGTAATTGTTTGTAAATCCGCTACCTGTGGGAAGAGGAAATAAATTGAAATACTGCGAGCCGACCGGATCGATCGTGGTTACCTGCTTGTTGATCGAAGGGTTGTCAGTAAAGTTTCCGACATTATTCCTCTCAAATACTGTCGGCACTGTTGTCTGTACAGGATTCAAGCCGCGCACCAGGTCATAGCCTTCATAGTCCGCAAAGAAAAATGTGCGGTCTTTGAAAACCGGACCACCGAGGCTGCCACCGTACTGGTTCTGCCGCCACTTTGGTTTTGGAATATCTGCGCCAAACTTAAACGGCTGCGCATTGAGCACATCATTTCTGAAGAATTCATAGGCCGTACCGTGAAAACCGTTTGTGCCTGATTTCGTAATGACATCAATGATCGCTCCTGCAGATCGTCCAACTTCGGCCGTAAACACATTCGTCTGTACGCTTACCTCTTGAATTGCATCCACCGAAGGCCTCACACCTATGGATCCGATCACGCGCTCGTTGTTATCCATCCCGTCAATCAGCTGGTTGTTGATCACATCAGCTTGTCCGTTTACCGACACAGAAGATGTCAAACGACGGTCATCCGGCCGATTGCCACTGGCAAGGCCGTTGTTCAATCCCTCCGTTGCTCCTGGCGTTACCTGAACAAGGTTGATGTAGTTCCTGCCATTCAGTGGTAATTCTTGCGTAGCTTTCTCCGTCACTGTGGTAATGAGCGCAGCAGTATCTGTGTGTAGGGCCGGCGGAGTAGCTTCCACTGTTACGGTTTCGCTGTTCGACCCCACATCGAGGTGCGAATCCTCACGTGCACGATCTCCGGCTGCAAGGCCGAAAGAGTCGATGGTAAATGCTTTAAATCCCTGTGCCGTCACTTTTAGTGAATACCTACCTGGCTTTAACAGGGTGAAGGTATATTCGCCGGCAGGCCCGGAACTTACCGTGCGCTTTTCCAGGGTATCAACATTCGTCAACTGGACAGTTGCATTCGGTACCGCAGCTCCGGTATTGTCCGCAACCGTGCCAACTACATCGGCTGTCGTGTTCTGTGCCCACAACTGCATGCTGCTCATCGTGGCGGCAATCAGGCTTATCTGCGCTGATCGTTTCAAGAAGAGGATTACCCTTGTAAGTTTCCGTGAAGTGTAGACCGCTTCATCAGCATTGCGGGCAGCCTTCATTTCCAAATAAAGGTGAACGCTATTCTTCATACACAACCCCCTTATATCTTGAAAAAAAAATGGGTTTCTATTCAGCTTTATTCGCATGTCCACTTAGACTTATAGCGACATATTTAAGTTATTCTGGGGCAAGTGTTTACTACGTTTACAAAGATAGATGCAAAGATAACACGGGATTTACTGCCGTTCACAAAGGAGCTTATGATGATAGGCAGACATTGCGCCATCCCGTGTTCTTAGGGCAACTGAGAATCACACTTTATAAAGCGTGCACCTGTGTGGTTTATCGGAAAGATTGAAACGCCCAGGCTACTCCCACTGCGCGCGCTCATCTGGCGTCAACGGAACAGGGAGCACCTGACCTCGGGTTCCCGACTCAAATGACGTCTCGAGAATGGCCATGCCGGCAATAGCGTCCTTTGCTGGAACCGGGGGTGGGCATTTGCCAAGCACTGCGTCTCTGATCCCAACGTAATACCCGCGCTGGTTACCTACTGGCGACGGCACATCAGTCTGCTTCCCGGTCACACCCTCATACACAATGCCGGGACTGGGGTCAAAGCCGAAATGTGGATCATCGGGGAGCATTCCACTCATGAGCTGCCGCTCTTGTACATCTGCGCCGAACTTTGCCCAACTGGCCCGGGTGCCATGAAGCACAGAACGCGGACCGCCGCCCGATACTAGCAGTGACGCATGGAGGATTACCCGCATACGATCGTAAATCAGTTGCACATGGGCCCAATCGTCTGTAAGTCCACCTTCGCGCATGATTCCAAAACTGGCATTCACCGAATGCGGAAGGCCGAAGAGGTGCAATGCCTGGTCAATGAGATGAGGTCCAAGATCGAACCATAATCCCGCGCCGGAACCGGGATCCTCCCGCCAGCGTTGGCGTACTACGGGCCGAAAACGGTCCAGGTGGGATTCGTAGTGCGACACGTGACCAAGCACCCCTGTTTGGAGAATTGCCTTTGCAGCGAGAATCTCACTATCCCATCGACGATTGTGAAAGACCGAAAGAAGCCGGTTGTGTTGCCTTGCGATCTCAACAAGCGAACGAGCCTCAGCTAGAGTAACTGTAAAAGGCTTATCGATGACGACATCTTTCCCTGCGCGTAGGGCGGCGGCGGCGAGAGGAAAGTGGCTCTCGTTGGGGCTCGCAATCACAACAAGGTCGACATCCGGGTGAGTGGGTACCTCGGGAGCGGAACAGACAGTAATATCGGGATAGATCGTTTGCAGTATCTCGCGTTTACCAGACCCGATTACACTCAGCGCAAGGCCCGGCACAGACTGTATAAGCGGGGTATGGAAGGTTTTTCCGGCAAAACCGTAACCAATCAATCCCACACGGATGGTCTTATCAATTCCAATCATGAATCCAGACTAGGCTATCTGGTCGGTTCACAGGAGAAGCCCTTCATCAAAAACCGGGGTGCCAATGGCCGAGTAGATAGCTCACCCAGGTGTTGTGTTTTTGCCCGTCAACTGACAGAGAATCCTCATCTCATAAAACATAGGCGATAACGATACCTCTCAAATCGAGATCTGACCTAACGTCAGGTAGAGTTCGCTGGGGAACGCTAGCGCGGTTTATAGCCCATCTCGTGGCCTATCTGCGAAATCGCATAATCATAGGGAGGAATCTTCCCGTTCAAGGTACGCTCCGCAAGTTGATGCGTGTAGGTCATTACATTATGACGATTGGTGTCGTTGATGTCCCGCGTGTGCAACGGCTTCGCCAAAGGTAATCGACCCCGTAATCCCAACAGAGAACGAATTCCAGTTCTTACCCGAGAATGGAAACGCAAACTTCGTCAACGTTGCGCGGAGTCTATCATCTCTGTGCCAAAGTCATTGTCCCTGGCCTCTGGCAGAGCTTCCGCTCGATATCGCGTGCCGTCGGGTGTAAAGCGGACTGTGCGATGGGCGAGGTCAAACAGGTGGGATTTCCCCAGCGCATTCTCTCGAACGTCAGGATGATGAGATTGCCACGTGTGGTTACATTGCCAATCGAACGATCGGGTGTCATTCGGTCTTGCGACTGCAAGACCTGCTGTGGCCATTGCGCAAAGCAGAACGAGGAATCTACGAGCTTGATGAAATAAGTATGCAAATGTGGCTCCATGCCAAGGCAGTTTGGTTGCATCTGGTCAAAGCTTCTTAACATTCACGTAGTACAGGTCTGTAGCCACGTCAAACTGCTCACTGTCGAGAGGAGTGCTCATGGTCTGCCATCGGGTGGTCACCGGCGTGATGAGCTGCCAATGATTCTTATCACCCACCTTGATCGGCATGGCAAATGCCGGCTCGTCGGCCTGCCAGCGATATGTGACGGCGTGAGCCTGGGGATCAAAGCGCAGCTCGAGCGTGGGAATGGCGGCATGACGGAGATACTCGTTGAAGATCGGAGTCAGGTCGCGCCCACTATGCTTGCTGAAGAAAGCCGCGACGTCGGTAGTCATGATGGTCTGGTATTTGAAGTGCTGATAGTAGTCATGCAGCAGCGCAAACCATTCATGGTCATCATCGATATCGCTGCGCACAGTGTTGAGAAAAAGCCCGCCTTTCTTGTACTGGTCGACGGGTGGTGTGCAGACTGTGCCCTCTTCACAAATCACCGGCTCGGCATTCTTTACATTTTCCTTGCCCGTGTTGATGTAGGTGATGGCGTCGCCCTTGCCCCACATATATTCGACAAACACCGACTCGCAGTAATTCGCCCAACCTTCATGAATCCACATGTCGGAGCGGTCGCGTGCGGTGATGCTGTTGCCGAACCATTCGTGGGCGCTTTCGTGCACGATGATGAAGTCGAACCACGTGCCAATACCTGTTTTAGGCCGGCCAAGATAGCCGTTCTCGAAGTGATTCCCGTAGGTGATCGCCGTCTGGTTCTCAACGCCTGAGTAAAGTGCCTCGACCAGCTTATAGCCATCTCTGTAGAAGGGGTACTCACCGAATGCATGTTCGAAGGCCTTGAGCATGTTCTTTGCCTGAAGAAACTGCCGCTTTGCTTTGTCCAGATCTTCTGGAAAGACGTAATAGTCAAGGGTCAGCGGACCATACTGATCGCTGTACACATCGCTGAAATGCTCATATTTGCCGATGTTCAGCGAAACATCGTAGTTGTTAATCGGGTAGCTGACCGCCCAGTCCCAACGTGTGAAACCGTCGCCGAGATCGGTCTTACGCTGAAAGCGTCCATTGGAGACTTCGACGAGGTCGCTGGGCGCCTCGACGCTGATGTCCATCTTCTCAACTTCGTCTCGCCACTGATCCTTGTTTGGCCACCACACGCTGGCGCCCTCTTCCTCGCATGCGGTGTTCACAAGCGGCCGTCCCATCGGGTCGGTGCGGAAGACGAAGCCTCCGAAGCGTCCCATCTCGACGGGATGGCCGGAATAGTAAAACTCGATGGTGTATATGCTTCCCTTTTTCAGTGTTTCCGGAAAATCGACATAAACGGTTCTGCCAGCCGCTCGTTCATACATCAGCGCACGCGTTGTGCCGCCCGCTTCATCGAGTACGATTTTGTCGATGTTGAAGTTGGGCACCAGATCGAGCTGGATACGCGTACCTGGCTTGAGCATTACAAAGCGAATGACATTTTTGCCGCTCAACATTCGTTGAGCCGGATCGACGCGCACATCGAGGTGATAGTAGAGCAGGTCGTTGTTGGCACGATAAGGACCATAGGCTCCACGCAGGCGGTCCGCTTCGCTCACCGCGTGAGATGTCGGAGCCTGCGCATGCGCCAACGGAACGTAGTCCGGGATGGCCAGCAGGAGGGCGCATTGAAGAAGTTTGGCGGTAATGCGGAGCGATCTCGTCATTATCAATTTCCTTGCGATGGTTTGGTGAGCCGATGCTGGCTGCACGTCCAGGTTAGAAAGCTATAGTTCCTTGCCACGGCTAACTCTGAACGATCTCTACTTTTACCTTTGAGCTTCCGGCAGGGACACGGAGTCGCAAAGGCTTCTTTCCGTCAGGATGAAATTCGTTTGTTTCAGGTCCACAGATGACTTTGTAGCTCCGCGTCGGCAAGCCCACGACCAGAAGCTGCACCTCACCATTTGTCGACGTCTCGGTCTCCAGTGTGAAGAGGAATTCCTGCCGATCGGTCGACCATTGGATAGGCTCTTCTTTGGCGAATCGCGCGCCCGTCAATTCGAGATCGATCTGCTGCCCTGCTGTACGCAGGTGCAGACGCCGTCGTACGCCGTCGCGCGGAATGACGTGCAAGGACGTCTTCTCGACACGCATCTCACCGCCAAAGCAGAAGCGCCCGAAAACAGGGTCGTCGGCAACAATGGTTGCAGCGGTTCGAAGTGCGCCACAGTAGCCCAGGTCCGTCTCACAGGAGTAGTACCACGAACCGCGGTGGTGGGGCTGTCCGAGCCAGGTCATGCCGTATGCTGCCGGCTCGAAGCCGCCGCCCGTACCGCCATCGTTTGCTTCACCCGGAAACCAGTACCCAAAGCCGGTCTCGCTCGTGCCTGTATTCATCAGTGACCACGAGCTGAGAATGGAGGCGTATCCGAGACGAATCGTAGCGTCGGGCTCCTGGCGATCGTACAACGCGTGATTCAGTACGCCCCAGCCACCCATTGGCGACATGTAACTCAGCGTGAACGAGTCGCCCGCTCCGGCGCGATAGTCGCTGCCATAGTAGTAATAGGCCTTCTCGATGACACCGCGGCAGAAGAGATTGGCCCGAATCTGCGTGATGGCAAACTTCTCGGCCGCCTCCGGAGTGATGCCCGATATGGTTGGGTGATCAAGCGCATAACGTGCAATAGCCTGCGTCGACTCGAAGCCCGTGGAGTCAAAGGCATACTCCGATCCAAACAGGTTCGGACCGCCCTTGACGAAGAAAGAGACTTTTTTCTCCCAATGCGTGCGCAACTGTGCAGCCTCGTCGTGCTTGCCAACTTCATCAAGTTCTTCGATCAGCTGCGGAATAACGACTTCGTTATAGAAGCCCGTCTCGTACGCGGACCAGCCGGTGACGCGCATGGGAATGGTAAACATGCCGAGCGCTGTGCCGTAGGCCCGTTCTAAATATGTCGCCCGGTCCAGCTTCATTTTCATTCCTGGGTAGTCGCGGGCAACGCGGTACATACTGAAGTACATCACCACGATGTGGGGATAGTCGTACGGCCGCCAGATGTGGCGCCTGCCTTTGTTTCCGGGATCACTGCTGTCGCGGTTCTGCTTCCAGTCGGGAATGCCGTAGATACCGTAGCTGTCTGTCTCCTCCGTGGTGCGCTGCAGGCCGCCCCACACAAAGTGCTCAATATAGTAGTCCAGCGCTTCGACCTCTACTTGGTTGGGAAATTCGGCATTCTTGCTGGCAAGATAGGCCGGCTTGCTCAATCCTGGATCGTCGCAGGTGACCTCGTAGATGCGCCAGCCCTTGATGCGGTCGTAGTTATCCGGGCCCAGTTGGATCTGTGAGTCCATGTTCCATTCCGCGAGCAGACCGTTGTACCACTTGCTTGCATCTCGGACCTGATGCCTGGCAATGAACGCAGCACGTTTGTGAATGAGTGTCTCCAGAGGCTCGGCTGCAAAGAACTCGAGCCGAGTGGAGTGGTCCGCACCGTATTTCAGAGTGAGCATATTCTCACCGAGCCGGTTAAACTTCACGCGGTAGAGCGTGCGCCCGTCCTTCTCGCCGAGGGATTCAATCGTCGTCTGTTCAGGATGCTCAGTAACGATGCTCTTGATAGGATCACGCGACCGGACAGCAATGCAGGTGAACAGATCTGCCGGGACCGTCATGCCAGGCGCGATCTCAACATCGATCACTCCTGCATCCACCAGCCGCTGCCGTACGTCTGCATAATCCGACGCCCACGCCAATTGGAAGGCATACCCGACTTTGTCAGCGGGAGCTAGTGTGACGCTCGTTCGTGGCTGACGCCAACGGCCTCCTGCGGCCTGCACCGTTTCGCCTGCGGCCACGGAATGTATGTAGGCCCGAAACGATGTGCGCTCACCCCTCGCAGCAGGCGGAATGTGGTCCCAGTATTCCAGAGACGTATCACGCTCCGGCGTCATTACCAGATACGGACCGACACTGTTGGAGCGCAGCCAGAATAGAAACGAGCCGTGTCCGGAAATAAAGCTATGCTTCAAGACCGAGGCGGTTGGAGGTTCTTTGCCGTTGAAGCTGGAGTGCATCGGCAATGGAAGGGCCACGTCGCCGACCTCGATCGGATCGGAAGAGTGGTTGGCCAAGGCAATTGTCCAGCGGAGCACGCTGTTCTGAGGTTCCAGGCGAACGGTCACGCCGAGTGCGTCACCGCGATCGTCTCGCACCTTATATGTGCCTGCGGAGTCTCGGGATGCCGTTGCCTCTGCCGAGAGGAACTTTTGCCATGAACCGTTGGGACGTCGCCACGCAATCTCAATATGACCAAGTTTCTGCCCCAACGCGACATAGTTCGTAGGAAAGGCATCTCCAGCGAAGCGAAGACTCGTCAACGCAGCTCCATCGAACTCAAGAAGAAACGGAGAAGTAGCATTGGCGGTCTGTGCCGAGGCTTCCCTCTCGGCGTTGTCCGCAGCTAATGCTAATGAAGGAAGAGAAGCGCTGGCCGCAAAAGTGGCAGCCCCAAGTAAGAACTCACGACGGTTCGCCGCCATCCGCCACCTCGCCTATTGACGTATACAATTAGGTATTCAATTATAATGATTTGCCGCTACTAGGCAAGCTGTGGTCAGCACCTTATCAGTAGCGAGGTCCAAGATGGCCCAGTGTCCCTGCCGGATCTGGACATCTGCTTTTTTCAGAGACAAATTGTCGAGGAGTGTACAGGCGATTTGGCGTCAACTCGAGAATGAACTACTCAGCATAGCCTCCGAATTACGACCGCCCACCCGCAACTCCAGTCATCCCCGGCTCCGTGCTAGACTTCTGCGGTTATGAAATCAATCGTAATCCGAGCCCTCTGTACAGTGGTGTTCCTCGCGAACCTCTGCGCCGCCCAGGATGTCATTCCCCTTTACCCTGGCACAACACCTGGCTCGGCTCAGGCGAACTATCCTGAGAAAGAGTACTTCTCGAAGACTTGGAACACGGATGTAGTCACTAACGTGACGCGTCCCACCCTGACAGTCTTTAAGCCTTCTCCCGAATTGAGAAACGGCACGGCAGTCGTCATCTGCCCAGGCGGCGGATTTATGGCTCTCTCGATCACCAGTGAGGGCTACGATGTCGCCAAATACCTGGCCGCGAAAGGTGTAACGGCTTTTGTGCTGAAGTATCGCCTTGCGCACACCGGCGACGATGCAACGCAGGAGTTTGCCGCGTTGTTCGCAGACATGCCGAAATTTGAAGAGATGTTAGTAAAGGTTGAACCCCTGGCCGTCGCAGATGGGTTAGTAGCCGTCACCTATGTTCGGCAGCACGCATCGGAATGGGGAGTTTCGCCCGATCGCGTTGGCATGATCGGATTCTCTGCTGGTGGCTCCGTCACCGCCGAAGTTGCCTTCCGTTACGCGCCCAACGGCCGGCCCGCCTTCGTAGCTCCGATCTACTCGGGCGGCCCAATGTCGAAAGATGCTTCAGTCCCGGCAGATGCTCCGCCCATGTTTATTGCGGCTGCGACTGACGATTCGCTCGGACTCGCGCCCGCAAGTGTCGCTCTGTATGAGAAGTGGACGAGTGCGAAGAAATCAGCCGAGCTGCACATGTACGCAAAAGGTGGCCACGGCTTCGGAATGCGAAAGCAGAACATCCCTACCGATCATTGGATCGACAGGTTGGCCGATTGGCTGGAGTTAGAAGGATGGTTGAAGAAGTGACCAGCGTCTACCGTGAACTCCTGTGCTTTATCCACCTGTTTTAATCAACCGCGTCCGACGAACGGCATTTTTGTTGCCATCACGGTCATAAACTGCACGTTTGCATCCAGTGGCAGACCCGCCATATACAACACTGCATCGGCGACATGCTGCACGTTGATGCGAGGCTCAGTCTTTGTCGCACCATCCGCCTGAAGCACCCCGGATGCCATCGATTCGGTCATTTCCGTCGCGGCGTTGCCGATATCGATTTGACCGCATGCGATGTCGTACTTTCGACCGTCTAGCGAAATGCATTTCGTCAGCCCCGTGATGGCATGTTTCGTCGCCGTGTAAGGTGTCGAGTTGGGTCGGGGAGTGTAAGCGGAGAGGGAGCCATTATTGATGATGCGACCGCCTCCTGGGGTCTGCGCCTTCATCAGTTTGACGGCTTCCTGGGCGCAGAGGAATGCGCCGGTCAGATTAACACTTACTACCGCGTTCCACTGTTCGTAAGTAAGATCCTCCATGGGAATCGCCGGCGCACTGGTGCCCGCGTTGTTAAAAAGGACATCCAACCGGCCAAACATTCCCCATATCCGGGCAAACAGCGCGCGAACGGCATCGGGATTACTCACGTCGGTGGGTACTGGAACTATCTGACCGTTCAAAGAAACTGCAGATGCCGCCGTCCGCTCAAGTTCCGCCGCACGACGCCCAGCTGCTACTACTGAGTACCCTGCCGATTTCATGCGGAGCGCGACTGCGCGGCCTATGCCGCTGCCGGCGCCGGTCACGAGAGCGATTTTTCGAGTGATTATGTCATTCAACAGTTCTTCCCCCCGTAAATGAATTGAATCAGGCGTAGTTTAGACCTTCACGTCCCGCTTCGTTTCCGGATAGTTGGCTGCGTTGAGCGTTTGGTTGTCGGTGCTCGGCACCGACATTCTCTCGCGGATCATGTCAATCACGCATAGTAACGAGCAGCCTATTACCTTTTCACCTAAAGAAATTTACGCAACGACAGCTATAATCGGGCGACGTTTGATGGAGAGAGCTCGAATGAGCCAACTCACTGGCACTACACCCGATCACATCATGCAAACTGGCATGGGATTCTGGGCTTCTAAGACCTTGCTGAGCGCGGTAGAGATGGGCCTGTTCACCGAACTTGCACATGGGTCGGAAGAGTTCGAGCGGCTGGCTGGGCGTCTGGGTCTTCATCCCCGGTCGGCGCGCGATTTTCTGGATGCGCTGGTGGCGCTGGGCTTCCTGAACCGGACCGGCGTAATGTATTCCAACACGGCTGAAACTGATCTCTTTCTTGACAGACAGAAGGCGAGCTACATTGGCGGCATTCTGGAGATGGCCAATGCCCGATTGTACGGATTCTGGGGTCACCTTACTGAGGCTCTCCGAACCGGTTTACCCCAAAACGAGATCAAGAATGACAGCAGTTCAGAACCCTTTGCGACGTTATATGCCGATCCGACACGGCTTAAAGGATTCCTCGCTGCTATGTCGGGTATCAGCCACGGCGCGAACATGGCGATTGCGGCCAAATTTCCGTGGGCGAGATACAAGACCTATGCGGACGTTGGGACAGCGCAGGGTGATCTCGCGGTACAGATAGCGCTGGCGAACCCTCATCTGACCGGAATCGGCTTTGATCTGGCTGAAGTCGAGCCGGCATTCGAAGAGTATTCCGAAGCAAACAACGTTGTGGATCGACTGCGGTTCCAGCCTGGTAATTTCTTCACGGACGCCCTCCCCAACGCCGACGTCATTACGATGGGGCATATCCTGCATGACTGGAATCTAGAAGAAAAGAAGATGCTCATCGGCAAAGCCTTTGAGGCACTAAACCCTGGCGGCGCACTAGTCCTGTATGACGGCATTATCGACGACGACCGTTCAAAGAATGCCTTCGGTTTGCTCATGAGTTTGAACATGCTGATCGAAACACCCGGTGGCTTCGACTATGCAGGTGCTGAATGCATCGGATGGATGAGAGACGCAGGTTTCCACGACGCTTACGTGGAGCATCTCGTCGGTCCGGATTCAATGGTCGTTGCTTTCAAGTAGTCCGAACAGGTTCTTGTAAGAATGCAGTCTTGCGCCTGGGACGATCAATGTGCTCATGATCGCCGTCGTAAAGGCGGCACGGAACTTAAACTCGAGTATGTGCGCGGATCTCGCTGCTGGACGGTTCTATTGTTAGATTTCAGAGTCACGACCTGGGCACTTTGCCTCGTGCTGCCGGCATCGATCGGCCGTTTGCCAAATTGATTCGCGCGTAGCTGGTTTGCTAAGGTCGTCGTCATGTCCGAGCCTTCCACCGAACAGATACGCGAATTGCTCGACTCCCTTTATCGCGTGGATTCGGGACGAATCCTGGCAACTCTGATCCGCTTGCTCGGTGATTTTGATCTTGCCGAGGAGGCGATGCACGAAGCCTTTGCGGCTGCGCTGAGCCTGTGGCCGAGGAGTGGGGTACCCGGCAACCCGCGGCCATGGTTGATTTCGACGGCCCGATTCAAAGCCATTGATACTCTGCGTCGACGGGCACGATTTGATGCGTCTCAAGACGAGCTCGTGCGCTATCTCGAAGCGCAAGGGAGTTCGGAGGACAGCTCCAATGAAGAGGACAGCCTCGAGGATGACCGGCTGCGCCTGATTTTTACCTGCTGTCATCCATCTCTGGCCCCGGAAGCGCACGTGGCGCTCACCTTGCGTGAGGTGTGCGGGCTGACAACCGAGGAGATTGCGAAGGCCTTCCTCACCACTCCGCGTACGCTGGCACAGCGCATTGTGCGCGCAAAGACAAAGATTCGAGAGACACGGATTCCGTACGAGATGCCGACGCCGCAGGAGTTGCCGGGGCGACTGGGCGCGGTGCTTCAGGTCATCTATCTCGTCTTTAACGAGGGTTACTCGGCTGCGGCGGGAGCGGAGGTAACGCGGGCCGAGCTAACGGGCGAGGCGATACGATTGGGACGACTGTTGACCGAACTCCAGCCCGAGCCGGAAGTGATTGGGCTGCTTTCCCTGATGTTGCTGCACGAATCCCGTCGCGCCGCGAGAACCTCTCCGACCGGAGAGCTGATTTTGCTGGAGAATCAGGACCGCTCGCTCTGGAACCGGGAGCAGATCGCGGAGGGAGTGGCCTTGCTGGATAAAGCCCTGAACTCCCGCCGCTTCGGCTCCTACACACTGCAGGCTGCGATCGCGGCCGTTCATGCGGAAGCGGAATCGTCCGCTGTGACCGACTGGGGGCAGATTGTCGCGCTTTACAACCAATTGGTACGAATTCACCCTTCGCCAGTAGCACATCTGAATCGTGCCGTGGCCATTGCCATGCGCGATGGCCCGGAGGCCGGTCTGACGCATATCGACGCGGTGCTGGAACATGGCGAACTGGCAAATTATTACCTGGCGCATTCCGCACGTGCCGATATGTACCGCAGGCTGGGCAGGACAGCTGAGGCCCGGTCCTCTTATGAGAAAGCTCTGGCGCTGACCCAACAGGAGCCAGAGCGGCATTTCCTGGAAAGGCGGCTCAAGGAATTGCAATAAAATCGAAGAACCCACCATATATTCGCCAGAGGTTAAATGCATGGCTTTGCCGACTACTCCGGGCCTCAGAGAGGTATTGCTTCAAGCAATCGAAGCGAACGAACCACAAGGTCCATACGACCACAAGCCGAATCTCCACCAGGTTCCTGTCTTGGAAACCGCAGCCAATGTTCTTGGCATCCGGCAAAATCCCGAACTCGAAGAGGCTTTATTAACGCAATGGCAAGAACTATTTCGAACTGGACTGCTTGCATGGGGATTGAATCTCGCTAATCCCAATCCGCCTTTCTTCCATCTGACGGAACGGGGCAGGAGGGCACTCGCGAATGCCACGCGCGATCCCTCCAATCCAGCCGGATACCTTAGGCACCTCACATCTGTCGCAACTCTCGAGCCGATTGCCATGTCCTATTTGACCGAAGGACTTAATTGCTACGTGGATGGATTGTTCAAAGCCGCCGCCGTAATGATCGGCTGCGCGGCGGAGAGCCTCATTTTGAGTTTGCGAGATCTAACGATTCAAAAGCTAATGACAGTGGGCAAGGTGGTTCCGGCTGGCTTGAACGATTGGAAGGTTAAAACTATCTCCGATTCGTTGAGGAATTTCCTCGATACTCAGGCGAAGAAGTTCAGCCGTGAATTGCGCGAACCGTTTGAGGCGTATTGGTCAGCTTTCGCACAACAGATTCGCGCTGCGCGGAATGACGCTGGGCATCCCGCAAGTGTTGACCCGGTAACATCCGATACTGTCCATGCATCCTTGCTCGTCTTCCCAGAACTTGCCAAGATCGCAAACGGACTCTCGACTTGGGTCACCAATGATCTTGCGTAACGCCGAAGAAAACGGGGACAGACGGAACGTTCACCAGTTTTTCGACGAACAGAGATTGGCGAACATCCGGCCTCTCCGCGGTTTTCCCAACAGGAATCGGCGCTGAAATAAAAATTGGAGCGGCTGTCGATTTTCCGTTTCTCCAACGACTATAGGAAAAAGAACGATGAGCTACGGCTCCTGAGTGAACAGGAAACGAGTCATCGGGAACAAAACCACAGAAACCAAGGAGAAAAAGTCATGTCACAATATCTAGTTTGTAATTACCTCCCCGACAACTTCGACCCGTCCACTGTGACCGAAGTGATGATGGAAGAGATCCATGCACTCAACCGCGAAATGATTGCTGCCGGCGTGAGGAAGTTCGCCTGCGGTATTTCCCCGACAACCAACGCCAAGACGGTGCGGAAACAGTCCAACGGCGCGGTGCTTGTCACCGACGGGCCTTACCTGGAGACCAAGGAGCACATAGGCGGTTTTTGGATACTGGAATGCGCTGATATCGACGAGGCGCTGGCATGGGCGAAGAAGGGTGCCATCGTCTGCGATGTGGCTGGCGAGGTGCGCGAGCTTCTTTTCTATCCGGCTCCGGAGAAAACAGCGGAATAGTTTCACCCGCCGTGACTTTGGAAGATGCACCGTCTTGACCATGGGATGAAGCACCCCAAGGACGAAAACCCGTCCGCGGGGACCCGCGCAACGAGCCAGCGCGAAGCTACACCGCCGGCTCCACACGGAAGGAAGAGGAGAAGAACAGTGAAATACCTCTGTTTTGGCTACTACGACAAAGGCAAATTCGATGGTATGACTGAGAGCGAGCGAAACGCTATGTTCGATGCATGCTTTGAATATGACGACCATCTTCGGGCCAGCGGGCATTGGGCCGGTGGAGAAGCGCTTCAGGGGCCGGAAACCGCCCTGACTCTGTCCTCGAAGAACGGCAAGGTGGCAACGACCGATGGCCCCTATGCCGAAACCAAAGAACAACTCGGCGGGCTTCTCGTCCTTGAGGCGAGGGACATGAATCATGCTGTACAACTCATAGGCCAGCATCCGGCTCTGACGTATGGCAACATTTTCGAGATTCGGCCTGCGGGGGATATGAGTGAAATCATGAAGACAAGCGAGCAGCGACGGCGAAAGAACATCGCGCGGTGAATAACTGCCCGAGACGGGGAGCGTGAAATGGATGCTGTGTCCATCTCGCGCAGGAAAAGTTACAGAGATACGAGGAAAGAGCATACATGTCAAAGGTTCGTGTAGCGGGATTCGGTATTTCGTTGGATGGTTTTAGCGCAGGGATGGAGCAGAGCCTGGACGATCCGCTGGGCAAGCGCGGCCCAGAGATCTTTCAGTGGTTCTTCCATACCAGGACATTCTGCGCCATGCATGGGCAGGAAGGCGGATCTACCGATGTGGACGATGTGTTCGCACGGCGGGCGATGGAAAACTTTGGCGCCTTCATCCTGGGTCGCAACATGTTTGGCCCGGTCCGCGGCCCATGGCAGGACAACTCATGGAAGGGATGGTGGGGCGTCAATCCGCCATACCATGCGCCGACTTTCGTCCTGACGCACTACGAGCGTGAGCCGCTCGTAATGGAAGGCGGGACGACCTTCTACTTTGTCACCGGCGGAATCGAAGAGGCGCTGAGGCTCGCGAAACAGGCAGCGGGTGACAAGGACGTCAAGATCGGAGGCGGTGTTTCCACCGTGCGGCAGTATCTGCAGGCTGGGCTGATCGATTCCCTCCACTTTGCACTTGCACCTGTTGCCCTCGGTCAAGGTGAGGCACTGCTTACCGGTATTGACCTGCCCGCGTTGGGATTTTCTGTGACGGAGCACGAGGCCACAGAGCACGCGACGCATGTTGTGCTCACGAGAAAATAAAAGATGAATCGAAGTGAGATACACCGCGATGTACATCGGGTACTTTGGCAGTAAAATCGGCGGAGTGCCCGAGTCTACTCATCCTGCTCTTGTGCCTCTGGCGACACGATAGAGACCACGTTCTCAGTAGATGGACGGCGAATTTTTTCTTGCCGGTTTCAGGCGTGAACAAAAAACCCTCTCCCCGGTCATCAGGGAGAGGGTTTTGCAGTCGGGACGTGTTTTAATCGTCCAGATCAGCTGTAGTGGGTGCCGGCTTGTTGAATTCGCTAGGGGGGCGAACCGTCTTCTCGCCGGGATAGGGCCGCGTAAAGCCGGTGGACATGTACCAGTTCAGATGGTTGACGGTGTCCGGATCTTCGGAGTCGGGCTTGGTCAGTTTGCCGGCAAAGATCTGCGCCTTCTTCTTGAGCCAAGCTGCTCTTAGGGCCTTGACTGCAGCGCTGCTGGTTGCGTTGGCTGCGGTTGTCGTGCTCGCTGTAACGCCTTGGTCTAGCGGGACCTGGTTGGGCACGTGCGTCCAAGGCTTGAAATTCTCCGCGGACGGTTCGCCCTCGACAAACGCCGTCCTCATCGGCGACGCCACGAGATCAAACTGGTTCATGGGTGGCAGACCGAGGATCTGCTCGATCGTCCGAGTCATGTTGACCTGCGTGTAGTAGGTGTGATCGGTGGGACCATTCTGCACGGTGTATGGGCTGATGACATAGCCTGGGCTGCGATGACCATCGACGTGGTCGACGCCGTTCTGCGCGTCGTCTTCCTCGATGAAGATCGCCGACGACTTCCACACCTTGCTGTGGCTGATGGAGTCGACAATGCGCCCAATGGCCAGGTCGTTATCAGCCTGTTCAGCATCCGCGGTTGGCGGGCCGCCAGTGTGGTCGCACATTACCCAAAGGATGCTCAGTGCGGGCACCGTACCGGCAGCTTCGTCATTCTTGAAGTCCTGCATCCACAGATCGACGCGGAACTGGTCCGGGATGCCCAGATCGAACAGCGGAAAGTTTGTGACGAGGTGGTCAGATACGGGCGGGAGAGAGGAATATGCGTGAATCGTGTTTTGATAATATAGCGACTTCTCCAGCCCAGCCTCGAAGCGCTGCGAGTCGGCGTAGAACTGGCTCCAGCTCGGCTCGCTGGTCGACCCGTTCGGCTGTTTGTACGTATCGTTCTCGACGTATTCGCCGTAGATCTTCACAGGCAGCCCCTTGGCCGCTGCTTCCGAGAACAGGAAGCCCTTGTTCTGATAGGCGAGTGCATCGCCAGCGCTGCCGCCTGGATAGCTGCGGACCCAGTCAGGCGACTGGATGTCGTCGGCGTAGGGTGCCATGCCTTCGCTGATCCACTGGTGACCATCAGCCGACTGGCGGCTCGGGTCGTAGAAATTGTCGAGGAGTGGGAAGCGCTTCACCAGCTTGTGCACATTCGGGGTGTCCTTGCCGCCGAACACTGCCAACGACTGGTCGCCATCGCCCGCGCCCACATCGCCCAGCACCTGATCATAGGTGCGGTTTTCACGTACGATCAGGAACACATGTTTGATCAGCGACGGATCGCCAATCTTATTCGGGATTGCGACTGGCCTGGCATCTGGATGGCCACCGGAGGCAGACTTGATATTTTCCGTCAGATCCCAGTGGTTATTCTCGAAAACCTTCTTCGTCATCCCCTCTAACTTCTCGTTATTCGGCACGCGGACGATGCTCACGGTGCCATTGTCCTGATGGGTATTGTAGTCGGTGACGCCGAAGTCGGTTTCGAACGAATTGCGTGCACCGATGCCCTTGTCGTTGGCAACGATGAGCACGTTATTGGCCTCGTCCAGCACGACCGAACTCGGCGCATAGGCTACCGGAATCATACCCATGACGGGATTCACGCCGTGGCTGAGGTTGACCACCCCGATCGCGTTGGCGTTATAAAGCGCGACATAGGCAATGCCATTCTTGGCATCAACGGCGATCGAATTCGGTGCAGCGCCGTACGCTGATTTGCGCTTGCCGGGCACTTTGATCGGCAGCCCAAGGTCGATCGTCCGGGCCACATCGTTGGTATCTGTGTCGATGACCGAAATGGTGTCGCTATAGGTATTGGCGACCAGCAGGTACTTTCCGTAGAAAGCCATCCCGGTCGGGTGCAGACCGGTCGAGACGGTATGGGTGACCTTCATCTTGGCCAGATTAACCACAGAAACGGTACCTGTGATCGCGGCGCCCACTTCCGGGTCGGCGACAATTTCAGTGCCGGCGGAGTAGATCTGGAAGTCTCCTTCCGTAGCGGCCCGGCCACCCTCATTGCTGATGTAGGCGGTCTTGCCGTTGCTGGAGATCACGATGCTGTGCGGCGCGTTGCCGACGCGGATCTGCTCACCCTGCGCTGGGGTCGACGCTGTCAGGTCGATTTTGGTGAGCGTATTGTTCTGGTTCAGCAGGGCATAGGCGCTCTTGCCATCGTTCGAGATCGCGATGCCGCCGGGGTAGGAAGTGCTTCCAGTCCAGAACGTGCCGCAGGGTACGCCATCGCCAGCAGGGCTGTTCGAAAAGCAGTTGATGAAGGACTTGTTCGGCGGCACGCTGACCTGGGCGTCGTCTTGCAACAAGCCCTCTTCAGAGACCTTGGCGATGGTAACGTTGCTACTGTCCTGGCTGAACACGAGGTACTTGCCGTCCGCCGAATAGGTTATGCCGCTATAGCTGCCGCTCGAATCCTGCCCGAACGGGATGTAGTTCTGCAGGACATCTCCGGTCTTGGTATCGAAAACCTCGACGGCCTGCGACGCGCCCATGGTGAGAACGGCGGCGGTGCGACTGTGGACATTAGGATTCAACGCGATGGCCTTCGCGCGGACCCGGATACCGAGGTCGACTTGTTTGCCGGCCGGGGTGATGACCTGGCCATCACTCACCACCCACGAGCCGTTCGGCTGAGGGCCGGTGACGTAGGTCGGAAAGGGCTTGGACTGACCAAAGAGCGCTGGAACGCACAGCCCTGTCGCCAGCAGGCCGGCGAGCGGGTGCAGACGGATGAGCCGAGAACTATTTCGAGAATTGTTTCGGGGAGTATTTCGAGACATTTTTCGGGACATCTACCGTTCTCCTTCTTTTTTGTTACGGGGATTTTTTCATCGCGCAACCGGGATCGGCCGTGCGACATCGGGGTGGAGATACGACCAGCGCCGCTCTTATGAACTGCGCACGGGAGTTATGTTAGAAACCCGCGCCGCACGGCAGGATGACGGCGAGATTACAGTCTTGTCATCCTGTTCGCGGGAGAGGTGCGCAGCGAGCAATCAGACAGTCGATCTCGAAAAAGAACGCAGCCGAGTCGAACTACGCAAGCATTGGCCAAGGCATAATCGCCAAGATCTTCTGTGATGTTTACCAATCGTGAGGTGAAGCCACAGGCATTGCGCCGCGGCCCTAACAGCCCTGTCGAACTTAGGCTGCACCTGGCCAAAAACCCTCCATGACGATTCACTGATTCAACAGAGCGCTGGCGGTTTTCGGTTTTGATGCAACCTTAATAACAGTGTTATGTGCCTATAACGATTTTTTATTATTACGGATTTGTCATTTAAAGTGTTTCCGCAAGGACAGACAGGGCGACCGCCGTGGAGGACTCCCGGCGTGCACCTGCTCTGTATTCGCTTGAGCACCCGATTTCCCCCGTTGGGAGGCTGTATGCATCGTGAATTGAAGGATAATCTCCAGTTTGGCGGAAGGTATTCTGAGTTTCGAAGTCTTCATGCATCGATCGTAATCATTGTTGTCTTCTTTCTTGCCGCTATATGTTCCGCACAGATTGATCGCAGCGGTTTGAGCGGTACAGTCACCGATTCCACGGGACATCTGCTGCCGCAGACGCGCATCACGGCTGTGCAGAACTCGACCCAACTGTGGCGCGAAACCGTGTCGTCCCCCACTGGGAGCTATGACATTCCCGAGTTGCCGGTAGGCACTTATACGATCAGCTTCGATCATCCCGGCTTCAAGACTTTGACGTTTGTCGATGCGAAGCAGGTAATTGGGCGTACTCGAACTCTGGATGCAACGCTGCAGGTAGCAGGAGGCGAGGAGCGCGTGGAGGTCTCGCCCAGCTCCGAGCAGATGGACAATAGCACCGACGCGCTGGGCGGACGTATTGATAAAGTGCAGGCGGATAAGTTGCCAATCAACGGCCGCAACTGGGCAACGCTGACGGCGTTGGTACCTGGTGCGGTGGATACTGGAGGCAGCAACCAGCGGTCCATCCGATTCGCAGGACGCGGACGCGACGATGACAATTTCACCTACGACGGCATCGACGCGACCAACATCGTGAACCAGCCGCAGCAACCGTACGTGCGGCTCTCGATTCCGTTGGGCGCAATTGAGGAGTTTCGCATTGACTCGATGTTGACGACAGCAGAAGGCGGCGCAACGGGCGGGCCGCAGCTGGCCGTTACCTCTCCATCAGGCACGAATCAGTGGCACGGTAACGCGTTCGAGTTTCTACGTAACAATGTCTTTGACGCGCAGCAGCCTGTACCGGCTTCGACGTCGCAGCCACCGTTTCACCTCAATCAGTTCGGCGGGGCGCTGAGCGGTCCCATCGTACCTGGCAAGACGTTTTTCTTTCTGGCTTATGAAGGATACCGGCAACGCTGGGGATTTCCACTGCTCGGCTACGTGCCGAGCAGCGCGTTCCGCGCCAGGGTTCTAGTGGATTCGCCAGAGCTGGGGCCTATTGTGAACGGATATCCGCTCGGCACAGGCGCCGACCAATGACCCGAACATAGATCAATTTGCCAGCGAAGGCACGCAGGTGGTGAACGAAAACTCGGCCATGATACGGCTCGACCAGCGGCTTCTCAGAAAAGACCACCGCATTTGTGCGCTTCAACTTCGACCGGGCGGTCAATACGCAGCCGCTGGCAAGCTCGGGTAATTATCTTAAGGACCTGCAGCAGCTGACGTCTGCGCCAGTCAATGGCACCATCGAGTTGCTTCATATTTTCAATCCCAATCTGGTAAACGAGTTTAAGTTCGGATATAACCGCGGCACGGCCGACACGTACGACCTCAATCACACCGGGATTCCTTATTCGGTTTCAGTCTCGGGATTCACCACGCTGAACAACAACCGCATCAGCACGGGCGTGGGAAACTCGTTTTCGGAGATCGACAACCTGACGTGGATCAAGAGCAGGCACACGGTGAAGGGCGGAGTGGAGATCCGGCGTATTCAGCTGAACCAGGGAAACACGGAGAGTGGAACCATCACGTACGCTTCGACGGTAGCATTCGATACAAACAGCATAAGTACAGCAACCCTGAATGGAGACCTGCCCATCAATGGGCTGCGCAAGACCCAGTTTTACGGCTACATCCAGGATGAATTCAGATGGACGCCGAACTTCACCGTGAACCTGGGTGCGCGCTACAGCTTCTTCAACATATTTCACGAGGTGCTGGGACGCGCCAACCCATTTGACTTCGCCACCTGCGGGCCGCAGGGATTCTGCGGCGTCGGCGCCAGTTTCGGCCAGCCCAACTACGGCGATATCGATCCACGAGTGGCCTTCGCGTGGGCGCCAGAAAACAACGGAAAGACGTTGATTCGCGCGGGATTCGGAATGTATCACGAAGACGGCCAGCTGGACGATCAGAACCTGCCCATCAGCAATGAGGTCTATGCGTATTCATTGTCGAACAAGACGATCCCAGACCTCAGTTATCCGATCACACCGTTTCTTATCCGATACGACGGGAATTGTCTCGCCGCGAGACCAGGACCGGCAACGCAAGGACACTTACGTGGAGCAGTGGGGCCTCTCAGTGCAACGTGAGCTTCCAGCGAGACTTTGTGGGCACGATCTCGTACGTGGGAAGCCATGGAGTGTACCTACTGACGCTCTCTGAAGTGAACGTTGTCGATGCGGCCACGGGAGTTCGTCCGTATCCGAATTTCGGCCAGGTAAGCTGGCGCGGCAACGAAAGATGCCAGTAGCTACCAGGGGTTCTCGGCGGCGGTGAAGCGGTCGTTTTCGCGCGGACTCCTGTTTTCGGCCAATTACATGTGGTCGCATGAAATCGACGACGGCTCCGACGGCAGCGGTGACGGCGACTCTCTGGTGCCGCAAAATGTAGCCTGTCCGGAATGCGAACGTGCCAGCGGCATCTGGGATGTGCGTCATGTGGTAAATGCCAATGCTATTTATCAACTGCCATTCGGTCCGGGTAGATCCTATCTGAACCAGCCTGGAATTCTGAGCAGCATTGCCCGCGATTGGGAACTGACTTCCGTGGTATTGGCTCGAGCCGGTTTCCCAATGAATGTGCTGGTCAATCGTTCCTCGGCGAGCGTGCCGGACGGAAACAGCACGGATCAGCGGCCCGATCTCGTGCCCGGCGTCTCGCTGACGCCGACGAGAGGTAAGAGCATCGGGGAATGGATCAATCCTGAGGCGTTTGCCGTGCCGGCTGCCGGAACATTCGGTAACGCACCGCGAAACACCGCACGTGGCCCCGGTGCGTGGCAGATCGATCTCGGCGTTGCCAAATCAGTTGCGTTGGGGGAGCGAATGCATCTCGAGTTCCGCTCGGAGTTCTTTAATATCTTCAACCATCCGCAATACGGGCTGCCGCAGTCCACCTTCGGCAGTCCCCGGCTTCGGCAGCATCACCCAGACAGTGAACACCACAACGCCTGTGAGCCCGATCGGGTCGGGAACCCCACGTGAGATTCAGTTCGCTCTGCGGGTTGCATTCTGAGATTCGCCAACAAATCTACGCCACTGCGGCAGTACAGCCGCAGCGTGGATTGAGCATGAGTTACGAATGAGAAACAGCAAGCAATTGATACATCGCTCGGTGCGAACTCGCGAGCGTGCAAATGGAGAGAAACAGGGTGGAAAACCCTTCACGAGGCGGGTATGTGCAGCGTCACTCGTGTGCCATGGCCCAGTTGACTGGCGATCTCCGCGCGGCCGCCGTGGAGCACCATGATGCTCTGGACAATCGCTAGCCCCAGGCCGGTACCGCCCGAAGCTTGAGAACGCGACGTATCAACACGGTAGAAACGATCGAATACTCTTGGCAGCGCGTCATGAGGGATGCCGTCTCCTGTGTCGGAGACTTCAATGCGAATAGCGGCGACATCGGCGTTAGCCTTGAGCACCACGGTGCCGCCCGATGGAGTGTGCGCCACGGCATTTGCGATGAGGTTCCCCACGGCCCGCTGTATGAGTGTGCGGTCCAGTTCGGCGATCACCGGTTCGGCAGCAAGAGCTGTGGTGAGCGAGATGCCACCCTCCACAGCCGAAGCTTCGTAGTATTCGCGACACGCCGCTCAGCAATTCGCCGACATCCACAGGCGCACGATGCAAATGGGTCAAGGGGCTCTCGGCGCGAGCCAGGAACAGAAGGTCGCCGATGAGGTCAGATAAACGCACGGCCTCTTCCAGGCAGGATCCAGCACATCGCGGTACTCATCGACGGTTCGAGCACGGGCCAAAGCCACTTCGGCCTCGCCGCGGATGTTATTCACCGGCGTGCGCAGGTCGTGCGCAATATCGGCGGAAAATCTGGAAATCCGCTCGAAGGACTCTTCCAGGCGATCCAGCATTTTATTGAAGGTGTCGGCCAGAGAAGCCAGCTCGACGGGATATCCTTCGGGAAGAATGCGCTCGTGCAAATTGGTGGAACTGATATGGCGAGCCGTGGTCGCCATTTCTTCCACTGGGCGAATGCCGCGGCGTGCGATCTGATATCCCGCTACTGGGAAGATCACAAACGTTCCCAGCATAATAGCCCCGAACCAGCGCCGATAGCGTGCCAGCAGCTCTTCTTTCTGCGAGACGTCAACCGCAATCTGAATGGTGTCGGTATGAGTTGGTGGCGAACCCACGGGCACTGCCGCACTGCGTGACACGAAATGCCTGTCCCTGTGCTTCCCTTCATCGCAATGGCACGATCCGGGCGGCTCTGGGGTTGTGCGATGAATTGAGGCAGGTCCAATTGCTCCGCCATTCTCGGCGTCGCCATCAACTGATTTCCTCGTTGATCCAGTAGACGAATATAAAACTGCTCGTATCGGCGTGCCGCTGATTCCAGCTCGACTTCTTCCCGCAGGGCGTCTATGTCGTTAGGTCTTTCCCGCAGCATAGTGCGGAGCACATTCAGCTTGTCCGCGATGAACAGGTCCGTGCTTCGATCAAGTTCTGAGACCAGCACCAGCATAAAGACTAGCGGTAGCGAAGAACACCATGAGCAGGCCGGAAATCGCGTACCCTGCGGTTAACCGGAAGGCTAGAGTACCCCACCACTTTCCGAAGGGGGCGAGACTACTGGTCATATTCCATGACATAGCCCGCGCCTCGTACGGTATGGATCAACTTCAGCGGGAATGGTTCATCTACTTTGGCGCGCAGCCGCCTGACATTGACGTCCACGACATTTGTGTCGCTGTCAAAATTCATGTCCCAAACCGCTTCAGCAATCAAGGTGCGGGACAGTACCTCACCTGCTCGCCGCGCCATCAATGTCAGTAGGAGAAACTCCTTGGAAGTCAGATCCAGCCGTTGACCGGCCCTCGTCGCACGCTGGCGCAACAGATCGATTTCCAGATCGGCCATGCGGAGGCTTTCTTGGGCTCGAACCGGCCCACGGCGCAATAGCGAACGGACGCGCGCCAGCAGTTCTGAGAAGGCGAACGGCTTCACAAGATAATCGTCAGCGCCGAGTTCCAATCCTCGAACGCGCTCCTGTACCGAATCACGGGCGGTCAAGAGCAGGACAAGAGACCGGCGGCCTGACTTGCGCAATAGAGTAAGCATTTGCCAGCCATCCAGGACAGGCAGCATGACATCCAGAATGACCAAATCGAACTCAACTTCCCTCGCCAGGTGGAGGCCTTCAAAACCATCGCTGGCGACGTCAACGACAAAGCCGGCTTCATTAAGCCCCTTCTTGAGGAACTTGGCCGTTTTGACTTCATCTTCGACAACCAGAATTTTCATACACAACAGCCTTGGACAGCTTGAATTAATGTGTTCGCGTGCTATACCGGCGAAAGATTTTAAGGGCGAATCGATAACCCGCCATCCTCAGATACGTCGTCTGCGAAAACACTCAAATCAAGTAAATAGTCGTTGACTGTTAAGCAAATGTCACAAAAAGATTAATGCAGTTGAAAACAGCTAGCCGCGTCTCACACAACTAGCGGCGCACATCCGGTTTTCGCTTTAAATTACAGTTTGTATTGGAAGCGTGAAACGAGTGCAGCCGCTCTCGGTTGTCGCCAAACCGCCTATATGCTCATTGAAACGTATGAAGGACTCGCAATTTCTGGATTGCGGGCGAGTCACGGTCAACTCGCCAAACGCCATGTTCCTCCTGGTGACCGCGTTCGTAACCTGCTGCGGGTTCGGGCAAATGGGCCAAGAAACGAAGCCACGGCTTTGCGATAAATCTTTGCTGACAATGGTGTCGTCTACATAATCGACGATCGCCATCAAATCTGAACCGGCTCTAATCATTCTATGTGCGGTTGGAAATATCTCAAGTGACCTTGGAGCGCCGACGATCCTACTGGTCGCATCCTTCGTCGAAGAGATCGTGGCGAAGACCGGAACCCTCTCTCCACTTCCTCATCCTGTTACCTTCGTAATGGTCGATGCGCTCTCCAGTTCTCACTTTGCCCAAAATCTGATCTTCATCCTGATGCGGTTGCAGTGGGATGAGCACGAGGATGGATTGACTTATGATTTCATTCGCGGTGTATCCACAAATCTGGGCTACAGAATCATTCCATCTGATTCCATTCAGGGCCTTACTGACGATTGCGTCGTGGGAAGAGTCAACTGTAGAGGCAAGAGAGGCCCGAGAATCGAAAAGACCTGCGTCTTTAAGTTCTCCAGTAGCCGCATGGGCGGACTGCGAGGGCGGACTAAACACTCCAAAAATTTGTTCCCCGCAAAAATCTTGCAGTTGCCACAAAACTCTGGATAGCGATTTTTATCCAGACTGCTATCCCTGAAGGGTAGGCACTAGCATCTAAGCAAGATTATGTCTCGATTTCATGATGACAATTGAACATTGGACTGGATTCCTAGCCATCTTGCATACTGCCATGGAACGACGTTACGACTAGGGCACAATTAATTAATCTCTCTTGTGAGGCACTGTCTTGAAACCTAACAATCGTAAATCTGCCGGCACAAAGCCCGACGTATCCGTTAAGCCGCTCGAAAACGGCAATGATTCCAAGTCTAGTTCGATCGCTTCTGATTTCGATATTGCCATGCTACTGACGACGCTCCGGCGGATGCGCGATGGAGATTTCTCTGCCCGCCTTCCGAACACCTGGACAAGCCTGGAAGGAAAAGTCGCTGACACTTTCAATGAGATTGCTTCGGCGAATCAGCAAATGGCGGATGAACTGAGGCGTATAGGTCAGGTTGTAGGTAAAGAAGGGCGCACTCGCGAACGAACACGGTTTCAGGAACTCCGCGGCTCCTGGGGTGAGATGGAATCGTCTGTCAATACGCTGGTAGAAGATTTGCTCCGCCCAACAACCGAGGTGACCCGCGCGATCGGAGCGGTTGCGCAAGGCAATCTTACCCAGGCAGTGAGGCTGGACGTGGATGGGCGCCCCCTCGAGGGCGAGTTCCTCCGATCGGCCAAGATCGTCAACACAATGATCCAGCAGCTTGGCATATTCACCTCGGAGGTGACGCGGGTCGCCCGTGAGGTGGGTACGGACGGCAAGTTGGGTGGCCAGGCGCATGTGCCAGGCGTCGCGGGTACGTGGAAAGATCTCACTGACTCCGTAAATTCAATGGCCAGCAATCTGACCGGTCAGGTACGAAACATCGCGGAAGTAGCAACTGCCGTGGCCAGCGGTGATTTGTCGCGCAAGATTACGGTAGACGTGCGGGGCGAAATTCTACAACTTAAGGAAGCCATCAATACGATGGTCGACCAGCTGCGCTCATTTGCTTCGGAAGTGACACGCGTAGCTCGTGAAGTTGGCACTGACGGCAAACTAGGCGGACAGGCGGTCGTTCCAGGCGTAGCAGGGACGTGGAAGGATCTTACGGATTCGGTCAATGCGATGGCCGGGAACTTGACCGCACAGGTACGCAATATCGCTGAAGTCACAACCGCAGTGGCGCGCGGTGATCTTTCCCGCAAGATTACTGTAGACGTTAAGGGCGAAATCTTGGAGCTGAAGGACACCATTAACACCATGGTGGACCAGCTGAACGCCTTTGCCGGAGAGGTTACGCGTGTTGCTCGTGAGGTGGGTACCGAAGGCAAGCTGGGCGGCCAGGCTCAGGTGCCCGGCGTCGGAGGCACGTGGAAAGATCTCACCGACAATGTTAATTTCATGGCCAGTAACCTGACGGGCCAGGTTCGCAACATTGCCGAAGTGGCCACCGCCATTGCGAATGGCGATCTCTCTCGCAAGATAACTGTAGACGTGCAAGGGGAGATCCTACAGCTCAAAGAAACACTCAACACGATGGTGGACCAGCTGAACCGGTTTGCTGGCGAGGTAACGCGCGTAGCCCGCGAGGTGGGGACTGAAGGCAGGCTTGGCGGCCAGGCCAATGTGCCCGGCGTCGCCGGAACGTGGAAAGACCTTACGGACTCCGTAAACTCGATGGCTGGCAATTTAACGGGCCAGGTACGTAACATCGCAGAGGTCACGACAGCTGTAGCGCGCGGCGACCTATCGCGCAAGATCACGGTGGATGTAAAGGGTGAAATCCTTGAACTTAAGAACACTATCAACACGATGGTGGATCAGCTTAATGCCTTTGCAGGTGAGGTAACGCGCGTAGCCCGCGAGGTGGGTACCGAGGGGAAACTCGGAGGGCAAGCACAAGTATCCGGCGTGGCCGGTACCTGGAAAGATCTTACAGATAATGTGAATTTCATGGCCAGCAACCTGACTGGTCAGGTACGTAACATTGCCGAGGTGGCCACGGCTGTAGCTCGGGGCGACCTATCGCGCAAGATTACGGTAGATGTGAAGGGCGAAATCCTCGAGTTGAAAGACACCATCAATACCATGGTGGACCAGCTTCGCTCCTTCGCCTCGGAGGTAACGCGCGTAGCTCGTGAAGTCGGAACCGATGGAAAACTGGGTGGTCAGGCCGAAGTCCCGGGAGTCGCTGGTACTTGGAAGGATCTGACTGATTCTGTGAACTCGATGGCTGGCAACCTGACGGGGCAGGTTCGCAATATTGCTGACGTCGCTACGGCAATTGCCCGTGGAGACCTCTCGAAAAAAATCACGGTCAATGTTAGCGGCGAGATCCTGCTGCTGAAGGACACCATTAATACTATGGTGGACCAGCTGAATGCCTTTGCCGGTGAAGTGACGCGCGTGGCCCGCGAGGTTGGTACGGAGGGCCGCCTTGGTGGTCAAGCAAACGTACCCGGCGTGGCTGGAACGTGGAAGGACCTTACTGATTCAGTGAACTCCATGGCCGGCAATCTAACCGGTCAGGTGCGTAATATCGCGGAAGTCACGACCGCTGTGGCGCGCGGTGATCTCTCGCGCAAGATCACCGTGGACGTGAAGGGTGAAATTCTCGAACTAAAGAACACCATCAACACAATGGTCGATCAGTTGAACGCTTTCGCCGGTGAAGTGACACGTGTTGCTCGTGAAGTAGGCACGGACGGAAAACTTGGTGGTCAGGCTGAAGTGCCGGGAGTCGCTGGAACCTGGAAGGACCTTACAGACAATGTGAACTTCATGGCCAGCAACCTTACCGGCCAGGTGCGTAATATTGCCGAGGTTGCAACAGCTATTGCGAACGGCGATCTTTCAAAGAAAATCACGGTCGATGTACGCGGTGAAATTCTGCAACTCAAAGAGACGTTGAATACAATGGTGGAACAGCTTCGCTCGTTCGCCGCCGAAGTGACGCGTGTTGCCCGCGAGGTTGGCACGGATGGCAAGTTGGGCGGGCAGGCCCAGGTGCCGGGTGTCGCCGGTACCTGGAAAGACCTTACCGACTCTGTCAATGCTATGGCGGGAAACCTGACTGGCCAGGTGCGAAACATTGCCGAAGTTACTACTGCTGTGGCGCGCGGTGACCTATCGCGCAAGATCACGGTGGATGTAAAGGGTGAAATCCTTGAACTTAAAAACACCATCAACACCATGGTGGACCAGCTCAACGCCTTTGCCGCCGAAGTGACGCGCGTGGCCCGCGAGGTTGGCACAGATGGCAAATTGGGCGGGCAGGCCCAGGTGCCGGGAGTCGCCGGTACCTGGAAGGATCTGACCGACAACGTGAATGTCATGGCTGCAAACCTGACGGAACAGGTCCGGGGCATTGTAAAGGTAGTGACCGCAGTGGCCACCGGTGACCTGACGCAGAAACTGACAGTCAACGCCAAAGGCGAAGTCGCGGCTCTTGCCGAAACCATCAATAACATGACCGGCACGCTGGCAACATTCGCGGATCAAGTTACCACCGTAGCCCGCGAAGTGGGCGTGGAAGGTCGATTGGGAGGTCAGGCGAATGTGCCTGGTGCTGCTGGAACATGGAAAGATCTCACCGGCAATGTGAACTTGCTGGCTGACAACCTTACGAACCAGGTCCGCGCAATAGCTAAAGTTGCCACCGCCGTAACTAAGGGTGACCTCACCCGTTCGATCCAGGTAGAGGCTAGCGGCGAAGTTGCCGAACTCAAGGACAACATCAACACAATGATCGACAACCTTCGACTCACCACAGACCAGAATAACGAGCAAGACTGGCTCAAGACTAACCTCGCGCGTTTCACTAGCATGCTCCAGGGCCAGCGCGACTTAGTCACGGTAGGGCGAATGCTACTCTCTGAGCTAGCTCCCCTGGTCAACGCGCAACAGGGTCTCATCTATCAGACGGACTCTGAAGACAGCGACACAATGACACTCCTTTCGGCCTATGCCAGCAATGCAGATGGTCATCTGGAGCGCATCGAAGTCGGCGAAGGACTCATCGGCCAATGTGCTCGAGAAAAACGTCGCATGCTCATTCGGGATCTGCCTCCAGATACAGCACCCATCCGGTCGGGCCTGTTTGAAGCGGTTCCGCGGAATGTGATTGTGTTGCCGGTGCTCTTTGAGGATCGAGTCAAGGCGGTGATTGAACTTGCTACCTTAAATAATTTCACTGCTTCCCACCTCGCCTTTCTTGAGCAACTCACGGCAAGCATCGGCATTGTACTCAACAGCATTGGGGCAACGATGCAGACGGAGGGACTGCTGAAACAGTCGCAGCAACTTGCGACCGAGCTTCAGACCCAGCAGAAGGAGCTGCAGCAGACAAACGAACAGCTCGCACAGAAGGCTCAGCAGCTCGCCGAACAAAATGCCGAAGTAGAACGCAAGAATCAGGAAATCGAGCAGGCGCGTCGAGCTCTCGAGGACAAGGCAAAAGAACTCGCCCTTACCTCAAAATATAAATCCGAATTCCTTGCAAACATGTCGCACGAGCTACGCACACCGCTGAACAGTATCCTTGTGCTCGGCCAGCAACTTACTGACAACCCGGACAGGAATCTCACGCCGAGGCAGGTGGAGTATGCGAGAACCATCCACGGTGCCGGTACGGACTTATTGAATTTGATCAGCGACATACTGGATTTATCGAAGATCGAGTCTGGGACTGTGTCAGTCGAGGCAGAAGAGGTCTTCTTTGGAAGCCTGCTCGATATGCTGGCCCGGCCATTTCGCCACGAGGCCGAAAACCGCAAGGTCTCCTTCGATGTCCGGTTAGACACTGACTTGCCGCGTAGCTTCGTGACCGACTCCAAGCGGCTGCAACAGGTGCTCAAGAATCTGCTCTCGAATGCCTTCAAATTTACTGAAAATGGAAGCGTTCATCTTTCTGTTTCGTCGGCGAGTTCTGGGTGGAGTAAGGGCCATCCGATTCTGAGTGGAGCCGGCTCGGTCATCTCCTTTGAGGTGATGGATACTGGAATTGGAATACCGCAGGAGAAGCAACGCATTATCTTCGAGGCCTTCCAGCAGGCAGATGCCGGCACCAGTCGCAAGTATGGCGGAACAGGACTTGGACTTGCGATCAGCCGCGAACTCGCTAGCCTCCTTGGCGGCGAAATTCAACTGCGTAGCACACCGGGGCAAGGTAGCACTTTCACATTATTCCTTCCACGTACTTATGTCGGCGCTTCTACGACTGTGATCTCTAGTGTGGAGAGGTTCCCAAATCAGCTGCTCCCGAAGTTGCAGCTTGCCGCTGCAACTTCGGAGCAGATTGCGGAACGCCTGGAGGACGATCGCGGCAATCTGTCGCCTGGCGATCGTGTTCTGATGATCGTGGAGGATGATCCGCATTATGCGAGACTGCTCTGCGACCTCGCACGTAGCAAGGGATTCAAGGTATTGGTCGCAATGCGGGGTTCTGAGGCGCTGACGTTGGCTCGCGAGTTCCGTCCAACCGCGGTTACCCTCGATGTTTTCCTACCGGACATGCTTGGCTGGGCTGTACTGAATCATTTGAAGCAGGATTCCCAGACACGGCACATCCCGGTTCAAATGTTGACTATGGACCAGGATTGGCACCACGGCTTGTCACGCGGTGCTTTCTCGTATGTGACCAAGCCGACCACGCCGGAAGGACTGGAAGAAGCACTCGCTCGCATCAAGGAGTACTCGACACCACGGCGGAAGAAGTTACTGGTTGTTGAAGATAATCCGACAGAGCAGTTCAGCATTTTGGAGCTTCTGAGTCATGACGATATCGATGTGGCTATCGTCGACAGTGGCCAGGATGCGCTCTCCAGGGTGGCGTCAGAAAAGTTCGACTGCGTTGTTCTGGATCTTCGCCTGCCTGATATGTCGGGCTTCGAAGTATTGGAACGAATACACGAATCACCAGCTTTGGTTGAATTGCCAGTAGTGGTATTTACAGGCAAAGACTTGGCGCCCGATGAGGATGCCCGTCTACGCTCTTTAGCACGGAGCGTCGTCATAAAGGACGTCGAGTCTCCAGAACGGCTTCTTGATGAAACTGCGCTCTTCCTGCATCGCGTGGTGTCGGATCTTCCTCTCGAGAAGCAGCGGATGCTCGATCGGTTGCACCAGTCGGACGAAGCGCTCCTTGGACGTAAAGTGCTAGTAGTTGATGACGACGTCCGAAACATCTTTGCTCTCAGTAGTGTTTTGGAAAGAAGAGGTATGACGGTACTTACCGCAGGCACCGGCCGGGAGGCAATCACTACCCTGGAAGCAACTCCGGACATCGCGATCGTCCTGATGGACATCATGCTGCCTGAGATGGACGGATATGAGACCATGCAGGTTATTCGTCAGAATGCTGAATTCCGGCGTTTGCCGATTATCGCCCTTACCGCCAAGGCAATGAAGGGCGATCGCGAAAAGTGTTTGGAGGCGGGAGCTTCAGAGTATATGGCTAAACCTGTAAACACAGACCAACTGCTTTCTGGTTTACGCACATGGCTCCATCGGTAGGCGTTATGTTGGAATCGTTGTTTACTCAACCAGACCGGGCAGGCGTCTCAATGGACAGGGACCAAGTTACAATTTTGCTGGTCGACGACCAGCCCTCTAAGCTGTTGAGTTACGAGGTCATCCTCGAGGAACTGGGTGAACGCCTCGTCAAAGCAACATCGGGGAGGGAGGCGCTTGAACATCTTCTCAAAACCGACGTAGCCGTGGTGTTGATGGACGTCAGCATGCCGGAGATCGATGGATTTGAACTCGCAGATATGATGCGCCAACATCCGCGCTTTCAGAAAACCCCCATTATCTTTGTCTCAGCGGTGCACCTGTCCGAGATTGATCGGATACGGGGTTACCAGATCGGAGCGGTGGACTATATCTCTGTGCCGGTCGTTCCTGAGGTGCTTCGCGCCAAGGTCAGCGTTTTTGCCGAACTTCATCGAAAGACTCGGGAACTACAGGTCTTCAATCGGGAACTGGAACTGCGAGTCGCCCAAAGGAGTGAAGAGTTGCGGGTATTGAACCAGCAACTTCAACAGCGCGTTGCAGAGCTCGAATCCATCATGCAGGTATTGCCGGTTGGAGTGGCGGTAGCCCACGGCCCAAGTTGCGATGTTATAACCGGTAACGCAGCCCTGAGCGAATTGCTGGGGCTGAAGCAGGGCGACAATCTCTCACAGAACTCAATCAATCATTTATTCAATGTCCGAAAAAACGGCGTAACACTGACACTAGAAGAGATGCCCCTTCAGCGAGCGGCTTTGACCGGGCAAGCTATAGGCCTAACAGAACTCGAGATTATTCCCCGTAACAGAACTCCCCATTATCTGCTTGCGAGTGCATCTCCGCTATTTGACGAGACTGGCAACGTACGTGGGGCCGTAGGAGCATTTTTTGATATTACCGAGCGCAAGCATCTCGATAACGCATTGCAAGAACGGGCTGAACTACTTGAGCTCGCTTCCGAAGCTATTTTGGTCCGCGATGCCTCGGGGATAATAAGCTTCTGGAACGCAGGGGCGGAGGTACTCTACGGATGGACCCGCGGGGAAGCAATCGGTCAACCCGCGCACGAGCTTTTGGGGACCAACCTGGCAGGCGGGATTCGAACAATCTCAGATGCGCTCCAATCAAGTGGACGCTGGGAGGGAAATCTCAAACAGCAGCGTAAAGATGGGTATGAGGTCGTCGTTGCCAGTAGACATGCAGTGCAGGCGGGGAGCGCCGCTATACTGGAAATCAATCGCGATATTACGGCGCAACTGCTCGCTGAGGAAGCACTCCGGCGGAATGATCGGTTGGCCGCCATGGGCAAGCTCGCTGGCATCGTAGCGCATGAGATCAATAATCCACTTGAAGCTATAACCAACATCTTTTACCTTCTTCGCGAACATCCCTCGCTGGATCAGAAGGCCAGGTATTACGCTGAACTCGCGGATCAGGAGCTCGGGCGCGTCTCGCACATCACCCGGCAAACGTTGAGCTTCTACCGAGAATCGCAAAAAGCTGTTCCCGTTTTCATTTCAGACCTTTTGGATGATGTTCTGGAATTGCATCAGCGGCTCATGCAGGTGAGCAATATTAACCTTGAAAAGCGTTATCTTATCAAGGGTATGATTCACGGCTTCCCGTCTGAGTTGAAACAGGTCTTCTTGAATCTCGTCAGCAATGCAATTCAGGCTATGCCGGAAGGCGGCCGAATGCGAGTGTTAATCAAAGAGGCATCGCCTTGCAACGGCCGGCCTGCAGGAGTGGTTGTGTTCATCTCAGATACGGGCAGCGGCATTGCGCCGGAACATGCTAAGAAACTCTTCGAGCCGTTTTTTACGACGAAGTCTACCAAGGGTACAGGCCTGGGACTCTGGATCAGCAGGGGGATTGTCCACAAGCACGATGGCAGTCTCCGTTTTCGGAGTATCTTTGGGCAGTCGCGAACAGTGACTTCGTTTCAAATCACGATTCCAACTTATCCGACCGTGGGATAGTGAAAAGCTTTTGTCTTCTTGGCCAGGAACCGCCCATACGAATCTTCAAAGTGACTGAAGCAGGCAGGAAACACTTGGAACCCACCCTCCGCGCCAAATAAAGAGAAGCACATGGCTTGGCTCAAACAACTTCTCCGTCCGTCATCGCCGATACGACGATCTCTCTTTCGATTCTGTGAGGTGGCAGTGGCTGGACAATCTCGGTGAGCACGTAATGCCAATTTACTCATCGACAAATTGAGAACAAGTTACCTGGATGATAAGTCCGCATTTCAGACAAAGGGTTTCTTGTGTTCCCATGAGAACGGCGATTTGAGTAAGCTCCCTGCTCGAAGTTTATTGCATGGCAAGTTCCTCAAAACGTGATTTATTAGGAGCTCTGAAACGAAGGAACGGCTGAATGGATTAGCCTGTAAGGGAGGCCGAATGACGAAGCTAATCGCAGAGCAAATACCGGGTTACACGTACGGAACGGATGCGGTCGCACCCTCTCCGATCACACTTCAGGAACTGGAAGATCTGAAGGTCACCGTAGGCTTCACAGAAGAAGATCAACGTTATCTGCTGCTGGCAGGCGAAGTCCTAAAAGGTCAGACTCGCGAGGTCGTGCTTCATTGGCGCAGCGGTATTATCGCTGGCATACCGAATCTGGCGCGGCACTCGCGTTCACTCGAAGGAGAACCACTGCCTGACTACCTCGCCAAGAGCAATTTTCGCTTCGAGCAGTGGATTCTCGACACATGCTTCCGCCCTTACGATCGCGACTGGCTCAACTATCAGCAGGAGATTGCTCTGCGGCATACAAGCTTGAAGAAAAACAAGACGGATGGTGTGGCATCGACTTCGCATGTCCCGCTGCGCGACATCATCGGATTTATCGCTGTCATCAACGAGACAATTAAGCCCTATCTCACCGCGAATGGACGCTCGGCAGATGAGGTGAACAAGATGCACGAGGCGTGGTGTAAGTCCATGCAATTGCAGATCGCCTTGTGGGCAGGCTCCTACGCCGACACGAAGCAAGCTCCAAACGAGTGGTAAGCAACAGGAGTGTTCTGGCTAATCTACTGCTGGCATCCTTAGTGAGATGGCGCGCATCGAACTACGCTTAGTCAGGGCCCCTCCCTCCGTATTGCCACCCTGAAAAATAAGTGTCGTCCTTCTTAGGTGAGGTCCTTCTATGCGCAGCAAAGCGACTGCATTCTCCACGCTCATTTCGTTACCTTCGGTTAGTCTTGCCCTTAGCTTAATCGCCGTCTCAGCTCCCCAACCGTCCTTCTCGCAAGGCAATGCAGTCAAGTTCATCTCCGCTACCACGGTTCCAAACCCGAGCAATGTTCCGCAAGGCGCTTACGACGCCGTAGCGGGCAACTTCAATGGCGACAGCAGGGTCGACATTCTCTTTTCCGGCGCCACGACTGCTTTCTCCCCGCAGAGCACATTTGCAACCATTGCGTTCAACCAGGGAGGGGGAAAGTTCAACACCATGAAGGCTCCCGGCACTCTTGGCTTTCAAGCTGACTTTGCAGATGCGATCGATGTGGCCGCCGATGTGAATGAGGATGGCATCTCCGACGCGATCGCGTATCGCTTCGGGCAGTCGATTTCGATCACCTTCGGTTCGGCCGACGGCACGTTCTCGGGCGGTGGGGTGAACATCCCCATTGCCGCACTGTCTTTGGTTGCCGCTGACTTCGACGGCAACGGCTCGATGGACCTTGCCGCGGTCACTGAAGAGAACACTCTGCTGGTGATGCTGAATGACGGACACGGAAACTTTCATACCGCATTTACCTACACCATTCCGACCGCGCCGGCAGGCGCGAAGCTGACGCTGGCGGTGGGCGACATCAATGGCGACACGCTGCCGGACGTGGCACTGGTAAGCGGTAAAGGAACCACTGGTGGCACAGTGACTCCATATCTCTCGACGCATGGCGGAGCACTTATCAGGGGAACGACCTACTCAATGCCGACTGCGACGGGTTTCGTGAATGCCGCGATGGGCGACATCAACAAAGATGGGCACGCGGACGTGGCGGTACCAACGGGATCGGGCATAGAGATAATGCTAGGGAGCTCGAGCGGAGCGCTCACGGCTGGTCCTACGATCACGGTGGCGGGAGCATCTTCACTCGTTGTTACGGACTTCAACAAAGACGGAGTCATGGACCTGGCGGTTGCAGGAACGCAGCCGCTGCCGATCCCGTCCAATCCACAAGCAAGCCCGCTGTCGCCGAGCTACGTGAATGTTTACCTCAACAAGGGCAACGGCACGTTTAACGATGCCAGCGCGTACAGCACGGGCAATGGTGCCGTGTCGCTGATCGCCGGGGATTTCTTCGGCGCGGGCAACATGGATCTGGCGACGGAAGGTTCGGGCTCTGGCAATCTCTTCCTTCTCCAGAACCAGGGCAACGGATTCTTCCAGGCTGCGCGGGGCACGTACTCGACCGCAGCAACGGGCGTGGTGACCGGGGACTTTAACCGTGACGGGAAGAAAGATGTGGCCGTGGTGAATACTCCGAGCTGCAAGGCTCCTTGCAACGGATCGGTAACTGTGTTTCCTGGTTCCGGGTCGAACTTCTTCGATCCGGGCAAAACCTACGCTATCGGTATGCGCGGTGCGGCGATTGCGACGGGCGACTTGAATGGCGATGGTTTCACAGACCTGGTGGTGGTGGATGCCACGCCAGGAGACAACGCCGACACGACAGTGCTGCTGGGCAAGTCAGATGGCACCTTCCAAAGGGCCAAGAACTACAAGATGAACTCGCTGAGCAACGACGTGGCGTTGATGGATGTGAATAAAGATGGCAAGCTCGATTTGATCACCTCGGGTGGCGTAGGACTGGGTAAAGGAGATGGCACCTTCAATGCGCTGAAGCCACTTCCCGGTTTCGCGTTCGACCCCACGATGCACTTTGCTGTGGGAGACGTGAATGGCGACGGCAAGCTGGACGTTGTCGCTGTGATGTCGACCGACGACTGTCGGGCGACCGCCCAGACCTTGGTCGGGGATGGAACCGGCAACTTCACCCCTGGACAGGTGATCTTTGACGACTTCAGTCAGCCGATCACTTCGATCACACTCGCGAAGGTTCGCACCGGTGGCCCGCTCGACGCGTTGTACAGTTTTGCCGGCAGTTGCTTCGAGCAGGTCGCGCGCAACAACTCCGGCGTGGCGATGTGGTCGAACGATGGCCACGGCACGTTCGGCGACTCCACTCCGATTCTGACGGGCGGATGGTTCGAGCCCTATATCTGGGGTCCGGTGATTGTTGCCGACTTCAATGGCGACGGTAAGCCGGACGTGGGCGCAGGCGGCCAAGGCTACTTTGTGGTGGCGCGTGGCAACGGCAATGACACTTTTGCCGCGCAGCAAGTCTTCGTATCGGATGAAGACGGGGAGAACCTGTTCAACTCGACCAGCGGCATTACAACGTTCGTGCCGGGTAGTGCGGCCGCTGCCGACTTTACCGGCGATGGCCGGGTGGACGTGGTAACGACTTCCGCCCTCGGTATCGCGCGGCTCTACAACACTACACCGCATTGATCGTAGCTACTTTGAGGCTGGAGACCTGAAGCGGGCCGCAGGCGTAGTCGGCGAACTGCAGCAACTCCAGCCCGTAATGCCGATGTTCTTTAGACCGCGCACCAGGTTTATTCTTTGCTGGCGGAGGGCATAGTCCGTTTAACGATGAAAGACGTGAATGGATGCTCGAATTCGCCAGCAAGCCAACATATCGTACTTGCGGCCACGATACTTGGATCGAGCATGGCATTTATTGACGGGACTGTCGTCAATGTGCACTCCCGTCGCCTAAGCCTTCTTACTTGCTGCAATCTCACTCACCGCACCCACAAACTTATCTAGGTCCGCGATGGTTGTGTACACATGCGGGGTAACGCGGACGCAGTGAATATTTTCATAGTCGATTCCGACCGTGTGAATCTTGTAACGATCAAACAGAGTCGTCATCAATGCGTTCGGAGTCATGCCATCGATGCTGACTCCGCAGATCGCACAGGAGAATTTCGGATCGAGAGACGTATGCAGCTTCACGCTCGGGATCTTGCTCACCCTCGTCGCCCAGTAGTTCTTCAGATAAAAGATGCGCTCCTGTTTGCGGCTGGAGCCGATGGCCTCATGAAAGTTGATGGCTTCCCCAATGCCTTGTTCGATAGGAAAACTGCGCGTTCCAAGTACTTCAAACTTGCGAATGTCGCTGCTGTGCGGATTTCCGGCGCAGGTAAGCGGCCAGAGCTTTTCGATCTTATCCGCCTTGACCCATATCATCCCTGAGCCGATCGGCGCGGACAGGAACTTGTGCAGGCTGGTCCCGAAGTAATCGCAGTGCAGGTCGGGAATCTTGAAATCTATCAGACCGAAGGAATGCGCTCCGTCCGCGATCACCTCAACACCGCGCGCATGCGCCATGTCGGCGATCTGTTGCACGGGCATAAGTTGCCCCACCCAGTTCACCATGTGCGTCACATGCACCAGCTTCGTCCGTGGCGTCATGGCCTGCTCATAGGCCTTCACAATCGCGTCGTTGTCCTCTATCGGGAAATCGAAGTTGATCTGCTTATAAACGATGCCATCGCGTTCCGCCCTCTGGCGGTACGCGCTCATCATGTTGGGATAGTCCTGCTTCGACCCGACAACCTCGTCTCCCGCTTTGAGGGGGAGGCCGAAGATGATCGTATTCAAGGCTTCCGTCGCGTTGCGGTTGATCGCAATCTCGTCAGCCGGCGTGCCCGCCAGGTGAGCGAGTTTCTGCCGCAAGGGCTCGCGACCCTGGTCAAGGATCTGCCACATGTAATACGACGGACCCTCGTTCGAAAGCTGATTGTAGCGTTCCACCGCCTGCTGTACGACGATGGGTGACGGGGAAACTCCACCGTTGTTTAGATTGATGATCTGAGTGCTGACAGAGTAACCGCGTTGAATCACACCCCAGAAATCTTCGTTCTGGCCGACCTGGCCTGCGTCAAGACCGTTTACGGAGCTGGACGCGGTCTCCCACTCTGCTGCATGGGCCTGGCGAAACAGGCTATTCGTGGAAAATGCGCCGGCAAGAGCTGCCATCTTGAGGAAGGAGCGACGATCGTTCAGTGCCATGGTTAGCAATCTAGGTCATTAAGGAGTCATCCGCAATGAGCAAAAAGTTTACTGTTCCGAATAATAACCGCGAAACGCGCCGTATTTACTGATCCAGTAAGTCGAGCTTTCACTTTGCCGAATGTTCCGTTCCTCGGACACGTGCTCCATCCTCCTATCACTCTTGATGCAGCATTTCGTGAATTGAGGCAGAAAGCGATTCAAGCTGCGCCAGCAACGTCCAATCCTGGAAAGAACTTCGTAAACCGCCAGCCGAGCTGAGGATCGGGATGCAAACAAACTTCTTCTTGCGCTTAGCCTTTTGATTCGGTGTGGCGTGTTTTGGCGCGCTTTCGTGGCGAACTCCTGCTTTACCTTTACCGCGACGGCATTGGTATCCACACTGTAGCGTTCAGTAGCTTCTTTCAGTACCGTGCTGGCGTCGGCGTGAGTGCACGCCGAATGCAGTCCACAAGCAACCGTCCGAATTCGCCTCGTCGGCCTTATCCGCTCGGCATTGGCGGCGACCCTACATGGAGTGAGTCAAAATTACTTGCCACGTCATGAGATCGGGAACATCTCATACATCAGAGGAGAACTGCTTTTATGAGCAAAGAGGTAAATCTCGCAACATTAGGCAAGTTTGCCGAAGCGGTGAACACAGGCAACTTTGATCTGTTTAAAGAGACAGTTGCACCTGGATGCGTCGATCACGACCCCGCTCCAGGTCAGGCATCCGGGCCGGATGGCTACCGAATGTTCTTTTCGCAAATGCGCACGGCATTCCCCGATCTTAGTGTCGCCTTGGAAGCATTGGTCGCCGATGACGAGTCAATCGCATTTGCCTACACACTGACCGGCACAAATCAAGGACCGCTTGGGGGGATCGCACCTACGGGGAAAAAAGTGAAAATCAGGGGTCTGCAGTTTTCCAAATTCAAAGATGGGAAGATGGTCGAGCGCTGGGGAAGCTCGGATGAACTGGGTTTGTTCACTCAGCTTGGCGTAACACAATTGCCGAAGGGCTAAATTCCTTCGATGTACTTGGCCCTTCAACTTTTGCGGTAACACCGGCAAAAACCGCTCATGCGAAGCATCAGAGAACGGTATGTTCACTGGCGCTACAATTCAGTGCCTCTCCCCAAGTACTACTACTCATTTCTTTCAAACACGGTTCTCGGCACTCCCTGGCGTCAGGGAATGTCTGTTTTGTCCATTCTGGGGCCGATGCTCGTTTGTCGCAGTTCTGTTGCTTGTTAAAGCTTGGACAACGAAAAGCTTTTGAGCCAGTCAATTCACAAGTCATTCACTTCGGTATACCTTCTCGGCGGAAGGCGGAAAAGTAAATCGGGGCGTTTTCGATAGTCCGCGTATTGCTCGTCAATCTTCAATCTGTAATTCAGGGGACGTGGTTGGCGCTGGTGTGAATGCATATTTCGAGCAGTGAAGAAGCTGCGCCGCTAAAGAATCATTTAGCCGGACGTGTCTTCGTCAATCTAAAGGGGAAAATATGGGAAACACCCCGACACCCTGATGAAAATAGTTGACTTCGACCCGGGCGTCTGACTAAGGTTAGGCAGCTCCAGACATTTCATTCAAACCTGCGTGTTGAGCACCCCCCTTGCTCGTGAACTCTTGTCAGGCCTGATCCAAAAAACGCCACAGCCCCGGCTCCGTTGAGATCCTATTCCCGTCGGGCGGCTCGAAGGGAATAACGATGGCATTCTATTGTGCTCGACGAATTCTTATTTGGGGACCAGTATTCGCGATGTTGCTGGCTTTTGCTTCCCCGGCAATTTCACAACAAGTAACCTATTACGACTTCGACGCCCCCCAGGCAAGTAATGACTCCAGCTACGCGTGTGTAGATCCGGCTCGCGCCGCGTCTGCTACGCCGAACCCTTTATTTTGCTTCAACAATGGCACGGGAGCGCGAAGCAATCCCAGCTTTTTAAGCGATATATACCCCGCTAAAATTGATCCCGTTACAACCGACAATCCGCCCGTCCAGAGCACTCATTTTGCTATCCAGAACACGCCGCCTGCGCCCTCTCAGTCGGCAAGCATGTGGTTTTCACTTCCACAAAAGATCTCAAATGGCTTCACTTCGTATTTTGCCTTCAAAATCACACCAAGTAGAAATAGCTTCGCCACTGCAGACGGGATCGCATTCGTTATCCAAAATTCTCAGAATGCAGCCGGAGGGAGCAGTTCCGGCAGCTCCGCTTGTTCCGGCGTTGGGTCGGGGCCGAACGCCGTTGGTGCACCTGGAGGTTGCATCGGCTACGGTGGCATCGATAACAGCGTTGCCGTTGAGCTGGATACTTTCCTTAACAGCTGGGATCCGGCGGATCATGTTGTCTCGAATCCTAATAACGACAATCACATTGCCATCCAAAACTGTGGCGCGGGACTGCCAAACTCACCGGATCATACGGGATCCTGTCTTGTAAACTTTAACTCTGGCAACGCTGCACAACCGGCCCTCAACAATTTGCTGCCGGTTACACTCGCAGATGGCAATGTCCATGAGGTGGTCATCGTCTATAGCGGGCCTACGGAAGCCGTCCCAAACCTGTTGCAGGTATTTATTGATCCGATATTCGTTGCTGGAACTCACACTCCGGCGCCGGGCGCCACACCTGTGTTGTCGGGAACCTACGATATTTCGGCCAATCTTAATCTCATCAACAGTGGCAGCGCGAACGACAGCGCCTTCGTTGGATTTACCTCCGCCACTGGAGCAGCATTCGAACAGCATGAGCTCATGGCTTGGACGTTTACTCCCCATACTCCGACCACTCAGCAACAGCCTCTCAGCCCACCTGGTCAGCCAACGACATTCCCGTTCGGTAGTCACGTATATACCGTTACCTATCCGGTAAACGGTCCCTCGACAGCCGACGTCGACATGATCGTTACCGCGAACACGATCACGCCTGCCTTCTTTTCGAGTCTGATTTCTAGCAGTCCATTTGTGGGCTCGCAATGCCAGGTGTATGACGAGACCGGCGGAAACTGCGTAGTGTATTCGGTCTCATGCGTCACTCATGGCACCAGCATCGTCGTTCCATGTCCTGCAACAACAGACCCGGACAACCCGATTAGCATTAAGTCGGCTTACAACAATTCTGTTCAACCGATTTCACCCGGTTTCCTTCAGGGAGATCCACTTTTCAGTCAAATAGCGACCATCAGCGGGGATGGGCAGACGGCTACCGTGTCATGTACGGGAGAGTGCTCGGTAGTACAAGGGCAGACGGTCACAATCGCAGGAGGTGTTTCCGATGGCGGCAGCTCAAGCCCCTTCAATGGCACTGTCACTGCTCTGACGGCAGATCCAAATGTTCCCAACATCTTTACTTTCTCGAGCACGATAAGTGGAAGCGCACACGGTGGCTATCTCACGTCCAATAATGTGCAAAACGTATTTACAGCCTATGTGTCTCAGCGAATAGACGGCACAACAACCGGAAAAACTAAGAACTTCTCCGACTTCGTTGTCACATCTGTCACGGCAGCTCCTACCACACTCGTCATCCAGGCACCCTCTGTGCCTTTTAGCCAAAGTGTACTTGTAACTGTGAATGCCAGTTCACCAAATGGGACGCCGACAGGGGATATATCTCTCACTGTTGATGGTGGTGTGCCGCAGACTGAGGCCCTCTCGAACGGATCAGCCACGTTCACTGTGACCGGACTTGGCGCTGGCCCGCATCAGCTCACGGTAACGTATGCATCTCAAAGTATTTTCCTGGGAGCAACGACTTCCGGCAACTTCACCATCAATCCCGCCACGCCAACGGTGACGTTCACTGGAGCTCCAGCAACGGCAGCCTTCAATTCGTCCTTCGTTGTTTCCACAAGCACCAATGCCAGCACCACAGCGGCGGTGACTGCGACCGGTTCTTGCGTGATCTCAGGCAATACAGTAACCATGACGAGTGGCACAGGTAGCTGTAACCTCACTGCTGCCTGGCCAGCCGACAGTAATTACCTGGCAGCCGCTTCCACCCAGTCGACAGTCGCGATCAAAGCAGCATCAACAACGACCATCGTTGCGGACACACCCAATCCATCGTCGGTCGGAACACCGGTATCGATATCGTTCGCCGTAACGGGAAATGGCAAGCCCACCGGAAACTACACCGTAGCCTCCAGTGTGAGTGGCGATCCAGGCTGCAGTGGAACCCTCAACGCAGGTACGGGAAGTTGTTCGTTAACCTTCGCGACATCCGGCCCCAGAGCGATCACGATCAGTTATATCGGAGACGGCAATTTCTCCGGGTCATCAACCAGTATTCAGCAGTCTGTCACGGCTGGACCGGTGGCGCAGTTGTCGGCGTCGAATCTCAATTTTGGCACTGTCTATCTTGGGACGATCAGCACGCAGACAATAACGCTGACGAACATAGGCACAGCCGCGATGACGGTAAATGGGCCGATCCTGTCCGACGTGGGCGGCGGAAATTCTATCGAATTCGTTGCCCTGAACCTTTGCCCTAAAAGTCTGGCGGCAGGAAAATCTTGCAATATCTATGTCAGCTTTGTGGCGGGGCCCATCTACAAGCCGCAAACAGCAATACTGAAAGTTATGGACAATGCGGCCGGAGCTCCGCAGCTGGTGACCTTGTCAGCGACCGCGATCAATCCGCAGGCTACCTTTAGCCCTTCTTCTCTCAATTTTGGGACGCAGAGAATTGGAAACTACAGTCAGGCATCGTTGCAACTGATGAATACTGGGGCCACTCCCCTGCTCATTACCAATATTGGTGTGGCGGGATCGAATGCCGGCGACTTTTCATCGACGAGTACATGCCCTGCATCCCTCGCAGCCGGCAGTAATTGTACGATTACCATCGGGTTCAAGCCGGTAGGCACTGGAGTGCGCACTGCCTACATCAATGTCGTGGACAATGTACAGGGAGGACCACAACTGGTATTGCTTTCAGGAAAAGGAAAGTAGCCAGACGTGAAAATATGACAACGGAAACATACTATCGCTCAGCGTCCTGTAGTTGCCATGATGCTGGATGCGATAACCATGAGTGAACGCAAGCGAAGACGGGCATCGATCACTGAGTCGCTCCCTGAAAGGACTTCATGGAATCACGATAGATTCCTTGCAGGTCAGCTCGTTCCAGCAATCGACCTGTTCCGTCCTCCTTGCTGACGCTCTCAAGGATTCTCACCACTTCGCGATAATGCGGCGTTGCCTCTTTATTTTTCCCACTCTTTACCAGAAGAGACGCCAACTGGTAGTGCGCCTTCACTTGAAGAATGCGCAATCCTAACTTCTCCGCCCTGGCTAGGCTAAGGTCTAATTGCTGATGCGCCCCGTTATAGTCCTTCGCCTCAATCATCGCTGCACCAAGATTGACGGAACACTCGACAGATGCCGACTTCAGGCCTAGCGAGTCCGCATCCTGGGCTAGTTTTTTTAGCGACGCGATGGCATTCGATCCACGTCCCTGGATCACATCTGTTTTAGCCTTATTTACTTTCGATACCAGGACCTGTTCCCGGTGTGATGCTTTCGACGCAATTTGCAAAGCGTGATCGTATTGTTGGCGGGCGGCGTCAAAGTATCCTTTATAGAAGTTCACATCCCCCATCCAGTTGGTTGCCATCGAGGCCGCAGTATCATTTTTGATTTGGTGCGCGATGTTTAATGCGTCCTCAATACTTTGGCGGCCTTCATCGCCTCGCCCAACCTGTGCCAGAAGGTCGCCCCAGCGGCCGGTGATCTCGGCAGTGAAGTATGTCATCTCCTTCGTCTGCTTGAATATCTTCAGCGCGTCCTGCATTGCGCTCAAGGCGGCGCCATACCGGCCCTGCGCAGCAAAAATCATGGCCATACTGTCAGATTCAAGGGCGACTCCGCGCTGGTCGTTGATACTGCGACGAATTTCTATCGCCTTAAGGTATTGTTCAAGAGCCTTATCATACTGCCCAAGCTTGGTGTTGGTTTCCGCGAGATTGTGCAGTGACTCTGCCATATCTTCAGGAACATTCAACTTTTGACGAAGCTCGTAGGCCTGTTCAAGGTATGTCAAAGCGTCCTGATAATTGCCCATGTCCGATCGAATGCTTCCAATGTTGTTCAGACACAGCGACTGCTTCGATTCGTCCCCAAGATCCCGTTCTATCTGAAGTGCGTCGGTAAAAAACTTGAGCGCCTCATCCGGCTTGCCATGGTCGTGATAAAAAGCGCCAGTGTCGATGAGAGTGTTGCCAATACCCTCCTTATCGCCAATCTCTTGACGAGTAGCAAGCGCTTCTTTGTAGCTGGCAAGCGCCGCATCGGGATGCCCCGTGGAATCCTGGATGGAGGCAATCTCTTCGAGACTGGCTGCCAAACCTCGTTTGTCGCCAATCTGTTTCTTGATCGCGAGAGATTCTTCGTAATTATTGAGAGCGTCATTCGGCTTATTGAGCATGCCGTAAGCAATTCCTGACGCTTGAAGAATCGCCGCCTTTACTTCCAGATTGTCCAGTTGAATAGCCAGGCTAAGAGCGCGTGTCAAAAAGTCCAGACCGCGCTGAGGATTGTCCGCCTTAATTTCAACTCGTCCACTGGCCAGTAGTGCTTCAGCATTCTTCGGATCTCTCGAAAGTACATTTGCCAAATGCTGTCTGGCAGCGGTGAAATTGCTGGCCTGTTCGTAGAGTCGTGCGAGCGCGAACTGCACGTCTGTATCCTCTGGATTCTCTTTGGCTAGACTTTCGTATGCTGCAATCGCCTTCGGTATGTCTTTTGTTATGCGCGCATGGCTTGCGTCAATCAGGTATTTCTCCTGCTCTGGCAGGCTGTCGCTCAGCTCAACGGCTCGCCTCGATGCCTTCTCCGCCAGGTCATCATGCCCCAGATCTGAATATGTCTCTCCTAGCTTTGAGAAAGCCAGGGCAAAGCTTGGATCGTCAGCAGTCGCGGCTTCAAACTGTTTGAGCGCGTCCAGCTTGTTGCCTTGCCGGGCCAATTGCAATCCACTGTCGTACGCCCGCAACGCCTCGATCGATGTAGTCGATGGCCGTTGCACATGGGCTTTCAGTTCCTTCAAAATTTCTGGATTTGCCGACAGCCGCTCCCGTATGTCGCCCGCCAATTTGTCCACGGAGCCAAGCAATTCCTTCTCATTAGGGACGTCTGTTTTCAGTTCGATTCTGGAGTCATGCGCGAGATCTAAAATCGTCGTATTGATCCGTATCTGATCACCAGCCTTTGCAAACTCGCCGAAGATGACCGTATCGGCGTTTGCAAATTCGGCGAGACGTCGCAGTGTTGCCACATCCGCCTGTGATCTCCCGGATATTCTCAGATCTTGCAACACTTGGTGCAACCGGTCCGGAGACACCATGCGAACCTGCTTTGACTGACCGATGTCGCTGCTGAGCATATCGGAGAGACTCGAACCCAGCCAATCTAAACTGGGATCCGCAGATGCATTGTAGAAGGGCATGATCGCCAACGAAATCGATGGCCCTGCTCCAGACTGCGCTGCTCTTGGACCCCACATCCGCTTTGCTGCAAAGAATCCGGTAACTCCAAGTGCAACCACGAGGATGCCGACAGCAATCGCGATCCAGAGACCACTCAAACCGGAAGACTGGACATTGGCATGAAACCTGAGATTCGAGGCTGCACGCTTGCCCTTCCATGTTTTGAGTTCCTCCAGGATCGCGGCGGCGCTTTCATAACGTAATTTTGCGTCGCTCTCCAGGCATTTGCTGACAATCCGGCTCAACGAGGCTGGAATGGCCGGATCATAACTTGTAACCGGGTCTGCTCGTTCCTGCGTACGTTTAATCAAGCTGGCGAGTGCGCTCTCAGCCTGAAAGGGCATTTTTCCCGTGAGCATTTCGTAGCAGATCAGGCCCAGCGCAAAAAGATCAGAGCGCTGGTCCAGACTCTTGCCCAGAGCCTGTTCGGGAGACATATACTCCATCGTCCCCACAAATGCGCCTGTTTGGGTCATCCCCTCGCCATCGATCGTACGCGCGAGCCCGAAATCCATTACGAGGACCCGCCCCGTCCCTTCGATCATGATGTTCTGTGGCTTCAAATCCCGATGCAATATGCCGACAGTGTGCGCTGCTTCCAGCGCCAGGCCGATCTGCTGAAGGATTTCGACTGTCTCTTCCGGCGAGAACTTGCCTTTTGTCCGGATCAGCGAGCTCAGGTCGTGGCCATCAACATATTCCATGGTGATGAACTTCACACCTGCGTCTTCGGCAAGGTCATACATCCGGATTACATTCCTGTGAGTCACTCGGTGCGAGAGTCGCACTTCCTGTTTAAAGCGTTCCACAATGGCCGGATTTCGAGTGAGTTCCGTGCGAATGACTTTGAGGGCTACTAGTCGATCCAGTTCGCGGTCGACTGCCTTGTAGACCGATCCCATCCCTCCTCGGCCTAAAAGTTCAAGAATTTCATAACGTTGCGCCAGAACTGCATTCAGCTCTAATGCCGTGTCATCTGCGCCGACTCTGGCCGGTGTCAGCTCTACGTGAGGTGTGTGCGGCCCAGAAGAAGAAGGGTCCGTCCCCGCCGCCGTTGGGGTATCAGAAGGGGCGGATAGATTGGAAGGAAAACGTAGATTATCGCTTGAACTGCTGACTGCTGCAGCGGGCCCAATCCAAGTCTGCTTTTCGCTTCCTGATCGGTCGGGTTGTTTCTTTTCCATGCGGTTTGCCGAACACAGCAAGCTCTACCCGTGCCGACTGAAAAGGGGGGAGAGAAAAATCGGCGCCGTGCTTGCCTTTGAGAGCCTTAGTATATATGCAATAGACCGAAAGAATCAGAACTAGGTTGATTCGTACCTTTCGGTGCACTCGCTTTGCAAAGCAGGGCGAATTGGTCACTCTATAAAGGGAGTACAACGCCTCGTGGACAAGCTTCTCAGCCGATCCGACTAATCGGACGTGGAAGTGCTGCGCGATTGCGCAGAACTCTCAACAGATCGAGTTTGTGTTTTGCGATAACTCGATTCGTGACGGCCTAAATATAGACTCTGCTTGGCACTTCCCGTCGGCGCGGAAGCGAGTACAGTCAGAGATCCTGCTTATGCAACAACACCTTATAGATCCGCCAGCATGGCGAAGGTTGTGGATGCTACCATTGCCCGATGTTCAACTTCGGGAAACCAAAGACAGCAGGCGATTGGATTGTCCATGTTCTAGGGGCCATCATCGCTCTATTGCTTATCGCCTGGATGGTGCGCGTATTTATCCCTTAACAAAGACTATCCTTCCGCGATTGAGGCGTCATTGAATTGCACTCCTTCTCTGAGAGCATCAAGGCTGCTGAATCGGCACACAAGGCCGCCGTACGGAGTCCTTGCCGAATCTGACTTTATGGGAGATGGAATGAGCAAGGTCAGGCGTTCAGCACTATGACTCCCTGACATGAATATCACTTGATGTAAGGTTTCCCATCTTTACTGGCGGACGGCTCACTCTCCGGTATCGAGCGCCTCATTAATTTCCAACACTTAGCATTCACTTCAATTGCATTCCCTTCCTTCGGCAATTTCTTTTCGACACAATCCTCAGGGATTCACAGACCGCGCTTCGCGCGTCTCGACGAAACGAACAAACGCTCAGTATCGTGTCACAAACGCTGCCTCCGGAATCCGACGATATCGAAAGTAGCCTGCGCAGGGGTATCCTGCGTTTCACATTACGCGGAGAAGAGCTGAAAGGTGGCTGGACCCTCATCAGAACAAGCAGCCAGAAAAATGCGTCGCGGCCTGTCTGGACACTCTGTAAACAGGCCGATCCATACCGCCAGCCACGCCGACAAGTGGAGGAGTGGCCGAACAGCATCAGTACAGGAAGGACCATAGAGGAGCTTGTTCGAGATTGGACAAGACACAAGAATGCACCAGCGGCAAACTGCAAACTAAATTTTTTGACGAGACTTAGTTCATAACAACTTATTCCTGGGCTGAATCGAACACTCGCGGCAAACGTGCCAATGCCATCTATAGTAAGGCGTTGAGTTTGCCTGTTGTTGTTATGGTGGAGGCGGCGGGAGTCGAACTTTTCCACACCTCATGGTTTCTGTAACTTACAGATTCTATGAAATGAATGAAGTGCTAAAAGTGCCACAATGCCGGATTTATCGTACGCGTATCGTACACGGACTCTTCGTCTGGCGCGGCGGAAAACCCGTCGCTTTACCATAGTTGATCGTCGACCTTCAATCATCGAAGTCTGCTGGAAAGCACACCTTACGTCTGGCAAAGAAACGGAACACTTTGGCATCCCCTTTCTCTACCCGAAACGCTTAAGTCCGTTGCACGGAAGTTGGTGTTCTCCTAAACCCGACCTTCGTTCACCCCCACCGTCGGCCAGCTTGCATTGCAGCCTTCTTTACTGATTTCTTAGTAGCCTTTTAGGTGTTGTCTTCTTAATCGCCTTCTTCGTAGCTTTTTTAGCCGGAGTCTTCTTAACCGCGGCTCTTTTAGCAGCCCTCTTCGCAGATTCCTTTTGGGCAGCTTTCTTTGTCACGGTTTTCTTCGCAGTCCTTTTGGCAGGCTCCTTCCTTAGAACTTCTCCAACCGAAATCACGGCCGCGCTCACTGCTCTTTTGGTGGCACCTCCCATATCTGATGCCATCTCTATCCCTATCCCAACCGTTTTCCCGGCCTTATCCACTATCGTCTTCTCAGCCATTCTCAGACCCCTCAGTCTTTATGTTCATGGGCAGTTACAAATTGTAGAGAGCATTTCTAAATAAGCGCACAAATCTTTTGTCCCACTTTCAGGGTGTTAACACCCAGGTGCTTGGCAGAGACGACGCCGCATTGTCGAACGTGCGCTTGGTCTGGTGATGGCACCGAAATCCACGGATCTTTGATTTAGCGTCGTTATTCCTAGACGGAATAACCCTCCCCCCAAAAGTCATTGGACGGCCAGCTTTATTCCTCTTAGATTTCGGCCATAGCTGACAAACGCACACGTCAGTGGAGGTGCATAGTGATCGAATTCCGCCGTCTCCGCCGATTGGATAGACTCCCGATTCGGTTGCCCATTCAGCCTGCCGCCAGGCAGGTACAACCTTTCTCTCGACGAACTCTTCTCCATGCAGCACGAGTGATGGGCCCTACGCTTGTTGCACTTACATTCGCCGGTGTTGCGCATGCTCAGGGAACGATGGATTTCTCGGGAGCGCAAACGCTCATGGGAACTTTCAAAACGTTCGCGATCTATGCCGGCGCTGTGATTTGTTTCGGCGGGTTGATCTTCGCCGGAATCCGCATGCTGGTCGACCTTTCAGGATTCTATCCCTGGTCTCTTCGGCGCGCTGTTTGGTGCAGGCGTGCTCGGATGGGGCGCGGGCTGGATTGGCTGCTCACCGGACAGTCTATTGACGGTGGGCGTGTAGACCGTATCGGCACAGACGGTCCTCGCGTTGCTTTATTCGCGCTGGAGCCGACTGAAAGCAACATCAAGTTCCTGTATAGCTTCATCAAGTTGCTTCTCACCAACGGCGGCGCGGAGCTGGAGCCGAAGATAATGATGTGATCTACAAGGCGGTGCAGGACATCTACCTGCTCGACGCGGAAAATCGCCGTCTCTCGAATCTCTTCCTGCCCAAGAAGCTCGACCGCTATCTAAGCAACTGGGTTGGGCGAGGTGTCTACAGCGCCATCTTCGACAACGTAGCAGACAGCCTCTCGCTATCGCGCGTGCAGTGCTTCGACTTCCAGGGCGTCAATAACCAGCAGTATGCCGACCTGATTGAGCCGCTGATGGTGTGGCTCCTCCGGCGTATCAACGATGTGCTCTATGATCCTGCCAACCTCGGCGTGCCTAAGCACATTTTGATCGAAGAAATTTTCAGTTCGATGAAGAATCGCCGGTTGCTCGAAGGCGCGCTCGCCTCCATCAAAACGGTTCGTAAGAATCTTGGCGGCGTGACCATGATTGGTCAGTCCGCCGAAGACCTGGGTGAAAACGCCGATTCCATCGTGAACTCATGCACATCGTTTCTGTTTCTGAAGGACGCCACGTTCAACCGCAAGCGGTATGCGGAGCTGTTCAAGATGACGGAACAACAACTCGCATTGTTTGAGAGCTTGCAGGATCGCGAGGCGCTCTATATGCGTCGCGACGGGTTGACCAAGGTTGTGCGGATGAATCTTGACGCACGCAGCTACGCCACGTTCTCTACCAAGCCAAAAGACCGGGTGCGCCGGTCGAAGCTGGTTTTATGTTGGTCCGTCGGACTGCTCTACCAGCGTACAACGTCCAGACTGCCGTTAACGCGGAACATGCCTTGATCGTAGCGCACGCAGTCATACTTGATGCAGCTGATAGCCGTGGCCTCCGACCAATGGCTGAGGCTGCAAAGATGGCACTTGGTGTAGACACTTTCCAAATAGTTGCGGATGCCGGTTACTCCAATGGAGAGCAGGTCGCGCACTGCGAAGCGGCACGCATGATGCCAGCAACCATCAACAGAACAAACCGCGAACCTGCAACGCATTTGGGTCGCCTTGCGAAGGGCCCAACTCAAGTACATATTCCTCTTGGTAGCCAACCCCCTTCAAAAAAACTTAGTTTCGTGAGACAAAACCGCTCCCATCGGACGCATGTAGACAGTAGAAGCGCACCACAAAGGTGAAATTGCGAATGAGGTGCCGATCGATTCGTTCAGAGGTTGGACGAGATTCGGTGTGGTTCGTTGCTTCAAGTTAGTCGCAGGCCCGGAACTGCTTAAGGTGGACAGACTGGGTCGACCCGCGCAGCTCCGGCGGGCCAATGGAAAGGGTGGACGACGTGAAAGTCATTTTGATTTTGGGATGCATGCTGATCCTCACCAACGTACAAACCTTGCGCGCGCAGCAGCTTAAGTTTGGCGATCCGAACTACAAGCTGGTATCCGATCTCACCGACGACATCGGCTGGTACCAGATCACGGAGACGAAGGCGTGGGCGGTTAAGGATGGCGCCACCTTGGGCCTGAAGGGCGCGCGTTGCATGGCTACGCTGGACAAACTTCGCGCTGCCGGGGTTCCAGACACCACGATAGCCAACGTAAGGTACGACGCGCCCGAATTCAAGCGGGGTCCTCACACGCTGGCCGAGATCCGGACGTCGTGCGTGCATGTGGAGAAGCTCGGCAAGATCCAATATTTCGAGAGATGGGCGAAATTTGCGATGGCGGACACACCCAATCTCAGCAAGGGAAGCTATGACGTTTCGTACTTCAAGAACTGCCTCCAGGCATACGACGAGATTGTTAAAGCCGGCGTCTCGCCCTCGGAGCGTGTGCCCGATGATGTGATCAAAGGCGCGCCCTGGTCGGGGTCGATCGAGGAGTTGCGCAAGAAGTGGTGCGATTCGGGGTTCAGCACGGCCAACGCCAAAACGGCGGCGAGCGAGGCGCCCTATCGTAAGGTGCTGATCAACGACAAGCTTAAGGTCGCTCTCACCTACCAGGAAGTCATACTGCCGGGCGGTGCACGAACGACCGATCCTCAAAGGATGGCAACAGCATCGGTTTGGTTCGAGGACTTTTCGCCCTCCAGAGCCTGCAATGATGGACGCCAGATCCACAATCTGCGCCGTTATCAATTCGGCAGCGACCAGCGGATCGTCAAGACAACTGAACAGGACTATTGCGGGGGCGCGCCGCTCTCCGCATTTCACTGAGGTAACACAGAGAAGGATGAATCATGGAGACCGTTAAGTCAAAGGCGCGGGATACCCTCGCTAAGTGCAAGATTTGCATTCTAACAAATAGGGTTTTGTTCACCTGCACTCAGGCCAGGTTGGCCCAGCGCTTCAGAAGTTGCAGTCCTCGAAACATCGCTTGAGGAGATAGGTCTCAGACTACACAGTTAGCGCAACAGAACTCATCCGAGTCTGACTTGTGCAATGGCTCATTGCACAATTTGGCCGGCCAGCAAGTCGGAATCTTATGACGAGGTGAAGCTATGGCTCCTAGTTCCCAAATCGGTCTTGAAAGATGGTTTCGTGGAGAAGCAGTTGGTGTTGAGCCTTCGCGACCAGGTGGTGATCTGCATGATTATGGAGATGGGTTTTATCTAACCGATCGCGAAGACGTTGCAAATGTGTATGCGCAAAAGCGGTCTTTTGACCCTAGTAAATATCGTATATTGACAGTCACTATAGAGCGTAGCTCTCTTGGGAATGTCTTGGACTTGACTATGGACAGTCGTTGGCAGCTTTTTATGACCGAAACGAAATCAATGAGAGGTGTAACCAGGTTGTCGCTGGCCACCACGGTTCATGAGAGATTCGGTCAGATATTCGACGAATTTATCCGCATCAATAAGATCGATCTCAATATTTACGATGCCGTGATAGGCCCTGAGTATAACCTTGGCGGTAAACAACTTTGTATCCTTCATAAACACGGAACGTCTTCGCCTCTGGCACTAAGACTTAAGACGCTACTTCGTCCGGTTTCTTCTGTGGTGGCCACAACGGCATTGGACGCTGATGCTGTCAAGGGTGCGGTCGTCTTAGACGAAGACGCTTCGGTCATTAAAACCAAACTAAGTTTCAATAATGCCAGCATTAAGAGGTTTGCTTTCTCTTGTAGGAGTCACAATACTTATTACTTACCTATTCGCCAAACTCCAAGAATGGGTGGATCAACGCTTCATCGCGGAGCAAATTGAAGGATTTGATACGACAGTTCAAAACGCTGTGGAAGCGGATAGACGCAGGGTCTTCGACTATTTAGCGCGTGGTCGTCGCGCATACATCAACGTCAAATATAGAATTACATATCGGGCACTCATGACCCCTCCATTTCAAGACCCGCAAACAAGAAACGCAATTGCTCCGGGGTACCCCGTCTCGGGTCCGACCGAGGTAGAATTCCTGGGGTCTGGTATTTATGACTACGTCGCCGATCCCGGAAACCAGCAGACGCAAAATACTATTATGAATATGAAACTGGAGACAGTGGTTCCACTGATTCTATCTTCAGAAATCGTCTTGCCCGCCAAAGAGATCGAGATATATCGCAAGGCCGTCGACTCTCTCGACTGGTTTGATTCAGCCCTCCGTAGTAAATTCATCACGCAGTCTGACGTGAAGTTTCTTACTGGGCAGCGAAGAGCTTTGGAAACAGTGATCGAAGCGACCTATGGAAAGATGCCGAATGAGAGTCTCTATGGGCTTTCGGCTCCAGAAAGCTACGGATTCCACAGTCAAGCTTGGCGTACCAAGATGAGAACGGCTAGCTGACGCTCGTGCGGAGTGCGATGGTCTAACTAACCGATGCAGTCGCCGCGCTATTCGCCGTTATAAGGTGGCTATCTGGCTTGAGCAAAATAACAAAGCGCCTCCATCCCGATAAGGTCTTAGTGGGCGGGCCTCTTCGGAAATAACGTCGGAATAGAGTTGCTTTCTTTATCATCGTATAGGTGATGCCTGAGCCTAAAGAATCTATTCGTTTTCGTGTCTGGGTCTTCGAGAAATCGCGAACCTAACAAACACGTCATTTGCCGTATCTCCGGCTGACATGAAATGGAATCCTTAGTTTTTGCACGATGACAATGGTGTCTGAGGAACGAGACCAACCTAGAACCATAGGCAAAATGTGGACATGAGGAAAATAAAATGGAGAAACGCAGCCGAATCGCCTTCGCATTTGTTTTGATATTCGGATTGATGTCACTGTTTTCAAGTTTAAGCAGGTCACGCGTCCAAGCTTTACATGGCTTTGAGATCGTGGAGCTCATCGCCTCTGGCGCATGCTTAGCGATCGCAGGTCTCGGGCTAATCGGGCGGCTTAAGATACCGAACGAGTAGTTCCGAACAGGGGCCTTGCAAAACTCGTGGTGATGATTCGGTGGTCTTCGTCACGACGCGTCGCCCATTAGGTTCGAGAGGCTCTACGGATAGCGCAAATAAATGGTCGCGCCAGAAGGGACACAAGCGTCAGCGGGCGATTGCCGGAAGTTACCTATTGACGACTCCCATGCCGCAAGGATGGCGGCAGCAATGAAGCAGAACTCGCTCCTGCCGCCTACCAATGATTCGTTGTCCCGGTCGGTTGACCGGCAATACGTCAAATACCAGTTGACTAACAGCTGATCGATTTCAACTGTTCACTTCGGCATGTGGGGATGATTCGTTTGACGCTTGCCCCACATCCCCGCAAAATCTTGCCTCACTTGCAACAGAATCATTGCCCCACTTGCACCTAAAGGCTCAGCCGGATTATGCCGAACAAAATGACGCCGAACACGTAATGACAACGCTTCAACACCTATGCGGCATAGTCCGGCATTCGACATTGTGGGTGTTGGACTAAACCGCTGCGCGGTACTCGGTAGCGCCGGCAGGCTGTGGCCGAGGGTAGCGTCAGAATTCGGACCACAGAGTACGGTAAGCAGCTGAGTAAGCGTCCGGTCTTCCCCTCTGGCATGGTCTCGGGTGTGAACTCGACTATGTCGACATGGTTGGTGCAGAGGAAGTGGGACGTCGCGTTCGCAGATTTCGGACGATATCGGAGAAGCGCCGGATTGCAGAGTTAACGTTCGAACCCGGTGCAAGTGTGGCGTTGGTAGCGCGTGCTCACGGTGTGAACGCGAACCAGGTGTTCAAGTGGCGCCGCGCACTGAAGAGAGGCGAACTGGTAGAGCCGTCTTCGACATCGACGGCGTTGCTTCCTGTTACGTTGGCTGCTCCGAGTAAGCGAACCAAGGGGACACAAGAGGCAGGTGCGAAGGAGCAGCCGGCATTAGGTGGCGCGATTCACATCGAGATTCCAGGCCGGGCGATGATCAGCGTGGAGAGCGGCGCTGATCCGTTGCTGTTGCATTCGATTCTTGAGAGCTTGTGCAAGTGATCGAACTCCGAACCGGAACGAGGATATGGCTGGCCGCCGGCGTGACCGATATGCGGCGTGGTTTCGACGGGCTGAGTGCGCAGGTGCAGAGCGTACTCGAACAGCAACCGTTCTCTGGCCACGTCTTTGTTTTCCGCGGACGCCGTGGCGACATCGTGAAGTTATTGTGGTGGGATGGCGATGGCCTTTGTCTGTTTCAGAAGCGTCTCGAGCGAGGACGATTCATCTGGCCGCAGGCTACAGAAGGAACCGTCTGCCTGACGCGTGCGCAGCTTTCGATGCTGCTGGAAGGCATCGATTGGCGCAGACCGCAGCGAACCTGGACCCCTGAAGTCGCGGTGTGATTGGCAAGCGTGATTCCTCTTTATTCATGCGCCTTTTGTGGATGATTTCCATCACGACTGATGGCATACTGCGTCCATGGATGCCGCGCAGTTGCCGGATCTCGACACGCTCGACCGAGAAGCTCTGAAGGCACTGATCCGTTTTCATCAGGAGGAGCTCTCCTCTCTGCTTGCTGCTCGTGACGGGGAGTTTCGGCGGCTTGAAGCCGAGCTCGATAGCCAGCGGAAGATACTCTCCGAACAGAGTCAGGAACTGCGTTCAGGCAGCGAACAGATCGAACACCTGAAGCTGGTCATCGAGAAGCTACGGCGCATGATGTTCGGCGCCAAGAGCGAGAAGATCGTTCTTCAACTCGAGCAGCTTGAGTTCCACCTGGAAGAGTTGGAGTCCTCGCAGGCTGAGATGGAAGCCGCCGTTGAGCGAGTAACGCCCGCTGATGAGCCGAAGACACGCTCGCGGCGCAAGTCACTTCCAGAACATCTGAGCTGCTGCGCCGCGTCTGGTCAGAAACCATTCGGTCTGACTATAGCTGGATGCCGCCCAACCGGCGGCACATCTGGGCTGGGCTCTATCTCCCGGGTATCAGGTCTGAAGGCGCGGGAGAAATCGCCATCGCGGTCGATTGCTCGGGATCGATCAATGCGCGTCATTTGGGTCTTTTCGAGGCAGAGATTCGCTCCATTCTCGAAGGTCAACGACCGAGCCGGGTGCATGTGCTCTACTTCGATACCGAGGTCCGCAAGGCCGAGGTCTATGAAGCAGGACAGCCAGTCGCGCTTAACCCAGTTGGAGGAGGAGGAACGAACTTCACGCCATGCTTCCACTGGTTGGACGAGCGCGGAATTGTGCCGCAGACACTGGTTTTCCTTACCGACCTGTGCGGCGCATTCCCGAACGATGCTCCTGCCTACCCTGTGCTGTGGGTCTCAACGGAGTCCCGCCGGGCGCCATTCGGGCAGGTCATTCCAATGGAAGCGGCTTAGCACCCGCTTCCGTTGCTTAGACCTTCATCTGCCTGTTAGGCAAGGAACAGTGGTGGGTCAGTGTCCAGTTAGACCTTAATCCAGGCGCACGTCAGCCAGCCAATCAATTGTCTTACCGTCTAAACTTAGGTCGATGGTGATGAAAGGAACAGATGATCGCTCGAATATGGCACGGAATGGTTTCCGTTTCGAAGGGTGATGAATACCTGGACCTCATGCGGAGAATTGCCCTTCCCGATTATCTGGCGAAGCGCGGAAATCGTGGCGCGTGGTGTTTGTACCGCACAGAAGCGGACGTAACGCATTTCGAGATGTTGACGTTCTGGGAAGACACGGACGCCATCAAGCGTTTCGCCGGGGACGACTACAACATGGCCAAGTACTACGATTTCGACCCCGGCTATCTGATTGAAATGGAGGCCCACGTCCGGCACTACGAGGTTTACCCGGAGACATCGCTCGATCAATTGCGCAGCGAGTAGTGGGGTGTCAGCGAGTGCGGAAGAAACGCTCCGTGCCGACCGATAACCTGAGGCCGCGCGGGCATCTGGTGAAGATCGTTACCGGAATTGTAAATAGGCGCAGCGCAGATGGATTGCTTCAAACCTTTTCGTTATCAACGCTCTTTCGCGGCCGATTCGCTCCCAACAACAAGGTGATGCCCGCTGCAATGGCGATGCCGCCATAAACCGCCCAGCGAGTCTGTCCGGTCATGAAACTGCCAGGGAGCACATTGATCCCTTGCAGGAACCAGATGGTCCCCACTAGAAGGAAAAGGACAGCAACGATATTCAATGTGATTCTCATCATTCCTCTCTGCACCTGATCCTCGGAGCAACCTCGCTGAAGCGTCAGGTTCACGCAATCTTACTTCAATGGACAAGCTGGTGGCTTTGCTGAGACATCCAACAGCCAATTTGTTCAGCTGCGGCATGTCGGTGGCGGGAATGGAGACAGAAAGAAGAAGATGAGGAGTGAGAGTGGACGCGGCGAGCCGCGAAAGTTCAACGAAGCAATGTTCTCGCTGAATTCGGAGCAGTTCGTCGAAATCAGGCTGATCTATAAATAAATGCGTCCTCAGACCCAGAAATCAACTCGAACCTGCAATTAGACGATAGATCTGTGCTCCATATTTTTTCACGATACTCATCCCGATTCCCGGCACAGCTAATAACTCCGCATCGCTTCGGGGACAGGTCGCAGCGATACCGCGCAGAGCCCGATCGCCAAAGACCCGAAATGCCGGAATCTTTCTGTGCCTCGCCTCGCTCAATCGCCACGCGCGCAAAGCCTGCTCAATACGAATCTGGGGCACGCGCTCGGACACATCTGCTCCTGTTCTTGCCTGCCCGGGTTGCGTTCGAACTGTAGCCCTCGGAGATGACTTGGACTTACTTGAATTCTTCTTTCGTTTGCGCTTGGGAACAGGCCGTGTAGCATCCTTCATGACGAAGAGTACCGGCACGGACTCATCGACGGCTCGTCCGGCTGGAGTAAGGCTGACAGTGCGGTAGGGAATTTGTTTGCCTTGTTTCTCGAACACAGCATCTGCAAACGTGAGGAGTTCTGCCCGGGCCATGGCTCCCAAAACTTCTTCGAAGTTGTCTCGGCTGATCTCCTTTCCCGGATAAAGCTCGGCGTACAGTTTGCCGGTCGATTTGGTAAGGACGGACCGCATGCCGCGCACCACTCGATAGAGAGCTGATCTCTCCTCTTCCGTAGCGGTTCGAAATCTCTGAGCAACGCACTTGGCCGGGGCACAAAAATCGCATACACCACAAGCCATAGCGCTGTCCGACGTATCGCCAAAGTGCCGCACAAGGGAGGTCATACGGCATTGATTGCTCTCCGCAAAGCGAATCATCTGATCGATCTGCGCCCGTTTTTGATCACCGTGCTGAATGTAGGATGAGCGCCATAGCCCGTCGCCCTGGCTTACATTCTCTGCGAAGTCGAGCAACGCGCCTTTGTGAATCCAAAGTTTCTCGAGAGCTTTGTCGAAGAGATCTGCCTCCATCGTCAAGGCTTTGCGCAGCGCCTCCTTAGGTTGGGGTTCTACATGAAGCTTTGCAAACAATCGATCCAGTAGCGCAACATCCGGGTAATCTCGACTGAAGAAGAAGTCATGAGTATGACGGTCTCCATACGAGTGCATGAGGATGGCGCGACTCTGCCTTCCGTCGCGTCCGGCGCGGCCAATCTCCTGGTAATACCCCTCCAGGCTGCCTGGCAGGGCGGTGTGAATCACGGTTCGAACATCCGGCTTATCGATCCCCATTCCGAATGCGATGGTCGCCACCATCACGTCCAGCTTGCCCGCCATGAATTCTTCCTGCACTCGTCGTCGCCGCTCAGCATCCAGCCCTGCATGGTAAGTTGCTACCGCAAATTCGCCTGCAAAATCTTCCGCCAGGCGGTCCGCCTGCTTGCGCGTCGGCGTGTACACGATGGCTGGCCGATGTTTCTCTTCGAGCAGGATCTCCCGCGCGAGCTGAGGACGTTGTGAAGGCAAAGCTTCTACGATCTCGATCGCTATGTTTTCGCGGCGGAAACCGTGGATGAAGTGCGTAGGCGCAGTTAAACCTAGCTGAGTTGCAATGTCATTTTGAACCGGCGGCGTCGCTGTGGCCGTGAGTGCCAGTATCGGAGCAGGCCGGAGACCCGGTAAATGCTGGCTAAGCATCCTATAGTCCGGTCGAAAATCGTGGCCCCATTGCGAGATACAGTGCGCCTCGTCGACGGCGATCAGCGAGGGCTTTCGCTTGGCGAGCATTTCGGGGAAGCCGGCCACGCGAAGCCGTTCTGGAGCAATGAAGAGAAACTGTAGCTTCCCGCCCAGGTAATCGGAACAGACACGACGGGAAGCTTCACGATCACGGCCTGAGTGAATGCACTCAACCGCGAACCCTTGCTCCCTCAGCTTCAGCACCTGATCGTCCATCAGAGCGATGAGTGGACTGATCACGAGAGTTGTCCCGCCTCGTGCCAATCCCGGCAACTGGTAACAGAGCGACTTGCCTGAGCCGGTCGGCATGACCAGCAGCGCATCTTTCCCCGCCGTCACTGCCTGACAGACGGCTTCCTGATTGAGCCTGAATTCAGAGAAGCCGAATGCGTTCTGCAACAGCTCGGCGAGACTTGCGCTGTTGGGAATCATCTTTGGGCTTGGTAAATCCGGAGAATCGGACTTAGGTGCGGAGGGAACCGCTGACGCTGGTTGGGCGGGCGCGGTCTGACCAACTTTTCCGACGACGGAACGGACGTACTGACTGATGCGATCCAGGAATGGTTCCAGCTGGCATTCACCGTGTTGGATCTTCTTGAGAAATGCTTCCCACTGGCCGGTCATCGCGGGACTCTTAACTTCTGGATGAACCACTTCGATGAGATGGATCCCCTTTTCCGTCGCCTCCAGGCTCTTGCCTGTACGAACGATATAGCCGCGTTTCAATAGCACTTCGATGATGCCCGCCCGTGTGGCAGGCGTACCGAGGCCCGTCTCTTTCATTGCGTCGGACAGCTCTCTCTCGTCCAGGCTTTGGCCTGCCGTCTGCATCGCGGTCAGTAGCGTGCCCTCCGTGAATCGCTTCGGGGGCCTGGTCTTCTTTTTCCGGGCTTCGATATCTACGATGTCCTGGTGTTGTCCTTGGGCAAGATCCACCGGCAGGACCTGCCCCGGAGTTTTCTCCTCGGCACTGCCTTTCGTCTCTCGCTTTCGTCCTTCTGCCCCAATGTCCAGGACCTTCCAACCCATCTGTTGCACGACGGTTCCGGTGGTTCGATAGCGGTCGACGAATTCTCCATGCGTGATTGTAGTAATCACAGTCGTGACGGCCTGAAGGTAATCGTCATGCCACATCATGAGGAAGCGGCGACAGATGAGATCGTAAATCTTGCGTTCCTCTTGGGTGAGTTGGGCCTTCTCGGGGGAAACCGCATTCGGAATGATGGCGTGGTGGTCACTTACCTTACTGTCGTCGATATACCGCTTTCCCAGAGGCCGCTCTCCTGTTCCAGCAGCCAGTTGCTTCTCATAGCTTTTCGAAACCGCGGCAACGATGCCTGAAGCGGTAGCGGCAACATCAGCAGAAAGGTGACGACTGTCCGTTCTGGGATAGCTGATCAGTTTGTGCCGCTCATAGAGCGCCTGCGCCGTGTCGAGGGTCTCTTGAGCGCTAAAGCCGTATAGGCGATTGGCATGCCGCTGCAGCTCTGTCAGATCATACAGCAGGGGTGGTTGCATCCGTTGCGTCTCAGATGAAAGTGACTCGATGACGGATTCTCCCGCGCGAGCACGAAGAATGATACTGTGGGCTTCCTGGCCATCGGCAGGCAATCGAGAGATGTTCGCCTGGGCGTCTTTGTCCTTGCTCGATTCTGTTTCCGAACGGAACCATGTCCCTTCATAGCTTTGCTCGTTTGGATTTCCCCGTCCCCTGAAAGTTGCGACGACCTCGATGTAGTCTTCGGGGACGAAGCGCCTGAGAGTGAGTTCGCGATCGACAACCATGGCCAGGGTTGGCGTCTGTACCCGGCCCACCGAAAGCTCCTCACGATAGACGATCGAATAAGCACGCGACAGATTCATGCCAACAAGCCAATCGGCTCGGCTTCGTCCGCTGGCGGCGTCCGCCAATCGATCATAGTCACTCCCCGGCCGAAGCTTGTCGAACCCTTTGCGGATGGCATCCGGAGTCAGTGAGGAAATCCAAAGTCGGCTGACCGGCTTTTTGCTCTCAGTTGCTTCGTAGATGTAGCGGAAGATCAGTTCCCCTTCCCGCCCAGCGTCCGTTGCACACACAATCCGCGACACCCGTGGGGACGTCAGGATCTTTCGTACGACTTCGAACTGATCTTTGGTTCGTTCGTAGATCACCAGTGGCCAATGGCCGGGCAAGATTGGCAATAGATCGAAACGCCATTGCTGCCATTCAGGATTGATTTCGTGCGGTTGTGCCAGAGAAACCAGATGTCCAATCGCCCAGGTAACCACATAGCCGTTTCCCTGGACATAGCCCTCGCCCCGCTTGTCGGCTCCGAGGACGCGGGCAATGTCTCGTGCGACAGAAGGTTTTTCGGCCAGGACCGCAATGGTACTGGATTCGCTTGCTTTCATCCGTAGTTCAGTCTACCGAGTTCCAACGCTGAACATGAGATGGCAGGAACACCTCCGCCCAACAACGCCGGCATGACGCTCACTTCGACCGCAAAGTTGGCACTTGTCCGAGCAGCCGGTTTATCGGCAACTTGAATTTATCCTGTTCGGTTCACGCGGCCGGCAGAGTTGCTGGCTGCGGACGATTGGGCCGCTCAAAGCCCCATCCGAAAATTCTTCCTAACCGCAAGCCCACGATCCTGTCTAATGCGCTGAATGGGGAATGACGATTACGCGCTCGTCCGGTGTGTTCTGGCCGGAGACAAAGACGCTTATGGCTCGCTTGTAGCACGCCACAGCCAAAGTGTTTTTCGTGTCGCCTTCCGCATTACAGAAGATGAGGCCGACGCCGACGAAGTCGTGCAGGAAGCATTCCTTCGGGGCTATCGCAACCTTGAGGGCTTCGATGCTCGATCGAATTTTCGAACCTGGATTTACCGGATCGCTATGAACTGCGCACTCGATGTTTTGAACAAGCGAAAGAACCAGACGGCGGTGCCGATTGCCGAGGAATATGACGGTGAACAGGCGACTTTCCAACTCGCAGATCGCGCAGCCGGGCCGGACCGGCTCCTCCTTAGCCAGGAGATCCAGGCACGGAGATATGCAGCCATGGAGAAGCTGACACCAACCGAACGCATTGCCTTTGTTCTGCGCCACATGGAGGACCGATCGACGGAGGAGATAGCGACAACGCTTGGAATAGCACCGAACTCGGCGAAGCAGGCGTCTTTCGCGCAGTACAAAAACTACGGCAGTCGCTCGCGCCACTTTGGGTGAAGTCATGAAGCACTTGACAGAAGAAGAAATGATTGAGCACTACTACTCCGAGGATCTCTACAAGGCTGACGCCGAGATACATCTTCAAGCCTGTAAGCAGTGCTCGCAATCCTATGCCGAACTCGACAAGCTGCTAGGCAGTGTTCACGCGTCGGAGCCGCCGGCGCGAAGCGTTGATTATGGAGACCAAGTTTGGCAATCCATTCAAGGGGCATTGCAACCCTATCAGGCAAAACAAAAGCGCAACTTCTTTCAGTGGCCTCAGCTTGCTTATGCAGCTGCCTGCCTCCTGTTTTTAGCAGGCGCATTTCTGGCAGGAAGAGTGTGGGAGCACACCCACACCAAACCTTTGCTGGCCAGCACTCCGCAACAAACAAAAGAGCGTGTCGTACTCTTCGTTCTCAACAATCACCTAGACCGGTCAGAGCGCCTTCTCGTTCAGTTGAATCACGCTGGTGCTGAGGGGGAACGGGTAGATTTGCCGCTGCGGGGAGAAGCCCAGCAGTTGCTCACCGACAATCGACTGTATCGCCAGAGCGTCGCCCAGTCTAACGATCCTCTTCTCACTGCTGCGCTCGACCATCTTGAACGCGTGCTTCTTGAAGTTGCCAACTCGCCGGATGAGTTGAGCGCCACGGACATCGCGCGCATCGAGCAGGAAATCAATACACAAGGTCTGCTCTTCCAGATCCGTGTTCTTCGCACAAAGGTCTCTGAACAAAAGCTGAATGATCAGGCTATCGGCAAAGGAGCCGCTCTCTAAATGAAAACAAAATACTGGTTTTATCTCACTGCGGTTTCCGTTGGCCTGTTACTCTCGATTCCATCTGCTTCGGCACTCATTTTCCAGCCCGCTGAATCTGATGCGGCTCAGACAAACGCGCATGAAGACCAGCTTTATTCCGATGCTACGCGCGCGATCAATGAGAACCGCTGGTCGGATGCAGAGTCATTACTGGATCAGGTTATCGATCAGCATGGCCGGCGCGCTGATGGCGCTCTCTACTGGAAAGCCTATGTAGAAAATAAGGAGGGCCGTTCTTCGATGCTAAAGACCTGCGCCGATCTTCGCCAGTCCTATGCAAAGAGTACCTGGCTTAAAGAATGCAATGCGCTGGAAATCGAGATACGCGGCAAGAGCGGCAGCCCGGTTCAACCGCAGGGGGAGCAGGATGAAGACCTGAAGCTGCTCGCGTTGAACTCGCTCATGCAGAGCGGAGACGCCAATGCTCTGCCGATTCTCAAGCAAATTCTCGAAGGGCAGCAATCCGAACGACTGAAAGAGCGCGCCCTCTTTGTTCTTGCGCAAGACCAGTCCAAACCGGCACAGGATTTGCTTGGGCAAATTATTCGCGGGGAGAAGGATCCTACCTTACAGGTGAAGGCTATCCGCATGCTTGCGGTCACGAAGGGAAAGCAGGCCGCCGACATACTT
>CAVTVL010000006.1:0-250310 GCA_963738095.1 Terriglobales bacterium
GCCAGCGCCTCGAAGCCGATGACTTCGCTGCTGGAAACCGTGTGCCGCGCGACCGCCTGCGGCTGATAGTGCAGCGACAGTTCGCCGTTCCTGATGGCGAGCGAGAGATCCTGGTGCAGCACGCGGCGATCGCGGATCTGGGCGTCCATCTCCGGCTCGTAGAGGCTGATCGAGCCGCGGGATTTCGCCTTGGCGCGGAACAGCGCCGCTCCGGCATTGGCGAGCAGCGCGGCCGCGTCCGAACCATTTTGCGGAAACACCGAGATGCCAGTGGTCAGGCCGGTGCGAACCGATTTGCCGTCGATCTGGAACTCATTCGACATCGCCTCGGCGAGCTGTTCCGCCAATGCCCTTCCGGCCGCGGGTTGCTTGCCATCGATGATCAATCCGAACTCGTCGCCGCTTAGCCGGGCGACGACGCCGCCGCGCGCAGAAGCCTGGATGCGGCGTGACACCTGGACCAGCAACTTGTCGCCGATCGCATGGCCGAACACGTCGTTGATCTCCTTCAGGCCATCGAGGTCGACGCACAAGACCGCGAATTCCTCATCCGAGCCGGCGCAGGCTTCGATCATTTGCGCCAGCGCCTGCAGGAACGCCGAGCGGTTCGGCAGGTCGGTCAGGCCGTCGTGATAGGCCATATGCGCCATCCGCGATTCGGTCTGGCGTCGGTCGGTGACATCCTCGTGGGTCTTGATCGGATATTGCGGCTCGCCGGCATTCATCGAGCACCGTCATCCGCCGCGTCAGGAACAGGCGCAGGCCGTCCTTGGTGCTGATCGGATGCTCTTCGGTGAGCAGGCCACGCTTCTTGATCGCCGCCTCGTCGCGGGCAATGATCAGCTTGGCTTCCCTTGGATTGAAAATATCCGCCGCCGTCAATCCGGTGGCGTCCTCACGCCGGCGGTTGAGAATGGCTTCGGCGCTGCGATTGGCGAGGAGGTATTGTCCGTCGCTGACGCGCTGGACGACCAGCGAGACCGGAATGTTATCGACGACCAGTTCAGGAACTTCTTGGTATTTTCGAGTTCCTTGGACAGCGATTTCCGGTCGGTGACGTCGTCGAACAGCGCGATCAGGAACTCGGGCTGGTTGTTTTGATCGCGCGCGACGACGCGATTGGAGGCGAGAACGCGCTTCTTCGAGCCGCGCTCCACGACGAATTCGCTGCGAAACTGGCCTTCCGGCGAATTCAGCGCCGCCCTGTCGGCCTCCCTGATGCTCGCCGCCGTGGCGGGCTGGAAGATCTCGTCACCTCGCTTGCCGACGATCTTGTCGCGGGAAAAGCGCGAGAAGCGTTCAAACGCGCGGTTGGCAAAAATGTAACGGCCATCCTCGATGCTCTTGGCTGCGACGCATACCGGCACATTGTCGAGCACCGATTCGAGGAACTGCTTGGTCGACGCCAACTGCCGCGACAGTTCGCGCTGCTCGCTGCAATCCTCATGCGTCGCCACCGAACCGCCATTTGGCAGCGCAAAATATCTGACCAGAACCGACCGTCCGTCGGGCAACTCGGTAATGAGGCCTTCCGAACTGCGGGCATTCGCGTAAAAATCTTCGGTGCTGACATCGAGCACGCCCCGCTCGCGCCGCAGCGCCAGCAGGTCCGGCCCCGTCATGCCTTTCAAGATATCAGCACGCGACAGGCCGTAGATCTCGAGATAGCGATCGTTGCAGAATACAACCTGCCTGTCGCGAATCCGTCATCACCACGCCCTGGTTGAGATTGTTCAGGGCGGAGCTGATGAATGCGTTTCTGCGCAGTTGCAAACGCTTGGCTTTGCGCAGCGCCGAGAGGATCCACAGCGCGACGGAGGCCAGAAAGGAGCAGACGACGATACCGCCAATCAGCATTTCCCAGACCACGTCGGGATCGGCCGAGCCGATATAGCTGGACGGCGCGAAGTCGCCGGACGCGCCCCATGCGGCAGCCGAACGGCACCAAGATGCCGATCAGGCACACGACGGCCCCTGCGGGAATCTGTGCCCTGCCGCCTGCCTGCCAATCCTTGTCAGCCATCAGTCACTCGCGGATTTCTGCGCCGGAGTGTCTGGCTTCACGGGTTTGGATCAGGTAAACGCGTACCCCTGCAACCCAAAAATGTAACTTAAATTACGGCAATTGCCCTGACATGATTAACGGATCCCTAACAGCCGTCGGGCCAGGAAACCGCTGAAAAGGAAGTCCCGCGAATTGCTCGAAAGGTGGTCGCAAACAACGCGATAGTATGTGAAATGCTATTGACGCCAAGCGCGCGCCAACCCACCAAGGGCGCGTCAAATTGTTCGAATGGCTATCCGAATAGCCAACAATCCCGGATTCTGTACTGAGAATGGACAGAGTTGATTGCGTCGTGATCGGTGCGGGGGTGATCGGCCTCGCCGTCGCCCGGCGGCTGGCGAAGGCGGGCCGCGAGGTCATCGTCCTGGAGGCGGCGGAAGGCATCGGGACGGTCACGTCGTCGCGCAACAGCGAGGTGATCCATGCCGGGATCTATTATCCCGCCGGAAGCCTGATGGCGCGGATGTGCGTCAGCGGCAAGCGCGCGCTCTATGAATATTGCCGGGAGCACGGCGTCCCGCATCGCAATTGCGGCAAGCTGATCGTCGCAACGACGCCAAAGGAAACCGAAAAGCTGCAATCGATCCGGGCTCATGCCGAGGCCAATGGCGTACTCGATATGCAAACCCTCTCCGGCGATGCTGCGCGGGCATTGGAGCCGGCGTTGAACTGCGACGCGGCCCTGCTCTCGCCTTCCACCGGCATCATCGACAGCCACGCCTACATGCTGGCGCTGCGCGGCGACGCCGAGGATGCGGGCGCGGCTTTCGCCTTCCACACACCGCTGGTGGCGGCCAAGGCTGCCGCAGGCCGGATAGAGATCGACGCCGGCGGCGATGCGCCAATGAGCTCGAATGCGGTCTCCTGATCAACGCGGCGGGACTGGCCGCGCCCGCGGTCGCGCGCAATATCGACGGCATGCCGATCGACCTGATACCGCGCGCCTATCTCGCCAAGGGAAACTATTTCAGCTGCAACGCGCGGGCGCCGTTTTCGCATCTGATCTATCCGGTGCCCGAACCCGGCGGGCTCGGCGTGCACCTCACCCTCGACATGGCGGGACAGGCCCGGTTCGGTCCCGACGTGGAATGGGTCGATACGATCGATTACGCCGTCGATCCGGCGCGGGCGGAACGGTTTTATCCGGCGATCCGGCGATACTGGCCGACGCTGCCGGACGGCGCGCTGATGCCGAGCTATTCGGGAATTCGTCCCAAGATCGTACCGCCGGCGGTCGCCGTGCAGGACTTCCTGATCCAGGGACCCCGGGAACACGGCGTCGCCGGCCTGATCAATCTGTTCGGAATTGAATCGCCGGGACTGACGTCATCGCTGGCGATCGCCGATTATGTCGGCGAACTGGCAGGACTATAGACCGCCGTCAGCGCGATGCCGCATCACGACTCGAGCCATCGCAGCGCAACGCGGCCTGGCTGGCGAGCCACGTTAGCAAACGTCTGAACCCCATATTCATCATGTCGCGCGAAAGCGGGACATTGGGGTTCCGAACAGGTATCTGAATAGTCCGGATACGAAAGATAGCTGCAACGGATGCTGCATATCGTCCGATTCGCGGACGACGGTGGCAGTCTAACTGCGAATTGTCCCGATATTAATGCAGCGTTTCGCTCGCCGTATGTCTCAGGCGCTCGATCTCGTCCTTCACCATCAGTTTCCGGCGCTTTAACTCGACAATTTGCAGGTCGTCTGTTGAAAGATGCACGAGAGCTTCGTGTAGTTCGTTTTCGAGAATCTTGTGTTTACGTTCCAGTTCAACAAGATGCGCCTGCATTGCCATACGAAACCTCCTCGGTTGAATTAGACCTCAGATTCGATCCGGACAGATAAGTCTACACCAGCCGCCAAATCTGTCGATGGGCATCGAAAATCGGCGTCCTCATATTTCGGTGTTATCTGTAACCAATCGTGAGTATGGAACCGGGCTAACGTCCGACCCCGGATCGTCCTGCTCCGTACCGCTCCAGCTTGCGGACCGGACGGCAGAGACGATATTCTTTCGCAAGCTTCACGCAACCTTTCGCAACCTCATCGCGTTTTCGGCTAACATAGCACCATGACCGACGAAGATGAGCGCGAACTTGAACCCGAGCTCGCGCGGCTGCAGCAGGAGCACCGCGATCTCGACGCGGCGATCGATGCGCTGCATCAATCTCCCGCGCCGGATTTGTTGCGGCTGCAGCGGCTGAAGAAGCGCAAGCTGCAATTGCGCGACCGCATCGCCTTCATCGAAGACCAGATCACGCCCGATATCATCGCCTAGCAATGCCGTCGCCAATGCGTCGCCAGCCAGGCTTCAGGCAACGCCCTCGAGGAATGGCGACGCTCATCCGCCGACCGTCAACTCTCGCAACACGCCCGTGACCTGCGCCGGACTGTAGGGTTTCCGCAGGAACCGTCCGCCTTCGGGCAGATCGGTTTCCCCGACATTGAGAGGCCGGAGGTCGCAATGATCTTGATCGGCGGCCAGCGGCCCCGGACCGCCCGGGCGAGTTTCAGCCCATCCATCGAGCCAGGCATCTGGATATCGGTAAAGACCACCGTGATGTCGCGGCGCGCTTCCAGAATTTCGATCGCGTCATCGGCATTAGCCGCTTCGATGACTTCGAAGCCGGCGGCGGCGATCATGTCGACCGCGTCCATTCGCAACAGAAACTCATCCTCGACGATCAGCACCACGGGTCTGCTGGACTCGAAAGACCCATGCGTCTCACTCTCCTTGCGAATAGGCGATAAGCGCCGGATATTGTTTTAGTTCCCGCGTTACGGATTTCTCGACACCTGCTGGGCCTGCGCTAGCGTTTCTGCCGGGACTTCACCGAAGGATCGATCATGGCGACCGACTTCAGCGCGGACATCGCTGCCGTGCAGGGTATTGCGGCGGTTCCGCGAATTCTGGAAGTGGTCTGCCGGTCCACCGGCATGGGCTTCGCCGCGGTGGCGCGCGTCACCGAGCAGCGCTGGGTTTGCTGCGCGGTGCGCGACGAGATCGAGTTCGGCCTGACGCCCGGCGGGGAACTGGAGGTCGAAACCACCATCTGCCACGAGATCCGGCAAAGCCGCGAAGCCGTCGTCATCGACCACGTCGCCGAAGACGCCGCCTTTTGCGGGCATCACACGCCCGCGAAATACGGCTTTCAGAGCTACATCTCGATGCCGATCATCCTCGCCGACGGGACGTTCTTCGGCACCCTGTGCGCGATCGATCCGCGGCCGGCGCGTCTGAACACGCCGCAGACCGTCGGCATGTTCAAGCTGTTCGCGGAACTGATCGCGACCCATCTCGAGGCGATCGACCGGCGTGGCCGCCAGCGAGGCCACGACTGTTGAGCGAGCGCGAGACGTCGGAATTGCGCGAGCAGTTCATCGCCGTGCTCGGCCACGATCTGCGCAACCCGCTGGCCTCGATCGCCGCCGGGACGAAAATGCTCGCGCAGGCGAATTCGAAGGACCTGCCGGCCGAGATTCTCGGGTTGATGCAGAAGAGCGTGGCGCGGATGTCGGCGCTGATCGACAACGTGCTGGATTTCGCGCGCGGCCGGTTGGGCGGCGGAATTGCGCTGAGACCGCTCGCCGCAATCGCTGGAGCCCGTTCTGAATCAGGTGATCGCGGAACTTCGCGCCAGCGTTCCCGGAAGCCAGATCGAAGCCGACGTTCGATCTTGACGCGACAGGTCGATTGCGACGGCGGCCGCATCGCACAATTGTTTTCCAACCTGCTCGGCAATGCGATCACCCACGGCACGGCCGCAACACCGGTCCATGTCCGCGCCAGCGACGCAAGACGGCGAATTCGAATTGTCGGTCGCCAATTCCGGCGAACCGATCCCGGCCGGACGCGATGGACCGGCTGTTTCAGCCGTTCTATCGCGTGTCCGCGCAGGACTCCCAGCAGGGCCTCGGACTGGGCCTCTACATCGCTTCGGAGATCGCGCGCGCCCATGGCGGCACGATCGACGTGACCTCCTCGCCGGAAGAGACGCGATTTACGTTTCGGATGCCGCTGAGCTCCGACGGCCCGGTCGTCACGCGCGATTGCTTGCTGCGGATAACTCAGGACGAGTGACGAGAACGCCTCAACGAACCGGACCGAGACTTGACTCCTAGAGAACAAAATAGGAACATCTCCCTAGCCTCCAGCCGGGAATTTCGTCATGTCCGAATGCTCCTACCGTCCGACGTCAGCCGTTACGAGCAGGCCTGCGACCAGGCGATCGCGATGTGCGATGGAAACCTGCGCAGCACCATCAAGGCGCTGATCATGGCCAACGAATATCTGGAAGCGGAAATGCAGGAATTGCAGGCGGCGAACGCTGCCGGCGCGCTCCGGCGAAAGATTGCCGAGCCAGGACGCAGAGCGGCAACGCCGCCTGATCGACGCAAGCCATCGGAGCACACCATGGCCGATGTCACCTATTACGTCGCGTTGCCGTTCCTGCAGGACGATAGCCGGCTCGCCGGTCGCAGGAGCTGCGGAAGAATGCCAGAGTTCGTCGGCGGCGTTGCGGCGCGCCGAAGCTGTTGTCCGGGGCGCCAGGCAGCATCGGCGCGGTCGCCTTCAGCCGCACCGGCGATCCCATGATCGGCGAATTCGGCGATGCCCAATTGCTGAGAAATTCGGCAACGTGCCGGACGATCTGAGCGGGCTGTAACGATGGCGAGCTTCGCCGTCGAATCAGTCAGCCTCGTGCCGCCGTTGCGCCTTGCGTACATACATCGCGCGGTCGGCCTCTTCCAGCGCCTTGCCGGCTTCCGCATGCGGGCCGAGAATCGCGATGCCGGCGGATGCACCCGCGCTGACGGTACGGCCGCGGAACATGAAAGCTAAGCCGGTCGATGGCCTGTTCCAGCAACGCCGCCTTGGCGCGGGCGTCGGTCTCGCTCAGATTCCACAACAGCAGCGCAAACTCGTCGCCGCCCAGCCGCCCGATCACGTCGGACGAGCGCACCTGGCGAGCACGTCGCCACAACGGCCTTCAGCACCTGATCGCCCGCCGCGTGCCCAAACGCATCGTTGATCGGCTTGAGGCGGTCGACGTCGAGCACGATCAGCGCGCCGCTCGCGTGATAGCGTTTGATGTAGGCGATCGAGCGGTTGAGTTCGCGCTCGAAGCCGCGCCGGTTGGGAATATCCAGCAGGAAATCGGTATCGGCGGACGCCTGCAATTCGTCGATTCGCGCCTGCGCCTGCGCCAATTGGGCCCGCAGCCGGCGAATGGCCGGTTTGGCGTCATTGGGCGCAGCCGGCGGACGGGGCGCGGGGCTGCGGATCCTTCGCCTGGCGCGCGGCGGTTGCGCTTTTGCCCGCTCCGGCGCGGCTTTTGCGGCGTTTGGCGGCTCTTGACGCGGGCGCCCTGGTTTTCTTCTTCATGGCTTTAACTCTGTTCCAGGCTTTCTTAGAAGGCTTGCCGGGATTCACCAAGACAGGATAGTCCATTCCGGACCCCTTGCCACGCCTTGCCGAACCTTGGGCCGATCTTATAATCCGGCCTATGTTTTTGGATTCCCGAAAAGAATTGACCGCATGACCGCCCCGATAGCCATCATCATGGGAAGCCAGTCGGACTGGGACACCATGCGCCACGCCGCCGACACCCTGACCGCGCTCGGGGTCGGCAGCGAGAAACACATCGTCTCCGCGCATCGCACCCCGGACCGGCTGTTCGCCTTTGCCAAGGGCGCCAAGGCGGCCGGCTTCAAGATCATCATCGCCGGCGCCGGCGGGGCGGCGCATCTGCCGGGCATGACCGCGTCGCTGACGGAGCTTCCGGTGTTCGGCGTTCCCATCGAATCCAAGGCGCTGTCCGGCGTCGATTCGCTCTATTCCATCGTCCAGATGCCGGCCGGGATCCCGGTCGGGACACTGGCGATCGGCAAGCCCGGCGCCATCAACGCCGCGCTGCTCGCGGCCAGCGTGCTGGCGCTCGAACGATCCCGCGCTGTCGGGCAGGCTTGCCGCCTGGCGCAAGCAACAGACCGAGGCAGTCGCCGAGCGCCCGGAGGGATCGGCGTGACGGCACCAAATCAGGTGAAGCTGAAGCCCGGCGACACCATCGGCATTCTCGGCGGCGGCCAGTTGGGCCGGATGCTGGCGATGGCGGCGGCGCGGCTTGGCCTGCGATGCCAGGTGTTTTCGCCCGACCCGGATTTGCCGGCCTTCGATGTCGTGCTGAATGCGACCTGCGCGGAATATGCCGATGTCGAGGCGCTGGAACTGTTCGCCGGCGATGTCGATGTCATCACCTACGAATTCGAGAACGTGCCGGCGGCCTCCGCGATGATCCTCGCGGCGCGGCGGCCGGTGCTGCCGAACCGGAAGATCCTGGAAACCACGCAGGACCGCCTCGCCGAAAAGGATTTCGTCAGGCGGCTGGGCATCGGCACCGCCGACTATGCCGACGTCTCATCGGCGGCGGCGCTGCGCGCGGCGATCGCGAAAATCGGCCTGCCCGCCGTGATCAAGACCCGCCGCTTCGGCTATGACGGCAAGGGCCAGGCGATCATCCGCGAGGGCGACGATCCCGATCAGGTCTGGGCAGGACCTCGGCACCAAATCGGCGATCCTGGAGGCCTTCATTCCCTTCGAGCGCGAGATTTCGGTGATCGCCGCGCGCAACGCCGAAGGCCAGGTCGAATGCTTCGACGTCACCGAAAACGAGCACAGCGACCACATCCTGAAAACCTCGCGCGTGCCGGCCGCGATCTCCGATGCGCTGGCGGCGCAGGCGCGCGGCATCGCGGAGAAGATCGCCAATGCCCTGAATTATGTCGGCGTGCTCGCGGTCGAGATGTTCGTGGTGCACGGGCATGGCGGAGCCGAAAATCCTGGTCAACGAGATCGCGCCGCGGGTGCACAATTCCGGGCACTGGACGCTGGACGGCGCCTCGATCTCGCAATTCGAGCAGCATATCCGCGCCATTGCCGGCTGGCCGCTCGGCAAGCCGGTCCGTCACGGCCCGGTCACCATGACCAATCTGATCGGGGACGAAATCAACGACTATGAGCAATGGCTGACCGTTCCCGGCGCAACCGTGCACCTTTACGGCAAGGGTCGCCGCGGCCGGGCCGGAAAATGGGCCATGTCACGCAGGTCGCAACTCGCCGCCCAAAATCGCCTGATCGGGCATCAAATTGCGCGGATTCGGCCGTCGGACCTTGCATAAATGCGCTCCCGCAGGTGGACATTCCCACCTTTGTCTGATACATCCGCGCGCTCAGAGGTTAAGGGCTAGGCCTTTTGCCGGCCTTTTGCTTTACCAGAATTCCAATCCGATCCACTGAAAGAGGATGCCGCGTGCAGGTTCTCGTTCGCGATAACAATGTCGATCAAGCCCTCAAGGCGCTGAAGAAGAAGATGCAGCGCGAGGGTATTTTCCGCGAGATGAAGCTCCGCGGTCATTATGAAAAGCCCTCCGAGAAGAAGGCCCGTGAAAAGGCCGAAGCCGTGCGCCGCGCGCGCAAGCTCGCCCGCAAGAAGCTGCAGCGCGAAGGCCTGCTGCCGATGAAGCCGAAGCCGGTATTCGGCGCGGGTCCGGGTGCCGAGCGCGGTGGCGCTGGCGGCCGCGGTGGCCCGGGCGCCGGTCCGCGTGGACCGCGCTGATCCGCAAATCTGCTGATCTCACGACCTCGAAAGATTTGAATCCGATAACGCGGGCCTCGGGCCCGCGTTATTTTTTGACCAACGCATTCTGTGAGATCCGTTCTGCGAGATGCGTTTCTGTGGAACGGCGCTACGGCGCCAGACGCAGATCAGGTTGAAATCAGCATCCGGCTATTGCGGCAGGACCGCATGAAAAACCGATTTCGCGGCCGACAACATGTCCTCGGCGACATTCTTGTGTTCCCGCGCCGGCGGCTCCGGCCTCGGCGCGCAGATCGACCGGCGCCGCTGACGGAATATCGGCCGGCGGCATTGGACGGCGGGGATCGTCGACCCGCGCCGTGGTCGGATAAGGCTGTTGCGTCTGCGATGGCCCAGCCGACCGTCGTCTGGCGGCGTCGAAACCATGATCGGCGGCGGAAGCGGCCGGACGGATGGCCAGCGGCTGGCGCTTGCGGCGCCGCGATAACGCGGGGCCCGGCATCAGGGGTACGGGCGGCTTCCTGCGCGCGCGGCGCAGTTCTCATTCCCGCCGCGCAGACGCTCGATCGCGGCGCGGGCCAGATCGTTGGCGTCGCGATGCTCTTCCGGCGGAATGCGCGGCCTCAACCGTCGGGGCCGGTGGGGCGCGGCGCCGGGGCGACCGTCGACACGGCGGGTTGCACCGGCGCGGGCCGACGCGGTCAAAGGAATTATCCTGACGGCGGTCTTCTCACGCGGCGCGGGGATGGCGGCGCGTGTCCGCAGGGATGCTCGCCGTCTCTGCCGGCTTGTCGTCGGGCTTCTCGGCGGACTTCTCGGCGGACTTTTCTCGGCGGCTTTTCCTGCGGCCTTTCCTGCGGTTTTTCGCTCGGCTTTTCGGCAGCGGGTTTCTCGAAGATCGGCCTTTTCGGAGATGCCTTTCGCCCTCACGCCTGCCGCAGGGATGTTGGCGACGTCGAGCGGGCATGCATCAAGCTTGCTTGCCGGCCTGTCGGATCTGCCGACGACACCGCGGCCGCCGGCGCATCGGGTGCGGGCTTGGCCGTGATGTAATGATTGACGATGTAGGCCCCGATGATGGTCGCGGCCACCGAGGGCAATATGTCCGATCGCGAATTTGGAAAGGTATTTCAGCATGCCGGCCACTCCCCGCGCGGATTTGATGCGGGAACTTTGAGGCACATTGAGGGATCAACTGCGACGGATCGGTGGCAATTCGGTAAACGTAGGTAAACGACGCCGTTATGGTTTCAATTCGACTTCCAGGAACACGATTTCGCTCGCGGTCTCGTTGAGCACGTCGTGCTCGACGCCGGCCTTGCGGAAGTAGGATTTGCCGACGCCGAGCTGCGCCTTGGAGCGTTCGCCGTTGGGCGCCACGATGGTCATTTCGCCCGCGGTCACGGGAACGATCACATAGTCCATCTCATGGGTGTGATGGCCGGTGGCGCTGCCCGGCGCCAGCCGCCATTCGGTGACGCGGACTTCCGGCGGTATCGACCTGAACGTCGGATTTGGCACTGAGCATGGTCGTTATCCTTTCACAGCGTTCCCGAAGTGCATCGGCCGCAAGCTCGATCTACGGCACGAACACCAGGAACACGAATACCGCAAACACCACCAGATGCAGCAGCCCGAACAGGATGTTGGTGCGGCCGGTTCCGAAGGTGAGCATGCTGAGGATGAAGGTCAACAGCAGAAGCACGATCTCGCGATCCTCGAGACCGAGAACCAGCGTCTTGTCCAGCGCGTAGGCCGCCACCGCCACCGCCGGAATCGTCAGCCCGATGGTCGCGAGCGACGAGCCCAGCGCCAGATTGATGCTCTTCTGCAGGTCGTTCTTGCGCGCGGCCGCAATGGCGGCGACGCTTTCCGGCAGCAGGATCAGCAACGCCACCACAATGCCGGCGAACGCCGGCGGCGCGCCGATCATGGCGGCGCCGGCATCGACCACCAGCGAGAATTTTTTCGCCAGCAGCACCACCGCCAGCAGCGAGACCAGCAGCAGCACGACGCTCAGCAGCATCGCATGACCGGCATGCCTGCGCCGGCGTGATCGGAAGCACCCGTCAGCTTCGCGGACGAAATAGTCGCGATGCCGGATGGTCTGGGTATAGAGGAACACGCCATAGAGAATGATGGTCACGACGCTGACGAAGCCGAGCTGGGCGGCCGAGTAAAACGGCCCCGGCGTGGTCAGGGTGTAGTTCGGCAGCACCAGCGTGATGGTCGCGAGCACCGCCAGCACCGACAGATACAGATTGGCGCCGGAAACCTGAAAGTCCTGCTCGCGATAACGCAGGCCGCCGACGCAGAATGCAGATGCCGACAAGGCCGTTGCACACGATCATGACCACCGCGAACACCGTGTCGCGCGCCAGCGTCGGCACCGCCTTGTCGCCGAGCATGATGGTCGCGATCAGCGCGACCTCGATGATGGTGACCGACAGCGTCAGCAGCAGCGTGCCAAAGGGCTCGCCGATCCGCTCGGCGATCACCTCGGCATGATGGACGGCCGCGAACACCGTGCCGAACAGGATGACCAGCAGCACGGCCGCGAACAGCAGCCCGCCGGCCGATGGCACGAAGGTGTAGCCGAGCCGCGGTGACGGCGGCGAACAGCAGCACCGCCAAGGCCGGGAAAATCCAGGCCGACCGGGGCATCGGGCCGTGCTCGCTCATATCGTCGCATCCTCAAGGCCTGGCAGGACGAATGCGCCCACAATAGCAGCGATCAGCCATCCGAAGCATCGATGAAATGGCGAGCGGTTTCGATCGCACCATAATTGTCCAGATTGTCGTGGCCGCCTTCGGGAAACCGCACGAACTGCTTCGGCTCATGCGCGAGCGCAAACAGGCGTTCGCCAAAGCGGATCGGAATCGACGGGATCCCGTTCACCATGCATGATCAGAAGCGGCGCCGAGACCGCGCGCGATCCGCTCGTCGGAGTGAAATTGGTCCCGCAGCAGCCAGCGTACCGGCACGATCGGAACGCGGAGCGAGGCGGCGACATCCGCGATCGACGTATAGGGTGCTTCCAGGATCAGCTTGCCGACCGGATGATCGGCCGCCAGCGCCACCGCGACGCCGCGTCCCGAGCGAGAATCCCCAGACGACAATTTGATCGGCCTTGTAGCGCGCGGCCGTAAAGGCATAGGCCGCCGCCGCATCATTGCAACAGCCCCTGCTCGCTCGGCTTTCCGCTCGAGCCGGCATAGCCCCGATAGGACAACGCAACGAGCCCGGTGCCGTCAGCGGTGATGCTCGCGAAAGCGGCTGACGCGTCCGGCGAGAAAATCGCCATTACCGGGAAAATACAGGACGACCGGATGCCCCGGTTTTGCCGGGACGTGCCAGATGATGACCTTTTCACCATCCGCCGTCGTCAGAATATGTTCTTCGGCTTCGGGAAAGCCGGCGGCATCGGGCGTGGTTCGCACCGTCTGGCGGGATCGGAAAGACGAAACGACGCGCTGCGCGAAAAACAGGGCGGCGAGCACCGCCGAGATAACCGATCGAAACGAAAGCGACGAGCCATTTGAGGATGGTCATGGCTCCTCCGTGCAGTAGGCCCTCATCGGCGCCTGCTACATCGCCTTGACGATGTTCTCGGTCATCTTCTTGGCGTCGCCGAGCAGCATCATGGTGTTGTCGCGGTAGAACAGCGGATTGTCGATGCCGGCATAGCCCGACGCCAGCGAGCGCTTGATGAACATCACGGTGCCGGCCTTCCAGACCTGCAGCACCGGCATGCCGTAGATCGGCGAGGTCTTGTCCTCTTCCGCCGCCGGGTTGGTGACGTCGTTGGCGCCGATCACGAAGGCGACGTCGGCCTGGGCGAATTCGGAGTTGATGTCCTCGAGTTCGAACACCTCGTCATAGGGCACGTTGGCTTCGGCGAGCAGCACGTTCATGTGGCCGGGCATGCGGCCGGCGACCGGGTGAATGGCGTATTTCACCTCGACGCCTTCCTTCTTCAGCGTGTCGGCCATTTCGCGCAGCGCATGCTGGGCCTGCGCCACCGCCATGCCGTAGCCGGGCACGATGATGACCTTCTGCGCGTTCTTCATGATGAAGGCGGCATCATCGGCCGAGCCGAGTTTGACCGGGCGCGCTTCGCGCCGCACCGCCGCCGGCGGCCGCCGTCTCGCCGCCGAAGCCGCCGAGGATGACCGAGATGAAGGAGCGGTTCATCGCGTGGCACATGATGTAGGACAGGATCGCGCCGGATGAGCCGACCAGCGCGCCGGTGATGATCAGCGCCGAATTGCCCAGCGTGAAGCCGATGCCGGCGGCGGCCCAGCCGGAATAGGAGTTCAGCATCGAGATCACGACCGGCATGTCGGCGCCGCCGATCGGGATGATCAGGAGCGCGCCGAGCGCCAGCGCGAGAATGACGATCAGCCAGAAGTCGAGCGCGCTGCCCGACATCACGAGGCCGACGATGAACACCACCAGCGCCAGGCCGAGCAGGATGTTGATGAGATGCCGCGCCGGCAGGATGATCGGCGCGCCGCTCATGCGCCCGGACAGTTTCGCGAACGCGATCACCGAGCCGGTGAAGGTCAGCGCGCCGATGGCGACGCCGAGCGACATTTCGACCAGGCTCTGCGGATGGATGTTGCCGGGCGTGCCGATGTCGAAGGCCTCGGGCGCATAGAACGCGCCGGCCGCGACCAGCACCGCGGCCATGCCGACCAGCGAGTGGAACGCCGCGACCAGTTCCGGCATCGAGGTCATCGGCACCCGGCGCGCGATCACCGCGCCGATGCCGCCGCCGATCGCGACGCCAAGGATCACCAGCAGCCAGGCGAGGCCGTCGGCCGGCGGATGCGACGCCAGCGTGGTCGCCACCGCGATCGCCATGCCGATCATGCCGAAGAAATTGCCCTGGCGGCTCGATGCCGGGCTCGACAGTCCGCGCAGCGACAGGATGAACAGGACGCCGGCGACGAGATACAGGACTGCGGATAGATTGGCGTTCATCTTGAGGCCCCCATTGCCTTCGTCACTACGAGATGCACGCCGCTCACTTGGTTTTCTTCTTGTACATCGCCAGCATGCGCTGGGTGACCAGGAAGCCGCCGAAGATATTCACGCAGGCAAAGATCAGCGCGACGAAGCCGAAGCCGCGCGCCCAGCCGCTGCCGCTGGAGATCATGCCGACGCCGACCGCGAGCAGCGCGCCGACCACGATCACCGAGGAGATCGCGTTGGTCACCGACATCAGCGGCGTATGCAGCGCCGGGGTCACCGACCACACCACGAAATAGCCGACGAACACGGCGAGCACGAAAATCGACAGCCGGAACACGAAGGGATCGACGGCCTGCGCGATATGATCCATGGCGGCTCTCCTTAAGCGGTCCAATCAGGAAGATTTGGGCTGGAAGTTCGGATGAATGACGGCGCCGTCTTTGGTCAGCGCGGTGGCCTTGACCAGTTCGTCGTCCCACTTCACGGCGAGCGCCTTGGTCGATTTGTCGACCAGCGTTTCGATGAAGGAAAACAGGTTGCGCGCATAGAGGCTCGAGGCCGACGCCGCGACGCGGCCGGCGACATTGGTGAAGCCGACGATCTTGATGCCGTCGACATCGGCGACCTCGCCGGCCTTGGCGCCCTCGACATTGCCGCCGCGCTCGACCGCGAGATCGACCAGCACCGAGCCCGGCTTCATCGACTTCACCATCTCCAACGTGACGAGCCGCGGCGCCGGCCGGCCCGGGATCAGCGCGGTGGTGATGATGATGTCCTGCTTCTTGATGTGCTCGGCGGTCAGCGCGGCCTGCTTGGCCTGATACTCTTTCGACATTTCCTTGGCGTAGCCGCCGGCGGTCTGCGCGTTCTTGAACTCCTCGTCCTCGACCGCGAGGAATTTCGCGCCGAGGCTCTCGACCTGCTCCTTGGTGGCGGGCCGCACGTCGGTCGCGGTGACGACGGCGCCAAGCCGCCGCGCGGTCGCGATCGCCTGCAGGCCGGCGACGCCGACGCCCATCACGAACACCTTGGCGGCGGGAATGGTGCCCGCCGCCGTCATCATCATCGGAAAGGCGCGGCCGAAAGCTTCGGCCGCCTCGATCACCGCGCGATAGCCGGCGAGATTGGCCTGGCTCGACAGCACGTCCATCACCTGGGCGCGGGTGATGCGCGGCATCAATTCCATCGCGAACGCCGAGATGCCGGCATCCGCCATCGTCTTCAGCGCGGCGTCATTGCCGTAGGGATCCATGATCGCGATGACCAGCGCGCCGCGCTTGTAGTTCGCAAGCTCGGAAGCCTCCGGCCGCTTCACCTTGATGACGATGTCGGCGTCCTTCAGCGCATCGGCGCTGACGGTGGCGCCGGCCGCGGTGAATTCCGAATCCGGCAGGCCCGACTTGATGCCGGCGCCCGGCTCGACCGCGACATCGACGCCCAACGCCTTGAATTTCTTCACCGTGTCGGGCGAAGCCGCGACCCGCGGTTCGGACGGATCGATTTCCTTGGCAACGGCAATCTTCATGGGGCCTCCGGCGGCGCGAGGAGCACGCGCACGAGCAAGCTAGCGCTATTTCCGCTGGGATGGATACCGGTTTTGCAACCGGCATGCGGGCAATTTTCCAGATCGCGCCGCCGGCGTGGCGGCGCGACGGGCGTCGATCAGGTCAGGAAAATCGCCATCATGGCGACGATGAAGATGACGGCGGCGCGTGCCGTACTTCACCAGCTTGATGAAGCCTTCATAGGTCTGCTCATGGGCCGGATAATCGTTGCCGTCGGCGGTCGTGTAGGCGACTTCGCTATGCTCTGCCATCGGTATCCCCAGTCAAAATCCTAAGTCCTGCGTGGAATTACCGCAAACCGCGTTCGAAGGGCAACGCCGGGCGGCCGATCCGGCCCACTTATTTAGGGCCTTCGGCGGCCAATTGTCCCTGATCCAGCGGGTCAGGCTTTCTCCGATTCACCGGCGGCACGTTCGTTACTATGGCCGGCCAGCCCGGCCTCAGGACATCCTTTCCAGCTCATCGATCATGCCTGAGATCACCGACAGGCCGCCGTCCCAGAATTTCGGGTCCTTGGCGTCGAGGCCGAACGGCTTGAGCAGTTCGGAATAATGCTTGGTGCCGCCGGCGGCCAGCATCGCCAGATAGCGCTCGGCAAAGCCGTCGGGGCATTTTCGTAGACCGCATAGAGCGAGTTCACCAGGCAATCGCCGAACGCATAGGCGTAGACGTAGAACGGCGAATGGATGAAGTGCGGGATGTACATCCAGAAATTCTCGTAGCCCGGCCGGATGTCGATCGCCGGGCCCAGGCTCTCGCCCTGCACGCTCAGCCAGATTTCGCCGATGCGCTCGGCGGTCAATTCGCCGTTGCGCCGCTCGGTATGGACCGCGCGCTCGAACGAATAGAACGCGATCTGCCGCACCACCGTGTTGATCATGTCCTCGACCTTGCCGGCGAGCAGCGCCTGGCGCTGCTTGGCGCTTTTGGTCTGCGCCAATAGCCGCTTGAAGGTCAGCATCTCGCCGAACACGCTGGCGGTCTCGGCCAGCGTCAGCGGCGTCGGCGCCATCAGCGCGCCGTTCTTCGCCGCCAGCACCTGATGCACGCCATGGCCGAGTTCATGCGCGAGCGTCATCACGTCGCGCGGCTTGCCCTGATAATTCATCAGCACATAGGGATGCGCCGACGGCGTGGTCGGATGCGAGAACGCGCCCGGCGCCTTGCCGGGCCGCACCGGCGCATCGATCCAGCGATCGGTGAAAAAACGCTCGGCGATGTTGGCCATCTCGGGCGAGAAGCCGCGATAGGCCGTCAGCACCATGTTTCTTGCGTCGGGCCAGGCGATGCTGCCGGTGGCGGCAAACGGCAGCGGCGCGTTGCGATCCCAATGCGCCAGCTTCTTCTTTTTGAACCAGCCCGCCTTGAGCCGGTAATAGCGATGCGACAGCCGCGGATAGGCCGCGCGCACCGAACTCACCAGCGCATCGACCACCTCGCGCTCGACGCGATTGTTGAGATGGCGCGAATCCGCGACATCCTGGAAGCCGCGCCAGCGATCGGAAATCTCCTTGTCCTTGGCGAGCGTGTTGGTGATCAGCGCAAAGGTCCGCTCATTGGCCTTGAAGGTTTTCGCCAGCGCCTGCGCCCGCCGCCTTGCGCTTTTGCGGCGCGCGATCCTGCAGCAGGTTGAGCGTCGGCTCGATCGCGAGTTCGCTTGCCCGCCACCTTGAAGCGCAGGCCGGAGATGGTCTGATCGAACAGCCGGTTCCAGGCGGCGTAACCGCTCTGGGATTTCTCGTGGAACAGTTGCTCGACGCGGTCTTCGAGTTGATACGGCTTGTCCTTGCGCAGATCCTCGATCCACGGCCGGTAATGGCCGAGTTCGGGCGTCTGCATCGCGCGGTCGATCGCGGCATCGTCGATGCGGTTGAGTTCGAGCGCAAAGAACAACAGATGCACCGAGGCCGCCGTCAGCCGCTCGGAAACGTCGCCGTAGAATTTGGAGATCGCGGGATCGACGCTGTCGCCGGCATGAACCAGGCCGGCATAGGATCCGAGCCGTCCGGCGAGATCGTCGATCGCCTCGTAGCGCCTGACCGCCTCGGCGAGCCATTTTCCGCCGCCTTCTGCCGCAATTTGCTCCGCAAGCTTGCCTTTGTAGTCTGTCTCAAACGCGACGCATTCCGCGTCCATCCTTTCGAGGTCGCGCGCGATTTCCGGCGCGTCGATGCCGGAATAGAGATCGGCCAGGTTCCATTCCGGCAGCTTGCCGGTCTTGTTCTTGCCGGCTGCGGATTTCTTGGACTGGCTGGGTTTTTGGCGTGCTGATTTGCGTTGGGCGGGCTTGCGGAGGGCGGATGCGGAGCGCGAGGTCATCTGGTTCGAGCCTGTGTGTGCGTTTCGACCTGAACGGTCGATCGAAGGCGGGGCGCCAACCTTTAAGAGGGCGTTAATCGGCTTCGGCGAGAGTGCCCCGATTCGAGACAGATAGTTGTAACGCCCGAGGAAAGCCATGGCTGCCTGCATTTTGATTGCCGATGACGATGCCGTGCAGCGCCGCCTGGTCGAAAACATGGTGCAGAAATGCGGCTATGAGGCGCTGCGTCGTCGACAGCGGCGACGCGGCGATCGCCATGCTGACCGCGCCGGACGCGCCTGACATCGACGCCGTCGTGCTCGATCTGGTGATGCCCGGCCTCGACGGCATGGGCGTGCTGGCCAAAATCCGCGAAGCCGGCCTCAACGTCCCCGTCATCGTGCAGACCGCCCATGGCGGCATCGACAATGTGGTGTCGGCGATGCGCGCCGGCGCCCAGGATTTCGTGGTCAAGCCGGTCGGCCTCGAGCGGCTGCAGGTGTCGCTGCGCAATGCGCTCAACACCAGCGCGCTGAAGGGCGAGCTGCAGCGCATCAGGCACAGCCGCGAAGGCAAATTGACCTTCGCCGACATCGTCACCCGCAGCGAAACCATGGCCGGCGTGCTGCGCACGGCGCAAAAGGCCGCCAGCTCCACGATTCCGGTGCTGATCGAGGGCGAATCCGGCGTCGGCAAGGAATTGTTCGCGCGCGCCATTCACGGCAGCGGCGAACGCAAGTCAAAGCCGTTCGTCGCCGTCAATTGCGGCGCGATCCCCGACAATCTCGTGGAGTCGATCCTGTTCGGCCACGAGAAGGGCGCCTTCACCGGCGCCACCGAACGCCACATGGGCAAATTCGTCGAGGCCTCCGGCGGCACGCTGTTTCTCGACGAAATCTGCGAACTGCCGCTGACCGCGCAGGTCAAACTGCTGCGCGCGCTGCAGGAAGGCGCCGTCGAGGCGGTCGGCGGCCGCAAGCCGGTGAAGGTCGACGTCCGCATCGTCTCCGCGACCAACCGCAAACTGCTCGACCGCGTCAAAGCCGGGCAGTTTCGCGAAGATCTGTTCTATCGCCTGCACGTGCTGCCGCTGACCATTCCGCCGTTGCGGATGCGGCGCGAAGACATCCCGCATCTGCTGCGGCACTTTCTGGCGCGGTTCTGCGCCGAGGAAAACCGCCCCATCACCGGCATCAGCGGCGAGGCGATGGCGCTGTTGTCGCAACTCGATTGGCCCGGCAACATCCGCCAGCTCGAGAACGCGGTCTATCGCGCCGTGGTCATGAGCGAGACCGACCAGCTCGGCGTCGCCGATTTCCCGCAGGCCGCCGCGCAATCGCTGGCGTGCCCGAGGCGCAGCGACGTGCCGGTCGAACCGCTGATGATCGGCCCGGGCTCGCATTCGACTGTGCCGGCCATGGTTTCAGGTAATGAAATACCTATTGCGCCCCTGCCGTCGGCCGGCACGCTGGCGATGCTGACCAGCGCCGGCGAAGTGCGGCCGCTCGAGGAGATGGAAACCGAAATCATCCGGTTCGCGATCTCGCATTATCGCGGGCAGATGTCCGAGGTCGCGCGCCGGTTGAAGATCGGCCGCTCGACGCTTTATCGCAAGCTCGACGAGGCCGCCGCCGACGATCCGGCGGACGGCGGCGGACGACGCAAACTGAGGCAAATGCCCGATTGCGGCGCTGCGGTGCTCGAAGATGCAACTGAAGACGCTGGCCGGCCGGAACATTTGAACCGTGGCTTGCCGGTGACAGACAAAGGCCGCAGCGCGTGGCAAAAGCGCGCAATCCGTTGCAAAACGGGTTGCTGTGAAGTCAGTTTGTCGTGAGTTGCCCCGCATGGCGCTGGCTGCATAATAGGGGCGCGTGTATCGTCTGCGTATGAATTGTTGCGTGCAGGCGTACCGACGAGAGATTTGGAGCGAATTCAGACGCGAACCATACGTCGACTGAATACGCTCGGAACGATCAGGCCGGCACTTGCGAAAGCTGAGACGGACGATTTCAAGGACTGTTCCATGCCGGGACAGGTTCCGCCCAAGGGGTGAAATGATGCGTGACTGTTCGAAGAACCGTGCTGGATTTGACCGCGTGCTGATGGCCGTGGCCGCAACCTTCCTCACGGTATCCGCGACCTCGGCACTGGCTCAGGCCGATCCGGCCCGCAACAGCGCCGCCGAACTGGCGATCGATGCCGCCGTCCCGCGCCCCGAACCCGCCAACGTCCCGCCCCCGACCGCCAACGATTTCAAGCCGGACACGACCGCATCGACGCCGCCGATGCCGGCGAAGCTGCCACAGACCGGCAGACCGCGAAGCGCCGACAACGTCGAACCGCCAGCCGACGCCGCCAAGCCCGCCGACACGCAAGCCCGACGCTGCCAAGGCCGAGACTGCCAAGGCCGACACTGCCAAGCTGACCGCAACCGAGCCGCAAGACCGAACCTGCATGCGACGCCGCCGGCCGCAGCCGCCGCACACCGCCGCGACTGCCGCACGGCGCCTGCCGCCGAGCCGGTCAAGGCCGCAAGCAACGTCCCGGCCGCCGATCAGCCGGTCGCCGACAAGCTGCGCGACATGCTGGGCGCAAAATCGTTGCGCTATTTCGACCGCAAGGCCGAACGGGCCGCCGTGGAGAAGTTCTACACCGCGCGTGACTTCGCGCCGCTATGGACCCAGGGCGGCGCGCTGACCGGAGACCGCCAAGGGCGTCATCGCGCGGCTGAAGGATGCGGCCTCCGACGGCCTGAACGCCGCCGATTATCCGGTGCCGGATTTCGCCGCCGCGACCAACCCGGATGCGCTGGCGGAAGCCGATCTGAAACTGACCCAGAGCATGCTGGACTATGCGCGCCAGGCCCAGAGCGGCCGGATGCACTGGTCGCAGCTCAGCGGCGATATCCCCTATCCGGAGCATCCGACCGATCCGACGGAAGTGCTGGCCAATGTCACCACCGCCAAGGACGCCTCCACCGCGCTCGACAGCTACAACCCGCCGCAAAAGCTCTATCGGGAACTGAAGGCGAAGCTCGCCGAATTGCGCGGCCAGGGCGACGGCCCGGTGGTCCAGATCGCCGAGGGCCCGGCGCTGAAATTCACGCCGTCGCGCGGCAAGAAGCAGCCCGCGGTAGCGATGGAAGATCCGCGCGTGCCGCAGCTTCGCGCCAAGCTCGGCGTCACCGAAAACGCCGACGACACCCATTACGACGCCAAGGTCGCCGAGGCCGTGCGCAAATTCCAGGAAGGCGCCGACCTCAAGCCGACCGGCGTGCTCGACGAGCGGACCGTCAAGGCCATCAACAGCCCGAAGCGCGACAAGCTGATCGACACCGTGATCGTCAACATGGAGCGCTGGCGCTGGCTGCCGCGCGACCTCGGCGCGCCCTCGATCGGCGACGCCTATGTCATTCTCAACATCCCCGATTATACGCTCAAGGTGATGCAGCACGGCGCCCAGGTCTGGACCACCAAGGTGGTGACGGGAAAGCCGGGCATTCACGCCACGCCGCTTCTGACCGAAACGATGAAGTACATCACGGTCAATCCGACCTGGAACGTGCCGCCGTCGATCGTCTACGGCGAATATCTGCCGGCGCTGCAGCAGGATCCGACCGTGCTGCAGCGGATGGGATTGAGGCTCGAGCGCAACCGCGACGGCAGCGTCCACATCTCGCAGCCGCCCGGCGAAGCCAACGCGCTCGGCCGCATCCGCTTCAACTTCCCGAACAAATTCCTGGTGTATCAGCACGACACCCCGGACAAGTATCTGTTCGCCAAGGATGAGCGCGCCTTCAGCCATGGCTGCATGCGGGTGCAGAATCCGGACCAATACGCCGCGGTGCTGCTCGGCATCACCGAGCCGAACGAGCACTACACGCCGAGAAGATCCGCAGCATGTACGGCCACAGCGAGATCGACCTGAAATTCCCGACCCCGATCCCGGTCAACATCACCTACCAGACCGCGTTCGTGGACGACGCGGGCAAGCTGCAGATCCGCAAGGACGTCTATGGCCGCGACGCCACCATGCTGGCGCTGCTGCGCAACAGCCACGGCAGGGATCTGGAAACCGTGGTGGCGCATTCGCAGCCGAGCTATTCCCGCCCGGCCGGCAACCTTCCGCCGCGGCGTCAGCTTTGCCAGCGACAAAGCATTCGGGACCGTCGTTCTTCGAGCGGCTGTTCGGCGGTCCGACCGCCCGGCTCCGGCGCCTCCGGCCGCCGGCCGCCGCGACGGATGTTCACCCGCTAATTAACGATCGCCCTTACGCGGATCAGTCGAATTTCTCAGTAAAATCAAGGCCTCGCCATCTGGCGAGGCCGTTAACGTTAACCATTCTCCACCTCGATTTCGCCGGCGGGCTATTTTTCGCCACACTCGGCGGGTTAGGTTGCAGCCTGACTTGGGGGTGGGGCGTAGATTTCGGTTAACCCTCCCGCTTTAAGACTGCATTTATCTTCTTTCGCCGCTCGGGGCGGCGAAAGAATTCTTCGATCGGTCGTCCTCTGGGTGGGCTCATACGTGCTGGCTGGTTTCGCACGCCAATTCAATTCACTGTCGTTGCCGAAGGCCGGATATCGGGCCGGATATGCCTCGGCCTGACTCATTGCTGCTGCTCGCGGGCGCCGGCTCGGTCCACGACGCGACCGCGCTGAACGAAACCCGCACCCTTTCGTTCCACCACACCCATTCCAACGAAGATCTCACCGTCACCTTCAAGCGCGACGGGCGCTATGACGAAGAGGCGCTGAAGGAGCTCAACCATTACCTCCGCGACTGGCGCACCCAGGACCAGACGGTGATGGACCGTCATCTGTTCGACATCCTCTGGGAAGTCTATCGCGACGTCGACGGCAAGAAGCCGATCCAGATCATCTCCTCCTACCGCTCCCCCGCCACCAACGCGATGCTGCACCGCCGCTCCTCCGGCGTGGCGCGCTTCAGCCAGCACATGCTCGGCCACGCCATGGATTTCTTCATTCCGGACGTGCCGCTTGAGCAGATCCGCTTCGCCGGGCTTCGGCTGCAGCGCGGCGGCGTCGGCTTCTATCCGACTTCGGGATCGCCTTTCGTCCATCTCGACACCGGCAGCATCCGGCACTGGCCGCGCATGACCCACGATCAGCTGGCCAGGGTATTTCCGGACGGCCGCACCGTGCATATTCCCTCCGACGGCAGGCCGCTGAAGGGCTATGAGCTGGCCCGCGCCGACATCGAAAAGCGCGACGGCGACGATAGCGCGATGAAGAAGAGCAGCCCGAGCCTGTGGGCCGCGTTGTTCAAGCGCAAATCGAACGACGACGAGGATGAGGGCGTCAGCGCGCCGGTGCCGGCCACCGAGCAGGTCGCCGGCCGCCACGATCCGCGCCAAATCGGCCGATGCCGGTGCCGACGCCGCGCGTCAAAGCCGCGCGCCGCCTCGGCCTTCCAGCTCGCTTCGGCCGACGCGCAGATCGTCCAGCCCGGCAAACCGAAGCCGGCCGCGCCGGCATCGCCGACAACAGCCGAAGCCAAGCCGCAGACGCCGGCCGACATCATCAACGCCCGCGGCTTCTGGGGCGATACCCGCCGCGCCGAAACAGGCGTCGCCCGCGCAGATGCGCCATCAAGGCGCGCCAGGCGGTTGCCTCGGCCGATCCGCAACCGACCGCCAGCGTTTCCGCCGCGTTCCAGGCGCTGGCCTACGCGCCGGCTGCCAGCTCGCCGGTCGACCGCGCCAATATCGTTGCGGCCAGCGCGCCGATCCCGCACAGCGCCCGGCCGGCCCGCGCAATGCCGGCTGCCGCCGCCACCGAGATCAACACCGTCGCCGCCAAGGGCATCGCAGGGCCAGGGCGAGCGTGATCGTGACATCGACGCGGCTTGCCGCCGCCAAGGGCAACGACGTCTGGCTGCGCGTCGTGATGCTGGCGCCGAGCGCCAGCACGCGATGTCCACGACCGTGCTGGGCGACACCGACATGACCCTGATGCGCGCTTATTTCGTCAAGCCGCAGGCCGTGGTGGCGATGAGCTTCTCGGACGATCCGCAGATGGGATTGGTCAGCGATCGCTTCACCGGCTCGGCCACGCACCGCTGGCCACGACGTCGTTCGTGATGCAGACCGCGTCGCTGCGCTGAGCGCGCCGCGATACGCACGCTTCCACAAATTCAGCGTCGTCCTCGCGAACGCGAGGACCCGTGACCCCTGGCCTCGCCGGTAAGGTTTGGCGCAGCTCCACTAATTCTCTTGAGCGTCGGTGGTTATGGGTCCCGGCGCTACGCCGGGACGAGGCGCGTCAGGATTGCCGACCTCGCCTCACAGCATCCCCAGCGCCTGCATATAGGTTTCCAGGATGGTTTCCTGCTCGGCGCGCTCGTTGGCGTCCTGCTTGCGCAGCCGCACGATGGTGCGCAGCGCCTTGACGTCGAAGCCGTTGCCCTTGGCTTCGGCATAGACGTCGCGGATATCGTCGGAGATCGTCTTCTTTTCTTCTTCCAGCCGCTCGATGCGCTCGATGATGGCCTTGAGCTGGTCTTTTGCGAATTTTGTCGCGGGCTCTTCCTTGACGGCGGCAGCAGAGGTGGCCATCGGGTACTCCTGAGTGAACTGATGGTTGAGGCTGAGAGCGAAGCGCCGCACGCTGTCGCAGCGCGGCGCATTCCGAAATGACCCTCGGGAGTGCGGCGCGCTTGCGTCAAGGAAACATCGCGATCATCCACAGCGCGCCCACACTATCGACAGAGCACGAGCGTTGTCGATCAATGCGATCAGGCGTCTTCAGCGAAGCGAATGCAGTGCTGGTACACGAACGCGCCATCCGGTTCGCGCCGGCGAACAAAGCGGCCGCTCCATGTGCGAACCGAAGGCGAAAGACTCAGTGCCCGCTTTGGGCCTTCTTCATCGCCGCCAGTTGTTCGGGAGCTGGCCGCGCCCTGATAGGTCGACTTCCAGGTCTCGTAGGGCATGCCGTAGACCGCCTCACGGCTCTCGTCCTTGCTGATCGCAACGCCTTTGGCGTCGGCTTCCTCCTTCAGCCAGTTGGACAGGCAGTTGCGGCAGAAGCCCGCGAGATTCATCAGGTCGATGTTCTGGACGTCGGTGCGCGAGCGCAGATGTTCGACCAGCCGCCGGAAAACCGCGGCTTCAAGTTCTGTTCTGGTTTTGTCGTCGATCGCCATGTCCGCAATCTCGCCGTTTCCGTCATTTTGTGACAGGATATCGGATATTAAGTGGGCGCTGTCACAGATTTTGCCATATCGCGGCGCAAACAGGCGTACCAATCAGAGGGATTTCGGCCGCCGATTGCCTGAAAACGCCGCCTGACCGTTGACAGCCCCCGCCGGCTCACGCGAAATCGTCAAAGAATTGATATAGCTTCGCTGAATGATCCCGAAACATCCCCATCGCACCCGTCTATTCTCCGCTCGCATGACCGCCGGTTTGATGCCGGCGCTGGCGCTTGCGATGGCGTGCCTGTGGAACAACTCGGCCGCGGCGGACTTTCGTCTCTGCAACAACACCTCGAGCCGGGTGGGCATCGCGCTGGGCTACAAGGATGCCGAGGGCTGGACCACCGAGGGCTGGTGGAACGTGTCGTCGCGCAGTTGCGAGACGCTGCTGAAAGGCACGCTGGTCGCGCGGTACTATTACATCTACGCGCTCGATTACGACCGCGGCGGCGAGTGGTCGGGACAGGCCTTCATGTGCTCGCGCGACAAGGAATTCACCATCAAGGGCACCGAGAATTGCCTGGCGCGCGGCTTCGACCGCACCGGCTTCTTCGAGGTCGACACCGGCGAGCAGCGCGCCTGGACCGTGCAACTGACCGAATCCAGCGAACAGCAGCCTGCGCAGCGGGTGCCGGGAATCCCGGGAACGGTTGACCCGAACAGGCCCGGCGGAATTCCGGGCATATCCAATTCGCCGGGCGAAGCACCCGGCCTGCCCAATTCGCCGGGCGGAACGCCTCCGGGCGCGTCTGGTCCGCCGCCAGCCGCTGCGCCCGGAAGCAAGCCATGAGACGTCTGCGCCGCATCAAGATCCTCGCAACGCTTGGCCCTGCCTCCTCCGACAGCGCCATGATCCGGCGGCTGTTCGAAGCCGGCGCCGACGTATTCCGCATCAATATGAGCCATACCTCGCACGACAAGATGCGCGAACTGGTCAAGACCATTCGCAACGTCGAGATCGAGCTACGGCCGGCCGATCGGCATCCTGGTCGATCTTCAGGGGCCGAAACTGCGGCTGGGCTCGTTCGCGGAAGGCGCGATCCAGCTCAAGAACGGCGAAAGCTTCGTGCTCGATTCCGACAAGACGCCGGGCGACAACACCCGCGTCCAGCTTCCGCATCCGGAAATCCTCGCCGCGCTCAGGCCGGGTCACGCGCTGCTGCTCGACGACGGCAAGGTGCGCCTGATCGCCGAGGAAACCTCGCCCGAGCGCGCCGTCACCCGCGTCGTGATCGGCGGCAGGATGTCCGACCGCAAGGGCGTCAGCCTGCCCGACACCGACCTGCCGGTGTCCGCGATGACGCCAAAGGACCGCGCCGACCTCGAAGCGGCGCTGGTGACCGGCGTCGACTGGATCGCGCTCTCCTTCGTGCAGCGCGCCGAGGACGTCATCGAGGCCAAGAAACTGATCCGCGGCCGCGCCGCCGTGATGGCCAAGATCGAAAAGCCGCAGGCGATCGATCGGCTGCCCGAAATCCTGGAGGCCTCCGACGCACTGATGGTGGCGCGCGGCGATCTCGGCGTCGAGCTGCCGCTGGAGCGGGTGCCGAGCCTGCAGAAGCAGATGACGCGGCTGGCGCGCCGCGCCGGCAAGCCGGTGGTGGTCGCAACCCAGATGCTGGAATCGATGATCCAGAGCCCGGTGCCGACCCGCGCCGAGGTCTCCGACGTCGCCACCGCGGTCTATGAAGGCGCCGACGCCATCATGCTGTCGGCGGAATCCGCAGCCGGCAAGTTTCCGGTCGAAGCGGTCTCGACCATGAATCGCATCGGCGAGGAAGTGGAGCGCGACCCGACCTATCGCGGCGTGCTCAATGCGCAGCGCGCCGAACCGGAGCCGACCGTCGGCGACGCGATCGCCGACGCCGCGCGGCAGATCGCCGAGACGCTCGATCTGTCCGCGATCATCTGCTGGACCAGTTCGGGATCGACCGCGCTGCGCGTCGCGCGCGAACGGCCGAAGCCGCCGGTGGTGGCGATCACGCCCAATCTCGCCACCGGGCGCAAACTGTCCGTGGTCTGGGGCGTGCATTGCGTGGTCGCGGAAGACGCCCACGATCTGGACGACATGGTCAACCGCGCCGGCACTATCGCCTTCCGGGACGGCTTTGCCAAGGCCGGACAGCGCGTCATCATCGTCGCCGGCGTGCCGCTCGGCGCCCCCGGCACCACCAACATGGTCCGCATCGCCTCTGTCGGCCCGAACGGCGACGCGGATATGTGACGAGCTTCATTCCGGCGCTTCGCATCAATCCGGAGTCGGCTCGTTCGGTCGAGCGTCGCGCCCCGGAATGACGAACGCAATTACAGCAGCGTCGCGTCCAGCGTGATCTTGGTGTTGAGCAGCTTCGATACCGGGCAGCCGGCCTTGGCCATGCCAGTCAGTTCGTCGAACTTCGCCTTGTCCGCGCCCGGGAATCTTCGCCTTCAGGGTCAGATGCACGGAGGTGATGGCAAAACCGTCGGCGACTTTCTCCAGCGTGACGTCGGCCTTGGTCTCCATCTGCTCGGCGGTGAGCTTGGCTTCGCCGAGGATCAGCGACAGCGCCATGGTGAAGCAGGCGGCATGGGCGGCGCCGATCAGTTCTTCCGGGTTGGAGCCCGGCTTGCCCTCGAAGCGGCTGGCGAAGCCGTAAGGATAATCATTCAGCGCGCCGCTCTTGGTCGAGATCGCGCCCTTGCCGTCCTTGATACCGCCCTGCCATTTGGCTGATCCTGATGTCGTTGGCATTTATCGCTCCTTATTGCCGTGATCGTCGCCGGTCGCACGGCGGACCGCAGCATCCTAACGGGCGGATGCGTCAAAGCGATGTCGCGACTGGCATCTTCGTTACGCGCCGACCAGCGCTTTCGCCGGCAGCACCGCCTGCACCACGAGGCCGCGGGCGCGGGCATCCATCACGCCGACCGCGCGCAGCGCCAGCAGCGTGACGGTTTGCACGGCGTCGCGCAATTTGGCCGGATCTTCCATGTTGTCCGGCGCCAACGGCCCGACCAGCGATTCATGCAGCGCGCCCAGCAGCGCGGTAGCCGCCAGCGCGGTGTCCTGCGCCGGCAGATGTCCGGCGCGGACCGCGGCCTCGATCCGGGTTGCGATCTCGCCGGCGATCTCGCGGCGGCTCGCCAGCCGCGAGGCGGTGACGTCGACATCGACCGGCTCGGCCAGGATGCCCCAGGCGAGCTTGCGCTGCGACAGCACATGCACGGCAACCGTGGTGACGGCGGCCGCCAGCGCCGAGGACGGCCCGGGCGCGGCGTCCGCCGCGCGGCGGATCGCCGCCAGTTCGTCGCGCGAGACGTCCGCGATCAGTTCGGAAATCAGGTCCGCCTTGGAGGGGAAATAGCGGTAGACGGTGCCGGCGGCGACATTGGCCCGGATCGCGACCGGCGCGATCTGCACCGCCGCCATCCCGCCATCGGCCGCGGCCTGCCGGGCCGCCGCCAGGATGGCGCTGCGCCGCGCCGCGAGCCGCTTTACCACCTGATGGGTTCGCCGATAGACCATGACGCGCTTCTCGTCCCTGCGCGCGCAAAGGCCGTATCGGGCGGCCGGGCAGCGCGCGTCTTGATGATTTTGGCGATTTGGAACAAACCGCTTTGAAGAACTGAACAACTATTCAGGCTGGATGACAAGGCTCTTGTGACCATTTCAGGCTGACTTGCAGAGCGCCGCCTCGATACCGTGCAAAATGGCCTTGTCCCAGATCTCGTAGCCAGCCGGCGTTGAGGTGGATGCCATCAAGGGTGTGCCGTTCGGGCATGGCCGGCAAAGGAATGAACGTGGCGCGGGCTTCTTCGGCCAGTTCGGGCAGGATCGCATTATAGCTGTCGATCACCGCGGCACTGACCTTTTTCGCTTCTTCCAGTCCGGCTTCGGGCGGCGGTATCGCCGCGATGGCGATGCGCGGCGTCAGCGCCGCCAGATTCGGCCAGCAACGCGCGGTAGTTCGACCTGTATTGCTCGACGCTGTTCGGGTATCGCCGCATCATTCGTTCCGAGCGAGACGACGACCAACGCCGCTTGTTTGCCGCCAAGCGACTCCGAGAGAAGCGCGCCGAGAGAGCTCGCGGTCGATGCGCCCCGATCCCGGCGTTGACGATCGGATGACCGCATAACGACCGCGGCAAGGTCGATGCTTCAACAATGCTGTCGCCAAGGACGACGATCGCGTCATCAAACCGCGCCAGCGTCGAGCGGATGACGAATTGGCGGGTCGCGCTGTGGGTGTCGAATACGACTTCGCGCTTCGGCCATGCCGCCCAGGCGCAGGCGGCCACCAATCCAACCAGCGCGATACGAGTGCCGTTCATTCGGCCGGCACGACGCGGTCTGTGCACGGCGCGCGTTGCCCGCATGCGGCGGCAAGAGGTGCCGGACATGCGTTTTCGCAATCGGCTCGATAGCTCAAGCGCGTAACGATCGACGGCTGCGAAAAAACACGCTGCAGATAAAGAGCAAGGCATATCCCGACCACGATGGCGCCGACGCGCGCCAGTTCAATTCCGGCAACGCCATTCAATAGCAGGAACAAGGCGGCTGCCGGGCCGAACAGGATCGGCCAGTGAACGAGATAGAGCGGAAACGACAATCTGGATCTGGCAACAAGCCAAGGTCGCGACAGGAAATGGCGCGCCGCTCCGAGATCGATGATCCCGACGAGTACGAGGAGCGCGCCATATGTCTTCTGCTGCATCGGCGCGAATTGACCAGGAAAAAGCCAATAGGTGGGATCGGCGCAGAAACTCTGCAGCCATTGCGGCTGCCAGATTTCCGCGAGCACGCAGAGAAAACACGCCGAACATGATCAGAGAAGATCGGCAGCAGCCTGCTTTCCGGCGCCGGCCTTTCGGCGCGATGGAAGCTTGCCAACAGGTGACCGATAAAAAAGCAGATATAGGCGCTTCGGATCGTGAAGACTGCCCCGAGCAGCACGACCCACCACCACAAGGCGCGCGATCGCCGCGCGCACCAGCACAACAACAAGATCGACCATCGAGCCATAGAACTCGATGCTGAGTGTCCATAGCGGCGCAACAAAGGATTGTTCGACCGGTTGCTGCCAGGGCGCCAGAAAGGCCACGCCGGGCAAATCACGATAGCCGAGGAACAATGCGTTGATCGTTCCGTCCCTGATAATCGGGGAGATCGAAGGATCGGCATGCCATTGGCTGACGAACCAGACCGATCCCGAGAGGGTGCCGGCCTGAAGGTTCGGCTTGCCGAATACCAGCATCACGGCGGCGGCAACGAGCGTTGCTGCGACCGCCGGCAGGCCGAGGCGGACGACCCGGGCCAGGATTTGAGAGGATGGCCTGCGCCAGATGACGCTCGAAGGAGCGGGTCAGGACGTAACCGCTGAGCGCAAAGAAGATGTAGACGGCAGAGTAGCCGTCATACAGAAAATAAAGTGGCGACAGATGAATGGCCGACGCGATGGCCGAGCCTTCCGGCATGGAAAATACCAGACTTGGCGCGAAGGCGGCAAAGAAATGCAGCAGCAGAACCTGGACCGCCGCGAGGCCCCTGATCGATTCGAGATAGGTGATGCGAGGCACGTTCAGGCGTTGGCCAGGCCGACATCGGCGCTGGCTGCCATCGGATAACGGCCGGACGGCGGGCCGATTCCGGACAAAGACAATGGCGCAGGCGGCTATCGCAGCGCCGACAACGAGATCGAACAGATGATGCCCGCCATGCGGGATCGTGGATACCAGCATCGTGCCATTGACGATGAGCGCAGGAATCAACGTCCAACGCGAACCGCGAAGCGCATAGGTCATGATGATCGCAAGGATCGTGTGCCCTGAAGGGAATGTGACCAGGCAGTTCGAATTCGGCACGTTGAAATCGATCACCGTGGTCTTGCCGGTGCGCAACGCCATCAGCAATTCATGGTGCCACATCCCGCTTCCGGCGCCGAAGTTCTGGTAGGCTGTGAGCGGCAGATCATAATAGGAATAGGCGCCGCCGGCGGGCAGGATCATCATGCCGATGGCGATGCCGATCGACGTGAGGCACGATATCGCCAGGAATTCGGCAAGGCGCTCGCCCTGACCCGAAACGCAGAACCACAGCATGATGCCGACCAGCGTGTAGGGCGTGCTTTGATAGGCCTTGACCAGGAGCCAACTGGCTGTCGCGCTGGAATTGGCGAACCTCACAAAGCCGGGCCAGTCAAAGCCCATCCAACGGTCGATCTGCGCGAGCCGGGCGTCCTGCAGCGGAAGCGCTGCACTGGTGCCAAGGCAGCACCAGGCGATGACCGCAACTGCCAGCAGTGAAAAAAATAGCGACGTAGCGGCAAACAATTCGACGCGCTCGACGCCTTTCCGCAGGAAAACGCCGATGCGACCGGTGTCGTTCGCCAGACGATACGAGACCAGCCCGCAGAGACCGAACGCGATGGCCGCGAACAGCACCAGCCGAACGATGCTGGTCCAGTTGGTCTCCGCAAAGGTCAATCGGGAAAACGACAGCCACACCGCGTCAGCCACGACAAGAAGGGCCAGGCCGATCCATGCGGTTTTCATATGAGACCGCGCGCGCGGCCCATAGGAACCGAGCAGCAGCCAGCGCTCCAGCAGCTTCGCCATCATTGCCGCAGTCCCATTGTCGGGGATCGAATCGTAGCGATCGGTGGCGTCATCTGCCGCACATATGATTAGTCCCGCCAACAGGGCCGGATCACAGCCAATTTGAACGCGGTGGGTTGGGATGGAGTAAACGGGCAGGCCTAAGTCCGGATTAATTCGTTGTTTAAAATGCACCCGCTCGCGGTCGTGAGCTTCAGCCGACGCGGCACGGCCAGCAACGCCCCCTCCGCAGTCAGACCGATAGCCTTGAGAAAACCTTAAGCGTTGCTGCCGTCCGGCCTGATTTTCATGGCGAAAGAGGCTGATTTCGACGACAGTCCGGCCGCAAATGGATGCCCGCGACGAGGCGAAACGGGGAGGACGCGATGCTCAAGGGTTGGACACGGCGATCGGTATTGTCGGGCGCGGCGGGAGCCGGATCGGCGCTTATCATCAGGCCGACGCTCGCCGCCGAATACAGGTTTTCGCAATACCACAATCAGGCCGCGAGCGGCCCACTGCACAAGAATCTCGTCGCGATGTGGGAGACCGTGCGCACCGAGACCAATGGCCGGGTCGAGACAACCGTTTACGCCGAAAACAACAAGCTGCCGGGCGGCGATCCCGATGCGCTGAAGATGCTGATCGCGGGCGAGATCCAGTTCTTCACCTTGATGGGCGGCATCATCGGCACCGTCGTGCCGGTTGCCGAAGCGCAGCAATTGCCGTTCGCATTCAAGTCGGCGGCGGAAGCGCACAAGGCGATCGACGGTCCGCTCGGAAAATATATCGGCGCGGAAATGGCGGCCAAGGGCATGTATCTGTTTCCGGTCGGCGGCTTCGACAACGGCATGCGACAGGTCGCGGCGATTCCACGCGCGGTCACGACGCCTGAAGACTTCGCAGGCATGAAAATCCGCGTGCCGCCCGGACAGATGATGCTCGACACCTTCAGCGCGTTTGGCGCCCAGCCGGTGACCACCCCGGCCAACCAGATTTACGACGCGCTGAAAACCGGCAAGGTCGACGCGCAGGAAAACCCGCTGGCGATCCTTGAAGGCTTCAGGCTCTACGAGCTGGTGAAGTATGTCAGCCTGACCAACCATATGTGGTCGGGGTTCAATGCGATGGCCAACCTCGCCACCTGGAAGTCGCTGCCCGACGACGTCAAGGACGTGATCGAGCGCAATTTCACCAAATATGTCCGCCAGCAACGTCTGGATCAGGCGGCACTGAATGCGAAACTGCGCGACGATTTTTCAAAACGCGGGCTGGTGTTCAATGAAGTGGACCAGGCTGCGTTCCGCGCAAAACTTCCCGGCGTGTACGCCGCCTGGAAGGAAAAGCTCGGCGCAAAATGCTGGTCGCTGGTCGAGGCCGAAGTGGGCAAGCTGGGATGATCTTGTGTCATTCCGGCGCTCACCTGCTCGCGCGAACTGCGATGTTGCACATTGGGATCTGAATTCCGGTTTCGCGTTGTCCCGGGAATGACGGTACGTAAATTCAATTCGTGGTCCGCAGGACATCGCAGACGCCACTCGTTGCATAAAAAAACGCGGCGTTACCGCCGCGTTTTACAACTCGATGAAAGTGATTTTAAGCCTGCGGCTGCGGCTCCAGACCGGGATCCGGATCGGGACGCGGGCGCGGCTTGCCGGCCGGCGGCACCGCCGAAGTGCGCGGCGTGCTGGGCTCCAGCACCAACTCGCGGCTCGGCTTTTTGCCCTTGAGCAGATCGATGATCTCGTCGCCGCTCAGGGTCTCGAACTCGAGCAGGCCCTTTGCCAAAGCTTCAAGGTCCGCACGCTTCTCGGTGAGGATCTTGGTCGCTTCGTTATAGCCTTCTTCGACCAGCCGCCTGATCTCGGAGTCGATCTTCTGGACGGTTGCCTCCGAGGCGTTTTGCGTGCGCGAGACCGACATCCCCAGGAACACTTCGTCCTGGTTCTCGCCATAGGACACCGTGCCGAGTTCTTCCGACAGGCCCCAGCGCGTCACCATCATCCGCGCCAGTCTTGTCGCCTGCTCGATATCGGAGGCGGCGCCGGAGGTGACCTTCTCGCGGCCGAAGATCAGTTCCTCCGCGACGCGACCGCCCATCATGATGGCAAGGCGCGAGGTCATCTGCTCCAGCGACATCGACAGCTTGTCGCGCTCCGGCAACTGCATCACCATGCCGAGTGCGCGGCCGCGCGGGATGATCGTCGCCTTATGGATCGGATCTGTCGCAACGACATTGAGACCGACGATCGCATGGCCGCCTTCGTGGTAAGCGGTCAGCATCTTCTCTTCTTCGGTCATGACCAGCGACTTGCGCTCGGCGCCCATCATCACCTTGTCCTTGGCCTCTTCGAATTCGGCCTGCGTCACCATGCGCTTGTTGCGCCGCGCCGCCGTCAGCGCCGCTTCGTTGACGAGGTTCATCAGATCGGCGCCGGAGAAACCGGGCGTACCGCGGGCGATGGTCTTGAGGTTGATATCCGGCGCCAGCGGCACCTTGCGGACGTGAACCTTGAGGATCTGTTCGCGGCCGACGACATCGGGATTCGGCACCACCACCTGGCGATCGAAGCGGCCCGGACGCAGCAGCGCGGGATCGAGCACGTCGGGCCGGTTGGTCGCCGCGATCAGGATCACGCCCTCATTGGCCTCGAAGCCGTCCATCTCGACCAGCAACTGGTTCAGCGTCTGCTCGCGCTCGTCATTGCCGCCGCCGAGACCGGCGCCGCGATGACGGCCGACCGCGTCGATTTCGTCGATGAAGATGATGCAGGGCGCGTTCTTCTTGGCCTGCTCGAACATGTCGCGGACGCGGCTTGCGCCGACGCCGACGAACATTTCGACGAAGTCCGAACCCGAAATCGTGAAGAACGGCACGTTGGCTTCGCCCGCAACCGCACGCGCGATCAGCGTCTTGCCGGTGCCGGGAGGGCCGACCAGCAGCACGCCGCGCGGAATACGCCCGCCGAGGCGCTGGAATTTTCCGGGGTCGCGCAGGAATTCGACGATCTCCTGCAGATCCTGCTTGGCCTCATCGACGCCGGCGACGTCCTCGAACGTCACCCGGCCATGCGCCTCGGTCAGCATCTTGGCGCGCGACTTGCCAAAGCCCATCGCCTTGCCGGCGCCGCCCTGCATCTGCCGCGACAGGAAAATCCATACGCCGATCAGCGCGATGAACGGCAGCCAGGAGACCAGCAGCGACACGAACCACGGCACGTTGTCGCCGGGCGGTTTCGCGGTGATCTGCACCTTGCCGTTATAGAGGCGCGTGACCAGCGTCGGATCGTTCGGCGCGTAGGTCTGGAAGCTCGAACCGTTGGTGAAGGTGCCGTGGATTTCCGGCCCCTGGATCACGACGTCGCGAACGTGACTCTGGCGTCGACTTCCGTCAGAAGCTGCGAGAACGAGATGTCCTGCGAGGACGTGCGCTGGCCAGGATTTCTGGAAGAGCGTGAACAGAGCCAACAACAGCAAAACAATAATAACCCAGAGGGCGAAATTGCGCAGATTGGCGTTCATCGATCTTCCTTCGTGGTCGCGCGGATCGCGGCCTTATGTCCTTGGCAGTATCGTCCGGTAGCCACGCGGGAATGCCCCGGTCGACTGCTCACAATCTAGGTGTCGCCCCGGTCGCTGCCAAGGGAACCACGCAGGACTATTTAGCGCATTCTAGCGCGATTCCCGTTCAAATAATGGCGTTGGGCCGGTGTTTTCCGGGGTGGTTAAGGCTCCGCGGACGGTTATCGGGCAACGACGCCTCTGGCATCGATCTCGGGCTCAATCTGCACTCCGTCGGCGGCGCGGCGGCGCCGGTTCGATGCGGATTGGCCCTCGACCAGGCTGACCAGGCGCCGGCAAGGGTCTGTTTCAGCTTCGGCTGCGCCGCCGCCGGTCTTTTCCGCGCCGGCCTGCTCCAACGCCAATAACAACGCCTCGACCTTGCCGAGTTCCGCCGGGCCCTCATGGCCGAACCGATCGATCGCACGCTGCAACAGCCGGACCCGGATTTCCTCGGGCATAGCGGCAAAGGCCTCGAAGTCGAAGATTTTGGCGGCAGAGATCTGGCGTCGATCCGGAGCGTGGCTGGCCGATCCCGTCAAGGCGAGATAGCGCTCGGCGCCGTCGGCCAGCACTTCCACCGCCGCATTGGCGCGGGCGAGCCGCGACGCCAGCCGCGCCAGATTGCGGGCATCGCCGCCCTCGGCCGCCAGCGCCGGCATCAGCGCGCGCAGCCTTGGCCGCGTGAAATTCATGTCGCGATTGGTGGGATCGTCGGCAAAGCCAACTTTTGCCTTTTTGAGCGTCGCGACCAACTGCGCTTTCGAAACATGCAGAAACGGACGCGCCAGCACCACGCCATCGCGCTGGGATTGCCGGGCCATCGCCGCGAGACCGGCGATGCCGCTGCCGCGCAACATTCGCATCAACAGCGTCTCGGCCTGATCGTCGCGGGTATGCGCGGTGAGGATATGGGTGGCGCCGATGGTCCTGCGCCGCCTGCGCCAGCAGGCGGTATCGTGCGGCCCGCGCCGCGGCCGGCAATCCGGTTTTCGGCTTGGCGCCGCTCCAGCGCAGGGTGTGGTGCGGCAGATCGAGGCTGCGCGCCAGGCGCTTGACGTCGCTCGCCTCGCGCGCGGACGCCGCGCGCAAACCATGATCGACGGTGACGGCGACGAGGCGCGGACCGCGCGCCAGAGCGCGGCGCCAGCGCGCCATAAGCCACATCAACGCGACGGAATCCGGGCCGCCGGAAACCGCAAGCACGATGGCCGGCGCGCGCTTTCCAATCCGCGAACAGGCGTTTCGCATCCTGTGCCGAGATCGCGGAATGGTCGTCGTCGGGCATGGCGTCGCCGGCCGCTATCGACAGCCGACTGTTTTAGCCGATGATGCGCTGCATTGCCATGCGCCGATGGCCGCCGCATCGGAAGCGGCTTCAGCACTTGACCCGCTTCTGCTCGCGATCGACCGCCGCTTTGACCCCGCTCGAGGCGCGGGGATATTTCCGCGTCACCTCGCCGAAGGCGGCGCAGGCGGCCTCCTTCTCTTTCAGGGCCGCCAGCGACTGGCCGAGCCGCAGCAAAGCATCGGGAGCCTTCGCCGATTTATCGAATTTGGTGGTCACCGCCAGAAAGGCCTCCGCGGCCTCGCGATATTGCTGGCGCTGGAAGAAGCTTTCGCCGAGCCAGTATTGCGAGTCCGCCAGCAGCGGATCGTTCGGGTATTTCTGCCCGAAATTGCGCATGGTCTCTTCGGCCAGCGCATAATCCTTGCGCTGCATATAGCCGATGCCGAGATCGAACTCGTCCTCGGCGTGGCCGACGGCGGCAAGGTGGTCAGCCGGCTGCCACCGCCCGGCGCCTGCGCTGGCGGCGGCGCGCCGCCGGCATTGAGCTGGTTGGGATTTCGATATTGAGCGGTTCACCGGCGGCGCGTCCGCCGGGCGCGCCGACCGGTGCCTCGTTCGAGCGGCATCTGGCCGCCGCCGAGCGCGCGCGGTGCGCCGGGCGCATTGGGATTCTGGCTGGGATCGAACGCATCGCCGCGGCGGCGGCCCTGCGCCGGCGCGTCCTCCTGGACGATCGGCGCCGGAGCGGCTCTGCGGCTGGTCATAGCCCGGCTGGACGACTGCGGTGCTGCTGACGATAGGCCGGGTTTGGCGGCTGCGGCGGCGGAAGCGTCGCGACGTTGGGCTGACACCGGCGCAGGCTGGCCGCCGGCGGCGGTTGCGCGCCGCCCTGCATCGCGTTCAGGCGCTCCTGCAGCAACTGGTTCTGGTGCTGCAGTTCCTCGTTCTGGCCGGTGAGCTGCCGCAGCTGGTTCTCAAGCTGCTGAATCCGCATCTCCGGATCGCCATCGTCGGATTGCGCGAACGCCTGCGACGGCAGCCTTGCGTGAAGCTCAATCCGCGCGAGCAGCGCGGTGATGCCGCGGCACGCGTAATTCGATGGAATCTGGATGACATGTTGGCCTGACGACGAAATCTGCGTGACATCGCGAAGCGAGACGAATACATTGAGAGAGGGAGTACGCCAAAAATGTGACTGGTACAAACGGCTTAGCAGCAAATCGCGCTTCAGTGTCGCCGAAAACAAAACCGGCGCCCGAAGGCGCCGGCGACGAAATCCTTGCAGATCAACGAAGCCTTAGGAGCTGGCGTTCAGCACGGTGACGGCGCGGCGATTTTGCGACCAGCACGAGATGTCGTTGCAGACCGCGACCGGGCGTTCCTTGCCGTAGGAGATCGTCCGCATCCGGCTCGGATCGATGCCGTGCGAAACAAAATAGGAGCGAACCGACTGGGCGCGCCGCGCACCGAGCGCGATGTTGTATTCACGGGTGCCGCGCTCGTCGGCATGGCCCTCGATCGTGAAGGAGTAGCGGTTATAGGTCTGCAGCCATTGCACCTGCTTGTCCAGGGTCGCGATCGCCTGCGGCGACAGATCGGTCTGGTCGCTCTCGAAGAACACGCGATCGCCGACATTGACCACGAAATCCTGCTGGCTGCCCGGGGTCGCCGCACTCGCCATCGCGCCATCGGCGCCGAGGTTCTTGTTGGCGCAGGCGCCCATCGACAGCGCCACCGCGAATACCGCAGCCAGCTTCAATCCCTGGAGGATGCGCATCTGAGATTTCATTCCGGAGCCTCCACGCTCGCGTTTTTCAACTGTCATCCGGTCTACAGGGGGATGGTTAAGCGAACGTTCCGTCAACCTTGACGGGGTGTTGCCAGAGCCGATCAAATGCCCCCCAACGGCGAAAAGCAACCGCGATGGTTAATGGGTTGTAAATGTGGCGTGAGGGTGGAGGCAAGCGGCCAGCGCGGCCGGAGCAGCCCTTTAGCGGCATGATCAAATTCCCAAGTGTTTCCGCGAAGCCACGCCGTCAGCAGGAAACTGTGCCCGAGAATACAGCGGCCGGGACGTCACAGCGCCGGACGTTCGGCGGACCATCTTTCAGGAACTCGGAACGATCGAGGCGCGCTCGAGCGATGAGGCCATCGCTGTCGCTGACCAATGAGGGCGCTCGCCGCTGCGCTGGAACAGCATCCGCCGTTCGAAAGCGCTTGAACGCAAAAACGGAAAACGCGCCAAGACCTTTTCGCGCATCGCCGGATAATCGGCCGCCATCAATCCGACCGGCTTCGAGCAGGCCCGGGAACAGCCGCGGTTCGCACCAGGTCTCGCTGCAAAAAGACCCGGCGATAAAACGCCTGATGTTCGGCACGAACAATCGCCAGCCCGGTATCGGCATTGAAATGGTCGCATGCCAGTCAGCCCAGCCGAACCGTCACATAGGGAAGTTCCGGGAAATCGCTGTGCCTTTTCGGGGTCCGCGACAAAGCGAGTTGGATCGACGAAAACTAGTCCTCGATCGAGCTCGGGATGAAGAAATCGCCAAACAATTCAGTCGATAGGACGTCCGCCATTCTGGCGTCAGGACGTTGACGCGGATAGAACTATAAAGTTCGCCGTGAAAATAAATGCCGAAAGTCCAGGCGTTCGGCGCGTCGTCATAACGTCGGTCACACGCTGATCGGCCGAGGGCAGGATCGCGCCCTCGCGCAGATAGGCCCGGTAGCGAAGAAGATAGATTATTCTTTTTCCTCGGGGGTCTCGGCCAGGCGGTAGTCGACTTGATCGAGTGGATCCGAGATCGCGCGGAAGAGCTACATGAGATGCTTCGGCCACGGACCCCACGCGATACTCCTCAAGCGCAAACAACTTCCGCGCGCAGGAAAGGTTAACACCTTCTTAACGAAATGCGCAAAGAGATCACGACGTTAGGGTTAACCCGGACTGCAAAATCGTGTCGCGCATCCGAGAAGAACAATCTCATCGGGGCGACTGTCAGAGATGAACGTTCAGGCGATCGATCGTGACGGAACCGCGAGCGCTGGCTCTTCCGGCAAATGGCGGCCGTGCGAGGCGTTCAGGAGCTGGCGCACGCGCACCGACGGAACCGGCCGGCTGAAAAGATAGCCCTGTGCCTCGGTGACCGTGCCATCGGCACTGATCAGTTCGAGCTGCTCGTTGGTCTCGATGCCCTCGACGACGACCGACATGCCGAGATCGGCGGAAAGCCGTGCCACGCCACGCAACAGCGTCAGCGGACGGTCGGTATCGATGCCCTCCAGGAAGGAACGATCGATCTTCACCTTCTGCAGCGGGAAGTTATGCAGATAGCTCAGGCTCGAATAGCCGGTGCCGAAATCATCCAGCGAGATCCGCACGCCGATCGCGCTCAACTGGGACAGCACATCATGGGTCAACTGCGTGTTGCGCAACAGCGACGATTTCGGTGATCTCGATCTCGAGACGGTGCGCCGGCAGGCCGGAGACCTCGAGCGCATAACGAACTTCGCTCAGCACGTCGCGCTGATGGAATTGCTGCGGCGAGAAATTGACCGCGACGCTGACGGCTTCCGGCCATTTCATGCATTCCATGCAGGCCTTGCGCAGGATCCAGCGGCCGAGATCGATGATGAGGCCCATGTCTTCGGCGACTGGGATAATATCGATCGGCGAAACCGTGCCGCGCATCGGATGATTCCAGCGCAGCAGCGCTTCGCAGGTCGAGATCCGGCCGGATTTCAGGTTGACCAGCGGCTGATAGAACAGCTCGAATTCCTCGTTCGCCAGCGCCTTGCGCAGATCGAGCTCCAGGATGCGGCGCGACTCGACGGTTTGCGCCATCTCGTCGCGGAAGAAGCAGAAGGTGCCGCGGCCGTCCGCCTTGGCGCGATAGAGCGCCATGTCGGCGTTCTTCAGCAGCGTATCGGCGCTGACGCGGGCGGCGATGTCAGGGCGATGCCGACGCTGGCGCCGATCTCGACCAGATGATTGTCGATCTTGTAGCGCTCGCTGAGGCGGTCGACGATGCGCCGCGCCAGACCCGCCGCGTCCTCCGGCGATTCGATATTCTGCTGAAACACCACGAATTCGTCGCCGCCGAAGCGCGCGACGAAATCCTCGGGCCGCAGCATGCCACGCAGCCGTTCGGCCACCGCGCATAACAAGTTCGTCGCCGCAGGGATGACCCAGCGTATCGTTGACCTGCTTGAACTGATCGAGATCGATAAACAGCAACGCCGACAGGCGCTCGGCGTCGTGCGGAACCGCCAGCAGCCGCTCGATCCAATAGTGAATTTATTGGTGGCCGCCAGTTGCAGTCCGTTGGGCACAGCCTGATAGAGATCGACACCAAGAGTAGCCGCGTTGATGTCATTGTCGGCGTATCCGCGGTTGTTGCGGCGGCGCAGCCACGTCGCATGAGCCGTGTTCACGACCCTCGCGTTGATCGTATATGCCCAGCCCATGGTGAGGGACTGTACCCGCTGTGAGTTTCCAGATTGGGTGGTGATGAGGATGTTGGTCGGAGAGAAGAAAGCTGGAGCCTGATAGCCGTCGACGAAGTATCGGCCGTAGAGATTATTGTTCGCGCTTATGTTGTAATCGGCGCGGGTAACAAACTGGTTGTCGGAGGTCTGCGACGGGATTGCGTAGGAGACCAGCCCGCAATTCTGCGTGTCTACCGCAGGATCAATTGTTGGCAGGTATTTCATCAGGTTCAGTGATTGTTCGTTGTAGGCCGGTTGGCTCGGATATTTATCATTGTCCAGTTTCGCGCCGGTCAGTGGATCCATCAGTTGAAGAAACTTGCCATTCGACGTACAGTTCGGTCCGTCCGTGACGGAGAAGTCGCCCGTCAGGTTTGCGGCAGTGGGTACATGAGCCTGTGTTGCGGCCTGGGACTGTTTCGCCTGGCTGCGTTGGTATCCAGCAAAGGCAAAGAGTTTGTCTTTGAGAATCGGGCCGCCAAAGGTGCCACCAAACTGATTCTGGTGCAATGTGTCCTTCGAGGTAGAGAAAAAGTTTGTGGCGTTGATGTAGTTGTTGCGGAGGAACTCAAATCCAGACCCATGAAAGCTGTTCGTCCCCGACCGGGTCACGACGTTGACCAGGCCTCCGGTATGTTGGCCATTCCCAGCGCTCAACGCTGTGGACTCGACACTGAATTGGCCGACGGCATCCGGAAAAGGAAACGGAAGATTGCCGTTTGCCATGTAGTCGTTGTTGTCGCCGCCATCGAGCCGCCACATGGTCGTGTTGCCCATGCCGCCGGCAATCGAAACGGAGATGGTTTGGTAGGAGTACTTGCTGCCAGTAAAATCCCCAGCTGGTGCCGATGTGGAGCCGCCCGAAAGAGTGATGAGGGCTGTCATCTGCCGGCCGTTGAGCGGCATCTCGGTAACCGTCTGCTGGTCGATGGTCTGCTTGAAAGAGCTGTCCTCTGTTTGCAGGGCAAGGCCTTCCGATTTGACCTCAACACGTTGATCCGGAGCGCCCACGGACAAACTGACATTGATACTGATACTGCTTCCCACTTCAAGGACAATGTGGGCCTGGGTGTAGTGTTGAAAACCTGGCGCCACTATGTCCAGGTTGTAAATGCCGATGGGAATATTGGGGAGACTGTAAAGGCCGTCCGCTCCGCTTGCTGTCTTATGCTGTACTCCGGTCGCGGTGTCGGTTAAAGTAACTTCGCCGTTCTGGACAACAGCACCTGTTGGATCAGCGATGGTGCCTTGAATACTGCCCGTACCGGCAGTCTGAGCGTTCGCTGTTGTCAGGAAAAACAATATGGTGATCAGGAATATACCGGCTGAACGAAAGCTTCCTATCCGTATTCTTGCCAAAAGAAGGGTTTGCATTTGAAGCCTCCAAAGTAAATCTCTGCGATGGACGAGTGTCACCTTTTGTTCCTTGACGATCGATCACTGTCATCCAGCGCGAGCGCTAATTTACGAGTGGGCATGCCTCGCTTCTTGCCCTAAGGCGGCGATGGCGACAATTCCTGCTGAAATCGGAACTCGTTCAGGGAAATATGTGGCGAGGTCTGACCACTCTTAAAAGCGGGGACAGTTTCGTGAAGCGAGCATAGAACTGTCAAGTGCAAAACTTAGTATCTTTCGAATAGGCAGCTAACCAGAGGACATTAAAGTGGTGGCTAGACCTGTTTCCCGATGAGTCGATCAGTCGAGTACAGGCGATAAAATGTGACGCGGCATCTAAAATCATGCGGTTTCAGCCAAAGATTGTCCGTTTTTACGGTTGGGATGAGAACACCCCCACTTATCCGCCGCGAAGGTGGCGCGGATGCCTCGACCGTCGACCGGTAAGCATATATCTTCAGTTGAAGTTAGCGGTTCTTCGTGAAATTAGAGTTTCTTGACTTAGGCAAACTCAGGAAGATAGTGGTTCTACCTCTGTGTCGATCTTATTTGGGAATGCGTCGCACAACAGCGGTGATCTTCTCTGAGTTAGGCACTGATGCAAATTGCACCAAACCTCTCTACAGGCTACTTGTTGATGCTCACATTTCGATCCAATTCCATCACGATCTTATCGAGCTGGGCTTTCAACTTCTCCGGAGCAACCGCGATCGCGAATTTCATTTCTTTAACAGCTGTGTTGAAGTCTCCCGCTGCGAGGGCGATACGTGCCTCTTCGGTGTGAGCCATCCAGCTATTTGGATTTCGCTTGATCTTTTCACGAATAGCTTCCGACACTTCGTTGTAATGGAGCTGCCCCTGAACCCCCGTTGCGCAATTGTCAACTTGCCGCAGGCTTTCCATGCTAAGTGCTGCCTCTTCGCGGCCGAGAACGGTTAGAGAGATCGCCCTTCTCACCTCCTCCTCCCAACGCTCTTCGCTGCCCGAACTATCCGGTATCGCTTCCGCGCTGGATTGAGACGCCAACTGCTCCCCTTCCTCTGCGCTTGCAATGGGTCGATATCGCCAGATTGCGCCAGCCAGATAAAGAAGGGCACAGAATGCTCCCGCAAATGCCCCGCGCCACAGCGAATTCTCCACGCTGTCGTTCAATCCGGTGTTCCCCGCCAGCCGCATAACTGTGAAGGGACTATGTAGTACCTGGCTTGCAGTGGGACTTACTGATGGACGGCTGGTCGGCTGGCCCTGCGCCAATGAAGGAGCTGTCTGCGCTGTCATCGGCATCGACGATGTATCCAGCATTCTCAACATCTCTTCATGTCGCTTCTCCACGGCAATCACCTTCGTCAAGCGGGCTCGATTAAGACGCAGTTGATTCGCAACGTTTTCACTGGCGTCCGGCTTCTCTGGACCGGCAGGTTGCTCTGCCTCATGGCTCACCGATCGTATGGTTGCCAGTTTCTGGCCAATATCAGCGATGTCTTCTTTCACCCTCTCTACATCGGGATATTCGTCCGTATATAGCACGCGCAGATCGTCTAGCTTTTTCTGCGCCGCACTGAGCTGCAATTCCAGCGCGCGCTCTTGATCATTATCCTTACTTGATGGAGCAGTGGCCCCATCAGCTTTCCACGATGCGCTACTCGGCAGCGACTGTTCATCTAATACAGCCAGTTTTTGATCGGTTTCCGCCAACTGCTCCTCTAGCCCACGGAGCACGTCGGAACGCGGATGCGAAGGCCGCCTGCGGAGCTGAGTCGACGTTACTGTAGGTGTCGCGAATTGCATAGTTTGTGGTGCCGGAGCGGATAGAGCTGGACCGGCCGTCGTAGGTGCAACGGCAGGCGACGGTGTCCAGGCCGCCAAAATATTAGCGATGGAATTCGCAACCGCAGCCGAAAGCTTTTTATCAGCATCGCGATAATTCACGCAAAGCAATTTAGTCGAGGGTTGTGTCATTTCAAGGCGAGAGCGAAACTCTGCGCCATCGTTCTTTGTGCCAGTGAAGGGTACTCCGGCCTGCTGCGACAGTCCTCTTATCATCTCGTTGCTCAGAATCGACCGCGCAAGCGCTACTGCTGGCTCTTTCGCTGGGCTTATAACCCCCGGCCCAATCTGCCGCGCAGGATCAGCGTAATACGACAGTACAGCTGTCGTTGCAGACTGCGTCGCGATATGGCGCGACCAGATAAACAATCCGCTCCCGATTGCAACCGCAATGCCTGCGGCAACAAGCTTCTGTCGCAGCGGCACAGCAAGAAAGCGCAGGAGAACAATCTTCTCTTGCATAACTCCCTCGATGCACGTCGAAGTTGAAGGCAGATTTATCGAAGTGAAGCACGCGCTGATGTAGCTTCCGCAACTCGTCCCGGAGTCCACCACAGCGTAAAAACAGCTATCGTTCGGTCGTTTGTTGGCGTGCCCGCGACCTTGTAACTACGAACTTCAATCTCTTGCGAAAAGCCCAGCCCCACTTTGTAATGCAAGCTGCCCTCCACGAACGTGCCATGATAAGACTGCTTCGTGGCTGGATCGACACCTTGAATTCCATTCAAGCTTGCGCGTATATCGACAACACGATGAAAAGAGTGACGAACGCCAGCAGCGCCCGTGCCCAGAAATACTGTATGCTCCAGAATGCCATCGCTCAGGCCGCGCCCCCCCCCGGAAAAGTACAGATGGGTTGACTGCGTAAGCTTCATATAGCTGCTGTGCAGATTCCGGAGTCAGCCCTGCTACTTTCACCTCGGACACCAGAGGCATGAAAACCTTGCCATCCGGCCTTACTACTGCAACCTCGGTAAACTGCGGTTCTTCCCATACCGTGATGTGCAGCACATCCCCTACCCCAATCTTGTAAGCAGTAGGCACAACAGCAGACGCGTCTACCTCACTGGCATTCGGCTTATCCCCGGTTCCCTGCACCACTTGGGCATAGCAAAGAAGCCCCGTCATCATGAGCAGAATCGTCAGAAAACTGCGCATACAACGCTGCAACAGAAACATCATGCCTGACAGGATACGCACAGTTTTTTAGCTTGGATGTGGGGTGTTACTACAAAGTATAGATAGATGGAAAACCGGTTACATTTGTCCCGCAGATTGATTACGAGAGTGGGATACAGGGCATCATTCTTCACCGTTCCTGGCAAAGACGCTGCAAATGATTCTGACCAAGCCACAAGGATAGCAGCTAGTTCGTCCGTTGCCGGCAAAACATCCTTCGCTGTTTTGCGGCTTGGTCAATCGCAATAATGGTTAACCAACAAATCTTGCACGACTATCAATTGCTCGATTACTTCGCAACCTTAGAAGCTGTACCTCATAGCTACCTGAATCACACGTGCATTCGGCTCCAGAGCGCTGAAGCGGGTTGAGGTAATGCTGCTGGCGGAGCTCCCTTGCAAACTGTTATTGGGGTTTCCAAACGACGGATGGTTCAGCAGATTAAATGCGTCCCCGCGCAACTGGAGTGACGACTCATGAAACGGAATACTGAAGCTCTTGAATAACGACATATCCAATCGATTGAAGCCGGGGCCATTCAATGACACTCGGCCTGGTGGTCCAAACGGTATTGTGCCTGCATGTGTGATATCGATTAGGTTGTCGGCTGGATCGTCAGGTCCGTTATAAGCCCGTGGAGGGTTCTTGAAAGCGCATGGGTTGTACCAGGATGACAACGTTCGCGTCTTGGTCGCACAAACGAATTGGGGTTGAGTTGCAGAATCGGGTGTCCCTCCAGGCGCCAGGGGATCACTGATACGAACAGGGTAACTGCTGCTCTGATTGCTGGAGTTCAGAAAGATTGGAGTGCCCGTCTGCACCTGAAAAATGAGACTTGTCTTCCAGTCGCCGACGATCGCATTCGTTATCCCGCCGTGGTTCAGGAATTTCTTGCCTGCACCAAAGGGTAATTCGTATTGGGGTGAAAACGTAAACCGGTTGCGCACGTCCTGCGTGCAGGATCCGTAGTCGTAGCGGAAGCCCAGGAAGTTAGGATTCCGGTAGCCACCATACTGCGACTGCCCGATGGGCCCGAACGCGTCATCCAGGCAGTGGGACCAGGTGTATCCTGCCAGAAAGTACAAGCCATTGGTGTAGCGCTTCTCCATCTTCGCCTGAAGTGAATCGTAGCGGCCTACACCAGTATTTCTGACCGATACCACTCCAAAATCGTGAAATGGTTGATAGTCTTGGCCATCTGCGCCGCGAGGAACAACTCCAGGGAATTGATTTGCTCCATAGCTCACTTGTAAATGCCTGCTCTCGTTCCCCTGATAGTTCATGGTGAATGAAAGTGTGTCAGTGATGGAATGCTGGACGCTCAGATTATAGGCAACTGTATAGGCGCTCTTCGCATTCTGGTCGGCCGTATAAATCGTAGGTAGATTGGCGAAGTTCACCAGGCCGCCATTGGGTGCGTTCAATGCTTCACTGAAACCCGTTTCTAGGGTCTGTCCGTTCGTGGGACAGGTCACCGTCCCGTTAACGTTCTGACAGACATTCGGAACCGGATTAAAGTTCGCGTTCACATTGAAAGGTGCATTGTTGCCTAAGTTCAGTCCCAGGCCGATATTCTCCAGTCCCCCATAGAAGATACCGCCACCGGCACGCACCACCGTTTTCGGATCAACCATGTAAGCCACACCCACGCGCGGAGCAAGATTCAGCTTTCTGGGATTTACGAGATATTGGTTGGATACATACTGAACCGTAATGTTGTCACTTGCAAATGCCTGCTGCAGCTGTGTTGGAATCGGAAAACCCTTTTGCGATTCTGGAATCAGGTAGATGCCGCTCCCCTGATTGAACCCGGCAAAATTGCCGATGAAGTTGGTCTGATGGTCGTTCAGTTCACGAATGGGCTGGTTGTATTCCCACCGCAGGCCCAGGTTAAGGGTTAAGCGAGGTGTCACTTTCCAGTCGTCTTGAACATAAGCAGACTCATACCACCGCAGGTTGGTGACAGGTGTAATGCTGGTGATAGAAGAACTGTTCATGAAATCCAGCAGAAAATCTGCTACGCCCGAGCCCGATACGATATTCGGGTTTCCCGGATCTGAAGTGTATGTGCCAGAGAAGTTCTCGCTGCCCAATCCGTTCGGTGGTTGTAGTCCATAGAAGCGGATGTGTTGGAAATTTACACCGGTTTTAATACTGTGCCTTCCCCAGACCTTGGAGACGTTATCGATGATCTGCAACACATTTTGTCTCTCATCGGAGGGCACATACCCTGCGACGCCAACGCTATTGATATACCCGCCGAATCCGATGTCGGGCATACCGCCAAGGTTTGGGCCAAAGGGAATGCCGCCCATCCCAAGTTGTTGCGCGATATTTACGTTGCTGTTGACCTGTAGATAGGCAGCGAAGAGCCAGTTGAATCCGGCACGAAATTCATTGGAAAACGTGGGACTGAAAAAGTGCGTTTCGCTGATGACTCCGCTCTTCCCGTAGTTGGAGTTCTGGCCACCGCTGCCAAAGCCCCCGCCGTCGAGGATGCCCAGAGGCGGCGTATATGTAGTGGGATTGTTGGAGTAACTGTACCGCCCGAATGCCTGGTCCGAGGAAGATGGGTTGAAGTCGACGCGAAGGTCGTACTGTGTCGTGTTGTTTGTGAAGGACGTTGCAGGAATTGTGTAGTTATTGAATACCTGGTGAGGTCCGCCCTGATTAGGCTCGGGGAATAGCTTGAGAATCCCCTGGGCAACAGAATTGACCTGGCTGGGACAGATGACGTTCTGGACGCCGTTGCAAGTCAGATATCGCTGTGTCACACTCGGATCTTCTGGCGCTCCCGGCGCGCTGGTCTCGTTGCCGCCCACTTGGTAAAGAGGAATCGCGCCGTTGCCTTCAGTATTGGCCGGATCCAGCATCTCACTGAAGTCGCCGTTTCGGATTGCGTCAGTCGGCACGGTGTTGTTAGGTGATGCTGGCACGTAGGATGAGATACGCGTGCCCTCCGCGTCCGCGAAAAAGAAAAGCTTGTTCTTGAGGAATGGGCCGCCGAGAGTAGCTCCGAACTGATTCTGGTGATAGGCGGTTCTGCCACTGTTGAAATAGTCGATTGCCGCCATCTTGTCGCTGCGGAAATACTCCCACAAACTTCCATGAAGACTATTCGTTCCAGACTTGACTGAAGCGTTGATAGCCGCTCCCGTCGAACGTCCAAGTTCAGCACTGTAATCACTGCTCTGGACTTTAAACTCCGCGAGTGCATCGGGAGGTGGGCGTACGGCATATGTCGCGCCATTCAGAAAATCCTGCATATTTGAGTTATTGTCCACGCCATCCAGAATGAAATTATTCTGCGATACACGATTGCCGTTTGACGTGAAGTCACCGGCGCCCGCGACTTGGCGGAAGCCCTGGTTCGGCGCAGCGACGCCCGTAGTGAGCTGCGCAACGAAGACGTAATTGCGGCCATCCAGAGGCGTGTCGCTTATGACCTGCGTTGAAAAGACTTGACCAGTCGATGCGTCCTCCGTCTGGAGCTCTGGTGTAGACGTGACGGTAACTGTTTCGCTGGCCGCTCCAGCCTTCAATGTCAGATTCAGGCCCACGCGCTGGCTGACATCTACCTGAATATTGTCGCGTTTGACGGATTCGAAGCCGGGAGCAGAAACGACAAGCGAATACCGGCCAATCTTAATGGGAGTGAAGATGTAGAAACCGCTCGCATCTGCGGTCCTTAAGAATTGTAGGGCGGTATCTTCATTCATGAGGGTTACAGTGGCGCCCGGAATCACTGCTCCGCTTGTATCCTGCACTGTCCCACTGATGGAACCCTGGTCGATTTGAGCGAGCGTTTGTGGGGCTGTGGCTACAAATCCAAAAACACAAAAAAGTATACATAGTAAGTGCTGCCGGAATTTCACCCGGCGAAGCATATTGGGGGACATGGACGGCCTCCTGGGGGATAAAGCGTTTTTTTGAATGCACCTGAGAGTGGTCTAGATGTATAGGGGAGTTTCAGGTGAATGAAATAATTCTGCCTTACTTATCGGCTGTTTCACAAGCTAATAAATCGCTTCATGGGTGGAAAATGTTTAAAAATGATTGACCGTCTGAATAGTTATTCCAGTAAATAAGGTTGTTTATAGGGCGGATGTTGATATTTCGTTCCTGGAGACTACGACTCTTGTGAAAATTATCGTTTCAACCGAAATTTGGTGCACTGTGATGCCATAACAATGTTGTAGATATTGGCGTAGAGTTTCCCCTCGTTCGTTAGTGAGTGAAACCATCCAGAAGCTCGGTTTAGAATCAGGAACCATGAATCTCTTCCAATTGCGCGTCCCTCTTCTCTTTTCCGCAGCTGCCATCGCCATCGGTCTTTCGGCCGCATCCATGCAAGCCCAGACTCCGGAAGAACAAGCCATTCTTGCTCCCATAAACGCGATGTTCGATGGCATGGCGAAGCGGGACGCTGCAGCGATCAAGGTACCTGTCTTGCCTGGGGGAACGATGGTGTTGATGCGCGATGGAAAGCCATCGCAGATGACCTTTGAAGCCTTTGCCGATCGCGTAGGAAAACCGGGAAAGACGCAGATTCAGGAGCGCATTCATGATCCGCTTGTACGCATCGATAACGACCTGGCAGTGGTCTGGGCTCCATTTGAGTTTCTGGTAGATGGCAAAGTGGACCACTGCGGGACCGATTTATTCAACCTTGTACACACTGAAGGAAGATGGCTGATCGCCAGTGTTGCTGACACTGGAAGTAAGGATTGTGCTGGGAAATAGCCACGCAGAGTTGTGACCACTCTTTAGATAGATTCCCATTCATAACTGCACGGAGGCCTGCCGTCAACCGCACCAATACCGGACCACGAAAGCTTCGTCTTCTTCCTCTGCTCGCCGCTACGTATTTCATGGTCTCGGGCGGCCCATATGATATCGAGGACATCATCGGCTTTGGTGGTTATGGTGACGCACTTCTTCTTCTTTTGCTGCTTCCATTCTTCTGGAGCTTCCCAACGGCGCTCATGCTCGGGGAATTGGCGTCTGCAATCCCTGCCGAGGGTGGTTTCTATGCCTGGGTACGCCGGTCGCTCGGACCATTCTGGGGATTTCAGGAGGCTTGGCTCTCCCTCGCCTCCTCAGTCTTCGACATGGCTATCTATCCAACTACATTCGTTCTGTACCTGGAACGGATTGCTCCTGCTTTGACTCAAGGACATCGAGCTTTAGCCCTCGAGCTTACAGTTGTCGCAGCCGCTGTCCTATGGAATCTTCGTGGAGCGGTGGCCGTCGGCGAAGGCTCGGTACGGCTTTGGGCCATCTCGATCTCGCCTTATGTAGTGCTTGTCGGGTTGGCAGTATATGTCGGATTCCAGGGAACACACGGGGCTTTCGGTGGCCATGCTTCGCTGGCACGTCCAGCAAATACAGATTTCTCAACCGCTATTCTGGTGGCGATGTGGAACTACATGGGATGGGACAATGCAACGACAGTTGCAAACGAGGTGGAAAATCCGCAGCGTAACTATCCACGGGTGATTCTGCTTGCCGTTGTCATGATCATGCTGACCTATGCCATCCCCATTACTGCGGTTGCCTGGGCCGGAATTCCGGCGAGCCGATTTTCAACCGGAGCATGGGTGGATGCGGCTCATTCTCTTGGTGGACCGGCACTGGCATTGGCAGTAGTTCTTGCCGGGGTTGTGGATGACTTCGGGACCTTCAGCAATCTAACACTCTCTTACACGCGGTTACCCCACGCGCTGGCAGAAGATGGATTTCTTCCAGCCGTCTTCAAAAAGAAATTGCCAAACGGCTCGCCATGGGTTGCGGTTCTCGTCTGCGGAAGCTGCTGGGCTTTAGCGCTCGGCTTCACATTTGAGCGTCTGATCACCATCGATCTGGTACTGTGGGGGCTATCGATGATCCTTGAGTTCATCGCGCTCATCGTTTTACGCCGAAGAGAACCCCATCTTCTGCGCCCGTTTCGCATTCCCGGTCCTGACTGGGTGCCGATCCTTCTAGGTCTCAGCCCCACCGCGCTTACTATTTACGCTCTCTATGTCTCTCGTACTGAGAGAGTCGCAGGAATGTCAGCGCTGATGTTTGCGCTTGTGATTGCAGTTCTCGGCCTGCCGCTTTACCTCCTCGCGCGATTTTCACGCCGCGAACGCGACTCGACTTGAAAAATCAACTGAGTAAAATCGACAACGCCTTCCCTTGAAGAACACGTCAAAAAGTGAGCACTAAGGAACCTGCAGCGGACGCATGCCCTGCAATGGAAAGAGCCCAGTTGGTCCCATCTCTTCGAGTGTTGGCTGCGGCCGGAAGAGGTAGCGCACATAGAAACCGCCTTTGTTGCTGGCATAGTCTCTGGTGTTATTGAAGCTTAGGAATCCACCCACATACCAGTGCTCTGCGACTGCATAAGCACCCTCACCCTCAAAGCTGTAGTTGGCGCTCACACTCGTGTTCTCCGGATAATAGGGGTTGTTTCGTCCAAACTGGATGCTCGGATCCAGCGGGTAATACGGCGTTGAATTTTCCTGGAACGCCTGCAATCCAAAACTGCCCGTCGCGCGGTAGTGGAATTTGGGGCCATAGTGCCCATTGAAAGTCACCGGCACGCCACCAAGCATGTACGCCGCAGGGCTGAAGTAACCACCCTGTCCGTAGGTGAAATAGCGGAGGTTGTGATCGTAATGCATCCCAAAGAAATTCACGCCAACGGTAAGGTTGCCATAATCGGGATGATGCAACACGGCCCAATAAGCTCCGGCATCACCATCGAACCGCTTGTTGTCCTCAACATGGCGGCCGGTAATGTACTGTCCGCCGCCCTGGATATACCAGCCGGACTGAGAGCCGCCAAATGCTAACTGCAATTCGCCCGCATTCGTAATAACGCCTCCCCAAGTGTTCCCGATATACGTGGCGCTTTTACTGCCCAGATCGCGAAGACCTGCATAAGAAAGCTGTGTATCTGTAATCGGATCGCGCGAGAATGTCAGCGTGAAATGCGAAGTTGGGGGATGGACATAAACCCCTCCCGTAATGTTCGCGATTAGGAAGCCATGCGGGGTGTATCCAAGATTCGCTGCAAACAAAGCTGTACGTAATTGGAACTCGCCGCCAATGCCAGCCGCTGACTGCAGGTACGGCAAAGTATCTGCGGGGAGCGTTCCCTGCTGGAAAGTGGTCGTATTTGTTGCCGTTCCCGAATCTAACAGCACAGGACGAGTAATGATTGTGCCTCTCACGTCGGGCCCCAGCATGCTGGAGGCTTCCATCTGCCCTGTATAAGCGGAGAGCTTGTCGAATCCCGGCTGCCCGCTGCGGTAATCGATACCGGCGGAACCTCCTAGCCATGGGCTGGAGGCTCCCTGGATGATGGCCAGTTGTTCTTCCACCTGCTCACGCGGAGTTTTCGCGCGCACCACATGCACGCCTGGTCCGGTCAATGGAGGCAGCGCTGGTAATTCCGTCCGGGCAGTTTCCGGCAATGTCCCAAACGGCAGCACTGGAGCAGATCCTTCGCGGTTCGTCTGCCCGCTTGGCGGCAACCCGGAATCGGGGGATTGCCAGCCCTGCGTCTGTCCGCTCATCTCGCGGATCGCGCTTTGCAATCTGCTGGCGGGATTCGGATCATTGACATCTGTGAACTGCTCAGAGCTCGCTGCGCGTCCGTAGGAAATCTGCGGCGCCTGAGCTTCCGGTAAAGCCGCGGGCCTGGCGGGAACTTTCATCGTCACAGGTTCCAGGTAGTCCATCGATGCGGAAACCTGTTCCCGTTCGATAGGGGGCAAAGTACGGCGGCGCGTAGCCTTCGACGGCCGAACATATGCCTCCGTGGAAGGAGTGTATTGAGTCTCAGGCGGCGTAAATATCGGTGAGCTGTTGACGACTGGGCTCTGCGAATGTTCCCCGGAAGCAAAATCTCCCAGACTTTGCGTGGAACCACTATCTCTGGATTGCGCAAAATCACCAAGCGTCGGAACAGGCTTGCTGGGCGCATCGAGCCAGGAAACATCCGTAGCAGCGCTGTCCTGGGAAGAATCGAGCGGTACACTCAATCGCGCCGCGCGTCCAGCCGGAGCAAGTAACTGCATCAACTGTTGCTCTGGCGACAAACCGCCGGGAGCATTTGTGTCACTACCCGGTTGAGCAAAGATCGCGCCCGGAGCTGCAGGCCCCATCGCCGCCAATGCAGCCTGATAGTATGCTGCCGCGCGTTGGGAATTCCCTCGGGATTGTTCATACTGAGCAGCCATCCTGAGAATCGTGGGGTTGTCCTTGTACTGATCCAGCGCGGATTCAAGCCATGTCTCGGCCTGCTTCATGTCGCGTGCCGATAGAGCGGCGCCAATTGCACTCTCATAAAGCTGGCTTGTGGCATGGCTCATATCCAGCGAAGCATAGATTGCAACCGCCTGCTTCGGCTGTCCGGCCTTCAGATAGACGCCGGCAAGCGCGCTGTAGACGTCAGCGTTCCCGGGAAATGCCTGCGCTGCGGTGTCCAGTATGGCGAGAGCGCGCCGTTGGTCTCCAACAGCCAACGCGTTGTTGGCGCGGCGCACGCTCCACGTGGCCCATAATCGGTTGAAGTCCGCTTGTTGAGCATCCGTCATATCGGGCGCATTAGTGAGATTGGAGACCAGCGAATAAAGCCGTTGATCGTCCTCTGCTTTCAGAAGCACCCAACCATACTGAATCTGCGTGTCAATCGGTTCATCAATGTTGCGGTCCCGATAGATTTGGCTCAGCTGTACAAAGGTCTTCATCGCAGCCTGACTTTGCCCGGTCGCAGACTGAATGGACGCCAGCGTTTGCAGGTACGAAGTATCCTGTTCGAGGCGAAGGCGCACAGACTCCGGCATGTAAGCAATCTGCCGCAGAGCTTCGCGGTCGTGGTTTCCCTGATGTAGAGTATTCAGCAAACCACGCCATGCGTCCGTGCTCTGAGGATTCCTATCCAACTCCTGGCGATAGATGATATAAGCCTTCTGCTGGTCGCCCTTCCCCGCATACACATCGGCCAGTTGAAGTTCAATACCTGTCTGCGGAGGAGGTGCAGCAGTCAGTGCCTGTTCAAGATACGTCTGCGCTCTGTCCCACTCATGGCGAGTCTGGTAAATGGACCCGATAAGAACCAGGAAGCTTGGATCTTTTTGTTCCTTGTCCAGTATGGGCTGCGGCATGCGCGCAACCGTGGCAAGTGCCTCGTCGTCGTGATTGAGCTGGTGCTGCGCAGCAATGAGCGCACGCCATGCCCCTGCGTTTTCCGGGTCCTCTGCAACAACCTGCCTGTAGAGTTGCATCGCGGGTTCGTAACGATTGGCCATCATCAACAACGCCGCATATTGGATCTGCTTATCGAGCGGCAGATCGCGCCCCTCATTCGGGAAAGGAAGTGCCAGCGCTCGCTCAATCGTGCGGTCTGCTTCAGCTTTGCGTCCCAGCGCGAGATTGTCCTGTGCCAGCGCTCGCAGGTATTCCGGATCGCTGTTCAACTGAGTCCGGACGTTTTTCGGCATGCGATCGCTTGTCGTCAGAGCAGCCTGTGAGTCGCCCGCCGTAGACTGCGCCAGGAAAAGTCCTCTCCACGCCGCCTGCCGCTCCGGCGCAATACGCACGACGCGATCAAAGGTGTCGATCGCTTCCGACGTGTTCCCTGCTTGCGCGTAAGCGCCTCCCAGCCCTTCCAGCGCTTCAAGGCTGGATGGCTTGAGAGATAGCGCCGCCTTGTAGGAGTCGATAGCGGCTTCTGTGTCTCCGGACTGTAAGTCGACGCCAGCTTCGGACATCTTCTCCCAGAATCGTGACGTGGCGATTGCAGTCTCCAGTCCTCGCGCTCCCGCAGCACGGGCACGTTCAAGATAGTCGGAAGCTTCTGTAAAGTCCTGTTGCTTCATGTACACGTAGCCCATTCCGCTCAGGGCACGCGGATTGTTCGGCTGCTTTGCCAGCAATGTTGCGAACTGCTGCTTGGCTTCATCCAGTCGGCCACTGTTCAGGGCACGATAGGCTGATGCCTCAAGCGGATTCCCGGCAGGACCGCCTGCCGCGGGCTTGCCTGCCGGAGCGATAACCGACGCGACATTGACTGCTGCAGCTGCGCTTGCGTTCCATCCCTCTGCCTGCTTCAAAGCGCTCTGTGCCGCCGCCACGTTCTCGTATCTCCGCAGAATCGCGATCCCTTCAGCGCGGGTCTTCGGTTCATAGGTAAGAACGCGTCCAAGAGTGATGGAGTACCGGGAATCGGCGGGAAATTGCTGCGCTAACTTCCGCAGCCCCTGAATCGCATGCGGCCGGTCCTCGGGAATGGCAGCTTCTGTATCGTAATATGCGAGCGCATAGTCCCCGGCGGGCGGCGTACTGCCGAGAACATCACGATAAATGCGCAGCGCATCGGCGTATCTGCCATTCTGCGCGAGTGTGGCTGCCTGTTTCAGCCGCACATTCTGCGGCGCAACGTCAGGCATAGCCTGAATCTTGGCAATGTCCGCCGCATTTCCCCCGGCAGCACGCAACCGGTCCAGATACTTCCTTGCCTCTTCGGAATTGCCGAGTTGCATGTCGGCTTTCGCAACGCCGAGAAGCGCCTCGCGGCTATTCGGATCGGCAAGCAGCACCTGTTGCCATGTCTGGACCGCCATATCGAGATGGCCATTCGCGGCAAGAGATTGGGCTTTGGCCAGTAAGGCCCGTTCTGCGGCGGACTGCGCGGGCGCGCTCGATGATTGACCGAGCGTAAACGCGCAGATGGCCACAAGAAGAAGACTTTGGCAAACGTTGCGGTTTACTTTTTCCATTGGACCCTCAGCGTTCCATCCGGGGCGAATCGAAAACGTTGTTCCTCCCAGCCCAGTGCAAAAAGCGCCAGGTTCTGGTCGTAGTATTGCGGCGGATCTCCCAGTAGTCCGGTTGACGGCTCAATCTGGGCCAGCACATTTCGAAATTGCAGGGTAGCAGCGGCTTTCTCTCCCGATGCGAGAAGAAAAGGCGCCACAGCAGCTGAAAATCCCGGAGGAGCCGCAGAATCGGAAATAACTCCATCGGGATCTATGGTTTCCGGCGGTGACATATGTTTCTTCACATAATTGGACATGGGAGCAAACATCTGCAGAAGCCTGTCAGAGCCTGGAGATTCTTTTGCCGTCATGCCCGCCCATAGATACACGCGGATGGCATCGTAGCTGCCGCAGGCACGTCCGGAAGTATCTCCGGGTTCGCGGATCGCAGAAAAACCTTTACCGCTTGTGTACTCTACCCAGTCCATGGCAAACCCTGAAGGACTCGCCTGCTGCAACCATTCCGGGAGCGACGAAATCATCGAACTCCACGGACCTTGTGGATCGATTCGCTTTGCCGTGAGCAACAACGGCAACGGCATATAACTGGGATTGATCAGCCAATGCGTAGCGTCCGGATGAAAGCCGTTCCGTCCGGGCAATAGAATTGCGCCTGCCTGCGGCAATATGGCAATTTCATTTCTTGCGATCAGCGATAGCATCGCCTTGCCGGTTCTGTCATACTCCGGTCTCGCCCAAAGCTCACCAGCCTGAATCAGACTGTAAGCAATCCAAAGATCGGAATCGGAGGCCGAATTCTGATCGAGCACGCCCCACGAACCATCGCCTTTCTGACCCCAGCTCCATGCCGGCAGGTTTCTGGCGAGATCTCCCTGCGCAAGATTGTCTTTCGTCCATTCCAGGATTCTGTCAAACGCGCTGCGATCCTCCGCGACAAGGGCGAAAAACATGGCATAGCTCTGCCCTTCAGAGGTCGTCATCGAATTTCGTTCCGGATCGATGACGCGTCCTTGCGCACTGAGAAAATGCGCGGCATAGTGATCCCAGAATGGCCACGTGCTGGCTACTGCTGTTGTGTGGCAGCATAGACCGATCAGCGCAACCAGCAGGAATGTGAACCTCATGTCTGCTGCGCCTCCAGGCGCGCCTTCGCCCGCTGATCGAGCCGCGCTCTTGTCCACGGCACGACAAACAGGCCCAGCACAAATGTAAGAACCACGATCATCCATGGGAAGGCTCTCAGCCAGTAGCGAATGCGAGCCCACCATGGCAGATAGCCGACATGATAAAAGCGGTCGCCCAAACGGTAGGAAGTGAACTCATTCCCATGCAGAACACTGACTGATTCGCTGATGGCTCCCGACGTAGAAAATTTGGTAAATGCGGCAACAAAGGGTGCGGCAGCAGCATGGTTCCTGAGTGTGATGCTGACAATAGAACGATTCGAAGACCACGGTGATTCAGTTCCCTGGATCAGGGCGTCAGGGAACTGACCCAGGCTCTCAAGTAAGCCATCGCGCTCCTTCGATTGCCCAATCTTCCAATACCACTTCGGCCGCATCTGAGCCACTTGCCACCATGCGTGTTCCACCGAAGAAAAGAATCCGCCCGTATCGTGAATGGAAAACCCTTGCTCCTTCACCTCGACCGGCAACTGCTGGCTAAGGCGCGCAAATGCCGGCTGATCATCCGGCGTTCCGAGAATGAGGTAGTCTGCGTTGGCCTCCAAAGATGAGGAGTCACCCACCGCGACGCGCAGCGCCGGATAACCGGTCTGCTCTCCGAAGGTCGCAAGCAAGGCGAGATAGACGCCAAGTTCCTGCGAAGAAGGCTGTGGCGGAAGCACAATCCTCGTTTGAGAAAGATCGGCGAAACGCGTAAACGGGAATCCGGCATTTGCAAATAATTCCAGATTCGGCATTGCAGCCCAATGATCAAGCCCGCGGATGTCTAGATAGGAGCTGCGTAGAATGGCCCCCTGTAAATTGATGGGTGGCGTATCCTGGCAATTCCCTGTTTTCGCCATCTGGAAATAAAAATTGAAAAGAAATGTGTTGGCGGATGGCCGCATGTTTGACAACGGAACGGCGACATCATAGGCCAGTGTTTTCTTAGGCGTGTTCTCATGCGGCAGCGGAAGCTCGTTCACCAGCGATCCGTTTGCGCTTACACGCAAAGTCGATCCGTTGGCCAGCGGAATTGCGTTGTAGCGATAATCCAGGTGGAGAGGAAGATCTCGCTGATCGCCATAGTAGAGGTCCGGCGGAAGCCGCAGATATACCGGCAGCGGACCAGAACCATCGCTTTGTAGCTGGGGATTTCCAGAATAATCCCAAAACGGCGAGATATTATCCGTCTTTAACCACAGTGGCGCGTCGTCGGCTTTGCGCGGCTGCGGTAACTGGTAATTCGGGATGCGGATCGAAGCCCCCTGCAGCATTAGATTGCCGGTTGCAACTGCGCGCGCGGCGGTCACCAGTTGATCCGCGTCGTCGCCTGCAATGATGAGCACCTTCCCGTATGGATCAACCGGATTGGTGCGAACGGCAATAGAAGGGCCGCCTGCTCCCAAATCAATACCTGCAGGCAGATCGGAGGCGCTTTCTACAAAAACAACTACATTGCCCCTAGGCAGCGTACTGCCGAGAGTCACAGGAAAAGTAAATGGTCTTGATTTGGCCAGAACTCCGAACCATGACGCTACAATACCCGCAGCCTGAAAAGCCTTGTTGCTGGGCCGGCTACTGGTGAAAGCAAAGGGAACAGATGCGGAGTCACTGCTGATAGCGCCGTCATAAAAAGGCAGCGGCAATATTTTCAGGTCATCGGCAAGGGATAGGAGAGATCCGGATACCTCGATGCTTGAGGACGTCTCCACCCGACTCCATAACACTGTGTTCGCTGGATCTTCACATTGCTGCGTATAGTGACCGATAAAGCCTATTCTCAACACGTTATTGCGAACGAGTAACTCAGAAGGAAGTGGCAAATCCGCCTTCAACCCCTCCTGCACATCTTCGATCTTCGTCGGAACCGGCAATGTCGATACCAGCTCTCCGTTCAAATAAACGTTCAAGTGACTCATCTGAGCGATCAGCGAAGGGGAAAAGGCATAGCGCAAGTGCAGCGTTGCCTTTTGAACCACATCCGTCTGCGGCAACGCGAATGGAATATCGCGAGATGCATCGACTCCGCGAAACAGAATCGCTTCCGGTATCCCCATATCTTTCAACGTGAAAGTTGACTGGAATGCTCCTCCGGCTGGAGTCGAATCTGAAGACGTGACTGGGACGACGGTCTTGTTACGTTGCGCAAACGATGGCACCCAGGCGCCAGAAAGAACCATGGCGAATACAAGAATCGTTGTTCCGGCGCGCACAGCGGCTGGCAGGACACTCTCTTTCCTTTTGGGAACTAATACTCCCAGGGCGTGTCCAACTCCTTTGATCGAGAGGCTAACGAGACGCGCGAAACTGCGCCAGGGTTTGTCTGCTTCGCGACGCTCGCTGCGGCTCAGCCACGAATCGGCCCGCGAATAAAGCACCAGCGTCAGCAGCTCTTCCTCTTCAAGGGAGAGGTCCTCATATTTGATTCTCAGGTTCGAGCCGTTGACTGCAACCACTGAGGCTGGAAAGAGTGTCTGCTTCCTGCGTAGTGGATAGATCACTTCAACCCGCGAAGCCTGCGGCAGTACAAATGCCTCCTCAAGAACGAGCGAAGCACCCCCAAGCGACATGTTGACCGATTCCCCAAACACGCTTCTTCCATCCGGCAGGCGAACTTCCACAGGCATATGCATGTCGATGCGAACGTCTGTTCTTAGCTGCCGCGATTCAAACGCAACTGCGTTCGCTGTGCCCACAATGATCAAATTGAATAGTATCCAGAACACATTCATCGCAATCGTGCCTGGATGGTCCGCATTCCAGTAGAAAAAGCGAACCGGTGCGATGACCAGGCCCGCCACATTAAGAAGGATCAAGGCGATATACGGACGCGCAATCCTGGAGTCGAAATAGCTTTTCTTGACGATGCCACCCTTGGCTGTCACGTTGAACTTTCCCAGCTTCGGGTTGATCAGCGCCAGCAGAGTGGGACCAAGAATGTAAGGGGCAAGAACTGTTTCGTATACCTCGTTCCAGAAAGAATGCCGATACTTTCCCTGGACACGGAAGTTTGTGAGATTGGAGAGAAACAGGTGAGGCATGGCATATGCCAGAATGGCAGGCCAGTATCCGGGAATATTGATACGCCCCAGAAGCATATATACAAGTGGTGCTGTTAGAAATACAAGCCGCGGAACCGCATATAGGAAGTGAATCATCGCATTGAAGTAGCACAGTCTTTGCGGCCACTTCAGTCCGGGCGCGAACAGCGGATTGTCGGTACGCATTACCTGGATCATCCCGCGTGCCCAGCGAATTCTCTGGCCCACATGGCTCGAAAGGCTTTCCGTAGCTAGTCCCGCAGCCTGAGGGATATTGATATAGGCCGTATTCCAGCCGCGAATCTGCATGCGGAGGGATGTGTGTGCATCCTCTGTAACTGTCTCTGTGGCAATTCCTCCAATTTCATCGAGTGCCTTGCGACGGAGCACAGCGCAAGAGCCGCAAAAGAAAGTCGCATTCCAGAGATCGTTGCCGTCTTGAAGAACGCCGTAAAACAACTCGCCTTCATTCGGAATCACCATGAACTGGTGAAGATTGCGCTCAAAAGGATCGGGCGAGTAGAAATAGTGCGGCGTTTGCAGCATCCCGAGCTTGCTGTCTTTTAAAAACCAGCCGAGCGTGACCTGCATAAAGCTGCGTGTCGGTACGTGATCGCAGTCAAAAATCGCAGCATAGGGAGAATGCAGCACCCTCAGCGCGTGATTGATGTTCCCAGCCTTCGCGTGCTTATTGTCAGTTCGCGTAATGTAACCGATATCCGCTTCTTCACAGAACTTACGAAATTCCTCACGCCGGCCATCATCGAGCACGTATACATGCATTTTTTCCTGCGGGTAATCGATATTCATAGCGGCGAAAGCCGTCGACCGCACTACCGACAGGGGTTCGTTATATGTGGGGATCAGTACGTCGATATGCGGCCAATCCTCAATATTCTTAGGCATGGGATAAGGAGGCCGTCGCAGAGGTCGAATGGTCTGCATGTACCCGAGAAACAGAATGACAAACGCGTAGAACTCGGCTGAAAGAAGAATCAGCATGAAGGCGATATTGATCACCCCCACTTTGTGACCTGACGTTGCCAGCGTCTGCCCAACCGTAAAGCACCGCCAATACGCATATCTGGCAGTGGCCAGCATCGAGGCGAACATAAGCGCCAGCGTTATAAGTTCGGAACCCGAAATGCGATGGATTGCGAATGCAAGCACAATGGTCAGAATGCCGAGGATAGCCTGTTCCGGCCACCTGAAATCAATAGTGACGCATTCAAAGGCAAAGAAAAGAAGCATCCCGTAGACAAGGATGCGGGCCCCAATTGCCCAGGGACTCGATCTGGTTCCAAGCGATCTCCACCGAGCCAGAATCTGCTTCATCGCTCGCTCCAGCGGGCCTTGGGTCTTGATGCAGCGCGAATCGGAGTTCGCTTTTTCACCCAGGAGGCAAGTTCAAGATAGTCATGAGTTACCGCCGACCCCGGGGCATGATCTGCAACCGTCATTCTGGACGCAATCGCCTTCGCGACTTCCGCGCTGTCGCGGATCGCGATGGGCAAAAGCCGTTCGCCACATTGCCTCTCCACCAGGGCGCGTGCGCGTTGGTCGATGGTGTCCTGCTGATCAAATTGATTGAACATGTAAAAAATTTCTGGAACTTGCCTCCCAGCCGACCGCATTGTCTTAAACGACGCCTCGATGCGTGAGACCGAGAGAATGGAGTTCAGGTCAGGCAGCAGCGGAACCAGAACCGCAGCGCACATGCTGAAGATTTCCGGAAGCAGGCTCATGGAAGCCGGGCCCAGATCGAAGATGATTCGCTGTATTTTCCGCATTGCGGCTTTCACATCGTCTTCCAGCCATTCCTTCGTAATCTCATCTGTTCCGAGCACTTGCAGCGGCGGGTAATTCGCATCAGGCGAAAGAAAAGTCCGGAGTCCGGAACGCAGATCTGTCGCCCCGAAATAGAACGGCAACAGCCCGCTTCCCGAGGCATCTACGAGTAGGACCTTTTCCTTCATGGCACAGAAAATTCGCCCAAGGTTCGCGCAAAGCGTTGTCTTGCCTACGCCTCCGGCGAGGGAATAAATCGCCAATGCGGATACCCCGCTTTCCAAAGGAGGAACCGCCAGCACAGCTCCGAATAAGTCGGCAGGGACCGCAATCTCAGGCAAAGTGGCTGTCTGGGTAACTTCCGTTTCCGTGGCAACCTGTGCAAGCGAGGAAGTCACGTGAGATGAAAGACTTTCCTCGATCGGAGGTAGTGCAGCCGAAGATTCAAAGACCTGCGCCTGGCTTTCAATACTGACCTCCGGAACTGACGATTCCTCGCTCTTCCGAATGTCTAAATCGTCCGCATGACGGACCTGTCGAGCCTTTCGCTGCCGGGAAAAATCACGATAGGAAACACCTTCTACATTTGCCCAGGAATAGAGGTTTGCTACGTCTTTTGCCAGATCGTTGTCGATCTCAGGCGTATGTTGTTTACTTTCGCCATTTACCATTCGGTCAAATCCATTCTCAACAAACGCGGTAACACAGCTTGGCCATGAAATTTGATGTTCGGTAAATACAAACTAACCAACGTAACCTTACAGATGCAGCAAAGGTAATAAACTTCGATCAGCTATCTCCACCACTTTCACCACGGGAGACAATCGCGGGGGGCAATAGTAGACCCTTCACTCAAAAAAGAGCGCGAATCTCCATCTGCCAGCGCTGTCGGGGAAAGGTGCTGCTAAATCAAGAATCCTAGTATCTTTTGTTTTTAGAATTGGATCATCATACTTTATTCAACTGGCAATCCGCACTAGGGAAATCAATCCACCGCTGTAAGCTAAAGTTAATAAATCCCTTAGTGTCACTGCACACTCAAAAAAAACGCGCGGGTCCGAAGCCCGCGCCTTTGAAAGAAAAAGGAAACTCTCAATATCTAGGGTAGTAATACGGGTAACGCGGACCATAGTAATAAGGGTAAGGGTACGGATATACATATCCATAATATGGACCCGGCACAACATACACCGGTCTGCGCCGCAGTACTGGTTGCTGAGGAATAGACGCTTGCAGGCGTTGCGCCTCCTGATAGGAAACAGGTGTAACCGTTACCGGGCTCGCTAGATGAAAATTCAGTACGGCCTCGGGCGGAATCAAAACCTGCGGTCCCTTTGTCGCTGCCGAAGCTGCGAGCCCCGTCGCCCCACCCGCAACAGCGCCAACAGCCGCCCCTGGCCCTCCGCCGAACACGGCGCCGAGCAGAGCGCCAAAGGCTGCCCCCCCGGCCGTGTTCGCGGCTGAATAGCCGCCTTTGCCCGGTCCTTCGCCTGTCCATGCATCGGTGGTCAGGGCGTAGGTCTGTCCACCCAGACTGAGTGAAGTAATCTGCAACTGCAAGCCGGATTTCCCCGCGAGATCACCCGGCTTTTTCACCCCGGTTACTTGCCCTGTCAACACCGCTCCTCGGGGAATAGCTAACACACTGCCCTGATATACATCATTGGCCACTGTTGCCTGGAACATCGTTCCGACCTGTAGTTTGCGAGCATCAAGCGGCTCGCTTGTTCGAACGTTCAGCAGCGTACCCGACGGGAGCATAACCGGACCACTCACTGGCTGGGGATAGTCTCGTTGCGGATAGTCCTGTTGCGGATAATTCGAGTCCTGCTGCTGCATCGGCGCATTATTCGGTTGATTGTCAGCCTGATCGGGGGCGGAAACACCCTGATCATAAGGCGGTGGCGGCGGTACCTGTTCATCGGCACTTTGATCCGCCTGTGCGGGCTGTTGCTCCGGCGTATTGTCGATCGTCAGATTGTTCTCAACCGATCGCACGCCGTTCACTTGTGACGCAACCTGCTGGGCAATCTGCTTGGCAGAGTTGTTCTGCACAGTCCCGGAGAGCGTTACACTGCCTTGGATCGTTGCAGCCGTAATATGTTGCCCCTGCAACTGTGGCGATTGCGCCAGTACATTCGCTACGTCGGTCTGAATATCTGCATCCGCGCGCAACCCCGTCTGGGCTTGTTGCGGAGCTGCCCAAACAGCATGGGCATAAAAAGATCCGACGGCAAGAAGAAGAATCAGGATGGCAGTCTTAAATTTCAACCTGGCATTGAATAAGTGATTCATAACGCAGCACCTTCATTCGCTCCGGGCAACGGCCGCCTCTTCTAAATAGACGCGACGCATCAAGCAGACGTCGCTAGTAAGAACACGCTCTGCGACAAAAAGTTACGGGCTGGCCAAGGCCAACCCGTAAACCAGAGATCACCACTATCTCAGCTTTTTGTACCTGCTGATTAGAGTGTTGGTCGAGCTATCGTGCTTACCGTCGGCTTTGCCTTCCAGCTCAGAGATGATGTTCTTGGCCAGCACCTTGCCCAGCTCAACACCCCATTGATCGAAGGAGTCGATCTGCCAGATTGCGCCTTGGGTAAAGACGCTGTGCTCATAGAGGGCAACCAGTTTGCCCAGCACTTCCGGCGTAAGCGTCTCAACCAGAATCGTATTCGACGGCCGATTGCCCTCAAACACGCGATGAGGAACCAGCCAATCCGGAGTTCCCTCAGCCTTCACCTGCTCCGGCGTTTTGCCAAAAGCCAGCGCCTCGCCCTGGGCAAAGACGTTGGCCATCAACAGGTCGTGATGATCGCCCAGCGGATTCAGCGTCTTGCCGAAACCGATGAAGTCGCAGGGAATCAGTTTCGTTCCCTGGTGAATCAGCTGGTAGAAGGAGTGCTGCCCGTTCGTCCCAGGTTCACCCCAGAAGATGGGCCCGGTCTCATAGTCCACATGCTCGCCGCTGAGCGTGACATGCTTGCCGTTGCTTTCCATCGTGAGCTGTTGCAGATAAGCAGGAAAGCGCTTGAGGTACTGGTCATAGGGCAGAACCGCGACTGTCTGCGCGCCAAAGAAGTCGTTGTACCAGACCGAAAGAAGCCCCATCAGCACGGGCAGGTTCTTCGCAAACGGGGCCGTGCGGAAATGCTCATCCATCTCGTGAAATCCAGCGAGCATTGCGCGGAAGTTTTCCGGCCCGACAGCGATCATTGTCGATAGGCCAATGGCTGAGTCCATCGAATAGCGTCCCCCGACCCAGTCCCAGAAGCCAAACATATTGGCTGTATCGATACCGAACTTCGAGACTTCCGCAGCATTCGTCGAAACCGCAACGAAGTGCTTGGCAACAGCTTTTTCATCGCCCAGCTTCTTCAGACTCCATTCGCGCGCCGTATGCGCGTTCGTCATCGTCTCTAGAGTCGTAAATGTCTTCGAAGAGATAATGAAGAGAGTATCTTCCGGATCAAGATCAACAGTCGCTTCCGCAAAGTCTGTTCCGTCCACGTTCGAGACAAAGCGGAAAACCATATCGCGCTTGCTGTAGTGGCGCAGCGCCTCGTAAGCCATCACCGGACCCAGGTCAGACCCGCCAATGCCGATATTGATAACGTTCTTGATCCGCTTGCCGGTGTGTCCCACCCATGCGCCGCTACGCACGCGATCAGCAAATGCCGACATGCGATCGAGGACCTCATGCACTTCAGGAACGACATTCTTTCCATCAACAAGGATGCTCGCACCCTTCGGCGCGCGTAGCGCAACGTGCAGCACAGCACGGTTTTCGGTGATATTGATCTTCTTGCCACTGAACATCGCATCGATACGCTCGCGCAGGCAGCTCTCTTCAGCCAGCTTCAGCAACAGGCCGAGCGTCTCGTCGGTGATGCGATGTTTCGAATAGTCGAGGTAGATGCCGACGGCCTCTGCCGTCAGACGCTCACCGCGGTTAGCGTCATCAGCAAATAACGATCGAAGATGCACATCCTTGATCTGCTGGTAATGCGATGCCAGAGCCTTCCACGCGGAAAGCTGCGTAAGCGGGACTGCCTTTACCGTAGTAGACATGATGCACCTTCCCTCTCAATGACATAGATTCTTCAATAATTCTTGCGTTCGCGCATAACTGCACAACTAATTCAAACTATTCATGGCAAATTCACGAGCCGCTTCCAGCAGCTTTGCCACGGATTCCTTCGAGCACGACTCAGAGTAGATACGAAGCAACGGCTCGGTCCCCGAGGCGCGTAATAACAGCCAGGTTTCAGCGGCATTCGGCTTGGTCGCAGCCTCCGGGTTCTTCAGGAAGAACTTGATGCCATCCAATGTTTCCACCTTCTCGACTGGCATGCCGGCAAACTCCTTTACGCCCGCGCGCGCTTTGGCGATGGTGGCATTCTTCAGCTCATCATGAATGTGCAGATCGATGCGCCCATACTGGTGCTCGCCGTATTCTCCCTGCAGCCGTGCCACAAGTTGGCCCAGTGTGCGGCCCTCTTCCGCCATCACATTGGCAATCAGCAGCGCATTCAACAACCCATCACGCTCGGGCAGATGTCTCTTAATCCCAATGCCGCCCGATTCCTCACCACCAATCAGGATGTCTTTCTCCAGCATCAGGTCGCACACATATTTGAAACCGATGCCGTGTTCATGCAGCGTGCGCCCGTACCGACTGCAGATACGATCGAGCATCTTGGTGGTGTTGAAAGCGCGCGTCACTTCGCCCGGCCATTGTTTGCGCTCCAGCAGCCATTGCAGCAACACTGAAAAAATCTTGTGGGGATCGACGAAGTTTCCATGCTCGTCCACTGCACCGATGCGGTCCGCGTCGCCATCCGTTACCAGCCCGGCCTGACATTTCTCCGCAACCACGGTGTCTTGTATCGCACGAATATGAGGCTCGATCGGTTCAGGGTTGATTCCCGCAAAAAGAGGATCGATATTTGCCCGAATCTCGATAAAATCAACGCCGATTTTCGAAAAGATTCCTGCCAGAACGCCGCGACCCGCGCCATACATGCAGTCGATGCCAAACTTCAATCCTGACTTGCGTATGAGTTCAAGATCGGCAAAGCGCGAAATCGCCTCGATATATGCTGTCTGAAAATCAACGGTTTCAATCTTCGCTGGACTTGATGCCTTGGGTAGCGGCTTTCCCAGAGAGCCTTCAATCTCAGCCATAATCGAAGGCTTACCCGAGCCGCCATAGTACGCTTTGTATTTCACTCCATTCCACTGAAAGGGATTGTGGCTTGAGGTGATCATCACACCGCCCACGGCCCCATGCGCTCGTACGCCAAAGGAGAGCGCCGGAGTTGGAGTAATGCGGTCGGCAATCTTGACCGGAATGCCGGCTACAGCTAAGACTTCAGCAACCGCACGCGCAAACGCCTGCGATCCGAAGCGGGTATCGTACCCGATACAAACACCCTCTCCTGGGTCTTTCTTCGATAACACATAGCTTCCGATGGCGGCTGCGGCTGCACGGACGTTGTCAAAGGTAAAGTCGTCAGCGATCACTCCTCGCCAACCATCAGTTCCAAACTTGATTGCAGTTGTCTTTCCCATGGTCCGCTTATCTCTACTTCTGAGTATCCTTATCCTTGCTTCAAGTTTTAGATGAGTTTTTCGCGGCCACTCGCCGCGAGTTGCTTCACAATTTTGCCGACATCCTGCGACTGTTGCCGCGTCGTAATAAGAATCGCGTCATCCGTCTCCACAATCACGAGATCTTTCACTCCCACCAGTGCGACAAATTTCTCTGGGCTATACACATAGTTTCCATGCGCATCGAAAGATAGACGGCCAGCGCTCTCCGTCACGTTTTCGTGCTCGTCGGCCAATTCTGCACGCTCCAGATGATGCTCATACAGCGCGGCCCACGAGCCTAGATCATTCCAGCCAAAATCCGCGGGCAGACAATACAGGTTCGAGTGGTGTTCTCCCTTTGCGGAGCGCGGCTCCAGTACCGCGTAGTCCAGACTGATGTTTTCGCACTGCGGATAAAGCTCTTCGAAGACACTGCGAAATTCGGGCGTGCCATAAGCAGCTGTAATCTCTTCCAGAACCGGGGCGGTCTCCGAAAGGTGCTCGCGGATTGCATTCGCCAGTGTACGCGCGCTCCACAAAAAGATGCCGCTATTCCAGTGATAGTTCCCTGCCGCGACAAACTCCTCCGCGCGTTCTGATTCGGCTTTTCCGTAAACGGCGTACACGCAGGGAGCCATCTTCCAGCGTTCGCCGGTTTCAATGTATCCATAGCCGGTTTCCGGACGAGTGGGGTGACACCCAGCACGACCATGTTTTCTCCGGCCGCAGCGATTCTCCTGGCATGTTCAAAACAGCGAGAAACGCTGCTTCATCTGAAACGACATGGTCCGAAGGGAAGATGCCCAGTACCGCATCGGGATTGATATTCTCGATGAGAAACGCAGCAAGTCCCGCAGCTGGCGCAGTATTGCGCGCAGCGGGTTCACACACCACTTGCTCCCTTGGAACGACATCAAGCTGTCCACAGATCGTCTGATGAAAGCAGGTCGTTGGTAATCACCCAGAAATCGTCGCGTTTTGCCAGCGGACCAGACGGTCGACGGTTAGCTGAATCATCGTGCGCTCGCCATCCAGGGCCAGTACCTGTTTGGCGCGTGCCCTGCGGCTACGCGGCCAAAAACGTGTGCCGCTACCACCAGCCAGAATAACCGGCCGAAAATCGATTGTTTTGGGCAATGCCCCTCCGTTCATTCGAATCGAAATGTTCAGGCAGATTGCGGAAGAATGCGAATGACTTCTGCGGCGCCCCTGTTACGAGATTCCAATGGTCGGCGCCGGCTGGAATAACAGCGAGTTGACAACGGTTTAAAGGGAAGTCCTCAAAGCCTTCGCCCTTCCATCGTCTGACTTCCTTCTCCATAAACAAGAGCTGAACCACATCTGCAGATGCGTTTTCCGCGGAGGGCGGAGTCAGTTCCAGCGCTCCACCCGAAAATACTTCTGATCGATGAGAACCGAATGCCCATTTACACTCTTCGGCGTCATTTTGCCTGCGCCTGTTGTAAGGCGCATCGCTTCCAGCGACTTATCCAGATGCAGTTCGCGCGGTCGTCCATAGTCATACATGCGATAGGTCAAATCGCTCGTCTGCTGCGTCTCAAGCAACACAGCTCCCGGCCCGATGGCATGTACAGTGCCAGCATCTACGAAGATCATGTCGCCCTTTTCTACCGGAACAAGGTTCAACAGCTCTTCCAGATGCGATGCCTGAATCGCCGCGCGTACCTGATAGGGCGGTGTTCCTGGTTTTATGCCCAACGCAACTTCCGCTCCGGGCTGCGCATCGAGCGCGTACCAGCATTCGGTCTTGCCGCGTGGCTCGCCATACTTTTGCGCCAAAGCATCGTCAGGATGCACCTGCACGCTGAGCTTCTCTTTTGGAAAAAGTATTTTGATGAGCAGCGGAAATTCCTGACCTGCCCGGCCTTTTCCCAGCAGAGCTTCTCCGTGCGTGGCGGTGATTTTCTCAAGTGACAGGCCCGCCAACGGCCCCGTTTCCGCCGGGCACATTTCGCCTGTGAGCCATACCTCGCCAATCGGCTCGCCGTCCGTCTTGTAATCGAACCATGGTGAAAGATCGTTGAACCCCCAGATACGGGTTCGGAAATAAGGAGCAAGTCTGAATGGTTTAAAACCTTGCATGTACCTCCAGTATGCCTGATTTTGTTCCGCTCACACAGCCTCGCTTCTAAGCGGATACCATAGAAGAGATATGGCTCGTTATCTCGTAACCGGCTGCGCCGGATTCCTTGGCTCCTGGATCAGCCAGGCACTTGTAGAGCGCGGAGAAACCGTTCGCGGTTTCGACAATTTTGAAACTGGCCGCAAACCAAATCTCATAGAGATTTTTGACCACATCGAGTTTATTCAGGGTGATTTGCGCTAACGCGGACGGATAGCCCGCGCCTGCGACGGCGTGGATTACATCCTGCATCAGGGTGCCCTGCCTTCGGTGCCGCGCTCGGTAAAAGACCCGCGCACCAGCCACACCGCAAACATCAATGGGACCTTCAACCTCCTCGAAGGCGCTCGCGCAGCTGGCATTAAACGCGTCGTCTATGCCGCGTCGTCTTCCGCTTACGGCAATCAGCCGGGCTTCCCTCGCAAAGAAACAATGGTGCCCATGCCCATTGCGCCCTATCCTGTGCAGAAACTCGCAGGTGAGTTGTACATGCGCAGCTATTGGCAGGTCTACGGGCTCGAAACCGTTTGCCTGCGCTACTTCAATATCTTCGGTCCACGCCAGGTCCCTGATTCTCCTTATAGCGGAGTCATGGCGAAATTTACGCTGCTGATGCTAAAGGGAGACGGCCAACCATCTTCGGCGATGGGGAGCAGGGACGCGATTTCACATATATCGAAAACGCGGTGTCCGCCAATCTGCTGGCTCTTCATGCGCCAGCGGAAAAAGTGGCAGGCAAGGTCTTCAATGTCGCTTGCGGTGAGCGTCACACGCTGAACAAGACCTATAAAATTCTGGCGGAATTGACGGGCTTTACCATGCAACCCATCTACGGTCCCGAGCGCACTGGCGATATACAAAATTCGCAGGCTGACATCAGCGCCGCGCACGAAGCGTTTGGTTACGAGCCGTCAATCGGCTTCGAGGAAGGGCTGCGCCGCACAGTGGAGTGGTACAAGCAGCAAATAAAAAAGGCTGCTCCTCAGAGCGGCCTCGCGTAGATGTAACGTTCTCGGTTGCCTTACGGAACGGCCTCAACAAGTTTTCGCAGCGGCACAAGAACAGTAAATCGAACTGAGCCCGTATTTCTTCTGCGCCGCATCAAGCGCGGCAAGGCTGTTCTGTTTCCATCCCGCTGCAGCGGCATTTCCACCGGCCAGATGCGCAACCGCTTCCGAGCCGATTTGCGCCAACTGAGAAAACTGCTGCGCTCGTTCAGTTGCATCGGCTGCCAGCAGGGGCGAAGCGCTAACCTGTTGTTGGATCTTCGGCGCAGCCGCTGCCCAGGTGGCAAAAATATCTTCCAGACGATGCCGTTCCGCGTCATGTTGCGACGGATTTTCGAGAAATGCCTGAACCAGAACCTCGAGCTCATGTCGCGATGGAGGATCAGGCCGTACCGCATCTACAAGCCGGTCCAGCGGAGTAAGCTGCGAGGTGTGCTGTCCTTCATAGCGCTCCCCGAAACTCACCGGTTCAAGCACTGAGGCAAAGACGCGCAGGGCATCGATATTCGTCGTGCCGGTCAAAGCGCGCAGCCCAACATCTTCCTGCGTGAGATGCGTCAGGCCTAAGGCCTCCAGCCGCACTGACATCACGCCGAGCCTGCGGTACATGTCATTGATATCGCGGACATTTTCCGGAGACCAGAAGCGCTCTGCTATAGCTGCCGTGCGTGGCCAGATGCGAGAATCAATCGTGCGCTCATAAAGCTGTTCCCCCCACATGCAGACTTCTCCACCCAGAATGAGCGAGCGCTGTTCTTGCGTCAGTTCCGAGTTCGACGGCAAAGGATCTGCCAAGTAATGCTGTTCCGCCGATTTCATTGCATCGAGATAGTAGGGCGCAGACAAAATGCCTTGGTACCCCTGCTTCGCTCCCGCAGCCAGAGACTCCGTTCCCCTCCACGACTGAATCACGACATCTTTCGGCAGCGCAGGATTCAATACCTCATCCCAGCCAACCATGTGCCGGTGATGTTTTTCTACGATTTTCAGCAGCCGCTGGTTGAAGTACGCCTGCAACGCAGCCGTGTCCTTCAGATCGTGCTTCTGCATAAACTCCACAATGCGTGGATTGCCCTTCCATTGCACGCCGTTAGTCTCATCCCCGCCGATGTGCAGATAAGGATCGGGAAAGATCGTCGTCATCTCGCCGATAAATCGATCAAGAAACTTGTAGGTGCTGTCGCGTGTTGGATCCATCGCTTCATCTGCGATCCCGAACTCGCGGCGGATACTGTAGGGCCCTGCGCCGCTCGAAAGCTCCGGGTAGCCAACGAACCAGCTCACGCTATGTCCCGGCATATCGAACTCGGGCACGACACGGATGCCTCGTGCGCGTGCATAAGCCACCACTTCCCTCGCCTGTTCCTGCGTATAGAACAGCCCGTCTGAACCCATGCCTGTGAGCTTGGGGTACACTTTGCTCTCGATACGGAAACCCTGGTCGTCCGACAGATGCCAGTGAAACACATTCAGCTTCACGGCGGCCATACCGTCAAGCGTGCGTTCAATGACACTGACCGGCTCAAAGTGGCGGCCGCAATCGATCATCAATCCGCGCCACCGAAAACGCGGCGTGTCCTCGATGCTGACCGCGGGAAGGAAATATCCACCATGATCCGGCTGCGCTAGTTGCAGCAGTGTCTCCATGCCGCGCAGCGCGCCAACGACCGTATTCGCTTCCAGTTTTGCTCCGCCTGCCGTCACATTCAGCGAATATGATTCATCCTCATCGACAGATTGAATGGCCTCGCCCGCGCCTTTTATATCGATAACCAGCGCCGCACCGGCAGGATCTTTCCGGATGTCCTTCGCAATCGGCACGCCAGTCTGGTATTCCAGGCGATGCAGCATACGCCCAATCCCGCCATCCAGACGCTCATCGCGGAATTGCGGTGAAACCACAGTAAACGACTGGGTCAAAACAAGGCCACTTTGCCCGGTCGTAAGTTTGGCCGGCTGCGGCATCAGTGTATTTTGAATGAGGCTGGCGTCGTTTGCGCACTCATTTGAATGGAAGAAAGCAAAAGCGCGCCACAGGCAAAAGCTGAACAGATCGCATGACCGCAACGCATCATCTCCGGATGAATTTTTTCCGAGGCATTAGAATAGCAATCGAAATGCGAAACGCGCTTCTGGTTTTATTTTCCTCGTTTTTTCACTTTTTGCATGCTCAACCCGCAGTTGATTCCATTCCGCCGCTCCAGTATGCCCACCTCGGCGAGTTGAAGCTCGAAAACGGCTCCGTCATCCATGACTGCAAGATCGGCTACCGTACGCTTGGAACGCTGAATGCCGCCAAATCGAATACAGTACTCTTTCCCAGTTGGTTCGGGGAAAAAGCGGCGATATCGCAATGGGCATCGGCCCAGGAAAGTTCGTCGATAGCGCAAAATACTTCGTAATCATGGTCGACTCGCTGGGCAACGGCGTCTCCTTCTCGCCGTCCAACAGCGCAGCCAGCATGGCATTGATTTCCCCCAGTTCTCCATCCGCGACATGGTCATTCCGAATATCGTCTGGTGACAGAAACGCTGCATTTACCCATCTGCATGCGGTTAGGGCTTATCCATGGGCGGCATTCAGACCTTCCAGTGGATGGTGAGCTATCCCGATTTCATGGATATGGCTGTACCCATTGCCGGCACTCCGCAACTAAGCTCTTATGACCTGCAGTTGTGAGTTCGGAGCAGAAAGCTGCTGGAGTCCGATCCGGCCTATAAAAACGGCAAATACACTACAACGCCGCAGCTCTCGCTGGTGGCGCTGATCCACAACATGAATCTGGCGACGCCTGACTTCCGCGCAAACCATACCACCCGTGAAGGCTTTCAAAATATTTCGAGAACTCGTCAACAAATGGCGAACGCTCTATGGATGCCAACGATTATTTACGTCAGCTGCAGGCCATCCTCGGGCACGACATTGCCCACGGCGGCTCCTCTATGACGCGGCCATCAAGGATAAAAGCCAAAGTGCTGATCATCGTCGCCACGCAGGACCATATGGTAAACCCGCTTCCTGCGTTGGGTTCGCCAGGCTCATCCATGCACAGACGCTGGTCCTGGATTCGGATTGTGGGCACATGGCTCCCAGGATGTGAGATCGCGGCGATAAGACCCGGCGGTCACAGTTTCTGAGCGAGCCTAAGTGTTATTCAGACGAAGTTGATTCCTGTCGCTCGGCAATGTGGCGGCTGGGCTTTTCCTTGCGCAGAGTACAATCCGGCGCGCAAGCCATTCAGCACGCTGTAATCTGCTTTAGAGGGCGTGCTGATACCGTGCTGTACACGGCAGTCGCTTGCGTCATCCCGTCGAGAACTGCCGTTGCCATCTCATCCACGCGCGACACCTGTGCGTGGGCAGCATCCGCAACCTGAGTGACGGTTTTATTGATCTGCTCGGTTTGGGCCGCAGCGATGCTGCTGGCCTCAACAAGATTTGTCGTGGCTACCTTCACCTTGGGCGAGATGTCTTCGATGAGATTACGGGCAATCGAGAGGGTTGGGACGAGGTGCTGTTTTAGTTGGTCGGAAAGCTCGTGTACTTCATTCAGTCGTTTTCTTGACAGCGAAATACATGCCCAGCAGCACAAACGCCTGGATAAGCACGCCAACCGAAGTAACGGCAGTAAAGATGATGAAGATAATCTGTGGCGTCTGCATGCTTCTTACTCGCCTGATTTCGCTTGGCGCTCCTCGAAAAAATTACGGATGCGAAGACTATTCGCTGACGTGGTTTCGACTTGTTCCTTAGTGGTGCGATAGGCTTCCGGCCAGCATCGACTGCAGCGGAGACTCGCCCGGTCTGTTCATGCACGAACTGGCGGCCATGGTCCACCAGATCACCGAGTTGCCCTTTCCCCGGTCCACGTAGTCCTTACCCCGATCCACGTATTCATCTACATGCGTTTTTCCGCGATCGACATAGGTATTGAGCTGGTCGGCCGCTTCACGCGAGCGCTGTTTCAGGTACTCGGGCCCTCGCGCGCGCTACTCGCCAGATCGTCGCGTGTTTCGCGGCCTGACTTGGGGGCATACAGAGCACCCAGCAAGCACCCATACCTAGTCCAGCCAGAAACCAACTGAACCCACCTGATTGTTTTTCATCTGACATAAATTCATTCTCCTTAGCTGGAAACCGGATAGTACCAGATTCGCACCTTCGTGCGTATTATTCTCATCCATATAATAATAGGTAGATGCCGCTATAGCCATCGCAGCTGCCATTCCATAAAAGCGCAATATCTATCAAAAGGATACTCTTATGCGTCAACATATCAGGATAGTTCCGAAGCGAGAAGATAAAGAGGAAATAATTGTAGGACGTATGAGACGCATTACTTACCAGAACTCGCAGCCTGCAAGTGGCGCTGTTGACAGGTACGTTGCTCATTGGAGCGGGATGCACCCGGCAAACCGCTACCCAGCCGGCACCGCGCACCGACCAGCAGATTTCCAACGACGTTCAAGCAAAACTTACTGCCGAAGGCGCTTTGAACGGGCAAAACATCCAGGTCGCGGTGGCAAATGGTATCGCCACCCTCTCCGGCACGGCTAACGACGATGCGTCGCGCGCACTGGCGGGCAACGATGCCGGCAGCGTGGATGGGGTGAAGACGGTCGTCAATAATCTGACGGTGCAGCCGCCGCAGACCGCAATGGCACCTGCGCCAGCCGCGGCTCCTGCGTCAGTTGCTCCCGCACCTGCCCCGGTCTCTGCGCGGGATCGCGAGCGCGAGAAGAAGAAAGAAAAGAGAGAGGAAAGGAAACTGCTGGCGAAGAACACTCCGGAGCCGACGGCAGCCCCGGCACCGGTACAGGCGCCGCCTCCTGCACCAGCTCCTCCTCCTCCTCCGCCACCACCACCGCCGCAGCCGGTGGTCAAGACAGTCACCATTCCGGCAGGCACGATCCTTCCCGTACGTATTAGCGATGCCCTGAGCAGCCAGAATGCGACTCCGAACCAGATCTTCCACGGTACGCTCGCAGGTGATCTGATCGCGGACGGCATGGTGGCCGTCGCCCATGGGGCAACAGTGACTGGCCGCGTGGTCGATGCGAAGGATGCCACTCACTTCAAGGGCAATTCCCTGCTCTCCATCGAGCTGACGCAGTTGAGCACGCACAGCCGCCAGATTCCCCTGGTCACCGAAGCCTATGCGAAAGAAGGCGCGGGACGAGGCAAGAATACGGCTGTGAAGACCGGTGGCGGCGCGGCGCTGGGCGCGATCATCGGCGCGCTGGCTGGGGGCGGTAAAGGTGCCGCTATCGGAGCAGTGGCCGGCGGCGGTGCGGGCGCGGGCGTAAATGCTATTACTCGCGGACAGCAAGTGCAGATCCAGCCGGAAACACTGATCAACTTCAAGCTGCAGTCGCCGATCACGGTCACGACCTCTAATACGGTCAGCGCAGTACGGACCTTTGACGATAACGCCGCTCCCAACCCACAACTGGAGCCGCGTCCTCCCCAATAATCAAATCCAGTTACGAAAAAACCCGCTCTTTCGAGCGGGTTTTTATTTGGCGCTAGATATTGTTCAGTGAGCTTTCGTCTGCCGGAAGGGCGGCGACTAAGCTCAGTGACGGTAAATGGTCAGGAAGCGAATCTCGCGGGCAAACAGAAGGATACGGGTCCTCATTCAAAACGGGTCAGGCTCTGGAGTTTGAGATCGAGGCGCAAATCTCCTGAGCCATCTGTCATCCACCAAGGGATAACCCCCTCCCCCCATTGTTTCGCGTTTTCCTTTATTTCCAATAGCTTAGCGGGAGATCATCCCGCGCTAAACATATGATTCTGCATGGCTTAAGTCGTTTCTAGTGTTTCAACAACTTAGCGACGGGTCCAATTTGGCTCAAGAGAAAGTCCCCTATTTCAAGGATAGCAGTTTCAGCGAAATAGTACGCCAAGTTTCTGCAGAAATAAGCCCATTGTTTTCATGCGTTTAATAAAGTTTTTGAGCGCTGGGGGCTTGACAACATTCCGCATCGGGCCGCTGCCCCCGAGGACGAATAAAGATCAACTTTTGAGCACAAAACAGCCGCATTTCCGAGTGAAATGCGGCTGTTTTTGCGTCCTAAACTGCTACTGCGTTACGGTAACCGTGACTGCCGTCGAAGTAGAGGCCGTGTAGTTTGTGTCTCCACTGTACTTGGCAGTGATAGAGGCTGTTCCACCACTTCCGCCACCGCTGCTGCTATCACCACCGCAGGCAATGGCGCCTGAAACGATGAACGCAAAGACGATGAGCCCCAGCAGGGCACGCCAGCTTCGGCGGCGAGCGGGAATCGCAAAGAAAAGGATACATGCCATCGCCGCGGCTCCGCTCGAGAGACCCCATGGGAAGGCTGCGCGGTCAAGTTTTGCCGTCTTCACCGAGCCCATAAGCTGACTCCCCGTCAGGCTGACCGAAGCAGTCGACTGAACCAATCCGGTCGCCGAGCTATATCCCTGTTTCAGGTTTGTAGCAGCGCCGATCATGGTTGAGCCGTTGAAGAGCTGTATCGTGCCTGACGGAGGAGCGCCCAGACTGTTCGCGGCGACGGCAACGGAAATGGTTACCGATGCCGAAGGACCTACGCTGGCGGCGCTGGATGCGGCACTGGTTGTAGTGCCCGCCTGTACAACGGTGAAGGCCGTTGCGCTGCTTGTGCTCGGATTGAAGCTGGCGTCACCGCTGTACTTTGCTGTGAAATTGTGGGCACCCACCGCGAAGGTCTGAGACGTTATCTGGTAGTTGGAATAGGTGGCTGCGCCGTTGCTGGCAATGGCAGCGGTTGCAACAGGATTATTGCTGTCCAGAAAGTTCACCGTGCCGGTGGGGACACCATCAGGGACAGGTTGTCCGGTACTGGGGTCCGTACCGGAGGCATTGCCAAAGGGCTGCGCCACAGCAAAGTTTAACTGACCATAGGGAATGCTGTTGGCAGCTCCGGTATAGGAGTTCCCCGTCGAGGGATCGTAGATATTGATGTTCAACGCCGTGGTGCTGGCTTCCGCAGTGATGGTCACCGACACCTTATTGGAAACGCTGGATGCATACGTGTTGTCGCCTACCGTAATTCGCATAGACGTTGTACGTTCCTCCCGGGAAAGCATTGGAGGTGCCGCTCGCCGTACCGTTGGCGAGCGTCAGAAAGCCCGGAACCGCATTGTTCGACACTCCGCTGTCATTCAAAAGGGCTACGTCGCCTGTCGCACTCGTCGGATTGACGCTTACGTTGAAGGTAAGAACGGTTCCGTGAGGCACGCTTGCGCCTGACAGACCGTTGATCGAGAGAGTCGTTGTGCTGCTCGTGAATGTCGCATTCTTCCAGTTGGCAACCAACTGCGATACATCGACACTGCCGAGGCCGGTAGCTGCGTCATATCCTGCTGCGGCGTCATACCCCTGAAGAAAACCATTCGAGCCGCAGTTTGGGGAGCCCGACGTGCAGACAACCGAGTTGTTTCCGGCAGTGACATCGTGAAAGACAGCGGGATGATTCTTTGCCAGGTTGTAAAGCACATTGTCAGCCTGACCAAGACGTACACCGCCCTGTGACTGGGCTACAAGTGCGAGCATTCCTGCAAAAGCAGGCGAAGAAGCAGAGGTTCCGCCAACCCCGGTGAAGGTTGAGGCGCTGGTGAACTGACCGCCCGCTGTCTGGCAGTCGGTATAGGCCGAACCATCGGACGCAGGAACGGACACACCGTCTGCGCAGACGGTCCACGTTGCTCCATAGGCTTCGTCAGCGGCCAGGAGCGAGACATCGGGAACAGCGCGGACAGCCGCAGCGCCGCTGCCAACAAGGGAGCTGGGCACGATGCCGCTCTGAAATGCCGGCTGGGCATATCCTGCGGTGCAAATGACGTTGTTATTTGCGTCCGTTGTGGACTCCGTGCAACTGCTGATGCCGCCTCCAGCACCGGCGATGTTGGTATTGCCGCCGCTGTCTTTAAATGCGGTATTTGTCGTGTAGCTTCCTGTATTTGTGGCAGCCGAATCGTTCCATGGATTTTCAGGAATGTAGGTCAGAGCGGTTCCGTAAAAGTTCGTCGCGCTATTGGTTGCGCCGACATATGTGGCGAAGTCGGTGCCCAGTATGTTGAAATCCGTGCCGCCGACAGCGATGTTATAGGGCGTCGACGCAAGACCGCTTACAGCAAGACCGTCTGTTGCTGTGGTTTCAGAATTTGGATTGTCGCAACCTGCCGAGCCGCTGTCTCCGGTGGGAACGGTAAGACTGATGCCCTGTGCCGCCGCCTGTTGCCAGGCACTCAGAACCTGCTGATTGCCGCTGGTGCCCTGAAACGCCTCGCAGGAGCCGAAACTTACGTTCAGAATGCTTACGTTGTTATCGTCCAAAGCGCGGTAGATGGCAAGAAACAGCCCGCTTTGCAAATCGGTATCGGCAGCCGTATAAAAGTTGACCTTTGCACCGGGAGCGATGCCCCCGGAGACTTCAAGATCGAGCAGAGCCTCAAGAGCATCGCCATTGATGCCGGGATCGTTGCCGTCAACGATGATATTCGGCACATTTGCGCTGTAGGTGGATGGCAGGAAGGCTGCGCGGTAGTTGGCAATGTCGGACGCGGTGATGTTGGAATCGCCGGCGATGCCGATGGTCACCCCAGTCCCGTCATAGGACTTGCCGCCAAGCAACGAACTGACCTTCGAATAGTTCGCATTCAATGTGGAACTTGGCGCGTCGTAAATCGTGGCTGCATCGGCAGGGACAACAAATAGATACGAATTGGGAGGGGTAGCGTTGTCCTGCAGCGTGAAATCGGGATTGATTCGCTTTGCATCGGTGTCGAAGTGCGCCTTCGTCTTTGTGACCGCGCCCGACTTCGGATGGAAATCATTCAACTGGGCGATGCCGGCAATGACCGGAGCCAGAGCCCTGGGAATCTGCGGATTGGTTGCGTTGGCGAAGTGCATTTCTCCATTCACCGCATAGCGATGGACGGAGGTGTTGAAGGCCTGCTGAATCTGGGCCACGTTTCCGGAAAATTCGATGACGTTACGCGCCTGCGGAATCTTGTCAACCTTGAAGCCCTGCGATTGCAGCCAGGCTGTGACCGTCGTCAGATCGGTGTCGCTGATGCCGTACAGCTTGCCGAACTGCGCGGGCGTGAGCCACTTGCGATAGTTGGGCGAATTGGGGTTCTGCAGGTCGCCGAGATATTGCCTGAGGGCGCTCTCCTGCGCATCGCTGCGCTTGAGCAACAGCATGATGCGTCCGGTTGCCATTGAGCCCGCAGCTGCTCCCTGATCGAAGCGTGCCTGCGCCAACGGATGCACGTTGTGCTGCAGGATGATGCGCTGCTCAGGATTGATGGGCTGCGTGATGCGGTTGGGAACAATCGCCTCGGGCTGACTTTGGGCGAGTGCGGAAGCCGCAGAAAAAGCGATCAGTCCGGCTGTGACGAGCGCGGCTAGACGGAAGACGACGGTGCGCGGCTTGAATTGTGTATCGAACATGGCCATCCTGTGAAACTGCGTGACGTTGAATTGGAACGATTGTGGAGGAAACCAAAGAGAGAGCTGTCGCATTCTGCGATGCTTTTGTTTTGTACGAGTATATGGCAACCCCGTAAAGTATGCAGTACTTTCGATGCGGGTTGCGTCTTCATGCCGGAAGAGCCTCGTGGCCGGCACTGGCAAGGTTATTGGACACAAGCAAACTCACTTGTCAAACGGGCAGACCTCTCATTCGCTTCCACGAACGCCCTGCATTAGTTGTAGACCGCGGATCGTGAATTTTGTTTCTTATCCGCAAGATAAATTTGATCCCGCTACATTTCAGAGCGGATATCTGCCCGCCTCGACGGCCTGGCGCGCGAGCGAGCGCCCAATCTGGATCGTGTCTGCGGGTTCGTGCTTGACGAGACGGCGCACGATAGCGAGTTGCGTGCGCAGCATGTCTCCTTCTGCGACAGCGGCGAGCACGCGGCGAGCAGCTGGCTCAAGGATGGTCATGGCGTGTGCCGTGTAGTACTGGGTGGCTGCGATTGCGGTCTTGTTGTTGCCCATCTTGCGCGCGCGAAGAAGCGATGACTCGACGGCATAGATTTCGATGAGCATGTCTGCGAGGTCGGCCATGATCTCCTGCTGATCGGCGAGGTTCGCCATGTACTTCTGGCTGGCGGCTCCGGCGGCTAGCAGCGTTAATTTTTTCGCGTTAGCCAGGATTTGCGCTTCGCGGGCGAGCGCGTCGGGTTCGGCGTCGTCGAAGCTGGGTGCGGGAGGGGACATGACCTCGTCCATGAGCTGCTTGATGGCGGCGAGCAGCGGGAGCTGGCCGGTCATGGCGCGCTTCATGAGGAAGCCGGTGATGATGAGGCGGTTGATTTCGTTGGTGCCTTCGAAGATGCGGTTGATGCGGGCGTCGCGGTAGGCGCGCTCGGCCGGGTACTCTTCGACGTAGCCGTATCCGGCGTAGATCTGCACGACGTGGTCGACGACGGCGTCGAGCATCTCGGAACCCCAGACTTTCAGGATGGAGCACTCAACGGCGTATTCCTCGATGCGCTTCTGGATTTCGCGGGAGTTGTGTGCCTGGTCTTCGGGGATGGTGGCGAGTGCGGCGTCGATCATGCCTACGGTGCGGTAGGTCATGGCTTCGCCGACGAAGATGCGCGCGGTGGAGTCGGCGAGCTTCTGCTGGATGAGGCCGAAGTCGGAGATGGACTTGCCGAAGGCTTTGCGGTCTTTCGCATATTTGATTCCGTTGCCGAGCGAGATGCGAGCGCCGCCGAGGCAGGCCGCTCCCAGCTTGAAGCGGCCAATGTTGAGGATGTTGAAGGCGATGTGGTGGCCCTTGCCGGCTTCGCCGAGGAGATTTTCGACGGGTACTTTGCAGTCGGAGAGGATCAGGGGGCAGGTAGATGAGCCGCGGATGCCGAGCTTGTGTTCTTCTGCGCCGACGGTCAGGCCGGGTGTATTGCGCTCGATCAGGAACGCTGACATCTTGGCTTTGCTGGGATCAGGCTCTTTCGGGTCGGCAATTTTGGCGAAGACGGTGTAGAGGTCGGCGAAGCCCGCGTTGGTGATCCACATCTTTTCGCCGTTGAGGATGTAGTGCTGGCCGTCATCGGAGAGCACGGCGCGGCAGCGGATATTCATGGCGTCGGAGCCGGATGAGGCTTCGGAGAGAGCGTAGGCAGCAATCCATTCGCCGCTGGCGAGTTTAGGGAGGTACTTTTCTTTTTGCGCGTCGGTCCCGTACCAGACGATGGGGAGCGTGCCGATTCCGACGTGCGCGCTGAAGGCGACGGAGAAGCTCGCGAGCACCGACATGCGGTCGGCGATGATGGCGGAGGTGACCTTGTCCATCTCGAGGCCGCCGTAGGCTTCGGGGACATCGACGGCCATGAGGCCGAGGTCGCCGGCTTTTTTGAGCAGGCCGCGGGTCACGTCGAAGTGCTTCGCTTCGATCTCGTCGGCCGCAGGGAGGACTTCGTTCGCGGCAAATTGCGCGGCAGTCTCGGCGATCTGGCGCTGCTCGTCGCTAAAATCTTCGGGCGTGAAGATGTCGGCGGGTTGGCGCTCTTCGATCAGGAAACTGCCGCCGGTAGCGGCTTTGGCGGGAGCGGAGGTGGTAGCGGTGGCCATGTTCTTCGGATGCTCCTGTTATTTGGTGCAACGGAACATCCTACGCCTGTTTGGTGAAGATTGGTCTGCAGCATTATGAGACAGTGCAGACCGATTCTCTACGATTTTTTGCTTTCATCAACCATGAAAAGGTTTAGCAACCGGTAACAGACACGAACCGACGTGAATGTTACCTCAGTTACCTCACGGCGTTGGCTGAGATTGATTGATTTCCTAATAGAGATATAAAGAGCTAATCTTTAGCTAACAATTAATAAAATATTGAGCGGCCCGTGACTTATTAAGTTAGAAATCACGATGGAGCTTACGAGTGAAGATTAAACATATCTGCCTCGCGCTAATTTCACTATTGTGGGTAATCCCTGCATTTAACGTCTGGGCCGCCGTACAAACCACCACATCATTGGCTATAAGCTCGACTAACGGCACAGTAACAACCGTTACTTCAGGAAGTGCCGTGACACTGACAGCAACGGTCAATTACGGCCCCACAGCAGTGACCGTGGGCCAAGTAAACTTCTGCGACGCAGCAGCCGCCAGTTGTACAGATATTCATCTGTTGGGCACAGCTCAGCTGACAAGCGCAGGAACAGCATCGATCAAATTACTTCCGGCAATCGGCAGCCACAGCTATAAAGCGGTTTTCGCGGGGACTCCTAACGGCACTCTCAGTACCACGGGCAGCACCTCCGCATCGGCAGCGCTGTCAGTAGCCGGACTTTGGCCAACTGCGACTACGGTCGTTACCGCCGGTGATCCTGGCAATTACACGTTGACAGTAACCACGGGAGGAGCAGGCAATACTGCCCCAACAGGATCAATATTATTTCTCGATACTAGCAATAACAATGCAGGGCTTGGCTCTGCATCTCTTACCGCGGGGGTGGCAGGGGTAAATTTCATATATTCACTAAACTCTCTGCAAATAGGAGGCAGCAACTTTGCAGTTGCTGACTTGAATGGGGATGGAATTCCTGATATTGCCAGTGGGACTTCTCCTGGACTCTTTCCAGGCCTCCGATTCGACGCTGGAGTTACAGCATGGCTGGGTGACGGACATGGAAATTTTACGGCGGCCACGACATTAGATCTTGGCAACATGCATATGTCAGTCCTTGAAGTAAGTGATTTCAACGAAGATGGCATTCCGGATCTACTGGTAGGGGATGGCGATCCTCAAGCAGGTACTCAAACGGTAGCAATCCTCCTAGGCACCGGGACAGGTACATTTACTATGGCAGGGAGCACACCTACAGGTGGCCAATTCGGATCGGTTGCTATTGCCGACTTCAACGGAGATGGCATCCCTGATGTGGCTGTGGCGAATACTACAGCCAACCTGATAACTATCCTGCTGGGTAAAGGAGATGGGACTCTCACCGCATCGCCAGCGGCACCTTCGTCAACCAATAGCACTACCATTGCTACAGGAGACTTCAACGGTGATGGAGTTCCAGATCTGGTCGGAATCAACTACCACAGCAGCACTGCGACCATTCTTTTAGGCAACGGTGATGGAACGTTCACCCAGAAGGCTCCAGGTCCAGCAACAGGCAGCTCGCCCACGTCCATCGCGGTGGGCGACTTCAACGGAGATGGCAAAATAGACTTGGCGATCACTGGTATTGGAATTGGCGCCGAATCACTTCAAACTGGCACGCTAACACTTCTGTTGAGCAATGGAGATGGAACATTCACGCCTACAGCGGATAGCCCCATATCACTACCACAACCCCAAGACGGGACCTCAGGAAGCGGCCTTATCCTGGTCGGCGACTTCAATGGAGACGGCAAATCGGATCTCACCATCGCCTTCAACAGTGGTTTTGTTCTCTTAGGCGATGGCAGCGGCACATTTGCAGTGAGCAGTCTAAATGAGCAAGGGGTAGGGCCTTACGAGAGTAGTTTTCTCGCTGCGGCCGATTTCAATGGGGATGGTACAACGGACCTAACAGGGCCCTCAACAGTATTGATGGCAGCCGCTCAAACAGCAACAGCTACGATTCAAGGACTTGCCGTGCCGGTAGCCACTGGCAATCATCAGGTGGCGGCAAGCTACGCGGGTGACGACAACTACACGGGCAGCATTTCGGGCACTGTAGCATTAGCGGCAACGCCTGGTACTCCCAGTGTGGTAGTTACCTCTTCGGCGACCCAGGTATTTACCGGGACGGCGATAACGCTAACTGCAGCGGTGACTGGTAGTGGTCTTACGCCAACCGGTACGGTGAGGTTTTACGCAGGCAGCGCCTTATTGGGCGCCGGCACTCTGAACAGCAGCGGCGTAGCGACGTATACCACAACCAGTCTTCCCGTAGGCAACAACAACATCACGGCATCGTATGGAGGAGATACCAATTACACCATAGCCAATTCGCCGGCAACTGTCGTTGTAGTGGCTGCTCCAGGAACCGGTACACCGACCATTACGCTCACGCCTTCCGCTTCGAATGTTACGGATCAACAAAATGTGACCATCGCTGTTTCAGTTGCGGGAGCAAGCGGACAGGCTGCGCCAACTGGCGTGCTGGCCTTAACTGCGGGCAGCTACAGCATGCAACAGGCGCTGACGAATGGCATGACCAGCTTTACGATTGCCGCCGGCGCACTCAGCAGCGGCAGCAACACGGTTAGCGCTACATATCTGGGCGATGTAACCTATAAAAGCATCAACCAGACAACGACGGTGACTGTGTCTCCAGCTGTAGTAACGGCATCTGCGCCTGCTCCAGTGGCACCGGGAGCAGGCGGTACTTCTACGGTTACTCTTTCCGCGAGTTCCACCTACTCGGGCACGATGAAGCTGGCCTGTTCTTTAACAAGCTCGCCATCAGGAGCTCAAAGTACGCCGACCTGCAGCTTGAATCCGACAAGCGTAGCGATTACCGCGAGCGGAAATGGAACTGCAACCTTAACCATGCAGACAAAAGCCGCGACGAATACCGCTCTTGCGCAACCATCACACTTAGGTTTGTGGGAGCTTGGTAGCGGCAGCTTCCTGGCTGGGCTCATCATGCTCCGTGTACCGTCGCGCCGTCGGCGCTGGATATCGATGTTGGGAATCTTGCTGATTGTCTGTGCCGTCGGAGCAATCGGATGCGGGGGAGATTCATCGAAATCAGCGCCAGCACCACCAACATCTCCCACTACACCAGCAACAACTGCAGGCAGCTACACGTTTACCGTGACGGGAACTGATACTGCCGATGCAAGCATCACTGCTTCAACAACTGTAACTCTGACTGTGCAATAAAGGGTCTGCACTCTTGGCTCATCTTCTGTTTCCAGAAGATGAGCCGCTCCAAGCTTTAATTTAGGTTCTCGAACACTCCAGCAGCGCCCATGCCGCCGCCTACGCACATGGTTACTAATCCGTAGCGGAGGTTGCGGCGTTTCATTTCGTGCAGAAGTGTGGCGGTGAGTTTGGCGCCGGTGCAGCCTAGCGGATGGCCCAGGGCGACGGCTCCGCCGTTGACGTTTACTTTGGCGGGGTCGAGTCCTGCCTGCTGGATTACGGCTAATGCCTGCGCGGCAAAGGCTTCGTTCAGTTCGATGAGGTCGATCTGATCGAGTGTCAGTCCGGCGAGTTTCAAGGCTTTAGGGATGGCGAAGACTGGGCCTAATCCCATTTCTTCCGGGAGGCATCCTGCGGTGGCGAAGCTGACGAACCTTGCCAGCGGGTTCAGGTTCAGTGCCTGCGCCCGGTCGGAGGACATGACGATGGCGGCGGCGGCTCCGTCTGAGGTTTGCGACGAGTTCCCCGCTGTGACGGTTCCTTTTGCGTGGAAGGCGGGCTTGAGTTTGGCCAGCGCTTCGAGAGATGTGTCGGCGCGGGGGCCTTCGTCGCGCTTGAAATCGCTGGTTTTGACTTCAGGCTTGGCCGGATTTTTCGTCGGTGTGGAATTTGTCACTGTGACAGGCACAATTTCTTCGTCGAACCTGCCGGATTGCGTCGCGGCCAGCGCTTTCTCGTGACTCTTGAGCGAAAAGGCGTCGGCCTGCTCGCGGGTGATGCCGTATTTTGTGGCGACACGCTCGGCGGTGAGACCCATCGAGAGATAAGTATCTGCATAGTGGTCGACGAGCCAAGGGTTCGCGCTGATCTTGCGGCCTCCCATCGAGATCATGCTCATAGATTCGGTTCCTCCGGCGAGCATGACTTCGGCAGAGCCGGAGCGGATGCGGTCGGCAGCTATGGCGATGGACTGCAGTCCTGAAGAACAGAAGCGGTTGATAGTCATGGCCGAGACTTCAACCGGCAGGCCAGCGCGCAGGCTGGCGATGCGGGCGACGTTCATTCCCTGCTCGGCTTCAGGCATGGCGCACCCCATGATGACGTCTTCGATTTCCCTTGCATCGAGCGCGGGGACTCTATCGAGTGCTCCTTTGATCGCGATAGCGGCGAGGTCGTCGGGGCGGGTGGATGACAACGACCCTTTTGGAGCTTTGCCGACCGCAGTGCGAACGCTGCTTACGATGACTGCATCTCTCATGATTCCCTCGTGGCTCGATTGTTTCGCGGAGCCGGGGCTAAAGCCCCTGCATTCCTGATTTCTTCTTCACCGTGCTTCTACCTGAAAAGCTCCAGGCCTTGATGCTATCTGAGCGAATGTCACAGTCTCATCATTCGCTGCCCTGCAGCGCCATCCATGTGCCGTTTTTGAAGTAGTGAATGACAGATATTTTTTCGATGTGGGCGTCTTTGATCCCATCATGATCGAAGGGGCCGTAGGGTTTGTTGGCGATGACTTCAGTGATGCCCGCGGGCGACGCCGGATCGATGCCGCGCGCATACCCGAGCAGATTGGTTTCGTCATGCGGATCGGCGGTGTCGGTATCGGTCTGCGCTGCAAGCTCTGCCGGTTTCGAGGCGGAGCCGGACCAGTAGACGAGCAATGTTGTCGAGCCATCCTGAGAACAGAGAACAGCCCAGTCCGATGACCCTTTTTCGCGGAATGCTCCGTGGATCACATTTTCTGGAGCACGCGCTTCGTAAGTTTGCGGAATCAGGCAGCGGCGTTTTTCCAGGTCTTTGAGAACAGCCGCGGGCAGTTCAGTGAACGAGGATGGAGGAAGCATGCGGAAGGCAAAAGATTGGTCTCCAGCATGTCCGTGAATCACCCGCTCCCCCTCCTGCGCCGACCCCGTGAGCGTTGCCGCGACGAGAGCAATCCATACAGCGAATTTGTGCCGGCATTGCATCGATCTAGTTCCGAAGAGGCTTTCCTGTTTTCAGCGTGAAAGCGATGCGCTCCTGCGTCTTGCGTTCGCCGCACAGCGAAACAAAAGCCTCGCGTTCAAGGTCGAGCAGGTATTGCTCGGTGACGAATGTTCCCGGCGTCACGCTGCCTCCACATAAAATGCGCGCGATATGGTTTGCGATTTTTACATCGTGGTCGCTGATGTATTCAGCCTGGCGCATGAGATGTACACCGAGCTTCAGCGTTGCCGCAACCTGATCGCCGGGTACGGGAACCTGCGTACGCGGTGTGGGCGCAGCATAACCGGAGTCAGCAATATAGATAGCGGTCTCGCGCGCGTCGAGCAGAAGGCGCTCGCGATGCAACGTGATTTTGTCTGACGCTTTCAGCAGATCGAGGCCGCGTGCTTCAGCAGCCGAAGTGGATACCCTGGCCATGCCGATGGTTTCGAAGCGCTGCCGCAGCGCATCCTGCAACTCGCCGGAAAACGCGAACTTCAGGGGTGCTTCCACGGCGCTGATGCCGGACTCGACAGAGGCAGCGTCTACAGCATGCAGCGCCATCTCCTTGGTGCCGCCCCCACCGGGGATGAGGCCAACGCCAGCTTCAACAAGACCCATGTAGAGTTCCGCGCCTGGCTGGCGGGCCGCAGCGTGAAGAGAAATTTCGACGCCTCCGCCAAGACAGAGATTGAAAGGCGCAGCCACCACGGGGCGCGGGCAGAACTTGATGGTCGCGGTCATCCGCTGGAATGCACGCACGGCGAGATCGACTTCGTCCCAGTCGCCCTCCTGCATGGCGAGCAGAAGCTGCATGAGGTTGGCGCCGACCGAGAAATCGGACGCATCGCCGGAGATAACGAAGCCGCGGAAGTTGCGGACATGCTCGCTGTCAGAATGCAGCGTTTGCGTAATGAGCGAGACGATGTCGTCGCCGATAGCGTTCTTCTTCGAGTGCAGCTCGATGCAGGCAATGCCCTCGCCGATGTCGACGAGCGACGCGCCCGCATTTTTGCGGATGACTCCGTTGCTGCGTTTGAACGCTGCGATATTCGAGATGCCCGCAGGCTGTGCGATCGCTTTGTAGTTGCGTGCCGCCAGATCGAACTCTGTGCGGCCCTCTGTTGTTTCGCCATACCAGCTGGTTTTGCCGGACGCGAGAAGCGCTTCCGCCTGCGGACTGACGTGTTCGTCGCGCGCGCGCAGCCGTTCTACGCTTTGCGGCACACCAACTGCATCCCACATTTCAAAGGGACCGAGTTCCCAGTTAAAACCGGTGCGCATGGCGCGGTCGATGGAAGCAAGATCGTCGGCGATCTCAGGCAGGCAGTCTGCGGCATAGTTCCAGATGCGGGTGAGCAGGGTCCACTGGAATAGGCTGGCATTGTCTTTTCCGGGTCCATTGCCGATGAGCAGCTGCAGGCGCTCCGGCAGCGCTTCGGCGTTCTTCGCCATTTCGAGCGACGGGAATTTCGGGCGCTGCGATGGGCGATAGTCGAGAGTTTTCCAGTCGAGGGCGAGGCGGTTATTTTTCGGATCAGGCGCGTCGGGGATTTTCCTATAGAAACCCTGTCCGGTTTTGTCGCCAAGCCATTTACGTTCGAGCATCGTTTCGATGAAGGGCGGCAGCTTGCTGGATGCCGCATCTTCGGCTTTGGTGCTGGTGAAATTTTTCGCCACATGCGCGAGCACGTCGATGCCGACCATGTCCGCAAGACGAAATGTTCCTGTGCGCGGCCAGCCGATGCTCGATCCGGTGAGCGCGTCGATGTCTTCGATGGTGAGGGCAAGCTGCTGCATCAGGTCGGTGGCCGTCAACATGGCGAAGACGCCGATGCGGTTGGCGATGAAGTTGGGTGTGTCGTGCGCGTAGACGATGGACTTGCCGAGACGGCGGTCGGCGAAATCGGCGACAGCAGCGACTGCCTGCGGATTCGCTTCCGGCGTGCGGATGATTTCCAGCAAACGCATGTAGCGCGGCGGGTTGAAGAAGTGCGTGCCAAACCAGCGACTGCGGAAGTCAGCCGGCATCTTTGCCGCGATGGACGCGACAGGCAGGCCGCTGGTGTTGGTCGTCACGACGGCATCGGGGCGCAGGTGCGGGGTGATCCTTTCGAGCAATGCCTGCTTGATGGCGAGGTCTTCAGTAACGGCTTCAATGATCCAGTCGCAGGATTTGAGCTGCGCAAGATCATCTTCAAAGTTGCCGGGCGTGATAAGGCTCGCGCTGGACTTGTCATAGAAAGCTGCCGGTTTCGCTTTAAGCAGGCTTTGGAGAGCCTGCGCGGCTATGCGGCTGCGGCTTGCGGCATCTGAGTTTGCGGGAACGATGTCGAGGAGCACAACAGGGAGTCCGGCATTGGCCAGATGCGCAGCGATGCGCGAGCCCATGGTCCCTGCCCCGAGGACGGCGCAGCGGCGAATGAGCGGGACGGCGGCGGTTCGGACGGGTGCATCTGCAGCAAGAACGGTGCTCATTGCGCGGAAGCTCCTTCAGCCGGAGGATATCGGGCGGATCAGTCTTTGTGCAAGGGCGGGCGGCAGAAGGTACCTTGCGTGAATTCTGTGTCTAAAAACTGGCAAATATTCTTTTTTCTATTTCCCTGAATACTGCCCGGCATGGTTGCGCCGGTGTATCCGCAGAACGATCCTTTGCTTTCTCCCAGACGGTAATTCGTCACACACGGTTTGACACTGAAACCCGCGCCAGTTAGCGTCAAAGTTGCATTGTGTTGCGAGGAATGATGAAACCTTTTACCGCTGCGCGCCGCCTGGTTCTTGTCTGCGGCATTGCGCTCGCGTCTGCTGTCGTAGTCACGGTCCAGGCTCAGGACCTGTCGAGTTTCGAGAAGCGCATTACGACAAAAGTCCTGCCCAATGGCCTGACTCTGATCGTCTGCGAGCGTCCTGAGGCTCCGGTATTCTCCTACTTCACCATCGTCGATGCGGGCGATGCGAACGATCCCGGCGGTGACTCGGGGCTGGCGCACATGTTTGAGCACCTGGCCTTCAAGGGAACCAAAGACATCGGCACGACCGACTACTCCGCCGAGGAGGTTGCTCTCGATAAAGTGGAGCAGACATATGCGGCCTATGACACGGAGTATCGCAAGCGCGTCGGGCGCGACCCGGAGAAGCTGAAAACGCTGCACGAGGCCTTCGAACAGGCGCAGGCTGAAGCGCAGAAATACGTGGTTCCGAACCAGTTCACAGAGATTGCCGAATCCAACGGCGCGGCCGGGCTGAATGCGCAGACGAGCCTCGACGACACGCAGTACTACTGGAGCATGCCGTCGAACCGCCTGCAGCTGTGGGCGTACATGGAAAGCGACCGCATCGCGAATCCAGTGCCTCGCGAATTCTATAAAGAGCGCGACGTGGTCATGGAAGAGCGGCGCATGCGTACGGATTCAAACCCCATTGGCCGCATGGTAGAGCAGTTTCTGGCGACGGCGTACGTGGCGCATCCTTATCATCGCCCCGGCGTTGGCTGGATGAGCGAGCTGAGCCAGATCACGGCGACCGAGGCCGATGCCTTCCACAAGAAATACTATGTTCCGTCCAATATGGTGATCGCGGTCGTCGGCGATGTGAAGCCCGAGGAAGCGATGCCGATGCTGGAGAAATATTTCGGCGCGATTCCAGCCGGACCCAAGCCGGAAGCAATGAGCACGATCGAGCCGCCGCAGACAGCGGAGAAATCGGTCATTCTCAAGGAACAGACGCAGCCCCTATATCTGGAGGGCTACCACAAGCCGGATTATCTCGATCCCGACGACGCCGTATATGACGCAATTCAGGACATCTTTTCGAACGGACGCACGTCGCGGCTCTACCGCAGCCTGGTGCGCGATCAGCAGATTGCCGCGCAGGCCGAAGGGTTCAGCGGCTTCCCGGGAAATAAGTATCCGGGGCTCTTCGCTTTCTTTGCCGTGCCCAACCCCGGTCACACTCCGGAAGAGATGCGGACCGCGATCCACAAGGAAATCGACAAGCTGAAGACCGCTGACGTGAGCGACGACGAGCTGGCCATGTTCAAGACGCGCGCGCGCGCCGATCTTCTGCGCGGGCTGGGCGATAACCAGGGATTGGCCGAACAGCTTGCGACGTATCAATTGAGGTATGGGGACTGGCGCGAATTGTTCAATCAACTGAAGAAGATCGATGCGGTAACGAAGGCGGACATTCGCCGCGTTGCCAATAAAACATTTGTGGATACCAACCGAACGTACGCCATGGTTCAATTTCAGCCTCCCAGCACGGCTTCTGCCCAGCAGTCGCGGGGAGGTGCGCAATGAGGCTAAGATTCCGCAATTTTGACCGCCGCATGGCGATGAAGCGAGATGGTCATAAACCTCTGCAAGAAGCTGTCTCCATACTGCTTGGGTTGACGGCTCTGGTTGCGCTGTTCACCTTCGCGCAAATGGCGCACGCACAACAGGCGCAGCCGTGGAAGCAGATCCCGATTCCACCGCTGCATCCATTTCATCCGGAACAGCCGAAGCGCATTGAGCTAAAGAACGGACTCGTCATTCTGCTTCAGGAAGACCACGAGCTGCCATTCATCAACGGCTTTATTGAAATGCGCGGCGGATCGCGCGATGAGCCCGCGACCAAGGCGGGCCTGGTCGATCTCTACAGCGATGCGTGGCGTACCAGCGGCACGGCCAGCAAGAATGGCGATGCGCTCGACGATCTTCTGGAAGCGAAGGCGGCCAAAGTAGAAACCGGCGGCGATGTGGATTCCACATCCGTCTCCTGGTCGTGCCTAAAGAAAGATGAGGACGAGGTCTTCGGCATTGCTGTCGATCTGCTCGAACATCCGGTCTTCAAGGAAGAAAAGCTGATGCTGTCCAAGCAGCAGGCGGCGGCAGGCATTGTCCGGCGCAACGATGACGCCAGCGGCATTGCGGCACGGGAAGCGGCAAAGCTGGTGTATGGGCCGGACAGCCCGTACACACGCGAGCCGGAGCTGGCCACCATCAAGGCGGTGACTCTCGACGACCTGAAGCAGTGGCACGAAAAAACCGTGGTGCCGAACAACATGATCATCGGCGTCGAGGGCGACTTCGATGCCGCGACAATGGAAAAGACGCTGCGCGCCGCATTTGAAAATCTGACGCGCGGCACAGCATGGCCCAGGCCTTCCGGGGAATTTCCGGGGCCGAAGCAGGGCACATATATCGTCGATAAGAGCGATGTCGATCAGAGCAACGTGTATATCGTTGGGCTGGGAACGCTCCGTAACAATCCCGATTACTTTGCGTTGTCGGTCATGAATGAAATATTCTCCGGTGGATTCAGCTCCCGCCTCTTTCAGGATGTGCGCACAAAGCAGGGCCTGGCCTATGCGGTGGGCGGAGGCTACGGTGCTTCCTACGATCATCCAGGCATGTTTCGCGTGGTTGCCGGAACCAAGAGCGCTTCGACAGTGAAGGCGGCGCAAGCTATGCTGACCGAGATCGGCGACCTGAAGACCAAGCCGTTTACCGAGGACGAATTAAAGCGGGCTAAGGACCAGGTGCTCAACTCTTTCATCTTCAACTACGACACCAGAGAAAAAGTGCTGGCGGCAGCGGCGCGGCTGGAGTTTTATGGCTACCCGGCCGACTTTCTTACAAAATATCGTGAGAGCGTGGAACGCGTAACGACTGCCGATCTCGACCGCGTCGCGAAGAAATACATCGACCCGTCAAAGCTGGCAGTGCTGGTCGTCGGCAATCAGCAGGAGTTCGGAACGCCGCTCACCGCGCTTGGCATGGGCGCGCCGCATCCTATTGACATCACCATTCCCGGAGCTCCTCAGCAGGGTCCGGGCGGTAACCAAGGAGAGCAGTAAATGCGGTTTGCCATTGTGATTATGGCTGCGGGCAAGGGTACGCGGCTCAAATCAAAACGCGCCAAGGTGCTGCATCACATAGGCGGCAAGGCGCTGTTGGAACACGTGATTCACGCTGCTGCACAGATTGTTCCGCCGCAGGACGTGTATGTTGTCGTTGGCCATCAGGCAGGCGCGGTGCAGGCTGCTGTCGCCGCCACGGGTGTGAACTTCGTCACACAAGCGGAGCAGCGTGGCACAGGACACGCCATCCAAACCGTCCGCCAGGCGGTTGCCGGATATGAGCACCTCATCGTCTTGTCGGGCGATGTGCCGCTTCTCCAGCCTGAGACCATCGCGCGCCTCCGCGACTTCCATCTGGCGGAGCGCGCCGCCATGACGATTCTCACCGCGGCTCCTGCCAATCCACATGGATACGGGCGCGTCTTGCGGCGGTCGCCATCCTCGGCGGAGGCCGTTGCGATCATCGAGCAGAAAGCCATGACGCCGGAACAGGAATCGCTCCGTGAAATCAATTCCGGCATCTATGCCTTTGCCACAGAATCGCTCTTCCAGCTCATCAACGAGCTGACAACCCAGAACGCGCACGGCGAGTACTATCTCACCGACATGGCGGATGTGCTGGTAAAAGAGGGCAAACGTGTTGTAGCCCTGGAAGCCGCCGATGCTACCGAAGTGCTGGGAGCAAATACCCTGGCCGAAATGGCAGAACTGGATGCGGCGATGCGGATCGCAACCGCCCGCAGCCTCATGGCGCAGGGCGTTACCATTTACCGTCCCGAGACAACGGTCATCGACTCCGGCGTGCACGTCGGTGCCGACACCATCATCGAGCCGTTCGTGCAGCTATTGGGTGAAACGCATATCGGTGAAGACTGCCGCATTCGCTCCTACTCGGTGATTGAAAACTCGACGTTGGCGAATCATGTGCTGGTGCAGCCGGGCTGCGTCATCACTGAATCGCATGTCCACTCCGGCGCACAACTTGGGCCGTATGCACGCCTTCGTCCGGGCAGCGAGATCGGTGAAGACGCGCGCATCGGAAATTTTGTCGAGACGAAAAAGATCCGTATCGGAAAAGGATCGAAAGCCAACCACCTTAGCTATCTGGGCGATTCCGAGATCGGCAGCGGTGTAAATATCGGAGCCGGCACCGTCACCTGCAACTACGACGGAGTCAACAAGTACCGCACGCTGATAGAAGATGACGTTTTCGTCGGCAGCGACACGACGCTGGTGGCTCCCATCGTGATCGGACAGGGAGCGTACATCGCTGCGGGATCCTGCATCACAGAAGATGTTCCGGCGGATTCCCTTGCCCTGGGACGGGCGCGGCAGACAACGAAGGATGGATGGGCGAGAAGCCGCCGTGCCCAGGCAAAGGCCGCGAAAAAAGGTTGAAAAGAGGCGCTGCGAAAATGCGGCCGTCAGGCCGCGCGGCTTGATCCCCTTGCAGCCAGAACGCTGCGCAAACGAACCCGGGCGGAAAACAGTGTGCGGGCTATCTCCGGCTGGGGAACATTCACCAATTGGGAGACAGCCTCCGCTGAGTAGCCTTCCACATCGCGCAGCAGGAACGTCAGACGCTCGAATGGGGGCAATTCCTGAATCGCCTCCTCCAGGTCGGTGCGGCGAACATTTCTGTTATTCATACCCGCTAAGGCAGATACAGGCATCGATGCGGCGGGGGCCAGTGGAAACTGCTCGCGAAGACCTGCAACCAGCGCATCGTCGATCACCGTGGAATCAGGCTGCGGATTCGTCTGAAAGGCGCGTATAAAGCATTCCGTAAGCAACTTCTCCGCTTCGAGTTCATTGCCCGTCATGTAGAAGGCGAGAGAAAACACGCGATGACGGTGACTCTCGTAAACATCCCGCTGAGCCTGCTCAACGGAGAGCTCCTCGGACTGGACATTTACGATCCTTGATGTACTCTCTTCAAACGATCCAAGAACGTTAATGATCAAGAGCACCCTTTCAAGTGGAGTAAGATGAGGTCTTCCTTCTATTTTAACCGATCCTTGCAATCTCGAATTCCGAGACTTTATTTCCTGTTTTCAATACTTTACTTTGATGCTATTTTTTAAAGTCAAGGTACTACCGCAGTAAAAAACACGCAGAAGTTGCTGCCTTCTGTATCTAATGAACAAAGTTATGAGTATTCCCAAGGCCCTGCGCACAGGGCGGAAACAATTTATTGGAAACGTCACCATCCGATAAACGCATTGAATCAATGTTTTCCAGTGATGCATTGGCAAGAAACATGGCTCTGCCCCGACCCGCATCAATCGGTACTCCCGGCAAGCTATTAGAGCTGAGAAGGGTACATGGCATCAGAACGAATCTTGGTAGTCGATGACGAACCTTATGTGAGGACCGTGATCGCCGCCATGCTGGAAAAAGCCCATTATTGTCCTATCCTTGCGACTAATGGACTGGAGGCGATGGCTCGCCTGCAGAGTGATCCTCCCTACGACCTTGTGCTCTCTGACATCATGATGGACGGGCTGGACGGAATGAGCCTCCTCGAGCGCCTTCGTGAACTGCAGCCGGAGACACCGATGGTCATGGTCACGGCAATTCACGACGTAGGCGTTGCGATCTCCGCCATTCGCAAAGGCGCTTACGACTACCTGCTGAAGCCGTTTGAAAAAGAACAGCTGCTTGCCACCGTCCGCCGGGCTCTGGATCATCGGAGATTGACGCAGCAGAACTCCATGTACCAGTCGAACCTGGAGCAACTGGTGGCTGCGCGAACAGACTTGCTGCGGCAGGCCGTCGCCGACCTGGAGCGCTCGTACGACATTACTCTCGAAGCCCTGGGTGACGCGCTTGACCTGAAGGATGCGGAAACCGAAGGCCACTCCAAGCGGGTCACCGGTTACACCGTGGCGCTTTCCCGAGCGATGGGACTTTCGCCGGGCGATATCCGAACCATTGCGCGCGGAGCCTTCCTACACGATATCGGGAAAATGGCTATCCCTGACGCCATCCTGCTGAAACCGGGCAGGCTGGATCTGGATGAGCGCACCGTGATGCGCGACCACTGTGCGCGCGGCTATCAGATTTTGTGCAAGATTCCCTATCTGCGCGAAGCTGCTGAAATTGTCTATTGCCATCAGGAACACTATGACGGCAGCGGCTATCCGCGCAGATTGAGAGGGGAGCAGATTCCTCTCGGAGCCCGGATCTTTGCCGTCGCCGACACGCTTGATGCCATCACCTCAGACCGACCCTATCGCAAGGCCAACACCTTCACCGCGGCCCGCGCTGAGATACAGCGTTGTGCCGACACACAATTCGATCCCCAGGTGGTCGACGTTTATCTAAGCATGCCGGACGCTTTGTGGATCGATCTGCGGAAAGAAATCAGCCTGCACGCGCGCTTCTCGCCCTTCGCCTATGGGGGCGCAGAGGTCGAAGCTTAGAATGAACCGGGGAGGAATTCTTTCATGCCATTATTGAGCCCTGAAGCCGTTGAAGGAAAACTGAAGCATCTGCAAGGCTGGAAGCGCGAGGGAGAAGAAATTGTCCGCGAATTCAGCTTCGCTGATTTTGCGCAGGCTCTGCGATTTGTAAATGCCGTGGGCGAAAAGGCAGAGGCTGCTGGCCATCATCCGGATATCGATATTCGCTATAACAAAGTGAAGCTGGCCCTGGTTTCCCACGATGCCGGAGGACTCACGGAAAGCGATTTCAAGATGGCCGAGACGGTGAACGGCATTTCTACCAAAAACTGAAGTCTCGATCTAATAAATGGCGTCATCGTCGACGGGACATGGTTTCGGAGCCTTGTCCGAGGTCTGGTTTTGCATATTTGCCAAGGCTCGGCGGTTCCATAGCACCACCGCAATCCCCCCAAACAGTGCGGACCCTACCACCAGCAGGCCAGTCCTAAGACGGCTCGATCGCGGTTCTTTCCTGTCAATTTCCTCTTTATAATCAACAACTTCAAAGGAGTCTTGCATTTTTTGCCGGCTTCCTGTGCCGCTATATGCGTCCGATTGGTTCGATGCCCGTGCAGGGTCAAACATCGCAACTTTCTTTTTATTCGATTTTTGTTGTCAAGAAGCTTGCCGGAGCTTGAGAGATCGCGTACACTACGTGAAATAGAAGAATTAGTACACGATCTCATAGATTTTTAAGAAAGTTTGAAACTAAGCAGATGAGAACAGCATCTATGAGAGTGTACAGATTTCTTGCAGTGATCGAGCGGCGCTCTCGCAGCAAGACGAAAAGTTTATAAGTTGCGTCACTGGCCTCCCGGCACGAACAACTTACCGTTCGTGCCGTCTTTTTTTTGAATTTTCAGACCTGTTCGACGCTTCAATCATCCCATTTCAACCCATCTTCATTCGACTCATCCCTCTGAATCACCGGCTTGCGCTAATCTAATGTGCAGGAGCCCTGCATGAACCGAATCTTTCTCGGAGTGGCGCTTGGTCTTGCTACCGTCGCCAGCTATGCGCAATGGTCGAATCCAGCTGATGACATTCCGGCTTATCATCCTGCGCCGCCTGCGAATACAGAAAAGCTGCCGCCCCTTCTGGCCGGCGATCAGCTTCAAGGGGAATACTTTCGCTACCCCTGGCAAAAGAAGGTCTACGAAGAAGCGGCGCAGGTGCCGAAGGTGTTCTACCAGCTTCCCTGCTACTGCCGTTGCGACAAGGCATTGGGCCACGCCAGCCTGCACAGCTGCTTTGAAGGCACTCACGGCGCGGTCTGTTCCACTTGCGCCAAAGAGGGCGCGTATGCCTACAAGATGACCAAAGCTCGGTAAGAACCCCGGAAACAGATTCGCGAAGGAATGAGTCGAACGACTGGATCAGTGGCGACGAATAGATCGAGAGGTGAGAGACAAGACCTCGATCAATTAGGCGAGGGCATGTAACACTATTTCCTTGCATTCAGAGACAAATCGCTTCGCGAAATCAGGCCCTGACCGCTCTGCTACACTCGCGCCATGGGCCGTGGTTTTTTTCTCACGTTCGAAGGGCTGGATGGCTCCGGCAAAACCACACAGATCACAAGCTGGCCGCCTGGCTGAAGGAGGGAGCTATCAGACTACGGTCACGCGGCAGCCGGGTGGCACGGCATCGGTGACCGCATTCGCAAACTTCTGCTCGATTCGCGAACAGAGAATCTCGCCGCACGCGCAGAGCTTGGACTGATGTTTTCCGACCGCGCCCAGGCGATTGCCCAGGTCATCTCTCCGGCGCTTGAAGCGGGCCATGTGGTGCTCTGCGACCGTTATACGGATTCCACCGAAGCCTATCAGGGTGGAGGCCGACAGCTTGGCAGCGAGGTTGTGCTCAAGCTGCACGAAGTCATGTGCGGAGGGCTGCAGCCTGAGCTGACGATCCTGTTGCTGCCCGATTTCGACGCTTCTCTCGCCCGCGCCCGCCGCCGCAACAACCGCATGAAGGAAGGCGGAACCGATGAGAACCGCTTCGAGCGCGAAGATGAAGCTTTTTACCGCCGCGTCTACGACAAATATCGCGAAATCGCCACGCGCGATAGTCTTGCGCGTGGTCACAATGGAAGGCGATGCGCGCATTGAGGAGATCCATCAGCGCATCGTAAGAGTAGTCGAGGAGCGGCTGAATGCGCTGAATCCGCTGTGGCTACTGCCTCACAAGTCCGAATATCCTTTGCCGGTTGAGGAACGAGGCGGATACCGCTATCCCCCCGGGCCTGAAGCGCAACCTGCCGCTGTATCTCTTCAGCCGCTTCTTTCGCCCCGGCAATCCGATCCGGCTCTTCGAATACCTGGCAGCCACCTTCGGGCGCGTCTCGTCGTATCGCATTGGACCGAGCCAGGTCATGGTCATGAACGATCCTGAGCTGATTCGCGAAATCCTCATCCCGCAGCCGCAGAACTTCATCAAGGAGCGCACGCAGCGGCGCATGAAGATCCTGCTGGGCGAGGGGCTGATCACCAGCGATGGCGAAGTGCACAAACGGCAGCGCCGTATCGCCGCGCCCGCCTTCCATCGCCAGCGCATTCAAGCCTATGCAACGCTCATGGTCGAGCGTCGATGCCATGCGCGACTCGTGGCGCGCGGGAGTGGAGCTGGACGCATCAGCGGAGATGATGCATCTTGCGTTGCAGATCGTGGCACGCACGCTTTTCGATTCCGACGTAACCCAGGATGTGCAGCGCATCAACGATGAAGTGAACGCCATCATGCGGCTCTACAACTTTCTTGTCGCGCTGCCTCGCGCCGAAGCCCTGCTGCATCTGCCGATTCCGGGTCTGATGCGCTTCAAGCGCGCACGCAGACGGCTCGACAAAGTTGTCTATCGCATGATCGAAGACCGGCGCAACTCAGGCGTAGACAGCGGCGACCTGCTTTCCATGCTTCTGGCATCACGCGATGACGAAGCCGATCACTCCGGTATGACTGACGAGCAGCTGCGCGACGAGGTACTGACGATCTTCCTTGCCGGATACGAAACCGTGGCCAATGCGCTCGCCTGGACATGGCTGCTGCTCGGCCAGAACCCGGATGCGGAGGCGAAGCTCCATGCTGAAATTGATTCCGTACTCGGAGGGCGTCTGCCCACGCTCGAAGACCTTCCGCAGCTTCGCTATGCCGAGATGGTTCTGGCTGAATCGATGCGTCTTTATCCTCCGGCATGGGCCATGGGCCGCCAGGCAACGCGCGATGTGGAGATCGGCCCCTACAAACTTCCCACTGGCACCTATATCTTCTTCAGCCAGTACATCATTCAGCGCAATGCAGATTTCTTCCCTGACCCGCTGCGTTTCGATCCCGAGCGCTTCACTGCGGAAAGCAAAGTGGGACGTCCGCGCTTCGCCTACTTTCCTTTCGGCGGCGGCAATCGTCAGTGCATCGGCGAGTCGTTTGCCTGGATGGAGGCAATTCTTACTTTGACGACTCTCGCCCAGCGCTGGCGGCTCAAACTGGTTCCAGACCAGAAGATCGACGTGCAACCGAAAATCACGCTGCGCCCAAAGTATGCAATCCGTATGGTGCCCGAGGAGCGGTAAACAACCCATGTCTCAAAATCGAGAGATGGGAACATCGCACAAATTTCATCTCAAACGTCGCGAAGCAACCGTCTTCAATAAAAGTATTGAAAAAAAGATTGGTAAACCCCAGAAAAGAGCACATTCTTTCACAACTATAGGGATGATCTTTATCCATTCTGCTGCACTAACGTGACGAGCATCTGGAGTATATGAGTTCTTTATTTCAAATCCCAATCCGATCAGCATACTTGTTCCAACACCGATCAACATGCCCAATGCTGCAAAACGAGGTTTGAAGAAGCTCAATAGAATTGCCGGGATTTGCACCCAAAAGGCAGCAATGTCGAATCCCCATGCCCAGAGGGACTCCGTTAGAGCGAAAAGAAAAAGTGAACATCACTCCAAGGAATGTATTCCAAGGCAAAATCAGGAGAGTACCAACGGCGCTGATAATTAACTGCCGTTGTCTAGGGCGTAGCGTTGGAATAGTTTCTCCTCTTTCTGTTCTCAATTTTGCTTCCATTAGATTTTAGCCAAACAAATGGTCGCAGCTTCCTGTCAGTACAGTTAGAATCGGCCCGACTTGCTAGCGCAGCGCTGACTCGCTACTCTCAAATCGTGGGCTTTCAGGACTTCCTCGGCAATGAATCGACCGTGCGCCATCTGCGTGAAAGCATCGCGCAGGGCAGGATGCCGAATGCGCTTATCCTTGCCGGGCCGCGTGGCTCGGGCAAGTACACGCTGGCACTGATGCTGGCTCAGGCGGTGAACTGCCTGAATCCCCTCGAAACGGACGGCCTGCCCGACTTCTGCGGCGTCTGCCGCAACTGCACCCGCATCGCCCAGGCCATGCCGCTGGAAACGCGCGTCGAAGAAGCCATTGCGGCCCGCGACGATCTGCGCGAGGTCGATAAAAAGGAGACGCGCATTCTCATCCAGACACATCCGGATGTGCTCGTCATTCCCCCCGATCCGCCGCAGCTGCTCATCAAGCTCGGACAGGTGCGGACCGTCATCCGCGAAATCTACCGCATCCCTGCGGACGCGAAGCGTGCGGTCTACATCTTCACCAGCGCCGCATTTATGAAAGAGGCGGCAAACTCGCTGCTGAAGATTCTGGAAGAGCCGCCGGCGTATGCAAGTATCTTTCTTCTCGCGGAAAATACGGGCGAGCTGCTGCCGACGATCCGCTCCCGCGCAGGTATTGCGCGGCTGGGCGCGCTGCCGCTGGAGCAGCTGGAACAACTGATCGCGCAGCGGCGTGCGGATCTGCGTCCGGCGCAGCGCTCTCTTGTTGCCCGTCTGGCACAGGGCGCTGTAGGCGCGGCGCTTGGCTTCAATTTCGAACAATATCTCGCCCACCGGCAGGACGCACTTATTCTGTTGCGCCACGCCACGCACGAAGCCGATCACTCCGCGCTCTTCCGCATGACCGAAACCTATCGCGCAGGAGCCGAGGGTCAGGAGAAGACGCAGGGAATGCTGCGCGCGATGATCAGCCTTCTGGAGGACCTGCTTCTCATCCAAAGCGGTCAGGCGGGAATGATTCGAAATATTGACTTGGAGGCGGAACTCGATGCAATGGCCGCAGCTGTCACTTTCGAGTGGATCGAGAACACGGCGCGCAGCATCCAGCAGGTGCAATCAGGAATGCGCCGCAACCTTCTGCGCTCGCTCGCATTGGATGCCTTTGCCGCTGACATTGCCGCCCGTTAATGGATCTGCGCGGCATAATTTTCGCGATGCCTCAGTAAACGATTCCTGCGCGTCGCGCCGTTTGCAGACTATGAAAAAGCGGTAAATCCACAACGAAAATCATTTCGTAACCGCAGCTTCTGGGCTACGATACACCTAACACACTCAAAAATATGGATTGTGGCAAAGGCGGTTGGGCCGCAGCCCCGCTCAGGGTTGAGTCATCTAAAGAGCACAGGGAAGCATCCCATCTTGTCAGCATCGTCTTACAACAAATATGGCGAACCCATCTCCAATTTCTGTGCCCGATCCGCGTCAAACCGAGTCTGGCGATTCTGCCAAAGACCCGAAGAGTCACGGGACTGAAAAGTTGCCGCACGCTCCTCCGGCCAGCGTTCCTGCAGCAGGCCCTCGTAAACTGATTCGTCCCACTCTGCCTGCACGTGCCCTCGGCAGTAAAAATTTCTTCCGGCGAAACGATCCCACTCCTCTCGCGCACCATGAGGCAATGACCGTCGGAAACAATGGACACGAGACCACACACGCCGAGGCCTTCTACTTTCAGAAGCAGGCGCAAGCGCAAACACCCATGGTTTTTATTCTTGAAGACGGCGAGCGTATCGAGGGATACATAGAATGGTATGACAGCAACGTCATCAAAGTGAAGAATCACAACCGGACGCTCATATACAAATCGAGCATCAAGTATCTGTACAAGGCAAACGAGAACCAGCCGCACATCTGAAGCTCACGCATCACTCCGCTTTTGCCGCTTTCAAAAGCCGGTCACGCATGGCCAGGCCAATTCCTGTAGCTCCCGGCAACGGACAGACAATCACCGTAGCTCCCGCTTTATCGAGAAAACGCAGACCGGCAAAGAGGCGCTGCGCCAGATCTTCCGCATGACTCCATTTTCCCCAGCGGTAGATGATGGACCCGCTCCCTTCTGCTGCGCTCGCGAACGCATCAGGCAGCATCAGGCCCGGCACAGCTCCATTCTGCTGCGCCCGTCGCAACGCCTCGCCAAAGGCGGCGATCTGCGCTTCACCGCTGCCGTCAACCAGTATCAGCTTCGCCCGGGGAGCATAGTGCCGTAGTCCAACTCCCGGAGAGGGAAGCGATGCGGGCTCCGCCGCGCGTTTTCCTTCCGCATCGCGGAACATCACCGCGTCTATGCCGGCGGCGCGAATCTGTTCGAGCGAAATGACACCCGGACGGTACACCACGCAGGGATTCTCGCAGACATCGATTACTGTGGACTCCAGTCCGTGCGTCGTCTCGCCCGAGTCGAGAATCGCGTCGATGCGTCCGTCGAGGTCTTCGGCCACGTGCTCCGCCGTCGTCGGGCTGGTGCGTCCAAAGCGGTTGGCGCTGGGCGCGGCAACGGGCACGCCTGCTTCGCGAATCACCGCCTGTGCCACCGGGTGCTGCGGCATGCGCACACCTACGCGCGCGCGGCCCGCCGTCACGGCATCGGGAACAGCGTCACGCTTCGGCAGCAGCAAGGTCAGCGGACCCGGCCAGAAAGCGTCGATCAGTTTTTGAGCGCTTTCCGGAACACTTGCCGTCACCTGCCGCAGCATCTCCGTGTCCGAAATATGGATAATCAGCGGATCCCAGGCTGGCCGTTGTTTCGCCGCAAAGATTTTGGCAATCGCCGAGGCATCGAGCGCATTTGCGCCCAGGCCATAGACCGTCTCCGTCGGAAGCGCGACCGTGCCGCCGGTGCGCAGAATCTCTGCGGCACGCGTCAGCGATGCGCGCGATGCTTCCGATGTGAGATCGCGCGCATCGACGGTAAGTCGCAGTGTCTGCATTCTTCTATTTTAGGGTGCCCTATACTTTTCTTATGAGCGCCATTGAAACCGAGGTGAAATTCCGCGTCGCTGACGGTCCAGCTCTGGAGCGCAAAATCACAGCACTCGGTTTTCACCGGATCACGCCGCGTACCTTCGAGAAGAACATTCTCTTCGACACACCCGACAGGCGCCTGCGCTCAAAACAATCGATTCTTCGCATCCGCAAATATGGAGAGCGCTGGCTGGTTACACATAAGCGGCTTCCCGATGACAACGATCCGGCGGCACGTCACAAGCATCGCATCGAAACGGAGACCTACGTCGAGGATGGCGAAGCGATGGCGGTCATCTTCAGCCAGCTCGGTTACAGTCCAGCCTTCACTTACGAGAAGTGGCGCACAGAATACGCCGATGCAACCGGCCACTGCGTGATTGATGAAACACCGATCGGCCTCTACGCAGAACTCGAAGGTCCGGCTGAGTGGATCGACGCCACCAGCCAGCGTATCGGCCTCGATCCTGCCGAGCTGATTACGCTCAGCTACGGACGGCTCTTTGACGAATGGCGATCGGCAACCGGCAGCTCCGCGACCGATCTGACATTCGCGGCCATCCCCCAGCCGCGCTGAGCGGGAAATGCCCCGGAGACTCTTCAGATACGCAGGACGAACTTCCGTTCAAGCTCTTGCCGGTTTCTGCCGATAAGGCCCTCAGAACAGCGGAACCCCGCTTATACGAGAGGTCTTTATGAGTCTTTTGCAGCTTCGTAAATCTGCCTTCACTGCCGGTTTTCAACACACAGCGCTGCTCTTCCTGGTCGCGCTCATCTGCCTGCTCTTTGCTTTGCCCGGCCACGCCGATGAGCGTCGCGTGGAAAAGCGCGTGCCGCCAGTCTATCCGGAGATCGCCAAGCGCATGCGCATCTCAGGCTTGGTACATGTGGAAGCCACGGTTGCCGCAGATGGCAACGTAACCACGGTCAAAGCGACAGCCGGTAACAAGATGCTCAGCCCCGCCGCGGAAGATGCCGTGAAGCGCTGGAAGTTCGTACCCGGCGACACGCAGTCAACGGTCGGCATTGATATCAACTTCGAAGCGAACTAAATCTAACCGGGCCACCCCCAAGGACAATACGACCACGTCATTCACGCAGTCGCGCTTGACCAACAAACTACGTCTCAGCACCGGAGTATTGGTGCTGAGCATTCTGCTTGGCTCGTTTGCTGCGTATCTCAAGATGCGCCAGGCCAGCCATCTCTCTGAGAGCGTCGCCACGGACCAGATTCCAGCGCTCTCAGCAGTGCGCGACCTGCGCATTGCCATGGTTGACTCCTCGAATGCCCTGAAGTCCTACATGCTCTTCGGCGTGGACCCGAACATGGCCAGCCGCTATCGCGACATGCTGGAAAAGAGCCGGTCCGAGTCCACGCAGGCGATTTCGCAGATACAGACAAGGCGGCAGGTGATTGACGGCATGGCAGGCGCGGCGCAGGTGGATACCATGCTGAGCGAGTATCGCGCCTTCGCGCAGGGCCAGGAGCGCGTGGAAGCAATGGCCATTGGCCAGGGTAGCGATGCCACCAGCAAAGCTTATGACCTGCTGCAGGGCGAAGTTGCCGACCACGAGAATGCCTGCCGCAAAGCTGCCTCTTCAGTCGTCGAAGCGGTGATGCAGGGTGCGAATGGCAGCCTGCGCGAGACGGTGCATTCCATGCGCCTTCAGGCGATCTATCTCTGGCTTGCTATCTTGTTCGGCGGTATCGTCGGTTCCGTCCTTGCCGAGTTTTCCATCCGCCGCGTCGTGCGCTCGGTAGTGCTGGTTGCCAATCGTGCGCAGCAGATCACCGAAGGCGAACTGACGGGCGAATCCCTGTACATCGATGCGAACGACGAAGTCGGCAGTCTGGCCACTTCCATCAATCGCATGCAGGACAACCTGCGCAGCATGATCCGCACCATGATGGAAATCTCCAACATGGTCAACGGCGACTCGGAGAAGCTGGCCAATTCAACCGCTGATACTTCACGCCGCACGAAAGAGCAAAGCTTACAGACGCAGCAGGCGGCAACGGCCATGCAGGAGATGTCCATCAGCATCGCCGAAGTCTCCAAGCACGCGCAGAACGCCGCGGAAAACGCCAAGGAGGCTTCGAAGACCGCCAAGCACGGCGGCGCAACCGTGGAGCAGATGCTCATCAGCATGCAGTCCATTGCCGACTCGGTGCGCAACACTGCATCGACGGTGCAGCGTCTCGGCAAGGAATCCGAACAGATCATCCGCATCGTCAACGTGATTGAAGAGATCGCGCAGAAAACCGACCTACTCGCGCTGAATGCCGCTATCGAGGCCGCGCGCGCCGGAGAGCAGGGCCGGGGATTTGCCGTCGTTGCCGGCGAGGTTCGCCGTCTCGCGGAAAGCACGCGCAACGCCACCAGCGAAATCGCGCAGATGATCGAAGGCATCCGCGCGCACACGCTTTCCGCAGTCGAAGCCATGGAAACAGGCACAGCCACCGTGAACGAAGGTGTCGAAACAACCACCCGCGCCGGAGAAGCGCTGCAGCGCATCATCCACATGGCCGATCAGGTCGATGGCATGATCGCGCAGATCGCAGCCGCCGCCATGCAGCAGTCTGAAGCGGCGCGCCAGTCCAGCGCCAACGTTGACATCATCAACCGCCTTGGAGAAGAGAACGCGGCGGCGATCCCGGAGAGCAACGCGATCGTCAACTCGGTACAGACCGGGGCCCGTCGCCTGCAGGAGCACATCGCCAACTTCCGCCTGGAGGAAAGCCGTACCGCATCCCGCAAAAATTACGCGGCACAGGGACTCTCCATCCACCCCGCTCCTGCATACGGTGACTGAAGATTCAGCACGTTTCAACTGAAAAGCAGGGCCAGACGAGCCCTGCTTTTTCTATTTTGGTGAGCATTGCGCCACCATGCCTTCCTTCTCACCCTTCTTGCCGCCTCTCCTCTCGTCGCACAGAACTCTGCGCAGGACCTCACGCAACTGCTGCGGGCAAAAGATCAGGCGCTGCTCGACGCCATCGCTCCAGGCGACGTGAAAGTCTGGGATGCAACCCTCGCGGAAGGCGCTGTGTGTGTCGACGAGAATGGAGTCATCATGGATCGCGCCGCGTTCCTCAAGCAGTTCACGCCACTGCCTGCCGGAGCGTCGGGAACGCTTGTCATCGCCGCGTATCAGGCTGCCCGGCATGGAGATGTGGCCACCGTCATTCACACCGATGATGAGACCGAAAACTATCATGGGCAAACGTTGAAAGCCCGCTATCTGACAACCGAAACCTGGCAGAAAATCCGCGACGACTGGAAGCTGCTTCAGATCCACACCTACGCCGTGTTGCAGGATCCACCCACGCAGAAGCTCAGCCCGAAAGAGCTGGACGCCTACGCTGGCCGATATACGGCAGGCGATCTTGTCTACGCGCTGCATCACGTTGGCGACCGTCTCATCGGCCAGCGTGAAGGCGGCTCGCCTGCGGAATGGAATGCCGAATTGCGCGATGTATTCTTCATCGCCGGCCAGCCGCGCATACGCCGAATCTTTCAGCGCGACGCAAATGGCAAAGTCACCGGCTTTGTCGACCGCCGTGAGAGCTGGGATCTGGTCTGGAAAAAGGTCGGCGAATAAAACGGCTGGATCGTCTGACGAATCGTTTCCATTCGCCTCTTCGAGAAGAATATTAGCTGACTGGTATCGGGTTTATTGGCCCATTGCGCTTGCATTCGCTGGCGCCTTCGGGTCAACAGCAAAATCGAATACAGCCGATGGAAACAGGTTTTGCCCCGCAGGCATCGGAACAAGAGCATATTCTCCTGGTTCCAGAGGCTGCTCTACAGTAAGGCTCTCCCAGTCTGTATGGGCTACTCTCTGCACTTTGATTGGAATCATCTGGCTGTTTCGTGCCGCGTGCCCGGTAAGCTGCGTGAAGGCGATCGTGCTGATAACACGTTTATCCTTCTTCGATTCCAGTTTCACAACCATCAGCTGCGTCTGGGTTGCAGATGTTGCAGAAGGATCCGCAGCATCCTCTCCGTCTTCATTGAATGATCCATATCCACGAAGATAGATGACAGGGCTTGAATCATGCAGGCGTACACTCGCGGCATCTCCCGAAATTTCGATCGTCAATTTCGGTTTGTAGATAAAAGGGGCCGCTTGCGTTTTCAACAGGTTTGAGCCAGTGTGCCGATCAAGATTAGTTGGCACGTACTTCATCTGCACCAACTGCTGCACCCCGTCAAAGCTGTCGAGAGCCCAGACATGTCCGATTGATGGCAACACCAGCCCTTTTCCTATGGGCGTCCCGAGTCCTGCCGCGGGCGAATAGTCTTCCCTCGCCCCGGGTGCTGTGTCAGATGCCTCATTGGAGATTGCATTTTGAGGAATCGGCTGAGATTGATGACTAAGGTGCGGACGGGAGGCATCATCCTGCTGTGCCCATAATCCGAAAGCAGAAACTGCAACAGAAATAACCAGACAACCCTTAATCACAAGAGAAGCAGAAAATCGCGGATGTCCCGCGACAAAAGAAATCATGTCTTATTTAGGCCCTTAACGTGGAAAACCTTTTACCTTTACGATACACGATGGGTTTGGCCCTGTCGCTCCCATTTGTGTTTGAATCGTTTTATGCGAGTTGACTTTCGCACCGTCCTGCAGCAGATCATCCGTAGTGAAGCTAAGCCCGTAGAAAAATACGGGCATCAGCCGCGCCTCTATGCACTGACCCGGCAGATTGCATGGGATCTCAATTACGACGATGACGTGGTCTTCGCTGCTGTGTGGCTGCACGATCTCGGCGTCTTCGTTGGAAATCGTCCGGAAGACCCGGCAGAGCTGGCGCGCTGGGATCACGTTCGATACGCCTGCGAGCGTGTTCCAAAAATTCTCGAAGACGCTCAATTCCCTGCCGAAAAAATTCCCGCAGTGCTGGCCGCCATCCGCGAACATCAGCCGCACGATAATCCCACAAGCATCGAAGCAACCATCCTGCGCGATGCCGATATTCTTGAGCAGCTCGGCGGAATCGGCGCGCTCCGCACGATCGCCAAAGTAGGCAAGGACACGCGCTATGCAACGTTCACCGACGCGGTCAAGACACTGCGGAAAAATCTCGAAACGCTGCCCGGAAAAATTCACCTGGAAAATGCAAAGCGCCTGGCAGAACCCAAAATCGCCGCGATCAGAAATTTTCTGGATGCAGTCGAGTCGGAATCCGCAGGCGCCTTGTTCTAACTGAGCCTAAGCTTCGCTTGCTCCGTGGCACTTCTTATATTTCTTGCCGGAGCCGCATGGGCAAGGATCGTTGCGACCAACCTTGTCACCGGTTCTGCGCTGCGCCGGAGCCTCCGCGCTGCCGCCGCCTGCCATGCGCGCCTGTTCCAGCTCACGCTTTTTCTTGCGCTGGAACTCGCGCTCGATCTCGTCGATCGTCGTCGAAGGCTGCCGCGTGGGCAGCGGAACGGCGGGAAGCTCATGCGCTGGAGGCGCAGGATGATGCCCATTGCCTTCCGCTGAAGCTACAGGAGGAGCCAATGGAATCGCCGGACGCGGACGCGATGGAATGACCAGCGGCTGGCCGTCCTGTCCGACAATCTGCATCAGGAAGAGGAAACGCACCGTGTCCTCCTGGAAGCGTCCCATCATCTCCTCGAACATGTCGAAGGATTCTTTCTTATAGGCCACCAGCGGGTCCTGCTGGCCGTAGCCGCGCAGACCGATGCCCTCTTTCAGGTGGTCCATGTTGAGCAGATGGTCTTTCCACAATCCGTCAAGCACGCTCAGCATGATCATGCGTTCATGGAAGCGCATGGCCTTGTCGCCGATGACTTGTTCCTTGGCTTCATAGCGATCCTTCAGTCGCTCGAAAAGCGCCTCGCCCAGCTCGTGGCGCGTCATCTCGCTCATCACGATGCCCTCGGCATCCGCATCGAGGCCAAATTGTCCAACGAGCTTGCTCTTCAGCGTGTTCAGGTCCCACTGATCGGGATGCAACTTCTCCGGCGTCGTTTCATCGAGCAGAGCGCTCAAAAGATTCGCAACGTAATCCTCGACAATCAGTTCTTTCTGGTCGAGCCCTTCCAGCAACTGGTGACGCAGTCCGTAAACTGCCTCACGCTGCTTGTTCATCACGTCGTCGTATTCCAGCAGGTGTTTGCGGGCTTCAAAGTTCTGCGACTCGACAGCCTTTTGCGCCGCCTCAATGCGCTTGGAGATCATGCGCGACTCGATCGGCACGCCCTCTTCCATGCCCAGTTTCTGCAGCAGCGTCCCCACCCACTCCTTGGCGAAGATGCGCATCAGGTCATCTTCAAGCGAGAGGTAGAAGCGCGATGCGCCCGGATCGCCCTGGCGTCCAGCGCGCCCTCGCAGCTGGTTATCGATGCGCCGCGATTCGTGCCGCTCGGTGCCGATAATGTGCAGGCCGCCGGCTGCAATCACCGCGTCATGCTCCTGCGCCACGTTCGCTGCGTACGTTGTATAAGCGCGGTCCCAGACTTCCTGGGTAGTTTCAAATTCCTGCCCCTGGTAGTAGAAGCGGAACATGCCCGGCGCTGCCATCGGATTCAGCGCGCCCTCGGCGACGCTGATCGCACGCGCAGCACTCTTCTTGACCAAATCCTGCTTGGCAACGAACTCTGCATTGCCGCCGAGCAGAATATCCGTGCCGCGGCCTGCCATGTTGGTGGCAATCGTCACCATGCCCAGACGGCCCGCCTGTGCCACGATCTCGGCTTCGCGCTCGTGAAACTTCGCGTTCAGCACGACATGCTTCACGCCTTTGCGCTGCAGAATCTGCGACAGCAGCTCCGACTTTTCAATCGATGTGGTGCCCACCAGCGCCGGCTGCCCATTCTCATGCAGCTTGGCGATCTCATCGGCTACGGCAAAATATTTTTCCTTCGCCGTGCGGAAGACCACGTCCGGGTTCTCCAGGCGTAGGAGCGGCTTGTTCGTCGGGATGACGACAATGTCCAGCTTATAAATATTGTCGAATTCAGCGGCTTCCGTCTCCGCCGTTCCCGTCATGCCGGCCAGCTTGGTGTAGAGGCGGAAATAATTCTGGAAGGTGATCGTCGCCAGCGTCTGGTCTTCGCGGCGGATGTTCACGCCTTCCTTGGCTTCCACAGCCTGGTGCAGGCCATCGGACCAGCGGCGTCCGGGCATCAGGCGGCCCGTGAATTCATCGACGATGATGACTTCACCGTCCTTCACCACATACTGCACGTCGCGCTTGTAAAGCGAATGCGCCTTGATGGCAACTTCTACGTGGTGCTTCAGGTCCCAGTTTTCCGGATCGGCGATATTGCCAATGCCCAGCAGCTTCTCGATCTTCTCCCAACCCTCATCGGTCACGCTGATGGTTTTGTGCTTCTCATCGACCACGTAATCGCCGGTAAGAATCTTCTCTTCGCCCTTTTCAATTTCCTCGCCCAGTTCGAGCGCCGGAATGATGCGGTTCACGCGGGCATATTTGTCGGTCGTCTGATCCGTTGGGCCGGAGATGATGAGCGGCGTCCGCGCTTCGTCAATCAGGATCGAGTCCACTTCGTCGACGATGCCGTAGAAATGGCCGCGCTGCACACAATCGGCCAGTTCGAACTTCATGTTGTCGCGCAGATAATCGAAGCCGAACTCGTTGTTGGTGCCGTAGGTGATGTCTGCGCCATACGCGGCGCGTCGCTGCTGATCGTCCAGATCATGCACGATTACGCCAACGGTCAGGCCAAGAAACTCATAGATCTTGCCCATCCACTCGGCATCGCGCTTGGCAAGATAATCGTTGACCGTAATCACGTGTACGCCATGTCCGGCGAGCGCATTCAGATAGCAAGGCAGTGTTGCGACGAGCGTCTTACCTTCGCCCGTCTTCATCTCGGAGATCTTGCCCTGGTGCAGCACCATGCCGCCGATAAGTTGCACGTCGAAGTGGCGCATGTTCAGCTGCGCGGCGGCCTGCCTCGCGGACCACGGCAAAGGCCTCAGGCAGAATCTCGTCGAGCGCCTGTTTCTCGGCAGCCTTGCGTTCATTTGCGTCCGTGATACCGTCAATGGCCGCGGCAATGCGCGCCTTGAACTCCTGCGTCTTGGCGCGGAGCTCTTCGTCAGAGAACCGCTGAACATCCGGCTCCAGAGCGTTAATTGTCTGGACGACAGGCATCAGGCGCTTCACCGCGCGTTCATTACTTGTCCCAAAAATCTTTGCGAGAAGACGACTGATCAAAGCAGAATTTCCTCAAGATATAGTGTAAATGGTTTGGGGAATAGGCGCTCCTCAGAAGAAGGAAAGGCACTTCGATTCAGGCATTTGCAGCTGACGATATTTACTCGGAACTGCCGGCTCCGTTCGCAGTGGATTGAGAAAACGGCCGCGCCTCCTGACCTGTAGCCCACGTTTTATTGGGTGCGGAACTCATCACAAAGTGCACCTCGCCGCCAGCCATGATTTCTTCATGGCGCAGATAGCTGCGATCGAGCGGCTTGCCGTTTAGCGTGACTTTGCTTACGTAGCGGTTCGCGTCTGAAAGATTGTCCGTCACAATATGAAACTGCTTGCCATTCGGCAGGTGCAGCGTCGCCTCCTCAACGAAAGGCCGCCCGATCACATACTCGTTCGTTCCGGGCGCCACCGGATAAAATCCGAACGCGGTAAACAGCAGCCACGCCGACATCTGCCCCAGATCGTCATTGCCGACAAGTCCATCGGGCGCAGGCCGGTACTGCGAATCGATAATCTGCTTCAGCCGTTCCTGTGTGCGCCACGGCTCGCCCGCATAGTCATAAAGATACGCAAGGTGATGGCTTGGCTCATTGCCGTGAATATATTGCCCAATCATCCCGGCAATATCTTCGACGTCGGCATAGCGCTTGGGATCGACCTTCGCATCGAACATCGCATCGAGTTTGTCCACCAGCTTTTGATCGCCGCCGAGAAGCTGTATCAGCGACGCTTCGTCCTGCGGCTGGTACCACGAATACTGCCACGAGTTCCCTTCCGTAAATCCGCTCTGCGCGCCCGCCTGCGCCGGATCGAACGGTTCGCGAAAGCTTCCCTCCGCCTTCTTCGGTCTTACAAAACCACTCTGTCGATCGAACACATTCCGCCAGTTCCCGGCGCGCTTTTCAAAGTTGTCAGCGACATCGTTGCGACCCAGTTTGCGAGCCATGCGCGCAATGGTCCAGTCGTCATAGGCATACTCCATCGTCTTCGAAGCCGCCTCGCCATCGTTGTCCACCGGCACATAGCCAAGCTTCATGTATTCGCCAAGATGGCCGTAGGGCGCATAGGTTGCGCTGGCAACCATGGCATCGAGCGCCTCATTGGCGTCAAAGCTCCCAGATTCTTCATGGACGCGTCGGCAATCTCGGGCACAGCATGGTAGCCGATCATGCACCACGTCTCCAGCCCCTGAAACTGCCAGATGGGCAGAATGCCGAACGGGCTTTCCTTCTGCGAAGCCAGCAGCGATCGCACTACATCCGTTGTGCGGCTCGGCGGCTCGATCAGCGTCATCAACGGTTGCTCCGCCCGGTAGGTATCCCACAGCGAAAACGAGGAAACGAAATGGAAGCCCTCAGCCTTGTGCACCTGGTAGTCGGGCCCGCGATAGCTGCCGTCCACATCCATTGCAATCGCAGGCGCCATGCAGCGCGTGATACAGCGCCGTGTAGAGGCTCGTGCGCATCGCCGGATCGGCCTTGATATCGACAACTGACAAGCTCTTTCTCCCACGCCTGACGCGCCTGCGCGCGTACCGCATCGAAATCAAAGCCCGGCACTTCGGCATCGAGATTGGCAATCGCATTGTCTTCACTCACCGGCGAGATCGCGACCTTCACCACCAGAGGCTGCTTCAGCTCGCCAAAATCGAAGACAGCCGATCAACCCGCGCCCTATGATCGCCTGCGTATCGGATGGCGAGGTGCCGGGAGTGGCAAAGCCCTTGTACTCCTGCGGAAGCTGCTCGCGGTCATATAGCTCATGCCCTGCCAGCGTCTGCGAGAAACGCATCGCGAAATAGAGCTGTCGTGCCGGAGCCCAGCCGCGCGTCTCGCGCATGCCGGTCACGGTGCCGTCTGCGCGCAAACGCAGACTCGCCCAAAGCACTTTGCCCGTGTAGTTGTAGATGGACGAGCGCATGTCCAGCAGCAGGTGCGCGGGCTTGTCTGCTGGAAATGTGTAGCGATGCACGCCCACGCGCGTCGTCGCAGTAAGCTCTGCGTGCACGCCATAGTCGGCGAGTGTTACCGCGTAATAGCCGGGCTCGGCTTTTTCTGTCTCGTGATGAAAGCGCGAGCGGTAGCCGGAACCGGGAGCATCGATCTCGCCCGGTTCCAGCCTCACGTCACCGGATATCGGCTGCACCAGAAAATCGCCGAGATCCGAGTGGCCTGCTCCGGAAAAGTGCGTGTGCGAAAAGCCGAGGATCGTGGTGTCTTCATAGCGATACCCCGCCGCCCATTTGTAGCTCTGCTTGAAGGGGCGAATCTGCGTATCCGGACTGAGCTGCACCATGCCGAAAGGCACCGTCGCCCCGGGAAACGTGTGCCCCTCCGGACCAGTGCCGATCATGGGATTGACGGACTGAAATGCGCTCGACGATTGAGCATGAAGTAGGGACGAAAATCCAAGCAGGAAAGCGAAACAACCGGAAGCCACTGCGCCACACGCAGCAAAACCAAACTTAATCTGCACTTCGACCTCGTACTTTTAGTGGAGAAACGTCATCAACAGGATATACAGTGTCGCTGCGAATCACTTTCGCAGAGAGTGCGGGATCACTTCGCCCGCGGGTGCGTGCGATCGTAAACCTCGGCCACCTGCCCAACCGTAAGCTGTGTATACCGTTGCGTCGTCGATAGTCGCTCGTGTCCAAGCAGTTCCTGAATCGCGCGCAAATCCGCGCCCTCTTCCAGCATGTGCGTTCCGAAGGCATGCCGCAGCGTGTGTGGATGCACCTCAGCCGGCAGCCCATTCGCAATAGCCAGCGTCTTCACGATGCGGCCCACGCTGCGCGTCGTCAGGCGTCCATTGCCGCGCAGCTTCGCGTTGAGCAGCAACGCCCCGGACCGCTTCCCTGCCGTCTGCAACCGCAGTTCGCGTTGCGGTAGATACGCGCGTAGAGCCTGCGCCGCTGCATCGCCCAGCGGAACATACCGCTCCTTGCGCCCCTTGCCGCGCACCAGAATCGCCTCATTGGCCCAGTGAATGTCTTCGAGATCAATCCCAACCAGCTCAGCGTTACGAATACCGCAGCCATACAGCAGCTCAAAGATCAGGCGGTCGCGCTGCGGCCATGAGGCAAAGTCGCTCGTCACTCCATCCACGGCACGATTCATCTGCTCAATCGTCGGCACGCGCGGCAGATGTTTCGGCAGCTTGGGAGTCGCTACCAGCGCAGCAGGACTCTGCTCAACATGCCCCGCGCGCGCCAGCCACTTGAACCATGAGCGAATCGCCGCCAGCGCCCGCGCCACCGATGCCTTTGACAATCCCTTTGCGTAGAGCGTTCCCAGGTAGGCGCGAATATGCTGGTGCTCGATGCGTTTGATTTCGATTCCGGGACCGAACATCGCCACCAAGTAGGCTGCGAAGTCGTGCAGCTCGCGCTCGTAAGCGCGCATGGTGTGCGGTGACGATCCGCGCTCGTTCTGCAACGTCGAAAGAAATCGAGCAACGAGCTGCATAACCTCAGAGTTTGCGGTCACTTCCGCCCCCTTCGAAGCAGCGCATCGAGCGTCCATCTGTCGGGCGAGGCGCAAGCGAGGAAGAAGCAGGCTCCGGCGTAGACAAAGACTCCGTAATTCAGCGGAGCATGCACTCCCAGCACAAAGGCCATCGCTAACGCGAAGATCAGCGTTACCAGCCCACCAAGTGCCGCCGCAGCCCGGGTTAGAACTCCAAGGATCAACGCGATTCCTACAACAGTCTCAGCAAGTGTTGCAGTCCATCCAACGAACGGGACCAAAGACGCTGGACTCCACGGGTTGAGCACTGCCGTATAGGCAAGGAAATTGTGAAAGTTTCCCCATGCGACTGATGGCGTTCCCGCCGCACCCCAGAGTCCAAAACGGTCGGCGACGGCTGAGAGGAAACCGATTCCAAGGGACAGCCGCAAAAAGACCGAGGCGTAGTCCGACCGTGTAGGCCTGGAAGTTCCTGTGCCCTCTGTCATTTTTCCTGCTCAATTCGTTTTGCTCGCGGATGATGCATCCGGTGCACGGCCTTTAGCCGCCCCAGCGCCAGATGCGTGTATACCTGCGTCGTCGCAATGTCGGCGTGACCAAGAAAGGTCTGCACCGTACGCAGATCGGCGCCGTGCTCCACCATATGAGTAGCGCAGCTGTGCCGCAGCTTATGCGGACTCGCGTGGCTGTCGCTTGACTTCACCAGATGCCATACCCACTCCCGCGAAAGCAGCTTGCCACGCACCGAAAGAAAAAGCTGATTCGCGCGACTATTTCGAACCAGTCCCGGACGTCCCCGTTCGAGATACTCTTCCAGAGCCTTTACGCACAGCGCCCCAAGCGGCACAATCCGCTCTTTGTCGCCCTTGCCGCGAACGAGCACGCGTCCCGCATCGAGCGAGAGATCGGCAACACACAGGCCCGTTAACTCCGAAACACGAAGCCCGCCCGCATAAAGCAGCTCCAGAATCGCCCGGTCGCGCAACGAAATGGCATCCGCCTCAGGATGGTCCGCCGCAACCGCTGCCCGCTCCAGCATCGCGTTCACCTCCGTGAGCGCAAGCGATTTAGGCAACACCTTCCACGCATCCGGCGATTCAAGATTCACCGTCGGGTCATGAGCGATTCGCTTATCGAGCAGCAGCCACTTGTAAAACCCGCGCAGGCACGAGAGCTTCCTCGCTATCGAACGCGACTCGACTCCATGCGTCCTCAAATGTTCAAGAAATACGGCTACCTCCCGCTGGCGCGCCGTCAATAACAGAGCGTTCTCGCGCTCCAGGCACTCGGCATACTGGAGCAGGTCGCGTTCATACGCTTCGCAGGTCAGCGGCCGCAGGCCTTTTTCCACGCGCAGATACGTCATGTATTCGCGAATCAGCTCCGTATTGCGCTCCGTTCCCACACATTGATTATCTGCGTCGGATGAAGCGTCCGGCAGCCGCAAGATGCTTCCGGAATCAAGTTCACCAACGCTTCACATACCGCACGGTGCAAAATCCTTTAGGCTGGCTCACAATAGAAGAAGTAGGAGTAATTCTTGACCACGCTGCATACAGCACCCGCCGAACAATTTACCCGCGAAGAATTTCATCGCGCAGTACTGGCTATAAATCCGCGCATCGCTGTCTTCGACTGCGACGGCACGCTCTGGAGCGGCGACGCGGGATACGGTTTCATGGTCTGGTCGATTGAGTCCGGACTGGTCTCGCGCAATACAGCCGACTGGGTCGACACTCAATATCGCCTCTACCGCGCCGGAAAAGTCTCCGAAGTGGAGATGTGCGCCGAGATGGTGCAAATGTATGCCGAGTTGCGCGAAGACGAGATGCGCAAAGCCGCAGCCACATATTTCCGCATGCACATCGAAGCCAACATCTTTCCCGAGCTGCGCGAGCTCATCGCCGAACTCGAAACCGCGGGAACCGAGCTCTGGGCCGTAAGCTCCACCAACAACTGGGTCATCGAAGAAGGCGTCCAGCGCTTCGGCATTCCCTCGTCGCGTGTTCTGGCAGCAGAGGTCCGTGTCACGAATGGCCTCATTTCCAGTGAGTTGGTCAACGTGCCGACGGATGAAGCCAAGGCAACAGCGCTCCTCCGCGCAGGCGTGTCGCATCCCGATTGCGTCTTCGGCAACTCCATCCACGATCAAGCGATGTTGAAGATGGCAAAACACGCCTTCCCGGTGAACCCGACTCCCGCGCTGTTGCAGTCTGCGGCCGAGAACGACTGGACCGTCTTCTACCCCCAGTCGGTTCTGAAAGACAGCAAAATCTAAACCGCATGCGCATCGTTTCCCTGCAGCCCAGCGTTTCCGTCACTCTCGACCGTCTCGGACATCTCGATGCGCTGGTCGCCTGCACCCGCTATTGCCTCGATATTCTCCCCCAGCTGCGCAGCCGCAATCTCCCCCTCGTTCACGACGCCTGGACAACGACAACCGACGAATTGACGGCCCTCAAGCCCGATCTGGTCATTGCGTCGGTTCCCTACCGGCACGAATCGCTCGCCGCCATCCTGAAAGCGGGCTTTCCCGTGCTGGCGCTCGCTCCGCATTCGCTGGCAGATATTTACAACGACATCCGGCTCGTCGCATCGGTTGTAAACGCGCGCGATCAGGCCGAGGCGGTCATCGCGTCCATGCAGGCTGCAATCTCTGAAATCAGCAGCAGCGCAGCATCCTCTGGCAGGCGGCCGCGCGTCTACTGCGAAGAATGGGGCAAGCCGCTCATCCTCTCTCAATATTGGGTCAAGGAGCTGGTAGAAGCCGCGGGGGGCGAATTCCTCGGCTCTCCCGGCGCCGTCACTGAGGCGGAAACCATCGCCGCAGCCGACCCCGAGGTCGTTGTGATGGCGTGGTGCGGCGCCGGCATGCGCGTGCCGCTCGAGCGCACGGTGGAAAAACGAGGATGGCGGCACCTCCAGGCGGTTGGCGCGCATCGTGTCTTCTGTATTAACGAAGAATTATTGAACACTCCCGCGCCTTCGCTTATCGGTGGCCTGCAGGCACTTGCATCGGTTATTCACCCTGAGCTTTTTGGCCCTGCGCAAAGCCCCCAAATGCGTTGCATCAATTTTGGGGCTGATCCGTCTAAACTAGTGTGAGCGTGGAGGGGATCGAATCACAAAATGCAGGCGCGACGGAATCCAAAACCGTGCGCTACGTGGCCGCCGGGCTTATCCTGCGCGGCAATGAGGTATTGATCTGCCAGCGCCGCCCCGATCAGGCCATGGCCCTTAAATGGGAGTTTCCCGGCGGAAAGATGGAGCCGGGGGAAAGCCCCGAAGAGGCGCTCGTCCGCGAACTTAATGAAGAATTAGGCATCAAAGCGACTGTGGGCACACTCATCGCGCATGTGCGCCACGCCTACCGCAACGGCAGCTCAGTCGATCTGCAGTTCTTCGCCGTTCACCAGTTTGAAGGCGAAATCACGAACCACATCTTCAATGAACTGCGCTGGTGCAACCTGCGCGACCTGCCCACCTACGACTTCCTCACCGCCGATCGCGGTCTGGTCCGCGATCTCGCCGCCGGCAAGTTGCTCTAAGCAAAAGCGCTTTCTTGAGCAACGCTCATCATTAGAGCAGCCGATGTACGCCTATGAAGTCGTTTGCAAAACGTGTGAGGTTGCTTCCACGCGATTCCGCCCCAGTGATTTCGCCTGATACAGGGCGCTATCCGCCGCCTGCACCAGTAGCGAGACGTCGCTGTTTGTTTCCGGTGCCTGCGTCGAACAGCCAACGCTTACTGTCACCACTCCATGCGGATTGCCCGTATGCGGAACATGCATCTCCTCCACGGCAAGACGAATCTGTTCTGCAATTTCGAGCGCTCCGTGTCGATTGGTGTCCGGCAGGATCACAGCGAATTCCTCGCCCCCATACCGGGCGAGCAGATCGGCAGGACGCCGCAACACCTGGGCCGTGGCCTCAGCAGCCCGGCGCAAACATCGGTCGCCGGCAATATGGCCATAGATATCGTTGTAGTTCTTGAAGTGGTCCAGATCCATCAGCAGGAGCGAGCATGCGGTGCGATCGCGCTGAGCGCGCCGCCATTCTGACTGCAGAACTTCATCAAATCGCCTGCGATTGGCCACGCCCGTCAAGCCGTCAACGCTGGCCAGTGCTTCCACCATATAGAAGGCTCTTTGCAGCTCCTCCTCCGCGGCTTTGCGCTGCGATATGTCCCGCATGACAACCACAAAACCTGTCGCCTCCCCGGTCGAAGGCTCGCGGTGAAGGCGCAGGCTGGCTTCCATCCACAAATAGCTCCCGTCTTTCTTCAGGCAGCGGAACTGAAACATTCCCGGCTTCCGCTCCTCGCGCGCCTCCCGGAAAACAGTTTCTGCCAGAGCATCGTCTTCCGAATGCAACGCTTTGCGGTAGCTGAGGCCCAGCGTCTGCTCCGGTTCCCATCCCAGTATTTCCGCCACCGCGGGCGAAGCATAACGCACTACTCCGTTCAGGTTCACCAGCAGGATTGCATCGCGCGAGCTCACTGCGAGCAGGCGAAACCGGGCTTCGCTGGCCCGCAATCCTTCCTGCAGCAGGTGGCTCTCGGACCGCAGCACTTCAAGGACGTAGAGCGTCAGCATGGAAACAGCGATAAAAATCTGCAGAGTCAGATCCCGGGTCGTCAGAGAGACCCTCTGCATTAACGAGAGCGGACCATATCCTTTGGAGGTAAAAAACTCGCCGATGATCGATACAGCCAGCAGTCCGAGGGCCGAGCCTGCCAGTCCCATTCGAAGCCCGATTGCCAGCAGGCAAAGCAGCAGGACAAAAAGAACAGGTGCACGCCCTTGCCAGAAGATGGCGACAGCAACGGCGCACAGCAGTGTGAAAAACCCAACCACCTCCCACCAGCGCCTGCCCAGGAATGGCTTCTGCCGCCGGAACGAGAGGTAAAGCGGTACCATCACCGCCATGCCCAGCGCATCTGCCGTAAACCACCACTGGAACGTATGCAGATGCGACATGATGTGCCTGCCCTGCCGGCCAAATACCAGCGTCGCCAGAAGCGACGCCACCAGCGGCGCCACCACCACCCCGGATAGCAGGAAATGCTTCAATTGTTTACGTTGCGTCAGATCCGGATGAGGCGCAATTATTCGATACAGCAGCCCTGCCGCGACGAACGCTTCGATCATGTTGCAGACGCTGAGATAGACTGCCGCCCAGGAAGGCGTCGCGAGACTCAGGTTGATGCCCAGATCTACGAAAAAGCCTACGGCCAGGTAGGCAGGCCAGTGCCTGCGGTGAACGCACAGCAATGCGCCCGCCAGGAATCCATTCGATGGCCAGAGGATCGTGATACCGCCCGAATGCCAGCTTTGCAGGTTCAGCAGGGAAGCAGTTGCTGAAAGAAAGACCAGAACAAAAGCGAGCGCGGCTAATTTGGAAAAGGATACGTTTTCTTGATCGTTCCCACCCGTGACGTCCGACTCAGCTGTCATAGGATATGAAAAAAATTCCCTCAAGGCATCAAAGTCGAAAATATTGCCTAATACATACTATTTCATCCAGCCTTAACAGCCAGAAAATGTCTTGATTCATTCATGTATCGCATTTTCAGTCGCATTCGCCTGACTCATCGGAACTGATATCGTTATCGAGGCTGTTTCAGCACAATTCCGCGTCTTGTGAATTTCAAAGGAGGCATTTCGAGAATGATGTCGAAGCAAAGGCTCATCGCTGCAACCTGGACACTTACCGCATTGTTGGGATTCACAGCAGGCGCGGAAGTACGACTCCCCAATGTCGTCAGCAGTCATGCCGTGTTGCAACGTGACGTTCCGATTCACATCTGGGGATGGTCGGATCCCGGCGAAACGGTCACGGTCCGCTTTCATGACCAGTCCCGCACAGCAAATGCCGACGACCTGGGCAAATGGGGTCTCTGGCTGCAGCCCGAGCACGCGGGCGGCCCATTCACGCTGACCGCCCAGGGCAGCTCAGGCTCTCCCGTGACGCTCTCGGACATCCTGGTTGGCGACGTCTGGGTGGCCTCCGGTCAATCCAATATGGAGATGCCTCTCAACGGTTTCCCCGGCAGCGCCGTCCTGAAAAACGCTCAGGAGGAGATCGCCAACGCGACGCTGCCCACCGTGCGGCTGCTGCGCATCGAGCACAAGACTTCCTACTATCCGGTCAACGATATCTCTGCAACCTGGACCGACTGCACGCCCCAGACCGCCGGCGACTTCTCCGCCGTCGCCTATTTCTTCGGGCGTGACATCAATACGCGCGAGCACGTTCCGATCGGCCTCATCGACTCCACCTGGGGCGGCACGCCCGTCGACACATGGATCAGCATGGACGGCATCGGCTCCAATGCTGGGCTGATGCCCATGTTCGCATCCTGGGCGCATTTCACGGCCGATTTGAGCGATACCGACCTCATCATCGCCAAAGAGAAGCGCGAAGATGCAGCCGCCGAGCAGGCGCATCAGCCCAAACCCGAGCATAACTGGCACCCGGATGCCCTTTCCTGGCAGCCCGCCAGCCTCTACAACGGCATGATCGCCCCGCTCGTTCCCTACACCATCAAAGGAGCGATCTGGTATCAGGGCGAAACCAACAGCGATCCCGAGCGCGCCCCCATGTACTCGCGCTTCTTCTCAGCCATGATTCAGGACTGGCGCGCAAAATGGGGTGAAGGCAACTTCCCTTTCCTCTACGTACAGATTTCGAATTTCTACTCGCCGCATGAAAACTGGGGCCTGCTCCGGGACGAGCAGCGCCGCACGCTCTCTGTGGCAAACACAGCCATGGCCGTAACTCTCGACGTGGGCACGAGAGACAATGTGCATCCACCGGATAAGCAGACTGTCGGCGCTCGTCTTGCGCTTGCCGCGCGCGCAACCGTCTATGGAGAGCCGCAGCTGGAATACTCCGGCCCGCTCTTCCGCACCGCAACCGTCGAAGGCTCAACCATGCGCGTCTGGTTCGATCACGCAAAGGACGGCCTCGCCGCTCACGGCCCCCAGCTGGCAGGATTTGAAGTTGCAGGCGCCGATGGAAAATTTGCCCCTGCCAAGGCAAAAATTGAAGGCTCAACCGTCGTTGTCGAGGCATCGGGCGTAAGCCATCCCGCGTCCGTCCGCTACGCGTGGCAAGGCTGGACCGACGCCAACCTCTTCAACAAGGAAAATCTGCCCGCATCCACCTTCACATCGGAATGAAATTGCGGCACGATTTGTATTTTGTGAATTGGGGCACAATCATGGGTGCCCCATCCTTTCGCGCTTTTTGCGATAGGGTGGAAAGCACGATCTGAACAAGCGAGCTACAACTTCGCCAGCACATCCTCGCCTTCGACCCTGACCTCATAGACAGGAACCTTCGTCTCCGGAACGTGCTCCGCCGCCCCGGTTTTCAAATCGAATGCCCAGGCGTGCCAGGGGCAGATCACCTTGCCGCCTTCAAGCATTCCCTGTCCCAGCGGTCCGCCGCGATGCGGGCACACATTGTCCATCACAGAAATGGAGCCATCGTTGTTCGCAACACACAACGTCTTCTCGCCCAAAGCAATCTCGCGAGCCTCGCCCGCAGGCGGCAGATCGGCCTTGCCGCAAATCCTTACAAATTCTGACATTCGTCTTTTCCTGAAAACAGAAAATTGTCATCCTGAGCATAGCGGAACGAAGTGTAGCGAAGTCGAAGGACCTGCTTTTTGCTTCGCCCCAGCAGCAAACATCCGTGCGCCGTTCATGCTACGCTCATCTTCAGAATGCACGATGAGCAGTCCTCGAATCCACCCGCAGGCAAAGAAGTTCGCCTGTGGTGTCCTAACTGCGCCAGAGAAGTTGACGATCCACTTGTCTGCGGCGATTGCTCCGCTGTGATCTGTCGTGTCTGCGGAACGCCGCTCGAATCCGCCGACGAACTCGCCTTCGGATAACAAACAGTGGCGAAAAAATCTCCTGTCAGAAAAGAAGCCAAACGCACTCCAAAACAGGCACGCGCTGCCGGATGGGACGATCCGCTGCGTCCGCAACAGCCCCTCATCAGTGGAAAATGGCTTCTGTCGGCGCTTGGCATCACGGTCGTCATCGCAGCCATCTGCGCCTATGCCACCCTCTGCCTGCTCTTTTATCAGGGAAGCTGGCAGCTCATCTTTCATCCCTCAAACACCGTCTCCGCCGGCCCCAGCGTTGCTTATCAGGAAATCCAGTTCGACTATACCGAGACAGGCAAGCCGCAGCTCACCGGCTGGTGGATTCCTGCCGCAACCGGCGCGGCTTTCTCCGGTAACACAATCCTCTTCCTGCACGACGGACACGGCTCCCTCTCCGATACAGTCCCCCAGCTTGAAACCCTGCACTCTCTCGGCATCAACATCTTCGCCTTCGACTATCGCGGCTTCGGCAGGAGCGCAGACCTGCATCCCTCCGAAGCAAGCATGAATCAGGATGCGGATGCGGCCTGGTCGTATGTCACCGACACCCGCCACCAACCTGCCTCTTCCATCGTCATCTACGGAGCCGGTCTCGGAGCGCCCATCGCCGCCTCATTCGCGGCACGTCATCCGAAAACCGCAGCGCTGATCCTCGAAAACATCAGCCCCGATGCATCCACACTCTTCGCCGCCGATGCCCGTGCAAAAATCCTGCCTGTGCCTCTCCTTACCAGCGACCGCTTCAACACCATCGAGACTTTGAAGACGCTCCCGCTATCAAAGCTGTTGCTTGAACGCGGCAACAGCCCGCAGACACAAAACGCTTTCAGCAGCGCCCGCATGCCAAAGCAGCTCTTCCAGATCGCCCCCGAAGACACGGCAAAATATCTTGAGACTCTGCGCCGTTTTCTGGACGGGCCGCACTCGCAGCCGTAAACTGCAAACACTTTTCCTGAAACCTTAAAGGAGCAACACCGGATGTTCACATGGCTCGATCGTTTTCGACCGTTGGCAGTGCTCATCGCCCGCATCGTTCTCGGCGTCATCATCCTCGTGCATGGATGGCACAAGATTTTTCCGCGTGGCTCCCTCTATAACTTCGCGCAGACAGTCGCGCACCTGGGACTTCCTTACTGGCTGGGCTATGTCGCCGCCTTCACAGAATTCTTTGGCGGAATCCTGCTCATCCTCGGCCTGCTCATCCCTGTGGCCGCGCTCGGGGTTGCCATCGACATGGCCGTAGCCGTCCTCAAGGTCCATCTCCACCACGGGCTCACTGGTCCGCAGGGATTCGAACTCCCGCTCGCGCTCTTCGCTTTGGCGCTGCTCGTACTATCAAGCGGCTCGGGACATCTGGCAGTCGATTCACGCCTCGGAACCGGGATGAGAAGACGTTAGCAGAAAGGGTAGAAGCACCGGGCCGCCCGATAACTCACAAATTTTCCTCGCGTAATTTAGCGATTTACCTTCATTGAGAAATCATGTTGGGATCAGTGAAGCAAAGCGCGTTTGTCAGGACGAATGTTGAGTTCGGTAAACATTGGTCAATGAGTGCATTGTCCTGAAGTCAACAGTTGAGCCAAGGGTCACTTATCCGGAAAGGCGACTATTCGGCCGAACGGCGAGAGGCCTGTTCTAACCAGGCCTTCGCCGCCAGCCTCAGCTGTATCTCGCGCATGACGATCGTCAAAACGTCAACTTCCTATTTCGCCTGCGCCAGCTCCGCAACAACTGCGGCAACTTTATCGAGTATCTCGTTCCAGCCCTCCAGTTGCCCGCTATTCTTTGCGCTCTCCATGGGTTCATTTCCAATGTGGGTGAGTCTCGTCTGGCCGTTTCCGAGATCCTCAAAGATGGTCACGTCGTACGCACCGTCTATGGCCTCATGTTCAATTCCTAATTCCGCAAGGTCAATCTTGTTTCCCTTCGAGTCCGAAAAGTACATGGAGGAAACGATCTTCTCGTACGGAACAATCTCGTGGTATTCAACCGCATTCCAGCCCTCCTGCCCATCCGGCGCTCTCATGCAGCAGAGAAGTTTTCCTCCCACGCGAAAATCCATCTTGCAAACGGGCGCAGTAAAGCCCTTCGGTCCCCACCACTGCATGATGTACTTCGGGTCTGTCCACGCCTTCCAAACCAACTCGCGTGGGGCATCAAAAACTCTTGTAACGACCATCCGCTCAATTTCGCTAACCGTGTTTTCTGTCATCTCTGACCTCCTCTTTCTTCATTTGATTTACAACCACTTCCAGCTTGTCGAAACTCTCTTCCCAGAATCGGCGATAGCTGATCGCCCAGTCGCTGACTGTCTTAATCGCCTCGGGCCTAAGCGTGCACACACTCTCTCGTCCACGCTTCGTCTTGATCACAATCCGCGCCCGCACCAGGTAGGCGATATGTTTTGAAATCATCTGCTGCGAGAGTGCAAACGGTTCCGTCAATCCATGCACAGAGGCAGGCCCATGCGAGAGTCGTTGGATCATCGCCCGCCGGGTTGGATCAGACAAAGCCGCAAATGTTGTACCCAGATTTATCCACAACCATATGGTTGTGGATTGTCGAGTCAATGTCAAGTGTGAATTTTGCGATTCTTGATTTCTGTTCGCTGATCTCTGAACCCTGACACCTGCGTTGATTGATACTCTGCGCAGGAAGGCAAGCCGGAAACGGTTATGGTGCTGGCATCAGGGGCAGGAGGAACGCGGATTGTCTCTGGAACCTTCTCGGTGTCTCACCGCCCTGCTGGGCAAGTGGTCTTTGCCAGACGATTCGCCAGGACCTACGCGGTGAGTGGTAAATCTCTAGTGCCGTATCGACAGCGCTCCGCGAAGATGAATTAGTAGTTGGCGATGCTGGTACGGAGCGTTGTGGATACGGCGATTTGCAGTAAGCCGCTAGCGCGGTGGATGTATGGAGATTGGATGCCGCCTGCGGAGATCTAAGACGGCCGACTGGAGACGAGGGGATCCACACCGAGCCGTTGCTGAGTTGGTTTGCGTGTCTGCTGTAGGCGTGACGCGCAGTTTAGATGTCTGTCGCGAACTGTGCGGAGCCAAATCCGGACATAGGGGAGCGATGGCGGGACGAGAGGCCGTCGGGGCGAGAAAACGGGTTGAAGGAGAAGGCCGCATAGCTTCCTCAAGAAGAGTCTAAAGCTGCGCTGAGAAGCTCAACTGCGAAAGAACGTGCGACGACGTGCATGGTTCCGTATTTGCACTGCGGGCATGAGCGGCTGAGCGCAGACATCTGTTGTTCTGTCAGCAACGAGCCTGGATCCACCGCGGTAGTGCAGAGATGGAGTCTGCAGAGGGCAAGCGCCTGACGGCGGTTGCGGTTGGCAAGCAATCCGAAGTGGCGGATCTTGACGAAGCCGGCAGGCAGGACATGGAGCAGGAAGCGGCGGATGAACTCGACCGCATCGAGTTCCATAACGCTGCTTCGGTTGTTGTGGCGGGAGTCCCGCCAGCGGAAGCGCACCCGCCCGTTCTCGAGGCTGAGGAGCCTTCCGTTGGAGATCGCCACCCGGTGCGTGTAGCGGGCCAGGTACTTCAGGACATGTTCGGGTCCGCCGAACGGAGGCTTGGAGTAGACCACCCACTCTGTTCGGCGCAGACCACCAAGGAGCGTGTGAAATGCGCGTGGCGTAGAGAGTTCAGCCAGCTTGCCGGGGAAGCATAGTTCGCTGCGCCGATAGCTCTGCTTGAGGAAGGCGAGCAGCTTGCCGCGGAACATGCGGCTGAGCACGCGCACCGGGAGGAAGAACCCGTGACGTCTGGTTGGGATCCAGCAGGAGTTATTAAAAGCCAGTCCGCCGGTGGGAACGAGGCAGTGCAGGTGTGGATGGTGTCTCAAGTTCTGCGACCAGGTATGCAGCACGGCCAGCACACCGATGCGCGCACCGAGATGGCGTGGATCGGCAGCGATCTTGAGCAGCGTCTCGGAAGCTGCCCGAAACAGCAGGGTGTAGAAGAGCCTCTGGTTGCGCAATGCGAGCGGCGCCAGTTGTTCGGGTACGGTGAAGACCACATGGGCGTAGGGCACCGGCAGCAGACTTCCAGCCTGCTTGAGGAGCCAGCGATCGCGTGCTGAAGACTGACACTTGGGACAGTGCCGGTTGCGGCATGAGTCGTACGCGACGGTCTCATAGCTGCAGCGATCGCATCGTTCGAGATGAGTGCCCAGCGCGGCCGTGCGGCACAGGCCGATATCGCGCAGCACCTTCCGCTGCTGGTCCGACAGAGCATGGCCCCAGCGCTGAAGGAACTCTTGTTGATGTGCGTGGAAGACATCGGCCACTTCGAGCCGATGTCCACTCATGCGGTTCTGTTCCCTCCCTGAGTGTGGACGTTCCGAATAGGCAGACCGTCAAGCGGACTCGCCGTGGCATGCAGGCGGGCTTCGGAAACGTGCAGGTAGCGGGAGGTAGTCTCCAGGTCGCGGTGACCGAGCAGAAGCTGGATGCTGCGCAGATCGGTGCCCGCATCGAGCAGATGGGAAGCGAAGGAGTGACGCAGCACATGCGGGCTGAGCGGTTTAGAAATGCCCAGTTGTTCGCGCAGCTTCTGACAGGTCACACGCACTGTGTTGGCCTTCAAAGGCTGACCCGGCTCCTCGCCGGGAAAGAGCCAGTCGGTGGGCTTGCGCCAGCGCCAGTAAAGGCGCAGCAACTCCAGCAGCTTGGGCGACAGCATGACCTGGCGCGGGAACTTGCCCTTGCCCTCGCGGATGTGGATGATCATCCGTTTGCTGTCGATATCGCTGACCTTCAGATCCAGCGCTTCCTGACAGCGAAGGCCAGCGCTGTAGTACAGGGCCAGCAGCGCGCGGTGCTTGGTGTTCATCGACGCATCGAGCAGGGCGCAGACTTCCTCACGGCTCCAGACCGTGGGCAGCTTGCGGCGCACCTTGGGCTTGATGATCTCCTGATCGAACCAGGTCTGCTTCAGCGTCCGCATGTAAAGGAACTTCAGCGCCGACCGGGCTCCCTGAATGGTTCCCCAGGCAAGCTTCCGATCGTTGAGCAGATACAGCAGGAAAGTGCGAACATGCTCCGGGCCAAGCTGATCGGGTGACTTGTGGAAATACCTTGCGAACTCAGCAACAATCTCGGTGTAGCGACGAATCGTGCGTTCGGAAAAGTTGCGCAGCCGGAGATCTTCCTGCATGCGCTGGCGTAGATGTGTCATGGACACCTCCTTGGGTGTCCAACACTCTATCCAAATGTCACAGAAGCATAACCTCCCGCGCTAGCGGGTTAGTGCAAATCGCCAATGCACTCATCGAGGAGCCAGATTAGTCCTGAAAAGTCTTAGTGCTGTATCTGGAGCGCCCCGTCACGCAACAGTGTGCAGTCGGCGCAGTCTTAGAGGGGGCGCTTCGGATACAGCGACTTGAAGGAAGCCGCCCTCATGGAAGCTATGGGCTTTGAATAGGCCTGAGGGTGCGGGGGGTCAGGCACAGCTGAGTTGGGGATGTATCGCTGACTGAAGGGCCGGATGGAGCAGCGTATTGGCTTCGGAGGCTGAAGTAGAGGCTGGAGAGGCAGGCATCCGAAGGGGTTCCGGCCGGAGGAGCCGGGATCGGCGTGCATGCCGAAGCACGGGCAGAGGCCGAGGATGGAGATGGGGTTCATGCGGCGTACCGGTCTGGTTGAGGTGGAGAGCGAAGCAGGAGTTGCGCCGCTGAGAGCCGTTCGATGACGTGCATGGTTCCGCCGCAGACGGGCACTTCAGGAAGAGTCTGGTCGGTGGACGGTGATGCCGGTGAAGCAGTCGATCTTGTCTGAGCCGCCGAGCAGTCTGAAGCAGAGCGGCAGCAGTGTGGCGCGGTTGCGGTTGGCGAGGAAGCCGAAGTTGCGGATGCGGACGAAGCCGCGTGGCAGCAGGTGCAGCAGGAAGCGGCGCAGGAACTCATCGACGCTAGGGTCATGAGCCTCTTCTTGTTGCCGTGGGCGGAGTCGCGCCAGCGGAAGGTGACTTGGCCATCGGATAGAGCAACCAGCCTGCTGTTGGAGATGGCGACGCGATGGGTATAGGCCCCGAGATAGCGCAGCGCATGTTCCGGTCCGCCAAAGGGCGGCTTGGAGTAGACGACCCAGTCGTGGCGGAACAGCACTCGTAGCCAGGCGCGAATCTGCGCGGCTCGGCCAGCGACGCGAGGCTGCCGTGGAACTGGAGTTCACCGCGATGGAAGGCGTTGCGAAGTCCGGCGACGAACTTGCCGCGGAAGACGCGGCTGAGCACGCCGATCGGAAGGAAGAAGGAGCGCCGGGCTGAGATCCATCGTGCGTGGTCGGGCGCGAGACCGCCGGCGGCAACGACGCAGTGGACGTGCGGATGAAACTGCAGGCGCTGATTCCAGCTGTGAAGCACGCTGAAGAAACCGATCTCGGCTCCAAGGTGCCGCGGGTCGCGAGCAATCTCCAGCAAGGTCTCGGTGCTGGCGTGAAAGAGCAGGTTATAGATCAGCCGTTTGTTTTGCAACGTGAGCGGAGCCAGTTCCCGCGGCAGCGTGAAGACGGCATGGACATAGCGAGTGGGCAGCAGTTCGCCGCTCGCGCGCCTTGAGCCAGCGTCTGCGCGCGTTGCCCTGGCATCGTGGGCAATGCCTGTTTCGGCATGAGTTGTAGGAGATCCTGGCCGTATGTCCGCAGCCGGTGCAGCGATCGCGATGTCCACCCAGAGCAGCGGTACGGCAGCGCACGATGGCCAGCAGCACCTTCAGGTGTTGCCAGTTGATCCACCTGCGGCTGTGTTCCATAAAAGTCTGTCCCGCGCAGCGAACGATGTCGGCCATCTCCACGAGAGGCCGGTTGTTCAACTGTGCTCGTGTCTTCCCTGTGAAGAGAACATGAGGGCATCGAGTGGGCTGGCGGTCGCGCTCAGATGCCGTTGCGAAAGATGCAGATAAACCGTCGTTACTTCGAGGTCGCGATGGCCGAGCAGGATCTGGATCGTGCGCAGGTCAGCGCCGGCTTCAAGAAGATGGGTCGCGAAGCAGTGTCGTAAAGTGTGGGGATGAATGCGCCTATTGTCGAGGCCGGCGCGTTCGGCGGCGTTCTGGCAGGCAGTCCAGAGGACCTTGGTGGTGACAGGGTGACTTGCCGTATGCCAGCGGTTGCCGGGAAAAGCCACTCCTTCGGCTTGCGCCGAAGTCCGCGCCAGTAGACGCGCAGCGCTTCGAGCAGCTTCGGACTGAGCATGACATCGCGGTCCTTGCCGCCCTTGCCCTCGCGGATATGCACCACCATCCGCTGGCTGTCGATGTCGCTGACCTTCAGGCGGGCTGCTTCTGCGCGACGTGCGCCGGTGGCATACAGCGTCATCAGCAGGATGCGATGAAAGGGTGTATCCGCTGCGTCGATCAGGCGCGCGACCTCCTGCTGGCTGAGTACTCCGGGAAGATGACGCACCTTCTTCGGATAGGGCGTCTCGGCGATGCTCCAGTTGCGCTTCAACACGTGGATGTAGAAGAAGCGCAACGCCGCCAGCCGCAGGATGACGGTGTTCGGGCTGAACTTGAACTGGGTGAACAGGCTGCCTGATACTTGCGAATCTCCTCCGGACCAAGCTGATCGGGCCGACGATGAAAGTATCGACTGAAGTGCTCAACACCGTGCAGGTATGTGCGGATGGTGGTCGCGGCGAAGTTGCGGCGCCGCAACTCCTCAAGCATGAGCTGACGTAGTTGGTTCACAGAGAATCCTCCTTCTCTGCGAACCAAACTATCCCGGCAGCCGCAAATGCCGGCTCAGCAACACGCGAATGCGTCCGCCGCCGCAGCGGCTTCGTTCAAGTCGGCTTCTGTTTACCATTGCCGGGGCCATGCGAATCTCAAATGACGATAACGGGCGACGCAAGGTGAGTATTACGAATAAACGTTTGGATAGAGTCTTTCCTTGTCAGTACAACGAAAGAACCAAGTCAAAAATAACTTAAAGTTAAACTTTCAAAATATTCTGGAAGTGATTGGTTTGCAAACCAGCTTCTGGAAATACAAGATCCAGATTTCGGGCGCCTACCGTCTTGTAGGCCGCTTCTCCCAGAACCTGCCGGAAGTCGGTGGTCACTGCCAGGTCGCGGCCTTCATACAGCTGTTCCTGACGCAGTTGCCGGGCCACTTGCCGTAAACCCGCCCGCCCTGAACGTTGCCGCCAAGAATGAACATGACGTTGGCATGTCCATGGTCGGTGCCGCCTGTGCCGTTCTGGTGAACCGTCCGGCCAAATTCCGACATCGAGACAAGAGAGACGATGTCGTTCGCCTTGATCGCCCATATCCGTCCAGAAAGCGGTAAGCCCTTCGCTGAAATCTCTTTTAATCGATTGGCCAGCTGGCCGGTGGCATTTCCCTGGTTCTGGTGCGTGTCCCACCCGCCAATATCCGTAAAAGCCGCCTCGACGCCAAGATTCGCCTTCAGCAACTGTGCAATCTGTCTTCAAGCCATTTCCAAAAGGCCCGTTCGGATAGTTCGCTCCCGGCGCAGGCATGTACTTCGCCGGATCGGCCGCCTGCAGCATCTTCACTGCTTCAAACGTTTCTGACCCGGTGCCATGCAGAACAGCATTCACGCTGTCGGCATACATCGCTTCAAAGCTCGTAGCAATGGGAGTGGCTGCGGGATTCGAGCCGCCAATACTGAAGTCGCGAACATTATTGATTGCGATTGCCGGAATTCTGCCCTCAAGCGTCCGCGGCACCTGCGTGCCCAGCGCCACCGCCCGAAAAGCCGACTGCTTCTGCCGCACATGTGCTGCGTCTTCCGCCTGTAGTGCGCGATTCAGCCATCCATCGGTCGTAGCTTTGATTCCGGGAGTGCCGCTCTCCATGTAATCCTGCGCATCGAAGTGCGACCGCGATGGATCGGGCGATCCGCAGGCATGCACAATCGCCAGGTGCTTCTGGTCCCAGAGCGACTTGAGCGGCTGCATCGCCGGATGCAATCCGAAAAACCCGTCCAGGTCGATCACCTGGTTCTGCTGGATAGCGATGGTTGGCCGCATCTGGTAGTAGGCATTTTCGCGGTGCGGCACCACGATATTCAGTCCATCCGCCGCCCCGCGCTGGAAGATGACGACCAGCTTCTTGCCCTGCGCCTGCGCGGTTGTAGCCTGCGCCAGCACCGTCCGCGTCAAAAAGGCGGGAATCGCTGAAGTGCCGACGACTGCCATCGCCCCGCCCTTCATCAATGCTCGCCGTGTGATTGTCATGGGCGACTGCGCTCCGAAAAAATCCGCAGATTTACTCTTGCAGACAGCATCTGCAGGCTAAAGTTGCGGCCAAAGCCGGGTTTTCTCTTCGATCCATGCCCCCGAGTACAACGAAAACACTCAATTTCTCCTCAGACTAACGAGTCCTATTGATTTCCGAGGGGAGTTTGCATGAAGGTTGCAGGAATTGTTTTGATCGCGATAGGGATCGTCGCCCTGATCTACGGTGGCATCACCTACACTACTCACAAAAAAGTTGTTGATCTGGGCCCGATCCAGGCCGAGAAGAAGGAAACCCATAATATTCCGCTCCCGCCGCTCCTCGGAGTCCTGGCCATCGTAGGCGGCGGAGTCATGCTGGTGACAGCCGGAAAAAGCCGCTAACGCCTGTCAAGTCCCCGCCACCCGCATCAATCGCGCAACTCTATGATTCTGCAGCATAGTTGTTGCAACAGGCAGTTGCACAGAATTACCGCTAAACCGGCTATTCTGGATATAGGGAAAGTATTTGGGTTTTTCTAAACAGCTGTACGAAAAAGGGTGACCCACCCTTTGCAAAGCAAGGGGTGGGAGCCATGCAATCTGACTTCCCCCCAATACATCAGCGCATCCAAGTCCCTTTTTATGAGGAATTTACGAAAAATATAGGGGGAGGGGGTGATGCGCCATCACTCCACGCCCTCAATACTTCATCAATTTCGCAATCGCCTGGTAGATGTGCTCCGGCTGCGGCAGGATCTCGTCTTCCAGCATCGGCTGGTAGGCGACAAAGGTGTCCTTCGCGGCCACGCGTTTCACCGGAGCGTCGAGTTCGTCGAACAGCTCATCGGCAATGCGCGCGGCGATCTCCGCTCCATAGCCCCAGCTCAGCATGTCTTCGTGAGCGACGATCACGCGGCTGGTCTTCTTGACACGAGGTGGCGATCGCCTCCCAGTCATAGGGGTTCAGCGTGCGCAGGTCGATGAACTCCACGCTGACGCCATGCTCGCGCTGCGCCTTCTGCGCCGCCTGCAAGCGCGCGCGGCACGACTGCTCCATAGGTGATGACGGTCAGATCGTTGCCCGGGCGCACGATCTTGGCTTTGCCGAACGGGATCATGTAGTCCGGCCCCGGATACGGCGCGCGTCCGAAGGTCTCGCGATAGAGCCGCTTGTGCTCGAGGAACAGCACCGGATCGTCGCAACGGATGGCCGTCCGCAGCAGTCCGTTGGCGTCGAGCGCGTTCGACGGGAAGACCACGCGCATGCCCGGCGTATGCGTGAAGATGCTCTCGCCGCACTGCGAGTGATAAATCGAGCCGCCGGTGAGATATCCGCCGATGGCGACGCGAACCACTGCGGGCGACGAGAAGGTGTTGTTCGAGCGCCAGCGCATCAGCGGCAGTTCGTTGCGAAGCTGGTGCATCGCGGGCCAGATGTAGTCGAAGAATTGGATCTCAACCACCGGCTTCATTCCGCGCGTCGCCATAGCCGACGGCGCGGCCGACAATGTTGGCTTCCGCCAGCGGCGAGTTGAAGACGCGGTCGCTGCCGTATTCGCATCTGCAGCCCGGCGGTGAGCTTGAAGACGCCGCCCTTGCCTTTGACCTGCTTTTCTTTCAGGTACTCTTCGCGGCTGCAATCGGCCACGTCTTCGCCAAACATCACGATGCGCGGATCGCGCTTCATCTCGTCTTTCAGGCAGGCGTTGATGAGATCGGCCATGGTGCGTTCCGGCGACGATCTGTCCTGTCGTGCGGCATGTGCCGGCTTCGGTCTGCAAGCTCTGCGCGAGTTGGATCGAGATCGGGCGAGTAGACGAGCTCAATGTAGGATGCCGCGGTGCAGGGAACGGCGCGCGCAACGGCTCTGTCGGCGGCGTCCTGCACTTCGGCGTCGACGTCTTTTCCAGATCGTCGATCGCCTTCTCGTCGAGGATGCCCTCGCGAATCAGGAACAGCTGCAAGTGGGTAATGGGATCGCGCTTCGACTTCGGCATTCCGCTCGGCTCTCGGACGGTAAAGCTTGCTCGTCGTCCGAAAGCGAATGCGAGTACGGACGCATCACGTGCCCGTGCACAAATGCCGGTCCCTTGCCTGCGCGGCAATGTAGTCGACGGCCTTCTTCAAGCGCGCGTAGCTGGCAAGCGGATCGGTGCCATCGACTTCGGCGAAGTGGAAGTTGGGAAAGTTGGCGACCAGCTTGCTGATGTTGCCGCCGGCGGTGTTAACTTCGACCGGAACCGAGATGGCGTACTCGTTGTCTTCAACCACGAACAGCACCGGCAGCTTCAGGTTTGACGCCGTAGTTCAGCGCCTCCCAGAACTCGCCCTGGCTGGTGGTGCCATCGCCGCAGCGAGACGTAGACGACTTCATCGCCATGGAAGGTGACATTCTTGAACTGGCGATAGTCGCCCGTCGTGCTTTCTCAGCAGCTTCAGGATGGCGCGTGAAATAGCGTCCTGCTTCGGCGCAGCCGACGGCCTGCAGGAACTGCGTCGCCGGTGGGCGACGACTGGGTAACGATGTTCAGCTTTGTGCTGCCCCAGTGCGACGGCATCTGGCGTCCGCCACTCGAGCGGGATCGTCGGCAGCTCCGACCGCCTGCAGCAACTGCTCTTAGGACGGTCATGCCCAGCGTCAGGCAGAGCGCGCGATCGCGATAGTAAGGGAAGAACCAGTCGTAACCGGGGTTCAGCGCCATGCCGGCGGCCACCAGCAGCGCTTCATGCCCGGCGCCGGAGATCTGGAAGAAAATCTTCTGCTGCCGCTTGAGCAGGATCTCGCGGTCATCAGTGCGGCGCGAGAGATACATCAGGCGGTAAATCTCAACCAGACGCTCAGAATCGAGGCCGGAAACCACACTTGTCTTGCTCTGCTCCGCGCCGCGGACGGCTGTTTTCGCCATTCAAAAACCTCTATCGTCTTTCCCTGGAATCCTCGTGCAACCTGGGCGACAGGTGATTGTACAGCTTTGCGGGATGTCTGTCTGTCGCCTCCCCCGCAGTTCAAGAACTCGACAGCTTTAAGATGCTGATCACCCTTAAGAAGAACCAATCGCCTTATCCTTCTATATTGTAAGAAAGGGAAATTATTGGAACTATCTGAAATCCGCAAAACACTGCGGGCCGCGCCAGTCCTCGATCGGATTGACCATCGCTTCCGCAACGTGCTCTAATTCAACGTTTTCATGACGTTGTATGCGTAAAGGTTCGGGTCGGGGCTTTCGCCCGTATTCTGTATTCCAGATCGTGTCCAGTGTCTGATAGGTTTCTGCTTCCGGAAGTTTTCATGTGCCGGAAGCAAATTTGGGTGATTGCTTATTCTCTGGAGGACATTGAATGTCGTTTTACTCCTCGCTGGCTGCATTTCTTTGGCAGGCCAATGATGTTTCAGCTTCAGGCTCTGACAGCCTTTATCTTTGGATCGCGCTTGCGGTAGGCGTTCTGGGACTCCTCGCGGCGCTGGTTTTTGCCCGCTCCGTTCTCGGCGCCGACTCCGGAACCGCCGATATGCAACGCATCTCCGACGCTATCCGCCAGGGCGCGGAAGCCTTTATGCGCAGGCAGTACGGTACGATTGCGATGATTGCCGTAGCTCTCGCCATCATCCTATATTTTGGCTATCGTCTCTCTCCCTTTACTGCTCCTTATGCGAATAAAGTCGTCATCAGCTTCCTGATCGGCGCAACCTGCTCCGCCCTCTCCGGACAGACAGGTATGTGGGTATCGATCCGCTCCAACATACGCACGGCTTCGGCAGCGCGTACGAGCCTGGGCAAGGCTTTGCAGATCGCCTTACGCGGCGGCGCGGTTACAGGACTGATTGTTGTCGCGCTCTCGCTTCTGGGTGTGGGCGTGCTCTTCCTCCTCTTCGGCGGCTTGAACAACCCGCAGCAGACTCCGTATCAGCTGGTTGGTTTCGGCTTCGGCGCGTCGCTGGTAGCTCTCTTCGCACAGCTCGGAGGCGGCATCTACACCAAGGCGGCTGACGTCGGCGCCGATCTGGTCGGCAAAGTTGAGGCAGGTATTCCCGAGGACGACCCGCGCAATCCGGCGGTCATCGCCGACCTCGTAGGCGACAACGTAGGCGACTGCGCAGGCCGTGGCGCCGACATCTTCGAATCCACCGCAGCCGAGAACGTAGGCGCGATGATCCTGGGAGCGGCGCTTTATCCTGTCTTCGGGATCAAAGGCATTCTCTTCCCGCTGATCGTACAGGCGATCAACCTTATTGCCAGCATCGTCGGCGTCAGCATTGTGCACAGCAAAGAAGACGAAGACCCGATGCACGCGTTGAACCGGGGCTATTACGTCACTTCCTTCCTCGCGCTGGTGGGCTTCGCCGTGGCCGTTCATTACATGCTACAGGGACGCTGGTGGCTCCTTGGCTGCGGCATCTGCGGCATCATCACGTCATTCCTCTTCGTCCGCATCACCGAGTACTACACAGAAACGCGCTTTCGTCCGGTGCAGAGCATCGCCAAGGCCTCGCTTACGGGTCCGGCGACGAACATCATCAGCGGTCTCGCCGTCGGCATGGAAACGCCCGCGGTGCCGGTCCTCGTCATTGGCTGTGCCCTCTTACTGAGCTACTACTTCGGGGTGCGCGGCCTCGCTGATATTGCCACAATCTCCGACTATTCGAAGGGAATCTACGGTACAGCCATTGCGACGATGGGCATGCTTTCATCGGCAGCCTACATTCTTGCGATGGATACCTTCGGCCCCATCACTGACAATGCTGGCGGCATCATCGAAATGAGCAACCAGCCGGAGAATATCCGCGAAAAGACGGACAAGCTCGATGCAGCCGGAAATACAACCAAGGCGCTCACCAAGGGATACGCCATCGGCTCGGCATCTCTTGCGGCATTCCTGCTCTTCTCGGCATATCTTGAAACAATTCACGACATCGTCAGCCAGCGCCTCGCTGCGGCGGGCGAAATTCTGCCGGCTTCCTGGAGCTTCTCGAATGTGAACCTCGCCTCGGTGCCGGTCTTCGTAGGCGCACTGCTCGGCGCCATGCTGACCTATCTGTTCTCGTCCATGGCAATCAAAGCCGTGGGACGCGCCGCGCAGACTGTGATCCAGGATGTCCACCAGCAGTTCAAGGAGAATCCCGGCATCATGGAGGGTACGTCGCTGCCGGATTATGGCCGCTGCGTCCACATCGTCACCGGCGCGGCGCTGAAGGAGATGATCCTGCCCGGTGTATTGGCTGTCGCCATGCCGCTGGCGGTAGGCGTCATCTTCCGGCGTTTCAGCCCGGTCTTCAATCTCAAAGAGCTGGCCGATTCTCCGATGATCCACGGCATTCCCGTGAATCTGAGCGGAGCTGAAGCCGTGGCCGCGCTGCTGATGGTTGGCACCATCTCAGGCATCCTGCTCGCTATGTTGATGAACAATGGCGGCGGCGCGTGGGATAACGCAAAGAAGTACATCGAAACCGGCCAGTATGGCGGCAAGCGCTCCGAGGCGCACAAGGCTGCGGTTGTCGGCGACACAGTCGGCGATCCGTTTAAGGACACAGCCGGACCGTCTCTGCACGTGCTGATCAAACTACTGGCAACGGTGACGCTGGTCCTCGCGCCACTCTTCGTCTAACTTAAGCCGCTGAACAGAAGGCCGCCGCGCAGGCGGCCTTCTGCATTGAGCCACTCTTTCCCGGGCAATCTCTGTTATCGTGCGTGCAAATGGCATTTTCCTTCCGTAAATCCTCCAAAAACAAACCGGCATCGTGGCAATACTACAAATCTGTCCCATTCACCAGATTGTGGCCTCTTTATGCAGCTGTCTTCTGCTTGTTTGCCATCACGGGCTTTTTTGGAGACATGCTCAACCTGGGCCACATGCCCTATGTCCTCGTAATTCTGAATGCGATATGCAGCGGGTTCACCGCGCTGATGTATCTGCACGTCGGGACACGTCTACGTCCTCGTTTCTTTATTGTTGCGACACTTCTTCAAATTCCGCTATGGCTCGGATTCTCTGTCACTGTTGCTTTTCTCACATCGCGCTTTCACCTGCAGCCGGTAAGCACAACCTCAGGCATTCGATTCGCCGGTGTAGTTATGCTGCTGCTGGTGGTTCTTTCTTATTCCCTGTTCATCCGCTTTCTACGCGGAGAAGGACAGGAATCTTTCCGTATCCGCAATGAGCTTGAGCTTGCACACGGCATTCAGAAGACGCTTGTTCCTCCAATCTCACTGCGCACCGCGCAATTCGAGTTGTACGGGCGTTCTGACCCGAGCGATAAGGTTGGCGGCGACCTCGTCGATGCGCTGCCTCTCGCTGACGCCAGCACCGTTGCCTATATTGCCGACGTCGCCGGCCACGGCCTGGCAGCGGGCATTCTGATGGGCATGCTGAAGACCGCGGCGCGTACAGCACTACTTGATGCGTGTTCGATGGAACCCCGTGCAGTTCTGCCTTCTCTCATGGACCGTTTGAACCGCGTGCTCCCCGGCGTGAAGGAGCCACAGATGTACGCAACCTTCGCCGGATTTCGCCTCGATCCCGACGGGAGCGTCTTCTATGCATTGGCCGCACATCCGCCCCTTTTGCACTACAGGACACATGCAAGCGTGGAGCAAATCTCCATCGAGGAGTTTCCGCTGGGACTTCTGCCGGTCAGCGGCTTTTCTTCTGCATCCACAACCATGGCCTCCGGCGACCTGCTCATCGCCGTCACAGACGGGATTCTTGAAACTTCCAACAAATCGGAAGACGAGTTCGGACTGGATCGCCTGCAGGAAGTAGTCGGCAGGCACTCGACAGACAGGCTTCCCGTGATCGCGGACGCCATACTCAACGCCGTCCGCGCCTTCGGCAAGCAGATTGATGACCGCACCTTGCTGCTGATCCGGCGGTTATAACTTTTACACTTCCGCGTTCAACACACGGCGTACGGCCAGCAGAGTCATAAGTCGAGAGATTCCGCTGATAAGAAGATTGACGCCGACGATCGTGGCAATCGCCCACGCCGCGCTCGACGGCCAGTGCTTGAGAATCAGAAAGGCCAGAAGCAGCGTTACGAGGCCGTCAAAGAGCAACCACCCGGAACCTGCCGCCTGCCGCACCGGGAAAAAGCTGATGATTGCCAGGAATCCTTCGATCACGAAAACGATGCCTAGAACAAAGGTGAAAGAAACAAGCCCCAGAACCGGGTGCATGAAGAGCCATATCCCGCCAATGATGTAGACGATCCCGACGAGTGTCCGCCATAGATAACCGCCAAAACTGCCGGCTACCGGGCCCGTCGTCAGATGGATGATGCCCGCTAAAATGATCAGGATCGATAGCACGATGGCAGTGCTGATTCCAGCGATCTCGGGCAGGCAAAGTGAAAAGATTCCGCAAAGGATCAGGATTACGGCCCACGCCATGGCCAATCCTGTGCCGCGCTTGAGTGTGCTGCTGAGCGTATCTGCTGCCATGCGACCCCCTATGAGAGAGAACGATCACAAAATACAGATTCAGCGTTTTCCGCCACATCATACGCGCAGACATCCCGGACGACAAAGAAAATGCAGGCGAGTCAGCTTCCTTTCATCTTTTCTTTGATGGTCTTGGCCAGTTTCTCAATTTCTTCGGTCTTCTTGATGGCGGAAAGAGACATCTGATCTTTACCGCTCTTATCCAACTCGGCTTTGAGTTGTTGCGTCAGGTCAACCAGTTTGGCCGTGTCTTTAACGATCTCCTGCTGCCTCTGCTCGTTGCGCCTTTTCGCTTGTTGCACCATGGCCCGGCGTGCCATGGAGTCTTCGTCGTTTTCGTCGCTCGGGTTCGGAGCCTGACCTGGGGATACAGGAGGGGCAGGCCGCGAAATGGGGGGCAACTGCTGCGCTCTTGTGGGCATAAAACATCCCGCAAGAAGAACCCCCACTGCAAGCAGTTTTAGCCGGGACGAATTGGCATCTAAACATCGCATCAGGTCATTATAGAAATATTCGCCATGATGATGACGTCTACTCATTCCGCAATCTCGCTCCTTGTTTCCGATGGCCGTTTTTCGCGGCTCAACACCGAATTCTTTAACGATCTGCTGGATTTCGCCTACCGGGCATTGCCCAAAATCGTTGTGACCGCGCTGGTTGCGTGGTTTCTTGTGCGGGTACTCAAAGCCATTACCAACCGCATTGTGCACGTCACCGAACGCCACGCCCCCGGTACCGCGCGCCTGGCGCAGGTGCGCACACTTGCCTCGGTGATACGCGCCACCGGCATCGGCTTTATTGTCTTTCTCGCGGCGCTGGAGGTCCTTCCACTGCTGGGGTTCAAGCTGGAACCCCTGCTTGCAGGCGCCGGCGTCGCAGGTGTGGCCATCGGCCTCGCCGCCCAGTCTCTCGTGAAGGATTGCCTCAACGGCGTGCTCATCCTGGTCGAGGATCAGTACAACGTTGGAGATAAAGTTCGTCTTGCCGGACTCACCGGCATTGTCGAATCTCTCTCGCTGCGCAAAACCACGGTGCGCGACGGCGATGGCACGCTGTATGTCATCCCCAACTCGCAGATCACGACCGTCGCCAACCTTACGCGCGATTATTCAGTGGCCACGATTAACGTCTCCGTTGATTTCTCTGCTGACCCGGACAAGGTTCTGGCTCTGTTGAAGGAAGTCGCCCTGGGCGTGCGCAACGATCCCGCTTACAAAAGTGTTTTTATCAGCGATCCCACGCTGCTCGGCGTCGACACGATCAAGGGATCACAGGTCATCTACCCGGTGCAGCTGAAAACCAAAGCGGACCAGCAATGGGCAGCGATGCGCGAAACGCAACGCCGCATCCGCATTGCTCTCGCGGAAAATGGAATGCTGCCCGGTGATCCTTTGCGTGTCTATGGTTCGAATATTCAACCTATCGGCTCGCGCAGTGCTGAGGCAGGCACAAGAGTCGCAGCGGTGGATCCCACCACCGCCAAGCCGAACGAAATCAACCCCTTTACAGGCGAAGGAATGTAATGGAGTGCGAATACTGGGGATGCCCCCGATCCTTTCCGGAGCAATCCCTATACGCCGCTCAACTCCTTCAATAACTCTTCGCCATCGCTCGTCGGCGGTTGGCAGGCATTCCCATGACAGACGACAGCAAAGCTTGTCTGTTCGTTGAGGAGCGGCAGAGCCGGCAATGTCTCCGCCAGTACTGGAGGAAGATTTTTCCGCGTCACCTGCTCTCGCCGTAATGAAATGACACTCTTGTTCACAGCGTAGCGCGCGGTTGCCATGGCAGCGAGAAGATGCGCATGCTCATCTTCTCCTATAACGACAACCTGAACTGCTGGCAGCAGCAGCCGCTCCAGCGCAAGCCCGTAGGTTCCGGCGTACAGGCCAAAATGCTCGACGACGCCACCGAAATGTTCTAACGTATCTTCGCCTTTCTCGCGGAAGTCTGCTTGCCCGCTGAGCGCTTCCAGACGCAGCAAAGCGGCCGCAGCTGCGGGATTGCCCGCGGGCGTCGGTGTGTCCTGCAGCGGTTTACGACGCGCCGTGAGCGCGCCCAGCACTTCGCCTTTCGGGATCTCGGTATCGAAAAACCCACCGCCAGTCGCATCGTAGAAACGATCGACCATGGCTCCGCCAATTTCAACTGCGGCATTGTAGTAATGCATCTCACCCGTGGCCTGCCACGCATCCACGCAGGCATGCGTTAGAAACGCATAATCATCCAGCGCCGCCTCTACCCGCTGTCTCGCCTGCTGGAGGTCTGGATACGCAATCACATGCGCCAGCCCGGTTTCTCGATTCCAGCCCTCTTGCAAAATGCGATCCAGCGTCTTCAATGCGTAGGTGCGTGGAGATTCCAATTGCAATACCTGTGCCGCTTCAAGATAGGCGGACACGGCCAGCGCGTTCCAGCTTGTATAAACCGTCCTGTCAACAAAGGGCGTAGGCCGCGCCAACCGCGCTGCATACAATTTTTTCTGCGCCGATTCCAGGTCGTTCCGCGTGTCTTCGACACTTCGCGACAATCTCTGCGCCACTTCTTCGACGGTGTATTTCACATGCAGCACATTCTTTTTCGGATTGTGGTGCATGTCGCCCAACTCGCCGAGATCAAAGTACAGTTCTGAGACTGCCAGCTCATCCTCGGTCAAAACAGCAGCCGCTTCTTCTCTCGTCCATGTAAAGTAGTCGCCGTCGTCATCGAGAGTCACATCGGCATCCTGCGATGCATAAAAACCTCCGCGTTCGCGGTCGGTAAGCCACTCATCCATCCATCGCATCATGTCCTTGGCAACACGTGCGAAGTCCGGATCGACGAAGGTCTGAAAGGCGTGCACGTAATTCTTCAACAGCTCCGCATTGTCGTAAAGCATCTTTTCGAAATGGGGCACCACCCAGCGTTCATCCACCGAATAACGATGGAAGCCTCCGCCGAGGTGATCGTAGATGCCGCCTGCGGCCATCTTCTTGAGCGTCACCGTAGCGGCCTGCTTCGCATCTTCATTACCGGTGCGCGCCGCCACGTCGATCAGCATGTCGAGTGCCGCTGGGTGCGGAAATTTCGGCTGTGTGCCGAATCCTCCGTGACGCTGGTCGAACTGGTTAATCGCGCTTGCCACCAGCTTGTCGGCAAGCTCCAGATTCAATGAACTGCTGCGTCCGGAAAAACTCTCGCCATGCTCAATGGCATTCAGCACGCTGCCCGCGGTCTCCAGAGCTTCGCCGCGCTTCGTCTTCCAGACATCGGCCAGCGTTCGCAGCACGCGCTCGAACCCCGGACGCCCGTAGCGGTCATCGCGGGGAAAATACGTCCCTCCAAAAAACGGCCTTCCATCCGGAGTGAGAATCGCGGTCAGGGGCCATCCCCCTTGCCCGCTCATGGCCTGCACAGCAGCCTGGTAGCGGCTGTCCACGTCGGGCCGTTCGTCACGGTCGACCTTCATCGCTACGAAATGCTCATTGATGACTTCAGCAAGTGAGGCGTCCTCATACGATTCGCGGTCCATCACGTGGCACCAGTGGCACCAGACCGCGCCAATATCCAGCAGGATGGGCTTATCTTCCTGAGTTGCCAGCGCAAAAGCTTCTGCTGACCACTCGTGCCATTTCACAGGCTGGTGCATGGCAGAGCGCAAATAGGAAGACGCCGCGTGTTCGAGCGAATTGTATTGACTCATCTCTTGAAGTCTATAGTCTCGCGCGGCACAAACAGAAACAGCGTCGCAGCTCAGACACTCTGTTCACGGGCAAGGAAGCGAAGATAGTAGCGTGCAGCAATGCCTGCAAATACAAGGGAGAAACACGCATAGATCCAGAAGTTCATCAGACCGACGCCGTCGTGGTAGAAGTGCGTCCAGACGTGCACCCTGTAGGCAACAGCTGCAAGGCACACGCACATGCTCACGACGATGGCCCAGATGCGATGTCGCAGCAACCATTGTTCATGCACAAAGAGCGAAACCGGCAGCACACCGAAGACCCATGCAACTACGACTCCGGCTAGGGTGATCAACAGCCAAACCGCAAATCCATAACCAAGGGCGGAAAATAGCAGTTGAAGATTGGGCCCGCTGTTGCGCATCACTTCAACGATCTGCAGAGGAGATGTAACGATAAAACCAGCCGCCCAGCCAAGCAGCGTCGCCTGGGTCGCCTTGCGCAACCGCCTTGAACGTGTCATCTCTCAGCCCACGAGGCGCTTTGCCACCTGCACGTACAGGTCCACCGCTTTCAATAGCTCGCTCTTGGCCAGCCTCTCATGCGGGGTATGCGCAACGTGGATCGATCCGGGCCCCAGCAGAACCGGCTCACCCCAGTTTGTGAGTGCTGGAATGTCGCTCGTAAACGCCGCCACCATCGTCGGCAACCCATCGAGCTCTCGCATCCGCGTGAATGGAATTTCCAGGGTGAAATCAACTTCTGCCAGTCCGGCGGTCGCATCCAGAATCGCCGTACGCGTCTCCTCAGAAGGTCCTACCAGTCGAATCAGGAGCTGCGCTTCGGCGTGATCAGCGATCACGTTCGTTGCGCGTCCGCCTTCCAGCAAGCCGATATTCAGCGTGCTCGGCCCCACACCTTCGGTCACGGGCAACGGAATATGCAGGATGCGGCCCAGCGCTTCCACCAGCTTGTGGGTTGCGCTCTCGCCCAGTTCCGGATACGCCGAGTGCGCCATCTTCCCCTTCGCTTGAATCAGCACGCGCAAAGCGCCTTTTGATGCGATGGCGAGACGATTGTCCGTAGGTTCTCCGTTGATGAGGAAGCGGCTTCCCTTCGCCTGCGCGTTCGCAATTTTGGCACCGGCGGAGTCGCGCTCCTCGCCGACGACAAAAAGCAGGCCAACCTTTACGCCCGCATCGCGCAGCTGCTCTGCGGCCGCAATCTGCGCGGCAATAATTCCCTTCGCGTCGCACGCTCCGCGGCCATAGATATGCGCGTCATCCTCACTGCTTGGAATGAACGGCGGTACGGTATCCATGTGTGTCGAAAGAACAATCTCCGGCGTCTCCCCCGCAGATCCCGCATACACATTGAAGCGCTCGCCTGTGGAACGGCTTTCGCTGTGCTGCGCGACGTCCATGCGTTCTACGGCAAAATTGCGCCCTGCAAGAAACTCGGCAAGGTATGCGCCAACAGCACCCTCGTTGTAAGTGATGGACTCAATGTCGATCAGGCGCCGCGTCAGTTGGATCGGATCTAGCGTCATTGTGTCTCAGGATACCCCAGCATCCGGAGCAGCGCCCTGCTATCTCCGGATGCCTTGGCTACAATATCTACGGATCATGTCGACAACCTCCACATCTCCCGCTGTGCTGCGTACGATCGAAGACCTGCGCGGACCTGCCGGCCGGCTCGAAGCTCTCTTGAACGCGGGTGCGGACAACGCGCCCTATGCAGTGCTCGTATGCCATCCGCATCCCCTTGGCGGTGGAACCATGCACAATAAAGTGGTCTATCACGCCATGAAAACATTCCAGTCCTTCGGGCTGCCGGTGCTGCGCTTTAATTTTCGAGGTACAGGATTGAGCGAGGGTGTGCATGACGGCCACGAAGAGCAGGGCGATGTTCAGGCAGCCCTCGACTGGCTGCAACGCGAATTTCGCCGCCCCATTCTATTCGCTGGATTCTCTTTCGGCGCCGCCATCGGTCTGCGCACATGTTGCGGCGACGAGCGGGTGAAAGGACTGATCGCTCTCGGACTGCCTGTTCACGCCGAAGGCCGCGATTATCATTACCGGTTTCTTCCTTCATGCCCGCAGCCGAAACTCTTCATCAGCGGCTCGCGCGACCAGTTCGGGCCCAGGCTTCAGGTTGAAGAAGTCTTCCACACAGCAAAACAACCTGCAGAACTGGTGTGGATTGACGATGCAGATCACTTCTTCGCAGGTAAACTGGATCGGGTACAGCTCGCCATGCGCAACTGGTTACAGACGCACTTCCTCCCCGCCAAAGTCTCATGACTCTCGAATCTCGCACGCAACTCGAAGAGCTCCACGCCGCCGCGCAGGATATGTTTCTGCACGCGCTTGACGCCTGCGATGTCGGCAAGGCTTTCGATCGCCACCTCCACTTTGATGGCACGACGCTCTTACGCCATCCCTCGACAGCGCTCCAGCCCGTCACCATTCCTCTGGACCGTTATAAGAAAATCTTCGTCATTTCATTCGGCAAGGCAGCAATGACCATGCTCGATGCCCTGCTCGCGCGGCTGCCCAAAAAGATTCATCTTCGCGGTGTGTGCTGTGCCCCCCAGATGCCGAAGAAGCGCAACTGGCGCGTCCGCTACTTTACCGGCGGCCACCCGCTTCCCAATGAGGACTCCTTCGCAGCCGCCGGGGCTGCACTCAAGCTGCTGAAGCGCGCTCGCAAAGACACCTTCGTTTTCTTCCTCATCAGCGGAGGAGGCTCTGCCATGCTGGAGCTGCCGCGCGATCAGAAGATCTCCCTCGACGACACCATTGCCTTTCACGAAACGCTCATCGCCTCCGGCGCCACCATCACGGAAATCAACACCGTGCGCAAGTATTTCTCTGCCGTGAAAGGCGGTCGACTCGCAATGGCAGCTCCTGAAGCGGAAAAGCTCTCCCTGCTGCTCGCCGACGTACCGCTGAAAGACCTGGGCTCGGTTGCATCGTCGCCCACTCTGCCCGATCAATCGACGCTCGAACAGTGTCGTGAAATTCTGAAGCGCTACCACCTGCCTGAGAAGTTTCCCTCGGCTGTGCGCTCTTACTTCGATTCCCTGTCCTCCGATGTCGCCGCAGAAACACATGGCGCGGTCGCAGACGAAGCCTTTAAGCATACGCAATTCGATACTCTGCTCTCGAACCACGATTTCCTGAACGCTGCACACAACCGCGCACAAGAGCTGGGCTTTCGCGTTGTCATCGACAACGCCTGCGATGACTGGGACTACGCCGACGCCTCGCGCTATCTGCTCAAGCGCTTCCACGAGCTGCGCGCCGACCATCCTCGGCTCTGCCTGCTTTCCAGCGGTGAAGTCACCGTCCAGCTCAGCCCTCAACCCGGCTGCGGCGGACGCAATCAGCAGTTCACCCTCGCTGCGGCTTTCGATCTGGCAAAGTACGAAGGCCAGCCGCTTGTCGTCCTCAGCGCAGGCTCCGACGGCATCGATGGAAACAGCCCGGCTGCGGGCGCGATCGCGGACACGACCACCATTGCCCGCGCCCGTGAATATCACTTCGATCCCGAGGCAAACCTCGGCCGCTTCGATACCTGTCCGCTCTTCAGTGCGCTCGGCGATACGATCATCACGGGACCAACCGGCAACAATCTGCGCGATTTGCGCATTCTTCTCGCCTCTCGCGAAGACGCGAGCTAACAGGTCCGCTATCAGCGTGGCGTTTCGTCACAACCGCGGGCATGCGTTATGCTGTAAATGAATCCAGGTCGGTAAAAGGAGAAACACTTTGGCAATATTCGTCATCGTCACATTTGCGACTATTTTTGTAGTGGGAATTCTGTGGGCGACGCGCAAGGCCGACGATCACTCGAATTGACCATCCATACCGGACCGCACCAACTGCGGCCCTCGGCGCGTCTCACCGCGATCTGTCTTGCGCAGGAAGCTGTTGACCGCATCCGCAAATGCCATAGGGGCTTCTTCATAGGGTAGGTGCCCTACTCCCGGCAGGATCACCATCTCCGCCTGGCTTAGTCTCTCGTTCAGCCGACGGCCGGAATCGAGACTTACCGCGCGATCGCGCGTTCCCCACAGCAACAGCACAGGCAGCTCACGCAGAGCTTCAATGGCGGTCGCCAGTTCACGCATATCTTCAAACCAATGGTCGAGAATACCGAGCACGTGCTGCACCGTTCCCGGAACCCGCAGCGAACTCATGTAGCGATCCAGTACCTCGTGGCGAACCAGCTTGCTGTTTCCGTACATGCGGCCCAGGGCGAGCTCCTGCAACTTTTCCGGCAGGGAGGGCACCTGCTGCGCAAACCAGTGTCCCAGCGGCGTCCGATAAAAATGGACCAGCGGATCAGAAACGGCAGAGAATGGATTGGCTGGCGCATGCAGGATCAGGCTGCGCACCCGTTCCGGGTGCCGCGCTGCCAGCATCATCGCCATCGAACCCCCATGGGAAGTTCCTAAAACGTCGGCACGGCTGATACCCGCCCCGGCAAGGAATTCTGCCATCCGGTCGGCCTGTGCGGAAAGGCTTGCATCCAGGCCCTCGACACGTTCTGACCGCCCAATACCAAGTGAATCGACAGCGTAGACTCTTGAATTCTGTCCCAGCCGGGAAAGGCATGGATACCAGGCATCCGCCGACCCCAGAAGACCGTGCACAAGCACCAGCGATGGTCCTTGGCCAGTGGTCAGGCACTGCATACGATGACCGCGCACCGGTACCGACATTTCTTCCAGCTGTGGGTCGTCTGCCAGTAACATCCAGCTTGCCAGTGCCATTGCTGTCCTCGGCCGGACGTTAAGTAAATCAAAAGCTCGTCCGGCAAATTCATCAAATCTTAAACCAATTTTTAAGAGAAGCGTACGGAAGAAAAAGATGTCTCCAGAAATCCGTATCGCCTGCAGCACCCGTAATTTTGATGCTTTCCTCGAAAGAAATATCCATTTAGTGTCTATGATTTTTCATAGAAAGATACTGAAAATTTCATCCCAAATCGGCTAACTCTCGTCACACCTATCATTTCGATATTCACGAAATTCCGTATCCCACCCAAAATCAAGGGTATACTGAATCGGTACGCAGGGTGGCAAATCGTTTTGCTGTGATGGCACTCGATTTGCACTGGTATCGATTGCATTCGCACGTTCTTTCTGAACTCGCACATGGAAAGGTCACTACAAACCCGGATTACGGTTCTCCTGCTGGCCTTTTTCACGGTAGCCGCTGGCGTTCTCGCGGCCTTCAATTTCGTTCAGGAAAATAAATATCAACTCCCGACCGATGGCGTTTGGTGGGTTGAGGCACATGGCGGACTCCAGGCGCAGCGGGTGCTCTCCGAGAGTCCCGGACAGCGCGCGGGCATTAAGACCGGCGACCTGCTGGTTCAGGCAAATGACCACACCGTTCCTCGCTGGTCGGCCCTGGTGCGTGAAATGGTGCGCACCGGCACCTATGGCACGATCCACTACACCCTGATCCGCTCCGGCGTAAGACTGCCTGAAGTTCCTCTGATTCTCGATCCGCGGGACCATGGAAACAATCAGGGCTTTCGTCTCATAGCGCTCGTCTATCTCGGAATCGGACTCTATGTTCTCTTCCGACGCTGGACCGCGCCGCATGCCACTCATTTCTACATCTTCTGTCTCGCCTCGTTTGCGCTTTACGCATTCAAGTACACAGGTAAGCTGAACGCGCTGGATGAGGTCATTTTCTGGGGCAATATCATCGCTGGAGCATTGCAGCCGGCGCTGTTTATACACTTTGCCCTTGCTTTTTCTGAAAGTCGGCGCATCCACCGCGGGGTGGTAGCAGTAACGTATCTGCCGGCCTGCCTTGTCATCTCTCTGCAAATCATCGCCATCCAGCTGTGGTCGGCAACCGCGCTGCTGCAGCACCGCCTCGACCAGTTCACAGTTGGGTATCAGGCACTCTATTACGTGCTGGCCGCGATCCTCTTCTTCGTCAACTATCAGCGCGAAGACCAGCCTCTGCGGCGCCAGCAGCTCAAGTGGCTCACTCGCGGCACCGTGCTTGCCATTGCGCCTTTCACCATCCTTTTTGCCGTCCCCTACATGGCGGATGCGCAGGTTCCTGACCTGCTGACCAAGATCGCCGTCGTCTCGCTGATGTTCCTGCCGCTGACATTCAGCTGGGCCATCATCCGTTATCGGCTCATGGATACCGACCTGATCTTCAAGCGTGGCGTCTCGTACACGCTGGCCACGGCATCGCTCGTGGCCCTCTACTTCGGATTGGTCGCGCTCGCCGGCGAGCTTGTTCGTAACCGGCTGCCCAGCTTTGGCCTCTGGGGATTGATTGCCGCCATCATCATCACAGCGCAGCTCTTTGATCCACTGAGACGCGGCATCCAGGAACGTGTGGATCGCGTCTTTGATCGCAAGCGCTACGACTACCGCGAGACGCTGATCGAGTTTGGCCGCGGACTCAGTTCGCAAACAGACCTCGAAGCCCTGCTGAATTCCATCGTCGAGCGTCTGCCGCACACGCTGCTCGTTTCCCGCGTGGCCGTCTTTCTCGCGGAAAGCCCCGGACAGTACCGCCTCGCGGCAGGCCATGGAGTCCAGGCGTCAGTTCTCGATGGCAGCGAGCCGCTCGATCTCGCCTTTCTCGACTTTGACCAGCCGGACGCAGGCTCGCACATCTTCCTGGAAAACCCGCAACAGGCGCTGCATCTGACCGATGACGAACGGCGCACCACGGCAGCGCTCGATCTGAACTACTATCTGCCTTGTCGCTTGCAGAACCGCACCATCGCCGTGATCGGGCTGGGCCGCACGAGCGAAGGCGATTTTCTTTCCAGCGAAGACATGGAGCTGCTCGAATCGCTGGCCGGCTACATTGGCATCGCTATTCAGAATGCCCGCCTCTATCAAAGCCTCGAACAGAAAATCTCGGAATATGAGCGCCTGAAGGAATTCAACGAAAACATCGTCGAATCGATCAACGTCGGCATTCTTGCTGTCGATCTCGAAGACCGCATCGAGAGTTGGAATGCGCAGATGGAAGTCTTCTGCGCGCTGCCGCGCCGCGAGGCTCTCGGCAAACACATCTCCGAAGTTTTTCCGCCCTCTTTCATGCATGAGTTCCATCGCGTCAAGAGCGATCCCGGCGTACACAACCTCTATAAGTTTCGCCTTGAAATGCGCGAGGGAGAGGCCCGTACTGCAAACCTCGCGATCGCCCCGCTCATCTCGCGCAATTTTGAAACAGTAGGCCGCATTATCCTTCTCGACGACATCACCGAGCGCACAGAACTCGAAACGCAATTGAGCCAGGCGGAAAAGCTCTCCTCCATCGGTCTGCTCGCCGCCGGAGTCGCCCACGAAGTCAATACTCCGCTCGCTGTCATCTCGTCCTACACGCAGATGCTCTCGAAACAGCTGCGTGGCGATGAGCGTTTCTCCCCGCTGCTGGAAAGGATTACCTCGCAAACCTTCCGCGCCTCGGAGATCGTCAATAACCTGCTCAATTTCTCGCGCACCAGCAGCACTGAGTTCCGCGAGACCGATTTGAATGCGATCATCCGCGAAACACTCACCCTGCTCGAGCACCAATTCAAGACCGCGCAGGTAAGTACGGATCTGGTCCTGGACGAAAATCTTCCGCAGATCCTGGGCAATGCCGGCAAGCTCCAGCAGGTCTTCCTCAATCTGTTTCTGAATGCGAAAGACGCCATGAACGGCGGCGGAACACTGCGCATCGCGACCGAGGTAAATGGACAGATTGCGGTGGCCATCACCGACAGCGGCTCCGGCATCGCGCCCGAGCACCTGCGGCGCATCTACGATCCCTTTTTCACGACCAAGAGCGCGCCCAAACAGGGACAGCGCCGTGGCACCGGCCTGGGCCTTGCTGTCACCTACGGCATCATTCAGGAGCACGCTGGAAAAATCCACGTGGAAAGCCAGGTAGGCACAGGCACGACGTTTCTTCTGGAATTCCCCATGTTAAGGAAACCTGCGCATGTCTGAAGGCACACTTGCAGTCCCGCCCTCTACAACCTCATCTCACTTAGAACGTGCGCACCGCATCCTGATCATCGACGACGAAGCCTCGATCCGTGAGTCCCTGGAAACACTCCTAACGCTGGAAGGCTACGACGTCGAAACCGCGACCGAAGGTGAATCGGGCCTCGATCGGATCGACCATGCCACCTACGATCTTGTGCTGCTCGATCTTGCGCTTCCGGGCAGAAATGGCCTTGACGTACTGCGTCTCATCCGCGAGCGTCTTTCCGACCTGCCGGTCATTATGATCACCGCCTTCGGAACGGTGGACAACGTGGTCGAGGCCATCCGCACAGGCGCGCAGAACTTCGTCCAGAAGCCATGGGACAACGAGAAGCTGCTCGCCGATATCCGCTCGGCTATCGCGCGCTATCACGCGGAAGAAGAAAATATCCAGCTCAAGCGCGCCCTCAAGCAGCGCTATAACTTTGAAAACATCGTCGGCAAAAGCGAGGCGATGCTGCGCATCTTCGATCTCGTCGCCCAGGTAGCGCCCAGCCGCTCTACTGTGCTTATTCAGGGCGAGAGCGGAACCGGTAAAGAGCTCATCGCCAAAGCGCTGCACGCGAATTCACCGCGCCGCGATAAGCCATTCGTTCCGGTCAACACCGGAGCTATGCCTTCCGAACTGCTGGAATCCACGCTCTTCGGTCACACCAAAGGCGCCTTCACCTCCGCCATCGCCACAAAAAAAGGCCTCTTTGATGTCGCCAATGGCGGCACGCTCTTCCTCGACGAAATTGCCACCATGGGTATGGACACGCAGGCAAAAATCCTGCGCGTTCTGCAGGACCGCCGTTTCATGCAGCTTGGCGGTATTCAGGAAATTCAGGTGGACGTGCGCATCATTGCGGCCACGAATATCGACCTGCGCCACGCTGTGCGCGAAGGCAAATTCCGCGAAGATCTCTACTACCGGCTTAATGTCATCACCATCGATCTGCCGCCATTGCGCAGCCGCCGCGAAGATATTCCCTTGCTTGCGTCGCATTTTCTCAAGCGCTATTCCGACGAGAATAACTTTCAGGCGCGCTCTCTCTCATCCGACGCGATTCGCGCGCTCGTCGACTACGATTGGCCGGGCAACGTTCGCGAGCTCGAAAATGTTATCGAGCGCGGCGTAGTTCTGTCTTCGAGCCCGACGATCAATTCCGACCTCCTGCCCGGCCATCTTACCGGGCGCAGCTATTCTTCCAGCCTGCTTGAACATAATCCGAATGCCTCGCTCTTCGACATCATCGAGGACATTGAGCGCCGCATCATCATCGACAAGCTTGAGCATTGCAATTGGAATCAGACGGAAGCCGCCGAGCAGTTCCGCATCCCGCTTTCGACGCTGAACCAGAAGATCAAACGCCTGAATATCGAGATTAAAAAACGGGTGAAAGAATAGGTCGCAGGTTTAGGTGGTTCTGGACAAATGTAATTGTCATCCCAGCGGAGCGAGGGATTTGCTTTCTTTCATGCCGGCCATACGAAGCTTTCAGCCCATGCCTGCAATTGGCGCCCTGTGTTACCCTCAGCCTGTGTCACAAATCTCCTTCGCGCATCTAAGCAGATGAACTGAACCATGGCTATCGCTACGCTCGATCGAGCTGCAAAAAAAGGTGTCAGCGCGGTACAACAGTATGCCTTGATTTCGGGCCGCGCTCTCGCTAATCTCTTCCGCCGCCCGTTTTATGGCGCGGACATTATTACGCAAGCGGACATCATTGGTGTTGGCTCGATCCCTATCGTCATCCTGACAGGCTTCTTCACTGGCGGCGTGCTCGCGCTGCAATCGGCATCGACGCTCGCGCAATTCGGCGCAGCCGCGGTTACTGGACAACTCGTCGCCCTTTCCATGATCAAGGAACTCGGCCCGGTGCTTACCAGCCTCATGGTTTCCGGACGCAACGCCTCCGGCATGGCCAGCGAACTCGGCTCGATGATGGTGACAGAGCAGATCGACGCCATGCGAGCACTGGGCACTGACCCGCTCAAGAAACTGGTCATGCCGCGCATCACGGCCACCGTCATCATGCTCTTCTTTCTCACCATCATCTCCGACGCCATCGGCATTCTCGGCGGAGCCGCCGTTTCCGTCTTCCTGCTCAGCCAGGACGGCTCACAGTACTTCCATACCAGCTATCAGTCGCTTCACTATGCCGATATTCTTCAAGGATTAGTTAAGCCGCTCTTCTTCGGTCTCATCATCGCAACCATAGGCTGCTATTACGGAATGACAACTCGCGGCGGCACTCAGGGCGTGGGTCGGTCAACAACACAGGCCGTCGTTGTCTCGTCGGTCCTCATCATCGCCTCCGACTTTGTCATCAGCCGATTTATGATCGGCCTTTTCGGCAGGTGACGCGCTTATGAGCCAGGCAGCACTCGCTCCGGAACTCAAACAACCTTCGCCGGACGAGCCCGTCGTTGTCTTTGAGAATGTCTCGATCGGCTTTGAGAATAAGCCAGTGCTCGACAACATCTCGTTTACCGTCAAGCCGGGCGAGACGCGCGTTCTGCTCGGCCCTGCAGGCGTGGGCAAGAGCGTCCTGCTCAAGATGGCAGACGGCCTGATGCGCCCCGACTCGGGCCGCATCTTTGTCTTCGGCGAAGAAATCAGCGCCATGCCCGAGGAAGATCTTTTTGCCCTGCGTGCACGCATCGGCATCGTGTTTCAGGAAGGCGCGCTCTTCGACTCGCTCACAGTTCGTGATAACGTCGGCTATCGCCTCATGGAGGAACACAGGCCAGACGAAGAAATCGACCAGCGCGTCACCGAAGCATTGCGCTTCGTCGAGCTCGAACACACACTCGAAAAATTTCCTTCGCAGCTTTCCGGAGGAATGCGCCGTCGCGTCGCTATCGCTCGCGCTATCATCACCAAACCAGACCTGCTTCTCTACGATTCCCCAACCGGCGGACTCGACCCCATCACATCCACCACCATCATCGAGCTCGTCATCAAGCAGCGCGATGTCTACCACACCAGTTCCCTGCTCGTAACCCACCGCCTGCAGGACGCCTTCGTGCTCGCCTCGCATCGCTTCAATCGCGAAGCCAACAAAATGGAGCCTCTCCCGGAAGGCCATTCCGACCCGCAGACAAGCTTCCTCGTTCTTAATGAAGGCAGGCTCGCCTTCGACGGATCAACCCATGAACTCGTTCACTCCGATGACCCGTTTCTGAAGGAATACCTGACGTAAACAAGCGCCAAGGCTTATCAACGGCTTGAGAGCGCTCTCTCCACAATGTCTGGCAGCAATCGCGCAGCTTCATCGGCACCCCCGCAACTTTCAGCAAGTGTGTCGAAAAATTCAAAGGAAGTGAGCGCATGCAGCATGGCAATCCGCTGCTCCTTGCCATCGATGTCGCGTCCCCCGTTCCTCCGATCCAGAATTTCAACCACCCGCGACGCTGCGAACCGGCGCCTCTGGTTCCGTGCCTCAATCACCGCTCCAGGTTCAGGGTCAACAGCCGCAATCCCGTGAACGCGCCGGATCAGCAGCCTGTCTTTCGTCCAGAACGTGCTGAAAATCTCGACGAAACCGCCCAGCATCAACTCGGGATTCGCCGCCTGCATCACGCTCCGCATCCGTTCCATGCCGCCATCCAGCGCAATCTGGTCGAAGAGCGCCTCCAACAGCCCCATCTTCGTCGCATAGAGGTTGTAAATCGTCTGCCGCGTCACGCCGCTTTCCTGCGCGAGACCGTCCAGGGTCAGACTGGAAAATCCCTTCGCCTCCAGTTGCCTGCGCAGTGCCAGCAAAATCTTTGTCCGTTTTTGATCGGACTGCGCCAGTCGTTTCCCCAGCGAATACGGCCGTTTGCAGACGGTTTTTTTCTTTGGTGTCACGCTGCGATCATACTGTTCGATAATTAATTTTACAATATGTAAATTCAACTGCTATGATGCCACTCATTACAGGAGGAGCGCATGTCGGCCAGCCTCGATTCCGCAGATGGGCCCACAGTTCTTATCCGGAAGGAAGCCTTTCCTCGGCCCCTGCGCATAGGCTTCTGGATGTGCATCGTAATCGCAGTCGCAGTCGTTTTGCGGCGCGTCGCTGCACTGTTGCATCCGCCACAGTCTCCGCCGCCGCAGATGGCTGGCCTCGATGAAGCATTCGCATCGCACACCGCCTTGACGCTGGCACACATTCTGCCGGCGCTGGCTTTTGTTCTGCTGCTGTCTCTCACCTGCTTCCGCCGCTTTGCGCGCTCCACATGGATCGAGCAACTGCTCTTCCCTCTGGGCGCAATCGTGGGCGTCACCGCATATGCCATGAGCACCTATGCCATCGGCGGGTGGACAGAGCGCTCCGCCGTTTTCTTCTTCAACAGTCTTTTTCTCTATTCGCTATGCCGCGCATGGTTATACCGCCGAAATGGCGAGGTCCAACTCAAGCAGCAATGGCTGACGAGAGCAGTTGCGATCCTTCTCGGCATCGCGACCACGCGCCCGGTGATGGGCATCTTCTTCGCAACCAGCACTCTGACGCATCTCAAACCGCAACAGTTTTTCGGCATCGCTTTCTGGATTGGGTTTTCGATCAACACCATCGCAATCGAGCTTTGGTTGCGTTCAAGAAAACACTCATACCAATTCGAAAGGACGGCTGCACATTCGTAGATCAAGAAAACAGATGCGGCACCGAAATACCATCATGGCGACTCAACAAACACAGCGTCACCAAGACCCTCACCTCGGTCTGCTGGCAATTCTCTATACTGTGCTCTTCAACGCTGGCCTCTATCCCGTCACTGCCATCCCCTTGACGCGTTTTTCTGGATTCATCTGGCTCATCCGCGGCCGCATTCGCTCTACCCGGAACCATACCGCTCCCATCGCAGCCCGAAGCCATTTAGCATCAGCACTACGGGAAGCGCCTTTGCCCAGCGTCTTCCCGCTCTGCTAGTCTGAATAGTTTCAGTCTCAGAACGGAGCAATCACTCACAATGGCCTTTAAGTTCAAGGGAGTCGACTTCATCGGCTTCGACGCCCTCCTCAACGAAGACGAGCTGCCTCGTCGCGCGACACTGCGCGCCAGTTCATCGAAGACAACCTCATTCCCATCATCGAGCAGTGCAACCGCGACGGCCGCTTCCCCCGAGAGCTTGTCCAGCCGATGGGCGAACTCGGCTTCTTTGGCGCGAACCTGCACGGCTACGGCTGCGCCGGCATGTCCAACGTCGAATACGGCCTCGTCATGCAGGAACTCGAGCGCGGCGACAGCGGCGTGCGCAGCTTCGTCAGCGTGCAGTCGGCGCTGGTCATGTATCCCATCTTCGCCTTCGGCTCCGAAGAGCAGAAAGAAATACTGGCTCCCGCTGCTTGCGAAAGGCGAAAAGCTCGGCTGCTTCGGCCTCACCGAACCCGACTCTGGCTCGAACCCCGGCGGCATGCGCACTCGCGCCCAGAAAGACGGCGACGAGTACGTCCTGAATGGCGAGAAGATGTGGATCACCTCCGGCTCGATCGCCGACGTCGCTGTCATCTGGGCCAAGGTCGAAGACGAAGACGACCGCATGCGCGGCTTCCTGGTCGAAACCGATCGCCCCGGCTTCACTGCCTACGACGTGCACGGCAAATGGTCGCTGCGCGCCTCCGTCACTTCAGGACTCTCGCTGCAGGACGTCCGCATTCCCGCCGAAAGACCTCCTGCCCGGCACTGGCGGACTCAAATCGCCGCTCATGTGCCTTAACCAGGCGCGCTACGGCATCAGCTGGGGAGCCATCGGCGCAGCCATGTCCTGCTACGACTAGCGCGCTGCAGTACTCGCTGCTCCGCAAGCAGTTCCGCGACCAGCCCATCGCCAGCCACCAGCTAGTGCAGGAAAAGCTGGTCTGGATGATCTAGTGAGATCACCAAAGCCCAACTGCTTGCGCTACAGGTAGGCCGCATGAAAGATGAGGGCAAAGTCAGCTCGAGCACATCTCCATGGCGAAGCGTAACAACGTCTGGATGGCGCTCGAGTGCGCGCGCATGGCACGCGACATTCTCGGCGGCAACGGCATCGCCGACGACTACCCGATCATGCGTCACATGATGAACCTGGAGTCAGTAAAGACCTACGAGGGCACGCATGACATTCACACGCTTATCATTGGTCAGAGCGTGACGGGCATTCCGGCTTACTGAAATTACGCAGTTATGCCAGGGCAGCAATCGAAGCTGGCTGCGTTTTGTATGCGAGCAAAACCGTCTGCCAGTCCGTATGGCTGGAGCCGGCGATGACACGAGCATTCCCGAAGCCTTTTTCCTGCGCCAGATTGACGAGAAATTTCTCCGAGTAGGCGACAGCGGCTTCGGGAACCTTTAACGATTCCACGCACGCGTTTCCTGTCTGGTGTTGAAAAGAGGGAATGATCTTGCGGGAGAGCCGGGTCAGTGTATTGTTCATAAACGCTGCAGTACCTCTTCAAAGATTGGCGAGATTTAACGGCTGCTATAGAGACAAATCCGCTCCTGCATAGCTAACGCTGTCGAACTTATTCATCCTCTTTGCGGTCCATCAAGCCAATGCCAATCGGTCCTTCGCGCCTTCGCCTGTTCCGGGCGAAGGCAGAAAGGTATTTTGCTTATTGCAGATGCCCCATTTTGCCATCATTGTAGTCGCGAACGGCCTGCATGATCTCGTCGCGCGTATTCATCACAAACGGACCATAACTGAAGACAGGCTCATGGATAGGCTCGCCACTCAACACCAGAAGCGTCGAATCTTCCTTAGCGTCGAGCACGATGCGCTCACCATCCGGGCTCAGCGTGGCGATTCGCGCTTCACCCTTGATCGTTTCCGCATCGTTCAGAACCACGTCACCCTTCACTACGAGCACACCCGCGTTGTGTCCATCGGGAATCTGCAGTTCCGCTTTGCTGCCGCCCTTCAACCGCACATTGAACAGGTTCACCGGAGTAAACGTGCTCGCCGGTCCACGCACACCCCGCAACTCCCCGGCAATCACGCGCGCATATGAACCGTTCCCAAGATCGACCGAAGGAATCTGTTCCTTTGTAATTCCCTGGTAGCGTGGCTTCGACATCTTCGCCGTCTTCGGCAGATTCACCCAGAGTTGAATCATCTCGAAGGTGCCCCCATTCTTCGCGAATTCTTTCTCATGCATCTCTTCGTGCACTATGCCCGAGGCAGTCGTCATCCACTGCACGTCGCCGGGAAAAATAACGCCGCTGTTACCGGCCGAATCGCGATGCGCAACCGCTCCCTGGTATGCAATCGTCACAGTTTCAAATCCGCGATGCGGATGCTCGCCCACTCCATGCGATTGCTTCGACGGCTCAAAATAAGATGGCCCTGCATAATCCAGCATAAGAAAAGGATTGATCTCATCCCTCAACCCGTTCGATGGAAACATATTCCGCACAGGGAAACCATCTCCTACCCAATGATTCGATCCCGGCCCATACATTCCAAGTACCTTTTTCACTTCAGCCATTTCCTTACTCCTTCCTGCTTCTCTTTCCGCCGTTCTTCACTGCCACATTATTCCGCAGCCCTCTGGCACTTTCATTCGCCAGCCGATCTTCTGCACTATGACCGAGTTGCCGCAGCAATCCGATCAGCACTTCGCGATCCTTTTTCCCAACGCCTGCAACCGTCCGTTCCATCGCCTGTTTATGATCCTCAAAGGCTTCGCGAATCATGCCCCTACCCGCCTCAGTCAGCCGTACCATCCGCACTCTGCGGTCATCGGCATCCTCTTCCCGCTCGATGAGTCCACGGCGCCCGAGCCGGTCGAGAGCCGCTGTCATCGATCCGCTGGTCAGCATGACTTTCGCCCCCAGTTTCTTCACATTGAGCGGCCCTTTGTTTAAAAGCGCTTCTAAAACTCCAAAATCGCTCAGGCACAAGCCCAGCTCGGCGATATGCCGATGCGCGTGCGCCTCTACCGACCGGAAAGCCTTCCATAACACCAGCCAGAGGTGAATCCCGCTTGTATCTTTTCCCGAATTTGCCCGGACTGTTTTCATTTATCTTGATATCAAGATGTTTTAGGAAAGAAAAAGATTCAACCGCTGATTTCAGCCCGGCAACTGCGATTTCCCCGAATCCTCGGCTCATTGCCCCGTACGCGCAACCGATTCTCCTCTATAGGGGTCTAATCAGGAAGCACCTGCTTACAAATGGAGTTTTTCCGTGCTCGGCATGCATCTCCCCAAACCGCAGAGACGTCCGGAACTCGATGCTCTGCGCGGCTTATTCCTCGTCTGGATGACGCTCACGCACCTGCCGACGCGTTTTAGCGACTTTGTAAACCAGCCGATTGGCTTCGTCTCTTCGGCCGAAGGCTTTGTCTTTCTTTCAGCCTTGCTGGTCAGTCGCGTCTATATGCGGCAGGCGCAGGAAGATGGCTCTGCCCTGCGCAACAAATTGTGGCGGCGTTCGCTGCGCATTTACGCTTACCACCTGCTGATGCTGGCCCTCGCCTTCACTGTGGCCGCGGCCTATGCCGTCACCACCCATCGTGCCGCCATCTATAACCTGCTTGATTTCTACATCGCGCACCCGTTCGTCGCCATCATCGGATCGATCCTGCTTCTCTACTGCCCGCCGCTGCTGGACATTCTCCCCATGTACGTCATCTTTCTCTTCTTCACGCCGATCGTGCTTTCTTCGGCAGTGCGTCGCGGCTGGAGCCGGATTCTCGCAGTCAGCGGAGTTTTCTGGCTCTTCGCGCAATTCGGCCTGCGCGATATCGTGCATAAAATCATCGTCCACATCACCCACCTGCCAATCCCCCAGCAGGAGACGGGCGCCTTCAATCTCTTCGCATGGCAGGCGGTCTGGATCGTGGGCCTGTGGCTGGGCGCTAAATCCGCCGAAGGAGACGTGCCGCTGAAACGCATCCCCGGCTACGTCGTCGCCATCTGCGCTGTTGTCTGCCTCTTCTTCATAGGAGTGCGCCACGATTGGCTGGGCATTCACCTCACACAGCAGGCGCTGGGCATGAAGCTCGATAAGTGGCAGATCGGCCCCCTGCGAGTCATCAATCTCGTTACCTTTACCATTGTTTTCTACTGGATGCGCAAATACGTGTTGCGCATCATAGCAGTCGAGCCTTTTCTTACTTTAGGCAGGGCATCGCTACATGTCTTCTGCGCTCATGTGTTCTTTGTCTTTGTGGGACTGGCGTTGCTTTACAACGAGGTGCCGGAACTCCACGGCTGGGTTGCGATGACTCTGCTGGCAGTTACATTCTCCGGACTGATCATGGTTGCCGTGCGTGAGGTGCGCAAACAACGCCTGGAGCGGGCGAAGGCCGATGCTCTAAGAAAAGAAGCACTGCCGCCAACTCCTCCCCCACCCATCCAGTTACGAACTGGACCCGAGCCGCTTACACCGCCTCTGCAATAGCATTCGCCATGGATGCGTTAAACAGCAACCGTAAACGTATCTTCCGTGCGCGTCACTGTGCGATACATGGTGTCGCGCTCGAAAGGTTCGCGACCGGCTTCGCGGATCAACCGCACTAAATCCTGCCGCCGCATGCCCTGCGGAGTCGTCGCACCGGCATCGTGATAGATCTTCTCCTCGATCACCGTCCCATCGATATCATCGGCTCCGAAACGCAGAGAGATCTGAGCAATCTTCGGTGTCATCATCTGCCAGTATGCTTTGATGTGCGGAAAGTTATCGAGCAGCAGGCGGCTTACGGCAATCTGCTTGATATCGGTCAGACCCGTAGTGCGCGGCAGATGTTCCAGCGGCGTATTGTCCGGGTGAAACGCCAGTGGAATGAAGGTCTGGAAGCCGTGCGTCTCGTCCTGAACTCCGCGCAACCGCAGCAGGTGATCGACGCGGTCTTCTTCGTTTTCAATATGCCCGTAGAGCATCGTCGCGTTCGACTTCAACCCAAGCTGATGCGCCGTGCGCGCAGTATCCAGCCACTCGTCGCCATCGATCTTGTGATCGCAGATGATATGCCGGACGCGGTCCGCGAAAATCTCCGCGCCACCACCGGGCATCGAGTCGACGCCCGCATCCCGCAAACGCTCCAGCGTCTCACGGATGGAAAGCTTCGCGCGCCTGGTAAAGAACGCAATCTCAACCATTGTGAACGCTTTGATGTGCACCTGCGGGAAGCGTTCCTTAAGGCCGCGTACCAGATCGAGAAAGTATTCCAGCGGCAGATCCGGATGCAGTCCGCCGACAATGTGAAACTCCGTCACTGCCTCGCTGTAACCGGAAGCCGCCGTTTGCCATGCCTGTTCAAGCGCCATGGTATAGGCGCCGGCGGCATCTTTTTTGCGGCCAAAGGCGCATAGACGGCAGGCAGCTACGCACACATTCGTCGGATTGATATGCCGATTGACGTTGAAGTAGGTAGTGTTGCCGTACAGTTTTTCGCGCACGAAATTTGCCAGCCATCCAACGGCCAGAATGTCTGCTGAGCGATAGAGCGCCAGGCCATCGTCAAAGCTCAGCCTCTCGCCGGAAAGCACTTTTTCCGCAATCGGTTGAAGTCTCGCATCATCTGTGGCAAAGGGCCGCCGCTCCGCGCGGAATGCTATCGCTTCAGTCATAACTCTCTATGATAATGCAACGGCGGTCAGCATACCGCGTGATCCTGCATTTGACGCCAGTTGCCACCGCTTCGGCGCGAATTTGGCAGCACTAAACCGCTATACAGAATCTCCGTAAAAAAGCAGTCGTAAAATCACCTGCATGACAGCAAACCGTTCCCTGCCGACTGACACCGTGCTACCGCACATCATGTATCAGGATGTTGCCGCCGCGATCGCGTGGCTGACGAGAGTCTTCGGATTCACCGAACACTACCGCTACGGCGATCCCGTCAGCGGAGCGCAGATGTACGCCGGGAAGGCCTGCATCATGATCAAGAGCGCCCGTGGCAACGCCACCCCGGCGCAATTGGGCTTTGGAACGCAATCCCTGACAGTCTTTATTGACGATGTGGATGCGCATTTCGCCAGGACAAAATCCGCAGGAGCCAAGATTGTCGAAGACCTGCAGGAAACTGTCTACGGCGAGCGGCAATATGGCGTCGAGGACCTCGATGGTCATCACTGGCTGTTCTCGCAGCACGCACGCGATTTGAGCCCAGCCGCTTGGGGAGCAACGATTGCCAGACGTTAGCCATCACGCGGGTAGTGCAATTGCCATTTCAGGAACACAGAATAACAATTGCAATAGAACAATAGCATAGCTCCCGAGGAAGCAGGGCTGGCCCTCTAAACTTTCTCATACACGCAAGGTCTCCGCGCTGATACTATGCGTCAAGAAGAAGGCTTCACAATTTATTACGTTTAGGGTTTTCCGATTGCATCATCGCATCCGATTGTTGTCTGTGCTGGCCCTCTGCTTTGTTTTTCTGCCTGCTTCGCGCGCCTCGCAGCAGGGCGATGCGCCGCGCACCGCCACGTTTCCGGCACTCTCCACTTTCAGCCTCGACAAGGCAAAGGTAAATCTGCCCACCGACTTCGAAGGCAAAGTCAATCTGCTTTTGATCTCATTTGAAGCAGAGCAGTCCAAAGATATTGAATCGTGGATGTCAACAGCGCAGGCTCTCCAGCACATCAACTTTCAGTTCCGTTATTACAAGATGCCAGTATCCAACCAGGAAAACATGATCTATCGCTGGTGGGATACTTCCTCACTTCGCGGTGCCGAAACCGATCCTGAAACCTGGCATTGGATCATACCGCTCTACACAAACAAGAACGACTTCCGCCATGCGCTGAATATTTCCAATGAGAAAGAAATTGTGTTGCTGCTCGTCGACAAAACTGGCCAGGTGCTCTGGAAGTCGTCGGGTCGCATGACCAACGATAAGAAAACGTCTCTCGCCAACGCTGTTGCTGTCGCTACGCATCTCCAGTGATTTGCTTCTGCATCACGAGCGCATCCAGCTTTCCGGCATAGTACCCCGGTATCATGCCAATTTGCGTATAGCCCATCGTCTGATAGAACATCTGCGCACGCTGGTTATCGACAGCGACTTCCAGCCGGATAGAATCCGTATCCTTTGCACGGAAATTCTCCTCGGCCGCCCGTAACAGCAGGCGGCCCATGCCCTGTCTTCGTGCATCTGGAAGCACATCGATGGTAATGATATGGCCGACGTGTCTGCCTTCACGTGTTTGGAGTTGTGCTGTACAGAATCCGGCAATCATCCTCGGATCGGTCTCCGCAACGACAGTGAATGACCTTGGATGCTGAACGTAGTAACGCAGCTCTGCTTTGGAGTAGGCGATTCCCGGTGTGAAGCAGACCTGGTCGATCCTGTACAGCGTCTCCAGGTCCGCACTATGGTAAGGACGCAGCTTAATCATGACAACAGTGCATCCTAGGGCTGCGATCCACCGCTTCCACCTGCGGGCACCGCAGCAGTCTCCTCGCTCTTTGGTTGAACGACGACTCCGTCGTAAAGCGACGCTGCAACCAGCCTGTCGCCAAGCGAACGGACGGAACGAACTGTCCATCCCGCATCCCACCACTTCCAGGTCTTGCTGTTCTCATCAATGGCGAAAACCATGGTCGAACGCCACGACGTAACCACAATTCTTCCCATCTCGCGGTTGTAACTGAGGCCGTTGATATCGGCCAGCGGTAGAGTTGACATCTGCTGCCAGCTCTGCCCATCGTCTTCGCTGTAGAACAGCCCTTCGCGTCCACCCACCCAGAGACTGCCCTTGGGCGCGGTTGTGACAGCCTGGACGGATGTCAACTTCGAGGGCAGCGTAATGTCGTGCCAGTTCGTTCCTCCATCCGGGGAGATCTGCACCTGCCGGTGATTTGCCGCCACCACTACATTTCCCTTGGCCGTAACGAAACGATAGTCGTCTCCTTTCAGTACCGGTCCGGTCCAGGAGGAGCCCTGATTTTCGCTGCGATAAATTCCTTCCGAAGTGGCCGCAAACCAGACACCGCTTGCGGTGTTGATGTCATTCACGCGCGCATCGATAGGAGCACCGGGCTTTGCAATCTGTTTTGTCGACTTCGTCTTCTTCCCTTTTCTCACCGAGTAGACTGTCTTCTCGGTATAGCTGACGACATTACCGTCCTGCACCCATTCGGAGCCTGTCCAGCGAAAGATACCGTGATTCGTTCCAGACAGCAGCGTGCCGTCATCGGCCTGCGCCAGCGCAAAAACATCTTTTCCGTCCAGCCCGTTGCTTCGCTGCTGCCAGGTCGTTCCGCCATCCTCGGTTGCGAATACGCCGCCGTAGCCTTTGTCGTTCAGGACCCCGGCGTAGATCGTGCCTTCATGCTTCGCATCGGCCAGGATAGCCGCTACCTGCCGCTGCGAAAAACCGGCATTAGAAGCGTTGAAGGATGTGCCTCCATCGTTGCTCAGCAGTACGCCGCTGCGATCTGTCGCCAGCAGAACATGCTGCGGGTCTTTGGGATTGACGTAAATGTCGTTGATGATGACGTCGGGACCGGTAATGCGCGACCAGTTCACGCCATCGTCCATGGTTTTATAGAGGCCTTCAGTCGTACCCGCGTATACCACTTTGCGGTTTACCGGATCCTGCATCAGTACGCGCGTACGCCGCGCCGTCGAAGGAATGCCCTGCACCTTGCGATAAAGCTCGCCCGCAGTCTCGCTCCTGTAAATGCCGGAGCAGGCGCTTGTGTAGATCACCGTAGGCCGCGTCGGATCGATGATGATCGAAAATACATCCGAATCGTCAATCAGTCCCTGCTTGATGTTGTGCCAGTTCGCGCCGCCATCGGTCGTCTTCCAGGGCAGATGCCATGTTCCCGCATAAATGGTTTTCGGGTCGTAGGGATCGATAGCAACGGATTCAACTTCGTGAATTTCGCCGCTCTCTGGCGGGCTGATTTGCTTCCAGTGCTGTCCCTTGTCTTCGCTGCGATATATACCCTTCAGCGTGCCGGCTACCAGGATCTTCGGGGCGGAATTCGACTGTGTCAGTGCGCGCACCGATTGCCCATCCATATCGGTGCTCAACGACCAGGTGGCGCCCCGATCGTGGCTGATATAGATGCCGCCTCCCGTGCGATCGACCTGCCAGGCTCCGGCGAATAGGGTTTTTGTATCAGAAGCATCGACCACCAGGCTGTCAACCACCAGATTGTCTGCCTTGCCCAGCTTTGCCAGCCTTTTCCAGCTGCCGCCACCGTCCAAAGACTCATAAATCCAGCTTGTGGTTGTGCCCAGATAAAGCTGCTGAGGATTTCCCGGATCCACTGCAAAACTGCGCGCGTCACCGCCGTTCGGGCCGACCGGTATCCATGTTAAAACTCCGCCTTGCGCCGTTAGACCAGAAATTCCCAGAATGCTTACACCAAGGAGAAAAAACTGCAATAGCTTCCGTTTCATAATGTCCTGATATCAATCTATCCGCTCGTGACGCCAACCCGCCAGCATTGCTTTCTATATTCGATGACAAAACTCACATAAAAAGTAAAGGGCCAGCCGGATTTTTCCGGCTGGCCCTTTGGTTTAGCCCAGTCACGCTTTACTGACTAGCCGACTTCTTGGCGTGATGGTGCGGTTTTGTACCAAGCGGTTTGCGGACCTGCGGTTGGACTGCGGACTCATCGACTGCAGTCGTACCTGGTACGTCTGTGTCGAAGGTAGCGCCAGCCGGGACGAGGTAGTTTTCTACTTCCTGCGCTCCTGCTGTGCCTGTACGGACCTGGATACGGCTGGCATCAATGCCCTTCTCCTTCACCAGGTAGTCCTTAGTGTTGACCGCTCGCTGTGCTGCCAGGTTCGCTGGCACCGCAGCCTTCTTCTTGCCCTTCTTCGCTGGCGGATTCTGTTCGTCAGCCGTTGCGTTGCCAACTACCACCACGGATGCATCGGACGAACGTTGCGCGTTGAGCGCTACGTCATCGAGGCAGGCCTTGGCTTCGTTGTCGACGCGAGCCGGACGACGCTTGTCGCGGCTGAAGGTGATCGAGCAGAGGGTCGATGTCTTCGGAGCCGGAGCTGCCGGAGCATTGACTGAGACCGAGCAAGTGCCGGAAGCAGTCTGACCCTTGTCATCGGACACGTTGGCCGTCACCGTAATCGAGCCCGCCGGCGCACCCGTCGTGGACAGAGTTGCGGTGTTGCCCGTACCGCTGACAGAACCAGCCGATGCAGTGTAGCTGTAGGTCAGCGGGCGATTCTGCGGGCTGACGCCGGTCGCAGTAACCGTGGCGCTGTCGCCTGGGTTCACGCTCGACGGATTCACCGAGCAGCTTACCGTTGGCGGTTCATAAGCCTTCACAGTAAAGTTCGAGGTGCAATCTGCGAACTGACCCGGCTTCTGGCCTTCGCTTACATGGCCAGTCACCGTGTAGCTGCCGGGCTGGAGACCCGTCGAATCTACATTGGCTGTGGCTGTATCGCCCTTCACCGTCACGCCCTGGCCAGACCAGCTATACGTCGCGGTTTTCTTGGGGTTCAGGTTCGTTGCGGTTCCGGTAATCGTGATGGGGTCGCCGGGGAAAACTGACGCCGGGCTCGCCGAGCAGGAGTATTCGACTGGAGGCGGCGGAATAATGTTGCCGAACTTCCAGACGATGCCAGTGCTCAAACGTGCTGCATCAATATTGGCGCGGCCGCCAATGACAGGTTCTGGGCCGAAGTTTGCGTGGATATATTCAAAGTCAGCCTGGAAAAGACGCAACGCCAGACGATGATTAAATATAGGCAGGTTGTAATCCAAGCCACCGCCTACCGTCAGTGCCGGACCCCAGGTATAGAGATGTGCGACATACGGCTCGGCGTGTCATTTGGGCCGCCAACCTTTGCCGCGCCAGCAAGGGCATGGACGAATGGTGTAATGCCCTCAGAGGTCGGATAGCGGAAAATCGGCCCTGCCTGAATCGTGTAGAAACCATCGTTGTTCCCATCAGGGTGAGCGCCAAACTCTCCCTGGCCGCCAAAATACTTATTAAAGTAGTAGGCGACACTGGCGATAGCACCATAATCTACCGAGGCATAGCGAGCGCTGAAGGTTGTCCCATCCAGCAACTGCGTGTTCACCGTTCCATGTGGAGCGAAGTAGGAATATCCCGTAAATACATCAATACGGGAAACTGGTTGCTCAGCCGGAGCAGCCGGCGCTGGAGTCGAGGTCTGCCCGAAAAGACTCGAGGCTCCGAGTCCCACGGCACATCCAACTAGCAGAATTCGGCTCACGGAACTTAACGGACGAGATTGCATGCGTCTATCCTCCGAAACCATACTTTGAAAATCACGATAAACCGAAGAACCAGGCTTCAAAACGGAAAGCCCAGGTAAGCCAAAGACGAAACTTCAGTAACGAACTGCGACGGTATAAAAGCTACCACACGTTGATTACGTTAGAGCACAAATTCTTCAATGAGTTGCCTGAAATGTCACGCTTGTTGCCTTTAGCACCCTCGCAGTTACCGAATCGAACTGGAAGTGCAGTCGAAGCACCGGATAATTTCGATGCTTCCCCTGGGTGATCACTACTTATACTTACTGAGCGATTCGCCACCGGTACAGATATATATATCTAACTTATTGAATCTTTTCAGTTATTGCAAGTTTAAAACTCGCTTTAAGCTACCGCGCTCCCGCAGGATCTTCTCCTGAAGCAGTGTAATAGCGTAAATCAGCTGCTCTGGACGGGGTGGACAACCAGGTACATACACGTCTACAGGGATTACCTGATTGACACCTTGCACCAATGCATAGTTATTGAAAACCCCGCCGGAAGTGGCGCATGCACCCATGGAAATAACCCACTTTGGTTCCGGCATCTGATCGTAAAGCCGCTGGATTACCGGTGCCATCTTCTGCGAAACACGTCCCGCAATCACCATCAGATCAGACTGCCGCGGCGAGGGCCGGAAAACTTCGGCACCGAAGCGGGCCACGTCAAAGCGCGATGCGCCCATCGACATCATCTCGATCGCGCAGCAGGCAAGCCCAAAGGTCATCGGCCAAACCGAGCTCTTACGAATCCAGTTAATAGCTGCATCGAGTGATGTTAGAAAGACTCCGTCCGGCTGATCGTAGCCATAGCTGACTTCCCGCAGCTTTTCGCGGTTCTTCGCACTGCTCTCCAATGAGCCAAACAGATACCGGTCGCGCGCTAATTCGCTCATACCTCTACTATAACGCCGTTCCGCCTTAAATTTGAATGGCTTGCAGTCACGCGATCATCAATAGCAAATAGGCCGGATAAAAAACTTTTATGCCGCCCAAAATGCTGTTTGTGATTTTCATCAAATATGTAAAAGTAACTGCAACATATTCAGGAAATCCCATGGGCATACCTTTGCATCCACACATGCCCGGCAACTGCTTATCGTTCGCATTCAATTATTTTTTGCCGGCGTAAAACTGCTCGGAAATCGGTCTATTTCAAAACAAGCCAGATGGAGTGATATGCACCCTCGTATTGTGAAGCTGCTTTTAGCATTGGCACTCTGTGTGGGCAGCCTGTTCCCTGCTCTCGCGCAAACGCCTGCTGGCAGCGCGGGCACAACCGCCGACCAGATCGCAAAACTCCAGACCCAGGTTGCCGCCGCGCAATCCTCTGCCGACAACGCATGGATGCTGGTCAGCGCGGCCCTCGTGCTGATGATGACCGGCCCCGGTCTTGCCCTCTTCTACGGCGGTCTCGTCCGCAAAAAGAATGTGCTTGCCACCATGATGCAGAGCTTCGCCATGATGGCCATCATCACCGTGCTCTGGGCGCTTGTCTCTTACAGCCTGGCCTTTGACTCAGGCACAAGCTTCATCGGCGGATTGCATCATCTCTTCCTGCACGGAGTCGGTCTCACCCCTGATCCCGACTACTCAGCTACAATGCCGCTGCAGACATTCATGATCTACCAGCTGATGTTCGCCATCATCACCCCCGCGCTCATCACTGGAGCCTTTGCCGAACGCATGAAGTTCAGCGCCATGGCGGTCTTCCTCATTCTCTGGTCCATCGTCGTCTACTCGCCCATGGCGCACATGGTCTGGGGTAAGGGCGGATTGCTCAATGCCTCGCTCGGCGGACGTTTTCCTACGCTCGATTTCGCCGGTGGCACCGTCGTTCACGTCACCTCGGGCGTCTCCGCGCTCGTCTGTGCGCTGTATCTGGGCAAACGCGTCGGCTATCCCAAGGAAGCCATGCCGCCACACTCTGTTGTTCTCAGCGTCATCGGCGCTTGTCTCTTGTGGGTAGGCTGGTTTGGATTCAACGCTGGAAGTGCGCTCGGTTCTGGCTCGCTCGCCACCAGCGCTTTTGTGAATACCCACTTCGGGGCAGCTGGCGCCGCCCTCAGCTGGGCTGCGGCTGAATGGATTCGCAGTGGCAAGCCCAGCGCTCTGGGCGCAATTTCCGGCGCGGTCGCAGGACTCGTCGCCATCACTCCGGCTGCAGGCTTTGTCAAGCCCATGTCGGCAATCGTCATCGGCCTTGCCGCCGGTGCTTTCTGCTACTTCATGGTCATCAAGGTTAAGAACTGGTTCGGCTATGATGACTCCCTCGACGCCTTCGGCGTGCATGGCGCAGGTGGCACGCTCGGGGCCATCCTCACTGGACTTTTCGCCTCCAGCGCGATCAATCCCATCTTCAAGGATGCGAACGGCAATCCGCTGCCCTCGGGCGCTGTCGACGGCAACTGGCATCAACTGCTGAATCAGCTCGTCGGCATAGGTCTCGCATGGGTCATCTCCATCGTCGGTACCCTGGTTTTATTGAAGCTGATCGATCTCACGATCGGTCTGCGCGTTTCCCGCGAAGCATGAGGTGGAGGGCCTGGATCTCACCCAGCATGGCGAAGAGGGTTACGATTTTGCTTCGTAACTGGACGCAACCTGTTACCCTGAAACACACTTGAGACGACACTATGCAGAAGATTGAAGCGGTGATTCAACCGTCGAAGCTGGACGCGGTAAAGGACGCCCTGTTGGAAGTGGGCATCGAGGGCATGACAATTCTGGAAGCCCGCGGTCATGGCCGGCAGAAAGGCCACACGGAGTTTTATCGCGGCCGTGAATACACCGTCGATTTGCTGCCCGAAGATCAAGCTTGAGATGGTCGTGCCCGACGAACTGGTCGAGAAGGCTGTACAGGCCATTCTCTCCTCGGCGCGCAGCGGCAAGATCGGTGACGGCAAGATTTTCATCTCAAAGATCGACGAAGCCATCCGCATTCGTAACGACGAACGCGGCCCTTCGGCGTTATAGACATATTTTGCGGGCAGTATAAGATATGTCATCCTGAGTGAACGATTTGCTCCTCGCCGGCACTGGCAGGGAAAAAAGGTACCCCATCCTTCTGCCAATTTTGTGAAAGGGTGGGAAGCGAGCCTTTCAATCTCGGGGCAACGATTCGCCCACGTAAAGCATTTTCATCGCGGTAGCCCTGCATGAGAGGGCCACCGTTCTCAAACTTGCAACACCTGAAACTGCATGACGCTTGAGTCGCTATCCCTCCCGCGAATGCGGGACACGTATCAAAAGGAAACAGCCGACCTGCGTCTCACCTTTGAGCGCTCTGGGGACGGCTCAGCCTCCATCCGCCGCCGCTCTACCCTCGTCGACAAGATTGTACGCCAGCTGTGGGTTGAGCTCCTCGGTGATCAATCCGATCTGGCCAGCATCACTGTCGTTGCCACCGGCGGTTTCGGGCGCAAGGAGCTATTCCCTCACTCCGATGTAGATGTGCTCTTTCTCTGCGCCAATGACAGCGTGGAACGCGAGTTGCACGGCCTCATCCGCACGCTGTACCCAGGCCATGTGGGATGTCGGATTGCGCGCCAGCCCGGCGATTCGAACCTACAAGGAATGCGATCGCTTCGATCCCGACAACCTTGAATTCATGGTGTCTCTGCTGGACCGCCGCTATCTCTGCGGGGATTACGCTCTCTACAAGCGGCTTGAGAACACAACCTCCTGCCCGCACTCGCGCTGCGTGAGTGGAGCACGCATCGTCCAGAATCTCGCCGAGATGGCCCGCGCGCGCCACCTGAAATACGGCAACACCATCTTCCATCTCGAGCCCAATATCAAAGAGTGTCCCGGCGGTCTGCGCGACTATCAACTTTCCCAATGGCTCAATCTGCTTTTCTCCCTGCAGGCGCAAAAGGCCTGGCCCAGCCACTTCGCAATTCCTTCTTCGCCGTCCACAACGATCTCGAATCCGCATTCGATTTTCTGGCGCCACGCGATGTTTTCTCCATCTCCGCTGCGGCCGCGACGACAACACGCCTGGACTGGCATGCGCAGGACGAAGCCGCGGCACAGAGCATCGGCCTCGAAACCCGAGGCAGCGCCGACCCCGCCTACTGGATGCGCACCTACTACCGTCATGCGCGCACCGTCTTCCGCCGCACCTCGCTGCTGATGGACGATGTGCCGCCGCCGCGCCGCTCTTTTTATAAACAGTTCCGCCGCCGCCGCGCGTCCCATCGCCGGAACCGATTTCTTTCTCGAACAGGGCCGCATCGACCTCGCCGAAGCCGCCTCCGTCACCGACGCGGAGGGTATTCTGCGCATCTTCTGCCTTGGTCGCGGCGCACGGCTACAGGCTGACGCAGAACGCTGAAGATCGCATCGCCGACGCTCTGCCGGTGCTCGCCGTGCACATGCCCGGAAGGGCCATTCCTGTGGAACTGCCTGCGCGAAATTCTGCTCGGCCCGCATGCCGCACACGCCCTGCGCACCATGCATGCGCTCGGCGTGCTGGAGTTGCTCATCCCCGAATTCCACGGCATCGACGCATTGGTCATTCGCGACTCCTATCATCGCTACACCGTCGACGAGCATACCTTCCTGGTCATCGACAATGTGCACGCGCTGCGCCAGCCGCACACTGGCTGGGAACGGCGCTTCTCCACCCTGCTGGCGGAGATCGACCGCCTCGACCTTTTCTTCTTGCGCTGCTCATGCACGACACCGGCAAGGCACGGCGCACCGGCGAGCACGCAGTGCAGAGCGTAGAGCTGGCGGACAGCCTGCTGGCGCGCCTGGAACTGGATGCGGAAGAGCGCGACCCGGTACGTCGGCTCATCCGCAATCATCTGGAAATGTCGTTGACCTTGCGCCGCGATATCTTCGACCCGGAAACCATTCGGGCCTTTGCCGAAAAAGTGGCGTCCAGGCCATCTAAAGATGCTGTGCCTGATGACCTATGCGGACATCAAGGCGGTAGCACCCGACGCGCTCACTCCGTGGAAGGCGGAAAATCTGTGGCAGCTTTACATCGCCACTTCTAACTTCATGGACCGCAGCGTCGATCAAGAGCGCTATCGCGCGGATGTGGACACCGGCCTTCTGAATCGCATTGTCGCCCTCACGCCGGAGCGCGCGCAGGAACTGCGCAGCTTTCCTCGAAGGACTGCCGCAGCGCTATCTGCAGACACGCCTGCCGGAGCAGATTCGCGACCATTTCCACATGGCGCTGCAGATCTCGCAACCGAGCCCGTCCAGATCAACCTGCGCACCGTGCGCCAGCTGCAGGAACTCACGGTGATCACCACCGACCGCCCCATGCTTTTTGCCGACATGGCCGGCGTCCTCTCTTCCTGGGGCATGAACATTGTCAAAGCCGAAGCGTTTTCCGACGATGCCGGCATCATCGTCGACACCTTTCAGTTCTCCGATCCCTTCCAGACACTGGAGCTCAATCCATCTGAGGTGGACCGCTTCCTCAAAAGCATGCGCGACGTCATCTCGAAGCAGGACCCCTAGCAAAGTGCTGTTGCGCGCGCGCAGCCATGCCAGCCGCGCGCACCAATCATGGTCAATGTCGAAACCCGACTCGATTTCGATAACAACTCCTCTACCCACAGCACCCTGCTGCAGGTCGTGGCGCAGGATGCGCCCGGCCTGCTGCGTGAGATTGGCCACCACCTTCGCCGAGTGCCAATTGCAATATCGAAGTCGCCCTGATCGACACCGAAGGCGAGGTCGCCATCGACGTTTTCTATCTCACCTCGCAGGGCAAGAAACTGACCGCGCTGCAACAACAGCAGCTCTCCGCCTCGCTGACGCAAGCCATAGAATCCCTCCGCCACTGATCGATTAAGAAGTGTCAGCCTGAGCGAAGCCGAAGGACCCGCACGAATAGGATTCGTGCGAAGCCTTGCGTAGCAAGGCCCGCCTTCTCAGCAGAGGTACAAAGTGGGTATCTTACCAGCACCAGGGAGACAACCGATGTACAGGAAAACCTACTTCAAATAAGCCCGCACCAGGTCGATTAAATCCTCAGCCAGCTCAGTCGGCGGCAGCGGGCTCTTATCCGTCAGCATATGCAGCCGGATGTGGTCTTCGAGCACCTCAGCCATCAGGCTGTTGACGCCCCCGCGTACATTGGCCAGCAGCATCAGCACATCCGCGCAATCGTCTCCATTTGAAAGCGATCGCTCGATCGCATCCACTTGCCCGCGAATTCGCCGGATGCGAGCAACCAGCTTCTGCTTTTCCCGATCGATTCGATCCACAGCGCACATGGAATTTTTCCCCTTATATCCTAGGGGGATATGATACAACACAGTAGAGCCTATGAACGCGCTGTTTCTGTAACGCTCCTGCAACAGTTACGAGTCAAGATCAAGCTCTGATATCTCGCCTTCGCCGCCAGGAGATTTTTCTTGCCCAAGTTGACGACGATCCTCTGCGTGATGCTCTGCTCTATCTGCGGAAGCGCCCAGCTTCCTGCGTCGCTTCCTTCCGCGCCCTCGGCACAGTCCACCCTGAGCATGTCTGCATCGGAGATGGCAGATCGCAAGAACGCCGAAACACAAAAAGCTCCTGAGACCACCATCTTCCCGCACTCCGAAACCGCGCCTTAGTGGATCTCCGGACAGAGCAATATCATCTTTCAGGCGCACCCACCGTTTCACTCGCCATACCAGGGACAGAACAGTCTCCACGGCGCTGGCGAGTACAAGACTTCGCTGGTAGGCACGCTGTTTCTGGGCTATCAGCCGCACCACAATACCCGCTACAACACCGATTTCATCGTCGATTTCGAAAGCGCCGGAGGCCGCGGGCTCAGCCAGGCGCTGGGACTTGCGGGATTCACCAACCTCGACGTTGTGCGCAACCCTAACCTCGGCTCAAAACCCTATCTTGCGCGCGCGAATATCCACCAGACAATTGGCCTTACCAGCGAAACCATGGAATCGGACCGCGGACCCTTCTCGCTGGCAACTCAGGTGCCGGTGCGCCGCTTCGAGTTCCGCATCGGCAAAATGAGCATGCCCGACGTCTTCGATATCAACGCTGTCGGCAGCGACAGCCATCTGCAGTTCACCAACTGGACCGTCGATAACAATGGGGCATGGGACTATGCCGCCGATACCCGTGGCTACACTGTTGCCTCCATCGCGAATATGACGACCGCAACTGGAGTGCCCGCTACGGTATCGCCGCCATGCCGACCGTCGCCAACGGTATTGACCTTGACTGGGCCTTTTCCCGCGCCAGTGGCCAGAACATGGAGTTCGAGCTGCGCAAGTCATTATTCGCGGACGCAAAGGGACACCGTATCCTCAGCTTCGTCAACCATGCGCACATGGGAACCTATCGCGAGGCGGTCGAACGCCTACCTCAACGGCATCGATCCGACGCCCGGATGATCGCCAATCACGCCCACTTCGGCGCCGTAAAGTATGGCTTCGGCTGGAACAACGAGCAGGACATCACCGAAGACTTCCGCGTCTTCAGCCGCGTTGGTTGGAACGAGGGCCAGAATGAGTCTTACGCATACACCGAAGTGGATCAGACCGTTCTTTCGGCGGCGATTTAGCGGCTCCCGCTGGCATCGCTAGATCGACAAGATCGGCGTTGCCTTCGTCTCGAACGCCATCAAGAGAGATCACCAGAATTATCTGAAATACGGTGGCCTTGGCTTTCTCTTAGGCGATGGCCACCTCAACTACGGCCGCGAAAATATCGTCGAGAGCTATTACAACTGGCACACCTGGTGGGTGTTCTTCGCCCTCGGCCTCGCACATCGACAACCCCGGCTACAATCGCGACCGCGGCCCGGTATGGGTGCCAGTCGATCCGCATGCACGTCGATTATTGAGTCACGCATTTCCGCGATAATTTGCAACTTCCATCATGTCTTTGATGTCCTGCTCTGCTTCTTGACCTGAGATATTCAGCATCGCGGCAATACGTCTCGCATGGTTCGTCATTTCCGGTGTCAGCTCTTTTCCTTTTCGTGGCGACCGAATGCCATAGAGCTTCATCAGCAGAATGGGATCAATCGACCGCTGCCGCCCCGCGGCCCCTACAATCCCTTTGGTCCGCGATTTTTCATAAGCGGCACCATGCGACATATTGATCGACCCTGGAAGCAGCATCATCCAGATAAAGCGCAGGCCGAGCGCTATCCCGCGTGCGCGGTTAAACAGATGGTCTACATGAATCTCCCGTGGCAGAGCGGAGATCGTCACGCCGTAATACTCCTTCAGGAAAGCGAAATAGTCTTCGCGGTATTTGTCATTCTCCGGAGCAGTCCATAGAAACTTGTATCCCAATGTCGGGCAGATCTGCGCGAATCCATGATTGGCGAATGGCCTGATCGTCAACGGATGCCTGGAACGCAAATGCCACGGCGTCTCGACCAGAACTGAAATATCGGGTATTGCGCTATAGGGTGGAACCGTTACTTTGCTGAAAGGCCCCTGTGGAAACAGGTACTCGACCATGATGGCGTCGCGTTCTTGCTTCATTACATCGGCGAGTGTCATCGCATGTCTTTCTAAAAGCTTCTGGCATCAGGTCAGCGATGAAGCCAGCCGCTTTTCTGTATCGTGGACCGTCAACGGATATCGTTTCGCAGACTCCTCAATAATCACAGCCCGTCTCAACCGCAACCTTCGGAGCTTCCTGCAACCTGCGCGCCTGATCGCATAGCTTCTTCAGCTTTCCTTCAATCGATCCGTCGCCGATGTGTTCATCCTGCAGCACTCCGTCTGCATCGATCGTGAACGTGTGAGGAATTGCATTCACTCGAAATCTTGTAGCCAGTGGGCCATTCCACCCCCCATCGCGCACCTGCAGCCAAGTCATCTGGTTTTGCGTTACAAAGGTGCGCCACTTCTCCTCATTGGCATCCGTATCCAGGCTCACACTCAAAATCACCAGCGGTTGATCGGCAAATTTCTGCGCGATTTTTTTGATATGTGGCAGAGCTTCGCGGCACGGGCCGCACCATGTCGCCCAGAAATCGATGAGCACTACTTTTCCCGTCAGGTCGTCGAGCGAAACGTGCTTGCCGTCGATCGTCGTCGCGGCAAACGCCGGAGCCAGACGCGCACGCACCAATTCGGGTCGTTCGATATAGCGCAGCGCCCGCCCATGCTCGGCTCCTGACTTGGGTTCAAATTGTATAAACTGTTCGAACTCTGCTTCGCCGCATCATCCTGCTTCAGATGTCCCAGTGCCAGCCCATCGCCATAGTATGCCGAAGAGTATTTGGGTTCACTGGCCAGCGCTGCTTTGAAATCTTTATCCGCTTCCGCAAACGCATCCTCTTTGTTCTTTGCCTCACCCTCGTGCAGCAGCAGAATACCGCGCTGCATATGCGCATCTGCCTGCTCAAGGGGCGCCTTTGCCACTTCGATCTCTTCCTCGGCGGCTGCTTCCGCGCTCTTGTAGTCGGCCGTCTTTTCCCCCAGGTCGATGATCATCTTCCGGCAGGCAGCACAATGCCCGCCATCCTCTTTGTCGGCCTTCTTAAACGAGCTCAGCGCCGCCGGGTAATCATGCTGCTTTAGCCATGCCTGTCCCTCGGCATAGCTCCTTTGTGCTTTTGCTTCCTTGGGCAGGCCTGCATCCGTCTTGGCATTCGTTTGAGCAGAATTAGAAACAGGCATCAGAACAATCAACGCCAGAACCGGCAAAATCCAACGCATCGCAACTTTTTTCCCCGGGTGCAGGCTACTACGCGGCTCATTTCTCCCGGCAAGCAAAAAAACGCGCCCGGAGGCGCGTTTTTTACGACAAAAGTAACTTCATTCTAGTGGTAAGGGAGGGCTGCGGCAGGCTGCAGATCGTTTAATTTCTCTTTACACATATGTGCCGCTTCCAGGGCTTGTGCATCGGCTACATTCCGGGGCGTACCCAGAACCTGGAAACAGTGGTGGCAGATCGTCAATCTCGCCCGCGCTACCTGAATGCGCGCAGGAAGCAGCTTCTGCGGGATCGCGTGTGTGGTGGTGACAGTGGAAATCATAGCTCACTCCAGCGGTAGAGGGTTGACTGGGAAGCCTTCACCCGGTTAGGGGATAATTACAGCCGTCTCAGACTTGATGGAGGCGGATACTTGGGGGCCCGGGGGTTTACGCCAGTATTTGCTGATAAGTTTGATGTCCGGCAAAAGTACCCGGTTGTGCGTATATATGCAGTTTTTGCCTATTTTGGGAAAAGGTCAATAACTTTTTTCATTGTTTACGGAAAATTATTCTCAATTCGTCCCACCGCGTTCTCCTAATCCCTTTCGGAAATCTCCCGATAACCCCCTTGGGGAGACGCTTCATTTATGTCCGTTTTGCCGGAAAAACCCTCGACCATTTTGCTTGCCGACGCCGATCCCGCCTCGGTAGCCGTCCTTGGCGCACTCCTCGAATCCTGGAATTACCGCGTCGAGGTCATTGCCGATGGCGTGGCAGCCTTCAAACGCCTGAACGGCCCTGAGCCGCCCCCAATGGCCATCCTCGATTATGGCTTACCCTCGATGAAAGGGTTTGAGGTCATTGCCGAAACCCGCCGTCGCGCCCGCCAGCGCGCCCCCTGGCTCATGCTGATGAGCGGGACCCCTGACGTCGAAGAGATTGAGATGGCTACCAAAGCCGGCGTGGACGACTTTCTCCTCAAGCCCATCAACGAGATGGATCTCCTTGTTCGCCTCCGCACCGCCGAGCGGGTGCAGCACCTCTATCACGAACTGCAGGAGCAGATGGATGCTGTCCGATTTCACTCATCGCACGACAGCCTGACCGGCCTGCTCAACCGCGAAGCTCTCATGCGACTGCTTTTTCAGGAAACGGACCGCGTACAGCGCATGCGCACTCCCCTGACGCTCATGCTGATCGATCTCGACCATTTTTCCGAAGTCAACATCGAATTCGGTTACGGCACTGGTGATGCAGTTCTTCGCGAATTCTCCCAGCGCCTGAAACGCTACCTGCGCAGCTATGACCTTCTGGGACGCTGCGGCGAAGACGAGTTTCTCGTCGGCCTGCCGGGCTGCGTCGCCGAACAGGCTGAAGTCATGGCCGAGCGGCTGCAAGGTTTAGTTCTCGTCAAGCCCTATCACATTCATCGCGACGTGCTGAATGTTACCGCCAGCCTCGGCATCGCCACCAGCCGGGGCCGCACCCCCCTCGTCGTCCTGCGCGAAGCCGAACGCGCCCTCGGTAAAGCCAAGCTGGCTGGGCGAAACTGTATCCGCTGCTTCACCCAGCAGGCAAAATCCTCGCCAGAAAACACCGCCATCGAAAACTCCTCGGATTCTGACTCCGTTATCTCTCCTTCCTGATGAGGTCCTGCCAGTTGGAGAGCACCGCTTATGCTGTCAATACCCTATAACTCACTTTTTCTCGTAAATTGCTGATTCTAAACATAAAATACCCGCAAGGTTTTGGCGTATTCTTGGCGTACTTCCTGGCTCGATTCGGTATAATAGAGTTAAGAGAAAAATTAAAAGGGCGGGCATTCAACTGCTGGCCCTTTTCTTTTCCTCCTCATTGCAATTGAACAGCTAAGTCCATATTTTTGAGTAATTTACCACACAAAATATCGTAAGTCCCTATATTTTCAGGAATTTAGCAAAAAAAGGGGGAGGGGTGCCCGCTCCATTGCTATCCCCCGTTTTGGATCCCGATTCGCATGGTCGCGTTGAACACTGAGAGTCCGGACCTTGCGGCCAAAAACGACATTACAAAAGTCTTACGAGTGTAATTCCCGCACGCTGATACGGTCTAGCAAGCACACTTTTTCACAAGGAACCGTATCGCGTATGCCCGTTGAAGAGCTACTGGAAGAACCGATTGTCGTTGAAGCTGAGAAATCCCGCCAGCGTTACACTCCGAAGCCGGATCTGCCAACGCTCGGCCGCGCCGCGCAGGGCGGCAAGCTGAGCTGGATTACAGCCGTCTTTATGGTCGCTTTCCATATTGGAGCGATCGCGGCGCTCTTCTTCTTCTCCTGGAAAGCGTTCATCGTTGCGGCGATTCTTTATGTCTTTGCCATCAACATGGGCATCGGCATGGGTTATCACCGCCTGCTGACGCATCGCGGTTATAAGACGCCGAAGTGGGTGGAATACTTCCTCACCGTGTGCGCCACTTTATCGCTTGAAGGCGGACCCATCTTCTGGGTCGCCACGCATCGCGTGCACCACCAGCTCTCCGACAAAACCGGCGACCCGCATACTCCCACCGAAGGCGGATGGTGGGCGCACGTAGGCTGGATTCTGAGCGGCGAATCGCTCCACGCGCAGACAGTAATGCTGGGGCGCTACGCACCTGATTTGACCAAAGACCGCTTCCACGTCTGGCTGAGCAAGTATCACTGGGTCCCGCTGACCATCGTCGGCCTGGGCCTGCTTGCTATCGGCGGATGGACCTGGGTTCTGTGGGGCATCTTCTTACGCGTAACCCTGGGCCTGCACTCGACCTGGCTGGTAAACTCGGCAACCCACATGTGGGGATCGCGTCGCTTCTCTACCCGCGACGAATCGCGGAACAACTGGTGGGTGGCCCTGCTGACCGGCGGCGAAGGCTGGCACAACAATCATCACGCCCATCCCGTATCAGCGCGGCATGGCTTGAAGTGGTATGAATTTGATCCTAACTACTATGGTATCTGGCTGCTGAAGAAGCTCGGGCTCGCACACGATATTAAGACCGCGCAATACGATCCTGAAAATCCCCGGCCCGCTGGCGCAGCATAGAATAGAAGCTGAACTTATAACATTCGCCCGCTCACGATAGACTGAGCGGGCGTTTCCATTTGCTATATGCGCATCACACGACGAAGACCGGCCATGATCCTCTTCATCACGCTTGGCGTGTGCATGGTCGGTGTGGCCATCACGCTGAACGTAGGCTGGATCATCCTCAACTGGCGCCGTGTGTGGCCGATGGTTGTTGGAATTCCCTTCTTTGCCTTGCTGATTGCCGGACTGGTGTTGAACACCATCTTTCTGGTGCGCGAAGTCCGGCGCAACGAGCGGCATGACAGCTTTCTGAACGCCGTTACTCATGAACTGAAGACGCCGATCACATCAATCCGGCTTTACCTTGAAACACTGCAGCGCCGCGCTCTGAGCGAGGAACAGCGCCAGCAGTTCTACAGCATTATGCTGGCCGATAGCGATCGCCTCTTGGCGACAGTGGAACAGGTCTTGAAGGCAGGTGAAGTCGGCCAGAGGACGCGTAACCAGATCCAGGCCGAAGTCGATATGGATGGGCTGGTACAGGAATGCATGCAAACAACCCTTCTTCGCAATCATCTGGGGCCGGAGTCGATCAGTTTCGATAATGACACCGGCCAGGACCAGGTTCTGGTGCGCGGCAATCCGGACGACTTGCAGACTGCGGTACAAAATATTCTGGGCAACGCCATAAAGTATTCGCCGAACGAAGTACACGTAAGAGTTCGGCTAACGATAGAGAGTGATGCCTGGATCGTATTGAACATTACAGATGAAGGCATTGGCATACCATCCGCGCATTTAAAACGAGTCTTCAAACGCTTCTACCGCGTGCCACATCGCAACGTGCTGAAGACCAAAGGCACTGGCTTAGGGTTGTTTCTGGTTCGCTCGATTGCGCGCCAACATGGCGGTGATGCTACGGCGCAAAGTGCTGGCGAAGGCCATGGCACGACGATTCGCCTGCAGCTGCCGCGCCTGCTGCGATCCGTTGCTCGCGCGCAAACGAACTGAGGAGCCATGCCGCAAAAGCAAATTCGTATTCTGGTCGTTGAAGATGAGACGCATCTCGCCCAGGGGTTGCTCTTTAACCTTCAGGCCGAAGGATTCGAGGTTGAGATTGCGGGCGATGGCGAAACTGCCCTAACCGTCTTGACAAATAACAATGCTGCCTTTGACGTAGTTCTGCTCGACGTCATGCTTCCAGGTAAGGACGGCTTTACTGTTGCACACGAATTGAGAGAGAAGCAAAACTATATCCCGATTCTCATGCTCACCGCACGCAGCCGCCCGGAAGACGTGCTGAAGGGCTTCGCCGCCGGAGCAGACGATTATCTGCCGAAGCCGTTTGATCTCTCGATCTTAATCGCCCGGCTTCACAGCCTGCTGCGGCGCATGGCCTGGCACACTTCTCCTGCGCCAGTAGAACCCGCTACGGACGAGCTGTCGAAATTTGAATTTGCAGGCCGTTGCATTGACTTTGAAGCCCTCGAACTGGCAGCTCCGGAGAAGCACATCCATCTCACATTGATGGAGGCGGACTTCCTGCGCTATCTAGTGCGCAATCAAGGTCGCATCATTTCGCGCAAGGAGCTGCTGGAACAGGTCTGGCGCGTGCGTGAGGATACGGATACCCGTGCCATCGATAACTTTGTCGTACGGCTCCGCCGCTACATCGAGGAAGACCCCACGAATCCTATCTACCTGAAGACCGTACGCGGAGTTGGCTACCGTTTCCTCCCCGCAGGGGAATAAATGCATCTGCAGGGAAGGCTGGTGCATATAATAGGGGTGGGGGGTATAGCCATGACTTCGATCACTCTAAGAATCGACGGCATGCATTGTGGCGCGTGCGTTCGTCGAGTGACGCAGGCACTCCAAAAAGTTGCAGGCGCGGATGTGCAGGAAGTTCGTCTCGGCGCAGCGCGGGTGAGGGTTGAGGATGCAGCGACCACCGAGGCAGCTCTGCTTGCCTCTGTCGCACAGGCAGGGTATTCCGCACACGTAGAGCAATAAAATGGCAGACCACTCGAAGACCGTAATCATGCCGATCACGGGCATGAGTTGCGCCTCTTGCCAGGCTCACGTGGAACGCGCGCTGCGCAAAACGCCGGGCGTCAGCAATGCCCAGGTCAATTTGATGAACCATCGCGCACGCGTCACTTACGACCCTGCGACTGCAAAACCAGATCAACTCATCGATGCAGTGCGCGAGGCAGGCTATGACGCGTCTATGCCCGGAGAGCACGCCGGGCACGAGACTCATGCGGGCCAAGGACACGTTCATGAGGATGAGGGTGACGAACGCACTCTGAAGATACGTTCATTTGCAACTGTCAGCGCCGGCGCGATCGCAATGCTGCTTTCCATGCCGCTCATGCATGGCCATGGGAATCTGCTCGACCGAGAGATGATGCGGGCGATGCCGTCGCTCTACAGGATTCCGCATACCGTGCTCGAGTACACATTGCTAGCCATGACGCTGGTGGGCATGTTCTGGGCAGGATGGCCCATCTACCGCGGTGCATTCAAGGCGGCGATGCATGGTTCAAGCAACATGAACACGCTGGTGTCGCTGGGCACACTCTCTGCGTTCTTGTACTCCGCTGCGGCCACGCTCGACCCGGAGCTTTTTTTGAAGCATGGAATGCAACCCGACGTGTATTACGAGTCGGTGCTGCTGATTCTTGGTTTTCTATTGCTCGGCAAGTGGCTGGAAGTACGCGCAAAGCATCGAACGCTCGCTGCTCTCGAGGCTTTCGCGAAGATGCAACCAAAGCTGGCGCGGGTCCTGCAAAACGAAAGGGAAATTGAACTTCCGCTTGCATCGGTAGAATCCGGGGACATTCTCGTTGTCCGTCCGGGCGAGCGTATTCCTGTTGATGGCCTGGTAATAAAGGGAGCGAGCAGTGTCGATGAATCGCTGATCACAGGCGAATCGACACCCGTAGCAAGAAAAGCAGGCGACAAAGTGATCGGCGGCTCAGTAAATTATGATGGCGCACTGACCTACCGGGCCACATCCCTGGGAACAGAGAGTGTGCTTGGCCAGATGCTGCGCCTCATGGAAGAGGCACAAAGCTCCAAGGCTCCGATGCAGCAATTGGCGGACAGGGTTAGCGGCATTTTTGTGCCGGTGGTGCTTGTATTGGCGCTTGCTACATTCCTGCTGTGGGTGTGGTTTGATCCGACCAATGGCATCGGGCACGCCTTCGCCGTTGCCGTGACCGTTCTTGTCATCGCCTGCCCTTGCGCCATGGGTCTTGCCGTACCCGCTGCTCTGACAGTCGCCATAGGGCGTGGAGCGCACATCGGCATTCTGTTCAAAGGTGGGGAAAGTGTCGAGCGGCTTTCGCACATAGATACAGTTGTTTTAGACAAGACAGGAACGCTCACGATCGGTAAGCCCTGGATTACAGCAGTTAAGGCCGTTGATGGATGGAGCGAGCGAGAGATTCTCACCGCCGCGGCATGCCTGGAACAGCAGTCAGAACATCCACTGGCACATGCGGTCACAACGAGGGCACAGTCTGAAGGGCTCCAGCTTTCGCCCGTGAACGATCTCCGCATCATTCCCGGCAAGGGTGTTACCGGCGTGGTTGATCACACCAGTGTTGCGGCTGGCAATGCCTCCCTGATGCAGGAACTGGGCATCGGCGTTCCACCCCACACTGCATCGGATTCGCCTACTACATTGCTTCATATCGCTGTGGACGGAACCTATCGAGGTGTGTTGGAGGCTCAGGACGTGTTACGGCCGGGTGCGAAGGAAGCGATCAACCAACTGCATGGACTTGGTCTGAAAACGGTAATGCTAACCGGCGATAACTCCAACGCAGCAAATTACATTGCACGTGCTGCCGGGATCGACGAGGTCAAGGCGGAATTGCTACCCGATGCGAAACTTGCTGCCATTCGGGAAATTCAAGCAAAAGGTGGCAAAGTTGCGATGGTTGGCGATGGAATCAACGACGCCGCAGCGATGGCACAGGCAGATGCCGGTCTCGCAATAGGTACAGGCACCGACCTCGCGCGCGAGGCAGGAGACACGATTCTGCTGCGTGGCGAACCTCAGCAGATTGTCGACGCCATTCTGCTGGCACGGCAGACGGTCCGCGTCATGCGGCAGAACCTGGGATGGGCGCTCGGCTATAACCTCTTTGGAATTCCAATCGCGGCTGGGGCGCTATATCCGGTCCTCGGCATTCTCCTGAATCCCGTGATTGCAAGCGCCGCAATGGCGTTAAGTTCGGTAAGCGTATTGAGCAATAGCTTGAGGCTGCGGAGTTTTGAAGCATGAATCAAAACAAACGGATAGTGATGGATAAAACAACCCCCGTAAACTGTGCCTGCGGAGATAACCGTAAGGCAGTGGTCGTCGATCCGGAGATCAAAGCTGCCACGTTGCGCAGACTCTCGCGGATTGCGGGGCAGGTAAGGGGGTTGGAAAAAATGGTTGAGCAGGAGCGATACTGCGCCGACATTTTGCTGCAAATTTCCTCTGTTCAGGAAGCTCTTCGCGGAGCCAGCCGGCACCTGCTGCGCAATCACCTGAAACATTGCGCCACCGATGCAATCAAAAAGGGTCCGGAAACTGCGGAAGCCATGTATGACGAACTGCTCAATCTCGTGTACCGGCATTCCCGCTAAAGAACTGTAAACTGGTAGCGGACATTACTTGTGCGCATCCTGACCCGCTACATTTTGAGAGAAGTGCTCTCGCACGGATTCCTTGGCGGCGTGCTCTTCACATTTGTTCTGTTCATGAAAGAGCTCGGCCCTCTGCTTGAGCTCGCCGTGCGCAACAGCACTTCCACCAGCACGGTCGGCGAAATTTTCCTGTTGTTGCTGCCCAACATGTTTACCGTCACAATTCCCATGGCGGTACTGGTTGGCACACTGCTCGGCCTAAGCCGTCTTGCAGCGGATAGTGAAATTACTGCCATGCGCGCCTCCGGTGTTGGGGTCTGGAGGTTTGTAGGCATCGTTGGCGTTGTTGCCGCCATGGCCTGGGGAGTCGGCCTGGCAAATACTCTGTATTTTGCGCCAAAGGCTTCAGCGCAGATGCTCAAGCTCGAAGATCAGCTAAAGAACACACAGGCAACCTACGAAATTCAGCCTCGAGTTTTTTACGAAGATTTGAAGGATGTTGTTCTCTACGTAGGCGATGTGCGAGCAGGAACAGGAGCGGCACGATGGCGCCACGTTTTTCTGGCTGATCTGACCGATCCTGTCTCACCCAAAGTCACCACTGCCGAGGAAGCGACGGTAGCCAGTACAGATAATCAAACGCTCATCATGCGCCTGCGTAACGGCGTACAGCATCAGACTGCCTCTGACCAACCGGATGAGTACAACGTATCGACATTTGCAGAAACTGACCGGCCACTTGAAACGATATCTACTTCCGACCCGCACCTTGGTCACAGCGATGCGCCCGTCCTAGCGATGTCGAATCACGAGCTAATGGAACGCACGAAACGCTCTGGCGGCAGATGGTATTCCATTGAACTGCAACGTCGCTATGCCTATCCGTCAGCCTGCCTAGTACTCATACTTGTCGGTGTTCCGCTAGGCATTTCTTCCAAACGCGGCGGCAAAAGCGCAGGGTTTGTACTCACGATTGCGCTGGTATTTGTCTATTATTTCCTTTCCAGCACAGGCGTGGCTCTGGCGCGGCAGAATAAACTGCCGGTTCTTGCGGGAGTATGGATGGCCAACATTCTCTTTGGCGTTTCCGGCATCTTCTTTCTCCGGCAAATGTCGACTGGTGGTGCCGCGCTGGCAGCTGTCACATCGATCGGCTCATGGTTTCGATGGAGAAAGAGCTCCAGTTCACCTGGAACGAATGCGACGGCAGAGAGCGCCGTTTCCAAACGCCATGCGCGCGGCGGCTTTCCCCTTATTCTGGATGAATATGTAATTCGCCAGTTTATTTCTGTTCTCACCATGGTGCTGACAGCATTCGTCATGCTGATGCTTGTCTTTACTTTCTTTGAGCTGCTGGGCGATATTATCCGCAATCAGACACCGCTCATCGTTGTGGGCGAGTATCTCTTCAACCTCACACCCAGCATGATCTACATCATCACGCCGCTGAGCGTATTGATCGCCGTCCTGGTGGTATTTGGCGGGTTGAATCGAACGAATGAACTGACTGCGATGAAGGCGACGGGCATCAGCCTCTATCGAATCATGATACCGATCCTCGTCATTGCCTCAATTTTGTCTGTATCGCTCTTTCTTTTCGATGAAGTATATTTGCCGGCCGCAAATCGTAAACAGGAAGCACTGCGCAATGTCATCAAGGGCAAACCGGCGCAGACCTATCTTCGTCCAGATCGAAAGTGGATGTTTGGCATGCAGCAGCCGGGTAAGGCTGGACGCATTTTTTACTACGAGTTTTTCGATCCGGACAACGACCGCTTTGCCAATATCACAGTCTTCGAATTTAACCCGGCGAACTTCTCGCTTTCCCGCCGCATCTTTGCTGCCGGCGCCCACTGGGACCCGCAAATTCACAATGGATCTTCGAACACGGATGGCAACGCAGCTTCGATGGCGACTCGGTCACGAGTTACCAGACGTTTGATGTCAGCACTTTCCCTGAGATAGACGAGATGCCGCAGTATTTCAAAAAGGAAACACGCCCATCGCAGGAGATGAGCTTCAATGAACTGCAGCGGTACATCCGTGACCTTCGACAGAGTGGATTAGACACGATGCGGCTGCGGGTGCAACTCAATCGTAAGTTCGCTTACCCACTGATCACACTCGTCATGGCGGTGCTGGCGATTCCTTTCGCTCTATCCATGGGCAAACGTGGGTCCCTTGCCGGCATCGCGGTCGCTATCGGTATGGCAATTGCGTACATGTTCGTGGATGGGACGTTTGAAGCGATGGGAAATGTAAACATGTTGCCGGCATTTCTCGCAGCCTGGTCACCTGACGTGCTCTTTGCACTGGCCGGGAGCTATCTGCTGCTGCGCACACCAACTTGATTGCAACGTTTGTCTTTTGCACGAATCACATACTGAGAACGATCGAGGATTGATGTTTAAACAACTGCAGCCACTTTTCCCCTACATGCGCCGTTATCGGCGCGGCTTCTTCTGGGGCGGAGTGTCGGCCGTCCTCAGCAATGTGATCTGGATATTTTTCCCGCAGGTCATTCGCATCGCTATCGACGACCTGAACCTTGGCGTCACGGAACAGAAAATCTGGGTGTATGCCGGCCTGCTGGTTGCTGTTTCCGTCGCCAAGGGTATTTTCCTCTTCCTCACTCGATGGATCATCATCGGCATCTCGCGCGAAATCGAATTCGATCTTCGTAACGATCTGTTTCGCCATCTGGAGCAGCAACCGGCGGCTTATTCCAGCAACATCGCACCGGCGACATCATGGCCCGCATGACGAACGACCTGAACGCCGTGCGCATGCTGCTCGGGCCGGCCATCATGTACAGCGCCAACACTCTCTTGTTTTCGATCGGCGCGTTGTTTTTTCTGCTGCGGATCAGCCCCTTCCTTACACTTGTTGCACTGGTGCCTCTTCCCCTGGCTAGCATTCTGGTGCAGACCATGGGGCGGAAGATTCATGAACGCTTCGAGCGTATTCAGGCCATGTACTCCGAGATTTCCGCGCAGGCACAGGAGAATTTTTCCGGAGCGCGGCTGGTTCGTGCCTTTGCCCAGGAAGAAGCGCAGATTGCCGCCTTTGAAAAATCCAACCGGGAATATATCCGCCGCGGCCTGCGCCTGGTCCAGCTCATGGGCATGCTGTGGCCTACGCTTGAATTTGTTCTTGGCCTGGCGATGGCGATTACGCTGCTCGTGGGTGGACATGAGGTGCTTGTCGCACCGCATCAGCTGTTGGCGATTTTGTCGCATTCAATACCTACATGGTGATGTTGACCTGGCCGGTGATCGCGCTTGGATGGGTGGTGAATCTTTTCCAGCGCGGGACGGCCTCGATCGTGCGCATTGATGAGCTGCTGTAGGCGAAGCCTACCATCGATGACCGCGATGCTGACTCTTCCATTCCGGCAGATTTTACGCTGCGGGGGGAGATCGAGTTTCGCGACCTGAACTTCTCCTACAATGCATGATGACCGTGAAGTGTTGCACGATATTTCACTCCGTATTCCGGAGGGCAGCAGTCTTGCGCATCGTGGGGCCAACGGGTTCCGGCAAGTCAACCCTGGTCAACCTGATTGCGCGTGTGTACGATGCCACACCGGGCAGCATTCTGATGGATGGACGCCCCATTCGCGAATACCCCCTGGATGTGCTTCGCGCGAATATCGGCTTCGTTCCGCAGGAGACCTTTCTTTTCAGCGAAACGATTCAGGGAAACATCGCCTTCGGCGCTCCTCATGCGACATCGGAACAAGTTCTGCGCGCCGCTGAAGCCGCTCATATCCGTAAAGAAATTGAAGACTTCCCCAAAGGGTTTGAAACGATGGTGGGGGAACGCGGTATCACCCTTTCCGGCGGACAAAAACAGCGGTCAGCGATTGCGCGAGCGATTCTGCGAGACCCGCGGATTTTGATTCTCGATGACTCGCTGGCAAGTGTGGATACTTACACGGAAGAACAAATTCTCGAAGAACTGCGCTCCATCATGCAAGGTCGCACGACCATTCTGATCTCGCACCGCATCTCGACGGTGCGTCATGCCGATCAGATCGCTGTGCTGGTTGCCGGCCGCATCGCAGAGCTGGGGACGCACGATGAACTGCTGGCGCGGAATGGCCATTATGCCAACCTGTTCCAAAAGCAGCTGCTCGAAGAAGAGCTTTCGGTAACGGGTTAAGCAGTCCAGCGCGAGGGCAAGGTTTTTCCAGCCTCGGAGTTCCCGGAAACAGATACGGGAAGATGCACCGAGGCCGGCGCAGCAAACTGCCTGCGAACTTCAGGATCCTGGGCCACCTGCTGCCATGCTTCACGCACAGTCAGGATGGATTCAATCGCTTTGCGGAAACGGTCCGGCGAGGACAATCTCGACCCTTCCAGGCAGAGGGCAAAGACGGCCGCATAAAACTCTGAGAGTGTCTTGGCAGGGCCGCCGACGTCCATACGCAAGCGCGATTGCAGATGCGTCAGAATGTCGAGGGTGCGCTTGATAGCAATGCGCCGCTCCTGCACATCCCCGGCTTCGGTGGCGGCGATGGCCCGGTTCAGAAACCGGACCATGCCGTCGTAGAGGGCAACGATCAGCTCAACGCCGTTCTTTCCGGCAACGGATTGCTGCTGGTAATTCAGACTCTGCATGCGTTATCCGTTCGACTTCTCATTAAAGCCGGTGATGGCGCTGTACATTTCGTCGATCTGCTGCAACTGCTGCGGGATCTCGGTCAGGATGAAATTTGCCTGGTTCAACTCTGTCGTCAGCTGGGTTTTCTGTGCGCTGATGGTTGACTCTTCACTGCTGATATTCGTATTCAGCTGTTTCTCCACGGTCGAGTTTTCCTGCAGTGCCAGATTGATGGCGCCGTTGGTGGCGCTGGTGCCGAGGTTATTGAGCACGGTGGAAAAGTTTCCGCCGAAGGAAGTGAAGCCGCCGCTCGGCTGGAAGAAACTCACAACATCCTGATAGTTGCTGTTTAAGACGCTGTTCAAGGTATCGGTATTGAGTGCCAGCGTGCCGTCGTTGTTGACGGAGACGCCAAGCTGCGTGATGGAAGTGACGCCGTTCGATTGGGGAGAACCAAATGTCACCGCTGCTCCGCTTGTACTATCGGTCAGACCGCTGCCGTCGACGGTGATCGTGCCAGCCGAGCCGCCGGTCGCACTGGTGAGGCTCAGAGTTTGCGTATTGCCCGCTGTGATGACCGTCGCCGTGATACCGAGATTGTTGCTGGTGCTGGCGCTATTGATGGCAGCTGCCAATCCGGCCAGGGTCTGATTGCCGGCTGGAACGGAGACGGGCACTGCCGCCCCACTGCCTACGGTGATCGAAATATTTCCTGTCAGTGTGTCGGACTTTCCAATCGAAGAGCTGGAAGCAGCAGCATTCGCCGGCTGCAGAAACGTCAGCGCCGATTGGAGCGATTGCTGAATCGTGGCGAGCGTGGGATTGCCGAAGAGCGGTTCCGGATTGCCGTTGGAATCATTTCCTTCCTGCGTATTCAGATCGCCCAGGACTTTGTTGTAGTCCGTCACAAACGTATTCAGCGCCGACTCCACATCCGAATTATTGTTCGTGATCTCGACCTGGATGCTTTCACTCTGATTCGCGCTCAGAAGCTGGAAGGTGACGCCCTGAATCGCATTGGTTACTGTGTTCGACGAGCTGCTGACAGGGGCCCCGTCCACAATCAATTGCGCGTCCGCGCCCGGCTGCGTCTGCGAAAAATTCACCGCCGAAGAGGTGTTGCTGTCCGTAAGACTGCCGGCGACAGAAATTGCGCCGCTCGCGCCGCTGGTCTGGCTCACCAGAGAAAGACGCGAACCCGATGCATCGGTAATGACGTTTGCAGTCACGCCATAGGTGCCCGAATTGATGGCGCCGGCCAGCGATGAAAGCGTGTTATTCGTCGAGTCAATGCTTATATTCTTGCCGTTGATGGTCAGGCTGCCACTGAGCGTATCGCCGGCGCTGATGGTGCTGCCGACATAGGACGATGTGGTCGCCAGCGACTTCACGGTGATGGTGTGGCTGCCGGTAACGGCCGATGTCGCTGCGGAAGTGAGCTGCAGAATGCTCGTGTCAGAGCTCGATCCCTGTTTCTCGGAAAGCACGCCCTCGAAATCCGTGAGCGATTGCATCGCCGTTGAAAGCGAGCTCAAATCCGTGCCGATGCTGGTCAGCGCCGTGTCCTGCCCCTGAAGCGCCGTGAGCTGGTTCTTCCACGGCGTTTCTATGGCCTGCATGTTCGCCACAATCTGGTTGACTGTTGGAGTTGGAAGATTTCTTGCGCTCGGGGGGCTTGACAACATTTTGCGAACTGCCCCACTCAAGCCAACAGATGGCTTGAATGGGGCACCCCATGTTTTCTTCCACAGTCATCTAAAGAAAGACGGGAGCCATGACGGGCTCCCTGTCTTCCATTACTCTGCCGGACTACTGAAGCAGTTTTGTAACCAGTTGCTCGGTGCTGTTGGCCTGGGCCAGAGCGCTGATGCCGGTCTGGCTCAGGATTTCGTACTTCGAGAGGTTCGAGGTGGCCGAAGCGTAGTCGGTCGCCTGGATGGAGTTCTGTGCCGAAGCCACGTTCTCCTGCTCGGTGCTTTCGACGTTGCTGACTGCATTCAACGTGTTGATCTGTGCGCCGGTGTAGCCGCGTTCCGCTGCCACGTCCTGCACAGCAGTGTAGACATCGTTCAGTGCCGCTTTGCGCGTTGGTTGCAGAGGTCAGATCGTCCACGCTCAGCTTGACGCTGTCCGCCGCAACAGGAGTGTAGGTAAGGGTTGACGTGGCTGTGCCAGCGCCGGATGTATAAGTAAGGCCGGCGGAACCAGTGCTGTCACCGACTGCAGTACTAGAAAGTGCACCCAGCGTAATCGTGTCGGCGAATCCACCACCCTTGGTTCCGTCTCCGGTGAAGATCTGGAAGCTGCCGCCAAATACCTGCTGACCGTTGTAGGTGGTAGTGCTGCCGATGTTGCTGATTTCGTCGAGAATCGATTGGAACTCGGAGTTGGCGGCGCTGTCCTGCGCCGTGTTCAGCGTGCCGTTGGAAGCTTCAGTTGCCAGCGTGATAGCACGATTCAACAGGTTGGTTACCTGCGAAAGCGCGCCATCGGCCACCTGCAGCAGGCCGACGCCTTCGGCGGCGTTGGTGGAGGACTGTGTAAGAGCGACGGAGTTAGCGCCAAGACCGCTGGCGAGTGAGAGACCGGCGGCATCGTCTGCGCCGAAGTTGATGCGCGAACCGGACGAGAGTTGGGTCAGCGTGTTCTGCAGACCCGCCTGCGTCTGGTTCAGGTTGTTCTCCGCGTAGATGGCAGAGATATTATTCAGGACACCCAGTGACATATACGTTGTGCTCCTCTGTGCGTTGATTTAGGTTGCCCGCTTCGGGTGCCTGACCGGCGCAGAACGCGTTGTTCATGACCGGGTCACCGTTTTGACAGGAACCACGTTACCCACTGCCTTCATCGGCGCTGAGTGAATGCACTTTATGCGCGAAACGGATGCGTGGTGCACTTTGGCACGTAACTTGCGTGGGCCCTTCGCACGCCGGGCAGGCTTTCGCTTTCTCAAGAGAAACGGCGCTTCCGTATCAATCTTTTACAGGCAATGCCGATAAACCTCGCAGGATGCAGGAGGTTTATCGGGGATGATCGAACTCACTCGACTGAACGGGCAGGCGATGGTGGTAAACAGCGACCTGATCAAATATGTGGAATCGTCTCCGGACACCATGCTCACGCTGATTCACGGAGAGAAGATCGTTGTGTCGGAGCCGTGCGAAGAAGTGGTGCGCCGTATCTCCGCTTACAAGGCCATGCTGCTGGTCCATGTTCTGGCGCAGATTTCCGGCGCCGGGCCGGTCGACCTGGCAAACATAGCCGCAGGCGCAGCGGGATTCCGCGCCATGGCGGCGGAGCAGGCTCTTCATTCCGGAGAGCTGCCGGACGGATCAGAAGACGGAGCACAGCTACGGCGACGGCGGAGTGAGTCGTAGCTTCTTGCATGTCGCATTCATTCTCAAGAGGAATTTCTCGGGAAGAACCCATCTATGGATAAGAGCAGCTTTGGCGGAGTGGTACTTGCGATAGCCGGCATACTGGCCGGTTTGCTGATAGAAGGCGGACATGTGGGCCAGATTTTGCAGCCCACGGCGGCCATGATTGTTCTTGGCGGAACTCTCGGCGCTGTAATGCTGCAATTTCCTCTGGCAACGGTGGGCGCCGCTTTCAAGCGGCTGGCGGGTGTCTTCTTTTCAAGGACGATCGACAGCGATGCCACGGTAAAGCTGCTGCTGAGCTTTGCCAACAAAGCGCGGCGCAGCGGCATTGTGTCGCTGGATCAGGATTTGCCTACGATCTCGGATGCGTTTCTGAAGCAGGCGCTCACGCTGGCGGTGGACGGCACCGAACCGAATGAACTGCGCAAGATCATGGAGCTGCAGCTGGACAATCATGCGGAGAGAGAAGAAGCCATTCCCTCCGTCTTTGAATCGGCTGGCGGATTCGCACCCACGATCGGCATCATCGGCGCGGTCATGGGGCTTATCCAGGTGATGCAGCATCTCGATCATATCGATGAAGTGGGACGCGGTATTGCGGTTGCATTCGTCGCCACGATTTACGGAGTCGGCTCGGCTAATGTTCTGTTTCTTCCCTTCGCGGGTAAGTTGCGTTTCCGCCTGAAGGAAGAGCGGCGGATTCAGGAGATGACGCTCGAGGGCGTGATCTCCATTCTGGAAGGCATGAATCCTCGCATGATCGAGGTGAAGCTGCAAAACTTTCTGGCGCAACATCAGAGAAAAACCGAAGGACAGCAGGCATGAGGCGGCGCAAGGATAAGCATCACTTCAACCATGAGCGCTGGCTGATTTCCTATGCCGACTTCATTACATTGCTCTTTGCGTTCTTCGTTGTGCTGTATGCCACATCGAAGGCCGACCAGAAAAAACAGGCGGCGGCAGCCGCATCGATCAACTCAGCGTTCCAGGCACTGGGACTTTTTCAATCCGTCCATCCTGTAAAAGCCTCTCACGCCGCGCAGGGTGCAGAAGGCACGCTCTCGACATCGCAAGACGCTCCGGTGGCTCCATTGAACGTGGTGCTGGGCGATCAGATGCTTGCTTCAGCAGAGGTGCAGCAGGACTTTGAACGGATCAAGCGGCATCTTGAGGGCTTGCTTTCCAACCAGATTGCCAGGCACGTTGTGGCACTGCGCATTGGTCAGGACGGGCTGATTATCTCTTGCGCGAAGCCGGTTTTTATGACAGCGGGTCGGCAATTCCCCACGCTTCGTCGATCTCTACACTGAATCAGATCGCGGACGTGTTGCGGGCGACACCGTACGATATCCGGATTGAAGGTCACACGGACAATGTTCCCATCCACACGGAGCAGTTCGATTCCAACTGGGAGCTTTCCACCGCGCGGGCGTCGCACCTGGCGCGTATTTTCATTCTTGGCCACCAGTTCGCGCCTGCGCGGCTCTCTGCTTCAGGCTATGCGGAATTCCATCCCACAACCAGCAACGCAACCGCCGACGGACGCGCGCAGAACCGCCGCGTCGACATCATCGTATTGCCGCGCATTGCGACACCGCAGGCTCCGCCTGTGCACATCCCGACGGCGAAGCCAGATGCCATCACAGCCGCGATTCCCGCACCGACCGCGACGGCGCATGCGGCGGTTACTCCGCTCCCATAATCTTGACAATCACGCGCTTGCGCCTCTGCCCGTCGAACTCGGCATAGAAGACCTGCTGCCAAGTGCCAAGATCGAGCCGACTGCCGGTGACGGGCAAAGTCACTTCATGGTGCAACAGCAATGCCTTCAAATGCGCGTCCCCATTGTCTTCCCCGGTCTGGTGATGGCGATAATCGGGACGCGCGGGCGCAAGCTCTTCGAGCCAATCCTGAATATCGGCAATCAAACCGTCCTCGAGATCGTTGACGTAAATGGCGGCGGTGATGTGCATCGCGGAGACAAAACAGAATCCGTCGCGAATTCCACTTCGCTCGACAATCTCTTCGAGCTGAGGAGTCAGGAGCACGATTTCGCGGCGCTTCTTCGTGTGGAAGAACAGATACTCCGTGTGAGTTTTCAACGATCCAGTGATGCTCGTCATGGACGGTTCCTTTGTTTTCCCGGCGAAGATATCATTCTAATCAGAATGTCTGCAGCCCAGGATGAGAAGCGTTTATCAGCGGAAGCGAAGTACTTCGATGCGATCGAGAAAGTTGCCAATGGCGATCTGACCGGCGCGGTTGCTGATTTTCGTTCCTGTCTGGCAGATGACCAGTCCATGCTCGATGCCATGCATGGATTGATTCACGCGCTCAAAGATTTGGGAGAAGTGGACGAAGCCATCGGCGTAGCTTTACGCCTGGCCGAAGTCGATCCCGAAGATGTGCTTGCGCATACCAGCCTGTCCATCCTGTATCAAAACAAAGGCATGGTTCCGGAGGCTGAAGCGGAAGCAACGAAGGCGAAACTGCTGGGATGGAAGCTTCAACTGCGCCGCCAGCAACAGAATGCAGGCATTGCGTGAGCCTGGATTCCAACAAGAAATCAGCGAGGCTGCTTCGCCGCATGTACGCGACGCTTATGGATGCTTATGGACCCCAGCAATGGTGGCCGGCAGAAACTCCACTTGAGGTAATCGTTGGAGCGTATCTCACGCAGAGTACTTCATGGAGAGCCGTCGAGAAATCGATTGCAAATCTGCGAGCACGAGGAATTCTTAACGTAGAAGGTCTGCGCGCGATTTCAGAAGAGGAGTTGCGTAGCCTTATCAGGCCGTCGGGTTTTATTCAACGGAAGACTGCTTCCATCAAAGCCTTCATCCACTTCCTCGATCGTGAATACAACGGTTCCCTGCACTCCCTTTCTTTACAGAACCCCGAAGAGACTCGACAACAGCTGCTGGCACTTCCTGGTGTCGGACCGGAGACAGCGGACGCCATCCTGCTCTACGCTCTCGGCCAGCCGACCATCGTAGTTGATGAATATCTACGAAGGCTGGTCACGCGACACAATCTGCTGCATGAAAACATACGCTATACGGAATTGCAGCAGCTCGCTGTAGATGCGTTTGCTGAAGACGATTTGACCTCTCGCGGCCAGCATTACAACGAGTTTCACGCTCTGGTGGTGGAGCTTGGCAAGCAACATTGCAGGCGGCAAGCAGTGTGTGATGGTTGCCCCCTATCAAAGCCCATCTTCCGTCCGCCGCATTTGCCTGGGGGCAGCGTCAGGCAAGGCCGGAAAGCGGCAGCCAAAACGTAAACACGGCTCCTTCGCCGAGTTCGCTTTCCACTGAAATCCCACCGCCGTGCGCGGTAAGAATTGCTTTCACAATCGCAAGCCCTATTCCGCTTCCTTCGACGCGGTCGCGCTGATCGCTGCCACGAAAGAATTTATCGAATATGAACGGCTGATCGGAGTGATCGATCCCCATTCCGTGATCGGCGATATGGACCAGCAGCCGCTCATCGATGACCTCAGCCGTAATTTCGACCGGCGATTTCGCAGGCGAATACTTCAGAGCGTTCTCGATCAGATGCCGCAGGACGCGCCGCACCAGTTCCTGATCCATGGGTACAGGCGGCAGTGTATCTGGAATCCGTACTTCGACCGTGCGTCCGCGGAGTCGCGCCTGCTCTTCCTGCAAGACTATCTCGATCAGTTCGTGCACATTCTGTAACTGAGGGCGTACGTGCAGGCCAGCCGAATCCAACTGCGCCATTTCAACGGCTTCACCAATCAGTCGATCGAGGCGCAGGCACTCTTCATCCACGACTGCATACATGTCGTTCCGCTCCGCCTCGGGAAGCTGAGGGTGACCGATCAGCATTGTGGCTGCGGCGCGAATCGCGGTGAGGGGCGTTCGCAATTCATGCGTTACGGAATCGAGCAATGCACTGCGCAGCCGTTCTCCTTCCCGCGTGGCCTCCATGTGACTGGTGCGCTCAAGGGCTGCAGCGCGCTCAAGGGCAATTGCGACCAATCCGCCAATTGCCTCATACATCTCCTGCGAGTACATGCCGTTCATGACGGCGAGCGCACCGGTAGACTGCATTCCCAACACGAGAGGAACAACATAAGCGTCATCGATCCTGCGAACGCCCAAATCTGTGTTCTGCGCAGCCTGCTTCAGATTTGCTGCCGAGCAAAGCTCGTTCTCGGGATCGGAGTAGTATGCAGCGTCCTGCCCGGTTACATAGAGGGCCACGGCACGCAGGCCGAACACCCGGGCAGCGATGGAGGGAGCGGCACGCGCCAAGCTACGCAAATCTTCATGGAGGAGCAACTGCTGGCTGAATTCATACAGCCGCTCCACTTCTCCTCGCCGCTGCTCTGAGAGCTCTCGCTGCCTGCGCTCACTTTCTGAAAGGTGGCTGACGAGAACGCTGGTTCCGAGAAACACCGAGAGCGTGACCCAGTTTTGCGGATCAACAATCGTGAGCGTGCCGGTTGGAGGCAGAAAGAAGAAGTTATAGAGCAAGGTACAAAAAATCGAGAGATACACAGAATGAACCAACCGCCAGCGTGTTGCCACTATCAGCACCAGCACCAGAAAACTCAAGGCAACTGTAGTGACATTCACATGGATTATCAGCCTGAATAGCGCCACCAATCCGCATGCCAGCACCGTCGATGCCGTGTAGCGCAGGATCGCCGTCCGAGCCTGCCAGTTGTACTTTTGCATCTCAAGCGCGATGATACTGTATTCACGTATGGCCGAACGAGTTCTGGTAGTTGATGACGAAATGCAGATCACGCGGGTTCTACGCGCTGCGTTATCCGCACAGGGTTACGATGTGCGCACGGCCAATGAACCGGAAGAAGCCCTTCGCCTGGTTCAGGACTGGATGCCCGATCTGATCATTACCGACCTGATGATGCCGGGCATGACGGGCCTCGAGCTTTCCCGTATCGTCCGCTCAAAGAGTGATATTCCCATCCTTGTGCTTTCGGTGCGCGATCAGGAGCGCACAAAAATTGAAGCGCTGGATGCCGGAGCGGACGACTACGTTACCAAACCGTTCAGCACACAAGAGCTATTCGCGCGTGTGCGCGCTCACTTGCGGCGCGCCCCGGAGCGCAATACAGACGTGGCCATTGAAGTTGGCGATTTCGTTGTGGACACGGCAGCCCATAGCGTCACGGTCAACGGACGCGCTGTTCATCTGACCCCAAAGGAATTTGACCTGCTGCTGCATTTCGCGCGCAATGCCGGCAAAGTGATTACACACCGCGCACTGCTCACTTCCGTTTGGGGAGCGCAGTCGGCACAGCAACCGGAATATCTGCGTGTGTTTGTGGGCCAACTGCGCAAGAAGCTGCGCGGCGACTCGGCCATGGAGTATATCCAAACCGAGCCCTGGGTGGGCTATCGTTTTCTGCCTGACGGCACGCCTGAGTAGTCTCTCTTTACGACTTCCTTATAAATCTCTTATGTCCGACTTAGGGCCTGCCCTATTTACTGAGTAAGGGCCTGCTTATGCGGGTTCCCGGTACGTCTCGTTTTGAAAGGGCACGTTATGTGGGACCTTCTGATGTTGTTCCTCACTCTACTTTTTTTTGCCGTTGCGCTGCTCTATGTGCGCGCGTGCGAACGGCTGAGGTAGCGCACAATGAGCATCCTTACCTTAATCGCGCTCGCCGTCACCGTGCTGATGATGGCCTATCTGGTTGTGACGCTGCTTTATCCGGAGAAGTTTTGAAATGACAGCCAATGGATGGCTCCAGTTCCTCATTTTTTTTGTCCTGCTGCTCGCTCTCATGCGCCCGCTTGGTATTTACATCGCGCGCGTGCTTGGAGGTGAGCGTACATTTCTAAGCCCGATCCTGCGCCCCATTGAGCGGCTTATTTACAGGCTCAGCGGCATTCAACCGGATGAAGAGATGAACTGGCGCGAATACTCTGTCGCGCTGCTTCTCTTCAGCTTTGTCTCGATGCTGCTTACGTACGTGATTGAACGAGCGCAGCACTTTCTTCCGTGGAATCCACAGCATCTTGCGGGAGTTGCGCCTGATCTGGCCTGGAATACAGCTGCGTCGTTCACTACGAATACGAACTGGCAGGCGTATACGCCCGAGACCACCATGAGCTACTTCACTCAGATGGTGGGCCTCGCGTATCACAACTTTCTGAGTGCCGCAGTCGGCATTGCCGTTGCCATCGCACTGGTGCGCGGTATCGCACGCAGAGAATCAAAAACGATTGGCAACTTCTGGGCTGATACAACGCGTGCAATCGTCTACATCCTGCTGCCAATCTGCTTTCTCTACGCAGGGGCACTGATCGAGCAAGGCGTTGTACAGAACCTGAAACCCTACACTGCCGTTGCGACCCTGGAACAACCAAGCCAGACACAGACAATTGCGCAAGGGCCGGTTGCTTCGCAGGAAGCTATCAAAATGCTGGGCACCAACGGCGGCGGATTTTTCAATGCGAATAGCGCGCACCCGTTTGAAAATCCGACGCCGTTCACCAATTTTCTTGAGATGTTCTCGATCTTCATCATTCCGGCAGCGCTTACGGTGACGCTGGGCAAGATGACAGGATCGGCAGGACATGGGTGGGCCGTTTTCGCCTGCATGTCCGTCCTCTTCATCGCAGGATTTACCGTGGCTTACCGGGCCGAAGCGCAGCCTCATCCATTACTGCATGGCATAGACCAGCATGTGAACGCGCTGCAATCGGGCGGCAATATGGAGGGCAAGGAGGTGCGCTTCGGCATCTCGCAGTCCGCACTCTTTGCAACTATCACGACCGATGCAAGTTGTGGCGCGGTGAACTCCATGCATGACTCTTTCACGCCTCTCGGCGGCATGATTCCACTCGCGAACATCATGCTGGGGGAAATGGTCTTTGGCGGAGTCGGCGCCGGGCTGTATGGCATGTTGATCTACGTTGTGCTGTCTGTCTTCATCGCAGGATTGATGGTGGGACGCACCCCAGAATACCTGGGAAAGAAAATCGAATCCTATGACGTAAAGATGGCGATGCTTTACGTGCTCATCTTTCCGCTCATTATCCTGGGGTTCACTGCGATCTCAGCGCTTTCGCCGCAGATGGGGCTGAGCAGCCTGACGAACAATGGCCCGCACGGCTTGAGCGAGATCCTGTACGCTTTCACATCCGGAGCAGGAAACAATGGCTCGGCCTTTGCCGGATTGAGCGCCAATACGCACTGGTACAACTTAAGCCTCGGCTTCACGATGTTGATTGGCCGCTTCCTGATGATGGTGCCAATGGTTGCGCTGGCGGGCAATCTTGCACTCAAGAAGAGCGTTCCGCCTTCACCGGGGACGTTTCCAGTCAATACCGGATTGTTCACGCTCCTGCTGACGGGCGTCATTCTGATCGTTGGCGCGCTCACCTTCTTCCCGGTATTGAGCCTGGGGCCGATTCTTGAACACCTGTTACTGCACGCAGGACAACTTTTCTAGGGCAGTGGAGAAAGCAATGGCAAAAAAACAGAGCCTCTGGGACCCCGTTATCCTGCGCCAGGCAATGGTTGGCGCATTTACGAAACTCAATCCACGCACCATGGTCAAGAACCCGGTCATGTTCGTGGTTGAGGTCGGCAGCGTGCTTACGACGGCGCTTTTGATTCAAGACGTCGTTCGCCACCAACCCGGCTTCGCATTCGATCTGCAGATCACGTTGTGGCTGTGGTTCACCGTGCTGTTTGCCAATTTTGCGGAAGCCATCGCCGAAGGCCGCGGCAAAGCACAGGCGAACACGCTGCGCGAAGCCAAAGGCGAAACGATGGCGTATCGCTACCGGAAGGACGGCAGCCTGGAAGCCGTTTCCAGTTCGCAACTTCGTATCGAAGACACGATCAAGATTGAAGCCGGGCAGTTCATCCCCGGCGATGGCGAAGTAATCGAAGGCGTTGCTTCAGTCGACGAATCGGCTATCACAGGCGAATCAGCACCGGTCATTCGCGAGGCCGGCGGCGATCGCTCGGCCGTTACGGGCGGCACACGCGTCCTGTCGGACTGGATCAAAGTCCGCATCACGGCGAATCCAGGCGAGACATTTCTGGACCGCATGATTGCTCTGGTAGAGGGCGCAGAGCGGCAACGGACTCCGAATGAGATTGCGCTGAGCATTCTTCTTTCGGGCCTGACGATCGTCTTTCTACTTGCGGTCGCCACGTTGCAGCCGTTCGCTGTCTACTCGCATGCGCCGCAAACCATCTTCGTGCTGGTTTCGCTTCTCGTGTGCCTGATTCCCACCACGATCGGCGGTCTTTTGTCGGCGATTGGCATTGCAGGCATGGACAGGCTGGTGCAATACAACGTACTGGCCATGTCTGGACGCGCGGTCGAGGCTGCCGGCGATGTGAATACGCTGTTGCTCGACAAGACAGGAACGATCACACTCGGCAATCGGCAGGCAACAGAATTTCTTCCAGCGCCGGGCATCAGTGCGGAACGCCTTGCTGACGCCGCACAACTCTCCTCGTTTTCCGACGAAACGCCTGAAGGGCGCTCCATCGTTGTGCTCGCGAAAGAAAAATATAACCTTCGCGGGCGCGACCTGACAGGCATGCAAGCGGAGTTTGTTCCGTTCAGCGCGCAAACGCGCATGTCCGGCGTAGACCTGCCGGGAGCGATCATCCGCAAGGGCTCCGCCGATGCGATTGCCCGTTTTCTGGAACAGCAGGGTTCGAGCCTCCCCCGCAAAGTTACCGACAAGGTGGAAGAGATTGCCCGCCTTGGCGGAACACCCCTGGTTGTAGCGGAAAATACCACGGCACTCGGCGTCGTCTACCTGAAAGACATTGTTAAAGGCGGCCTCAAAGACCGGCTTGCGCGCCTGCGAGCGATGGGCATTCGCACCATCATGATCACGGGCGACAATCCGCTGACTGCCGCAGTGATCGCTCGCGAAGCAGGCGTCGATGATTTTTTGGCGGAGGCAAAGCCAAAAGACAAGATGGATCTGATCAAGCGCGAGCAAAGCAAGGGAAAACTGGTCGCCATGACTGGCGATGGCACGAACGATGCGCCCGCATTAGCCCAGGCCGACGTGGGCGTGGCCATGAATTCCGGCACGCAGGCGGCTAAGGAAGCGGGCAACATGGTCGATCTCGATTCGAACCCGACCAAGCTGATCGAAATCGTGGAGATCGGCAAACAGCTGCTGATGACGCGCGGCGCGCTCACAACCTTCTCGATTGCGAATGATGTTGCAAAATACTTCGCAATTATCCCGGCAATGTTCGCCGGAGTCTTTCCGGTGTTGAACACACTGAATGTAATGCACCTAAGGACACCGCATTCGGCAATTTTATCGGCGGTCATTTTCAACGCCATCATCATCATCGCGCTCGTACCGCTTGCCCTGCGCGGAGTGAAATATCAGCCAAAGTCCGCGCAGGCATTGCTCCGGCGCAATCTGATCATCTACGGCATGGGCGGCATTATCGTTCCCTTCGTAGGCATCAAGGTGATTGACCTTATCCTGAACGGACTGCACCTGATCTGAGGAAACCATGAAAAAAGCACTGATCATTTCCATCCGTTTTACGCTGATAACGACACTGCTGCTGGGTATCGCCTATCCCCTCGTTGTTACGGCCTTTGCACGTCTGACCTGGCGAGATAAAGCCGATGGACAACTTATCTCCAGTAACGGTCAGATTATCGGGTCCAAAATCATTGGACAAAGCTTCAGCAGCGAAAAGTATTTTCACAGCCGCCCATCGGCTGCGGGCAATGGCTATGATGCGACCTCATCGGGGGGATCGAACCTGGCGGCCTCCAACCAGAAGCTGGTCTCGCGTATTCAGGGCGACGTGGCAAAATACCAGAAGAACGGGAACGGTCAGCCGGTGCCAATTGATCTGGTCACCGCTTCCGGCTCTGGACTCGATCCGGATATCACACCTGCCGCGGCGCTTTTCCAAGTCCAACAGGTTGCGCAGGCACGCGGACTTACAGAGGATGCTGTACGCAATCTCGTAAGGTCTCACATTCAACCTCGACAGTTTGGCGTACTCGGGGAACCACGCGTCAACGTGCTTGAATTGAACCTGGCTCTCGGTCAACTGCAGAAGTAGTTACACAGAGCAATCGCTTTTTAAGAAATAGCCTGCGTCAGCACTTCGCGAAGAGCTGACGCAGCCGTTTGCAGCTCCTTGTCCCGTGTCAGACAATCCGGACAGAGACGCAGCCACTGCCCGCGAGCGTCTGTGATGACACCCCGCTCGGCCAGTTTTGCGGACACTTTAGCAGCATCGTCCAGCCGCACAGCCAGAAATGCTCCGTGATCGTTATCGCCGCCGATAGCTTCGATACCAGCAGAGCGCAAATAATCCTGCAGACGTGTTAATTGTTTTAGCCCGTATGTGCGCAACCGCTCTGGGCCAAGAGCCAGCGTGAATATTTGCCCGCTTCTCGCCTGGTAGTAAGTGAGGACTGGCGGCGTCGCTTCGAGAAACGCATCGCCTCCCGCGCGCAACCGCGGCGGATCTGCACGCTCGTAGTCAAACGTATTTTCGCGCGCGAACCATCCTGTATCGAGAGGGCGTAATCCACTCGCCAACGCTTCAGGAGATATATAGAGGAAGCATGCTCCGGGTCCGCCACGCAGATATTTATAGCTGCCGCCGATGGCAAAGTCTGCATGCATTGCCGCTACATCTACTGGAATGACTCCTACGGCGTGGTAGACATCGACCAGCAGCCGGGCACCGATTGTATGGCAGGCGTGGGCAAGTAATTGAAGATCGTGCACGATCTGGCCGGTCATAAACATGATCTGCGAGATCACAACGAGATCCACTCCGGGCCGCAAGTGCTCGAGGATGCGGGCGACAGCAAATCTGCCTTCTTCATCGGACTCAACCCATTGCATCTCGATACGAGCGAGGGAGGCGTATTGCTTCAGGATCAAATCGACGGAGTCAAATTCGCCGCGCGTACTGAGCACACGCGGCTTGCCTGCCAGCGCATTGAGTACGGCGCGCAATCCCTGCCCGGCGGAGGTCTTCGGCACGACACAATCTGTACGAGACGCACCGATCAACGTTGCAATGCGGCTGCGATATGCCTCCTGCTCAGCAAGCCACTCGTCCCAGGCGTTTCCCAGCTTTGTCTCCCACAGTGCGATGCCTTCGTGCATGTCGTCGGCCATCTGGTCGAGCGGTCTGCCGAGCGAATGGTTGGCGAGATAGATGTGATCGTTCGCCAATGCGCGGGAAAAAAGCGGCGTGATATGCCGCTGCATCTCTTCTTCGCTGAGGGCACCGGATGAAAGCCCGGCGACTGCTTCCTGAATGATGCGACTCATTTCTGCTTCAGTCCGGTACGCACGGCGAATAATTCAGGAAAGAAGGTCAGACTGAGTGCCTGTTTCAAAAATCCGACGCCGGAGGAGCCTCCGGTTCCCTGCCGAAAGCCAATGATGCGCTCCACGGTCTTCATGTGACGAAACCGCCAAAGCTGAAAGTACTCTTCGACGTCTACCAGTTTTTCGCACATCTCATACGCATCCCAGTATTCACGCGGCCGCTCATAAATCTGTCGCAGTGCATTCACAAGCTCCTCGTTTTTTTCATACGGCTCAGACCATTCGCGCTCAACACATACGTCAGGTACAGCAAGTCCGCGCCGCTTGAGATGCCGGAGAAATTCATCGTAGAGGCTGGGCGCCTCAAGCGCTGTTCGCAAATCTTCATAAACCTGTGGAGAGTCAGCGAAGACCTTCAACGCATCCCGATTCTTGTTGCCGAGCAGGAACTCCAGCTTGCGGTATTGATAGGACTGGAAGCCCGAAGCATGCCCCAGGACTCCGCGGAACTCCATATATTCTGAGGGCGTGAGCGTTTCCAGAACGGCCCATTGATCGAAGAGTTGCATTTGAATCAGCTTGGCTCTCGACAATATTTTGAAGCAGGGGTCCAGCTGGTCCTGCTGTACATGGTGAATCGCCGCCGTCAATTCATGAATCAATTGCTTGATCCAAAGCTCCGATACCTGGTGCTGAATGATAAACAGCATCTCGTCGTGGTGCGGAGGACTGGAAAGCGGGCGCTGCTGTGCCAACAGGCCGTCCAGGCACAGATACCCGGCGTAGGTCATGCGGTCGTGGAAATCGGTGACAATACCCGATTCCAGCGGTCTCATATTCTTTTCAGGCAAGGGCATCATTCAAAATTATAGGGATCTGTCGCTAGCCGCGCTCAGCGTGAAAAAAAGCCTGGCAGAATGATGTCTACCAGGCCAGGGAGGCATACAACCACTAGGAAAACGCACCAGAATGCCCTCTCGATCTAAGGCTTGTCAATGTCTGCCGTTGCGATTTGTTCATTTAGGGGCTTTTCTGGCGAAGAATCCCTCATAGCAGTACTTTCCTGCCTCTTTCAGGACAAAAAAGATGGCATACATCTTTCTCTTCTCGCTCTATGTCGTTTGCGGGAAGAATTCTGATCGAAGTGCAGATTCCTTTACCATGAGAAATTGAGGCATAGATGGATTTTCAACTAGTGAGTGACTACAAGCCGCGCGGTGATCAGGGGCGCGCAATCGAAGAACTTCTATCTGGCGTGAGCGCCGGCGAGAAGCACCAGGTGCTGCTGGGCGTGACCGGGTCGGGCAAGACGTTCACGATGGCGAAGATTATCGAGGAATTGAACCGGCCCGCGCTGGTGCTGGCGCATAACAAGACGCTGGCGGCGCAGCTCTATCACGAGTTCAAACAGTTTTTCCCGTCGAATGCGGTTGAGTATTTTGTTTCGTATTACGACTACTACCAGCCGGAAGCCTATATTCCTTCGGGCGATCTTTATATCGAGAAAGAAGCGACGATCAACGAAGAGCTGGACAAGTTGAGGCTTTCGGCTACGCGGTCTCTGTTTGAGCGGCGCGATGCAATTATCGTTTCGTCGGTTTCGTGCATTTATGGACTGGGCGATCCGGATGCGTATTACGGCATGCTGCTGCTGCTGGAAAAAGGGCAGAAGGTGCGACGCGAAGACATTACGCGCAAGCTGGTGGAGATTCTGTATGAACGCAACGATGCGGATTTCCGGCGCGGGACGTTTCGCGTGCGCGGCGATGTGATTGAGGTCTTTCCTACTTACGATGAGATGGCGTATCGCATTGAGCTGTTCGGCGATGAGGTAGAGTCGCTGGCGCAGATCGATCCGCTGTTTGGGACGGTGAAGCAGAAGTTTGCGCGGCTGCCAATTTATCCGAAGAGCCATTACGTGGTGAAGCCGGAGAAGCGCAGCGCGGCAATGGCGTCGATTCTGGAAGAGCTGGCGTGGTGGGAGAAAGAACTGGAGTCGCAGGGGCGGCTGGTGGAGTCGCAGCGCATTCATCAGCGAACGCGGTTCGATCTGGAGATGATCAAATCGGTCGGCTATTGCCACGGGATCGAGAATTATTCGCGGCATTTTTCAGGACGGCTGCCGGGCGAGCCTCCGCCAACGCTGCTGGATTATTTTCCGCGCGACTATCTGCTCTTTATCGATGAGTCGCACGCGACGGTTCCGCAACTGCATGGGATGTGGCATGGCGACCGCTCGCGGAAGCAGAACCTTGTCGATTATGGGTTTCGTCTGCCGTCGGCGGTGGATAATCGTCCGCTGAAGTTCGACGAGTTTGAGGTTCGCACGAATCAGCTGATTTATGTGTCGGCGACGCCGGGGCCGTATGAGCTGACGAAGTCGGCTGGGGTGGTCGTCGAGCAGATCATCCGGCCTACAGGTTTGATCGATCCTGAGGTGGAGATTCGTCCTGTGCGCGGGCAGATCGACGATCTGCTGGCGGAGATTCGCGATCGCGCGGCAAAGAATGAGCGGGTGCTGGTGACGACGCTGACGAAGCGCATGGCTGAGGATCTGGCCGGATATTATGCCGAGGTCGGGGTGCGCTGCCGGTATATGCATTCGGAAATTGAGACGCTGGAGCGCGTGCGTCTGCTGCGCGATCTGCGCAAGGGCGAATATGATGTGCTGATCGGCATCAATCTGCTGCGCGAGGGGCTCGATCTGCCGGAGGTTTCGCTGGTGGCGATTCTGGATGCGGACAAGGAAGGGTTTCTGCGCTCGGCAGGCTCGTTGATTCAGACGATGGGACGAGCGGCGCGCCACGTAAGCGGGCGCGCGATTCTGTATGCCGACCGGATTACGGATTCGATGCAGCAGGCAATGGGTGAGACTTCGCGGAGGCGCGAAGTCCAGCACGCCTACAACGAAGAGCATGGGATTACGCCGACTTCGATCATTCGTCCGACGGATATGTCTCTAGCGCAGATTCTGAAGGCAGATTATGCCGACCTGACAGAAGAAGACGACCAGATGCCGGAGCTCAAGTCGCAGGCAAGATTTGGATACTTACATTGGCAAACTGGAATCTGACATGCGTGAGGCGGCGAAGAAGTTTGAATTCGAGAAGGCGGCGAAGCTGCGGGATACGGTGAAGGAATTACGGACGAAGGAGTTTTTGTTCAGCTGATTCCCTACTTAATGATTCCCATATTTCGCAGAACCTCGATATCCTGCGGCGTGGGTTTGCGATGGGTCTTGTCCATAGATTCGTGGACGATTCCCTGTGGATCTGTATTTTTGACGCGGACGTTATACCTCAGAGGAGTAATGTCGCGAATCACTTGACCCTTATCGTCAGTCTCAAAGACACGGTCGCCGCCTCCCAGGACATAGCTATTGAGTGGACCCTTCAGTGTAAGCACATGTTCTCCAGACCTACCACCATTCAGCGTCACATCACGTCTGTATGCCTTCGCCATGGCCGATCCTCGTTTTACTGGTTCTGCGGCATAGATTATGCGCGTGGGAGGATGCTTTGTCGAAGAAATCTTTTCCGTCAATGTCGTACCCACATCTCTTATAGTTAGAAATCATGAGCGCTGGTTCACCACAAAATGTTTCGCGGAACAGATTTGAGTTTGAAGACGAGGGTGAGACTGCGTACCTGGAATTCGATGTGGATGGGCGCGGGTGGATTACGCTCTGGCATACCGAAGTGCCGCCAAAACTGCGTGGGCGCGGCATCGCCGGGATTCTGGCCCAGACTGCGTTTGAGTATGCGCGGGATAACCAGCTCAAGGTGGATGTGATTTGCCCGTCGGCTAAGGCTTATGTCGAGAAGCACCCCGAGTTTAAGGAGCTGATCGGGAAGTAGGCGTGCTTTCCCACCCTTTCGGCTTCGCTCAGGGGGCTCTATCGCAAATTGCGCGATAAGATGGCCGAAACCTACCCCACTCAAGCCCACAGAAGGCTTGAATGGGGCACCCTCTCTGTGAAAAAGGGATTGTCGTGCCTTTCTTGCTGACCTGATGCAAAAAAGCAGATCCTTCGATTCCGCTACGCTCCGCTCAGGATGACAACTTTTTCACTGGCCATCATCCACTCGCCTTTATCGATAGACAAGGTTGACATCGATAAAGGCCTGGCTGTCGATCAGTGTTTCGGGGCGGTCTCCTGAGGGATTAACGGGCCTTCGTTGGGGAAGGGCCAGTCCTTGTTCAGCAGGATCTCGCGCTCGCGCTGTTCTTTCGGGACATTGTCGACTTTCAGGTTCTCAAGGAAATGCACGCCGGTTTTTCCGGCAACGGCGATGTCGATGTCACCATCCTTGTCCAAATCCTCGGTGACAAATTGCGTGCCCGCGCCGGCGGTGCCATTCACGGAGATGGCATAGCGGGTAAACCGCGCGGTCTTGCGATCGATCTTGTAGTAGAAGATGACAAGCGGATCGTAGGAACCGGGGTCGCCGCCGTTATGTCCGCGATAGCGCTTGCCTGCCATCAGCTCTGGCTCTCCGTCGCCATCGATATCTACGAGTTTCAGTGCGTGGACTTGTGAGAACGACTCGTCGATCATGTGCTGCACCCAGTTCCTCGCCCTGCTGCTCCATCCAGTAGAGGCCGTAGCTGTGTCCATGGCCATAGATGAGGTCCATCTTGCCGTCGTTGTTCACGTCGTAGCTGATGATGGGGAAGCCGGTTTCGCCAAGGTCCCAGTCGGGATGCCATTTCCACATGTCATGGTCTGCGTCGATGTTTTCGAGCCAGCCGGTGGGCGTGAGGATGTCTGCTTTGCCATCGCCGTTGATATCGGCAACGCCCGTGCCATGGCCATCCTGCTCTTTCCCCATACATGGTGGACTTTGGGCTGCGGGCCGGAGAAGTCGACCCAGAAAATTCCGCCCCGGTTGTAATGAGCCAGGACCAAGTCAGGCTTGCCGTCGCCGTTGATATCGGCCATCCAGCCACCTTCGGTGTCGACGGTATCCGTGATGACGTGGCGCTCCCACATGGTGTCGGGCTTCTTCGGATTCTCGTACCAGTAGAGGCTTTTGCTCATCCAGCCGGTAGTGACAACATCGGGCGCGCCGTCATGGTTCACATCGACAGATCCACTCTCCGCAATCGGAGACAAATTCATCCTGCGTCTCGACGGTGCGGTACTGATGTTGCTTCCACTTCCCGCCTTTCGCGCCGGGATTCTCGTACCAATAGGAGCCACTGAGAATATCGAGATAGCCGTCGCCATTCATATCAAACGTCGTGATGCCTTCGGCATGATCGGTACCAAGGCGATGAGAGAAGAAAGTCGTCTGCGGAACTCCGTTGGGACCATTGCCAGAGGAAGTTTTCTCTGTCTGTCTGCGCTTGGCGGCGGCTGCGAGAAAACGAGACTCAGGAGAGTGAGAGAGGAAGCATACTTCTTTGTCATGTGTTTTCCAGGAAAAATTATTTCAGCGGATATAGTGTGATGTTCCGGAAGAAGACCTCTGCGCCTTCCGACTGAAAGAGGATTTTACCGCTGGAAGGAAAAGCGTCGGTACCTTCATTGACCAGCTTGCCGTTGACATATTGTTTGACGTGGCCATCTCGATTGACCAGCTCGAGGAGATTCCACTGGCCATGCGGCTTCTCGACTTCGTTTACCGGGTCGCGATAGCCGACGACGTTTTTCCACGGACCTTTGTTGAAGCGGTCGATCCTGAGCGCGTTTCCGGGCAGGCCCGGTGACACGCTGGCCATCTTTTCCGGTGAGAGCAGCGCCGTCGGTCATCCAGAAATCGCCAGTGCAGCCTTCGTTGATCTGAAATTCAACGGAACGCGGCCATACTTTCTGATCGCCCTGCACGTTATAGAGAACGCCGCTATCGCGGGCCTGCCCTTCCCGTGGGGCAAATGTTCCCTCACCCCACTTGAATTCGGCCTTCAGATAGTAGTTCTGAAAATCCTGTTTCGTGATGATGTAGCCCATCTCGGTACCGGAGACGTGAACGACTCCGTGTTCCACACGGAAGACATGATCGGGATCGCTATTCAGTCCTTTACTCTTGACAAACACGTCGAAGCCATTGAGATCGTGGCCATCGAACAGGACCACAGCTGGACCATGTGCGGGAATGTCTTTCGCAGCTGACGACGCGAGAGCCGGAGTGATGAAACAGGCGACAACCAGCAGAGCTTCGAGCTTCCCGCTTCGTTGTTTGCGGATCAACGTGTGTTCCCTTCTCTAAAGATTTGCAGCCCACTGAGTCCATCCGGTTGGATATACCTCATCAAAAGTTTGGACATACCGATACTATGCCAAGGCAGCAGTCGATTGCGGCGCGTAAGATGGGGTGCGACAATAAAAGGTTCAGCGGACATTCTTATGGAACGAGCCCATTAAACAGCCATGCCTGCATTTGGAAGCTTCGCTCTCCTGCTTGCGCTCGCCCTCAGCGGGTATAACCTTCTTGCGGGCGCGATTGCGCTGCGCCAACTAGCAACAGGCCGACGCGGACGCGTTTCGCCAGAGAGGCTGGCAGAGACTGCACGGCGCGCGGGCATCGGCAGTTTCTTTGCCGTAACCTGCGCGGCGGTTGCGCTGGTATGGGCCGCGTTTACAAACGACTTTTCCGTTTCCTACATCCTGCATCATTCGAACCGGGCACTCCCCGGACCCTATAAGTTTGCCGCCTTGTGGTCGGGGCAGGAAGGCTCATTGCTGCTGTGGGCGTGGCTGCTGGCTGCGTACGGATTTGTGTTGCGGGTACGGCACAAGGTTGACGTGAAGCTGACGGCATACGCTTCGACGATTCTCTCCGGCATACAGATCTTCTTCCTGCTGCTGTTGAATTTTGCGGCTCCGCCGTTTGCGCTGGTTGCAGGAACTATTCCGCAGGACGGCTTCGGCCTGAATCCACTGTTGCAGTATCCGGAGATGGTGATCCATCCGCCGATGCTGTATCTCGGGTATGTCGGCTTCAGCGTGCCGTTTGCTTTTGCGCTGGGTGCGCTGATGATGCGCTATCCCGGGGAAAAATGGATCCATATTACGCGGCGCTGGACGATGGTTACGTGGCTGTTTTTGACGTGCGGCATCTTCCTTGGCGCGCACTGGGCGTATTCAGTTCTAGGGTGGGGCGGCTACTGGGGATGGGACCCGGTGGAGAATGCTTCGCTGATGCCGTGGCTGACAGGCACGGCGTTTCTGCATTCGGTGATGATGCAGGAAAAACGCGGCATGATGAAAAGCTGGAACATGTGGCTGATCTTCTCGACGTTCGCGCTTTCGATTCTGGGCACGCTGCTGACACGATCAGGACTGGTGAGCTCGGTGCATGCGTTTGCCCAATCTTCGATCGGGACATGGTTCTGGACGTTCCTGGTTATCGTGCTGGCGGTTTGCCTGTTTACCTTCATCCTGCAGCGCGACCACCTGAAGAGCGAACACAAGCTGGAGTCGCTGGTTTCGCGCGAATCGAGTTTTCTGTTTAACAACCTGGTGCTGCTGGCCGCCTGCTTTACGGTGCTGTGGGGAACGCTCTTTCCTGTTCTCTCAGAATACGTGCAGGGCAATAAAGTCACGGTTGGTCCTCCTTTCTACAATCGGGTGGCGATTCCGATTGGGCTGTTCATGCTGTTTCTTACCGGCATTGGACCGATTCTTGCGTGGCGCAGCACTTCGTTCAAAAGCGTCCGCAAGAACTTTATTCTGCCAGTGATAGCGGCTCTGGTAACAGCAGTTGTGCTGATTGCCTGCGGCGTCCATCCGTGGAAGGATCAGGGGGCTCTGTACTCGCTAATGGCGTGGTCGCTTGGCGCTCTAGTGGTGACGGCAGTCAGCTCGGAGTTTCTGCGCGGCGCGGGCGTGATCTCGCGGCATACGAAGCAGAACCTTTTTGCTTCGATGGTTCAGCTGACGCGGCGCAACACGCGGCGTTACGGCGGATATATTGTTCACTTCGGCGTGGTCGTCATCTTTATCGGACTCGCGGGTTCGGCCTTCAATCAGAGCACTGAGCAGGAACTGAACTTCAAGCAGAGCATGACGATGGGCCCGTACCGGCTCGTGTGCCTGGACTACTCGCAGGACACGAACCTGAATTACGACACCGAGTATGCGATTCTGGACGTCTATCGCGGCGATAAGAAGATCACACAGCTTGCTCCGGAGAGGCGCTTTTACCAGGCAAGCCAGACGACTTCGACGATTGTCGCGAACCACTCGACGCTGGCGTGGGATCTATATGTGATCTATGCGGGCAAGGATCCGGACAGCGGCCAGCCGATTATCAAGGTGTTCCTGAATCCGCTGGTGGCGTGGATATGGATCGGGGTCATCATCGTGATTCTGGGCACATTCGTTGCCCTGGTTCCGAACATGAGCGCGACTTTGCTGCGAGTCGCAGCCGTGTGGCCGGTTGACGCGTCTCCCGAGATGGCGATGAGCAAGGGCGGCGATTGATGCGAAAGCTATTTCGTTTTTCGCAGGCCGGGACTTGTCGTGCTGCTTGTCATCTTTACCATGGGGTCGGCGGATACGGCTGTTCGCTACAACGATCTTGGTCACAAGATGATGTGCGTGTGCGGGTGCGGGCAGATTCTGATCGAGTGCAATCACCTGGGGTGCCCGGATTCCGACGGCGAGTTGACGGAACTACGCACGGCTCTGAGCCATGGAAGGGAGATACGGAGATTCTCGAAGCATTCCAGGACAAGTATGGGCCGACGGTGCTGGCTGCTCCGATGCTGACGAAATTCAACCTAATGGCGTGGTTTGTGCCGCCTGATGGTATTGCTGCTGGGAATTTTCGCTACGTTTGCGCTGGTGCGGAAGTGGAAGCTGCGCACGGTTGCGATGCCTCCCGCTTCGCCGGTACGCGGATTTGACCGCATTCGCGACCAGATTCGGAAGGAGACTGAACTATGACGACCATTGCCTGCGCGCTGTTACTCATCGGTATTTTTGCTTATGTCTTTTATCCGGAGCGCAAGTCGGAGGCACAGGTGCAGAAGACGCAGCTCGACTTTTTCCTCGAGCGCAAGGAAGTGCTCTATGAGAATCTGCGCGATTTGAATTTTGAGTATCGCGCCGGGAAGTATCCGGAAGAAGACTATGCAGCACAGCGGGCTTCGATGGAAAATGAAGCGGCTGTGGTGATGGCTGAAATTGATTTACTGGAGCAGGACTGCCCGTTCAGGCATACACGCCTTCGGCGCATCCCAATTCAGGATAGCGAAATTCATCGAAGGAAAGTTATTGGATGACATTGATTTCTCGTTTGCGTTTGGGCGCGCTGGCACTGGTTGTTGCGGCTTCCTTTCGGTGTTCGCGGCTACTGTAACCGGCACGGTTACCAATAAAACCGTTAACAAGCCCTCTGCGGGCGACGATGTAGTGCTGATCGCCTTTGGGCAGGGCATGCAAGAGGCCGGACGGACGAAAACGGACGCCAAGGGCCACTACTCGCTCGATTGCCGGATAACGGTATGCACCTGGTCCGCGTCGATCACCAGAAGGCGGCTTATTTTCAGCCGCTGCGGCCGGGCGCGACGACGGCGGACGTAGAAGTTTACGACGTTCTGCCTAAGGTGGAAGGCGTAAGCACGGAAGCCGATGTCATGCGCATCGAGACTGATCCGCAGGGCCTCCATGTGATTGAGAATTACTTCGTCAAGAACGAGTCCAATCCGCCGAAGACGCAGTTCAGTCCTCGGGCTTATGAGATCTACTTCCGCCGGATGCACGCATTGAAGGCTCGGCAGCGAAGGGCCCGGGCGGGATGCCGGTTTCATCTTCTCCCGTTCCGACCGGCGAGAAGGGCTATTACGCTTTCGTCTTCCCGGTACGTCCGGGAGAGACACAATTTCAACTGAGCTATCACCTGCCTTATACCGGCAGCTTCAGCTTCACGCCAAAGGTTTCGCTGCAGACGCAGAATGTCGCCATCATGCTGCCGAAAGCCATGAAGTTTGCGGGCGCGGGTCGGTAGCTTTTCAGCCGATCAACGATGATGTGAACGCGCAGACCTTTCTGGCTGCGGAATGTCTCGCCTGCTCAGGCGTAGCGTTTACTGTCTCAGGCACTGGTTCGATGCCGCAGGGAATCGCAGGCGCAGGGTGCAAACGAACCGGGTGGCGCCGCGGCGGCAGGTCCAGAGGCGGGACAGTCATCTGCAGCAACCGATACCCGTCCGGGCGGCGGACTGGGAAACCCGATCGATACGCCTGACCCGCTGAACAAGTATAAGTGGTGGATCCTTAGCGGGTTGGCGCTGGTGCTGGCGGTGGCAGCCGCATTCCTGCTGCGAGGCAAGCCTGAAGCGGCGGCAACTCCTCTGGCCCTTCGGGCCCGGGCCGATTGCGATGCCTGCAGCCGGAGGCCGGAGACCTGCTCACGGCGCTCAAGGAGGAGTTGTTTGCGCTGGAAACCGAGCGTCTAGAGGGCAAGCTGAGCGAGCAGGAATATACCGAGCAGAAAGCGGCACTGGAGACAGTCTTGCGGCGGGCTTTATCGCGGCAGGCGGTTTTGAGCTGAGCCCCTAATATTTCTGCTAAATTCCTCCAGAACAGGGGCTTAGCTAGGGTTCTGGCTATTTGCAGGTTGCAACCCGATCCAAGGTCTAAAACAGGAAGGCCCGCGTTGAGATGACGTTTCTCAAGCGGGCTTTTTTGCTTCTATTTCCAAACGGCTCGTTCTCACTTCGAGAGAACCAGGTGTTTGAAGTGTGCAGAGGGGGTGATAGGATGCATGGCTAGCATTTTCAGGGGTACCAGAACTGACTTCTATGTGGAACAGCCTTTATCAAGTCTTCGTAAGCGCTGATTTTATTGAGGTTTTTATTGTCGTACTGGTGGTGTTTGCCGCGCAGGTTGCAGCCAAGTACATCACGAAAATACGGATATGGCTAAAAGAGCCACGAGATGCCGATGAAATGAAGGAAGCGCATTTTGAGTGTTTTCAGGTAGGCCTGGATCTGGCATTCATTGGCCTGCTTGCGGCATACGCTGTGTTCGCCCTTGCCAAGGAGCACGTCGAAGGCGAGTATTTGCGGAAAGTCTCGGCTTTTGAAGATGGATTTGTTGGATTTCAGTTTCTATTAATTCTGTGCGCGACGGGCTTCTCTGCCCGGTACTACTCGCCGACCAAACATTTCTGGAAGGGAATCTGGTATCCGGCAGCTTTTGGATTCATCTCGATTCTGGGAAGCGCTGCCGTCTATTTCTTCCTCATACACAAATAGGACAGGAACAGGTTGATCATGCCGAATTACCTATCAGCAGTGCTGGTCACCCTGCTCTCGACTGCGGCTGCAATCGGCATGATGTCCTTCCTCGTGACAAAGGACTTCTTTCTGCCCAACTTTCTTCGCGCTGTGGAGAACAAAAGGCTCGCGTTCGTCTTCGCCTCCACCTGGGTGCTTGGCTGTACCGGAATCTGTGTCGCTGCGTTATCTTTCCTGCTTCGGGCAGCCATCTCCCCCGCTTCCCCCGAGCCCTTGCCACCTGAAGCCGGGAGTTCGGGCTTCAGCGTTCCGGGTTACTGGAACAGCCAGAATGCGCTTGCCCGGATAGCTCTCATCCTTCTCACTGTCATGTTCGTATGGGCAGCGAGCGTGATCATCAATCGCTGGAAGCATTTCCAGTTGATCCAAGTGCAGACGCTCCAGTTTTTCCGCGATGTGACCGAAGAGCTCAAAGAAAACAGGCTGGACGCCACGATGGAGGTTGCCCTTCGAAACCCGAAATCGCCTGTGGCAGGCGTATTTGCAGCCGGATTGCACGAGCTGCGCGACGGTAGCGAAGCCCCAACCAGAGACCAGATCGAGTCGGCAAAACACGCCATGGAGCTAGAGGCATCCATTGTGCATGAGCGGCTCAAGCGCGGATTAAACAGCCTCGCGGTCATCATCTCGATTGCACCGTTTATCGGACTTCTGGGAACCGTCGTGTATATCATGACAGCGTTTCAGAAGATTGCGACGCAAGGGAGGCCGGGGATCGACGTGGTTTCGAGCGGTATAGCGGAAGCGCTGATCACGACTGCCTTTGGGCTGCTGGTCGCGATCCCTGCTGTGGTCGCGTATCGGTACTTTTCCGCCAAGATAAAGGCTTTTGACGAGGAGATGGACGAGATGTCGAATACCCTGCTTGCCCGCTTTAAAAGCGGATACAGCGAAGGGGCACGTTGATTCGATTCCCTCTGGCTGCGCTGAGCTGCTGCGAGCAAAAGGTGAAGAACTTTTCGCACAGGACCCGGCGAGAATCTCATCGAAATCATAATTTTCGATATCTGTTTCACGGGTAGTCCTACTACTATTGGCGGCATGCACTGGAATGATCTTGGCTTCATTGCGACGCACCTGATATGGATCCTGCTGGCGGTGCTCGCTCTTACTTTCATTGAAACCCTTTGGAAGGGCAAGCGGCAGCTGAATCTGTTTACGGCGTTCTGGCGATGGATGCTGGTGGCGCTGGTGTTTTGCATCATCCTGGTTGCATCGCGGCCTCTGCGGGACCTGGAGGCCGCGCATTTTGAAAACAAGGCACTGCCGGCAGCGGTTGGAAGCCCAGCAGGGGCGGATGCGATCCGGGCGAATGTTGACGAACTGAAATGGCTGCTCACCATCCTTGCCGGTTTTGCGGTGATTACGGCGATTACGCAGGCAGCGGCGGCGTGGTTCAGCGCACTTACCTATGACAAGCAGGCCACGGCGAAGCTGGAAGAAATCGACAAGGTACTGGAAGGATTCAAGGCGAGGTACCCGGTATTCCATGAGGTGGAAGAGAAACGCAACCAGGCGCACGATACGCTGAGCGCGACGCTGCGGAGAGTGTTTGCAGTGGAAGATCCGAAGGCGAGCGCAACGGAAGCCATCTCGTGGATGGAGGACTTCTATCACGAACTGGATATCGAGAAGCGGCAACTGCTGCTCTCGGTCGAGAGCTTTGCCTCGGTCGATCTACATCCTCCACGGAAGGGAGGCGAGGTCCAGAACCTGACGCTTTTTGCCGTTTTTTACCACGCGAAGTTCCGGTACGAGAAAAAGATGAAGGCGGCTGCCCTGTTCACGGACCTGGAGCGCGCCGAAGGCTATTTGCTGCTGGCATTACGAAAATCCCCATCGGACTTTACGCTGCACAACGAGCTGGGCAACATTTATCTGACGATGTGGGAGTCGGTGGGCAAGCTTTCGGCAGAGTACCCGAATTATCTGGACAAGGCGCGTGATGAATTTCTGAAAAGCCGAGAGCTGCAAAGGGCCCAGCAGCGGGCGTATTACAACCTTGCCTATATCGAGTCTGCCTGGGAGAAGAACTACGATACGGCCTGCAATCGACTTGAAGAAGCGCTTACTTACAAGACTTGGCAGAGAGTTACCACTCCCGACACCATGACTGCTTATATTCACTACAATCTGGCCTGCAACCGGGCGCGCATCCTGGTGCGTAAGCATACGGGGACGTCAGCGATCGACACGACGGAAGCAGAGCCTGTCGTGTCGGCGCTGAAGAAGGCCAGCGAGATTGGAAGGATTCGGGCCGAGTATGTGCAGATCGATTACACGAGCAGAACCAAAGGGGATCTTTACGGACTGTGCGTGAAAGCGGATCAGGCTCTTCGCACCGAACTGAATCGCCTGAAAGATGCGCTTATCGCCGAAAAAACTAAAAAGCCTCAGCAAGGTTTAGCAGAAACCGTTGCCGAGGCTTTTGAAATGGTCTGGAACTCTGCGAAAGAGTCCCTCAGGAAAAACTCATCCTGAGAAGATTAAGCGTGCCCGCCGCCGCGATGTATCGATTTCATTCTTGTTCTCCTCTTCCCGAGTCTTCTTTGAGTATGAGGCTTGTGTTTGTTAGATGCAAGAGCCTTGCATGGGGTGCGAAACCCGGTTTCCCGAAGCTCCTCCCACTCTTATGTTACTGGAAACAGGCCTGATCAAAAGCCGAAGAATTTATCCCGGAGCGCCTCTTCGTAGTCGCTCTTAGCTTCTTTAGCTTTGTCGCGGGCGGCTTCTTCGCGGAAGTGCGCGGCCTCCCATTTATCGATTTCGGCGATGGAATGGTCGCCAGACGCTAATGATTCTTCTTCACGGATCGCGGCGATCCACGCTTCCACGGAGGTCCTTGTAATCCGCCTGCAGCTGGTCGAGTTCACTGGTATCAACGGTCATTGGGCTTTCTCCTTGCAGGCCGCCAGCATAGACGGGCGATGTGAACAGATGATTACCGCTTAGAGATAAAGTGGTTTGTGGGATTAAGACTGCCGGGGGGCCGCGAGTTCTGCGCGAGGGGCCGACAGGCGATACAATCAGGGTTTCGGATCACTCATGGCGTATCAGGTTTTAGCTAGGAAGTACCGTCCGCAACGATTTGGCGACGTGGTGGGGCAGGAGCATGTGACGCGCACGCTACTCAATGCGCTGGAGCAGGGGCGGATAGCGCACGGATATATCTTCAGCGGGCATCGCGGCATTGGAAAGACGACGATTGCGCGCATTCTGGCGATGGCGCTGAATTGCCGGACGGCGATTGGATCGACGACCGAATCGGGGTCACGGCCAACGCCGGAGCCTTGCGGTTTTTGCGATTCGTGCACGGAGATTCGCGCGGGCAATGCGGTCGACGTGATCGAGATTGACGCGGCGACGAATCGCGGCATCGACGAGATTCGCGAGCTGCGGGATGCGGCGCGTTACCGGCCAGCGCGGGACAAGTACAAGATTTACATTCTGGACGAGGCGCACCAGATTACGGATGCCGCCTTCAATGCTCTGCTGAAGACGCTGGAGGAGCCGCCGGACCACGTTGTCTTTATGATGGCGACGACCCAGCCGGAGGATTTTCCGCAGACGATCCGGTCGCGGTGCCAGCACTTCAGCTTCCACGCAGTGAAGTTCGACGACATTCTGGGGCAGCTGCGGGCGCTTGCCGGGCAGGAGAACATTACTGCCGACGACGCGGCGCTGGCGTTGCTGGCTGAGGCCGGCGATGGGTCCATGAGAGACGCGTTGTCGATTATGGATCAGGCGATTGCGTCGGCTCCGCTGGCGGATGGCAAGGCGAAGCTGGATGCGGAGCAGATTCGCGAGCTGATGGGGACGGTTCCGAATACCGTCTTTGAACGGCTGCTCGAAGCGATCCGCGCGAACCAGACGGCGACGGTGATTGAGGAGATCAATACGCTGCTCAATGCCGGGAACAGTCCGGCGGCGCTGGCGCGGCAGTTTGTTCGCTACCTGAGAAATGTGCTGATGGTTCGGATTGCCGGGGAGGGATCGGAGCTGCTGCAGGTTTCGGCGGATGAGCGGGCACGCGCGGCACGGTCGGCGCTGCTGTTCGCAGAAGAAGATCTGACACGCTTTCTGCAGGTGATGCTGCGGACCTTTGACGAATTGAACTACCGGCAGGAGCAGCGGTTTCATCTGGAGCTTGGGCTGGTAAAGCTGGTGCACCTGCAGCGGCTGCTGCCGGTGGAGGAGCTGCTGAGCCAGTTGCCTTCGGGCGGGAAGCTGAGCAGCGGCGGTGGAGCTTTGCCTCGGGCTGGCTTCTTCTTCGGCTGGGGCTGCTTCTTCTTCTTCGGCTGGGGCTGCTTCTTCTACACGGACTGCCGCGCCGGTACGCGCTCCTGAACCGGCAAAGCCGGCATTTTCTCCCTTTGAAGCCGACCGGAGCCGGAAGATTACGGGCGAGGCTGCAGCCGTTCCATTGGCGGAGATTGCCGTTGAACCCATTGCTGCGGCGAGGACGCCGACTCCGCTGGAAGTAGCGGCTCGCGCTGTTGAGACAACATCCGCGAAGGTTCCGGTATCGGCCTCGGTGGATACCCCGGTAGAAGCGACAAACGGCGCACTGGCGCTGGCGACTGCGCCGGTGGCTGAAGCGAAGGCCGATGCAGGCGATCGATCCGCAATCGATCTGGAGGGCATTCGCGACGCTGTTTTTGTAGCGCTCGATGACGGCGGCCATAATACGGCGGCGGTGCTGCTCCAAGCAGGCAAATGGTCTCTGGAAGGCGACACGATCCGAGTTGAAGTCGGCATCAAAAAGACCATGCTTGGCCTGACGATGAATATAGAGGCCGAGAAGATTGTGAAGAACACGCTGCGGTCGCTCGGTGTCTCGCAAAAACTGGTGGCGGTGCCGGGAGAGAATGGAGCGGCGGGCGCGGATGCCAAGCCAAGGATCGTAAGCGGATCGGTGCAGGCGGCGGCGCTCGAGAATCCATTGGTGAAACAGGCGATGGATTTGTTTGGGGCTGAAGTGCGCAGCGTTCTGGATTTGCGGGATAAGAAGTGATGTCTCTTGTTTCGAGACGCGGTGTGTTGCTTTCCCACCCCTTCGGCAAGCTCAGGGCAGGCTCTTTCGCATACGGCGCGAAAGGATGGAGCACCCGGGAATGTACAGCTCGAAGTGAAAAGCAGATCTTTTCCCTTCGCTTCGCTCAGGGTCAGGATGACAACCTTCCTGGGTGACAAGTTTAGATTGGGGTCGAATCATGATGAATCCGTTAAAGATGCAGGAAATGCTGGCGCAGGCGAAGCAGATGCAGGAACAGATGCAGGAGAAGCTGGGGCAGACCGTAGTTGAGGCTTCGTCCGGTGGCGGCGCGGTAACGGTGAAGATGAACGGGCAGAAGCAGGTGCTGAAGGTGACGATCGATCCCATCGCCGTTGCCGGACTCAGCGGGGCCACGGCAGATGTGGAGATGCTGGAGGATTTGATTGCCGCGGCCTTTAATGAAGCAGGCCGGCGCGCGGAAGAGGTCGTCAAATCGAGCGCTTCGGCTATGCTGGGCGGACTGAACCTGCCTCCGGGCTTGTTCTAGCAAGGTTCCACGGTCACAGACGCAAAGGACAATTTCTTCATCACAAGGAATAATAGAGGACACGAAATTCATGTATCCCGATCAAGTGACACGAAGAAGTTTTCTGAAACAGGCGGGATGGTTTGGCGCGGGAATGACTTTTGCCCCACGGGTTCTGGCATTTTCAGGGCAGGCGGCAGAACCTGCGGCTCCGGCGGTGGACAGATTGCAGCAATTTCGCGCGGCGGGGGCGACGACGCCGATTCAAGTAACGAAGCTGCGGGACACGATATTTTTGCTGCAGGGCGCGGGCGGCAACATGGTGGCGCAGACGGGTCCGGATGGAAAGCTGCTGATCGATTCGAGCGCGGCTACGGCGGCTACAAAGCTGAAACAAACATTGACTTCGATTGGGCCGCATCCGATGAAGCTGCTGATCAATACGCATTGGCACTACGATCACACGGATGGCAATGCTGCTCTGCACGACAATCTGGGCGCCTTTATCATTGCGCAGGAAAACACGCGCAACCGGCTGGCAACAGCGCAGGAGGTTGCCTTTTTTCACGTGAAGCTGCAGGCTTCGCCTACCAGCGCGTTGCCGCAGCAGACGTTCATCGACAAAGAGAAGCTTTTCATCAACAACGATGAGCTGGACCTCGTCTACATGCCGACGGCGCACACGGATACCGATATCTACATTCACTTTCTGGGTGGAAATGTGATTCATGCCGGCGATGTTTTCTTCAATGGGTTCTATCCGTTCATTGACGCGGGCACAGGCGGGACGATCAACGGCATGATTCGCGGCGCGGATGCGTGCCTTGCCGTGGCTGACGATAAAACCAAGATTGTGCCGGGACATGGTCCGCTGGGGGATAAGGATGCCCTGCAGAAATATCGCGATATGCTGGCCGCCATCGCCACCCGCGTGGAGAAGCTGAAGTCCGGTGGACAAACGCTGGAGCAGGCGATTGCGGCAAAACCTACGGCGGATTTCGACGCCGCGTGGGGCAAAGGTGCGCTGACGCCGGACCAGTTTGTGGAGATTGTGTACAGCACGCTGTGACGTTTCGCGCGCGACCATCGCGATGACAAGACAAGAAGAATCATTCACCATACGCAAAGCTCAGCCTCGCGATTCCCGGATCATTGCGCTTCATCGAGCTGCCATGTTTCGGGATATGGGTCTTGTTCCTACTGAAGCTGAATTTGAAGAGCTTCGCGGTGCAAGCGAATCCTGGCTTGCGTCGGTTTTGACAACCGATCAATATGTTGGCTGGCTTGTCATCCATGAACCGGATATTGCTGCCGGAGGTGGAGTGCTCATTCGAGAACAGTTCCCTGTTCCGGGATGCAATCGCATTGGGCGCTGGGCGCATGTCATGAATGTTTACACCGAGCCTGAATACAGACGGCGTGGATTGGCCCGGAGAATCATGCGTACGATTCTGGAATGGTGTGAGGCAGAACAGATCGATCGTGTGACGTTATCGGCTTCCGAGGAAGGCAGGCTGCTTTACGAGTCGCTTGGATTCAAACAGGCTCCGGAAATGAAGCTTGCGAAGGCAAAATGACCGGGATTCAAATATCGGTGGAGAAGGCGTAATCCCACATCGCAAAATCGAGAATGCGGGGCAACCAGCCAGAAACACAGACCCTTCGACACATTCCCTGCAGTCTCTCCGCTAAGGATAACTACCATTGAATCGGGCTACGTGGCAAAGCGTGGCGATACCTGCTAAAACAGCGGAGAGGCTTCCGTTTTGTCACGATTTGCAGAACCGATGGCGCGGCTCATCGAGGAGTTGCGCAAACTTCCGGGCATTGGATCGAAGAATGCGCAGCGGCTGGCGTTTCATATTCTGCGCTCGAACGGCGAGGATGCAGAGGCGCTGGCGAATGCGATTCGCGACCTGAAGGCAAAGCTGCAGCTTTGCTCCACCTGCAACAACATCACGGATGTCGATCCCTGCGTATATTGCGCGAGTCCTACGCGGAACCAGCGATTGGTATGCGTGGTTGAGGAGCCTACCAATATTGCCACCATCGAAAAGACACGCAACTACAACGGCGTCTTTCATGTGCTGCACGGCACGCTTTCACCGCTGCATGGAGTTGGACCCGAACATCTGCGCACCAGCAATCTGCTGGCGCGGGTTTCGCGGGGAGATGTCGATGAGGTGATCCTGGCAACGTCGCCTACGGTCGAGGGCGAGGCTACTGCCGGATACCTGGCCGAGATGCTGCGTCCAGCGCAGATAAGGGTGACGCGCATTGCGACGGGGGTTCCGGCGGGCAGCGATATTGAGTATGCGGACGAGGTTACTATGTCACGGGCGCTGGAAGGGCGGCGAGAGGTTTAGGGCTCTGAAGAAGAGGTCACAGATCACAGGGCTCAGGTCACAATAAAAAACCTGTAGCGATAGATCAATTTTTAACGGACAAGAGCAGTGGCAATCAGCTTTCCTGAGCCCTGAACCTTGTGACCAATGCTCTGTGCCCTGTTCTTCAGCTGCGAAGTTTAGCGAGAAGATCTTGCGGATGGACGGGTTTAGCGAGGATTTCGAATTCGTGGCCCTGGTTGCGGGCGCGATCGAGCAGATCGGCGGTGGCGGCCTGGCCTGAGAAGAGCAGAATTTTGCAGGCAGGCAGCAGGTCGCGGATTTTGATAGCGGCGTCGATGCCATTCAGGTCGGTCATGATGACGTCGCTGATGAGCATGTCGGGTTTAAGCGTTCCTGCGATTTCTACCGCTTTTTCCCCGCTATAGACTGCGGTGGCTTCAAATCCACTTTGATTGAGGATGATGGCAAGGGTATCGGCAATGACGCGCTCGTCATCGGCTACCAGAACTTTCGGCTTTGCCTGATTGTTGTCCTGCATTTTTAGACTCTCTTTATCTCCGGTGAGGTAAAACACAATGTGAGGGTTCCCTGCGACTGCAAAAGGGTTGTCGCCGAAATGGCAGGCAAAAAGGATCGCTCCACGAAAACTACTACTTGGATGATACGCTGTGTGCAGGAGGATGCTTCATCTTCCTGCAATCCTATCCACTTAGACTGACGCAAGGACGGGTGCGTCGCTCCGGAAGACCGCAGCAATTCCGGATTCATCACTGCCAGGGTGCAGTTTGCCCCGTTCCGAGGTTCCAGGCGCATGTAGACGGAGACGGGCGATGGCGGAAGCGATTATTCGAGCGCAGCAGGTAGAGAAATTTTACGCTCAGCCGAGCGAAAACCGCATTCAGGTCATTGCTCCTACCGATCTTTCCATTCTTCCCGGCGAGATCGTTGCGTTGCTGGGCCCGTCGGGTTCAGGAAAATCGACGCTTCTGCGCATGCTCTCCGGCTTATCCAAGCCGTCGGCAGGGCAGGTGTTCTGGCATGAAAAGCCGATTGACACGGTGCACATCAACGTCTCCATCGTATTCCAGAGCTTCGCGCTGTTTCCCTGGCTTACCGTTTTTGAAAATGTGGAAGCGCCGCTAAAAGCGACTGGCGTGGAACCGGACGCGCGGAAAGAACGCAGTCTCAAGATTCTGGATACGGTTGGTCTCGATGGCTTCGAGGCGGCGTATCCCAAAGAACTCTCAGGCGGAATGCGGCAGCGCGTGGGCTTTGCACGCGCGCTGGTGGTGGAACCAGAAGTGTTGTTCATGGATGAGCCGTTTTCAGCCCTCGACGTGCTGACGGCTGAAAACCTGCGCAGCGAACTGCTGGAGTTATGGCAGAAGAAGACCATCCCAACGCAGGCTATTTTCATCGTGACGCACAACATTGAAGAAGCTGTGCTGCTCGCGGACCGCATTATTGTGCTGGGGCGGAATCCGGGGCATGTTCGCACGGATTTCAAGGTCGGGATTTCCCATCCACGCGACAAGAAGAATCCTGCATTTACAAAGCTGGTGGACTATATCTATACCGTGCTGACGCGGCCGGATGTGACTCCGGATGTGCCGCGACTGCATACAGACGGCAGGCGCGTGCGCGACCAGCGCCAGATGCGCTATGAGATGCTGCCGCATGCGCGTCCGGGCGGCATAGCCGGGTTGCTTGAATTCATCATCGATTTTGGCGGACATATCGATGTGTATCGGCTGGCGAATGAGCTTTCGTTCGAGATCGACGACCTGCTGCCGATTGTGGATGCGGCGCAGTTGCTTGGCTTCCTGACCCTGGAAGAAGGCGACGTTGCCATCACGATTGCCGGACGTGAATATGCGGAGTCGGAGATTCTGAAGCAAAAGGAATTGTTCCGCGCCGCTGCGGTGGAGCATGTGCTGCTGCTGCGGCAGATTACGCGCGCTCTGAGCAACAAGACAGACCATACGGTGCCGCAGGAGTTTTTCCTCGACATGCTGGATGAGCAGTTCAGCGAGGAAGAAACCCAGAGACAGCTGGAAACTGCAATCAACTGGGGACGCTATGCGGAGCTGTTCGACTTTGACGCGGCGAGGCGGCGTTTTATTCTGCCGGAAACCGAGGAAGAAGCGGCTGCGGCTGTACAGGAGATCGACGAGCCGTGAAAGTTCGCTATACGTTATCGCGTTCGCTGGTCGTCGAGCGCTCATGGCCATTTTTTCTTGATCTGACCGTAGCGATGGGGCTGCTGGCAGGCTTCTATGCCGTGCTGCAGATTGCACGCTACTGGCTGAGCGGCGCAGTCTCGGAGGTGGTGATCTCGCAATCGCCCAGGATGCTGCCGCTGTATGCCTTCTATTCCTGCGTGCGCATCGGAGCCGCGTATCTGCTGAGCCTGCTATTCGCCGTAGGTTATGGCTACATCGCGGCCTATAACAAGCGTTTTGAAACACTGATGATCGCCACACTCGATATTCTGCAGTCGATTCCGGTGCTGAGTTTTTTGCCGGGAGTGATGCTGGCGATGATGTCGCTGATTCCGAGCCGGCAGCTTGGCATTGAATTTGGCGCGATCCTGCTGATTTTTACCGGGCAGGTGTGGAATATGGCCTTCAGCTTTTATTCCTCGCTGAAGAGCATTCCGCGCGAGCTGCAAGAGGCTTGCATGATCAATCGCTTCTCGCCGTGGCAGCGCTTGTGGCAACTGGAGCTCCCCTACGCGACGATCGGGCTGGTGTGGAATTCGATGGTTTCGGTCGCCGGCGGATGGTTTTTCCTGATGGTGTGCGAAATGTTTCCGGTGGGCAATCGCAACTTCCGGCTGCCGGGACTTGGCTCGTATCTGCAGACGGCAGCATCCACCGGCAATACGCTGGCGATGACCTACGGCCTGGTCACAATCGTTGCCATCATCGTGCTGACCGATCAGTTTATCTGGCGGCCGGTGATCGACTGGTCAGACAAATTCAAGTTCGAGAACGTGGAGGCAGCGGAGCGGGTGAAATCGCCGGTGCTGGCTGCGCTGCGCCAATCGAATGTGCTGGGAGCCATCCATCAACGGACTTTTGCGCCCATGGGCGAGCAACTGTACCGTTCGATTGCACGACGCAGAGAGCGGAAGCAAGCGGACGAGAAACCGGAAGTCGAGAAAAAAGGCACTACGATGGTTACGATTGTCCTTGCGCTTCTGGTTGGCGGCTTGATCTGCTTTGCGGCCTTCAAGGCGATTCTGCTGCTGCGTCTGGTTCCGCGATCCGACTTCAGCATCTTGCTGGAAGGCGCGGTGACTACGTTCTTTCGCGTGAATATCTCGCTGCTGCTAGCGGCTGCGTGGACGATTCCGGCGGGCGTGGCGATTGGCTTCAATCCAAAGCTGGCGCAGATTGCGCAGCCGCTGGCGCAGATTGCCGCGTCATTTCCGGCGACGGCGCTCTTCCCTGTCATTCTGCTAGGGCTCATGAAGCTCGGGGCTGGATTGGGCATCGGATCGATTGTGCTGATGATGCTGGGGACGCAGTGGTACATCCTGTTCAACGTGATCGCGGGCGCGATGGCGATTCCTTCAGACCTGCGCGAGGTATCGACGCTCTTTCACTTCACGAGCCTGCAGCGGTGGACTACGGTGATTCTGCCGGGCATCTTCCCTTTTCTGATTACCGGACTCGTCACGGCTTCGGGCGGAGCGTGGAATGCTTCGCATCATTGCCGAGTATTTCCACCTGAAAGACCAGACGCTGCATACGCTCGGCCTGGGCGCGCAGATCAGCGCGGCTAGCGATGCGGGCAACTTTCCTGTACTGCTGCTGGCGACCATCATCATGGCGCTGATGGTGGTGACGATCAACCGGCTGGTATGGCGGCCACTTTATAAGCTCGCTGAAACGAAATACCGGCTGGACTAGTGCGATGAAGCGCGCGGTCCGGCTGGTTCGCCTGATTTGCTGGAACGACGAACTTGCGCAACAACATGCAAAAGAGATCGCGAAGCTTGGATTTCGCGTTGAAGCCTCGTCGCTGCACGGATCGAGCGCGTTTATCACGCATTTTCGCGATTTAAATCCCGCCGCGGTTGCGATTGATCTGGACCGCCTGCCGTCTTATGGGCGGGAGATTGCGATCGTTTTGCGGGGCAGCAAGACTACGCGTCATATTCCGATTGTGTTTGCCGGGGGCATTGAAGAAAAAATCGCGCGGTTGCGAGCGGAGCTTCCCGATGCTGTCTTCACTCCGTGGGGAAAGATCGCTGATGCTTTGAAACGAGCCCTTGCAGGGCCTCCCATTGCACCTGTGCGTCCTACTCCGCATATGGAGCGCTGGCACAATTCCGCGCTTACGCGGAAGCTGGGGATATCGGCGAATATGAGGGTCGCGCTGATCGGCGGATCTGAAGATGGCATGGAAGAGATCATCGGCGAGTTGCCGGAGGGCGCTTCTTCCGGCTCGCGTATCGGTCCCGGAATGCAGCTTGTTTTGTATGTAGTGCATTCGCTGCGCGAAATGGATGCGGCGGTGGACCATGCGCAATCGCATTTGCCCGAGGGAGTTTCATTCTGGATTCTTCATCCAAAGAAAACTGCGCGGATACATGCCGATTTCAACCAGAACGATGTGCGCGAGGTAGGACTGTCACGCGGATTCGTCGATTACAAAGTCTGCTCGGTGAATGACCAGTGGTCTGGGCTAAAATTCGCACGCAGAAAGAGATAAGGGCGTTTCTGAGCAACACTTTCCGCCCTATTTGCCTCTGATAGTGGGAACCTCAAACAAAACGATCACAAGCACAGAGAGAGATATTGCAACTATGCCGGCTACGCTTCTCCCAGGCAAACCTTACCCGCTGGGCGCAAAGTGGGATGGAACAGGCGTGAATTTCGCTCTTTATTCTGAGCAGGCTACGGGCGTTGAACTCTGTCTCTTCAATGAAGAAGGCGCCGAAGTCGAAAAGATTCCGCTGACAGAGACGACAGCATTTGTCTGGCACGGATACCTGCAGGGGATTCAGCCAGGACAACGTTATGGATACCGTGTATATGGACCGTGGGAGCCGGAAAAAGGATTGCGGTTCAATCCGGCGAAGCTGCTTGTCGACCCCTATGCGCAGGCAGTGACAGGAGGAGTAGATTGGTCGCAGGCGATCTTTCCCTATGCGCTTTGGCGGCGACAACGCCGACCTGCACATCGACGGCGCGACAGTGCAGCGGGCATGCCGAAGAGCGTAGTAGTGAATCCCTATTTCGATTGGGAGCATGACCGCCCGCCGCATACTCCGCTTTGCGATTCGATCATTTACGAGATGCATGTTCGCGGTTTCAGCAAGCTGAACCCGAGATATGCCAGAACCGCTGCGCGGCACTTATCGCCGGGATTGCGTCACCCGCCGCCTGCGCTATCTGAAGCGGCTCGGCGTCACCGCGGTAGAGCTGATGCCGGTTCATCAGTTCATCAATGACAAAGTCACCTGGTAGAGAGCGGGTTGAGCAATTACTGGGGCTATAACACGCTTGACTATTTCGCTCCACATCGGAGGTACTGCTCTACGGGCGACGCGGGAACGCAGGTTGCCGAGTTTAAGGCGATGGTGAAGACGCTGCATCGGGAAGGCATCGAGGTGATTCTGGACGTCGTTTACAACCACACGGCCGAAGGCAATCAGCTTGGGCCGATGCTGTCGCTTCCGAGGGATCGACAACCGTACTTACTACCGGCTGGTGCCGGACAATCCGCGCTATTACATGGACTACACGGGCACCGGGAACACGTCTGAACGTGCGCCATCCGCAGGTGCTGAAGCTGATCATGGACAGCCTGCGCTACTGGGTGATGGAGATGCACGTCGACGGCTTCCGCTTCGACCTGGCAGCTACGCTGGCGCGCGAGCTGCATGATGTCGATCGACTGGCGGCGTTTTTCGACATCATTCATCAGGACCCGATCATCTCGCAGGTGTAAAGCTGATTGCCGAACCGTGGGACGTGGGCGAAGGCGGCTACCAGGTCGGCAACTTTCCCGTCCTGTGGGCGGAGTGGAACGGCAAGTATCGCGACACTGTGCGCCGCTACTGGAAGGGCGATGACGGACAGCTGTCGGATTTGGGCTATCGCCTGACCGGCATCAGCGATCTGTATCAAGCACGACGGCCGCCGGCCTTACGCCAGCATCAACTTCGTGACTGCGCACGACGGCTTCACGCTGCGACGACCTGGTCAGCTACAACGACAAGCACAACGAGGCCAACGGCGAGAACAACCAGGACGGCACAAACGACAACAGTTCCTGGAACATGGGCGCCGAAGGACCGACCGACGATCCGGAGATCATTGCACGCGCGCGAGCGCCAGAAGCGCAATTTCCTGGCGACGCTGCTGCTTTCGCAGGGCGTTCCGATGATCTGCGGCGGCGACGAGATGGGCCGCACGCAGAAGGGCAACAACAACGCTTATTGCCAGGACAACGAGATCAGCTGGTACAACTGGACTCCGAGTGAAGAGAAGGAACTCCTGATTGACTTCACCTGCCGGCTGATTGCGCTGCGCAAGGAGCATCCAAACCTGCGGCGGCGGAAGTTTTTCCAGGACCGCGTGATTCACCACTCAGCCGCGCGCGACATTTCATGGTGCGACACAAACGGCAAAGAGCTGAGCGAGGAGGTATGGAAAGCGGGATGGGTTCGTACGCTGGGCATGATGCTCAATGGCACGACACTGCAAGCGACGGACCAGCTAGGCAACATCATCACGGACAATTCGTTTCTGCTGCTTCTGAATGCGCACCATGAGCCCGTAAACTTTCAATTGCCCGCACCTCCGCAAGACGGTGTATGGCAATCCATTCTCAATACGAATAACATCGCCACGCCATTCAAGAAATCGACGGCGCGCAGGCGGGTACGGCTGGAAGGACGCACGCTGATCCTGCTAATGGAACGGGAGAGGCAAAAACCTCAACCGGGAGATGAGCCAGCCTTGCAGAGTAACGAACTACCATAGAGAATGGTTGCGTTAGCTATCGATAAGGATTTGCAACAGTGACAGATACAATTCGCACCGGCGTCATCGGGTTTGGTCTTGCTGGCCGGATCTTCCATGCGGCAGTCGTGTCCGCAACCCCCGGACTGGAACTGGCAGCCATCGTACAGCGTAAGGGAGACGAAGCAGCTCAGGCTTATCCAAAGGTGCAGATTTGTCGGTCGATCGAAGAAATGCTGGCCGACGCGAGCATTCGCCTGGTGGTAGTCGGCACACCGAGCTTTTCCCACTTCGAGGTCGCAGAACAATGCCTGCGGGCGGATCGTGATGTCGTGATCGACAAACCCTTCACACTGACCTCGGACGAAGCGGCACACCTCATACGCCTGGCGCGGGAACGCAAGCGGCTGCTGACGGCATATCAAAATCGGCGATGGGACGGCGATTTCAAGACGGTAGAAAAGATCATGGTAAGCGGAGTGCTCGGGAGGCTGGTCACCTTTGAATCGCACTTCGACCGCTTCCGCCCACAACCGAAACGCGAGGTCTGGCGCGAGAATGGCGGGCCGGGCGGAGGAACACTTTTCGATCTCGGCTCACATTTAATCGATCAGGCGCTTACGCTCTTCGGGAAGCCGGACCGCATCTTCGCGACGGTGCGTATCGATCGAGATAACGGAGCCGCTGACGATGTGTTCGACATTACGCTTTTTTACCCTCAACTCACGGTGTACCTGCGTGCATCGAGCCTCGCCAAGGCGGCAGGAGCCCGCTTTACCCTGCACGGAACGCAAGGCAGCTTTGTAAAGTTTGGGCTCGATCCGCAGGAAGACGCGCTGAAAGCAGGCGCACATTTCGACACGCCGGGCTTTGGGCATGAACCGAAAGAATCCTGGGGCAAGCTCTATCTGGAAGGTGCTGCGCCGGAGAGCGTCGAGACCGAGATGGGCGATTATCGCGGCCTATACGCAAACGTTCGCGATGCGCTGTTGGGCAAGGCGAAGCTCGCGGTGACGCCGGAGCAGGCATGGCGTACGACGCGGCTGATCGAACTCGCGCGAGAGAGCAGCCAGCAAGGCTGCGTCGTTCCCGTCGACTTCAGCGACGAACCATAAAAGGCCTGCGGCAGAAACAACCCAGCTTCATAGCTCCAGCATGCTGCCGGAAACATGGGGGCAGGTCCTTCCCTTTCACTTGCGTTGAAGGGCAGGATACAGGCCTAAAATCGATACGCCTTAGTGTCCGCGATAATGGTGCAGAAGCTGCGCGGCTGAAAATGCCATCAGCCAGAGTCCTGCGACCAAGGAACCGATCGTCATGACCCACTTGCGGGCCCGGTGTTCGTCAGGGTGCAGAGTGCGCTTTTGACGGGTGAAGAATGTGTGGCCCAGGAGCCCAATTCCAAGAAGAATAATGCCAATAATAAGGGTAGTTGTTGCCATGGCGAATTAATCTACTCTCTTAGAACGACGATTGGGAAGCAGGAAATTTGACAAATTCAGCGGAAAGAGCATGGCGTTCCGGGTACTTCGCCCGAAGGAATAGATGCGATGGAACTTAAGGCGCGGATGGCAGGTTTTCGATGGGACAAAAATAGCGGAAACAGCGAATTTAACCGCGATACACTGGTGGTACTTATTTCCATCAAGGATGGGCAATGAAGCTGTTTCGCTGGCTATGGGTTGCTGTCACGCTCGGCATGCTTGCGCAGGGTTTTCGCGTGGCCATGTTTGTTGTTCCTCCGGACAGTAACCAGGGTGAAATCCAGCGGATTTTCTACTACCACATCAGTGCCTGGTGCGGGATGAGCGTCTTTTTCGCTGTCAATCTCATCGCGTCGATTGTCTATCTCGTCTACCGCAACCGGAATCAGCTTCGCGCCATGAAAGCGGATGCACTGGCCATTTCGTCGGCAGAGATGGGAGTCGTCTACTGCTCGATCGGACTGATCACAGGATCATTATGGGCGCGACCGGTCTGGGGCATCGGTGGACGTGGGATGAGCGGCTGACTTCGACGCTGGTGCTGTACCTCATCTATGTGGCTTACCTGCTGCTGCGACGCTTTGCTGCCGGGCCGCAGATGCAGACGCTGGCTGCGGTGATGGCCATCTTCGGCTATGCCGATGTGCCTATTGTCTATATGTCGACGCGCTGGTGGAGGACGCAGCATCCGGCTCCGGTGTTCTTTGGCGGGCCGAATGCGGGGCTCGATCCCAGCATGTTTCCGGCGGTTTGGTGGAACCTGGCGGGTTGGCTGGCATGGGGGATTATGATTGTGAGCTTCCGCTATGGAATTGCCCTGCGGGATCAACTAAGGGAGCAACAGGAAGCGCTGCGAGCGCTAGAAGTGACAGGGTAATCGCTATGAATCCGATGTTTCATCGCCATCTTGTGCTGGCTTACGTTGTGACGTGGGTGATTCAGATTGGATATCTGGCGTATGTTTTCGTGAAATACAAATCCCGCAAGAACTAGCCAAACAGCGAGACGGCTGAGCAGAATCCGTGTCCATATTTTCGTCAGCAATGGATGCATGTATCGGCACCCGTTCATTTCTCTCAAAAAAATATCTGAACACACCGCCCTCCACTGCCGTCTTTGCGTGTGAATGGGAGAGTTGAGCCAGCTTGGCACGGCAGGATGATTCGGAATTTACGACATTTGTCCAGCGCCACTCCCGCCTTGTCTTTCGCGTGGCGTACGCGGTACTGCGCAACTCCCACGATGCCGAGGATGTGGTGCAGGAGGTGTTCCTGAAGCTTTATCGCAACAGCGCCTGGGGTGATATGCGAGACGAAAAGGCGTACCTCGCGCGCTCGACGTGGCGGGCAGCCGTTGACCATCTCCCGAAGCACCAAGATACAGAAATGGACGAGATGGAGGTCGCGTCGGGCGAGCCGGGCCCTGAGCAGGCTACGGTCGACGCCGATCTGCAAGAGAAAGTCCATCGGCTGATCGATGGACTGCCGGAAGAGCTTCGCCAGCCGCTCGCGCTCTCGACGATTCAGGAGCTGACTTCGGGTGAAGTTGCGCAGGTTCTGGGGATTCCCGAAGGCACGGTGCGAACGCGGGTGCTACGCGCGCGGCAATTATTACGCGAAAAATTGACAGCATTGGAAGGGAGAGCCCATGCCACACGACGCGTCTGATTTTGAAACTGAATTCGAGCAGGCGGTGGCGGTGTATGCCAATCCTGATGACACCGGACATCCGCAAGCGTTAACGGCGCGGGTTATGGCTGCGGTCGAGATGCAACGCCGGAAGCGGCGGAGGTGGCTTGCCTTTTCCATAGCGGTCCCTGCGTTTGTATGCCTGCTCGTGGCGGCCTTGCTGTATTTGCGGCCGCCTGAGCCTCAGCATCGAACGATCGAGATAGCATCCGTTCCATCTACTACCCAATCGGTAGCTGCCAGGCCGAAAACAGATGTACCGGCTAAAGTTCATGTAGAAGCAGCCCGGAATCGAGCTGTCCGCAGCGTACCCCGTCCACTGCCTAAGCTCGATCAATTCCCTGCGCCGACGGCTCTGACAGAGCAAGAGCAGATGCTCACCCAGTTTGTTACATATGCGCCACCGAAGACGCAGCAGTTAGTCGCGAAGGCGCAAAAAAGAGCCCGACGAGCCTTTGCATATCGCAGAACTAGGCATTCCCTACATTGATTTGAGCACTCAACCTTAACGACAGGAGCCACCATGCGCCGAATTATTATCTTTTGCTTTGCAGTCATTCTCTTTGCCGCGCCCATTTGCACGTTCGCACAGCAGGATGGAAAGCCAACTGAAGTTACACATTATTACCGGCTCTCCTATTCCATCCAGGAAGTCGGCGAGACAGGAAAGGTGACCAACAGCCGTACCTACGCAACTTCGATTGCAACCGGGCCCGGCCCAACTGCTCAGATCAGAACCGGGGACAAGGTTCCGATGGTGACCGACAATAAGGGCGAGGTGCAATATATAGACGTTGGGGTGAGTATCGACTGCATGCGTGCTCAGGAGGTGGACGGTAAGCTTTCTGTGCAGATCACTGCGGACATCAGCAACACTACAAAAGGAACAGAGCCGCCCGCTCTACCGCTTATTCGAGCGAACCGATGGTCAGCCACTGTGCTGGTTCCCATAGCGAAGCCCACGATCATCTTTTCTTCGGATAACCTGCAGGACAAAGGCAAGCTGCAAGTGGAACTGACGGCGACGCGCATCGACTAGCCAGCGTCTGCGATTATCCATTCAGACGACGGCGTCTGAAGCGAAGCTGCGGAAGAAAAAAAGCAACGAGGCTGTCTTTCGGCAACCTCGTTGTCCGAGGAGGGTTTACTGCTATTTTGAAGAAGCTGTGCATTTTGAAGTGTTGCCTCTCTTTTACCGAAGACAGATTTTCTGAAAAAAAGTTTCGAAAATCCGACAATTTTGTTCTTGTGAGCTAGCAATTTGTTGTCACAAGGTTCGATGTAACGGATCGGAGAGACAACGACAGGCGGCGTTCGTTGCTTCTGCAGCAACCACTCGATACACTTGAAGGTTACGGAAAGGCAAGTAAATCCCATGCTCGTGGTCATGAAAGCCGCAGGCGACGCCAGGAAGAAATACAGGCCGTCTGCGAACACATCGAGCAGCTGGGCTTTCGCGCCCATCCCATGCCCGGCGCGCAACGTACCGCCATCGGCATCACCGGCAACAGGGCGCGGTCGATCAGGGTGACCTCGAAGAACTTTCCGGCGTTGCTGAAGTGATCCGGGTTTCGAAGCCCTACAAGCTGGTGAGCCGCGATGTAAAGCAAGAGGATACAGTCATTCGCTTCCCGGGAACCAATGCGACCATTGGCGGACGGGACCTGGCGGTGATTGCCGGGCCGTGCTCGATTGAATCCCGGGAGCAGGCGTTTGCCGTGGCCGAGCAGATCGCGCGGGCAGGAGCGCAGTTCTTCCGCGGCGGCGCCTATAAGCCGCGCACTTCCCCTTATGCCTTTCAGGGGATGGGCGAAGACGGCGCTCAAGATCATGGCCGAGATCCGCGACAAGTTCGGCCTGCGGATTGTTACCGAGGCCTGGACAACGAGAGCGCTCGACCTGGTGGAGGAGTACGCAGACGTGATCCAGATCGGCGCCCGCAACATGCAGAACTTTTCGCTGCTGAAGCGGGCCGGCCGGACGCGTAAGCCGGTTCTGCTGAAGCGCGGCATGTGCGGCGACTCTGGAAGAGTTCCTGATGGCTGCCGAGTACATCATGAGCGAAGGCAATTACCAGGTGATTCTGTGCGAACGCGGAGTACGTACATTTGCCGACCATACCCGCAACACGCTCGATCTGAGCATTGTGCCGGCAGTGCAGCGGCTGAGCCATTTGCCGATCATCGTGGATCCCAGCCACGGCACGGGCAAGCGCAATAAGGTCTTGCCGCTGGCACGCGCCGCGGTTGCGTGGGCTCGATGGCCTGATGATCGAGGTGCATCACCAGCCGGACAAGGCCCTCTCCGATGGCGCACAGTCCCTATACCCCGACCAATTTGTGGAACTCATGGATGAGGCTACGCAGATCGCAACGGTGCTGGGGCGCAATGTGCCACACGGCATCCAGATCACGGAAGGCATGGCTTCACGTTAGACGCATGCCATCCGGCCAGTCAGACCCAGATTCTTTGACCAGCTACGCTTGCCGGCATTCTGCTCTTCGCTTTGCGGAGAGCAGGCGAGGCCGTCTTGTTGCGCTGCTGCTGCTGCTTGCTCCGCTGGCGGCTTGCCGGAGGCACGATTTCCCGCAATATCCGGCGGATTATCGCGAGTATGCGTACGTCACCAATGGAGGCAGCAATACGGTCACCGTTCTCGATCTGGTGAACCTGCGGCAGGACCGCGTGATTCGCGTGGGCGACAATCCAACCGGGATTGCTGCCAATCCGGTGAAGAACGAGATTTACGCGGTTAATACGAACAGCAATTCGGTCAGCGTAATTGACGCAGAAAAGAACGCTCTCGTCGCGACCATTCCGGTCCACAGCAGGCCCTACTTCATTGACGTGGATGCGAAGGGTGAGCGTGGCTATGTCGCAAACTCCGGCTCGAACAATGTGTCGGTCATCGACCTGGCAGCGAGGCGGGAGATTGCGGTTGTGGGCGCGGGCGAGGCACCGGGGCTGGCGCGAATTTCTCCGGATGGCAAGAGCCTGGTCGTGACCAATCGCGCGAGCGGAAGCGTTACCGTTGTCGATCCGCAATCCTACAAGGTGCGCAGTGTTTTCAGCGGCTGCCCGGCGGCGACGCATGCAGTGATTTTGCCGGACTCATCGAAAGCGTTTGTGGCGTGCTCGGGCGGACATCGGGTGATGGCGGTTGGACTGGCGCGGCCGGAGAGTGCAATCGCCAGCGAGCACACCGACCGGCTGCTTACGTTCCTCGATGTGGGTCAGATGCCGGTGCATCTGTCATTGAAGCCGGATGGAGGCGAAATCTTCGTCTCCAATTTTGGCAGCGACACGATCTCGGAAATTGCGACCCAGGCGAACGAAGTGGGCGGGGCTTACCTGGTAGGGGCACATCCGGCGAATGCGATTGTGAGCGCGGACAACTCCACTTTGTGGATCAGCAAATTCAATACCGGCTCGATCGAGGTCTATTCCATCGACGATGGCAAAGCGATCAATACGGTGCATGTGGGGGATGGACCCGATGCGCTGGCTTTTTCTGTTGAGGGGCACCTGCTGCTGGCTACCGACGCCCGGTCGAATGACGTTGCGGTGGTGCGGGTGATGAGCCGAACGCCGGGTGGAGTGAATCGCGTGGGCACGCTTTTCACCATGCTGCCGGCGGGTAAGCAGCCCAATGCGATCGTGGTGAAGGCGTTTCACGTCAGGTAGTACACACTGTCTGTGGCACTTATCTTGCCGAGCCGAGCAGCAGCCTTTCACCCCAGGGCATTCCCAACCAGCACCACGCAGGGTGCGGGCAGCGGGGACGTATGCGCCAGTTCTCCGAGGCTTGTACGCAGCGCCTGTTCCTTCGGCGTGGCCACGTTGGAAACCACGATGCAGGGCGTTTGGGGTCCGAATCCGGATTCGGCAATCTGCGCGGCAAGACGCGCATAGTTCGATCCGGGCATGTAAATGATGAGCGTCGCATCGGCGGGCAAGACACCCCAGCACGGTTCGTCGGAAGTGGCGCGATGGCCGGTGAGAAAGATGACTTTGGAAGCCAGACGCCTGTCAGTAAGCGAAGCGTTCACGCTGGATGCTGCGGCAAAGCCCGCGGTGATTCCCGGCACAATTTCAAAGGGAATGGATGCGGAGTGCAGAGCGTCCATCTCTTCGCCGGCGCGGCCAAAGAGCGTGGGATCGCCTACCTTAAGGCGCACTACGCTATGGCCTGAGCGTGCATGCTCAATCAGCAACTCATTGATGTCATCCTGCGTAACGGTTTTGTTCCCGCAGCGCTTGCCTACGTTCCTGACACTCGCGCGCGTGTGGGCGAGTTTGAGGATCTCTTGTGCGACGAGGTCGTCATGAAAAATGAAATCGGCGGTTTGAATCAGAGCAGAGGCACGGACCGTTAACAGATCCGGATCACCGGGTCCTGCGCCAACCAGATAGACTTTTCCCGTCTCTGCTTTTTTCATCGTCATTTCTTATACTTTCACGGTTGAATCAGCGCCGACGCGCAAGGACGAGCGTAATGTCGTCGGGCTGCTCCTGTCCGCCGATCCAGTTTCGCAGCGACTGCATGACCTGTTCCGAGATGGCATCGAGCGGCATGTGGCGGTGGCGGCGCACGACATCGATCAGGCGGTCTTCGCCGAATTCGCCAAAGTCGTTTTCCGGCTCGGTGACGCCGTCGCTGTAGGCAATGAGGATGTCGCCGCTCCGCAGCTGCTCGACGCCCTGATCGTAGGTGGGATTCTCAAGCAGGCCTACGACCGTACCTCCGCAGCCCAGTTGTGTCACGCTGTCATCACTACGCAAAATCAGCGGAGGAAGCTGACCTCCGCAGGAATACGTAAGCTCGCTGGTAGCGCCGTCATAATAGGCGAGGAAGAGCGTGGCATATTTTTCCGGCTGCGTGCTGCGATAGAGATGGCGGTTCAGTTGCGCGAGAATTTTGGCCGGCTTGAGAAATGAATCGCTGCCATTGCCGTTTGAGCCGTTAAATGCCGGCCTTTCAGAAATTGAAGCAGTCCATTGATTCCCCACTGCTACCATCTCTTCGCCCGCATAGCGATAGGCGCGCACGGCGGAGTGCAGGGTAGCCATCAGCAAGGCGGCGGATATTCCCTTGCCGCTGATGTCTCCTAAGGCAAGGCCGAGGCCGGAATCCCCGAAGGTCAAAAAGTCGTAGTAGTCACCGCTGACTGTACGCGCGGGATAACAGGCACCGTGTAATTCCAGCATGGGCAAGGAAACCGAACCGTGCGGAAAGAGGTTTGCCTGGACTTCCTGCGCAATGACGAGCTCGCCCTGCAGCCGTTCTTTTTCACGCTGCTCAATCAGCAGGCGCTCGAGCGAATACGACATGCGATTAAAGGATCGGCTGAGCGCGGCCAACTGATCGTTCCGCGTGACCTGAATGCGATGCGCCAAGTTGCCTTGATCGATTTCAACGGTTGCATCGTAGAGATCGTTCACGGACCGCGTGATAGTGCGGTTCAGACGCACGGCCATAATGAAAGCGATCAACTCCAGCAATCCGAAGAAGATGGCGATGACGATCAGCAGGTTCTGGTAAAGCGTCGCAACCTGCAGCGAAGTGATGAAGAGCCGCTGAGCAAGAAGCGATGGGCGCGAGGTGACGATCATCGGCGTGCCGCGGGTGTCGCCAGTTGCCCAATCGGTGGTATCGAGCGGCGCATAGAAAGGAATCGGGACATCGTAAAAGTGCTGGGCTGCCGGAAGCGTGCCGCCGGTGATGGAGTTTTCTCTTACCTGTTCGCGTGACCGCTTGCGTTTGTTAATTTCAATCCTGACTCCTGATTCCGGTAGTTTCTGAGAGTCAGTCTTTGATTGATTTCCACTGACTGACGCCTCATCGTTCACCGGCAGATTGGGGATGATTTCGATTCTTCCAATGCCATGGGCAACTTCATCAATACTTTGCTTATTGAGCGGCACACTCGTGATGAGAGTTGTCGTATGACTGTTGATCGTCTGCATGTCGATCACGCGAAGATAGAGCTTGCGATTATCGAGCACGACGCCGATAAAGTGGTCCTTTGCCCAGGACGGCACCTGAGTGATATCTGCAGCCTGCATATTGGCGGGGAAAACGGGGACCGGCTTACCGTTCTGGAATGCCGCAACCTCTACGCCTGCGTTCTGATTCCCGGGTGAAGTATCTACCATCTCGGGCAGCACAACAGCCTTTGCGCCTGGCTCGGAGGCCAGCTGGTGGGCCGCATGCATCGCGAAGGCACGATTCTCCGACGCATAGTGCTCCAACCGGGTCTTCATCTCAGACGTAGCGGCAAAGATGGCGAACTGGCCACTAAAGACATACAGAGCGCTGAAGGCGAGGAGCACAAACAGCACGACGGGCGTGAGCGCCATCAGCACGTAGGTCATGATCAGCCGGTTGCGGAGTTTCCAGAGGAAACGGCCGAATATCCAGCGCCAGACCAGCGGCACACAGAATCCCAGGAGCAGGATGAAGGTGAAGACGCTCAGCGAGGCAAAGATTGCGCCTGCTGTGCCGGGCAGGAGACGGCCCGGCATAAGAACGAGATAGATGATCAGCAGCCAGAAAGCGAGGCGATGCACCTTGCTTTGCGGCGGCTCGCGGCGAAGTGCACGGAATACGCGAGCTTCAAAATTCTTGACCTGTCCCATTTATCGATTCGCTCTTGCTTCGCCTGATCTAGTGAGTGTAGCGCGAGTGCGGAAAATTTCGGAAAAGAGTCTCAGTGTTCTGCCTTTTGCGAGGCTTCAACGTCGGCCTGATGCGCTAAACGCAGGGTATATCGTGTTGCGGAGGATTGCGCTCCAGCCAGCAGGAGCAGTCCGGTAAGAAACGCCCACATCATCAAACTGACCGATACGGAAAAAGGGCCATATACAGAACGCAGGTCAAGCCAGGGGAGCACTTTTACATATATCACTTTAGCCCCTTCCCAGATGAGACCGGTGACGATTCCGGCAGGAAGCACCGCTCCGACCGGCAGCTTGCGGTTTGGCAGGACCCAATAGATGACGAAAAAAATAGCAACGCTCAGGAACGCAGCGGATATCTGCAGGAAGGCATGCTCAAAGAAGGAATAAACGATGTTGTCGGTCTTTCCCAGGAAAACTATCGAGAGGATCCTGTTTTGCGCGGCAGTGAAGGCGATAGAGGTAATGGCCAGAAGCCCGACAGCCAGCGCCAGTCCAAGAGAAACGAGCTGATTCATCCAGTAGGAACGGTTTTCCGCTATTCCCCAGACACGATTGAGTGCGACTTCAAGCGGCAGAAAGACCCCGGTCGAGGAAATCAGCAGCATGACTACGGAGACAATCTGCACGCCTCCGCGCGGATTGACCAGCAGGCTCATATTGCGAACGACGAAGTCCTGGTTGGCAGGCAGGAAATAGCGCAGCATGTCGCCGATCACGTCGACCATGGCCTGGGAATGAAAGACCCGGCGCGCAATCGTGAACATCATTACGATGAAGGGGAAGAGCGATAGAATGGCGTTCGCCGCGACGCTGAAGGCATACGTATGCACTTCAGTCTGCATGAGATATTTCACCAGAGAGACAACCTGCCTCCAAAAGAGCGATCCGGAAAACAACTGGACCGGTTTCGAGGGCGGGGGGTGTGGCTGGCGGGGCTCGATTTTCTGCGGAACTACCTGCATATTTATTTCTTAAGCGAGATGCTACCAAAGCTGGAGAGAACTGCGTCTCAACTCGTAAATGTCACGAATTTGTCAGCCTTCAGTAACCAATTTTATTGTTACGAGAGTACACTGTCCGCTCGTAACGTCTTGCTAATCCTGCACTTGCAACATATTTTTTGCTTGCTTCCAAGCCTGTTTCCTGCCATAACATAGGCACGATTTGCCTCACAGCGAATCGGGTATTTGTTTGGAAGGCCGTTTTGTTGTCTGTGGTTCACTCTCCTGGAATTTCTTGTCAACGCATTGAGCTGCCGCGCAGTAACGGCGGCTCTTGGTGTTTTCAGGGATGATTCGGGAGCATTAGCGGAAAGGAGTAGATGTGAAAGAGCATGGTGTTGTGAAGTGGTTCAATGGAGCCAAAGGCTATGGGTTTATCCAACGTTCGACCGGAGAGGACGTTTTTGTTCACTTCTCTGCGATTCTGGACAACGGGTATAAGACGCTAAACGAGGGTGAGGCAGTGGAGTTTGAGTGCCAGCAAGGTCCGAAAGGGCTGAACGCGGCAAACGTAACACGCAACAACGCCTAGACTCTATAACAACTTCGTCCCTGCAAATGGCTCCCTGCACTTGAACAGGGGGCCGTTTGCTACTCTTCCCGCAGCACGATCATCGGGTCTACGGTTGCTGCCCGGTGGGCAGGCATGATGCTGGCGAGGATGACGATGAGTGCCAGGCCCAGGATCGAGGCACCCAGAGTCAACGGATCATACGCTTTTAAGCCGAAGAGCAAAGAACTGGCGACGGTGCCAGCGACAATTGCCAAACCGCTTCCGATGATCACTCCGATTCCAAGCAGAACGAACGATTCCTGCAAGACCATGAACAGAATTCTGGGCCGGACAGCTCCCAGAGCCATGCGGACTCCTATTTCGTTGCGACGGCGAATGACCATGTAGGAAATCACGCCATAGATGCCGACCATGGCGAGAAGAATGGCCAGCGCACCGAAGAATCCCGTGAGTATGGTCATCAGCCGCTCACCGACCAGGTCTTCCCTTACCTGTGTCTTAAACACGGAGAGGTTCAACCCCATCGCCGGATTGATATCACCTGATGTCCGCTTCACAGCCGCCACAAGCGATTCCATGGACTCGTTCGAGCGGATCATGAGCGTCAGCCCTTCACCCGGCTCCTTTTCCTGCGAAGCTGCGACGAAGAGGGTTGGCGGAAAATCCTCGCGGAGGTTGTGATACTTTGCATCCTTGACCAGCCCGACGATCTGATATGGCTTGTCGGGCTTGCCAGAATCGTAGACTACCTTGCCTACAGGATTCGCTCCCTGAAAGAACTTCCGGGCAAACGTCTCGTTGACAATCGCCACGCGCGGCGAGTTCGGCGTATCCGACTCGTTAAAATCACGTCCGGCAAGCATGGGAGTGCGCATCGTCTGAAAGAATCCGGACGAGGCAAGATTGAACTGGGTGTCCTGCCGTTGTGGTCCGCCCGGCACATCGATATTGTCATCCCATCCGCTGTGGCTGATGGGCACGACAAAGACTCCGGCCAGCGATTCGACACCTGGAATAGCGCGCATGCGATCCGCCAGCTGCTGTTGAAATGCTCTCCGGCGCTCCATGGGAATCTGCAGCGGAGAATAATCAAAGCTCGCCACCAGCAGATGATCCTGATCAAAGCCGGCATCGAGGGTCATCAGATTGCGCAGGCTGCGCGCGAAGAGCAGCGCTCCGGTCAGCAGCACAAGCGATAGCGCGACCTGGGTCACAACCAGAACGCGGCGCAGCAGAAAACGCTCACGCCCTGATGTAGCGCCGCGTCCATTTGCCTTCATGGCGGCGCCCGGATCTGTATGCGAGGCCTGCAATGCCGGCGCAAGTCCGAAAAGGATGCAGGTGACCACTGCGAGCCCCAAAGCGAAGCCCAGCACACGCCAGTCCGGCGCCATATTCAGAAAAATATTGTCAGACTTCGATGACAGCATGGTGACCAGCAAACGGCTAAGCACCTGCGCCAAACCAAAGCCAACTGCTGTGCCGAAAATGGCAAGGAGCAAACTCTCGGCCAGTACCTGCCGCATCAGTCGCGCGCGAGACGCTCCGAGCGTGAGACGCAAGGCCATCTCCCTCTGACGTGAGCTTGCCCGCGCCAGCAACAGATTCGCCAGATTGGCGCATGCCAGCAGCAAGACCAGGCCGGAGAGGCCAAGCAGAATATTCAGAGGATCGTGATTGCCGCGGAAAGAGGAAACACCCTTATCGGCCTGTACCGCCCCGAGATGAAAGCGCAGGTAGTTCTTCTTATCGGTGTCGTCATATTTGGGCGGCAGCGTTGCGGCGAAAATTCCCGGCGAAATGGCCGCCAGTTGTACCGATGCGCGATCAAGCGTCCAGCCTGGTTTCAGGCGTCCGATCAGGGAAAGCCACCACGTCATCGGCCCGTCTGTCCAGGAGTCCTTTCCGCTGAAAACCGGCTCCGAGCACAGCGCGACCGCAACATCGAAGTCGCGCCCAATGTCCACACCACGAAACGAGGGCGGCGTCACGCCGATGATCTGAAACAACTGCCGATCGAGCGCGATCTTGCTGCCAAGCGCCGCGTCGCGACCGCCATATTCCCGCTGCCAGAAGGAATAGCTGATCACCGTTCCCTGCGCGCCGCATCCACGGCGGTCATCCGCCGGCGCCAAGAGCCTTCCAGCATAAGGCTGAACGCCGAGCAGAGGAAAGAAATCACCGCTGACCATCAGAGTGTTGGCGTAGCGGGCTTCGCCTCCCTGCCCCAGGTTGCGCCGCACGGGCGACCACGCCGCCATGCTGGAAAAGCCCTGCTGCTGCGCGTGCGTCAGGTTCCAGATGCCGTAGGTTACGTCGGCATAGTTCGTCAAAAAACTGCCTGTTCGGTTGTCGGCATTCGTGATCCGTATCCGCGCCAGTTGCTCAGGAGACTTCACCGGCAGGAGGCGCAGACGCGCCGCGTCCAGCATCTGAAAAATGGCCGTATTTGCGCCCACGCCCAAAGCAAGCGACAGAATTGCGACCAATGCGAATCCGGGATTCTGCCGAAGCTGCCGCATCGCGTACCGGAAGTCCCGGCCCAGCCCGCCCAGCAATTTCTCTCGTCCACTGCTCCCCGCAGCAAGCGGTTCGCGCGCTTTGGCAATTGTATTGGTCAATCCCTGCAGCAGACGCCCGTCTTCAAGTTCGGCCTGCAGTGATTGAAAAGCATGATCTTCGCCGATGCCGGAGGCCAGCATCTCCTCGTAGCGGTCGCGCAGATGCTGGCTCAGTTCGTCCACGACATCCTGCTCGCGCTTCGGCTCAAGATTCAGACCCGCAATAGCTCTGCGTATTTCTTTCGCCCAGTCAGGCATTTTCCGCCTCCGTAATGCGGTGGATTGCGTTTACGAAATCGAGCCAGGTTGCGCGCTGTGTCTTCAGCATGTCTTTTCCCTGCGCGGTAAGCCGGTAATACCGCCGACGGCGCTGGCCCGCTTTTTCCACCCAACGTCCTGCAATGAGACCGCGATCTTCCAGCCGGTACAGCAGGGGATAGAACGAAGCGACATTGAACTTCAGCACTCCGCCGGAGCGCTCCTCGATCAGCTTGCTGATCTCATAACCGTGTCTCGCACGGTGCTCGATAAGAGAGAGAATCAGCAGTTCCGCGCTTCCCTTTTTCAGTTCCCGGTCGAACACTTGAGCAGCCATATGTGTCATTGCGACATATGTTAACGCGATATAGGGAACTGTCAAGACACAAAATAACCACTTCTGAAATCAAGCCTGCAGGCTTGCGATAATGGACTAATGCCTTCAGCCCACCCCAGAGATGAATACGCTTCGCGAACGACCGCTCTTGCACAGGCCGCGGCGCGGTACGACAGGCTTGATGCATTCTTTGGAGGATCGAAGCTCATAATTGCGCTGGCGACAATCGCTGTGGCGGTCTGGCTTGCGAAGTATCACACGGCACAGATTGCGTATGTTTTTGTTCCGATTGCGGTTCTGATCCTGCTGTTTGCATGGCATGAACGTATGCTTCGCTCGCTACGCCGGTGCACACGATTACGAAGCTTCTACGAGCAGGGCGTGGCCCGGCTTGAGGATCGCTGGGCAGGCAAGGGTCAGACGGGCGAACAGTTTCTCGACCTCTCCCATCCTTATGCGCGCGATCTGGATCTCTTTGGCAAAGGCAGCCTCTTTGATCTGCTATGCACTGCTCGCACCCGCGCCGGTGAGAGAACCCTGGCCACGTGGCTGCTGAGTCGCGCACCGGCGGTTGAAGAAATCGAGTCGCGCCGCGATGCTATCCGGGAGCTTGTCCCGAATCTCGAATTTCGCGAACGGTTGGCGGTCGCCGGAGAAGATGTGCGGATCGGAGTGCATCCTGAGTCGCTGATTGCGTGGAGCGAATCGACAACACGCTTAAAACCCCAGATATTACGGATTGCCCTGCCCCTGCTGGCTGGATGCTGGCTCTTCAGCCTGGTTGGATGGTTTCTATGGGATTGGGGCTTTGCGGCACTCTCGATGAGTCTTCTGAATCTGGCAATCACGTATAAGCTTCGTCCGGGAGTTCAACAATCGATTGGAAAGATCGATGAAGCTTCCCACGATCTGGATATTCTTGCCTCTGTCCTGAAAGAGATTGAGCGAGAACCATTCACATCGAAGAAGCTGACGGATCTGCAAAGGGCACTCGGAGCAGATGAATCTCGTTCGTCCCTGGCAATTCGCCATCTGAATAAGCGTGTGACCTGGCTGGACGCGCACGAAAACTGGTTTGTAAAAGTGCTCGACCTTTTTGTCTTCTGGACGCCGCAGTGGGTGTTTGCCATTGAGGCATGGCGTGCCTTACATACAGCAGATGTGCGCCGATGGATCGAAATTACAGGTGAAATCGAAGCGCTTACCGCACTGGGCTGCTATGCGTACGAACATCCGGAAGATGTTTTTCCGGAAATTGTAGAGCATGGTCCTCTGCTCCATGCTGAGGCGATGGCTCATCCACTGTTGCCGCGAAAGCATGCGGTGCCGAATGATCTGCAACTCGATAGTGATTTGCAACTCATTGTTGTCAGCGGTCCGAATATGGCGGGCAAGAGCACGTTTATTCGCTGCGTCGGAATCAATGTAGTTCTTGCACAGGCGGGAGCGCCGGTATGCGCGCGGCGACTTAGATTGTCGAGACTCGCCGTGGCGGCTTCGATTTGCATACTCGATTCGCTGCAGGGCGGACTGTCTCGTTTTTATGCCGAGATATTGCGGCTGAAGACGATCAACGAAATGAGCAAAGACAACGTGCCGGTTCTCTTCCTGCTCGACGAACTTCTCTCGGGAACAAATTCGCATGACCGGAGGGTTGGCACGGAATCGTTTGTACGCCATCTGCTGGCTCATGGAGCGATCGGGCTTATCACGACGCACGATCTGGCTCTGGCAAAGATCGCCGAGGACATGGCTGACCATGCAGCCAATTTCCATTTCTCGGATCAGCTTGAAGATGGACAACTGCGCTTCGACTACAAGCTGACTCCGGGCACAGTGCAGACGACCAACGCTCTGAAGCTGATGCGCTCGATTGGCCTAGACGTCTGAGATTGCTTCACGCGACGCATGATCCATGACATTTGTCATTTCTGATTGGTGATAACCGCAACTACCGCTGCTCCGCGAACAGATACAAGATGAAGATGTTCGAAGGAGCTCAGATGGAAACCACCTCATACTCGCCGCAGAAGCGCGGGACTTTTCTTGTTGCAGCGGGATTGTTTTTCACGGCACCGCTGGTTGCCGAGTTTCTGCTTGGCATCTTTCCGTTGAAGATGTTGCCAGCTCTGATTGTGCTTGCTCCCATGTATGGCGGGGCTGCATTGCTGATTCGGGAAACAGTGCGAAGAACTGAACGCGGCTGGCTGTCGATTGCGATTCTTGGACTCGTTTATGGGTTGATTGAGGAGGGCTTTGCGACGCAATCACTCTTCAATCCGAACTATCTGTCGATGAACATGCATCTTTTGCAGCCTGCCTATATTCCTCAATTCGGCATTGGCGGCCTATGGACGGTGTACGTGCTTACGCTGCATGTAGCGTGGAGCATCGCGACGCCGATTGCTTTGACTGAAGGACTGGTCCCCGAAAAAGCCGGGGAGCCGTGGCTGGGCCGTGCCGGAATCGTGATTGCTGCTCTGCTTTTCATCGTTGGCGTAGCGGGTGTTGCGCTGATCAGTTACAAGAAAGACCATTTCATCTCCTCGCCGATGCAGTTCATCAGTACCGCAATGCTGTGCGTTGCTCTGGGCATCGTTGCTGTTCGGCTGCCGCGTTCACGGGTCGCGAGCATGCATGGATGGGCACCTGGGCCGTGGCTTGCCGGAGCGATTGCACTGGCAGCAGGTTCGGCAATCCTGGTGATGCCTCATACATGGAACTGGGGTGCAGTGCTGGCGATCGTTGCGATCGATCTCGCGATATGCGGGCTTGCACTCTTATGGGGTCGAAGAAAAGGCTGGGGCTTGAGCCACAGGCTGGCGCTCGCGGCGGGTGCAGCCTGGGCGTATGCGTGGCACTCTTTTCTTCAAGGCTCGGTGACGGGCAGCAGTTCACTGTCTATGAAAATCAGCCATACGACTTTCGCTCTTGGTGCGGTCGCGCTGATCGCGGCTGCTGCTTTGCGCACGACTGCTTATCGGACTCAAGTTCAACTCGAAGCGGACGAAGAGATGCGGTTTTCGATTCGTTGAATGGCCCAATCTGCCACTTCGGCCAGTACCGGATCTTCACTTCCTGCCCATTCGCGAAGCCTAGGAAGAAAGAGCCGCGAGTGACTGTTGCCCATTGCTATGGCAATATTCCGGCGCAGTCCCTCAAACCTGGCACGCTTGATGGGCGATCCGAAAAACAAGCCGCCAAAGTCTTCCCGATTCAACTCTGCGAGCCAGTCGAGTGCCGGGTTGACGAGTTCTACCCGCGTTTGAAGTTCGCTGTCGGAAGCGATGGGAGCCTTGCGGTTCCATGGGCAAACGTCCTGGCAGATGTCGCAGCCGAATATCTGGCGGCCCATTTGTTCACGCAGATCGAGGGGGATCGAGCCACGCTTCTCGATGGTGAGGTAAGAAATGCAGAGGCCCGCGTCCATTTGCCGCGGTGCGGTCAAAGCACCTGTCGGGCAGGCATCAATACAGCGGGTGCAACTTCCGCAGCGGTCAGGGGCTAACTCAGCGCGTTGATGACTGGGAACCTCCAGCGAAGTGAGAATTACGCCGAGAAAAAGCCATGAACCAAGCTTCTGGTTCAGGATGCAGGTGTTCTTGCCGATCCAGCCAACACCGGCATAACGCGCATAAATACGTTCCACTAATGGACCGGTATCGACGTAGCATTTGGACTCAAACGGGCCGAGTGCAGATTTGAGAACAGAATCCAAACGTTCAAGGCGTTTGAGCAGCACTTTGTGGTAGTCGGATGGGGCGAGGCTCTCGGCGTTCTGTTGTCCGGACCACGCATAGCGCGCAATCCATCCAGTTTCTTCCGGGGCCGGGTCGATGGAGCGCGGCTGCGATGCGTTGTAATTTGTAATGCACACGATGACAGATCGCACCCAAGGAACCGCAACCCGCAGAGACGAACGCACTAATTCGCCGGATTCGTTGCGGCGCTTCAGGTATTCCATCTCAGCGGCATTGCCCTGCTCGATCCATTCGGCAAAGCTCTCGCGGTCGCTTTGATCTTCGGGAGAGCCGAACTCGGGGACGGCGGCAATGCCTGCAGACGAGAAGCCTGTGGCCACAGCTTCCTCAAAAATAATCGTCTGCAAGGAATCCTGCTGCACGCAATTACCCCCTATCGATATGTTAGTGGAGTGGGCCGGGCTTCCCGCCCACGTCACCGATTCCAACCGCAACAGCTAGACTGGTGCTTTGAGAAAAGCGAGATCACGAGTGCCTGCTGAAACCACTGCGTCTGTTCATA
>CAVTVL010000007.1:0-195440 GCA_963738095.1 Terriglobales bacterium
GCAGCCCCGATCCAGGAATATTCGCGAATTCGATTTCCGGAAATCGTTGGTCACATGATGTGACGCTGTGACGCCAAAAATCGGGAAGCCGCCCCATCAGCCTTTGCGGCGTCACACCGTCACACGTGACAATTCAATTGCGGCGCGATTGGCCCGTTTTGCTCAGCTGTGACGGCGTGACGCCTGAATCATCATCGCAGTACGCCGCCCATGCCGCTTCGAACCACGCTCGCCGATAGCCCTTTTTGCTTTTGGCTCCCTGCTTCCGCTGTTGAGGCCATATCGCTTTTGGGTGGATGCGGAAACTCTTGAGCAATCGCGCCAGCTCCGCTTGCGTCAGGTGCCGTGGCTGCTGGTCATCGCGCAGACCTTTCCAGTCAGCCCAGGGCGAGTCATCCATGTCGACTAGGGCGTTGACGAGCACCTCGCTGAATAGCCAATCCACGCCGCGCGCGTTGAAGATCGTGCGGATGTCGGCCAACAAGACGACCTGAAGGTCTTCGTCGTGCTGCGCGTGCGAGAAATATTTGGCAGCCTTGCGCGCGCGCTCGCCCCATTCCGATCCGAAGTCATCGGCGATCGCAAGCAAGGGCCGCCAGTTATCGGCCGGCCGATTGCGCAGCTCTTTCGGCAGTCCGGGATCGTAATTCAGCTGGGCATCCCGCGCCCATTCCCGAGCCTTAGTGAAGGCAAGGTCGACGGCCGCATCGTTCCCGTCAAACCGGCGCAAGCCCCGCGTCGCGCGCGTCATGTGAATCACGATCGACCGGTGCATGATCGGCAACGGCAACATGCCGATTGCTGCGATGGCCAGGGGCGCGAACGTTGAGAATTCCCGCACCTCACCGCTGATGAAACGCAGGATCAGGCCGCCACGCCGGTGGCCGGAATTGATCACGGCGCGGAGAATGCCATTGCCATCGAGGCCCATATTGTCAGCCTCGTCGATCAAGAGCGTGCCGTGCTCGCTATCGATGATCCGGAAAACCGGCGCAGGCGTACTACCGTCGATTTTGCGCGCGCGGGCGGTTAGAAGCGCCAGTAGGTCGAACGCACTGGTCTTGCCGCAACCGCGCACCGGGGATGTGAGCGCGAGGCGCGGCGTTACCAGGAACTGCGAGTAGATGTGCGTGTGCAAGGCCCACAGCGCCATCGCCACGTATTCGTGCGGCTGCAATTCGATGTATTGTTCGAGCAGGGCGTGAACGAGATCCAATATGCTGATGTTGCTGCCATCCTGCTTACCATCGGGTGGAGCTGCAGCCTCATTGTTGTCGTCGGTGGAGGGCGTCTTCAATAGCTCGAGGAGGTCATTCCAGGTCATCCGATGCTTGCTGAGGATTTCCTTGAGAATGCTGCGCGCATTCTCAGACTTACCGGCATTGTCGGAGCCCAACATGCTGAAAAGTTTCTCGAGGCGTTTGCGGTCCGGGCCTTTCATTTGTCGGCGCCTCTTCCTCCGACAATCAGCAATTTTTCCGCCGCGACCAATTCCCGCTCATGTTGATTCTTGGACCCGAGCATGGCGTGCAACTTGCTCACGATTTGTCACCATTTTGGTCGCAGCTGTTCAATATTGCGACGACTGAACACGCCACGTGCAAGCTTGTTAAGAGTGGGAGGCAGCGATGGAAGAGTTATCCACAACCTGCTTGACAGCGGTTTTAAAGGGTTTTCAGCGGTTTTTACCGCAAACCGACCGCCGCGAATTCAGCCTCGAGCTGGGGCGGATCCTCACCGCGCTCTAACGCCGCTTGCTGCCGCTTCCACAGTTCGAGCCGCGGTCGCATTTCCTCGGGCGTGCCGATCGGGCCGTCGGGCGTCCAGCCGATCGTTGTGCCGACTTCGGATGCTCCGAACTCGGCCACCACATTGCCGTCACCGCGGAAACTCATGTTCGATTTCCTCTCACACGATCAGCAGCTTTTCCGCCGCGGCTAATTCGCCACCGTCGTCGCCGCGCGGGAACAGGTGCCCGTACACGTCGAATGTCATCGTGATCGAGGAATGGCCGAGTCGCGTCTGCACCGTCTTCGCGGGAAGCTCGAGCCCGCCGTCCTTTTTCCGATTGATGCACCAGCTGGCGAAGAAGTGCCGCAGCGCGTGTAAGCCTGGATATTTGGCACCGCCTTTGTCGTTGATGACGCCGGCTGCGATCAGCGTCGGGCGCAAGCTTTGGCGCACGATGTTGAGGTGTGACTCGAGATCGCCGCGCTTGTTAGGAAACACCAGGCCGAGCGCGCCCTTTGGACACGCGAGCTTCCACTCCTTCAACGCATTGAGCACCAGTGGCCCGAGCGGAATGGTGCGATCACCGGATTCCGATTTCGGCCGGCCGATTTCGTTGTACGCATCGGCGCGCTGCCGCACATGCAACTCGCCGCGATTGAGATCGATGTCGATCCAGCGCAAGCCGCGCAATTCCGAAGCCCGCAGTCCGGTGAAGATTGTCGTCAGCAACAGCGGCCGAGCCTTGCCGGTCGCGGCGTGAATGATGCGCTGGATTTCATCGGTGGTCGGAATATCAACGCCCGCTTTCAATTTGCGCTTGCTACGATTGTCGGCGCTGATCGTCACATCCGTCGCAACGTTTTGCGCCACGTTGCCGCGACGCTTCGCATCCTTCAAAAGGGCCTTCAGAGAGACGAGAACTTTTTTTGCTTGAGCACGGGACAGATTGGCGAGCAGTTCATCGCGAAAGGCATTGATGCGCGGTGTCGTCAGCTTGGCCAGCTTCTCCCGGCCGATGCGCGGATTGATGTGCAGCTTTGTGTGCTGGCGATATTGCTCGACGGTCGAACGCTCGCGGCCCTCGAGCTGCACGAACGTGATCCAATCTTCGGCCGCTTCGGCGATCGTAATGCTGCGGCTGGGTGAGGTGTGCGTGCCCTGGGCCACATGCACCTTGACGGTCGCGTGATGCGCGTCGGCGTCTTTCTTGAGCGCAAACGTTTGAATATGCCGTTCGCCATTGGCATCGTGGTAGTCGACGATCCAGGCGGTCTTCGCTTCGCCCTTCGCGTTTTTCCAGGTTCGTTTACGGACTGCCATCGGATTCTCCCTTTTTTAATTCCGCCTTAAACTGGAGAAGCAATTCGGTCAGGTCGCGAAAGCAAATCCATTCGCCGCGGTGCTTGTTGAACGCGTGCAAGACATTGTCTGCGTTCAACCGAGCCTGTCCTTCGAGGGGCTTTAACTTTGTGATGCCGCCAGTGATTTCGATCTCGCGCCTTTGAGCCGGGTCGTCGCGACGGAAGGCCTCGATCGCAGGCACGGGCGATTTGGCCTTCCAGATCTCCTCCATCAACTTAGGCCGCAGACACAAAATCAGGGGATTGCCCATCAGCGATTCGGGATAGTCAATGGCCTGTCCGATCCAGCGGGCCAGATGGGATGTCCAGTATTTGTCGATCACCTGCGCCGCGATGGTTGGATCGACGAACGCCTCGATCAGGAGGATAGCGATGAGCCACTGGTGGGCTTGCGTGTCGTTGTAGCGGACACGTGTACCCTTGCCTGCTTTGAGACCGGGCAATCCCAATCGCTGCAGGTGCTTCAACCTCGCGCGCAGGGCGCCCCGTTGAACTTGGGGTTTGGCGCCGAATACGACCGCCAGTGCGTCCTCAACCGTCCCATAGGAATAGCGAGGGATTACCAAATCAGACCGATCTGTTCGTTTCATTACCGGAATATGGAGTAACAATTTGAGAAGATCAAGTCGGATCTTGACCCAGTTTAAGACCCATGGTACCGGAAGATCAGATAAAGTCTTCTGGAGGCTTCTATGGAACCCCTTGGCGATGATTTGCTAATCGGCGCTTCGGCAATCGCGCAGTTTCTATTCGGCACATCGAAGAAGCGGCGGAAAGTTTACTACCTGAGGGATCGTCTGCCGCTCTTCTACCTGGGCTCGCGAGATTGCCGGGCGCAAATCCACCCTCACCAAATTCGTCGCCGATCAGGAGCGCGCAACCAACAACGCCGCTTAACCAATCAGACGCGACAAGGCCCGGCTTGCGACCGGGCCTTTTGCGTTTCGATTTTCCCTGGATCGGGTCAGGCGGCCGCTGGTCCAGGGAATCGAGGGTCTCTTCGCAGGGACTACTCAAGCAACCAAGGTCGCCGGAGAACTGCAATGACATATATCGCAACTCCCCTCGAGGCAAGGCTCCTCACGCCCTGCCTGTACTCGCCTGAAGTCACCCCGATCAAAATCCTGTCCGCGAATTCGTTCGTGCACGGCAAATTCGCGCCCTCCGAGCTGGCCCGCATGGCGGCCGATTGGTGCGACGGCCGCCTCTTACTGAAGCCGACCGTCGAGCTCGCCTCGCGGGTCTTCAACAACGTCAGCCGCGCCGCGATTAGGCGCGAACGCCGGGAGCATGCTCCGGGATCGTTGCCGCTCGGCTTGTTGAACTGGAGCTGGCGCAAGGCTTCCGATTTCGAACGCGAGATTTTCGCTTCCGAATTCGAGGCCGATCTTTGGGCCGCGCTCGAGCACGCCACCGATCATCAACAGCACTGAGTGCAATCACGGAGAAAGGCACATGCCAGCTCGCGACAAAAACATCTCAATCTGCACCCGCGCACTCGATCTCCTAATCACACGTCAACTTGTCGATCCGCGTGCGCGCAATCCCCTGCTGAAAGATCTCGAAACGAAGGATGACGCCGAGATCGAGCGTATGGCCGCCTCTTTCATTGCCGCCGACGCGCAAGTCTGAATGCAACCCGGCGCCGGCCGCAAATGACCGGCCGCCGAATTTCTTCCGAAGGATTAGGAACCGATGAATTGCAATTCGGAAAACGCTCCACATCCAGGCCGGCGTGACCACCAATACGCTGCGTCGCTCTGTGACGCGCGACGGAGTCGAGATTTTTTTGTCGCCGCAGCTGTTCGCGATTTTCACGCTGATCAGCCGGGCGAAATTCGGCGTGACGCCCGAGCGCCTTTTCAATTCGATTTACGCCGACTCGATTGACGGCGGACCGCTGACCGGCCGGAAGGCCGTGCAGGTGCAGCGCTGCAATCTGAATCGAAAACTTTCGCCGCTCGGGTTGCATATCCGATCGGCCGGCTCGGGCCACAGGGACGCTGTGTACGAATTCGAAATTTTCGGGAGGCTGGCATGACGACCGACGAACTCGACCAAATCTGCGCCATCCGCTCGGCCCTTTTTCGCGAGCATCGAGAACGTCCGCACACTCACCCGGCGGGATGCGCTCGCGCTGGCCGACAGCACATGATAGCGGCCGTGATTGCGCGCCTGCGCCAACAGGATCCCCGCCGCTCATTCGAATTCGTGGTGGCTGGAGTTGGCGCCGACGCATGAGCGCCTGGCCGAGATGATCGCCGAGGTGATCGCCGGCCGCGCCAGTCTCGAAGAAATTCTCAGCATCGTCGAGGCCATGCCATGAGGATTCTCGGTGTTGATCCAGGAATTCATGGCGGGATTGCGCTCGTGCTCTTCGAGCTCGATCGGGCGCCGCAATTGCTCGCGGTTGCCGACATTCCGGTGACCGGAATCAAGGCCAAAGAACGCGTCGACGTCCTGGCGTTGCGCAATTGGATTCAGGCGCAGCAGCCGCAGCACGCCGTGATCGAACGAGCCCAGGCAATGCCGAAACAAGGAGCCAGTTCGGGATTCAAGTACGGCCGCGCGGTGGGCGCCCTCGAGGCCGCGATCGCCTGCTGCGAAGTACCGCTCACCGTCATCGAACCGGCCGCCTGGAAACGGTTTCACGACTTGCCGCGCGGCGCCGATAAAGAGCTGAGCCGCCAACGCGCGTTGCAACTGTTCCCGGCCGCGCACGCACTATTTGCCCTGAAGAAAGGCCAGGCCGCGCCGAAGCCGCGCTGATTGCGCTGAGCTTCGCGAAGCCTAACGGAATTCCCGCACCAGCGGGAATCGCGCCGGACGATCCGGCAAAACACGCACAAGAGGAAACAGTAAAATGACTAACGATCCTAACCTACCCGTGCCCGCTCCGTCGATGACGGTTATGGCGATGCGCTCGACGCAAATCGCGTCATCCAGGGCGTGCATTGTCAAATGCGTTGACGGTCATTGGACCGACGCGCGACGGCGTCGCCTTTCCGCCCGATACCAAGATGCTGGCTATATCGACGGCCATCTGCCTGCAACGTTGGCCGGAAGGTGAGCGCCCCGAGAACATCGTCAAGCAGCCGAACAAGCCGCTGCCGGACATTGACGAGCTCAACGCCAAAATTCCGGAAGCGGAGTGGGAGCTCGGGCTCAACGGGAAACCCGAGCCGCCATGGAAGCTTTGTTTCATCGTGTACCTCGTCAATCCGGTCGACGCCGGCGTCTTCACGTTTATCAACAGCACGGTCGGGGCGAGGATCGCCTTCGATCGCTTGAAGACGAAAGTCGTCACAATGCGCCAGCTGCGCGGCGAGTGCGTCGTGCCGCTGGTGAGGCTCGACAGCAAACCCATGAAAACGCAATGCGGGCAAAAGATGCGCCCGGACTTCGCGATCGTGGACTGGCGTCAGCTCGGCGGTGGCGGCGGTCAACTCGGCGGTGGTGGTGGCGGTGACCCGAAACAAATCGCGACCGCAGCCGAAGTCCGCAGGTGCCGAAGCCTTGCCGAAGGTCGAGGAGCCGTCGAAGGACGAGGAATTCAACGACGAAATTCCGTACCTCGGCTAATCGCCCTGGGATAGCGCCGCTCGTGATTGGGGAGCGGCGCATTCCTGCAAAAAGCAAGAACAACGGAGTGAAGGGAGCGCCCACAGTGTCGAGTGATTGGCGACCACCTACAGAGCTTCCCGACCTGCGCCGTGTCGGCATTCTCGCGCTCGATACCGAGACGCGTGACGACGGATTGCGCGCCGATCGTGGCCCGGCTTGGCCGTGGCGCGGCGGTCACGTCGCCGGCGTCAGCGTCGCCTATCGCGCGGATGGTGGAATTCGATCGCATTATTTTCCGATCCGTCATCCCGAAAGCACCAATTTTGAGCCCGAGCAGGTCTTCCGCTGGCTGAAGGATCTGGTCGCATCTGACGTGCGCTTCGTCACCCAGAATGGACTTTATGATTGGGGGTGGCTTCGCGCCGACGGCGACGTCCGCATGCCGCCCTCGGATCGCCTCGAGGAAATCGGTGCACTGGCGACCCTGATTGACGAGAATCGTCTCCAGTACAGCCTTGCAGCGCTGTGTGCTTGGCGCGGCCTCGCAGGCAAAGATACGAGCGAGCTTGAACGCGCTGTCGCCGCCGCCGGTTTCGGCCCGAAACGCAAAAACCAGAAGATCAAAGCGGCGGCGCACATTTGGCAAATGCCAGTGCAGCATGTCGGCGCCTATGCCGAAGCCGATGCGGCAGCCACGCTGGCGCTCTGGGAAAATCTCGATCCGGTCCTCGATCGCGAAGGCACTCGCGATGCCTATCGCCTCGAAATCGATCTGCTGCCGATGGTGCATGAGATGCGCCGCCGCGGTATTCGCATCGACCAGAATGCGGCCGAACAGGCGCGCGATTTGCTCCTGCAGAAACGTGACGCTGCGCTGGCGGAGCTCTCCGAGAAGCTCGGCAGTCACGTCAGTATGGATGAGATCGGCAGCTCGAAGTGGAAGGCGCGCACTTTCGACACGCACAGCGTCAACTATCCGCGGACGAAAAAGGGCAATCCCTCGTTCAAGGCCGGCAAGACTGGTTGGATGTCAGGACATGCCCACTGGTTGCCGCAACTGATCACCCAGGCAAACAAGTACGATGCGGCCGGCAGTAAATTCCTCGAGGGGCATATTCTCGCCCACATCGTCAACGGCCGCATCCACGCCGAAATTCATCCGCATCGCGGCGACGACGGCAATGGTACTCGTTCGCTGCGTTTTAGTTATTCCGATCCACCGCTGCAGCAAATGCCGGTGCGCAACAAGGAGATCGGGCCGCTGATTCGCGGCGTCTTCCTGCCGGAGCTGGGGGAGGTGTGGGCGAAGCCCGATATCTCCCAGCAGGAATTTCGGTTCATCGTACATTTCGCTGCACTGCATAACCTGACGGGCGCGCAGGCCGCCGTCGATCAGTATCTCCGCAATCCGGATGCCGATTTTCACGCGCTGGTCGCGACCATCACCGGCCTCGATCGTGAGGACGCAAAGGCGGTCAATTTCGCCAAGATCTTTGGCGCCGGTGTGAAAAAATTCGCCGAGATGATCGGCAAGCCGCTGTCGGAGGCGCAAAAAATCTTCACCCAATACGATCGAAACCTACCCTTCATTTCGCGCCTCTCCCGCCTCTGCCAGCGCGAGGCCAATCGCCTCGGCTACACTGTGCTCTATGACGGCGCGCGCCGACATTGGGACCGATACGCGCCCCGCGGTATCTTCAGCAAAGGCGCGGGCCCCTGCTCGCACGAAGAAGCCAAGCGGCGAATCGCCGATCGATCACATCCCTGGTACGGCGGTTGGCTGCAACGCGTCGACGTCCACACCAGCCTGAATGCTTTGATTCAGGGTTCAGCCGCGCGGCATACAAAGCTATGGATGCGCGCCGTCTGGCGCGAAGGCATCGTGCCGCTCTTGCAGATGCACGATGCGCTCGATTGCTCGGTGACGACGCGCGAACAAGGCGAATTAGTCGCCCGCCTGGGCTGCGGGGCCGTGACGCTCAAGGTGCCGATGCGGGTGGATCTGAAATTCGGCCGCAGCTGGGGCGACGCGACGCATTCGTGGGAAGAGCTGCACAGTGAACCTGTGCAGCAGAACAGCCGCAGCCGCATGGCACCCGCGCAGCCCGAAATTCCGGTCGCGCCCAAGGATCTCTGGAAATCCGGAGCAAGTCCCAGAGAACGGCGATGTGCATCCGGCAATTCCCGCGCTCAGCGCGACGCCAGCCATCGAGCGAGAAATTGTTTCGCTGCGCAGTCTGATCGATGAGCCGCTGGTCAACGGCAAAATGCGCTGTCCGTTTCACGATGATCGCACGCCGAGCATGGCGATCTATGATGATCATTTTCATTGTTACGGCTGTCCTGCGCATGGTGATCAAATCGACTGGCTGATGATGGTGGATGGGCTGAGCCGTGACGAAGCCATACAACTGCTCGACGATTGGGATGGGCCACTGGTGGTGCCGGCGCAAAGCAACGACACGGCCGAGCGCAAGCGCAATCGCGAACGCGCGCTTAAACTGTGGCAGCAAGGAAAGCCGATTGCCGGCACATTGGCGGCCGAGTATCTGAGTGAGCGCTGCTGCATCGATCTCGCGGCGCCACCCGCCAATATCGACGACGTCCTGCGCTTTCATCCACACTGCCCTTTCGGCTATGGCACACAGCATCCTTGTCTGCTGACGCTGATGCGCGACGCCGAGACCGATGAACCAACCGGTATTCAGCGCACGACGTTGCGGTCAAATGTGCCGAAGAAAGACCGCCGCCGCATGCTCGGCAGTGCCGGGGTGGCGAAGCTTTGGCCGGCCGGCCCGCAATTGGTCGTCGGTGAAGGGCTGGAAACCGTGGCGTCGGCGGCGGCGCATCTTCCTTATGATGTGCCGCTGCGACCGGCATGGGCGCTCCTCTCGCGCGGCGCCATCAGCAGATTTCCCGTCATCGCCGGTGTCGAGCGGCTGATCATCCTGGCCGATCACGACGTGAACGGCGCCGGCCAGGCGGACGCGCTGACCTGTCAACAGCGTTGGCAAGCGGCCGGGCGCACCGGCGTACTGCTGACCCCAGAAGAGCCCGACACCGATTTCAACGACCTAGTGGTCAAACTGATTAAGGGTGCGTGATGTCTGCCCGGCACGGATTTAGCGAACAACCGTTTGGGCCGCAGCAGCCGCAGCAAGCGACCGCGGCACCGCCGAAGGCCAACGGCCACGATAAAGATAAGGACGACTGGCCAAAGCCGGAGATCGCGGCTTACCACGGGCTCGCCGGTGAAGTGGTGACCGCGCTGTTGCCGCATACCGAAAGCGATCCGGTAGCGTTGCTGGTGCAGTACCTGGCCAGCTTCGGCAACGTGATCGGCCGCGGTCCCTATTTTCAAGTCGAGAGTGACCAGCACTTCGGCAACATCTTTGCAATCCTGGTCGGGCGAATCCTCCAAGTCGCGCAAGGGCACCTCGGCCGGGCGCATCCGCCGCATATTCGACACCGTCGATTCCGATTGGGCGCAGACGCGGATTTGCGGCGGCATGAGCTCCGGCGAAGGCGTGCTGATGCAAGTGCGTGATGAAGTGATGCGGCCGATCAAAGGGGTGATGGTGGTTGTCGACGTCGGGGTCAGCGACAAGCGTCTGCTGCTGGATGAACGGGAATTCTTCCAGGCGCTGGCGGTGATGCGGCGCGAAGGCAACATCCTCAGCCGCATCATTCGCGACGCCTGGGATTGCCGCGAAATCATCGCCACCCTGACCAAGAACTCGCCGATACGGGCGACGCGGCCATTCATCTCGATTATCGGCCACATCACCGGTCACGAGCTGCTGCAGATGCTCGATCGCACGTCGATGGCCAACGGTTACGCCAATCGCTTTCTCTTCATCTGCGTTCGCCGCAGCAAGTCATTGCCGCATGGTGGCGCGACAGACGACGAATCATCAACGCGCTCGGCGCCAAAACCCTTGCCGTTGTCGAGGCGGCACGGCCGCGCGATCGGCTCATCAGGAGCGCGGAAGCAAACAAGCTGTGGGAAGAGGTCTATCCGAAACTGTCGGAAGGCGGACCTGGGCTGCTCGGCGCCATCACCGGCCGGGCGGAAGCGCAGACGATGCGGCTCGCGTTGCTCTACGCGCTGCTCGATGCCTCCGACCATATCGAGAAGGTGCACCTCGAGGCCGGATTGGCGTTGTGGACATTCTGCGACGCCTCGGCCCGCCGCATCTTCGGCGACCTTTTGGGTGATACGCTGGCCGATGAGATCCTGCGCGCGCTGCGCACGGCGGGCGCCCAAGGCATGAGCCGCAGCGACATGCACGGGCTGTTTAACCGCAACCGTTCCGGCGACGAAATCGGCCGGGCCCTACAGCTGCTGCTCACCTCCGGCCGGGCGCGGTTCGTCAGCCAGCCCGCAAAACGCGGACCTTGGACGCGCGAGATTTGGTACGCGATTTGAGGGGTGTTGGTTGCGGAGGCCGGCGCTCCGGCAGCACCGCGACCCGCTGCCACGGCGGCCGGTAAGGGTCATCGTCGGCGGTCAGGATTTCCCACCGACCGTCCGACAGACGATGGACGGCATAGCAATCGGGCAACGGAACTCGACGCATGCGCTACCTACTCGCGGTTGAGTGACCGCTTTTTCGCGAGGGGGCTTTTATTGTTCGTCCTTTTTATTATTCGTACACCCCCTTGTCTGATTTGGGCGGCGGGGGCAATGCCACACCCACGGTAGAGATATGATTTAAGTTCAAACAAAAAAAATCCATAACAATATCAGTGCGGTTTTTTCCTCCTCCTTCTCCTCAATCTAGAGGGGGTGTACGAACAACGAATTTTACGAATTATAAGCTCCCACAACCGTCAGTTTAGCTCGTCTTCAGAGGGGAGTTCCAAGCCGCGCCGGATTGTGGTGTTGGGCATGGGTGCGACGTCCTCAAGTGTGCGGGCCGCGCCCGATTTTTTCTGCGCTCGATTTCGATCGGGGCCCTGGCGCCAGCCGGAATGCAACATGACTGCAACATGGGTAAAAACCGCCAATGTTTACGGGCCTAAGTTAACGATCCAAGGATTGAGTATCCTTGTCAGGGCCCCCTGGCGGTGCGATTAAGGGCCATGGAAACCTCCCCCGAGTTGCCCCGGGGCTCGTCCCCCAAAGCCGTCGCCAACCGTAAGCGCGGAACCGTTCGGCGTCGGGATAAGGATCCGCGGAAATCGCGGATCGCCAATGGCTCCGAGCTGTTGCCGGGTGTTGACCATCGATCGCTGTGGGTTCGCCGCTGTCGTGAGCTGATCGAAATGCACGTCGTCGACTTGGCGGGCGAAGAGAACGTGTCCACCGCGGAGCTTTCGATCGTTAGACGCGCCAGTGTTTTGACCGTCGAGCTCGAGCAGCTCGAGCGCAAATTCGCTACCGCCGGCCAGGCTGACGCTGATGATCTCGACCTGTATCAAAGGGTGTCCAACACACTGCGTCGTCTGCTCGAGGCGGTCGGATTGCAGCGTCGTTCGCGCGACGTGACACCCGAGCTCGACGCGTATCTCACCGCTCCGGAGCACCAACCCGGACGGCCGGCGGAGGCGCCATCTATTGAGCCGGAGAAGGGTATGAAAATCGTACCCTCCCCCGAGCGTGAGGACGTCACATGACGAAGCGCCCGAACGTTTCGCCGATGAACATTCTCACTGCGATCGCTGACAAGAACCTATTTGCACCGTGGTTCCGGGATCCTGCAAGCTGGGTCGCCTGGCGCTCGTTTTTGGCCACGCTGTTCGGCCTCGATATGTCAGCCGAGCAGCTCGCGATCTACAAGCAATGCACGGGTCGATCGATCGCACCGAGCGCGCCTTTCACCGAGGCTTGGTTGATCTGCGGCCGCCGCAGCGGCAAGAGCTTCACCCTCGCGCTGATCTCCGTCTTCCTCGCCTGTTTTTACGACTACCGCCAGCACTTGGCGCCTGGTGAGCGCGGGACGGTCCTTGTGATAAGTGCGGACCGCAAACAGTCGCGCGTCATCATGAGGTACGTCAGGGGTTTCCTCACCAACATCCCGATGCTCAAGCGCATGATCGAGCGCGAGGGCGCCGAGCATTTCGATCTGACCAACCGCATCTCCATAGAGGTTGCCACTGCGTCGTTCAAGACGGTGCGCGGCTATTCTGTTGTCGCCGGCCTTCTGGATGAACTGGCGTTCTGGAGCGTCGACTCGGATGCCGCGAACCCAGACTCGGACATCATCGCCGCCATCCGTCCCGGCATGGCGACGATCCCGAGCGCCATGCTGTTGTGTGCCTCGTCGCCTTACGCGCGCAGGGGCGCGTTGTGGGACGCGTATCGCAAGCATCACGGGCGCGATGGCGATCCGGTTTTGACGTGGCAGGCGCCGACCGCGACGATGAACCCGAGCGTACCGGCGCGTGTGATCGCCGACGCCTATGAGGCCGATCCCGCCAGTGCTGCCGCCGAGTACGGCGCCAACTTCCGCGTTGACGTCGAGGCGCTGCTGTCGCGCGAAACAGTCGAGGCCTGTATCGCCTCCGGCCGTCACGAGCTCGAGCCGGTCTCCGGTGTTAGGTTTGTGGGCTTTGTCGATCCGTCCGGTGGGTCTGCCGATAGCATGACGCTGGCGATCGCCCATCGCGATGCCACCACCAAGCGCGTCGTGCTCGATGCCATCCGTGAGCGCCGGCCGCCGTTCTCACCCGACCAGGTCGCCAAGGACTTTTGCGATCTCCTGCGCACCTATCGCATCAGCAAGGTCACCGGCGACAGGTATGCCGGCGAGTGGCCGCGTGAGCGCTTCCGCGTGCACGGCATCCAGTACGCGTTGGCCGAGCAACCGAAGTCGGATCTCTACGGCGCCATGCTGCCGCTGCTCAACGCTGGCCGTGCCGAGCTGCTCGATCTGCCGCGCCTCGCCGCGCAGCTCATTGGCCTCGAGCGTAAAACCGCGCGCAGCGGTCGGGACAGTATTGATCATGCGCCCGGTGGCCATGACGACATTGCGAATTCCTGCGCCGGCGCGTTGCTGCTCGCCGACGCGCACAAGCCGCTCGTCATCACGCCCGAGTTGCTCGCCGCCGCCGCCCGACCGACAAGCTATTCGCGTTCGCATCCACGTAGTCACGCCATGGGCACCCGCCCGCATCTTCGACAGTATTCTGCGCCGTATCGGCTTTGAGCCAAAAAAACGGACATTGATCAGTGTCTGCGCGATGTCCGCTAAGTGCCAATAGCGGCGTCACCTCGATCTGGTCACGACATTTATATAGGGCAGTGGCGATCGCCGCAGTGGTGAACCGCGTCTATACCGCGCCTTTCGGAGAGTGGACCGGTCGCATTAGTGGCCGCGAAGCAGCCGTGCAAATCCTCTTGCCAATCGCCGCGATCGCCTTCGGCACATCTTCGGGCTAGCGTTCTTATTTGCGGTACCGCACCTAGCTTGAATGTCCGTTTTGTACCAAAAGCGGACGTCGGCTCATTGTGGTTTACGATCCACCAGTCGACTGTTGCAGCGCTGACGCCAACAAAGTTGGCGATAAAGCAGTGCGCGTTTGGGTAAACACAGCCGCGTGATCGGACGGAACAAATCACCCGCTCAGTGATCTATCGGGTTGGGAGTACACGTCCAGACTTCCGGCTCCTGCGGAGCGGCTGCGCGACTACACGGGCCAAGGACATCTACAACGACTGGCTTGATCACAGATGACGAAACCATTGGGTGAAAGTCTTTATCGGGCGGCTGCGTTCATCGCGACAATTGTTGCATTGCTCGCCGCTTTGAATTTTATCTCCAACTCCAGCGAAGGCGAACCGATCATACCCCTGCCCGCCTTGGCGCTTGCAGTCATCGTATGGCTGACCGGGCTTGGCTGCCGTTATGTATTGGACGCTTCAGATCTCGCCCCGTACAAAATGAAGCAGCTGTGATCCTCGATCGGTCGTGCCGCCAGAAGGGATGTGACACAATGCGAAACCCGAAACGAAATGCGGTCCTGGAAATCTACCAGCTTGTGCTCGCGATTTTTCTGTTCGTTTCACCCTGGTTATTCGCGTTCGCGCACGGCACGCTTCGCATCGAGACCTGGGTGAGCGCCGCGATTGTGGCGGTGATTTCTCTTCTCGCGCTCATAGCGTTCCGGGACTGGGAAGAGTGGATCGCCTGTATCGTCGGCCTGTGGATTGCCGTTTCACCGTGGGTGCTGGGCTTCCAGCACACGAGAGCGATGTTCATAAATCTGGTCGTTGGCCTTTCAATTGCGTACCTCGCGCTGCTCGAGCTCTGGCTGACCCACTACGGTTCGTCTCCCGAAAAGGCATAAGGCTAGCCATCGCGCACCTGGGCAATCGGCTGAGGCACCGCTGTCTACAAAGGCCCTGACGGTAGGCGCTGGCCGACCCCAATGTCCGCTTTGGGTCATTAGCGGACACGGCGGCAAGTCAACGCGGTTATACCCCAAAAAGCGGACATTCGGAGACACGCCCTCAATGTCCGCTAAGTGCCAATATTTGGCCGGCACTGGAAAGTCGCTTGCGCGGGGCATACGTCGATTGAACTACTCCACCCCGTCTAATCCAAGAGTGTGCTGGCATACTTGCAGCCAATGGCTATTGAATTTGTTGAGCTTGACTTGCAAATCGTCGGTAGCTGCCGAGTTCTCGGCCAGTTCCAACAAGGCGATGGCCGCTACCGCCACAGCGTGACCATGCTTACCGCGGGCCACCTCGAGAGCCTCCCGCAGTGCGGCGACGCGATCTTCCAGGCCCCCAGGCCAGAAAGCAGGATATTTCTGCCAGTCAGCCATCTTTCCGGTTGCGACCAAACTTAAAAATCAGTTGTCCCTGCAATCGCCGGGGATGAACCTAATAAACGTGAAATCCACTTGCTTCTCGAAGTGCGATGTTACCGGCCAGCGACGATAACCGGAGAGATGGTTAAATCGCCGACCCGAAAGGATTGCATCCGACAGGCCTAAAATGTCGTGCGCCCATGCGACCATCATGAGCGAAGACAAATATCCCGGCTATCACCGCCGGACGTTCGAGTGCAGCGCAAGGTGTATTAAAGCTCCGAAACGGCTCGTATAACACCTTCGATCAGCCCAACCGCGGAGAGGAACACCGATGGCAAAAATGATGAAGACTGAACGGGCCTTGCACAAACGAACAAACAAAATGCTTGCCGGTGCCACGAAACGCTACAAGAGATTTATGCGGCAGGCGGCCAAGGCGGCAAGCGACCATAAACGCCAAGAGTATTTAGCTGCGGCTCTCGGCGCTCTCGTTGTTACAGGCGTCGTTGCCGGCAAGCTGATGGCGAATTTAGAAGGCAAGAAAGCCGCTGCTGCGGGTCCTGCCAGAAAAAAACGTAAGAGGAAGGCAAAATAATCGGCCCTCTCGGAAGACCCTGGAAAGCCCGACCCTCCTGGATGTCCGCTTTGGGTCAAAAGCGGACATGTGCAGCGCACAAGCCGATATCCGCTAAGTGCCAATAGCGGACATAGCGTTATCTCAGGGTTCCACTTACTCATTTGACGTCTTCGACGGGTATCAGGCCTTTCGCGGATCGACTCTGCTGTTGTTCGAGAGCACCGTGCCAACATCACTGACACAGCGGCTCTGTCCCAAGGCGTCGGTGACTGAGAGACCAATCGCGCTCCCGCCTGAACTAGTGGGAGCGTACGCTATGCAGCAATCTCATATTCATGATCCGTTCAAGCCGATTGTTTTCCCGCCATGCCCAAGGTGCGGGAGTTAAATGTGGCTTACTCGTATCGAGCCAACCGACAAGCCTGACTACGATCAACGCACGCTTGAATGTCACCCATGCGAACATTCCGAGTCGATGATTGTTAAGTTCAGATAGGTCTCTCGTATTCGCTGGGCGTGAAGCCGAGGAGGGTGAGATGATTGATGTAATCGTTTTCGGACCAGCTAGCGCGCATTCCGAAGCCGTCGTGCGACCAGTTTGCTCCGTATGCGGAACGGCGACGTTGCTGGTTGGGATAGAGCCAGAGCCAGAGCGCCGCGGCTACGAACTACGCACTTTCGAGTGCCCAACGTGCAGACATTTTGAAACTGCTGTCGGGAAAATCGCATAGGACCTCCTCAGTTGGCGGCGCTGAGTCCCCGATGGCTTCCCGACAGGAAAAACAAGCCACCAACGGTGCAACTAGTGATGTCCGCTTTGTGCCAATAGCGGACATCCGAACTATGGCAGAGAACGGGCCTGAAAGATCGCCGCCTTGCTAACTACATCCACATTGGGTCGAAAGCGGACATAGTCCGCATTACTGAGCGTCGTCCGCTTATGAGCGGACATTAAGCGGCGTGGATGTGCCTGCTAGCCAGATCAGTGGCCGGAGCGACAGTCCCGTTCGTCAGATCCTGCCCCAACAAAACATCAATATCCAAAGTGGAGCGGCGCCCGAGATCCGATGCATGCGTCTCTAAAAAGACTTGCGCAGACTTCCGGCCCTCATCGCGCAGCAACGAGAAGAATTCCCATTCCGCATTGACCTTGGAAGAGGCCCCGAGCTCGGTGAGCATCTCGCTCGCGATGCGGTGGATACGCATGCCGGCCCATTGCGCGCCCTCGGTGTCGCCCGGATCGGCGACTTGCCGGAGCACGGCCATCATGCGCAGCTCCTTCAGTAGAACCGCGTTAAAAGACACTTCATTAAGCCGATTGAGAATCTCTGAAGCCGAGCGCGGCGATTTTTCGCGCTCGACCGGATTGATCTGAACGAGAATGGTATCCTGTGATTTGCACTCCTGAATGAGAGGTGTGATCGTGGGATTGCCGGAATAGCCTCCGTCCCAGTACGGTTCGCCATCAATCTCTACGGCCTGAAACATGGTGGGCAGACAGGCCGAGGCGAGCAGAACGTCCGGCGTAATGGCATTGTTCCTGAACACGTGACCACGACCGGTCCGAACATTGGTAGCGGTGATAAAGAGCTTGGTAGTTGCCCGCGCCACCCGATCGAAATCGATTGTTTCGGCCAGAATTTCACGCAATGGATTTTTCCCCATCGGGTTCAAGTCATAGGGCGACACCATTCGAGACATGAGATCCATGGCGACATAGATGGGCGAAGAGTTCAGCGTCCAACGTCCGAGGATCACGTCGAGCGGTCCGCGCCGTAAAGGACTGAAGCGAGCCGCGTGCGAGACGCGGCGCCAGAAATTCTCCAGTGCGGTCCGGGCGCCCTCAGCCCCACCTTTGGCAAGGCCATCGACAAGCACCGCGGCATTCATCGCGCCAGCGGACGTCCCGGAAATGCCATCGATTTTAAGCCACGGCTCCTCGAGCAGGCGATCGAGCACGCCCCACGTGAAGGCCCCGTGTGAACCGCCCCCTTGGAGGGCAAGATCGACTAGAATTGGTTTCCGTTCCATTGCGTGGGTCCGTAAATCTTTCCGCCACGCTTTCGAGCGTGGGCTAAAGCAGCGCAAAATTTCAGCAAGTCGGCGCAATCGCCAGAATGCCGGCAAAGCGCCTAACCTTCAAACGATGCGCCTGTTCAGAGGATAAGTCGACCGATATGTCTGGCGGCTGACGTATAAAATGAGGGCAGTTGGCTGCCGCCTAAATGTCCGCTTTGGGTCAAAAGCGGAAGTAAAAACCCCTCACTTCGATGTCTGCTTTACCCCCGAAAGCGACATTGAACGCGTCTTTGCCCATGTCCGCTAAGTGCCATAAGCCGACATTCACGAAATTACCTGCGTGAAACAGAAAGACCGCCTCGCGGGGTCACATCAAGCTGGTCGAGCGGAAGACCTCGCTCAGGTCAGTAGGCGATGGGGGGACCGCCTACCTTTTTCCCGGGCGTGAAAACAAAAGGCACATGCTCGTACCCGGCCACGATGGCTGGCATTGGCGAGGGTCGCAGCCCGGTCTCCTCGACGCGAAAGTCGGGCTTACGACTCAGTATCCGCTCAAACATGCTGCGGAATTCGAGCCGAACCACATCGGGGGCCATGCAGCGGTGGCGGCCTAGGCTGAAGGCCATATGGCGCTCGTTGGCGCGGTCGAAATCCACCTCTTCCGGGTTCTCGAACTCGGCCTCGTCCAGATTCCCCGATACCCAGCACAAGAGCACGCGGTCGCCCCGCTTCAACGACTGCCCGGCCAGTTCGACGTCGTGCATCACTGTGCGGCCAAGCGCGTGAACGGGCGCGAAGACGCGGAGGAATTCCTCTATCGCGTGCGGCATCAAGTGCGGCGTTTCGGCAAGCCGGCGCAGCTGCTCGGGATTGCGCGACAGCCAGACGAAGCTGGACGCCATGCAGGCCTGCGTCGCGGCCACGTTGCCGATCATCGCCCAGATGTAGGCTTCGATTTCCCAGCTATCGAGCTTGCGCCCATCGACCGTCGCGTCGAGCAGACGGGCGATCGCCCCGCCGGCTACCGGCTGGGTGCGCTGCCGAACCACCTCAGCCGCGACTCGTTCGCGCAGCTCGCATTCCGACGGGTTCCTCGTTCTGGGCTGGACGCTGCCGGACCCGCCGCTCGCCGACTGGATGAACCAGGCGTAGTCCGACCAGTCCTCTAGCGGCAGGCCCAGAAATTTCATCGTGAAGAGGCTGGCCAGCGGCGTGCTCAGATCGCGGGAGAAATCGCCCTCGCCCTTCTCGATGATGGCGTCGATAAGCTGGTCGGTCAGCGCCAAAAGCCACGGCGCCAGTTCGGTGACCGCGTGGGGCGAGAACAGGGGGTCTAGGGCCTTGCGGTATAGGCCGTGTAGCGGAGGATCGAGCTCAAAGGGGAGGAAGCTGAGGCGTGGAGCCTCGCCCTTCGGGCCGAACGGGCAGGCGGCGAGCGCAACCGCAAACGCGCTTCGCTCCTGCCGCTATGCTTCCAACTGCTCAGCGGCTCAGAGAAGATGGCTGCTTCGCCTGCATCCCCGTCTACCGATCAGACTCGTTCACTCTGGAACTGTCCAGTCTGCGGTGCAACCATGCACGTCGTCGAGCGGCTGTCAGCTGCGCAGCTTCTGCTTCGCTCCCCACCTCAACCAGACCGGTACGCAGCATGAAGCACCATCTCCATCCTCGGCCTTTGCCTGTGCTTCGGCACACACGCCGATCCCGTGTCTCTTCCGGCCAAAACACCTCGGATGCCAACCTCTCCATCAGGCCTCGGCAAGCCAATATGCTGCTCCATCCGGCCCTTCAGTCAGCGGAACATCCCCGACTCAGTCTGTGCCTGATCCCCCTGCACCCGTTCAGACCGATTCAAAGTACATAGGCTTCCATGAGGGCGGCTTCCTTCAAGTCGCTGTATCAGAAGCGCCCCCTCTAAGACCGCGCAGACGCACACTGTTACCTGACGGGGCGCTCCAGATACAGCACTAAGACTTATCAAGACTAATTGGCTCCTCGATGAGTGACTTGGTGATTATGCATAAATTGAGTTGAACATGGCCATCACCCGTTCCGCCAGGACTCATGGCGTCGCGCCTGAGATAGAAAGAATATGAGCGACCCGAAGGGCAGTTAGCGTTGCCTAGTCAACTCGCAAAGAGTCCATCGGATTGACGTTCGACGCACGCCGTGCAGGCAGATAGCTCGCCACGATTGCGATGCCGGCCAGAAGAACGGACACGCTCACGAGAGTTGTACCATCAAAAGGTGTAACGCCGTACAGGAGTGTCGTGATCAGTCGCGCCAGCGCTACTGCCCCGACTAAGCCTAGACAGATTCCCGCGCTTACAAGCTTGGCCGCTTTGCCAACGACAATTCGAAGGATAGCGCCGCGAGTTGCTCCGACAGCCATTCGAATGCCGAACTCCCGTGTCCGCTGGCTAACCGAATAACTCATCACGCCATAAAGCCCGATAGACGCAACAAAGAGCGCGAGAAACGAAAATATCACGAGCACAGCCGTTCTAAAACGCGACGCGCCTTCAGAATCGTTAACGGACTGCGCCATGGTTTCGATTTGATCCATTGGCACGCTCGGATCGACTTCTGAAACTGCCTTGCGCAGAGCACCTGTCACACTCGCAGGTTCAACTGAAGTGCGAATGACAATCACCGGACGAGCTTCGACGTTGGGAACCTGCCCATAAGGAACATACATTTCTGGCTCTGGTTTCGTCGCCAAACTTTCATGGTGAACGTCGCCCACCACACCAACCACGGTGCGCCACTGCTCATCGCCAAACCGCACGTGCTCTCCGACGGGATTTTGCAGGTTCCACCAGCTCCGTGCCATGGAGGTATTGATGACCACGACAAGTGGGCTGTTTTCGGTGTCGTTGAGATCGAAACCACGCCCTCGCAGTATAGGAATGCCCATGGTTTCGAAGTAGCCTGCGGTGACTGGCCGATAGTTCGTTACATCGTTAACACCGGGCGGCTGCGGCGGACGTCCCTGGATATAAAAATCCCAGGAATTATCGACGCCCGACATCGGCAGGTACGAGGTGAATGCCGTAGATTTGACTCCCGGTATCTCGCTCACGTGCCGATGCAATTCATGCTGGAAGAGCGAAATCCTCGGATGTTTGCCGGTCCCGAAGCTATAGCCGTTTGTATATTGCGGAGGCAGCGAAAGACGGGCTGTCAGGATATGATCGGCCTCAAAACCCGGAGAAACGCGAGTCAATTTCCAGAGACTCTTCATCATCAGACCGGCCCCGGTGAGCAGAACAATCGCGACTGCGACCTGTCCGACAATGAGAGCACTTCGCAGGAGGGATTGATCAGCGGTAATTGATCTTCCGCCGCCTTTTAAGGAATCGTTCGCGCTGACTCCCCGAGACTGGCGCAAGGGCACCAGGCCGAAAAGGATTCCGGTCAAAACCGAGAGCAGACTGGTGAAGACGAGCACTCGCCAGTCCACGGCAATCTCCGATGCACGAGGCAAATCCGCGGGAAGGTGCCGCACGATGGCAGGCACCCCGAACAATGCGAGAGTCAGCCCCAGCAGGCCTCCTGTCATCGCCAACACCAGGCTCTCTGTCACGAATTGCCGGGCAATTCTCCTGCGGCTGGCGCCCAGGGCAATTCGCACTGCGATCTCCCTCTGCCGCGTCGCGCCGCGAGTCAGCATCAGGTTGGCAATGTTGGCGCAGGCGATGAGCAACACCATGCCGACGGTTGCCAACAGCGTGAAGAGGACCATGCGAACGCTGGCTACAACGTGCCGGTCAAAGGGAACAGCCGTGATCCCTCTCCCTTTGTCGTTGGCTGGATAGAGACGCTGCAAATTTGTGGCGATCTGATCGAGATCTGCTTGAGCTTGCTGCGATGAAACGCCAGGCTTGAGACGTGCATATACGTGCAACGGATGAGTCCCGCGTTGCCATGCTTCGGGAGGAGAAGGCAGAGCCAACGGTGTCCACACCTCAAACCGATGATGGGCCTGGTAGTCCGAGGCTTTGCTCACAAGATAGAAAGGGCGCGGAAGCACGCCGACGACGGTGTAGTCGGCGTCATTGAGTCGAATGGAGCTTCCCACTATATTGCTATGTCCGCCAAAAAAACGCTGCCAGGTCGAATAGCTAAGGACGACCACATGATTGGAGCCGGGGTGGTCTTCTTCCGGAACGAAGTCGCGGCCAAGCGCCATGCGCACTCCAAGGAGCGAAAAGAAATCATGACTCACTGCTGCGCCAGCCAGGCGGTGCGCCTCTCCGGCCCCATTGAGAATGAAATCCGGATACGAATCGATGGCGGCCATTTTCTCGAACGAACGGCTTTGTTCACGCCAATCGTAAAAATTTGCCGGAGCCACTGTTCCGAGAGTGCGATCGGTGAGAGATGTTTCCCAAAGCATGAGAAGGCGGCCGGGATCGGGGTACGGCAATGGCTTGAGAAGGACGCCATTCACGATACTGAAGATAGCGGTGTTTGCGCCGATGCCCAATGCCAGCGTAAGAACAATCACGAGAGAGAAACCGGAATTTCTAGCGAGGGTTCGAAAAGCATACCGAAGATCCTGAATGACGGTGTCAATGACCGCTCCCGCTCTGGCATCTCGAACACTCTGCTTTACCTGTTCCAAGCCACCGATTTCATGTCGAGCTCTGCGATAGGCCTCTTCCGGTGTTATTCCGGAACGCACCTTTTCTGCAGCCTGCATTTCGATATAGGAGTGCAGCTCCTCGTCGAGTTCTTCGTTCACTCTTTGTTGCCTGAAGATGTTCTGCCAGACAAAGCGCAAGTAGCGGATCATGATCTCTCTCCTATGTCGCGCGTAGAGCACTCGCCATTGCGATCGAGATTCTCTCCCATCGATTAGTTTCGGCGCTGAGCTGGGTTCTGCCGGTTTTCGTGAGGCGATAAAACTTTGCTCGTCGATTGGTCTCCGATTCACCCCAGGAAGACTTGAGCCAACCCGCCTCTTCCATCCGGTGCAGAGCGGGGAACAGTGAGCCGGCTTTGACCTCAAACGTGCCGTTTGTAATTTGCGCGATGCGGCGTGAGATTCCCATGCCGTGCAGTTCTTCGAGAGCGAGCGATTTGAGGATCAATAAATCGAGCGTTCCCTGCAAAAGGTCGGCTTGGGAGGAAGGCATGCAGACTCCTATAGGCTATCTATAAGGAACCTATCACTCCTCTTATAGAGTGTCAATAAGAGCCAGGCGCAAATGTAATTGTTCGCCGTCTCGGATGGCATGATGAACGAACGCTGACGGATCTGCAATGGCGGGGCCGGACTGCGAACGGCTGAAGTATATCTACTGCTGGGAATGCAGTCCATTTACTCAAGTTGAAATCAATGTTGAATGCTTGTCTGTTCAATGCCATATTGTATTGCTGCTTTAAGTACGTCGATTTTTATATCTGTTAGTGTTTTGAATTTAATGCAATACCCCGTGACGCTTGCTTTGCCGAGTTCCTGCCCAAATGTCTGGGTTAGGTACTTCTTGTCATTTATTCCCATAATGTAGACGGAAATGCCTGTTGTATTCGCACTTATACCGATTTGATAGAATTCCTTGGTTTTTCCATTGGCATATTTAATGGTTTGAGATCCATATCCAATGTTTGGGTTGGAAACGGTTTTTCCTTTCTCGTCTTTTCCATCTAAGAACCACAATTTACATGTTGGCATCAACGCCAAAATAAAGTGATGCAACTGTTGCATTTCGCTACGTTTTGGTTCCGGTTGAGTGGCAATATACTCCTTAATTTGTTTCTGCAAGTTCATGTAAATCTCCTTGGCTTAGCGGTACCAATCCAGTGCTCCGGGAACCCTCGGATTGGAGTCGGCTTGCTAGGCTGCGTAAATCGATCAGAATCGATACCGGATTCTGTTTGCCTATTGCCAGCGCTCTGAAATCTCGGCTGACGACTTCAGGCTAATGCGCGTTTCCGGACGCGAATCTCGTTGACGCCGCCGTAGTGCCGGGCAGTTCCGGCGGCTCGGGCCGCGTTCAGTACATTTGAAACTCGCGTCATGAAATCACCTTGTGGTTTCGCATAAATGACGCCGATTTGGCAATCCAGTGCGAGGACAACCGGTTCTCTTAGCTAAATGCGGGGCTTGCTTCCCACAGCACAGCGGTCACGTAGGTCGCGGTCGTTTTCAGCACGTCGCGCCGCGAGGGGGTGATTTTGCGCGGGTGCGCGGTGCAGTCACCGAATCAGGCTAGTTCTGAGCGATGCTAGAAGTGGAATCAAGCAAGCCATATAAACGTTCCGCGGGCTGCGTTGGATCGCTGGTTGCGGCCGCGGTAAGGGCGAGAATACGGATGCGTTCGTTGAGGGGCAGTGTCAGCGTCTTTGCACCGGGCGGCACGTTGATCGTGTAGGCAAAGAGATACGAGTAGCTGTAGATCTCGTTGCTGCCATCGGTGCCGTGACGATGCGATGCATACCAGGCTACGGGTGAGCGCTTAATGAAGCCCGGTGTGAGTCCGACCATTGCGGGAGCCATCATCGGACCATGAGCGTCGATATAGGCAAGCATGCGCCTGGCACGTTTGGCCTGTGGGCTTTCGTTTCCCGCTGCCGGGGTTGCCGGTGGGGGCACTGGAATCGTCTTCCACTGGCGGTTGTCCCATTGGCCGATATAGCCTGTCCAATTCTGAATCGTGAGGTCAACCGTCGCGTCACCAATCTGGAAAGCTGCTTTCTGGTCTCCTGCATAGGCAGCGGCGAGGAGGTATAGGCGGTTGAAATTACCTTCAGGCAACGTGATGGTCTGGCCATGCGCTGTCACTGCGTTGGGTTTGCCTTCAGTGGCCGGAGCAAGATCGAATTCCACGCCATCGTACGCGATCGCAGTGGGCAGCAGTTCAGCCGGCAACGCATGCCCCACATCGTCGAACCCGCCGGCAGAGGGGCGCCCATCGGGAGTGGCCACGGATACATCGTAAGGCAACAAGACCGGCTGGGATTGTTGAGCAGACAACTTCGCCTGAGGTGATGCGAGCTTTAAGGCAAAGGTACGGGGTTGATAAGGAGAGAAGTCCGTGATCAATTCGCCCTTGGCAAGCGTCGCGGACCCAACCTCTTCTTCCGCGCCGTTGATTTCGCGTGCAGAGGCGACGAAGGCTGGGAATGCGAGGTGAACATCCTTTTGAGGCCTGCCTGTTTCTTCAACCAGGCGAACGACAATTTCATCGCCCTGCTCGGCCTTCTTCACTGCCATCACGCGCACGTGACTATTGTCGACACTGAGCAGCGAAAAGCTTTTTCCCAATGCGCCCTCGTGTTTGGGGCTTTCAAAGGCGATGAGCGGTTGATTCAGGCGAATTCCTTGCCAATTAGTTTCTCCTTCTTGCCAATTTCTGGCATGACTTGCAAGACCGTATTTGAATTCGTGATGCCCCCAATCCTGCGTTGACTGATCGCTGTAGGCCGTGCCGGATGGGCTGATGCCTGGAGTGCGCAGAAGAGTCAGGCGCAGGGTGTGGTCATCCGGTTTGTCGGAACCGTGTTTGTAGTCGGAGAGCACTGTCACGCCGTAAGCTCCGCTCGTATCGGTCAGATCGAACCACTGATGCGATGCCACTTCGAACTTCCGTTCGTCGTTGTTTCCGCGTTCGATCTTGCCAATGTCCCAGTTGTAGGTAGCCTTCGGATTCGATGCGGTCAGCGGAAACGTGGCCTTCAGATTTGCTTCTGCCGTCTTCCAATCGACCTCATTGCTAAATTCCACACGATTCCCGGCATCGCCAGCCGCAAGCCTGATGGTCTGCACAAACGTTGAGCCTTCTGTCTGGCGCACCACCTGTAAGGCGACACACGCAGGGCCGCTTTCGAGGATCTTTACTTTGACTGGACCCGAGACATAGGCACGTGGCGGCTTTTGCTGATCCGCCCAATCCATGTTCCATGCAGGCCATTCCTGCGGCTTGTCCGTCTTGATGGCGAGGCGCGCCGGAGCTGAGAGGAGTTCATGTTGGATTGACTTGTCGTAGATGCTGGAGACGTCGCCGTTCTCGTCTACTTTCACCCGATAGCGGGGATTCTCCAAGGACGATTCGGTGATCTTTAAAGTGTTCACGCCAGAGGCCGCGACTGCAGGCTGCACGTCATATACGGCAAAGCCGACCGAAGGCACCTTGGCCAGGAAGACAACCTTGACGCCATTCTTGGCTGACTCCGCTATCTGTGCCGCAACCTCTTTGCCATCCGGCCCAACGACGCGCACAGCCTTGGGAGCGCCATCGGTGAAGACGATGTTCGCTTCGACGATATCTTCGCGGCTGATCGAGAGTGGGTTGTAGACCACTACAGCCGTGCCCTTCACCTGCGTATTGAGGCCGGAGGCAGTTGCGTCGACAGCGCTTTTCAGCACCAGACCGAACTGGTTCAACGCAACGTTCTGGTCATTCCACGCGTACTCATATGCCTTGGGAGTCGCCGTACCGGGAATGAGGTCATGGAACTGTCCGCCCATCACCAGCGTCCACGCGTTCGTGAGCCGCTGCTTTGGATACGGCCTGCCGCCCAGCCAGTCCGCGGTTACAGATGCACGCTCGGCAGCATCCGCCAATACTTCGTTCTCGCGGTTCCAGCGCTTCATGTACGCTTCGGACGTGAGGGATCCGGCGGAGTGTTCAGTAAGCTCCAGGTCACCCGAATAACGAGGCAGGTGACTTGCCTCTTCGGGTTTGATATCAAGGAACATTTGCTCCGAACTCGCCTGCACCACACGAAGTGGTCCGTCGCCTACTTTGACCGCGGACTCTTTCGTCGTTGGATCCGAGGGATTCGGAAGAACCGCGGTGCCTTGAGTCACGATCGCCTCCATCAACTTGACGGAAGGTTCGCGTGGAGAGCCACCAATATCGCCGGTTCCGTAATAACGGTAGTCGACATAGAGTCCACTCGACTTGCCATCGTTCTGCGCGCGTCGGATCCAGGTGTTGCTCTTGGTCAGATCTTCTGTAATGTTGCCGCCGTAATCAGTGGCGTTAAGGGCGGCGATCACGCTCTTGCCATCCAGCCCTTCCCACACGCCGACGTTGAACGGAATGCCCTTCGGTGTATCTTGCGGCGAACCAGGCCCACCCGCAGTGGTCGCCGAATGCCACGTCAACTTCTGCGTGGAGAAACCCTTTATGCCGGTGTGCGCCAGAATGCTGGGTAGCGATGCGGGAAATCCAAAACAGTCCGGCAGCATATACTCTGCGCTCGTCCGGCCAAAGTCCCGGCGGAAGTACTCCTTGCCATAGAGTATTTGGCGAATGATCGATTCCGCAGAGGGGTTGTTGACGTCGTTCTCTTCCATGGAAGAGCCCGCGACAAACCATCTCCCGGCCTCGACATACTTCTTGAGCTTTTCGTAATCAGCTGGGTAGTACTCCTTCATTAACCGGTAACGATTGGCTCCGCTGAAGTTGAAGACGTAATGCGGGTACTTCTCAAAGAGCGCGAAGTTATCCCGCATGGTTCGCGACAGGTATTCTCCGATGACCGTCGGGTATTCCCACCGCCACTCAGTATCGAGGTGGGCATACGGCACCACATAGAGTGTCGCGTTCTTGCCGGAATCCAACACCGCGGGAGGTTCTGGGGCGGCAACAGGTTTGGGTGGCGGAGGCGCCGCGACTTCGGCTTCGGCGACCGCACCTTGCCGTGCCGTAAACGTGCCCTGCATGTCGAACGGATCCACGAACAGCGCGCCCTTCATCTCGGCATTCGGACTCAGCGTGCCGGTGAACGTGATGATCAGGTTGGTGCCGCCATCATCAATCCCATACTGCAACATGACCTGGTCTGCCTTGATCGATCCAACCACGTCGACGGGCTGTTCACCTTCCATAGCGCAGGTGCCCGTGACCTTCTCCCCTTGCTGTTTCAAGTTGCAAACGGATGTGAACGTTTGCCCGGCTACAGAACCGCTGATCCGCCATATTCCGGGAATATCTGATGCGGCAGCAGGAATCGCCGCGAGCAAAATGATTACCTTGAAAACTTTCATGCTTGTCCTCTTCACTTCAGTTGGTTCAGCCTCGCTCATCCCATCGGTAGCTTCCAAGGTCAGACATCAGGAATTCTGGTGAGTATTCCTTTTGTGGAGATTGGACGATTGCTCTGATATTCCCGCCAATCATACGAGCTAACACCCCTTTGTGGAAGACGACGCATAATCGCCTGCCAAGTGGCGCGAAGGCCGGAAGCTGAATTTCAACTGCAATGGCAGGTCTTTCACTTGCCGAGTAGCTTGGCTCGATCGGTGAATGAGATTTGTAAGCTCTTGAATAGCCGGATATAGGCGAGTTACGCACATCTACGAATGATTTGGGCGCGCCGCACCAGGCAGGTAATTATCACAAGCACATTAGGGAGAGTTCCTTCCTGATATCCAATGTGGATCCAAACGGGATTCGACAGCCCCGGCTACTTCGCGGCTCATTGCCAAATGAGAAAATCACCCAGTTGAGATCGTGCAATTGCGAACTTTTGCAGTATTCCCTTTCGTATAGCCGATAATTCAAGCAAACTCTGCGTGTTCATTCAACGGCGTTTCAAATTAGGAAAGAGACGTGAGCGACATGACCTGGTATCGGCTGTCTTACCTGTGCACCTTGATTCTGCTGGGAGTGGTTCTGGCAGGTCCCTTTTCTCCCACAGCAAGGACGCAGTCTGCGCCACTGGCTGCAACGCCACCGATGGGGTGGAATAGTTGGAATCATTTCGCGGGAAAGGTGACGGACGCCGATGTTCGCTCGGCAGCAGACGCCATCGTCGCCAGCGGAATGCGCGATGCCGGCTACGTCTACGTCAACGTCGACGACACATGGGAAGGCGAACGAGACGCGCAGGGCAATATCCAGCCGAATAGCCGCTTTCCCGACATGAAGGCGCTCGCAGATTATGTGCACGCGAAGGGTCTGAAGTTCGGAATCTATTCCTCTCCCGGACCCAGGACGTGTGCGGGCTACGAGGGCAGTTATGGCCATGAGGAACAGGATGCGAAAACCTATGCCGGATGGGGTGTTGATTTTCTGAAGTACGACTTGTGCGGCCTTCGCCCGATCATCAGGCTGTATGACTCCCGACAGGATCCCAAGAAGTCTTCTGCGATGATGCACGATGCCTATGCAAAAATGCACGACGCTCTCATGAAGACGGGCCGACCGATTGTCTACAGCATTTGCCAATACGGTGTCGATTCTGTGTGGGAATGGGGAGAAGAAGTTGGAGGAAATCTGTGGCGTACCACCGATGATATTAGCGACAGCTATCGCAGCATGGCGCTGATTGGCTTTTCGCAGACGGGGCTTGAACGATACGCAAAGCCGGGACATTGGAACGATCCAGACATGCTGGAAGTGGGCAATGGCGGCATGACGGCAGACCAGTACCGCACACAGATGAGTTTGTGGGCAATTCTGGCTGCACCTCTACTTGCGGGCAACGACCTGAGCAAGATGGACGAAACCACCAAAAGTATCCTAATGAACGAGGAAGTCATCGCGGTGGATCAGGACAAACTCGGGACTCAGGGGTTTCGCCTCGGTCCACTGCAGATTTGGGTGCGTCAATTGGCCCATGGTGCGAAAGCGGTGGCTTTGTTCAATTTTGTGACAGATGACGTACCCCAGCCAATTACCCTGCATCTCAAAGATCTGGGTTTCAGCGGCCCCGTTCATGCCCGTGACCTTTGGGCGCACAAAGACCTTGGACTTTTTCACGACTCCTATACAGTGATACCGCCTCAGGGAGGCGTCGTAATGCTCCGCCTCTGGGAGTGAGGTGATTCGGCTGGAAGACCTGGTCTCAGAAGCATGTGCGCATCGTTTTAATCAAATCTCCCGCTCTCCGCATGGAAGCAGCATTTCGGCCCATAATTCCGCGGGGTCAACCAGGTTGAGAGATTGTCCTTCCTTGAGCCCCCTTACCTTGTGCAATTGCAGGCACAAACACGCCTGTTTCCCTTATTGACAAAAGAAAGATCACGGCTAGTCCCACATTTCCTTTTTGAGTTGGCGTTGGTAGCCGTATAGTGGCGTCGTGATCCTAGCTGGCAAATGGGAGAAATGGCGCAATGGACCGATTGGCGTGTCTGGAGCGATGGCGGGCGAGTAGCGCGGGGGGAACCCCCATCGTCGGCGCGGGTGCGGGCACTGGAATTTCCGCCAAGTGTGCCGAAACTGCGGGAGCCGATCTCATCATCGTCTACAATTCTGGCCGCTACCGCATGGCTGGGCGAGGATCTTTGGCTGGTCTCATGCCCTACGGGGACGCCAATGCCATCGTCATGGAGATGGCACGCGAAGTACTGCCCATCGTTCGCAAGATACCGGTGCTGGCCGGCGTCTGTGGAACCGATCCTTTTCGCGTCATGGATCTATTCCTTCGCGACCTGAAACAACTCGGCTTTTCCGGAGTGCAGAACTTCCCGACGGTGGGGCTGATCGATGGTCGTTTCCGCGAGAGTCTGGAGGAAACCGGCATGGGATACGCCCAGGAAGTTGAAATGATTGCGCGAGCGCATGACCTGGACCTGCTCACCTGCCCGTATGTCTTCAATGAAGATGAGGCGAAGACCATGGCAAAAGCAGGCGCTGACCTTTTGATTGCTCACATGGGATTGACCACAAAAGGGACAATCGGCGCCAGGACAGCCATCACTCTCGATCAATCGGTTGAACGTATTCAAGCCATCCAGGAAGCAGCCATCTCCATCCACCCCGAGATTCTGGTCCTTTGTCATGGCGGCCCGATTGCTGAACCGGACGATGTTCAGTATGTCCTCAGTCGGACCCAGGGCGTCTGCGGTTTCTTCGGCGCTTCGAGCATCGAACGCCTACCCACCGAGCGCGCTATTACCGAGCAGGTAAGGAATTTCAAAAGTCTAAACATCCACACGGGCCACAGCCAAAGGAGCAGTCATGTCTAAGCTCGCCGGTCGCCGTTTCGTAACACCCGCCGCTGTGGAAACGCAGGTCTTTGAATGGGGAACGATCAAATGGCTCAGCGAGCCACGTGTCACCAGTACGGAGCGCTTCACCGTGGGCGTAGTGCTCTTGCAACCTGGGAAAGGCCACGCGCGGCACAATCACCCGGGAACCGAAGAGGTTCTGTATGTAGTCTCCGGGCAAGGCAAGCAGATGATCGACATCGACGGCGAACACTGGGAATCCATTGGCGCCGGGGATATGATTCACATTCCTGCTGACATCTTCCACTCCACCGTGAACACTGCCTGGGAGCCTTTGAAATTGGTTGCCGTCTATTCGCCGCCTGGCCCCGAGGCGCTTCTCCGCGCGATGCCGGAGTGCCGCGTGCTGGCACCCGGCGAGCTGCCAGAAGGTTGACGCGATGATTACCAAGACCGTTGCGCTGATTGGCACGTTCGACACCAAGGGGGAAGAGTTCTCCTTCCTGCGTGAGCGGATTGAGAGCGCGGGCCTGCGAACGCTAATGATCGATGTCGGTGTGCTTGGCAGTCCACCCTTTGATGCCGACATCCCGCAGGGAGAGGTGGCCGCGGCGGCAAAGGAGAATCTCGCCGCGCTCAAAACGGAGAGAGATCGAGGTCGAAGTGTCACCGCCATGGCGCCGGGGCGAAGGCGATTCTTGGGCGACTTGTTGAACAAGGGGTCATCCACGGGGTGGCTTCACTGGGCGGTTCTGCGGGTACGGCAATTGCGACCGCGGCCATGCGTGCGCTCCCATACGGCTTTCCAAAATTGATGGTTTCCACTGTGGCCTCCGGCGATATCAAGCCCTACGTGGGAACCAAAGACATTTGCATGATGCCTTCGGTGCTGGACATCGCAGGTTTGAATCACGTCTCCCGCCGAATCATCAGCAATGCCGCTGGAGCGATTTGCGGCATGGTTACCTTGGAGCCAATCGGCGCTCTCCACGAGAAGCCCGCGATTGCGGCGACCATGTTTGGCGTCACAACACCTTGCGTCACGGCCGCTCGGCGCACCCTCGAGGAGAGAGGCTATGAAGTTCTGGTCTTTCACGCTACGGGAGTTGGCGGACAAGCGATGGAACAGTTGATCGAAGACGGTGCATTCCGAGCTGTTCTCGACATGACGACCACGGAACTCGCAGACGAGGTGGTAGGCGGTGTCATGAGCGCGGGACCGCACCGGCTGGAAGCGGCGGGCCGCAAGGGCATTCCCCAGCTGATCTGCCCGGGCGCGATTGACATGGTGAATTTCGGGCCCGTGGAAACGGTACCGGTCCAGTTCCGGAGCCGCAACCTGTACCTGCACAACCCCAGCGTCACTCTGATGCGGACGACGCCGGAAGAGTGTGCAGAGATCGGACGCATTACAGCCATCAAGCTCAATCGCGCAGGCGGATCTGTGACCGTGCTGATTCCTTTACAAGGCGTTTCTGCCATGGACAAGCCAGGGGCGCCGTTCTATTCGCAAGAGGCGCTCAACGCCTATCGTCGCGCTTTGAAAATGTCGCTTAGCCCAACCATCCGGGTCATTGAGCTCGACGCGCACATCAACGACGAAAGATTTGCACGTATCGCCGCGGATCTGTTGATGGAATCGCTCGGCGCCTCAACTGAAACGAGACGGCGCTTTCACCTGGATGAGACGATGTGCTGATCTCGTTCCTACAGAGCTGTGCGCCGACGATGACGAACCATCAGGCACGCGCAAAGACGACAAAGCCGCGCCATGGCCATTTCCGAAATCGAAATTGGCAAACCTGCCGACGCAATGAACATCGAGCAGCGAACCTATTCAATTCCCCCCGCGTCAAGAGACAACTGGTTCAGCTGAGGGAAGACCCGTGCTGTGCACACTTTGTGCCCACCGCGTGCATTTCTCCCGCTTTCTGCATATCTGGCGCAATGAAAAATCTGTAAGTTATTGACCCGCAATCCGAACGAAAGTTCGAATCCCTCTCCCGCCACTAGCCGTTCAAAGATCCTCCGGCTCTTCCGGCACCTCTGCATCAAAATTAACCTGGGGCTGGATTGACATGCGTCCAATCATGCTGATATCTAGGGCATGGCAACCGGGCGCCGATCAATATATCGCGGCCTCCAGCTAAGGAGATCTCCTGCATGTTTACGCCAAAAGGAAAATTCAGCTGGTACGAACTCATGACCAGCGACACAAAAGCCGCCGGCAAATTCTACTCTGACGTTGTCGGCTGGACCACCCAGGAAATGCCCAGCACTGCCGGCATGCAGTACACCACATTTAATCTGGGCAACGTCGGAATCGCCGGAATGTTGAATATCCCCGGGCACACGGCCTGGGTTGGTTACATCGCGGTCGACGACGTTGACGCGCACATCGAAAAGATTGTCGAAGCCGGCGGTAAGCTCTGGAAACCCGCAACCGACGTTCCCGGCATGCTTCGGTTCGCCGTCATGTCCGACCCCCAGGGCGCTGCCATTGTGGTCTTTACTCCCAACCCCGCCATGCCTTCGCCGGAACGCCCGGCGCCACCCACCCCCGGTACCATCGGTTGGCACGAACTCTACACAACGGACCTCGAAGGCGGCTTTGACTTCTACAACAAGCTCTTTGGCTGGACCAAGGTCAGCGATATGGACATGGGGCCAATGGGCGTCTATCGCATCTTCGATGAGGGCGAACACAAGAAATGGGCGACGGCGGCATGATGACCAAACCTCCCCATATTCCCGTCTCATGCTGGAATTTCTACTTCAACGTCGACTCAATCGGCGCAGCCATCGAACGTGTCAAGGCCGGCGGCGGCAAGATCTTGAATGGTCCAATGCAGGTACCGGGCGGTAGCTGGATCATCAACGGTCAGGATCCTCAGGGAGCCATGTTCTCTCTCGTCAGTAACAAGGAATAAACCACCTTTCAATTCGTCCGCAAACATTCTTTGTGTCGATCGTCGAGATACCCTCGCTCCGCGATTGTGGCGGCGTAGGTGGCATCTCTCTGGATTACGCGTGCAGGTAATCGCGAGCCAGACTAATCCCAGGTTATTGCGCCTGTGTGACTGGAACTCCGAGCAGGCTGTCTTACGGATTGTGCTCAACAGAATTCCTGAAGCTCAACCATGCATCGTAGCCGCCAGTGAGGTTCGCAATCTCGCGGAACCCGGCGCGGCGCAAAATACTGGTAGCGATAGAGCTGCGATATCCGCCCTTGCAGTGAACCGCCAGAAGCTTATCGCGGATCCAGTTCGCCGATTCGTGCGGGCAATTGTCCCAGCGGAATCCGGATGGAATTCTCGATTGCCCCGCCTTCCACTTCCGTGGCTTCGCGAACGTCCAGCACCGAGACCGGCTCCTCTTCCAGCAGCTTCGCCAGCTCAGCAGCGGAAATCTGCGGAATGTAATCCAGCTCGTAGCCGTCCTTCACCCAGCCCGTGACGCCGTCTTCCAGATATGCGTCTACGCGATCGATGCCGACCCGCGCCAGGCGCAGCTGCGATTCCCGCAGTTGCTCCGCGTCCTCGCCGACCAGAATGATGCGCTTGTCCAGTCCCAGAATCCGCGCCGCCCACGATGCGTACTGCCCTGAAAGCGCAATATGCACCGACCCCGGCACATGCGCGACGGCAAACTCCATCGCCGGACGCGTATCGAGAACAACCGCGCCTTCTGACTGCAGGCGCAGCACCTCGGCCGCCCGCAGCGGCCTGAGTGGCGAAAGGCGATCGAGCCCGGCCGCCCCCTTCCGGTTCAGCTCCACGTCGTAACCGAAATATTCCGGCCGGGGCGGCAGGCTGTCTGTCAGAAGATGGATGAACTCCTCGGAGCTTTTTGCCAGGAGCGCATAATTGGTGCGCCGCTCTTTGCCGATCGTCGACGACCGCTCAGAGCTCATCTGCCGTCCGCACAGAGAACCTGCTCCATGCGCCGGAAAAATCTCTGTCTCATCGGGAAGCTTCAGCACCTTTTCATGCAGGCTCCTGTAGAGCAAGCCGGCCAATTCCTGCGGCGTGTGGTCTCCGGAAAGATCGGGCCGGCCTACATCGCCCACGAATAACGTGTCACCGGTAAAGACCGCTCGTGGCCGCGAAGGCTCGGCAAGATCCGTCAGCACCGCGCAGACGCTCTCCACTGTGTGACCCGGCGTCTGCATAAAATCGAACCGGCAATTTCCAAACTGAATCGAGTCGCCGTCTTTAATCGCCGTGTGCGGAAACGTCGCTCCGGAACCTTCGCCCAGGTAGATGCGCGCTCCCGTGCGCTCCGCCAGCTCATGGTGCCCGGAAACGAAGTCGGCATGCAGATGCGTTTCGATGATGTGCTCGATCCGCAGCCCCGCTTCTTTGGCCGCATCCAGGTAGATGTCGACATCGCGCTGCGGGTCGATCACAGCCGCAACACCTTCCGACTCCACCATGTAGGAAGCATGAGCCAGACAGCCAAGGAAAAATTGCTCTACCCGCACTCGTTCCATATCGTTTCTCCGCGAGTATCGTGCTTGTCCGGGGGAACTCTCAGTATATGCTGCCGCTCACTTGATAGGAGCCATGTGTGTGAGTTGAGCCTCGCTGCCCAGAGCGAAGACTGCCCAGAGCGAAGACTGCCCTTAAGCCAGCCGAAGCGCGTTGAGCGTCGCCCGCCTCTGCCCGCGTCCACGGTCAGGATCGATCACAATCTCAAGCTTCGTTACGCCTTCCAGCTCGACCGTGTAGTCTTCGATCTCCTGCGCCGACCCCGTTGGACTGAAGTTCCACTGCTGGCGCACAATCTCCCGTCCCGTCTCCGTTGCAGTCGAGTAGCGCAGCACAAACTCCTGCTCGCGCTCCGCTTCGTGCTCGATAAAGTGCGCAAAGATTCGCCGCAGGTGCGTCGGCACCGTAAAGATCAGCGCCATCGTCTGCGGTCCCGGAGCAGCAGCGCGCCATCCAAGCTCGTTGCGCTCCGGGTTGGTGCTCAGCGCATTTTCTATCGGGAAAGCTGGATCTTCTGAGGTGAGCTCGACGCGTGCCACCGACTCCAGATCGAGCCAGCGCACATCCCCATGACTCTTTGCCGCAGCCACGCTATGTCCAACAATTTCCTTCTGCATCCGTCACCTCCACGATGGGAGGATGGGCCGATTCGTTGACGGGTTGTAAGGCGCTTATCGAATGAGGGACAGACCGGATTGCCGGGGTGAAGAATAGGACTGAAGAGAATCTGGGGAATTTCAAGAAGTAGGGCGCCTCAGAGCTTGCGGCTAAGAACGGAACAGCTGTTTTCTCAGCGCAACGCGAGGCACCCGGTATGCTGTTGGGGAAGCAAATTAAACTTCAAATTTCTCCCGTTTAGCTACCATCCATTTGCAGTAGTGGTAGTTATTGTTCTTCCAACATCTTCCCATTCGCCGCCATCTTTGTCGTTGCTCCAGAGCAATCAAGCGGTACTTCAGCCAGAGACCAGCAGAAATGGTTTTCGCAGCACAACTTTCCCGCGGCCTTTCGTCAAAGCCCCTGCGCGTTGCCATTCGTTCAAAATCCGGCTGGCGGTAAAGGGCGTCACATTCGCTCCCGCCGCCACATCTTCATTCGTGATCCTCAATTCCACGCCGCCCGCGGTAGTCTTGCCGATTCCGCACGCAAGGCTTGTCAGCAGGTGGGCCACGCGCCCGCGCGCGTCGTCGCTGGTTAAGGAAATCTGTGTCGCAATCGACCATGCCACATGTTCCGTGGCCGCAATGGACAAGGCATTGTCCAGCAGCAGCGGATGCCTCGACACCAGTTCCCGGATCGTTTCGCGCTCCCACATCAGGGCGCAGCTGTCCGGCAGCACCTCCGTGCTCGCAAGGTACTGGACGCGGCTCGAGAGAATCGCCACTCCGCCAAACATCTGTCCGGCCGTCAACCAGTAAACGAGGATCTTTTTGCCTTTGTCTGTCGTCACAAATTGCCTGCCCCGGCCGCTTGTGAGCAGAAAGAACCGATCCGCCGGCTCTCCCTCATGCACGATCACAAAGGCTGTGCGGAAATGCCGGTGCTTCGCGACGGCCAGAAGAGCGTCGAGATCCGCCTTCGGCAGCCCCTCTAGAAATCGCGGTCTCAACTGATGAGGAAGACCCGCGATCTGCTTCTTCGACGAGAATTTGCAGCCGCAATTCACAGGATCTTCCGCCCCCGAGGATGAAGATACGCCTATCGGCGGAAACTTTGTAAGCCGCTGGCAGGATCATGCCGAAAGACCGGCGCTGGCTTATCATGCAAGACGCAGCGAGAGTCCAATGCCGAGCCACCCGGAATTTCCGACTTCCATCCATCGGCAGGCCGCCGAAGAAGTGGTCTCTTTCGCCAGAACGCTCCCCGTGCAGGCCGTCCTGCTGGTCAATTCCTGCGCGCGCGGCGTGGCCTCAGCGCACAGCGATCTCGACGTTGCCCTGCTTGTCGATCCTGCATTGCCCGCACCCGAGAGGCAGGCGCTCGAGCATGCCTGGCAACAAAGGTACCAGGGCGCGCAAATCTTCCGGGAGCTTGAGCAACTCGACCGTTTCTCGGGCGTACACCTCGATTTTTTCGATGGGCAGTGGACGCCCGAAGTATGGGACGACGGCGGCGGCCCGGATGCTTTTGAAATTGAAATCGGCAACCGCGTGGCACATTCTGCGCCGCTATGGGAGGACGGCAAAACGTTTGCCGATCTGCAGGCCCACTGGCTTCCCTATTACGGAGACGAGTTGCGCAACGCGCGCCTGAAGATGGCGAGCGACGCCTGCCTCCTTGATATCGCGCGCATCCGTTCCGTCGCCGCTCGCGGTCTCGTCTTTTACGCGCTCGACAGGCTTTACCATGCCTTTCAGGAATTTCTGCAGGCGCTCTTCATCGCGCACCGCACCTATCCCCTTGCCTACAACAAATGGATTCGCGAACAAGTCGAAGACTGGCTGGGACTGTCCGCGCTGTACGCAGAGCTGCCATACGTGCTGAAGATTGGCCGATTGCAGCCTGAGGAGTTAATCGAGAAGGCCGAGTATTTAGGCCGGTTGCTGGCCACGTGGGTTATCCCGAAATTCGGGTAACCTGTATCTCGATTTTGAGTGTGGGATAGTATGTTCCCATGTCTTAAGGGCGAGACATAGGACATTCTCGTAACACCAGCCCAGTTAAATAGAGAAATAGGCCGCTAACCATGCGGCTGTTGAACTTCTGGAAAAGTGCAAAAGAAGACGTCCTCCAACTTAAGATCGAACAAATTGTCTCTAGTGCAGGAGACGGCATCTTGCGTGATCAGTCTTCTTGCTCTAGCGAGCTGCGCGACTTCTTTAGCATTGCGCCAGTGGAATGTTTATTTAGTTACGCGAAGCAATGTCTAGAAAAGTCTTTTCAAGACCATGGCCTTGTGCTCCAAGATATAGTTAATGAATTTGGCCGTCGCCTAGATTTTGATGTTGAAAATGGCCTGTACCGAGGAAAAGCAAGCGCAGTCGGATTTGACGGCATATGGCGCGCGAAGAATGAACCCGATTTGATTATCGAGGCGAAGACTACAGACTACGTGGCAATTGATCTAAAAACGCACGCGGGTTACAAGGAAAAATCGTTGCTCCATAACAGAGTAACGAAAGATGCGTCCACACTGATCGTGGTGGGACGCGAAGATACAGGAGCCCTGGAAGCACAGATTAGAGGTTCACGTTATGCCTGGGAAATGCGCCTCATCAGTATTGAGCGATTGATCCGACTTGTTCAGATTAAAGAAAAATCGGATGATGCTGCGATTGTGAACCAAATCAGACAGCTTCTTCAGCCCTTTGAATACACAAAAATTGACAGAATCATAGATGTCATTTTCACTACTGCCGTAAACGTTGAGAGCCAGCAACAGATTGAACAACAGATATTGGAAGATGAGATATCAGAGATTGAGCCGGGGAAACAGGAGCGAACGAGTCTCGAACTATTAAATGCCAAACGTCAGCAGGCAGTTGATGCATTTGCAAAGCTAAAAGGCAAAGAACTGGTCAGACGGAGCACTACACTATTTGCAAGCCCAGACAAGAAGCTCCGCGTCTGCTGCGCGGTATCGAAGCGATATGAAAGTGACTATCAACCCTATTGGTACGCCTATCATCCGAAATGGGATGAGTTCCTAGCCGAAGGGGACGAAAGCTATTTCATCCTTTCGTGCATGGATAGAAGCGAAGCCTTCGCCGTACCCTTCGGATGGCTTCAGGCAAACAAACAAAATCTAAACATGACTGACCGTGGCGAGAAGTCCTACTGGCATATCGCGTTAACACTAGATACAAAGGTTTTGGCGATCAATACATCTAAAATTGGCGTCAAAACGTCATTAATTCCCTTTGCCTTTCAGATGGATTCGGAGCTTTGACCAGCCGCGTGCCCCACGTTTTCGATTTTGAGATGTGGGGTTGATATGCCGCGCAAAACTAAGCCACCGCCTCCAACCCTTTCTTCTCAACCAAAGAAAGCAGCTTAAGCGAAGCCCCTTGCGGATGCTTCTCTCCGCGCTCCCATTTGCTAACTAGACTGGGCGTTACATTTAGATAGGCTGCGAAGACCGTCTGGCTCGCCTTTTCGCGGGTGCGCAGGGCGCGGATTTTCTTCGGGGTCATCGGCTGAATCGGCGTCAGGCACAGCGCGTCGAACTTGCGCATGGTTTTCTTGTCCATGCCGCCGACCCTGCGCAGATCTGCTGCCGTTTCGTGAATCGCCGCCATGACCTTACTGCGATTCTTTCTCACATTCGCACTATAGCACTAAGTGCTATAGTGCGTGCGGCCTGCCAGACAGAGAGGAACATGGCTAGGGCTTCCTATCGATAGAAATTCCCACTCTCGCATCCAAGTCATTAGTCAGAACTGTCTCCATCGTGCGCAATACCGATCACTCGCAATCCAGAATGCAGACAGCCTGACAGCACAGAAAAACACGGGTGAGGAATGACCAGAAAAAACGATAGCTTCCTGAAGCACCATGCTCTGAGCATCGCGTCTGTCAGCATTTTGCTTTTATGGATTCTGCTTTACCGCTTCGGCGATCCCGCCACCCACTGGGGCTCCTTCTTCGGCAACGCCATTGCCGACTGGACCGGCGTCGTCGTCACCGTCATCGCAACCAAATACTTCTTCGAAATCGGCTCCGCCGAGAGCAACCAGCCAAAGCGCCAGTCCAGCAGCCGCATTGTTCAGATTGTCCGGAACCATTCGCTCACCATCTTTCTTGCCATCACCGGCGCGGCGTGGATCGTTCTCTACGCAAAGATGAATTCCGAAGGGAAATGGGGACAGGTCATCGGCAACATTGTTTCCGAGTGGACGCAGCTCTTCGGCCTCGTTCTCTTGACCAAGAAACTCATCGAAGACAAGTCGAAGGAGAGCCACAAGTAGATGTCGATAGTGCTGGAAGGGTTGTCAACACTGGCGATTTCTGAATGTGAATAAACAGAGCCGATCGCAGAACCATTCTGTCCCATGTCGATTCCGAAACAACGCAGAGTCGTTGGCAGAACATCCAAGCTTTTGGTCAGGGGGTTTGATGAACGGTATTCGCAAAGTTTTTATTTATTCCACGATGGTTGCGGTCCTGCTTCCCGGCGGGTTCGCTTTCTCGCAGGATCACCACGACGATCACCATGATAATGACCATCACGACAATCACGCCTACGTGCACCACGAAGAGTGGAAGCACGGCTACAGGATGCACCATGAGGACTGGGATCGTGGCGAGCGCATCGACTATCACCGCTATCATCTGCAGGAGCCGCCGCGTGGCTACGAGTGGCGCGAAGTAGACGGCAATTATGTTCTTGCCGCAGTCGCTACCGGAATCATTGCTTCGGTGATCATCGGCTCCGAAGCAGGACACTAATCAGGCAGTCACCCAATAGAATTGCGTTAACATAGACACAAGCGGGCAGCTGGGCGGTCGCTGCTGAGATGCGCTTGCGCATTTCGGGAGAGGAAAGTCCGAACTCCGCAGGGCAGTGTGCCGGATAACGTCCGGGATCGAGCGTTAAGGCTGCGAGACGGCAAGTGCCACAGAGAAGATACCGCCTACGCCGCAAGGCGCAAGGTAAGGGTGAAAAGGTGCGGTAAGAGCGCACCGCTCCGGCGGTAACGTCGGTGGCATGGTAAACCCCACACGGAGCAAGACCAAATAGGGAGGGAATGCGCGGCCAGACCCAGATAGCTGCGCGGCGTGCCTGCCCGGCGCGCCAACGTGGGTCCTCCAGACTGGCGGGTTTACCCGCAAAGTGGAGCGGAAACCTTCGGGTAGGTCGCTTGAGCGCCGCAGCAATGCGTCGCCTAGAGGAATGACCGTCCTCGACAGAATTCGGCTTACAGGCTGCTTGCAATGATGGCCCCGTATCTCCTTCACAGGAGAGCGGGGCCTTCCCATTTCCGCTCCGAAAACCGTGTCAAGTAGCAAATGAGATAACAGCTCGCTTAAACCGTTAAAACGAAACTACTTACAGGGACCGACCGCCTGCAGGGAATTATGCGGTAAATTGCTATCCTTGGAATAGGGACAGCATACAGCGGGCCAATCGAAGGTAATCCCCCGCTAAGTGATTGAAAACACTAGGATGAGGTTAAGCCCATCAGAATCAGCGGCTTAACGGGGGATGATCCCCCACTAAAGTGTTGAAAACAAACAAAATCGAAGATGACATGGGAGGGGAGGGGTCCAGCCTAATCCGCCTCATACTCCTCATCCGTCACATGCTTGTGCCAGACCACAAATCTCTCGCTCTCGTCGGACTCCTGAATCGCGAGATGCGTCATCGTGCGGTCGGGAACCGCTCCATGCCAGTGCTCTTCGTGGGGTTCGATCCAGACCGAGTCGCCTGGATGAATTTCCTGGATCGGGTGGCCCTTGAGCTGGACGCGCCCCACGCCGGAGATGACGTGCAGCGTCTGTCCTACGGGATGCGTGTGCCACGCCGTGCGCGCGCCCGGTGCAAAGAAAACCAGGGCAGCGCTGACGCGGGCCGGAGCAGGTGTGGTGATGACTTCGTCGATCCAGACGGTGCCGGTGAAGTAGGCTTCGGGACCTTTACGGCAGCCGCGCATCTGGTTGGTAAGAATTTTCATGGTGAGCCGATTGTAACGGCTCACCATGATGGAAGGCTCACTAGCCCGCCAGCGAATAGACCACGGTGATGGTCGTGAGTACTTCGATCGGATCTCCATTCAGGAGATACGGCTGCCAGCGCCACTGGCGAACCGCATCGAGCGCGCTCTGCCGCAGCTCTTTCGGACCATCCTGTACCTTCACCTCAGCGGGCACTCCGTCTTTTCCGATAATGACGGAAAGCACCACACTGCCTTGAATCTTGTGCTCTTTTGCTTCCACTGGATAAACAGGTGGCGCTTTGTGCACGGTCTTGAGGTTGTCGGCATTCACATGAATCTGCTTTGGCGGAGTCTTCTGCGCCGCGGCCGATGTGTCATCCACATTCATGCGAAAGGCCATCGCGGATGCGCATGTCGCCACGGCAATCGTGCCGCACAGCGCGGCAATGGCAAGCCGCCGCAGTCCTCTGGTTTCAATATGCTTACGGGTCAGGTTCATAATTCTCCTTTCAAAAACGTTGGCATCGAAGATCCCGATGGCTTGAAGAGTTCTGGCAGCTGTAGGTGCTGACAACATTGAGGCCAGCCGCAGTAGAGAGCGTACATAGTTTTCGCGTCCCGTCACAGCCTGGGCCGCCAGCGCGTCACAGACCATCTCGCGCGCCTCCGCCAGCCGCGAGCGCGTCAGCCACAGCAGCGGGTGGTAGGCGATTGGCAAAGCAAGGACTCCGTAGATCAGGTTCTTGATGAAGTCCTGCCGCCACAGGTGCGCGAACTCATGCGCAAACACCGCATCCAGATCGTCTGCGCTGATGTTCTTTAGAAACCCCGGCGGAAGCAGCACTGTCCGCCGCCGGACTCCGGCCGTCACTGGTCCGGAAATCATTGGCGAAGCTGCAACCTGCACCGTGTTGCGGGGAATATTGAAGTATCGGCTACAGCGGTCTAACGTCTCGACGGCTTCCTCTGTCAGCATGACCGGCGTCGCCTGCCGTCTCATCGCGCTCGTCTTCCAGAGAGCCCATCCCAGCCGCCCCGCAAAGTAGATGAGACTGCACGCATAGACTCCTATAACCGCAGCAACAACGATCTCCGGGAACCGCAGTGCGCCGGCACCGGAGACAGTGCCGGGACCGGCAAACACCCGTGTCCCGCCCCCTGCAGCATTGCCGCTCCATACCCGCAACAGCAACCCCCACAAATCAGTCATGTGAAAGTGGCAGGCAGGAAGGAACATTTCAAGCACCAGCGCACCCACCCAGACCCGGTGCTCTATGCGCGGTCCGGTCTCTCTCGCAATCCGCGCCGCCACCCAGGCTGCGACGAAAACCAGGGGGGCCTGCCACAGGGAGTTCAGCACATAGGTAAAAACCCAGGATTCGAAGGTGTTCACTCGCTGCCTCCTTCTTCTTCCAGACGCTTGCTCAGTTCCGCAATCTTCTTCGCGTCAATCTCCCTGTTTTTAATCAGGCTCATGACCAGTTCCTCGCTCGATCCGCCGAACATTCGATCGATCAGGTCGCGCACCGCGTGGCTCGACGCTTTCGCTTCGCTGACGGTCGCGCTGTACTCATAAGCGCGACCCCGGAGTTTCCGCTTGAGCTTTCCTTTTCTATGCAGAATGTTGAGCATTGTTTGCACCGTCGTATAGGCCAGCTGCTGCTCCAGCCCCAACTGCACCGCGTTCACATTGCTCGGTCCGGATTTCCAGATGACCTGCATAATCTGCAGTTCGAGCTTGGTCAGCGTGTCCTTATCGCGTTCACCCACCGGTAGTCTCCTAATTGATTAGGAGGTTAGGCTCACTCCGTTGCCATTGTCAACTAAAACTTTAGGAGTATCGGGAGTATCTGGTTGCCAGCCTTGCGCACGACCCGCCTCATCATTTGAAATACACAGGACATGAGTACACAAACATTTGCATTCCTTTTTCCGGGGCAGGGATCGCAGGCCGTAGGCATGGGCCGCGAGCTGTTTGAAAAATTTCCTGTCGCAAAACAGACATTTGATGAGGCCGAAGAAGCGCTCGGTTTCTCGCTCTCGAAACTATGCTTCGAGGGCCCGGAAGAGCAGTTGAAGCTGACCGAATTTACGCAGCCTGCAATTTTTACGGTTTCGATTGCCGCGCAGCGCGTGCTGTCGGAGAAAGGCGTACAGCCCAGCTTCGTGGCGGGACACTCTCTGGGAGAGTATTCAGCGGATGTTGCGGCCGGAGTCTTGTCTTTTGCGGATGCAGTGAAGACAGTTCGTAACCGTGGCCGTTACATGCAGGAAGCCGTGCCCGCGGGCGAAGGCGCGATGGCGGCGATCCTCGGCCTTGCTTCGGAAGCGGTGATCAATCTCTGCGAAAAGGCCGCAGCAGAGACAGGCGGCGTGGTTGCAGCGGCAAATATTAACTCGCCGGAACAGACAGTGATCTCCGGCGCTGTCGCTGCCGTTGAGCGCGCCGCTGCCATCGCGAAGGAAGCAGGGGCCAAAAAAGTCGTAATGCTGTCGGTGAGCGCGCCCTTCCATTGTGCTCTCATGCAGCCGGCGCAGGATCGACTGGCCCAAGACCTGCGTGCTTTGAGTTTCTCTTCCGCTCGTGTTCCTGTCGTGACGAATGTGGACGCGGCATTGACGACAGAGGCGGAGCAGCTGCGGGATGCGCTCGTGAGACAAGTCACGGGATCGGTGCGATGGGTGGAGTCGATGCGTCTTTTGATTGAGCAGAAGCCTACGCGTTTCATCGAGGTCGGCCCCGGAAAGGTGCTCTGCGGGTTGATGCGGCAGATCGACCGTTCGCAGACAGCGCTGAACGTCGGAGACGAGGTCAGCCTCGAAAAGACGCTGGCAGCACTTACGTCTCCGTCATAAATCCAAAGTAGAATTGCGGTGCGGAGACCGCGCTTATGGCAGATACAAGCGGCGTCGTCACCATCCCCAGCAGGCATTCTGTCGATGAGACTGTGGCGCGCCTGGAGCACCTTCTTCAGGAAAAAGGCATCAAGCTCTTCGCGCTGGTCGATCACAGCGGCGAAGCGGAAAAAGCGGGGTTGCAGATGCCTCCAACGAAAGTGGCAATCTTTGGCAGCCCGAAAGCGGGAACGCCTCTGATGCTGGCAACGCCAGGAATTGCTCTCGATCTTCCTCTGAAGCTGCTCATCGCAGAAGACACAAAGGGGAGCGTCTGGATTTCCTGGAACGCTCCCGCTTATCTTGCTGCGCGGCATGGGTTGCCGCAGGAACTTGTTGCGAATATCGCCGTGATTGAAAAACTGGCGGCTGCGATCGCCGGTTAGAGACTACTTCACCGTCAAAGTCAGTTGCAGAGAGTGACTGGTAACCTGGCCGCCGTTGTTGGAGTAGGCGGTAAGCGTGATGGGATAGTTCCCAGGCGGAGTGCCAGCATTTGCTGTCGGGGGATGGTGCAGATAACTGTATCGCTGGGAACAGGCTGTCAGCCCGGAGACGCTGGCGAGCAGAAGCAGGACCACACCAAACAGACGAAAGCTATTCCCGCCACGTTTCCGCAGGGCGCCAATTCCAACCAGTGCCAGGACTCCGGGAAAGAGCATGGCGTATGCCAGATGCGATCCACTGCCGCCAAAAGGTAGAGCCTTATATTCGGAAGACTTGGAACTCGCCGTAGTCTGGATCTGCAGAGTGCTGGTGACTGCTGCTTTCGCAGTCGGCGTGACAATATTCGGAGTGAAAACTGAACTGGTTGAGGTTGGCAAGCCAAGGCCAGACAGCGAGAGAGTGACGGATTGTGTGAAGCCATTCTCAGGCGTCACCGTAACGATGACTGTGCCGAAGTCGCCGGGATTCAGGTTCAGAGAAGTTGGATTGGCTGCAACCGAAAAATCCGGTGGCGCAGTGGTGTCGTTAGCCTGGAACTTCACGCTGGCGGAAGTCGAACCCGCATAGTGCTCGCTGCCGGAGTAGACGGCGGTAATCTGCTTCGCAGAGGCGGGCACCTTGTCGAGCGTCAGCGTGGCTGTTCCATTCTCCCCAACGATGGCTGAGCCGAGAGACAAACCGTTGCTGATGAAACTGACGGTTCCGTCAGAAACAGCGGCGCCGGTGGGATCTTTCACCGTGACGGTCAGCGTTGTCCTGGCTGCTTCCGTTGCTACCGACAGGCTGGTACGCGTGCCGAAGGTCTGACTGAGGCCCTGCGAGACAACAAGAAAAAGAGCAAGAACTGCGGCCAGATGCGCCCCACGCCTGATTGTTGCCGTGAACTTCCATTTCCAGATATTGCTGTTTGACTGCAAACTCATTCGTCCGGTTCTCTGCTCTTTTCCAACAGGATTTCTTGTCGATACCCAATTGTATCTGCGCGGAGCAAAATCGGCGATGCGACACAGGAAATGATCGAAGGGAGTCATCCCGTCTTTCCGGCGCAAACGCATCTGTTAGACGCCTCGAACTCTCAATCGGCTTATTCTTTCCTGCCTTATTCTCCACGTAAAGACTGCATTGGGTCGATCGAAGCCGCTCGTGTTGCCGGAAGCGCCGAGGCGACCAGGGCCAGCAGCAGCACGGCAATCGCAGCCAGGGTCAACACGACCGGATCGAAGGGGCTGACTCCGAAAAGGAAAGAGCGCAGCAAGCTGGAAGCGCCCGCCGCGCCCAGCAATCCTATGGCGCAGCCAACCGCGGCAAGTTTTGCTCCGGAGATGAGAATCAGCCGGATGATTCCGGAGCGTTGCGAGCCGAGCGCCATGCGGATAGCCATCTCCTGCACGCGTGAGGCGACCGAGAAGGCAATGACACTGTAGATACCGAGCACCGCCAGCAGCACCGCGGCAGCCGCGAAAGCGCTAATGATGGCGGTGTTGAAGCGGCGCGGAGCTTCTGTATCCGAGACGTTCTGCTGCATCGTCTGCACCTGGGTCAGCGCCAGTTGCGGGTCGATCGAGCGGGCAGTCGCGCGTAGGACATTTTCCATCTGCTCGGGCGGGAGCCCGCTGCGCAGGACGACATAGCCGCCGTTTCCGTTCAGGTCGGTTGGCAGGCCGAGCGAGCCAATCGCCTTCTCTGTCTGATCGACTGTGATGTAGTACTGCTCCTTGGTTTCGGCGTCGGGAGAGCTGAGCTTCACGTCGGCAATTTCTCCCACAACCGTCAGCCACGGAGTCTGCATTTCCGGTGTTCCAATGCGGAGCCGCTTGCCGACCGGGCTCTGATTGGGCCAGTAGTGCTCGGCGAGCTTGCGGTTTACGATCACGGCGAGTTGCGCATCCGCCGTGTCCGCCTCGGTGAAGAAGCGTCCGCGCAGCAGTGGAATCTTCATCGCGCTGAAATAGTCACCCATAACGGAGCCGACCGTAGCCAGGCTCATGTTCTCGCCTTTCCGGGGCACATAGCCTTCCGCGACGAAGGCCTGGTTATTGTTGTTTCCCGACGCCGGCAGGAAAGTGGTGAGACCGACTGCCTGTGCGCCGGGAGCCTGCCGCAAGCGCAGCAGCAACTCCTTATTGAAAGCGTCCACGGCGGGCTGCGTGGCGTATTGCTTTTGCGGCAGCGAATACGCGGCTGTGGCAATGTGTTCCGGCTGGAAGCCTAGATCGACCGAGCGCATCTTCTCAAAGCTGCGCAAGAGCAGGCCAGACGCGGTGAGAAGCATCAGCGCGATAGCGATCTCCGCCACTACCAGCGCCGACCGCAACCGTGCATGGCCGCCGCCAACTGACCCGCTGCGGCCGCCTTCTTTTAATGTTTCATTCACGCTGGTGCGCAGCGCCGCAAAGGCTGGAGCCAGTCCGCAGATAAAACCGGTGACGACGGCAAGCAGCAGCGCGAAGGCCACCACAACCCAGTTCAGGCTGATTTCGCTGATACGTGGCAGGCTTTCCGGTAGCAGGTTCTTGCCCACGCTCAGGGCCACGGCTGCTAAAACGATACCCAGCAGACCGCCAAGCACGCTCAGAATGAGGCTCTCAAGAATGGCCTGCCGGAGCAGCGCCGCAGAGCGCGCTCCCAGAGCCAGGCGGACTGCGATTTCGCGCTGTCTGCGAATGGCGCGAACTAAAAGCAGTCCCGCAAGGTTGGCGCAGGCGATCAGCAGCACGATGGCGACGGCAAAAAACAGTGTCCGTACCAGCGGCCGCGCCCCCTCGATGGTTTCTTCCTGCAGCGGACGCACGACTGAGCTGATGTGCAGGCTCGCCATAAAGGCCGGATAGTTGCGCATGATGTCCTGCGCAACGCGCTCGGCATCGCTCTGTGCCTGCGACGGCGTCACACCGGCTTTCAGCCGGCCTACCATCTGGTAGCTCCAGTTGGCCGAGGAGCCCGGAGCCAGTTCATCCGGACGGAAACTCATTGGCACCCAAAGCTCAATGTGGTTCAGGTGCCCGGAGGTAAGAGGGAACTCGAAGTTACGCGGCATGACACCGACGACAAGATACGGTTTGCGATCGAGCAGAATTTTCGTGCCGAGTATCTTTGGATCGCCATGGAAACGGCTCTGCCATGTCGCATAGCTCAGAACGGCTACGGGCTGCTTCTGGTCGTCTTCTTGCTGCGTAAAGACGCGCCCCAGCAAAGGAGCCACGCCCAGGGCGGGCAACACACCGCCGGTCATGCGCGCGGCGCTGACCTGCGCAGGATCGCCATTACCGGAAAGCTCGAACCCGGCGTATTGGTAGCCTCCGAGATTGACGAAAGAATGCGTGTCGCGTCCGTAAGCACGGATGTCCGGTACGGTTACCCCCGCCTCTCCGTTACCGCCGACATCGGCTCCCTGCAAACGATCTGCCAGAACGACGAGTCGGTCAGAATCGGGAAAGGGCAACGGTCGCAGCAGCACGCCCTCAACAATCGAGAAAATCGCCGTAGTTGCGCCGATGCCAAAGGCCAGCATCAGCACTGCCGTGGCAGCAAATCCAGGCGACTTGCGCAACGTGCGGAAAGCAAATTTCAGGTCAAGCATGAGCGTCGACATCTGGTCCTCGCAAAAATGCAATAACAATCAATATGCAGCACTCTGTCCGCCAAAATCCCGGCATCATTAAGTGCTTTCAGTTCATATTGTTATCAGATTGGAACGTGAATCGAGGATAGGGGAATCGTCCGGAATTAAAAATATGCATGTCCGGAAACGGACATCGGATGGCAAGTCAATAAAACGGTGGGCACTCCGGTAAGAGTGCCCAGGCTATCGATAAATTCTGTCAGCGCAGATGAATCGGGGCCGACAGCTTGAAGTTGACGACTGACTCGGCGGGGATGGTCACATCCTTATTGCCTGTAAAGGCCGCGATGCCAGTGCCCGCGCCCGCCCCCGCCAGTCCGCCAACAAGCAGACCCACGCCACCCGTAGCCACGCCGCCGATCAGCATACCGAGACCGGTGCCGCCGCCGATAAACGCCGCGCTGCGCTTGCCTTTACCCTTTTTGGTGTGGGTCAGGCTGCTCGTATCAATGCGGTAGTGCTGTCCATTCACGTTTAACCCGGTAAGCGTCAACTGGAGGTAAGACGATCCTTTAAAGTGCCCGCGCTTGTGCGCCTGCAGCACCATGCCTTCCGCCGTTGCACCGGATGGGATAACCGTGTTGCCATCTACCTCAATCGGATTCACGATCGTCCCCGAAAAGGGCTGTCCCGCTGCCGCGTGTTTCACGCTGATGGTCTGGCTCATGCGAATGCTGAGAACGGTTCCTGCTGGCACTTCCGGTAGTACCGGAGCGGCTTCCGGAGCATTTGCTACCGGCTGATCCGGAGTCGGCGTCACCGCTCCCGTGGGTGCCGCGGCGGTCGAGCTGGTTGGGGCAGGCTGCGCCGTGGAGGGCGCTGTTGCCGGGGCGCCTCCCGAAGCCGCGGCCGCGCTCTGCGCCTGGTCCGGCGTGGCAGGTTGAGCCGTTGCCGGAGTGGCAGCTGACGGCTTATCTGCATCCGAGGTGCTCTTGTGACAACCGGCCGTGAATGTAACTGCAAGCAAAAGCGCAATGCATGAAATATTTTTGATCGGCATTATTGGTCTGTCTCCTTGCTCTACCTGAATCGCCCTATTTTGGATGCCTGCCGCATTTAGGTCCTGTCTCTTTCAGCAGAACTCCGCGGCTTGCTTCCTCCATGCCCCTACACGATAGGATGCTTAGTTACGCTATTTTTTGCAAAAGTGAGGCAACCTATGTCGATAGCGCTTTCCCAGCGGCCACAGCTTAAACACCTTACCGCTCAGTTGGATGATCTGAGGCAGCGCGGCACGTATTTCAAACTGCGCGTGCTCGATGACGAGCAGGGGACCGGTCTGCACCTATGACGGAAAGAAGGTCATCAACCTTGCCTCCAACAATTATCTCGGCCTCTGCAACCACCCCACCTTGCGTGAAGCCGCCATCGAAGCGACGAAGACCTACGGCGTCGGCTCAGGAGCCGTAAGAACTATCGCCGGCACCATGAAGATCCACATGGAGCTCGAAGAGAAAATCGCGCGCTTCAAAAATGTCGAAGCCTGCGTTGTCTTCCAGAGCGGATTCACCGCCAACGCCGGCACCGTCTCATCCATCCTGGGCAAAGAAGACTTCATCATCTCCGACGAGCTCAACCACGCCAGCATCATCGACGGCGCGCGACTCTCGCGGGCCAAGATCAAAGTCTTCCGCCACAAAGACGCAGCCCACGCCGAAGAGCAACTCAGGGAAATCGCGAACGAGCCGGGCCGCAAGCTCATCATCACCGACGGCGTCTTTTCGATGGACGGCGATATCGGCCCCGTCGACAAGCTCTGCGATCTAGCCGACAAATACGGCGCGATCATGATGGTCGACGACGCGCACGCCTCAGGCGTTCTCGGCCGCAACGGTCGGGGATCGATCGATCATTTTGGATGCCACGGCCGCGTCGACATCCAGGTAGGCACGCTTTCGAAAGCCATCGGCGCGCTCGGTGGATACGTCTGCGGCAGCCGCGACCTCATCGACTACCTCTACCACCGCGCCCGCCCATTTCTCTTCTCGACCTCGCATCCGCCATCGGTCGCCGCAACCTGTATCGCCGCCTTCGACCTGCTCGAAAACGAACCGGAGCGCATCGAGCGACTCTGGAGCAATACGCGCTACTTCAAGGCAGAACTGGGCCGTATTGGCTTCGACATCGGCGGCGTAACCACGCCCGCCAGCGAGACGCCGATCACGTCCATCACCATCGGCGACGGCAAAAAAACAATGGACTTTTCAAAAGCCCTCTTCGACGCAGGCGTAATGGCAACCGGCATCGCCTTCCCCACTGTCCCCGAAGGCAAAGCGCGCATCCGCACCATCATGACCAGCGAACACACAAAGGATCAGCTGGATCAGGCACTGGATACTTTGGAGAAGGTTGCTAAGAAGCTTGAGATCTTGGGATAGCGATAGTTCCACTAAAATAGATTTTCGGAATAACGCCAAATATTTGATTGTGATGGAATCTCGCTGTAGTTAATCTCGTCATCCTTCAGCCTGCGCAACGCCTCCAACTGATTTTTTGTGATAGTGCTGTCTACCAGTCCGGTGTGACCCAGCGGCTTTCTTCTTCGTCGGGATCGTCATCGACATCTGCAGCTAAACAATGGGACGCCCATTTTCCGCTGCGAATCATACATAAAGCCAAAGAGAGTGGCGTAAATTGTCGTCGATCTCCGCATTACAGAGTGAGGGCGGTAAAGAAATACGCCTACGAAAACGGAGATAACTCGATGAAAAACATTCTCACCACCGCAACGATAGTGCTTTTTCTTGCGGTTCCTCTGATCACCCGCGCCCAGGAAAATGTCGGCACCAGTTGCGCGGATTGCCCGAACTATAGCGGCGCCTTTTCGATTGAAAACCCTACCGGCGTCACTATTCCATATGAATATAGATGGGGCAACGGGCCATGGAAGCACATGTCCTTACTAAGCGGGCATACGGAGACTCACAGGTATCCCCTTGGCGACAACAAAAACGCCAAGGTTCCCACACCCTATGTTCGGTTCGATCGGATCGGTGGAGACGCTCACTTCACGCCCCAGGAATACCAAATGCACTTCTACGCGATCGGGTACGGGGGGTACGGTGCAGGGGCAAATAATACTGAGCCCAAAAAGTATTACTTCAAGTACGCAGACGATCATAAGACGCTCGACATATTGGCTCGTTAGCTCTGACTGCTCCTCATGGACGCATATAGCAGTGAGCCGTGGCACAGGCTATTCGGAAGTGGCTTCTTAGCGCGGAGCGAAGACTCTCTACATCGAACCCGGCTCCCCCTGGGAGAGCGGCTACTGCGAATCGTTCAACAGCAAGGTACAGCACGAGTTCCTGAACGGAGAGATCTGGCGAAGAAGGCCTCGTAGAACGTACCGGGGCCGTAGGCAAGTTGCTATCTGTCTACGTCAGCGACCCGGACAAGAACCTCGCAGAGATATCGAACTACATCCAGCTAAACGCCCGGGTTGTAATAAAAATGCTCGTGAACGATCTTCCCATTCTTCAAGGTGTAGAGCGCCATCTCGCTCATCTGTATCCGGTTTCCGGAGGGTTTATGCGTGACGTCGAATTTGAATTCGACGGCGAACTGATTCTCGCCCACGTAAGGCCCGTTGGCTTCGGCGCTGTGGATCTCATGGTTCTCGAGCCACCACTGGTTCTTGCCCTTGATCGCCTGGATGCCTTTCATCTCGGCGGGCATATCGGGACCGCTGGCTGACTCGACGCTGACAATATCGTCGGCATAGTACTTTTCGATGGCTTCCATGTTTTTGCCTTCACGGCATAGCGCGACCAGGTCATTTGCGATATCTGCAGTCGACATATTTTCCTCTTCGTTGTGGAGGTATCCGGCGAACCCGCGAAGTGTAGCACACGAATATGAAAATGAACCCCGGCTCTCATCGCGACGCAGAGGAAGTTCAGCATTTCTTATTGTGCGTGCGGCGGTTCATAATGCAGCATGGCTTTTACCGTCGAACAACTGGACCATATCGTCCTGACCGTCGCCAACATTCATGCCACTGCCGACTTCTACGCCGAAGTCCTTGGCATGGATCAGATCAACTTCGATGGCCGCACGGCACTCAGGTTTGGCGACCAGAAAATCAATCTCCACCAGCGTGGGCATGAGTTCAACCCCAAGGCTGCCCACCCGATGCCGGGTTCGGCTGACCTGTGTTTCGTCACGCTTACCCCATTAGAAGAGGTCATGGACTATCTGAAAGAGTTGCGAGTCCACATCGAAGAGGGTCCCATCGAGCGAACCGGCGCTGTGGGAAAGCTTCGTTCCATATATATTCGTGATCCCGATCAGAATCTCATCGAAATCTCGAACTACATGTAAGAGGACCTCGCTCGCTACACCACGTAGGAAATTGCGGTCAGCGCCATGCCAACCATCATCAGGTGGTGCGCCCCGGGAATGAAGATCCCGCAGATAAACAACGCCATGCCCAGCCCGCCCACAACCCGCGTGAACGGATCGCAATCTTCCTGGTGCTTTGCTCCAAAGTGATTCATAACGCCTCCTTGTTGCACCATCAGAGTCTCATCGTCCCGAACTTTTCAGCAGTAAGCTTTGTCAGCAAAGCGTCATGACAGTTGTCATGCTCGATCCGGAACCTCCGCAGCCGAGAATGCGAACTGCATATACACTCCCTGTGTATGCCTTCCCCAGCGCCTCGCGTGGCCTATTTCCCTGACTCATTCCACGAGGTCAACGGCGTAGCACACACCAGCCGCCAGTTCGAGGCGTTCGTGCGCCGGCGGAATCTTCCCTTCCTCTGTATTCGCGCCGGAAACCGCAAGCAGCGTTTGCTGACCGAGGGAGCGCTCACGACGCTCGAGCTTTCGCGTGGCGCGCTTTCCTTCGGGCTGGAGAAAGACCTGAGCTTCGACCTTGGGTTCTTTCGTCATCTTCCAGTGATCGCGCGGACCCTTCGCCACTTCCGTCCGGATCTGATTCACATCACAGGTCCTAGCGATTTCGGCATGATCGGTGCGCTGATAGCAAACCACTATCATTTGCCTCTGGTCGCCTCCTGGCATACGAATGTGCATGAATACGCAGCCAAGCGTTCGCAGTGGTTTCTCAATCGGCTGCCGGACAAGGCAGCGCCTGTAGCAGCGCATCAGATCGAAGAGGTCAGCCTCTACGCCAGCGCGCGCTTCTATTCGCTCGCTCGCATTCTGTTTGCGCCAAATATCGAACTCTGCAAACTGTTGGAGAGCGCTACCGGCCGGCCATGCATGCTGATGCCGCGCGGCGTGGACACTGAACTTTTCTCGCCGCAGAATCGCGACCGCGCTGTAGACGATACCGATCTGGTTCTCGGATTTGTAGGGCGCTTGTCGATTGAAAAGAATGTTGCGCTGCTCGTGCGCATCCGCGAACAACTGCTCGAGGCAGGCTTCAGCAACTTCCGCTTTCTCATCGTTGGACACGGTGCTGAAGAGTCCTGGTTGCGTGAACATCTACCGAACGCCGAGCTTCCCGGCGTGTTGCGCGGACCGGAACTCTCTCGTGCTTACGCGAACATGGATCTGTTTGTTTTCCCCTCGCACACCGACACGTTTGGCAATGTAGTGCTTGAGGCGCTATCTTCCGGGGTTCCTGCCATCGTGACGCCGGACGGCGGCCCGCGCTACATCGTCAACGAAGGACAGACTGGTTTTATCGCGGAAGATGAGGATTTTGCGCGGACAATTCTTGGCCTTGCTGGTAACCCGCAACTGCACCGCGAGATGCGCTCCGCCTCCCGGAACGACGCGTTAACTGCTTCGTGGGACTCGGTTTTTGAGAGTGTGTATCAGGCATATACATTGGCTCTTTCTCTTCCCGCAGTGAAATAGCGGGTGTAAATAATCAGCCTTTTCTGTAGGTGGATAAGAGAAAGTTATACCGGCTCGTCGCTCTTGTTTTTTCCTATCGACGATTCGATGGCAAGCGTTTACTATCACCCACAATCCTCGGTAACGGATTCGGTACATTGGAGAATTCCGCCCAGAGGATAGGAGTCCCTATTTAGGGGACCTAGATTTTGCAGCATTTCCTAAGGAGTGGTTTATGGCTATGACGTGCAGGGCGCTTCCGCGTCCCATTCGATGTTTGTTTTTTGTGTTCGCGGTTATCTTTCTGGGGAATTGCACTTTATTGGCCCAGGTAACAGCGAGCGGTAATATTTCCGGCGTAGTTACGGATCCGACAGGAGCCGCTGTTGTGGGTGCTTCCGTAACTGTCACCAGCACGGCTACAAATGCGCAACGCAAAACAGTCACAAATGGGTCCGGTGAATATCGATTCGATCTGTTGCCGGCCGGTGCCTATCAACTCGAAGTGGATGCCAGCGGCTTCAGTCATGCCCAGGTGAAGGGGCTTCAGGTCCTTGTTGGCACCACCGCCACCATCAACGTTCCGGTAACAGCTGGGCAGGTTTCGCAGACCGTTGAAGTGACCGTGGGCAACCAGCTGGTGGACACAGAAAAAACGGATGTCTCAACCGCCGTGACGCAGAGGGAAATACAGGCCCTTCCGCTGAATGGCCGCGACTTCGCCAACCTGGCGATTCTCGCGCCTGGCGTCAAGCAGGTAGACAGCTATGACCCAACGAAGAATCGCTACGCCATCTATGCGGTGAACGGTTCGTCGGGCCGCAATACCAACACCACCGTCAACGGCATCGACAACAAGGACAACACCGTTGGCGGCGCAGTTATGCAGCTTCCTCTTGAGGCGGTGCAGGAATTCAACATCAGCCCGAATCGTTTTTCAGCTGCCAATGGAAAAAGTGAGGGCGCCGCGCTCAACGTGGTGACGAAATCTGGCACCAATCAATTCCACGGCAGCCTGTATGGCTTCTTCCGCACGCAGGACTTCCAGACCAACAACTACTTTGCCGAGCAGGGAGATCAGTCGAAGCCAGACTATAGCCGCCAGCAATATGGTGGCTCGTTCGGCGGCCCCATTCGCAAGGACAAGGACTTCGGCTTCTTCGCCTATGAAGGCCTGCGCGAGCGCTCCAGCCTTTCCGCCAATCCGGATTCGTTCAATGAACTGACATTGGCGAGCAAGCAGCGGTGCGTTCAACCCGGCCCCTCAGCCTTCGCATACTATCCCCACTCCGTATGATGACAAGCGCTACAACGGCCGCATCGATCACACTTTCAGCGAGACGGAAAGGGCGTTCATCAGCTATGCCGCGCAGGACAACAAGAGCAACAATGATCAGTCCACATCGCAGAACGATCTCTCAGAAGGAAACTTCACGATCAACGATCTGATCCTGACGAACTTTACCCTCAACTCGCTCCTCACATCGAACCTCATCAACAACTTCACCGCAGGCTTCCAGTACTGGAACAACCTGATCGATTCGACGACCAGAACTCCATACATCTTGTTCCCCGACGGTACGAGCTTTGGAACAAACATCAACGTTCCACAAAAGTCGAGCCAGCATAAGTTCCAGTTCCGCGATGATATTTCCTGGATACACGGTGCTCATAGTCTGCGGGGCGGTGCGGATTACATTTATGAGCCACAGGTTGGCGGATTCTTCGAGAACAATCCCACTCCGGAATTTGACTTCTTCGATGTGCCATCCAATATCCTTGGAAATCCGGGAAAATATCCGCAGGGCTTTGCTACACGGGCCTCGTGCAGGCTATGACAGGCACCTCCGGCGATCCTTCCTTCAATCTTTCACCAAAAATGCTGGGACTCTACTTCCAGGACGATTGGAAGGTAACTCCGCGCCTTCTCCTGAACCTTGGTATTCGCTATGACCGCGATATCGACACTTACGGCATCGGCAAGCAGAAGGACAGCCGCACCGTGCAGGAATTGCAAGCCGCGGCTGCAACTGGTGTCCCCACGGTGCCGACGATGCGCAATAGCAACAACTACAACGTAGGCTATGTGCCGGATCTCAGCTACATCGGCGGCACCTACACCGGCTTGCCGCACAACGACAACCTCGACTTCAGCCCGCGCATCGGCTTCGCCTTCGATGCCTTTGGCAACAGCCGCCTCATTGTCCGCGGCGGCTACGGTCTCTATTTCGGCCAGACCTTCGAGAACATCCCGCTGTTCATGATTCAGCAGGCGAACAATAGTGTCTTTGCAAATACCTTCAGCATCGCTTGCAACGGACCCGGTGACGCGAGCTGCTCCGATGCCAACGTCGTGCCCGGCTCAGACATCGTCCTCAGTAACTGGCGTTACGGGGTCGACCCGATGCCGGTAATTCCGCCTGCCAGTCATGATCTTGCGCCCGGTTCGACTGGCCGCCTGATGAACCCGAATTATCGCAACCCCTACACGCAGCAGATCAACTTTGGCGTGCAGATCGCACCGAATACCCACTCCGTAGTGGAGCTGGAATACGTGCAGGCGCGTGGCCTTCATGAAAACAAGACGGTCAACATCAATCCGACCGAATACTACAATGGTGGAATCAGGCCATTCGCCGCAGCATTTCAGGCGGCTGGTGTTCCTGTGCTCGGTCGATTCGGCGAGGAGGAGTCGATCGGACGCTCGTATTATGATGCGCTCAACGTCAGCTATCGCCAGCAGATGTGGAAGCGCATTACCGGCACAGCCAACTACACCTGGTCCAAAGCCTTGGCATTTGAGGGCAACCCAGCTGCATTTCGCAATACCGCGACCAATCCGTTCCTGGGCCAACTCCGTCGCCAGGACTATGGGCGGGCTCCCAACGACGAAACCCATCACCTGACAACCGCTGCGACGCTCTCTCTGCCGTGGAAGATTGCAATCTCTCCAATTTTCCAGGTTGGTTCCGGACGCCCGGTCGATATCTATTCCAGCAGCGACAAATGGGGTGTGGGCAGTGGTCGCGGCAATTCGCACGCGATTATTCCCAAGGGTGGCAAAATGAATGACTTTGCCTCACTCACCGCTTTGTACAATTCGGATGGCAGTGTTTACAGCAGCAGCTTTTACAAATCCTGCCTCTCGGCCGGCACCTGCGAAGAAGTCTCTTACAACTCGACCGGAGGTCAGACTTTCCTGGAGCTGGATGCCAGATTCAGCAAAACGATCACCATCGCAGAAAAATATAATATCGATGTCTTCTTCCAGGGCTTCGATCTTACCAACCGTGCTAACTTTGGCGGCGGCACGAGCCTTCAGGGTAACGTGAACTCGCTCAATCCGAACGATCCATCTTCATTCCTCAAGCCTCTCACCTTCATCACGCCGAACAGCACGGTGATACCGCAGTCCTTCACTGGTGAATTTGGAGCACGCTTCAGCTTCTGATTCTGCGGCAATGAAAGCATAAAGCCCGCCACCACGGCGGGCTTTCTTTTCAGACAGGCTGATAATATCGCTCTTCCGGCGCAGCACAACTCAGACAGAGCGTCTGTCCATCGCGACGCACAAAGCGGTCATAGTTAATGCCCTCACCGCAAAGATCGCAGGCGATGCGCTCGCCTTTAAAGCCGGGCATCTCATTCGGCCCAACGGTAACCCGTACCCACTGCTCGTCGAAAAGATCGCCATCTTTCAGCTCGCGATAAGCGCGCATCTGCTGCTGGTTCTTGTTATCGATCTCCGGATACATCTCACGCGCCAGCGCTTTCGACGACTCCTTCGCAGAGATACGAACAGCACGGTCCGATGCCAGGTCGACAAACGTTGCCGCCATCTTTCCCCAGTCACGGAATTTCAGAGCGCGTTTGCCTAGACGGCATCCGGTAACCACGCCGATGGCATCGGTAGCGCAGCGGTCGATTTCGATGTAAGTGACGAGCCGCTTGCGGTCCTTGCCCCGCGGCTCTTCAATGCCCAGCCGCGCGCAGCCGAGCATGGCCATGCGCACACCGAGTATCTGTCCTGCGCAAAGATGACCGTGCGCAATTTCCGCCTGCTTTAGAAGTTCGTCGAAAGCATCCATAGATGTATCGTAATCCTGAGACGGCTGCAGGAATGCACTCAGAAAGGACTCAGTGCATGGCTGAACACGAAGTCACAACATGCTGTATCGCAGGAGGCGGTCCGGCGGGAGTGATGCTGGGGTATCTGCTTGCCCGCGCAGGCGTTAGCGTAATGGTGCTTGAGAAGCACAAGGATTTCTTCAGGGATTTTCGCGGCGACACCATTCATCCATCCACACTTGAGCTGATGCATGAGCTTGGCCTGTTGGAGGAGTTTCTAAAACTGCCGCATCAGGAACTGCCTGCAATCGGTGGCTTGTTTGGAGATTTCGCATTTACCGCGGCAGATTTTTCTCATCTTCCTGTGCAGTGCAAGTTCATCGCGTTGATGCCGCAGTGGGATTTCCTGAATTTTCTCTCGGTGCATGGAAGGCAATTTCGAACCTTCGACCTGCGCATGGAATACGAAGTCACAGGCCTTCTTGAAACAGATGGCAGGGTCAACGGTGTTCGCGTGAAGACGCCTGCAGGAGAGGCGAAGATCGAGGCAGATCTTGTTGTCGGCTGTGATGGAAGACAGTCCATTGTGCGCGATAGCGCAAGGTTCAAGGTCATGGATATTGGCGTACCCGTGGACGTGCTCTGGTTCCGCATCAGCCGCAAAGCCGACGATCCTTATCAGGCGCTGGGCCGGATCAACTACGGACAGATGCTGATTCTCATCAATCGCGGCGACTATTTTCAGGCCGGACTGATTATCCGCAAAGGTGTTTTTGATTCTGTGAAGGACGCGGGACTGCTGGCGTTTCGCGCTTCTTTAGTGCAGCTTGCGCCGTTTCTCAGCGACCGTGTCGACGAAATTAAGGACTGGGATCAGGTAAAGCTGCTCTCCGTGCAGATCAACCGGCTGCAAAGGTGGTACAGAAGCGGGTTGTTGTGTATCGGTGACGCGGCGCACGCTATGTCGCCGGCGGGTGGCGTGGGCATCAATCTTGCGATTCAGGATGCGGTGGCTGCGGCAAATATTCTCGCCGAGTCCCTGCGCGAAAAACGAGTCACAGACGTCTTACTCGCAAAGGTGCAGGAGAGACGGGAGTTTCCCGCCCAGGTGATCCAGTCAATACAGGCACGGATGCACAACGCTTCCCTGCAAATACTTGGCCGGCCAGAGAGTGTCAAAGCACCGTGGCAGGTGCGCGTCTTTCTCAGGATTCCGGGACTCAAGCGGATGCTGGCGCGCGGCGTCGGTCTCGGACTCAGGCCCGAGCACATTCATTCACCGCTGGAAAAAACCGCTATTCGCGGTACTATGTAGGCGATATGCGTATCCTCCGATCTGGATGTATGGTGTTCGCTCTCGTTCTTGCGCTTGCCGTCTCTGGGTATGCCGACAAGCTGAAAAGCTTCTATATGGGCAGCGGCGGATACTCCGCTGAAGTGCATCGCGTGCTTCTGCTCACACTGGCGAAAGACGGAACCGCAGTGTTGCAGCAGAACTGGCATGAGAAACAGCCGGAAACCTGGCATGTGCACTGGAAGCGGGACGGAAAATCGCTGATGCTGACTTTTGATCCGGTGGACGGCAAGCCGACTCCTGCTCCGGCTACGTTCACCATGAAAAACAATTCGCTTGTCCCGGTGAAATGGGACAGCCAGTTTTTGGGCCTGCTCGGGCCGCCTACGCTCATGCCCTTCAGCAGCAAAAGCAAAGCACCCGGCAGTGTCTCCGGGTGCCAGATGCTGGACTACAGCCAGCCCACCGGATGTACCCAGTGGGATTCACGCGATACAAAGAAATGATTCTGCCCCGCCAGCAACAGCGTGAGGGCATGAATCTTAATAGTGGAAGCGATAGCGGACTTCACCGTAAATCTGGCGCGGATCGTTGTAATGGAAGCCGCCGAAGGTCAGGCTGTTGTCGAGCAGGACTCTGTGGTTGGCCACATTCATCGATGTAACTGACACAGTTACGTTTTCTCCAAAAGTCTTGCCGAGAGACAGATCGAACGTAGTGTGCTGTGGCAGATAGTCGCCCGGATACTGCTCATTTGGGTCGCCGTTCGAAAATCCTGAGCCATAGTAGACATTGGTGGATGCGAAGATACGCCAGGGAAGGGTCGCGTCATATCCAACGTTCAGGGTATTTCGCTGGTCATGATCGAGGGGCGAGTAGCTGAAGTCTGCATCGCAATCTGGCGAAGTAGCCGGCGAGCAAACAAGGCCGCCGGTAATAGCTCCCCGCTGCTCGGCGATCTGGTTCGAATAGGCCAGATGCGCCTGTCCATAATGCCATAACCGTGGCGAGCGCAATGTCAGCTCCCATCCACGGATGAGTGCGCCGTCAATGGTCACGGGATAGTAGAGGCTCGACTCACCGACGTTGCTGTGGTCGAGAAAGTTGTTGGCGCGCGTCCTGAAAGTATCGGCGTCGAGCAGCCATCCACGGAACGGAATCTGCACTCCGAACTGATGCTCCTCGTCGCGCTCACCATGGAGCGGTTCGAATGCGGTGTTCTGGGCGTTTGCGTAGCCAAGAATCGGACCTGTAGTAGTGAGCAACGGTGGCGGCTGATAGTAGTGCCCGTAGAATCCGCGAAAGACCCAGTTGAGTTTGGGAATCTGCACTGCGGCGCCCACGCGCGGGCTGCTTTCTTTCTCTGTGAAGTCCCCACGGAACCAGGACTGACGCAGGCCGCCAATCAACGTGAGCCACGACGTGACCTTGTAGTTGTCCGACACGAACTCTTCAACCAGTCCGCCTGTGGCTGCATCGGGAGTAGAGAAATTCGGGAAGCTGCCGTCGTTGAAGATGCTTCCAAAGAGATAGCTGTCGTGCTGTCCGAAGGAATAGATTCCCGCCTGGATCGTGTTGCGCGCAATCTCAGTCGTGATCGAACCCTGCAGCCCGCCATAGTTGGAAGCGCGATCGCTGGTGGTAGCCACCGGGAAATCGTACGGCTTCGGTTCATAGTTGGCGCTGTTGTAGTGATAGAAAGGTGAAATTTGTAACAGTGTGGATGCATTAAACATATGCACCCATGAGAATGCTGCTAGGCCATCGGTTTCATGCTGGCCATCGCGCAGGCCGCTTGAGTCATAGGCCTTATTTTCCAGGCTGTCTGGGTCCGGATCGTAAGGCACCTGGAAATAGTCCGTGCGCAATTGAGTCACGAGACGAAACTGATCGCGCGGCGTGCGATTGTAGATAAACGATGCAAAGCCGCCATAGCCGTTGACTGCGTCGTGGTAGACCTGCGAGATAGGGGGCTGCAATCCGTAGTTGCTGCGGTTGCCGTTGAGGCTCGCATAGTATGCAAACTTCTCGCTGTGGCTGCCGAAGTTGAGCTGGTCATTCGTCTGATAGAAATTTCCCGCGCTCAAAATAAGCTCGCCCTGGTTGTTTCCTGAAAAGCCTGTGCGTGGGACGACATTGAAAATGCCATATGTCCGGTCACCCACGTCAGCGTTGTAGCTTCCGCGTTGTACTTCGAGATAGTCAATATCTTTTGGGTCGATCTGCGCGCCAAGATTGCTGCCAATGTTGGTGTTGGGTATTTGCACGCCATCGATCAGCCAGCTGACCTGATGCCCGCCGCGCATATGCAGCATGTCGTGTGTTTCATATGAGCCCGGAACAAAGTCCGTGATCATCTCGAATCCGTTTGTGCGGCTCGCCCCAGGCGTGCGCGCAATATCCTCTCTGCTGACGAGGATTGTTGGGGTCACGCTGTCTACATTCACAGCTTGTGTTTCCGCCGTCACGACGGCGGATTGTTGCACGCTGGCGATGGAGAGTTCGAAATGTAAAAGCGGTGAAGTGTTCGATGCGACTGTAATGTGCTGTTCGAGAGTGCTGAAGCCGGATTGGCTGATTGTGACGAGATAATCGCCTGCCGGAACGGCAGTGAAGCGAAAAGCGCCGTCGTCATTCGACTTTGTATTGAGTAGAAAATCAGAAGTAGCGGATTTAAGAACGATCTGCGCTCCTGGAATCGGTCGGTGTTGTGGATCGTGCACGATGCCCTCAACCTCCCCAAAGACCGTGGCATGTGCGCCGCGGCTAAAAAGCATGCAGGCGAAAAGAAAAAGCAATAAAGTTCTGCGCATGTGGCAGAAGCCTCCTTCATGTAGCTGGAACAATCTAGGGAACCCCGCGATCAGATAACGGACCGGCGAAGTTTACGGAGTGAGCTACAGGAGAATGAGGCTGGGAGGGCCGCGTTTTTGCCGTGAGCGATCGAATGAAATGCGGTACTGTGCAGCAATTTGTGCATGCACGGCCGGATGGCTGATGAGCCCGGCGAAGACTGCGTCACCCGCTGATGGGGCAATGATAGAAAGATGAATTGTCGCAGGAGCTTCAGGAGCGTACGGGCACTTCTCCGCAAGGATGCTGATGCTCGCACCCTGCTGTGATCCGGTACCGGACAACATGGCGCATTGGTGCTTGCCGCCTCTGCGGCAGCAGGCGGGAAGACTCGCTGCCGCTGCATCTGGCGCAAAGAGCGGCGCGATCAGCGAAAAGCTGAAGAGCAGCATCAGCGTGATGGCGAACAGGCGTCGCACAAAATCAGTGTAGCCCATGCGCCGTGGTTTCGTCCGCAGGTCAGTTTTCGGTGCCGCTTTCGTCGCCGTCCTCAACCAGCACTGCTGAGAGCCCGACAAGATCGAAGCTGACCTGCGCTGCTCCTGTGGGTTGGAAGGTAATGCGAAGCGGCTCGCGTTGCCATGTCGAAGGCGCGCACGCGGGCGTTGGGTGATCTGCGGGGTGCCATGCGCCGAGTTTTTTTGCCAGTACCGGCTTGCGCGCGGCAACTTGCGCGACGACTGCATAGAGCTGATGTCCGCTGACAGTGAGTCCGCAATAGGCAGCATAATCACGGAACCAGACAACGGTTGAAACGGTGGGATCATAATCGGGAAGCTTGATGGCTAGGACGTGTCCGGTGACGCGGTCAACCAGCAACCACGGGCCGCGTTGCCATACCCAGTGCTCGGTTTTCTCCATAGGTAGGGCGTCATTCAGGCGGATCGTACGCCGCACAGCAAAGCTGCGATCGGTCACATCGTGGGCCTCTCCTGTCGTCCACTCCTTGATCTTGCCATCGACGATCAGAGGGCGAACACGCAGGTCTTTTTCATCGGGTGAAGCTCCAACCGGATCGCCGGTAATGGAGTATGGAACTTTCCTCACTGCTCCCAGAGCAACCACGTGAGGTTTGGCAGCAGCGACCAGGAATCCCGGCGAGGCTATGACGAGAGCGACGCCCCAAAGTCCCGCATGTATGCGACCCATGATGATCAGGCTAGGATGAGGCGTCGCGTAATACAAGTTGTTGTGATGTTACGAAGGTGACTTGACGGCTAAAGGCTGTTTGCCGCTGCCAGCAGGAAGACAAGAGGCGCGTTCCAGTTGATGGCAATCTCATTCACGGAATAGGCGCCCTGGTCATCGATATACATACGCATCGGCGGCCCCGGAGGCAACGTTTTTGCTACGGGATCAGCGGGATGCGCGTTGGGCCCGCCCGAGAGCAGACCCGGCCACGGTTCCGGCAAATGGTCAGCTGCGCTGGGGCGATGGTGCGGATGCAGAAATGGACGCGAGCCCAGCTGCGTTACCCATGAGATGCCAAAGCAGTTGCGCCCAACCAGATAGTGCAGGTTGTTCAGCGCAGCTTCGGCAAAGCTGCGCTCCGGATGAAAATGATGGGCGATCAGCAGCAGCATGGAGTGGTTTCCAGCCACTCCGTTTGAACCCCAGACGTAGTCCGATGCAGTGAGCGTATTTCCGTAACCGTTACTATTTCCAGCCAGAATCTCGGCAGCCTGAATGGTTGCCTCTCGAATCGCGTTCTGCAGGGCTGGGGGGTCTTTTCTTTCAGAGAGCGCATACGTCCAATAGGCAAGCGCAGAGAGCGCGCTCCATGAAGGCGCATGGATGGCAATCGACTCAGCTTTACCGGCTGCAGCGGCGAAGGCCTTCGAATATTCTGCATCGCCCGTGGTACGCCGAAGTTCGGCGGCTGCCCAGAGTATTTCATCGCGGCAGTCGTCTTCTCCATATTCTCCGGTGCCTACTCCGGGAGGATTGTGAAATAAAATATCCGGATTATGCGCACACCAGCTCCATGCCTTGCGCGCCGCTGTGAGACAGCGCTTTGCATAGGCGGAATCGTATGTGCCATAACAGCGCGCGGCAATGGCCATCACCGCGGCAAAATCTGCGCTTGCGCATGTGCTCTTGTAAGGGGGAGTATCGGTGCCGATCACGTAGCTGGTGAGCGTGTCATCCTGCGGCATGATGAACGGACAAAATTGGAGACTCGTCTGTTTATGCCACACGCCACCGTCGCTGTCCTGCAGTGTGAGCATCCAGTCGAGGTTCCAGCGAATCTCGGCAAGGAAATCAGGAATCTTTCCACCCGATTCAGGAATTTGCAGCGACAGTTTGCCGAGCGTAGGCTGATACAGCTCCCATGCCCAGAGCAGCGTACCCGTGCTGATGCCCGCGTTGACGATGTAACGGCCGTAGTCGCCTGCATCATGCCAGCCGCCCCGATTACGCAGCACGCCAGTCTTTCCTGAAGAAGCGTGATACTCGGCAGAAAGATGGCAGGCGGGATGAGCGTAGCCTCCTCCGAGGTCCACATTGCATCCGCATCGCTGTCCGTAAAAGGCGCGTGACGTGAGCCTGAGCGCGTCTCTGTAGACGTCAGTCGCGATATGAAAGGGCGTCGATTGATAACCGGAATCGAGTTCGAGGACATAGCTGCCTGGCTTGGTGAACGCGGAGAAATCCGCAGTCTGCAGCGTGTCCCCGGAAGCAGCATCAGCCGCGCGAGCGCTGAGTTGCCCGCGATAAACGATCTCCTCACTCTGTGCAGCGCGAACCACAAACGAAGCAGCATGCATGTTGATCGTGGCGTGCTTCGGCAGGTTCGGCAGATAGCCAACTTGATTCAGTGCGACAGCACCGTTAGGGAAAGCTTCAGGCGTTGATGCAAGCGCCTTCTTCCAGGCGAAAGAGGCAGAGAAACCAACTGCGCCCGCTCCGAGACAGCGAGCGGAGGAGAGGAGAAACTCGCGGCGGTGCATCATCGGCTTCATTCTCACACATTAGCCCTGTTTGCGATGGGGTCTGATCTGTTAAGACTTCTATACGGCATTGCCGGTACAAGTCAGATGCTTTGCCGCTGTGCCATGTCTGGCATGCCGGTACGGAAGGTGTAATAAAATTCTTTGCTCACACGGAAAACGGATACGCATGCAAGCAGAAATCGCGGTAGAGTAGCGGCGATGAGAAAGCATTGGGCCTGGTGGCTGTTCTCTTTTCTGGGGCTGATCGTACTGCTCTATCCGGAAAAGCTGACGATCGTTCCGGCATATCACGTCAAGCTGGTCGACCAGTTTGGCACACCGATGGCGAATACAGGCGTCAGCGAACTGTGGCAGCAGACCTCCGCCCAGCGAGTGGAGCACCTTGAACAGTTCATGACCAATGTACAGGGAGAAGTTGACCTGCCGGAACGCACCGTTCGCGCGCCGCTGGCACAGCGCATTCTTGGTTGCTTTGTTTATCTCGGTCGCGAAGGACTGGCCGCCACCTGCGGCAATCGCTTTGCAATCAGCGGAGCGGGCGACCTGAAGGAACTGGACCGCTCGGAAATAGTCACCGGGATCATAAAGAAGCAGCACTCATTGGTATTGACGCTGAAGCACTGCGATCCCGATGAACCTTCGTTGTGTTGACCCGAACTCTATCTTTATCTTCGGGTGCGCCGTAACGTTTCTTCGCCCCTGCTCACGATTCTCAGTGAGGAGAGTATTAACATGGCAAAGTTTGAACACTTGAATGTCCTTGTGGACAACGGAGTTTTTGAAATTTACGTCGGCAGCGATGGAAAGCTGCATATTCGCTGGATTCTTCCCGATCCGCCACCCGAAATCTTTTCCGAGATCAAAGCGGTTGCGGTTGTCCTGAACCAGGCAGCCCAGCTTAAAGACCGCGGCGTGGCTGCAAAATTCCAGCAACTCGCCGAGGACGTGCTAAACAACCGCTCCAAAGAGATTACCGGGCTTCTGGCGCAAACAGAAAAAGCAGCTGCGCACTAAACCAGGCAAATTTCTGAACATGCATTTTCAACACGCGCCCGCGGTATGGGCGCGTGTTTGTTTCTCCTGCGTATTTTTACAGCACATCGAACAAAGGCCGGGCAGCTTACCTTTGTTTCTCGTACAATCAGTGCTTTGCATATGTCTCGTAGTCCGGTAATTCTCATCCATGGCGGAGCGTGGGCCATTCCAGACGATATGGTCGACGCGCACCAGCGCGGCGTAACCAATGCGCTGACCGCAGGATATGCATTACTTCATCAAGGTGCATCGGCTGTCGATGCGGTTGAAGCCGCTGTTGCCGTACTGGAAGATGACGATACCTTCGATGCGGGGCGCGGCAGCTTTCTCACGCGCGATGGTCGTGTGCAACTCGATGCCTTGCTTATGGACGGTGGAACCATGCGCGCCGGAGGCGTGGCCTGCGTCGAGCGGCTGCGCAATCCCATCCATGCAGCGCGCCTCGTCCTCGATAAAAGCCCGCATGTCTACTTCGTCGGCCAGGGTGCTGAGGAGTTCGCGCAGCAGCATGGCATGCAGTTAATCGACAACGCAGAACTCGTCCTCGACCGCGAGCGCCAGCGCCTCGAACAAGCGCAAGAGAAGGAGCGCGCCGGACTCCCCGACCTCACCTTCGCCGGAGACGACAAGTCTCCGGAAACTGCCGCCGAGCTTGCCTCTCATGACACAGTCGGCGCCGTAGCCCTCGACGCAAAGGGAAATATCGCCGCCGCCACATCCACCGGAGGCACTTTGAACAAAGCTCCGGGCCGTGTCGGCGATTCGTCCCTCATCGGTTGCGGCTGCTATGCCGACAATGGAAGCGCCGCCGTCTCGCTCACCGGATGGGGCGAACCGATCATGAAACTGGTGCTGGGCAAATGGGCCGTCGACCGCGTCCAGCAGGGCCGCGCCCCGGAACAGGTCGCGCCCGATGCGATTGCGTATCTCCGCAAGCGGCTCGGTGGACATGGCGGCATGATCCTGCTTGCTCCCGATGGCCGCTACGGCATCGCCCACAACACCCCCCGCATGGCCTGGGGCATCCACAACGCGCAAGGCCCATGCACCGGCATCGTGATCGAAGACGAATAGCCTGTGAATTGGTCCAGACACATCACTTCCGATTAGGCCAGCTTTCTATGAGCAGCTTACTGACGTCAAGCTTTTGTTTTTTCCTTCATAGGTTTTTTGCTTTTGTTGAGTGTCGTCTGCAGGGTGGTAACTCCCCGGAGCAAGATGTTTCAAAACCTGCCGCGCAGAGTATTACCGAAGCGAATCGCTGGGCGATGCAATCTCGTGTCGATGAAAAGCGACCGCCCACCTGTCCCACTTATCCATCGGGTTGGCGTTTACTTTCTCCACCACAGCAGGCGGCGATGACTCTATGAGATTGAAGGTGAAGGTTCTTTTTTTGGCTAGTTCCATGGAGCCAAACGGTCCGCTCACCTGACCCTTGCCATCGCGCATCACGAGCCGTGCTTCCTTGTGATCCATTTCCAGTCTGAGATGACCGGAAGGCTTTAAATGCAGTTGCTGCTGGCCGAATGCGAGCTCAAAATCGTTGCCTTTAGTATCGATCATGTAGTTGGGCATCAAGCTGACGTAAATCGTTCCCCGCACGCCTCGGACGGTGAACACCTTAGTGCCGGAATGAAGGAGTTCGAGGCGAGGAAATGCAATCACTGAGTCAGGACCGACACGGATTGTGGTTTGGTCTTCCAGTTCCACTTCAGCCCTGCCCATGCCTGTTCGAATGATGCTTCCCTGGGTAACAGCAGTGTGATTCAAAGGTCGTTGAAACTCTTTGCCAAAGCTGCTTGCGAGCTCCACTTCCCCAGATACCTCACTCAACCAGGCGATCGCTATTTTTGTGTTGCCGTGAGGCTGCGCAGGTTTGTAAGGCGCTCGAGCCGGGGCGGGCGAAGCGTTTTGAAATGCCCATGCGTTCCATGTAAACGCGGATATGAGAGTGAATGCGATACAGGCTATTGCTCTCATCTGCCTTTTCGCCTCTCCTAAAGGAGACGCCTCGCATCGGAGGAAAGTCAACTTTCTATGAGCATCTCACTAAGGTCAGCTTTTGTTTTTCCTTTATAGGGCGGGTGCCGCATTCAAGCCTTCTTTTGGCTTGAGTGGGGAAGTCCCACAGCTTCCAGTCATCTGAAAACCGAGATGTGGAAACCAGCATCACTTCACTGGAAAACAATCGAGATCGTTAGCGAAGGCGATGGGCCCGGAGAATCGCCGCCTTATCTCAGCCTGCGTCTCCCTCTCTTTTCCTAAAGTCCGCAGCATGCGATGAGACAGCACCAATTGCTTGACATGAGCATTCGCGGCAACCGTTCCGATCACTGAAGGCGGCATATGGAGACGCCTTGCCACTCCGGTTGCGCCCTCCGGCACGGCGTTGTGAGCGACGAATAAATCCGCATTCATCGTCAGCTGCGTCAGGCCGTCCCCTTCGCCGTTCGTGTCTCCGCTGAAGACGATCCGTTTTCCGCCAATTTCCACTCGCCATGCCAGAGCGGGAAACGCACCATGAATCACCTTCACCGCGTAGACCGCCATGTCGGCATTGCGAAACACCAGCACCGGCGTTGAGCCCGCAGCCACATCGTGCGGCTGCAACGTATAGCCGCCAGACGCGGTAGTGGGCTCGACCAGGTCGCTCAGATAGCGCCACGCTCCGTGCGGATCACTGAAGAGATCGTGCACAAACTCGGTGGTGGAGGGCATGAATTCATTTCCCTCCGGCCCGTAAATCGGCAGCGGGCGATTGCGGTCTTCAAACCACGAAGAAAAGATCAGTGCAGGAAAATCGCCGCTGTGATCGACATGAAAATGGCTGAAAAGAAAAACGTCCACCTGGGACATCTGCGCTCCGCTCTTCCCAAAACGCAGCGCGCTGCCTCCTCCCGCGTCAAGGACCACGCGTGCACTCCCGTTCTGCCAGACAAGATAGCTGGTCGAGGCGCGCTTATCCTGCGCCTCCGGCCCGCCGGAGCCGAGTACCTGCACCGCCAATCCAGTCGATCCGCACGATTGTGCCGCCACCGGCGAACCGCCTCCCAGAGATACGAAGACGGCAAATATAAGCAGCGTTTTTATGGATGTTCGTAGCGAGCACATATCGAGTACATATTAGGACCTGAGGCGGGGGCCCCATTCAAGCCTTCTTTTGGCTTGAGTGGGGTTAGTTCGACGGCACTACAGTACGATTTTCAGGTAGAAGCACAGGGCTTAGCCCGGTGAAGAACCGCCTGGGGGCGGTGGGGCTTCGGCCCCAGCAGCACTCCGAAAAATCTTGTCAAGCCCCCAGTTACACAATGACCCATGCAAAGCACTCAATCTAAGCCATTTATGATCCGCAATCCATTGCAGGGAATTACCGCATAATTTGCTAAATAGATATATAGGAAAAGGAAAGGCATGGCGCAGGCCATGCCTTTTCCTCATTGTGTGCCGTGCATGTTCGACAGTTTGAGGGTGCAAGTCCCTTATCCAACCTGATGGAGGTGAAGGATTAGCGAAGCGCAAGGGCGTCGTCGCGAGGCGGGGTCTGAAGGAAGCGTGGAGCAAAGGCGTGTGCCGATGGACAAGAATCGGATAGGAGGCCTGCACTCGCGGGCGAGTTGGCAATGAGCAGCAAAGCCCATATCCATCAAGGCGAGTGTCGGTAAATCCGGCGGTGGTGCGCTGAAGGCGGTCGAACTTACCACGGGAGGTCTGCTGCATGTCGTGGGAACACGACTGGAGAAGAAGCGATTCTTCTTGAACGTGCAGCAGAAGTCAGCATAGGGCATAGTAGTCCGGTACATCGGACGAAGGCCTGAACGATAGGAGAGGCAAGTACGTGGCACGACTCAAAGGTGCAAAGCGGCAGAATAACCAGCTACAGCTGGCCTTCGAGGGAGCGACGACGAGTGAAGCTCGAAGTCAGTCCTCTGAAGGGACCGAAGCATCGGTGACGGAGTGCAGTGCAGAAAGCCTGGCATCGGATGAGCAGTGGATGGAGAGAATCTGCCAGCGAGAAAACCTCTGGCAGGCACTCAAACGTGTGAAGAGAAACGGAGGCAGCCCGGGCATCGATGGAATGACGGTTGATGACCTTACGGGCTACCTGAAGCAGCACTGGTTAGAAATCCGGGAACAACTGTTGAGTGGGACCTATCAACCGCAACCGGTACGTCGGGGAGAAATCCCGAAGCTGGACGGAGGGGTGCGAAAACTTGGCGTTCCTACGGTGTTGGATCGAATGATCCAGCAGGCAGTGATGCAGGTTCTGCAAAACAGTTGGGATAACACCTTCTCTGAATCGAGCTATGGGTTCCGTCCCGGACGCTCGGCACATCAAGCAGTGGCGCGTGCCCAGCAGCACATTGCTGCGGGGTACCGCTGGGTGGTCGACCTCGATCTGGAAAAGTTCTTCGACCGAGTTAACCACGACCGACTGATGGGGCAGATCGCAAAGCGCGTGCACGATAAGCGCCTCCTGCGACTGATTCGGAGCTGGCTCAAGGCGGGTGTGTTGGAGAACGGACTCGTAGGACCGACGGATGAAGGGACGCCGCAAGGTGGTCCTCTTTCGCCGCTACTATCGAATCTTGTTCTCGATCAACTCGACCGTGAGTTGGAGCGAAGAGGGCATCGGTTCGCTCGGTATGCGGACGATTGCAACATCTATGTCCGCAGCCGTCGAGCAGGCCAACGCCTGATGGGAGGGCTCACAAGACTCCTTGAAGGTAAGCTCAAGCTGAAGGTGAACCGGGAGAAAAGTGCTGTGGCACGACCGTGGGAGCGGAAGTTCCTCGGGTTCAGCTTTACAAACGGGAGGCAGCCGAAGCGCAGAATCGCGCCCAAAGCAAAGTCCCGGTTCGAGGCTCGAGTCCGAATCCTTACTCGTCGAACTCGTGGTATCAGCATCGAGACCATGGTTCGCGAGCTAGGCCGCTACCTTCAGGGTTGGCAAGGCTACTTCGGCTTCTGCCAAACCCCGACCGTGCTGGACCGTTTCAATAAGTGGATCCGGCGTCGTATACGCTCTGCTGCCTGTAAACAATGGCGGACAGGGAAGACACGATACGCTCGATTGCGGCAGCTCGGTCTAACTCATGATCTTGCGGCCCGTACGGCAGGGCATCAATGGGGCCCCTGGCGGCTTAGCCGTACAGAAGCTCTCTCGTATGCCATGCCCGCCGCTTACTTCGATCGCTTGGGACTTCCTTACTTACGCTGCACACCCGGCGCTTAATCCTACCGAACCGCCGTGTACGGACCCGTACGCACGGTGGTGTGACAGGGAACGCGAGTGATCGCCTACCTATGTCGATTGACCCGTAACTCCAGTAAAATGAGGCCTTTGGCTCGATTCGCAGTCTAAGTCGTTTAAAAACAGGAATTTCCGCAAAACATACCGAGGGGACCGCCCTGGGCAGGATGCCTTAATCTAGAGTCATGCTGGTACTGGCTTCCTCATCGCCGCGCCGCAAAGAGCTGCTTTCACAGGCCGGATTCAGCTTCCGTGTTCATGCTTCCGCCGTCCCCGAGGATCTTCGGCCCGCGGAAGATCCGATCGGCTTTGCCACGCGGCTGGCAAAGGAAAAAGCGCAGGCCGTTTTTGCAGAACTGGCCACGCTCGATTCAGCGGGCGATCCGCTGCTTGTACTCGGTGCCGACACCATCGTCATATCGCCCGCAAAAGAAATTCTTGGCAAGCCGAAAGACGCCAACGATGCGGCGCGTATGTTGCGTGCACTTTCGGGAGTGACCCATTCCGTAGTCACCGGAGTTGCCGTGGCGTCGCGCAGCGGAATCGAAGTCGCGTCGGAGTTGACCTACGTGACGATGACGACGATCTCCGAAGTAGAGATCGAGACCTACATTAACACCGGCCAGCCCATGGACAAGGCGGGCGCTTATGGAATCCAGGGATACGCGGCATTATGGATTCCGCGGATTCATGGCTGCTATTTCAATGTGGTTGGCTTGCCGCTGGCACTCGTCAACAGCATGTTGGAAGGGACTGAAGCACGCCTGCTGAAGGAAGTAGTCCCGGCCGCCCGTTAGAGCTTATGGAGCGGGCCGATTTCCGCCTCGCCAGCGTCGGTGATTTCGGGCGCAGCCGGTTGCGAGCTGCGTGGAGACGAAGCCACCAGGCCGAAGATGATCAGCAGCGATACGGCCAGCAACCCGAATTCGATAAGCTTCAGCATTTGACCTCATTCTCCGGCGTCTGCCAGCATGGCGGCCAGCAATGCCGTGCGGGGCGCCATGTGCTCCAGGAGCAGTGATTCGTGCGCTGCGTGCGCGCCCTCTCCCACTGCACCCATTCCATCCAATGTGGGCACGCCTAATGCGGAGGTGAAATTGCCGTCTGAGCCGCCTCCGGTCGCTGCTTCTTCCAGCGTGAATCCAAGCGCGCGCGCGTATGCCGCGGCTTGCTTATAGAGCGCTGCGGTTCCGCGTGTGCGCTCCATCGGGGGACGGTTCAATCCGCCTTCAACGTGCAGACTGCACTTGCTATCAAAGACGCGCAAAGAACGAAAATGTTTATCGATGCGCGCTTCATCTTTAGCTCTGGCGATGCGAACATCGACCTCGGCCCGGGCTTCTGCTGCTATCACGTTAGATCGCGTTCCGCCCTGAACGGTTCCAACATTTACCGTGATGCCGTGTTCCAACTCGGTAAAGCGTGTAATTTTCTCGATCTGCCGGGCAAGCTCAACGATCGCACTGTGTCCGTGCTCAAAATCCACTCCGCTGTGCGCCGCTATGCCGCGAACGCAAATCGAATAATTTCCGACGCCTTTGCGCGCCGTCTTGTATGCACCCGTTAGTCCCTGCGCCGGTTCCAGTACAAAGACCGCTTCGCATTGCCGCGCCAGTTTCTCCGTCACCGGACGAGAAATATTACTGCCCACTTCCTCATCGCTGTTGAGCAGCAGTACGACTGGCCGATTCAGTTTTTGTTGTTCTTTCAGAATGGCGATGGCTGTCAGCGCCATGGCCACTCCTGCCTTCATATCAAGAACGCCTGGTCCCCACACACGTCCGCCTGCGACGCGAAAGGGCATACCCTTTAGTGTCCCGAGAGGCCAGACCGTATCAAGATGGCCAAGTAAAAGTATCGGTTTCCGCTTGCTTTTCTGCGGGCCGAAACGTGCTTCGAGCAAGTTGCCGAATGCTTTCGCAGGGTGGATGCGTACCCGACCTCCCCATGCTGTGCAGTGTTTGGCGACGAACGCTACACATCGGTCTACGGCTTGTTTGTCATCGCTGGGCGATTCAATTTCGACCAGCTTTCGGAGCAGTTTAAGCATCGGCTGCACTTGCTTTTCAGATGCAGCGGTGAGTGTGTCAATAGCGTAAGTATCTTTTTGGTCAATCATTTACTTAATAGGTACGTTTTGGGATGCGCTGCGTTTCTGCCACCATACTGTGGCAAAGATACAACAGTGAAACTTTAATGTATGCCAGTAGTCTATGACGTTAATGCCCCCATCGGGCCAGGAAGTTGGTCTTGTCAGATTCATCGTATCTGGAACAGACAGTCGCTGCAGTGATTGAATTTTCGGGCGTCGGCCTGCATAGCGGCGCTCCGGTTCAAATGCGGCTGCTTCCCGCTCCTGCGGGATCAGGCATCGTTTTTCGCCGTACTGATCTGGACAATTTTGAAATTCCCGCGACAGGACGCAACGTAGCCAAGGTGAGCTACGCTACCAGCCTCATGCGACAGAGTGTGCTCATTTCCACAACCGAGCACTTGCTCTCGGCATTGATTGGCATGGGCGTCGATAACGTCATCGTAGAGCTGGATAATCTGGAGTTACCGATCTTTGACGGTAGTGCGCTGCCCTATGTGGAAGCCTTTCAGCAGGTGGGGTTGAAGACGCAGCGGCGCCGGCGCGAGTATCTGCGCATTTTGAAGACAGTGGAAGTGCGCGAAGGCGACAAGTTTATCGGCGTCTACCCCGGCGAGGGCTATAGCGTCTCCTACCAGATTGATTTTCCCGCACCGATTGGACAGCAGGGCTTTACTGTCGATCTGGCAACCCGCAACTACGGGCTGCAAATCGCTCCGGCACGTACATTTGGTTTCAAGGAAGACGAGCAGATGCTGCGGAACATGGGGTTAATCCGTGGCGTGTCGGAGTCAAGCGCAATCATTCTCACCAAGCACGGAGTGGTGAATGGTCCGCTTCGCTTCGAGGATGAGTTCGTGCGTCATAAAGTTCTCGATCTCATCGGGGATCTGGCTCTTGCCGGACATCAGATACTGGGACGTGTCGTAGCTGAACGTGCCGGTCATGCCATGCATACGGCGCTGGTTGCCAGACTTTTGAAAGACCGCTCCGCATGGAGATTAGTGACCGTCACGCCGGAGAAAGCAAAGACAATCTCCGCGCCCGCAGCGTCCCTCGTAACCGTCAACTAGCCGGTGTCTTAGGCAAAGACCAGACACTGCGGTTTTACCAGTGGGAAACTGCTCCCTGTCTCCGCGAGTTTCCCCGTCTTCGTGTCCCTCTGAATAACGGCGATGTTATCTGACGTTTGATTGGCCACAAGCAGCCATCGCTCTGTCGGGTCAAGCGTCATATGGCGCGGAACTTTGCCGCCACAGGACGTAACTCCGATCTGTGAGAGCTTGCCTGTAGCCGGGTCGATACTGAAAGCAACAATCTTGTCCCAGAAACGCACGGCTGCATAAGAAAAGCGTCCACTGCGGTCGATGACAATTTCAGAGGCGGCAGTTTCGCCGTGATAACCCTTTGGCACCGTATCGATATGCTGGAGCGAATTCAGCGCACCGTTCTTACTGTCCCATGCCAGCACGTCAATCGCAGATGAAAGCTCGTTCAGACAGTAGGCCCATTTTCCGTTGGGGTGAAAACGCAGCGCGCGCGGGCCTGAGCCGGGTTTCGCTGTCCATTGCTGCGGATCGCTCGGCGTCAGCTTCGCGGTGGCCTGATCAAGATGATAGATGTGGATGCAGTCGAGCCCGAGATCATTGATGAGCACGTAGCGGTTATCCGGTGTAACCATGGCTCTATGGGCATGCGGAGCTTCCTGACGCCCGGCAACTGGGCCATGCCCATGGTAGTGAAACTGTGAGACCGCCGGACTGATCCTGGCTTCCTCATCGATATGAAACGACGCAGAGCTGCCCCCTGAATAGTTGGCACAGAAGAGGCCGCGCCCGCTCTGATCCAGACTGACATGACAGGTACCGGCGCCGGTGGCGGCGACGGTATTGATGTGCGTGAGCTTCGCCGCAGCACGATCAATAGTGAATGCGCTGACGGCTCCACTCTTTGCCCCTTCATACTCGTCGAGCTCATTTGCGGCATAGAGGCGCTTGCCATCTGGCGAAAGCGCCAGAAACGTTGGATTATTGCTCTCTCCCGCAAGTCCGAGTTCCTTCAACTCGCCGTTGGCAGGGTTCCACTGGAAAGCGTAGATACCCTTGCTGGAAGGGCCGGTTTGTGTTCCTGCGAAGAGAAGATGACTATCCTGGCTCATGGTGGTCTTAGCCTCCGCCCACCATACTTTGGTGGCAAGAGAAGCGATCGCTGCGGTTTTCACAAAGTTGCGTCGGGAAATAGAATCGGTCACGCAAACATCCTCATGCAGTATGAAACAAATGTGCCGTCTCGCGTTGACTGTGACGGGAAAAGAACTGCGCTTACTGGGTCACTGCAACAGGTTGCCGCAGCCATCCATAGAGCGGAAACTGCTCGGCCAGCTCCAGCACCTGTCCGCGAATACGCGCCAGTGTCTGCGGATTGGCGCGCTCGTTCAGCGCTTCGGTGATCCACCTGCCGATAGTGCGCATCTCCGGCTCCTTCATGCCTCGCGTGGTAAGCGCAGGCGTGCCGATGCGGATCCCGGACGGCTTGAGCGGCGGGTTTGTGTCATAGGGAATCGCGTTCTTGTTAACGGTGATGCCTGCTTCGCCCAGGGCAACCTCGGCTTCGCTGCCGAGCATGCCTTTTGCGAATACATCTACCAGCATCAGGTGCGTGTCTGTTCCACCGGAGATAACCCGGAAGCCCTCTGCCTGCAATGTGTCAGCCAGCACACGCGCGTTTGCGACGATCTGGGCCGCGTACTGTTTGAAGTTGGGTTGCAGCGCCTCGCGAAAAGCAACGGCCTTGGCCGCTACGATGTGCACCAGCGGTCCGCCTTGCTGGCCGGGGAAAACTGCTTTATCGATTGCCGCGGCAAACTGTTGCTGCGAGAGAATCAGCCCGGAACGGGGTCCGCGCAGCGTTTTATGCGTCGTGCTGGTCACGACATGGGCATGCGGCACCGGCGACGGATGTGCACCGCCGGCAACCAGCCCGGCAAAATGCGCCATGTCGACGATGAGCACCGCGCCCACCTTGTCCGCGATCTGCCGCATGCGAATGAAATCAAAGATGCGGGGATAAGCGCTGCCGCCTCCGATGATGACCTTCGGCTTTTCGCGCTCGGCGGTCTGTTCTAACAAGTCATAGTCGATGACTTCTGTATCCTTACGCACGCCGTAAGAGACGACCTTGTAGAGCTTGCCGGAGAAGTTGAGCTTGTGCCCGTGTGTCAGGTGTCCTCCGTGCGCCAGGTCCAGGCCGAGGATGGTATCGCCGGGATTAAGCACCGCCATATAAGCCCCGGCATTGGCTTGTGAGCCAGAGTGCGGCTGCACATTGGCGTGTTCGGCTCCGAAGAGCTGTTTGGCGCGGTCGCGGGCGAGATTCTCAACCACATCCGCGAATTCACACCCGCCGTAATAACGGCGTCCGGGGTAGCCTTCCGCATATTTGTTGGTGAAGACGGTTCCCGCAGCCTCAAGCACTGCTTCGCTGACAAAGTTCTCGGAAGCGATCATCTCCAGGCCTTCGTGTTGACGGCGGACTTCATTTTCAATGGCAGCGGCGATCTCGGGATCGGCTTGCGAAAGCGTCAAAGACATGCGGTCGGACATGCTTCGATTGTAGCCTTTCCAGCGGCTGCAGGCAGAATGGAAAAACTTAATGCAGTGGACGCGGAGGTCCGCCGGGGCCCGCAGAAGAAAACTCCGCGTCCTCTCTCATCTCTGTGGTGAAAGGCGCCTTTTCCTGGGTCAGTTTCGGCAACGCAGGCGCCTCGGCCAGGGTTTTGAAGGCGTTGTAGACGAAGGAGCCCAGATACCAGCCGTCGATGAATTTGTAGGGAGTTTCGCCGGTGGTGTAGTGGCCGCAGGGCAGCACCTTCGAGACGAAATCAACTCCCAGCTCCGAGAATTTGCGGAGCACCTCGACCGAATATTCACGCAAGAAGGTCAGATCGTATGTTGCATGAACGACGAGAACCTTTTTATGCAGCGCAGCGAAGCGCTCCATGTACGATTCCGGGCTGACAGAAGCGAACAGCTTGTGCAGCCGCGCCTGCGTCAATCCGGCGTCTTCAAAAGCCCTGCGGATATGCCGCGTGCTCTGGCCTGTCCAGGCAACGTCGCCGAAAGACACGGAGGCATGATTAAAGGCATTCACGCGCAGGCGTGCATCGTGCGCGCTCGCAATAAAGGCATAGCAGGAGCCAAGGCTCGTTCCCAGGATGCCGAATTGCTCGTAGCCCTGCGCTTCCAGCCAGTCGAGGCAGCAGCGAATATCAACGACAGCCTGCCTGCAAGCAGCGATCGTGCGGCCGATATTAGAGCTGACGGCATAATCCGAGCGCTCCAGCTCCGCGGGGCGGCGAATATCGTGATAGGGCTTGCTCAACCGCAGCGCCGAGATACCGAAGCGGTTGAAAAGCGCGCAGAGTGCGTTGTGGCTGAAGGCATCGGCATTCCATTGCGGCATCACGATGATGGCCTGTTTGGGCTTTCCTATCTGTTTCTCTGCCGGAGCGGGGTACCAGCGCGCATTCACCAGGTCGTTTTCCGGATATGGCGTGCGGACAGGTGATGTGAAGCGCAAAAACGGAGCAGTTTTTAGCTTGCCGTTTGCGGCCAGGTCCTTGAGTTTTGCGTCCTGCGCCAGAGTTTCCGGACGCACATTCGTAGGAAAGAGCTGCGGGTGCCGTTCTTCCAGGCGGTAATCGGTGGGTGGGTCGTACCCGAAAAAGGAGTCGCTTTCGCGCACGATTGCCTCATTCAGCGCAATCATCCAGCTTTCTGGGTGTTCTGTGTCCAGCGGAGCTTGCATAGCGCGTCCAGCATGATGCGAATGCAGAAAATCATCCAGCCACTCGAAGCCCCACTCCACGGGCCGCACCACCCGGTTTTCATCGCGCGTTGTCAGCGCCGTCTCCCACGCAAACATCCGGCGCGCATACCACTTGCTCAGCATACTTCTAGTTTAATCAACTCTGGCTTTCATCCACCATGATGCGCGGCACGCGTGCGCCGATGGCACAGGTAACTTCGTAAGGAATGGTCCCTGTCGCGTCGGCAAGGTCATAAGCGGTAGTGTTGGCACTTCCATGCTCGCCGATCAGCACAACCTCATCGCCGATTGCAACATCGGGGACATCTGTCACATCGAGAATAGTTTGGTCCATTGAGACCCGTCCGGCAATGGGGCTCTTCACACCGCGCACCAGCGCATGGCCGCGATTCGAGAGCAGGCGATTGAGGCCGTCTGCATAGCCCACCGGGATGAGCGCCAATCGTGTCTGGCGCTGCGCCTTGAAGGTCATGTTGTATCCGGCGCTCTCAGCTTCGGCAATCGTTCGCAGAGAGACGATGCGCGACTTCCAGGAAAGCACGGGTTTGAGCGCGGCATACGCTGTCGCAGGGGAGAGTTTCGGCACAAATCGCGGCATGTAGCCGTAGAGCGCTAGTCCCGGCCGCAGCATCAAACGAGCCGAACGCTTCTTTGCCAGCTTTTCCAGCTCTTGCAGATGCTCTGGCACAAACAGAGTTGCCGAGTTGCCCGCGTGTATCCATGTTGGATGAATATCGTATTTAGCGATCACTTCGAGCGCTGCAGCAAAGCGCGCCATCTGCGCCTGCGTCTCATCCGGATCGAGCACCTCAGCCGCGCTGAAATGGGTCATCACACTCTCGACACGAATGGGCGATTCGGGCTGGCAACGCGCCAACAGTAGTCGCAATGTTTCGAGCGAGCGCACTCCCTGCCGCGACATGCCAGTGTCCACCTCAAGGTGAACGGAAAGAGATTGCTGCATCAGTGCCCGTTTGCGTGCCGCAGTCTCTAGCAGGTCGAAGTGAAAAGGTTCCCATACCTGCGGCGTGAGGCGATGCTCGATAATCGCGTCAGCTTCGCCGTGCCATAGTCCTGACATAACCAGAATGCGGGCTTCCGGGCATGCCGCTCGCAGTGCAATCGCCTCAGTGACGCAGGTCACGCCGAACCACTCGGCCCCCCCATCCTGAAGAAGCTGCGCGCAAGCGACCGCGCCATGCCCGTAGGCGTCGGCCTTCACTACGGCCAGCAGATCGGCGTCGCACGGAGCAGCAGTCTGTAACAGCTTCCAGTTGGCAAGTAGGCGCGAGCGGGAAATTTCCGCCCAGACAGGACGAGTTGGCATCATGGCAATGGTTTCATCCTAAACTGCAAAGGACAAAACCACAGATCCGCGGAAGAGAGGAATCCTGTTGGCTACCGTGAGCAGGTTTTTTCTGCAGTGGATTCCCAGATCGAAACACGCATTCTATTTCGGAATGGAAAGAGTCTCTCGCATCGATTTCTGCACGAAGAATGTGCAAACCCGAAGCATGATGTCGATGAGGAAAATGCTCATGGCATCCCGCAAAGACTACACCCTTGCTCATTTTGGCAGCCTTGTCTTGCTGCTGCTGTATGTCTTATTTTCTTTTTCCCACTCGGCTAAGGCGCAGGCTCATAGACGAACGCCTGCATCTTTTTCCAGTCTCCGGTCCGCGGGAATCTTCATTGCAGATACTTCGCAGCTACGGCCCAGCTGAATGGCCTGCGCCAGCGTAGTCGCAACCCCTTCTGGGCGTCCTGCGCCAAATCGCTCCCGTAGCGTTTCGCTGTTCCCGGTCGCGCCCCAGAGCCCGATCAGAATGCGGTTCTCGGGCAAATGTTCGCGAATTCCCTGGCATAAGTTGCGTGCGTGCACGAATGCGAAAGGTGGGAGAGCGGAGATACAAATTGTCGTGCTTGGTTCTTCCCGCAAGCGATCGACAATTTCAGGAGTAAGCGCCACCTTGTGCAGCAGCATCGTTTTGTGGCCGCGCTGTTCGAGCAGCTGTGCCAGCATGACTGCAGCAATCTCGTCAGCCTGATCGTTTGCCGGGATGCAGACAATGGGACATGCTCGGTCGATGAAGCCTTCGATTTCTGCAGGTGGATCCGGCAGAGGCGAATGGTACTCGGTCAGTTCGGCGATCAGTTCTGTCGCGCTCTGGAAAAGGAAGGTGCTGCGGGCATCGTCCAGAAATCCCTTGTGTCGATCCTGTTCGGCCAAGCTGAGCGCGGGCAATAAAACGCCGTCATAGAGATCGACGAGCCTGTGGCCTTCGAGGAACTTGTCGGCAATGTGATGTGCCTCTGTCTGATCCATAGCTAACAGGCGCTCGTAAAAATGAGCTTCCGGAGCAAGCTCCGCCTCGTCGTCTAGCAAAATATGCAGGAACGACATCTGGGGCATATATCGCCCCATCACGATCAGGCAGACCGTAAGAGGTGTGGAAAGAATCAATCCGGGCACTCCCCAGAGAAGCGTCCAGACCATAGCCGTCGTAACCAGAGCCAGCGCCGAGATGCCCGTGTGGCTGCCGTAAAGCCACGGCTCGATGAAGTTGGCTACTGCGACTTCCAGCACCACGAATAGCAGCAGAACAAAGAGAGAAGTCCACCATCCAGGAAAGGCGGCGAATGCAAAACAAATAGGCAGCGCACCGCCGATGATCATGCCCGCGTAAGGCACCATTCGTAGAATGCCGAGCAACACACCCCACAGCGTTGCGTTGGGCACGTGTAACAGGAATAGTCCGATACCGAAGACGGCTCCGTAGCTGGCATTCACCAGCACATTCATCAGCAGGTAGCTGCTGATGCGGCCCGCCGCATCGTCGAGCGCCTGCGTCATCACGTTCAGGTGTCCCATGCCGGCAAGCAGCAGCACGCGGTTGCGCAGATCTTCGCGCTTGATCAACATGTAGATCGTGAAAATTGCGACCATGCCAAGCATGGCAAGCGGCTTGATGATGGGCCTGAGCAATTGCTGGACGTAGGCGCGGTTACTGATCGGCGGCTGGACGACGACAACCTCTTCCGGAGTGGAATTCGTCTGCTGTGTCTGACGGGCAGCCTCGCGGCTGCGTGCGCTTCCACGGGTTTTGCTCGGTGCAGGAACCGGCAGTGGCTGCGGTGTTTGCGTGCCGGATAAGTCCTGGTTGAGACTCTTGATCCCATAAAAAGCACTGCCCAAAGGACCGGTCGTGGGAGCATGGATCGAAGACAGTTTCTCGTCGATATTCTGGTTGTAGCTCGGCAGGTCGCTGGCCACGTCCAGCAGCTGCCGCGCCACCACCCAGCCAATCACCGCGATAAACGCCGATGCCAGCAGCACTACCAGAATCACGGCTGGGAGCCGCCGCAACCGCAGGCGCTCCAACTGGATCACTGCCGGAGCCAGTAGGAAATTGAGCGTGAGGGCCATGGCAAACGGGATGAGCAGGTCGCGGGCGAAATAAAGCGTCAGCAATACCAGCCCCAGCACGAGCAGGGGTTCGTTGTTGAGCCATCCCCGTTTGTTTCTGTTGATGGCGCCAGCGCTGCGATCAAAGGCATTCATTATTCATACCTGCGTAAGGGACTTCCCGATTAGAGACTGAGGGCCGCCCGGAGTGCAACATATCCTCAGATGCAGATGTAGCCAAATCAGCGCTGGAACCGTCTCATAGGGAATTGCGTATTGCTTAGTAGCAGGAATTGCGGGAGTTAGCCGATGACAACGCCATGGATTGTCGGAAATTTGAACGATCAGCAGAGAGCGATTTTCTATGCCCAGATGTCTGCCATACAGAAAGATGAAGTGGTAGGCATACTGCTGGCCCTTTTTCTCGGCAGCTTCGGAGCGCACCATTTTTATCTCCGCCGGAATGGCCTTGGCATCTTGTATGTGCTGTTCTTCTGGACTGGCATTCCCGCTCTGGCCGGCTTGATCGAGTGCTTTTTTATGCCCGGCCGCGTGCGCCAGTTTAACGCGGAGCAGGCAACGATTCTGGCCGCGAGCCTGCAATGCGCCTCGCCCGGCACGACTCCTGCCTACTTCCCCGTAATCACAGCTGCCTGTCCCTCGTGCGGTTCTCCATTGATAGCGGGCGTAAAATTCTGCAGCCGCTGCGGCGCCGCCATAGCGCAGTAAATCATTGCGGCAAATTGTAGAGGCACAAGTGCGGAAGCCAAGTCTGGCCTTGTGGTGTTTCCTTAAATGGAGGGAATGGAGCTGAGAATGAAATCGGCGCGTTCCGTTACCGGGGCAAGAGGAACTTCAAGAAGCTCATAGCCGTGCTCGGCATAGACCGCCTTGTTTACGTGATACGTGGTAACAGATTCTTCAAACGTCTGTTTTCGCTCGGAGTCCGTGCAGTAAATCTCCCGCCAGGGTGGGAGCAGAAAAACTCTGCGATTAAAGCAATACTGCTGCACCTGCCGAGGTGCTTCGTCCGTCAAAGCGAGTCCGGCGAGGCGGAAATGGGTAACGGTGTCGAGGATGCCGCGATCGAAAAATGTTACGCGAGTCGCATCTGCGTGGGCTAGATAATCGTCTACCGATTTTTGCAGCATCAGTGCTGAATAGCGTTCCATGTTCAACCACGGAACAGCATCTCCACCATTTTTTACCTGTTCTTGAATAATCTGACGCGCGGCCTCGGGAACGCAGGCAAATCCACGTCTCTGCAGTTCATGCAGAAGCGCTGTCTTGCCAACGCCTGGACCGCCCGTAATGACGAACAGACGGTCATTCAATTGTTGTTGTGTGAAATAAGCGACTTCCCCTAAAATATGTGCTGAAAAGCGCGCCCACGCAGGCCGCCCTGAGCGTAGGAGAAGGGCGGCAGCGCTCACATATTGGTGTGGCCGGCGCGCATCTCCTCGTTGAATGTCGGCTTGGTGATATCCAGCGCTGCGTGCAGCTTCGTGTTGTACTCTTCGGCCCGAGTCAGCAGTGTTGCAGTCGGAACCGCATAGTCATCGGTAAGCTTCAGCAGGCCTTGCTTTGAGAGATCCACGGCCATGCGCGCCAACTCTTCCGCCGTGGTATTCAGATACTGCGCATCGCGCGGATCAGCCATCCACACAGGCTGGTCACTCCCCAGCACATCGCGAAAGCCAGAAAACCTTCAACTCCAGAAATTCAAGACGGCTTGCATCATCTGTGTCGGTGAAGAAGAACTTCTTCTGCCAGCGGCTGTAGTAGCGCGTGGTCACCGGAACCGGCTGGCGGTTGCCGCTCTTCAGCAGCTCCAGTTGGCCCTGGTCGAGGGTCTTGCGAATCGCGTTGTAGATGAAGGTCTCCGCATACGGCTGCTCAGGCGCAGGTACGATCTCAGCAAATGTAACCGTCATGCTTGCAGATACCTTTGCGTGCAGCGGTGATTCGGTGCCGTCTTCCAGATGCGCCAGGCCGTGGACGATGTAAGTGTCCGCCCCGGAAGTCGACCGGTGAAAGGGCCACGCGAACTCGTTGAAACTGATCGGCAGGCCTTCCAGCGTCACATAGGCATCCGGGCGTGGATTGCGCAGGCGCTTTGCCGCTTCGCGCAAGTGGGTCGTCATTTCCGGAAGCAGCTCGGGCTTCTGGAAGTCGAAGGCGCCGCTCAACTCCAGCTGTAGCGTCTTCACGGCGATGCATCCGGCTTAAGAGCCAGCTTGAATTTGGCTGTGGGTGTTGTTGAAATCAGTGCCTGCTTCTGCAGAAAGAACAGTCAGTCCGGCTTCGTCGCGGCCTTGCCCAGCATGGCGGTCAGTGCTGTTTCGAGATTCGTGCTCATCACCTTCTATTTTACTGGCCCGGCGCTCAATTGGCGAAGCGGCAAGACCATCTGCCACCTGCCGCGGTAGTGCAGAGCACCTTTCAGTGAATTCCGAAGCTCAGGAACAACTCGCGAGCTTTTCAGCCGTAAGCCTGACCACAGAAGCAGCATCGCCTTTACGTTCGGCATCGGTGATCGCGGCCCGCAGTTCGCGTTGGCGGCGCTCAAGGTGACGATGACGCAGCGTGTCGAGTGCCGCCGCTACATGCCCGACATCAACCGTCTCCAATTCCCCGTTCAGCGCTTGCGCCAGCAGGCTACGTTCTCCGGCGTCTTCAATCGCCTGCATGGCATCGCACTATCCCCGGTGGCGCAATTGCTTCAGGATGGCTGCGACAGTCAGTCCTTCAAAGTGCGCTTGATGTGCATCGAAACCCGCTACTGCAGCCTGGCATGCAGGGTCTGAAAGCGTTCCCGCTAACGCCCGCAATAAAACTCTCTCTGCTTCGCTGAAAACTGGAAATGCATGCGTCATGGAATCGCGGCGCTTCGCCGCAGCCTGTTTCAGCTCTTCGCGCACCAGTGCGGAATCGATGCCGAGCTTCTGCGCTGCATCGGCTGCAAAATCGTCGCGGGCAATGGCATTCGGCATCCGCCTGATATGCGGCAGCAGAAAATTCAACGCATCCACTTTGGCATCCGCCGTGACCGGTGGATACTTCTGCCATGCCCGTTCAATCAAATAGTCCTGAAGCCGTTTCGCCCCGCGTATGCAGAAAAATATGCCTGCGCCCCATGCTCGCGAATATACCGGTCAGGATCGAGGCCGCCTTCAAGCGCCACCACCCGCACCTCGAAGCCTTCCTCCGTCAGCATGGCAATCGATTTCTCTGCCGCGTTCGCGCCCGCCGTATCGGGATCGAAGTTCACAATGAGCTTCGTCGCATACCGTGCCAGCAGCCGCACCTGCGCCTCGGTAAATGCCGTCCCACTGGTGGCGAGTACATTCTTTACTCCCGCCAGATAACGGAGATGCAATCCATCTGTCCTTCAACCAGCACTGCGAACCCGGTTTCGCGTATCGCCTGCCGCGCTTTATCCAGATTGAAAAGAACATTTCCTTTGGAATAGAGCTGGCGTCTCTGGCGAGTTCAGATACTTCGGCCCTGCCTTATCGCCTGCTTCCAGCGCCCGCGCCGTAAAGGCGATCACCCGGCCTGACTCATTCGCGATAGGGAATGTCACCCGCTTGCGAAAGCGCGAATAAAGCGGCCCCGGCTTCCCATCCTCCTGCTCTTTAAAGGAAAACAGGCCCGAGAGCCGCAGCGTCTCCTGGTCGGCGACGGACTGCAGCCTTCACGCAGGGCGTGAAAAGACTCCGGCGCATAGCCGATGCGGAACTTCTGTATTTCCTCCGGCTTCAGTCCGCGGCCTGTAAGGTATTCGCGCGCTAACGCTCCTTCGGGCGGACGCAGCTGCTCCTCAAACCATGCTGTCGCCAGCTCATGCAGCTCCAGCAAGCTTGGCGCGCTGCCGTCCTTCCTGCGCCTCTTCTTCCGAAGAAAATTCACGCTTTGGCAGCGGAATGCCGCATTTCTGCGCTACAAAACGAACCGACTCCGGGAAACTGACATTCTCAATCTTTTGAATGAATGAGAAAACATCGCCCGACTCTCCGCACCCAAAGCAGTGGTAAAACTGCCGCGTGGCATGCACGGAAAATGATGGCGATTTCTCCTTATGAAACGGGCAGAATCCGCTGAAGTTCTGCGCTCCCGCTTTTTTCAGGCGCACATAATCGCCGATGATCTTGACGATATCTGCCTGCTGTTTGACGAATTGTGCAAAGTCCGAAGCCATGAAGACTCAAAGCAGAACAGCGCGGAGCATGGAGTGATCATTCTTTGCGTGGCAAAGGATGGAAAAAGTAACCAGTGAATCTCCAGCGCCTGTGAACTGTTTAGCAATAAAGTGTACCTCAACCGCCACGCACCGCACTTTCGCTGAACATCGGGCGATCACTTCCACCGGCGTCTTCCCCTGATCGCGTAGAGCGCGCAGCGAAAGTGCATCGTGCCGCTTGGCCAGCCGTTGGCCGCTTTCGTCATTCATGAGTGAGCAATGAAACCAGGAGGGCGGCTCCATGCCCAGAGCCCGATAGACGAGAATCTGCCGCGCCGTCGACCGCAACAGGTCGGCACCGCGCACGACCTCGGTGATGCGCATAGCCGCGTCGTCGACCACGACGGCCAGATGGTAGGCGGGAACATCATCGCGCCGCCATACGAGAAAGTCTCCAAAATCCCGTCCGGTAACATAGCTCTTTGGCCCAAAATGGCCGTCTTCAAAGACAATCCTCTCGTCGTCAGGAACACGAAAGCGCCAATTCAGTCCGGCTGGCGATTCCGGGACGACTCTTGCGCGGGATTCAGGCCGGCAAGTTCCCGGATAGATCGGTTCATCATCCTCGTCATGGGGCGCTTGCGCCATGCGCGTCAGATCTTTGCGCGAACAGCGGCAGGGATAGACCCACCCGGTCTGTACCAGCCGCCGCCATGCCTCGAAATAAAACTCCCGACGCTGGCTCTGAACGTAGGGAGCATAAGGTCCATCCTCTGAGGGGAGAATGTTCGGTCCCTCCTGCCAGCGAATTCCGAGCCAGCGCAGGTCTTCGAACATGGCCGCAGCAAACTCAGCCTTTGATCGCTGCGGGTCCAGATCCTCATTGCGCATGATGAGCCTGCCATCGGCTGTCACGGCCCGCTGATAAGCAGTCCAGAAAGTCCGCGCATGACCCAGATGCAGTAACCCGGTTGGAGAAGGCGCAAGGCGACCGCGGTAAGAACAAGTCACAGGTTCAGTCTAGCGAATGAGCCGAAGCATTCTTCGTCACCGCAGAATCCCGTGAAGCACAAAGACCATAGCAACGACGAGAAAAAGAATGCGCCAGCGGTGCAGCGTGTCCCATTTCTTATGCTCCTGCCGCCATCCCGCAGGCAGGGGTCCGTTCTCCAGAGCGGCAATGCGATTGTTAATAGGCAAAAGGGTGAGCAGGGTATAGATGACAATCGCGATCCATAGGGCAGATGCAATCAGCAGCGAAGTCAGTGCCGGTTCATGCCGGCGTAGAAATGCTTCGATAAGCATAAAAACAAGGCACAAGGCGTACCAGAAAGGCATTGCTTTGCCGAGCAGGTTGGCGAAGAGACTCAAAGCCTTGGCTTGGGAGTGATTCTCAAGTTGCCAGATTACGGGATTCACGAAGATCGATACAGCAAACTCGTTGCCGATCATGAGACCGATGCAAAGAATTGTGAGTATGTCCAGATACTGCATAGATTGGCTCCTATAGCTGTTTACATCTCTGATCCGGATATCCCCAATACTGACTCAAATTGATGTACTAACTAATTTGTCAGTATTCGCAATCCTATGCCGGTTTCTAAAAAAGAGCTTTCGCAGTGTCCGATTGACGCCATGCTGTCGGTCATTGACGGACGATGGAAAGGGACTATCCTGTGGCGCCTGTGCGATGGACCCATGCGGACCAGCGAGTTGCGCCGCAGCATTCCCGGCATCACTGAGCGGATGCTGATCCGGCATTTGCATGAACTGGTGCGCGACGGGATCATCGAGAGGCACGAAGAAAAGCGAGTGCCGCCGTGTGTGCGCTATTCGATTACGAAGTATGGATGGACGCTGGCTCCGGTGCTGGAGCAGATTTGTGTTTGGGGGCGGGTGCATATTGCGCGGGTGGAGAGGAGTGCGCCGCGTGGTTGAAGAGGAAATCCCAGGTCTCAAAAGCGAGCTTGGTGCACCCAGCGTTCAGGCTTGGTCAATATAATGTTCGGCAAGCGAGGCCGAGCGCTGCAACTCGACGCTATGACCACCCTCGACCGTTCCGCCTTCAATTCGCGGCGCCGCATCATTGCTTACTGGGTGACCACCGCTCTGGTCGTCTTCGAGCTGGCTTTGGGAGGCGCATGGGATGTCTTGCGAGTGCCCCAGGTTCGCGGACTTTTCGAACGCCTGGGCTATCCTCAATACTTTCTGGTCATCCTCGGGATCTGGAAATTGCTCGGAGCTGTCGCGTTGGTCATCCCGCGGTTTCCCCGGCTGAAAGAGTGGGCCTACGCCGGTGTGATCTTCGACTTGACGGGCGCCATTGCATCGCTCGTGGCTTCGGGAATTAGGGATGCGGGTACGCTGGGATACCCGATCGTGATGGTGGTTGTAACGGTGGCGTCGTGGGCGCTCCGGCCTCCGTCGCGGCGGCTTTGGGTTGGGTAAGTTGCGCTTAGAGTGCTGGGACTCCGAGATTGCAAACAGAGTTGAGCTGTATATCCCAAGTCTCAAACGCGAGACGTCGGGAATCCGGCACCCAGCACCTAGGCAAATGCCCGACCAACCGCAACCGAATGGCCTTGCAATATTGTGAAGTCTCAGTGTGGAGACTTTCTCGTTCCTGATTGAACAAACTGTATCTGAGCACATCCTCCCGGCCAAATCTGAATACTCTGCGGATCCTCGTAGCTGATATCTTCCTTGCTAAACAGCCGGCGATTGTCGATAACAGCAACACTGTAATCCCCCGGAGGAACCTGAATCCTAAATGCACCTGTCTCATTTGTTACAGCCCTATAGACACCCGCCGCCCCTTTGGCTTCGACGTGCACTCCCGCAACTGGTTTATCAAGCTCCTGCCGACTGGCCAATCCTCGAATCATACCGGGGCCATGTGCATGTCTCAGCGGTTCAATTTCCGATAGAACTGGACTATTTTCGGTTAGCAGGCCTGAATTACCGCATCCATCGAGTTGCCAAGACCCCTCAAGCGGCGAATAGGTGAGAAACAGGATATATTTTTTGCCGCGAATCCAATCGAAAGTTGCGCGACCGCTATCATTCGGCTCAAGGACCTCAAATGTTGAACCGATAGTGCCGCGCAAAACTTGATCCGCATTCATGGTGTAAACATTGGCCGCGATGCCATCAGGATCATTCTTGTCGTGAATTGCGCGGCTTTGAGTGAGAGTCGCTTCGACCACCACTTGACTGGCGAAATATTCAGCACAAATAAGGCGAGGTTGAGGGACATTGCAGTAAGCGGCGGCTTTAGAGGAACTTCCCCGCACGAGTGCCATAGACAAGCTGGCGGCAAAAAATTCTTGTTCCAGCTTCCATTGATAGGCGAATCCTCGGCTCTGAGCGTATCAGCAGCGACTCGAAGTCCCGCCGATTCACTACCAATGCGAGTCACTATTCAAACAAATCTGGAATGCTGGTGAAGGCAATTCGCGTGGGCGCGGCGGCTTTTGCCAGCAACATGCTTGCGGGAAAGAGCGTATCGAGGCCGTATTTGTGATTGAGCGAGTCCATTGTGCTTGAGAGGCGGGTGCGCCGCGATTCGCTTTCGAGCGAGGAAAAAAGGCTCAGCGTGTGCAGGTGCTCGGGGACCAGATTGCCCAGCCATACCCCCACAAAGAACGGCTTCTGAAGCGCTTCGCCCGTCGGCAACTCCGCCCATAACTTGCACAAAGCCTCCACCAGCGTCTGATTATCCTGGCACTCCAGCACAGTCATGCCTCGCGACCAGCCGCTCTGCGGAATGCCTGAATAATGGCGCTTCCTGGCTATCTCTTTCGGTACTGCAAACTTCACTGATACCGATACGTTTGTCGTCCATAGGTGGGCCGCGCGCAGCCGCATTGCCGCCTTGTGCAGCAACTTGTGGGCAATGGCATAAGCACCGTCTCGTGAGCGAAACTCCGGCGGCAGCATATGGCTCTGGCTGATCGATTTCTGGTGCTCCAGTGTGGCATCGTTGAAATCCTCGCCGCGCAGCCAGTACCACAGCTTTTCTCCGCCAACGCCGCCCCACACGTCGCTCATCTTCTCGCGGTCCAGTTCCAGCAACTGCTCCATTGTCCGAATCCCGCGCGCATGCAGATGCTTCTCCATGCGTGCTCCGACGCCGGGCAGGTCGCGCAGCACCAGCTGCCGGAGCGCGGGTTTCAAAATGTCAGGCGTGAGCGCGACAAGACCATCCGGCTTTTCCATGTCAGAAGCAATCTTCGCCAGATAGCGATTCGGCGCCAGTCCTACCGAGCAGCGCAATGTGCTGCCTACATCTCGCTTGATGGTCTCTTTCACCCGGCGAGCCAGATCCAGCGCTGCGACCAATGGCTGTTCCCGCCCCATAAGGCTGCAGGCCATCTCATCGATGGACATGACCGTAGAAACCGGAACACATGTTTCGACAGCGCTTACGATTTGCTTGTGATAGTCGACATACAGTTCATGCCGCGCTTCCACCAGCTCGATCCCGGGGCAGAGGCGTTTGGCTTCGCCGACCAGCGTCCCGGTTTTGACCTGAAAAGCCTTCGCCTCATAACTGGCCGCAATGCAGCAGGTTGTGTCTGCCATCACTGGAACCACTGCCACAGGGCGGTTTCGCAACTCCGGGCGCAGCTCCTGTTCAACGGAGGCGAAATACGAATTCAAGTCAAGAAATAGCCAGCGCACACGCGGTTCGGATCTTTCAGAGGATTTGCTGGGAGGAAGAGGCACGTTGCACCTTCGTATTTTATTCGCTGCCCATTATCAGTCGAATGTAAACGAAATACAGAAATTCCGCATCTCAAAAAATTAGTTATCGCCGGCGTGAACCGTGCCGATAAGGCAATCCAGTCGCGAAGTTTCATAAAATTTGTTTTCCATCGTCAATAACCAGTGAGATGATGAAGGCACTTTTATAGAAACCGCGCGACGACGCGGTTTCCCGGAACAGGGGCTAGGTTATGTGGTTCCTTAAAATGCACGATTTGCTGAGTCACTTGTCGCGTTTAAGCGACTTTTTGCCAGCTATCCTGGTAACAATCGGAGTTGCTATGCTCATCGGCTGCGCGGTCGGATGCGTTTGCACCCCCTGCGAAGAGAAAGACGATCTCTTCCATAAAGAGGTCTATTAGCCAGAGCGCAGCATCCTCGCTGTTTCCGTTGGCGCAGAGATGACTCATCCCATCCCCTCTGGCTATTCCTGTGCTCCGCTATAATCCGACTTCATGGAGATATTGAAGCCAGCCATTCGTGCTGAATCGGTCGAAGAACTGGAACGTCGCAACCGTCTGGCGGAAGAAGGTGGCGGCAAAGAGCGCCGGGAGCGCCAGCACAAGGAAGGCAAGCTCTCAGTTCGTGAGCGCATCGCGCTCCTCCTCGATGAAGGCACCTTCGAAGAAACCGACAAATTCGTCACCCACCGCTGCACCGATTTCGGTATGGAGCAGAAGCGCATTCCCGGCGACGGCTTCGTCACCGGATACGGGCGCATCGATGGCCGCACCGTCTTCGTCTTCGCTCAGGACTTCACCGTTTTCGGTGGCTCGCTCTCCGAATCCAATGCTGCCAAGATCGTCAAGCTCATGGACATGGCGATGCGCGTCGGCGCTCCCATAATTGGCCTCAATGATTCCGGTGGCGCACGCATTCAGGAGGGCGTCGTTTCGCTTGCCGGATACGCCGACATTTTTCTGCGCAATACATTGGCCAGCGGAGTCGTCCCGCAGATCTCGGCGATCCTCGGCCCCTGCGCCGGGGGCGCCGTTTACTCGCCCGCGATCACCGATTTCACGCTCATGGTCGACAAGACCTCCTACATGTTCGTCACCGGGCCCGACGTCATCAAGACGGTCACGCACGAAGAGGTCACGAAAGAAGAGCTCGGTGGAGCGACGACGCATAACGAAATCTCTGGCGTAGCCCACTTCATGGCGCACGACGATGCCGAGTGTTTGGCCATGATCCGCGAGTTGTTCAGTTTTCTGCCTTCGAACAACATCGACGATCCGCCGCGCCGCGCCTGCAACGATCCCATCGACCGAGCCGATCCCGAACTCGATTCGCTTGTGCCCGCCGAATCGAACCAGCCTTACGACATCAAGCAAGTCATCGAGCGCATCGTCGATGACGGCTATTTCTTTGAGGTGCATGAGCACTTTGCGCGCAACATCGTCATCGGCTTCGCCCGCATGAATGGCCGCCCGGTAGGCATCGTCGCCAACCAGCCCGCATTCCTTGCCGGAGTCCTGGACATCAATGCCAGCGTTAAAGCAGCGCGTTTCGTCCGCTTCTGTGATGCCTTCAACATCCCTCTCGTCACGCTTGAAGACGTTCCCGGCTTTCTTCCCGGTACGCAACAGGAATACGGCGGCATCATCCGCCACGGCGCCAAGCTGCTCTTTGCTTTCGCTGAAGCCACTGTGCCTAAGCTCACTGTCATCACCCGCAAAGCCTACGGCGGCGCTTATTGCGTCATGAGCTCCAAGCACATCCGCACCGATCTGAACCTCGCCTGGCCGACGGCGGAAATCGCCGTCATGGGACCGGAAGGTGCTGTGAACATTGTCTACGGCCGCGAGTTGAATCAGGTCATCGCCGAAGCTGAAGCCAAGGAGGGTCAGCTCAGCGACGAGCGCAAGCAGCAGTTATTGGCTGAGGCGCGGGCAGACAATGTCCACGAATTCCGCGAACAGTTCGCCAACCCATATATCGCAGCCGAGCGCGGCTATGTAGACGCCGTGATTCTCCCGCGGGAGACACGCCGCCGCCTGATCACTGCGCTTGAGATGCTTCAGGGGAAACGCGACAAGAATCCTCCCAAGAAGCATGGCAACATTCCCCTATGAGCGAAGCCATCAGCACTTCCACTGCAACTCACTACGTCTGGGGAAAAGTCTGCGATGGCTGGCACCTTGTCCGCGATGAGGAATTGAGCGTGATCGAAGAGCGCATGCCTTCCGGCACACAGGAGCAGCGCCACTGGCACCAGCGAGCGCGCCAGTTCTTCTATGTCCTCGAGGGCGAGTTGACGATGCAGTTCGATGACGTCGCCTCCGTCCTCAGTCCGCGTCAGGGTATCGAAATCGCACCGGGCCAGCCGCACCAGGCAAAGAATTGCTCAGATGCTGACACCCGCTTTCTGGTGATCTCAAAGCCGCCCAGTCACGGCGACCGCCAGATCTGAGAAAAGGCTTCGCGAACTCAACAAGCCTCATGCCCAAAACCCGCATCTCTCTGTGTATAGGGCACTCAGCACGGCAGGAAAAGAGCACAAGCAGGCGGCCTGACTCTACTGTGCCTTCCCGTCCGAGGAGTGTTTTCGGCTTGCGGCTGAAACGGCAATTTACAGCCGTACACTATTCATCGGCCGGTGGTATTGTTATTGCCTGCCGTTTTTAACCGGTCGCAGAATCGAACCAATCGAGGTGATCTATGGCTCCCCGCTTCACTCTGGAAAAAAGCGAACGCAAAGCCCCGGTGCAAGCAACCCAAATAGGCCGCACGTCACCGCAGCAAATCATCAGCGTTTCCGTCATCGTCAGGCGTAAAAACCCTCTCAGCCTGAGCGCGCTCAAGGGCCGCAAGCTCTCTCATGAGGAATTCAACGCACAATATGCAGCCGATCCTGCCGATTTCGATCGCATGCGCGTCTTTGCCCAGCAGTATGGCCTTACCGTGGACGAAGCAGCCTCCAGTCTGCCGCGCCGGACGATTGTGTTGAAAGGCACAGCCGAGGCGATGGAAAAAGCTTTCGGCGTTGAGCTAAACAGCTATGAGGATACGCGGCATAACAGGCGCTTCCACACCTTTGAGGGCAAGATTTCTCTGCCCGAAGAACATGTCGAGCCGATCGAAGCTGTGCTTGGTTTGGATTCGCGCCCAATAGCGACGCCGCATTTCCGGCGGTTGTCCACTGATCCGGAAAAGAGGAAAAAGAAGAAGCCTACTGCTGCTTCTCCTCAACCCTTCAGCGCAGTACAGGTTGCTCGTCTCTACAACTTTCCAAACAACCTCAATGGCAGCGGCCAGACAATTGCGATCCTGGAACTCGGCGGCGGCTACAGTCAGAGCGATCTGGACACATACTTCCAGGGCGTCGGCTTGAACACTCCAACCGTCGTTTCAGTAGGAGTAGACGGAGGCTCAAACTCGCCCGGCGACCCCAACGGAGCCGACGGCGAAGTTGAACTCGACATTGAAGTAGCTGGCTCCGTCGCTCCTGCGGCGAATATCGCCGTCTATTTTGCCCCGAATAGCGATCAGGGATTCATCGATGCCATCACGACCGCAGTGCATGACACGACAAACAAGCCATCCGTTCTTTCCATCAGTTGGGGAGGTCCTGAATCGAGCTGGTCGCAGGCTTCTGTCACGGCCCTCGACAATGCCTGCCAGTCCGCTGGAGCGCTGGGCGTCACCATCACCGTAGCCTCCGGTGACAGCGGTTCGAGCGACGGTACCAGCGGCACCGTAGTCGACTTCCCTGCATCCAGCCCGCACGTGCTTGCTTGCGGTGGAACCGAGCTCTTCGCCAGCGGCACAACAATATCGGAAGAAGTTGTGTGGGATGACCAGCCTCAGGGAGGAGCAACCGGAGGCGGGTTCAGTACGTCGTTCAACGTGCCGACATGGCAGACAAGCGCGCTGCCGTCGGGTAGTTCTGGACGAGGCGTTCCCGATGTTTCCGGCGATGCGAGCCCCGAGAGCGGGTTCAACGTAATCGTCGACGGGCAACAGGAAGTGGTCGGCGGCACCAGCGCCGTTGCGCCGCTTTATGCCGGACTGATTGCCTTGGTGAATCAACAGAGGGCAACACAGAATGCCTCGGCTGTTGGTTTCGTCAACCCCACGCTCTATCAGAACGCGAGTGCCTTCAATGACATCACGCAGGGCAACAATGGGACATATTCAGCTGGCGCGGGATGGGATGCATGCACCGGTCTCGGCTCCCCCAAAGGCGCTGACATTCTGACTGCATTGACGGCTACGACTGCCGCCGGTAGTTAGCGGGACGGCAAAATCCCCGGCTTGCCCCGGTCGTTCAACCCGACATGGCCGAAAGGCGTCTGGTGGTCGTGGGTAAACAGCACCAGCCACTCTTCGGGTATGGCGCGTGCATAGAAGCGTTTGCGCTCATCGATGCAGGTCAGCGGGTCAAGGTCATAGCCCATCACCCATGTAATGTCCAGGTGCGCGCTCGTCGGAATCAGGTCGGAGATATAACAGGCGCGCCTGCCACTTGAATCAAGATGTACCGCCATCAGTTGCGACGTGTGTCCGGGAAATGCTTCGACGGAAATTCCCGGCACAATCTCCTGTGTCTCCCCGCGCTTCACATCGAGCAGGGTCATCTGGCCATTCTCGATCAATGGATCGTAGTTTTCGCTGATATAGCTGATCGCATCGCGTTCCAGCTGCAGATGCCCGTGTTCCACTTCGCCGCGATGAGCAAAGTATCGTGCATTCGGAAAGGTCGGAACGATCTTGTTATCCGCGGTACGTGTCGTGTTCCATCCGCAATGGTCAAAGTGCAGATGCGAGTTGATGACGATATCGATTTCTTCCGGCTTGATTCCGGCAACGGAGAACGCCAGCGGAAGCAGTTCCTTCGCGCCATGGATCGCGCGCAATTTGTCACTGAGCTTGTTACCAATTCCTGTCTCGATGACAACGTTGTGTTTTCCTGTCCGCACGACGACGGTATTCAGGCCAAGTAAAATACGGTTCTGCTCATCGGCTGGAGCGCGTTTTTCCCACAGTGGCTTCGGCACGACGCCGAACATCGCGCCGCCATCGAGAAAATAAAAGCCGTCGCTCAAAACCGTAAGCTCGAAATCCCCGACCCTCGTGCGGCCGCGAATCAACTCGTTCGAATCGGGCCGCTCCGATGGATGGCTTGACGGATGGGTCACTGCGCCGCCTCCGACGGCTTCAGATAGGTCTCAAAGTGCCACAGGATGCGTTCAAACAGATGCGTATGCGCCACCGGTCCGGCAATCGAATGCGTCTTGCGCGGATACGGCTGGAAGTCATAGGCAACTTTCGCGTCGATCAGCTTCTGAATGTACTGAATGGAATTGGCAAAGTGCACATTGTCATCGCCTGTGCCATGCACCAGCAGCAGATGACCCTTCAGGTTCTTCGCCGTCTCCTGTACGGAGGCATTGCGGTAGGCGTCGACATTTTCCGTAGGCAGTCCGAGATAGCGTTCCGTATAGATCGAATCATAATTTCTGAAGTCCGTAACCGGTGCTACCGAAACTCCGGCCTTGAATCGGTCGGAATGAGAGAGTGCATTCAGCGTAAACGTGCCGCCCCAGCTCCATCCCCACCATCCAAGACGGTTTTTGTCCAATTGCGGATATTTCTCGAGCACCTGGTCAATCGCAGCCAATTGATCGCTCAACTGCACCGGCCCGAAGTTGCGATAGGATGCCTGCTCAAAGTCTCGTCCGCGTCCGCCCATTCCGCGATTGTCTACATGCAGCACGGCAAATCCATGCTGGACCAGCAGCTGGTCAAAAAAGGAATTTGATCCTCCCCAGCTGTCGCGCACCGTCTGCGCGTGCGGGCCGCCGTAAGGATTGTTGATCAACGGCACGCTTGCAGGCGAAGTCACGCCTGGAGGCAGCAGCAGGGACGCATAAAGCGTAGTCTTGCCATCTGCGGCCTTCAATTGCAGCATCTCCGCACGCACCAACTCGTATCCTTTGGGCGGTTCTGCATGCCAGATCTCCTGGCAGAGCGTGCCGCTGTGGCAAAGACTGAGCGTGGGTGGAGTCATCTGGTCGGAGTATCGATCGATATACACCGAGCCGCCCTCGGCGAAGTTTGGACGATGCACTCCCTCGGCTTTCGAGATGCGTTCCTTGCCAGTGCCATCGAGCTTTACCGACCAGATCTGTTCCTGGAGAGGATCTCCTTCATTCGAGAGGTAATAGACAGTTTTTGCATTTACGTCCACGGACTGGATGGAGCTTACCTCGTAGTCGCCGTCTTCAATCTGCCGCACCGGTTGTGCCAGACCATCCAGCGGATTCTCCTTGTTGTAGCTGTAGTAGAAGATGTGCGTATGTCCATCGCGCCAGCTAGTAATCAGAAACTCGCCGGGGGCGAAAAAAATTCACGTCGTAAGTTTCATCGAAAAACTTGTCGTCGTTTTGCGCCAATACGAGCCGCGTATCTCCCGTGTGCGTGTCGGCAAAGTACAGGTTCAGATGTTTGTGGTCCCGCGTCAGAACCTCAATCCACACCACATGCGGATTGATCCATCCAAAGCGTGGAATGTAGTCATTGGCGGCCTCCAGCGGCACCTTCATCCAGCTTGTCTTGCCGCCTGTGGCGCTCACTATGCCCACGCGCACGCTGGGATTCGGATCTCCCGGCTGGGGGTAGCGTTGCATGTCAACACCCGCGTGCGTAGGAATCCAATCGACAATCGGATACTGCGGCACGGCGGCCTCGTTCATCTGCAGATAGGCAAGCTGTTTTGAATCCGGCGACCAGAAGTAGTTGCTGCGTACGTTCAGTTCTTCCAGATACACCCAGTCCACTTCGCCATTCAGTAGCGTGGAATCATGGGTATTCGTAACAGCAATCGTCGGGGCTGAAGGCCGGCCCACGTACAGGTTGTGATCGTGCAGGTATGAGATGTATTGTCCGTCGGGCGAAAACTTGGGATCATCGCCGCTGCCCTGTCCCGTGCGACCCACCTCAATGCCCGTACCAGATTGAAGGTCGTAGACCCACAACGTTCCGTTCGTGTCGAAGAGCAGACGCTTCGAATCCGGAAGCCAGATGTAATCCGGTTCGTTGTAGCGCGCGCGATGATCGCGATCCTTCTCGCCCAGTTGCGCGTTCATGATCGGCGCAATCTTTTCGTGGTCCAGCAGCTTTCTGGTTTTGGCCGTACCCGCGTTCAACTCCATCAGGTCGCCGTGTTCACCCACATAGATGACGCGGCTTCCGTCCGGAGCCCAGGTCATCTCGCCCGGCCCATGCTCAACCAGACTGTTCTTGCCGAAGATATCGGCGACGGTCCATTGTTTTTGCGCGTGGGCATGAAAGCTGAAAGCCAGCAGAAGAGCTGAGGCAAAGGCAGGAAAGCGGCGCACGTCATAACCCCCAAAAAAGTAGGCTTACGCCGCCCGGGAAAATTCGATGTGCGGCGAAAGAACAATTCTAGTGCATAGCCATCGAGCCGCCGGCTTTGCGTTTCTTCATCAGGAAAGCCAGCGGGATCATGCACACGCGGCCGATGGTAAGCACGGTAATCACGTCGAGATAGGCCAGCATCGTGCTGTGCGTAATCAGTTGTCGGTACAGGCTCCCTTGCGCCATCATTCGCGCCTGTGCCGATGAGCTGGCGATGCCGCGCGCATGTTCGAAATACCGCGTCAGCGCTTACACCTTCATCTGAAATGCCGAGTCCGACAAACTCGCGTGTCCAGTCAGCCGTTCCTGGTGGAACTGGCTGCGCCGTGCCAGTGTGGTAACGAAGAAGGAGGTGCCGACACTGCCGCCGATATTGCGCGCAAGGTTCGTCAATCCCGACACGTCATTGTTTTTCTGCACAGGCACATCGGTATAAGAAAGGGTGTTGATGGGAACAAACAGAAACGCCAGCCCCGATGCCTGAAAGACACGCAGCATCGCGATATACCCATAGCTCACTTCAAGGTCGAGCGTGTGCATCAGAGCCAGCGCTGCTGCCAGCATCGTAAAGCCGTATACGATCAGATACCGTGGATCGACCCGCCCCACCAGGAACCCCACCAGCGGCATCAACGCCATGACGGTGAGTCCGCCAGGAGAGATCGCCATCCCTGCGCGTTCCGCCGTGTATCCAAGCAGGGTCTGCACAAACTGCGGAATCAGAACCGTCGTGCCGAAGAGCGTGAATCCCAGCACGAACATCAGCCCGAACGAAATCGCGAATGTGCGGTTGCGGAAGAGAGTCAGGTCAAGGATCGGCTTGTGCCCTTTGCGAATCTGCGCTATCTCCCAGAAGAAAAGTGTCAGCAGCGCAGCAACGCACAGAAAAACAAATGTCGAAATCACATGTGACCCCAACCAGTCGTCTTCCTGGCCCTTGTCCAGCACGAACTCCAGCGATCCAAAACCAAGCGCCAGCAGGCCGAAGCCAACGTAATCCAGATTCAGGCCCTTGTTGCGCAGGCGTTTCACTTCTTCCTGAATATGCGGCGGGTCTTCCACCATCCGCGAAGTGAGGAAAAGAGAAATCACCGCCGCCGGAACATTGATAAAGAAAATCCAGCGCCAATCGTAGTTGTCGGTGATCCATCCGCCCAGCGTTGGCCCGATGGCAGGCGCCGCCACCACCGCTAACCCATACACGGCAAAGGCCTGCCCGCGTTTCTTCGGCGGGAAAGTATCGGCGAGGATCGCCTGCTCGCTGGGCGCCAGGCCACCACCGCCCATGCCCTGCAGAACGCGGAAGAGAATCAGCAGAGGCAGCGAAGGAGCCAGTCCGCAGAGCGCAGAGCTCACTCCAAACAGCACCACGCACCACATATAAAAGCGCTTGCGCCCGACAAACGAGGTCAAGTATGCGCTCATGGGGAGAATAACGGCGTTCGACACCAGGTACGATGTCAGCACCCATGTCGCCTCATCCTCTGAAGCTCCCAGTCCGCCCGCAATGTGTGGCAGCGCTACGTTGGCGATCGAGGTATCCAGCACCTCCATAAACGTAGCCAGGGTGACCGTCAGCGCAATCGCCCAGGGATTATGTTTTGGCTTCCATGCCGTGGTATCTGCACTCATAGAGGGCGACTTTTAAAGAAGTTAACAGGTGAGCGCGGATTCAGAAAGTGCGCCCTCTACCGGGCCACATTCAGGTGCCGCAATGTCTGCTTTTTCACTTTCTACCATGAAGATAACGGCGAGCTGCTTGTGTCGGCCGGAAACGTCATCTTCGGAAAATCGGTGTAGATGCGTTAGACTGCACTTTCAATGATGGATGCCTCTCTCGAACACCTTATCCGCCTGCAGGAAGCCGATCTGGAAACCGCGCAGCTTCGGCAATCCATCGCTGCGTTGCCTCGCCACCTCGCCGCAATGGAAGAAAAACTACGCGCACAAACGCAGGCAGTCGAGCAGTCTGACCAATCGATTCATGCGGAAGACGCCAAACGTCGCCGCCTGGAAAGTGACATCAAAGACCAGCAGCAGAAGATCGCCAAGTTCCGCGATCAATCGAGCAGCGTCAAGACCAACGAACAATTTCATGCTCTCCAGCATGAGATCACCTTCGCGGAAAATGAAATTCGCCGCCTCGAAGATCAGGAATTGGAGATCATGGAGCGCGTCGAACAGCTGGAGTTAAGCCGGACGCAGGCGCGTCAGGATGTTGCCAGCCACAAAGCTTTTGTCGAGAAGGAAAAAGAAACGGCTCGCAAGCAGACGGCGGAGCAGCAGGCGCGGCTCGACGAGTTGAATAAATCCCGCGCCGAATTTCGCAGCCAGATCGATGAAGGCCTGCTCGCCGACTACGACCGCATCGCTGCATCGTCGCGTATCACAGGTCTGGCGCGCGTCCAGGGACAACGCTGCCTCGGTTGTCAGATGTTTCTCCGCCCGCAGATGTGGAACCAGGTGCGCGAAGGCCAGCGCATCCATTGCGAGAGCTGCGGGCGCCTCCTCTATTTCGATCTATCGCTTGAGCCAATTCCTGAACCGCCCATCGTGGACACATCGAAACGCAAGCGGAGAGTCGTGGCGGAAACCCCGGAAACGGAGCCATGAAGCGCATCGCCATCGATATGGATGAGGTGCTGGCCGACACGCTGGCCGAACACATAACCCGTTACAACCGTGATCACGACGAAGCGCTCACCAAGGCCGATCTCGAAGGGAAGTGGATCTGGGAGGTCGTTTCCACCGACCGCCAGGAACGGCTCGAAGGCTATCTGCGCTCGGAAGACTTCTTTGAGGATTTAGAGGTCATGGCAGACAGTCAGCGTGTCGTCAAAGCACTGGCACAGCAGTTCGAAGTGTTTATCGCAACAGCGGCGATGGAATTCCCCAATTCGTTCGGCCCGAAATTCCGATGGCTACGCCGTCATTTTCCCTTCCTGCCGCCAACTCACTTCGTCTTCTGCGGAGACAAGAGTGTTCTCAGAGTTGACTATCTGATCGACGATCAGCCGCTCCATTTTCGCCGCTTCTCCGGCGAAGGAATTCTCTTTACTGCGCCGCACAATCTGAACGTCACAGGTTATCGCCGCGTCGATAACTGGCAGCAGGTAGAACAGCTTCTTCTGACCGGGAAAAATCGCTAACTGCGCCCATTCTCCCGTAGAGCAACGGTGTGCGGGGCAGATGAGAACTGCTGCTGCGCTGCTGGCCGCTGTGATCCGGGCTCGGTTTTGGCCGCGGTCGGGCGTGCATTGCGTGTACCGACGGGCGTGCCCATGGGCCGCAGGTGTACCGCAGGCTGCTGGATATGCTGTTGGTGCATCGTAACAATAATTGCGAGTGCTGGAGTTTTGCCCGCGCAGCGATAGGAGTGCGGTGTGCTGGCGTCGAAATACACGCCGTCGCCGGTTTCAAGCACGTGCGTTTTGTCTGCGTGACGGATTTCCAGTTCGCCGTCAAGCATGTAAAGAAATTCATATCCCGGGTGTACGTGCGGTCGCACCTCGATATTTTTCTTCAGAGGCACAAATTCGGCATAGTAGGGATCCAGATGGCGGTCAGGCACCATGTAGCCCATGCTTTCAAAGTAGTATGTCGGATCGTCGACGCCCGTTTGCGGCAGACGCGCTCGCTCGTTTTTCTTGTGTACCCTGAAGACGGTATGCGGTTCGGATTCAAAGAAATACGAAAGATCCTTGCTGAAGACCATGGCAATGCGGGCGAGATTTCGCAGTGTCGGCACCACGCGTCCTGTTTCCAGCTGTGAAAGAAAACTGGCGGAGAGGCCTGTGTGCTTGCCCAATTCGACGAGCCCCATCGATTTCTTCAACCTCAAACGCTTTATGCGTTCACCAATATGTTTCTCCGCAATAAATGCTTCTGCGGTGACTGGATCAATCTGTTCGCTGCTCTGTTGTTTCACGGTCATTACCGACCTCGCTCTCTCACCCTGTCATGGTTACTCGATGCAGTCAGGTACATTTATGTTGCAGTCATAAACAATTGTTACCGCTGTATCAAATGCAGTCCAGGCCTTTTCGGGCAAACCGTTCGCCGTCCTGGTAACTCGCACTCACATGAATCGTATGGAGTTCCGACGCATTGTTTGTCCTGAAAATGTCATTTGCTTGTAAAAGTAGCAACGCAGAACATATTTTTTTGACTTAAAACCCACTTTCGAGTCATGAACATACCTTCCAGAGTTTTAATCAGCGGCGCTTCCGGATTGATCGGCACGGCATTAGTACGCGCCTTCACGGCCAACCGGATTTCCGTGATCCGGCTAATGCGGCAGCGCACCTCCGGGAGTGAGCAGCAGATTTGTTGGTCGCCACAGTTATCCCCGGCGATGGCCGACTCGACAGAAATGGAAAACTTCGATGCTGTGATCCATCTCTCCGGGGCGAATCTCGCCGCGCATCGCTGGACGCCCGCATATAAGGAGGAAATCATTGAAAGCCGGACGCAGACAACGCAGGCTTTATCCAGCTTGCTTGCTCGATTAAAGCGTCCGCCACAGGCATTTCTATGTGCCTCCGCTACAGGAATCTACGGGAATCGTGGCGATGAAATGCTGACGGAAGCCTCAGCTCCCGGAGATGGCTTTCTTGCCGAAACCTGCATTGCCTGGGAAGCGGCATCGCATCCAGCAAGGGACGCGCGCATCCGGACAGTGCATCTGCGCTTTGGAGTGGTGCTTTCTCTTGAAGGCGGCGCACTCGCCAAAATGCTCCCACTCTTCCGCTTAGGACTTGGTGGAAGACTTGGTTCCGGACGGCAATGGATGAGCTGGATCTCGCTGCCCGATCTCGTGAGCGCAGTCTTTCACATCGTGAGCGCATCCCAAATCGCAGGCCCCGTCAACATGGTCGCCCCTCATCCTGTCACCAACGCGGAATTCACACACACATTGGCGCACTCCCTCCACCGCCCCGCTATCCTGCCCGCTCCGGAGGTCGCTTTGCGAGCGGCTATGGGAGAAATGGCCGATGAAGCACTGCTGGCCAGCGCCCGTGTGTTCCCGGAGCAGCTAACGCAGGCTGGATTCAGCTTCCAGCACGCCCAGCTTGCCGCGGCGCTTGAATCCCTGCTTCGCAAGTGAACTCCGGCCGTCACCCTCTGCTACGCTGGATAGGTCACGGAACAAGTCAGGAATGGAATAGCACCGGGAATGGAACAGCACGCGCGGGCATCTCTCTACGTCATCGCTTTGGCCGCCGTCCTGCCATTTTTTATCGCCTGCGGCATGGTTGCGCCGCCACAACCGCCCAGCCTCTACCTGCCCCAGCCAGTGACCGATCTGACGGCAGCGCGCATCGGCAACGGCATTCACCTGCACTGGACCATGCCCAAGCGTTCCACCGACCGCGTCCTTCTCAAGGGCGCTCAGGACGCGCATATCTGCCGTAGTGTCGCGAACGGCCCTTGCGAAACGGCAGGAGATACGAAATTCGCCCCCGAGGCTCAGGCCGATTTCATCGACCATTTGCCCCCCGCTCTTGCCGCCGGACAATCCCTGCTCATCACCTATACCGTCGAGCTGCGCAACCATCAGGGGCGCACCGCCGGGCCATCCAATCCGGCATGGTCTGCTGCCGGAGCAGCTCCCGCTCAAACCGCAGCCTTTGCTGCTGAGATCCGCGCCGACGGCGTTCTGCTCCACTGGCAGCCTGTACAGGACGCGAGCAACCTCATCCGTATTGAGCGCACGCTGGTTCCCAGGCCGGAAGCGTCGAAGCCCAGTCCCGCATTCCTGCGCAGAGGCGCGGAAACGCCCGCACAGCAGACGCTCGAAGTTGCCTGTGAGCCGCAGCACGATCCCGCGCGCACACTCGATAAGGATGCGGCTTTCGATCAGACCTATCGCTACACCGCGCAGCGAGTCGCTGTCCTCGATCTTGACACTCACAAGATTGAAATCGCCAGCGACCCCAGCCCGGTCTTCATCTTGAATACCCGCGATATCTTCCCGCCCGCCGTGCCCGTAGGCCTTATCGCAGTCGCCAGCCCCGACGAATACGCGCCAAACAAATACACGGTAGATCTCTCCTGGTCGCCAGATACAGAGACCGACCTCGCCGGATACGTCGTCTACCGTCGCGAAGCCGGATCAGTTGTCGCGCCGATTCGCATCTCGCCTGCGCAGCCAGTCACTGGCCCCGCCTTCCGCGACGCGGCCGCTGCTCCCGGAAAACGCTATGCCTACTCCGTGAGCGCCATCGATCAGGACAAGAACGAGAGCGCCCGCTCCCCCGAAACCGAAGAAACTCTGCCGCAATGAGGAATGAATGAAATACTGCCGCTTCCAATCTGATTTTGGTCCGCAATATGGCGAGATAGCCGGCCGCAACGGTGTGCTCTGGATCGAGCGCCTTCTGCCGCCGCCGGAAGAAGATCCATGGGTCAAGCTCGCCAACGCAGCCGCATTTAACCCTCTGCCGCTCGATCAAGCCACACTCCTGCCGCCGGTCGTCCCATCAAAGATCGTTTGCATCGGACGCAACTACAAAGAGCATGCCGCTGAACTCGGCAATGAAGTACCGAAAGAGCCTCTGCTTTTTCTGAAAACTCCATCCTCACTCATCGCGCACAAACAGCCCATCCATAAACCATCCATCTCGCAGCGTGTCGATTTCGAGGGCGAATTGGCGATCGTCATCGGCAAGCGCTGCTCAAAAATCGGGCCTGACGAAGACGTGCATTCATACATCCGCGGCTACACCATCGTGAACGACGTTACCGCCCGCGACTTGCAGAAGACGGATGGCCAGTGGTCACGCGCCAAGGGGTTCGACACCTTCTGTCCCGCTGGGCCTTTCGTAACCGACGAAATCGATCCCGATGCGGGAATTCAGGTCCAAACGCGCCTCAACGGTGAGCTTCGCCAGGACGGCAGCACCCGTGACCTAATCTTCCCCATCCCTTTCCTGCTGCGTCACATTACCGCCGCCATCACCCTCTATCCCGGCGACTTAATTCCCACCGGAACCCCCTCGGGGGTCGCCCCCATGCAGCCCCGCGACGTGGTGGAAGTCACGATAGAAGGCATAGGAACGCTCTCAAACCCGGTAGTCATGGGATAATCGAATCGGTATCCTTGCGTGTTCCGCCGCATCTAAAACTGTGTAGCCCTGCACAATCAGGCCTGAGATCAGGAGGAATGTATGTCCAAGACTCTGCTCCAACAGCTCCGTGAAATCACTGTCGTCGTGGCCGATACCGGCGATATTGAAGCCATTGAAAAAGCCAAGCCACAGGATGCGACGACCAACCCGTCGCTCATTACCGCGGCAGCGCAGATGCCGCAGTACCAATCCATCGTCGACGGCGTGCTGCTCGATGCGCACAAGCAACTCGGCGACAATGCCAGCGACAAAGACATCGCGAACCTGGCCTTCAAACACCTCGCCATTGAATTCGGAAAGAAGATTCTCGCCGTCATTCCCGGCCGCGTCTCCACGGAAGTCGACGCCCGCCTCTCCTACGACACGGAAGGCACGAAAAAGATGGCCCACGACATCATCGGCCTCTATGAGAGTGCCGGTATCTCGCGCAACCGCATCTTGATCAAAATCGCCTCCACCTGGGAAGGCATCCGCGCCGCCGAACAGCTCGAAAAGGAAGGCATCCACTGTAACCTGACGCTCCTCTTCGGGCTTCACCAGGCGATTGCCTGCGCCGAAGCTGGCGTCACCCTCATCTCGCCCTTCGTCGGCCGTATTCTCGACTGGTACAAGAAGGACACGGGCAAGGATTACAAGGGTGCTGACGATCCCGGCGTGCAGTCCGTCACGCGCGTCTACAACTACTTCAAGAAGTTCGGCTACAAAACCGTGGTCATGGGAGCAAGCTTCCGCAACACCGGTGAAATCACGGAGCTCGCCGGCTGCGATCTCCTCACCATTTCCCCGCAGCTGTTGGCGGAGCTCGATTCCACCCAGGGAGATCTCCCGCGCAAGCTCGACCCGGAAAAAGCCAGGACCCTGGAGATCGAAAAGCTCACCATCGACAAGGCGACTTTCGACAAAATGCACGCCGCCGATCGCATGGCCCATGACAAGCTGAAGGAAGGCATCGAGGGCTTCAGTAAAGCGCTCGAAAACCTGGAACAGCTACTGGCCAAGCGTCTCTGCGAGTTGGAAAGCCGCGAGCAAAAGCTCGTAAGCGCCGACTGATTTTCATTCCCCGCGTTCACAAGAAGAGGCAGCCTTCAGGCTGCCTCTTCTAATTTCTCCCTCCCAAAAAAACGTCATTCCGATCATCGTAGGGACAAAGAATCCATGCCAGGTGCCCCATCCTTTCGCGCACTTTGCGAAAGAGTGGGATATCGCAACTCTCAGCTACTCCATCCGCAGCAACTGCATAGGCTCAACTGAAGCAGCCCGCCGCGCCGGCAGATAACAAGCCAGCAGCGCCGCCACCAGCAGCACCAGCCCCACAATTCCGAACGCAGAAAAATCCATCGCTCCCACGCCATAGAGCGTGCTGCGCATCGCGCGTCCCACAAAGTAAGCGCCCACCAGCCCCAGCCCAAGTCCGCAGAAAGCCAGAATCACGCCTTCCTTCAAAATCAGCGTCACCACGCGATTCCGCGTAGCCCCCAGCGCCATGCGCAGTGCAATCTCATGTGACCGCTGCGCCACCGAGAACGCCATCACGCCATAGATTCCAAGCGCCGCCAGCAGCAGTGCCACAACGGCAAAGCATGTAAACAGAATCAGCGTGAAGCGGTCGTTCGCCAGTACATCATCGCGCACCTGTTCCATCGTTTTTGGATCTGCCAGCGCAATCTGCGGGTCCACCGAATGCACCGCCGCGGCAATGCTGCGCGTCATCGCCGTCGGATCTTCCTGCGTCCGCACGCCAATCCCCGCGCTGGGCCACGGAATCTGCCAGAACGGTATCTGCATCTCCGGATAATCTTCGCGGAAGCCGCGCGACCGCACATTGTGATACACGCCCACAATCTGCCATTCGATATAAGGGCCAAGCTTGGTCACGCCGGGAATCAGTTGCTCGACCATCACCCGCTTCTGCAGCGGGTCCGCGCCTTTCAGATACTTGTTAGCAAACTCTTCATTCACCACCGCCACCTTCACGCTGCTGGCCGTGTCCTGATCGTTGAAGAACCGCCCCTTCACCAGCTTGATGCCGAAGGTCTGGAAGTAATCCGGCGTCACCATCCCAAACGACGTATTCGGTCTCTGCGACGGATCGGCATACGTCGGCTTATCGGCAAGCACAAACGGCATCCCAAACCCAGACCCCTCCAGCGGCAGCCCCGTCTGTGCCGAGGCATGCATCACGCCGGGCACAGCCTGAATGCTGGCCAGTATCTGGCGGTAATACGCAACAATGCGATCCGGATCCTTCGACCGCGAATCCGGCTGCGAAAGATAAAATGTCAGCACGTGGTCTGTCTTCACGCCAAGGTCCACCCGCTGCAGGTTCAGAAAGCTGTGAATCGCCAGCCCCGCTCCCGCGAGCAGCGCCAGCGCCAGCGTAAACTCTCCGATTACCAGAACTCTGCGCAGTCTGTGCCGCCCCACGCTCGTTCCCGAGCGTCCGCCCTCTTTCAGCGTCTCTGCCGGATCGACGCGCGACGCTAACCACGCCGGAATACAGCCAAACAGCAGCCCTGCCAGAGTCGTCGCTCCCAGCGTAAAGAGCAGGATGGGAAAGTTGAGGCTCAGGTCCGCTTCACTCGGCAGCGTACCCTCCGGCATCACGGCAATCAGGCCATGCAGCATCGCATAGCCAACGCCTACGCCGAGCAGCCCGCCGAATAACGCCAGCAGCAGGCTTTCCGTCAGCAGTTGCGTAAAGATCGTCCGCGGCGTCGCCCCTAGCGCGCTCCGCACCGCCATCTCCTTTTGCCGCGTCATGCTCTTGGCCAGTAGCAGATTCGCCACATTCACGCACGCAATCAGCAGGACGAATCCCACTGCCCCCATCAGCAGCTTCAGCGTCAGGATGCGGTCGCTCGGCATAAAGTCGTTCTTGAGCGGATCGACAAACGAGCCCCAGCCCTTGTTGCTCTTCGGATACGCCTGGGCAATATGTGTCGTCACCGCGTCCATATCCGCCTGCGCCTGCTTGAGCGTCACTCCCGGCTTCAGCCGCCCCATCGCCAGCAACCAGTGAAAATCGTGATTGATCTCTTTCGGTTTAAAAACGAGAGGCACAGACAATTGCGCAGGCAGGCGGTCCTGGAAGCCCGCCTGCTGCACGCCGACCACGGTATAAGGCGTGCCATCGAGTTGCATGGAGGTGCCGATAATCTTCATGTCGCCGCCCAGCTTCAGCCACAGCTTGTGCGAAAGCACCACCACATGGTCCTTGCCTGCCTGTCCCTCTTCGGGAAGAAAGGCGCGGCCAAGAAAGAAATCCGTCTGCTGCATCTTGTGGAAGCCGACCGTTAACCGGTTTCCGGGAACGAATTCCGGCTGGTCCTTGGTCGCGATATTGAAGGAGCCGCCCGTCCAGGCATTCAAGTCCTGAAACGACTTGCTCTGTTGCTTCCAGTCCAGGTAGTCGCCTGCCGAAATTCCGTTGTGGAAGCCCTGAATCTTCGACCACACCATCACCAGCTGATCGGGCTGAGGATAGGGCAGCGGAGCCAGCAGCGTCGCATAATCCACGGTGAAGATGGCAGTGTTCGCGCCGATCCCCAGCCCCAGCGTCAGCAGAACCGTGACCGTGAGTCCGGGATTCTTGAACAGCATGCGCAGACTGAAACTGAGATTCTGAAGCAACTTCTGCATAATCTTCCTCGAAGGAGCGGTGAAGTGTGTTTACATGACGGGAAAACTGGGTGACGCGCTTGAGAAAATTGGACTGGCAATTCCTCAAAAAGTATCTACGAATTCATTCGTAGCAATTGCCATACCAATGCCCTGCCTGGATCTAACCTCAATTCCACTAGCGCATTTGGTAGCAATTGGACTCGATTGGGATGAAACAAAGCGTCCGGATATGGGCGCCTTTGTGCGCTTATGGACAATCAGAGATGGTACTCACATGAGTGACATCTCATTCCTGACATCCTCGATGCGCAAAGCGTGTTTGTAAGAGCTCTGCTTCCCTAAAACCAGCCACGGGACATTTCGTGTCAAGCCCCCCGACCCGTTAGATCATTCATAAGTGCTTTAATTTAAATAGCTTATTCATCAAAAATTGTTGGCGTACTATTTCACGAAAATTGATATCCTGAATATAGGGGCTCAGAAAAAGCATAAGCACCCCTGAGCTGGGAACGAAAAGTCAAAGCACTCCCTCCAACAGAAACAAATTCCTCAATAAGTCGAATGAAAAGAAGAATTTAGCGGAATTCCACGTGCAAAACACAGCTAACGCCTTTATTTGCAGGAATTTGACAGAAAATACAGGGGGGATCTGGGACGCGACGGGGTGGCCCATTCAACCCCTCTTTTGGCTTGCGTGGGGCAATTTCATTACACGGCTTTCCGAGAAAAGATTAAGCGGGGCTTCAACCCAGGGTTTTTCCTCTAACTAACTGCATTTCTCAGAATTTAGCGAAAAAGTAGGGGGCCTAGGAAACCGTTGCGCGCAGCCAGATTCACCGTCACCACATCATTCGGAGTCTTCGCCGTCGAGCTGTCAGAAGCCGGATGATATTCAATCCGCATTGTCTGCGCGTTGACCACTACACGCAGATAACCGAAGTCGGTATCGTCATAGCTGCTCAGCGTCAACTCGCTGTCAATGGGATAGGGAGTCCGGATCGGATTGCCGCTCGTGTCTGTCTGTAGTTTGGCCAGTGGCGAATGACCCCCGCACCCGGCCACCACATAGGGAATCGACATGCCATTCAACGTACGCGTGAACCGCTGATAGTTGTGCGAGTGTCCGGAGAAGATAGCATGCGGCCAGAATCCCGCAGCCTGAGCAGCGCTATCGATATCCGCAGACAGGTTCGGGCTGGGGAAATGGACCGTTCCGCCCGTGTATGGCGGATGATGCACCGCGATGATCACCGCTCCGCTGTAACTTTCCGATTTACACCGGGCCAGTGCAGTCTCAAGAAACGTTAATTGAACGTCTGTGACGTTCGCCCGCGTACCCCCTTCGCTGGAGATGACGCCCGGATCTTCCAGCACATTCGAATACACGCCCAGGATGCGCACAAACGGCGCATCGAAGGTGAAATACACGCCGGGAGAGACTATCGCGGTGCGTACGAGCCCACCTGCTTCCGGCGTACTGACGGGAGTAGCTGAACAGAAGTTGCGCAGAAAGGCGTCGAGAGTCGATTCCGGGTCCCCGGAATAGACAACGCCATCGTGGTTGCCGGGAATGGCAAGGATGGGACCGGCGTATTCGCGGTACGGGTCGTAGAACTGGTCGTAGTAATACTTGGCTTCGCCAAAGCTGTACACCACATCGCCAAGGTGGAAGAAAAAAGAGGGCACCTGGGAAGAATCCGTCTCGTTGAAATCGGCAACCATCGCGTCAGAGACCTGGCTCTCCGTCGACGGTCCTTTTACGCTGCCTGTATCTCCAACTGAATGGAAAACGATCTGGCCTGCCTGCTGGATCGCCGCGGCTTTCGCGCCCTGATCGCCATAAACGTCAGTCAGTGTCAGAATCGGCTCCGCCGCTCCGCCACGAGGCGCGGGGATAGGCTGCAACAATTTATTGTTCACTTTGTTGTATAGCCCGGAATCCGAGGGATGTGGCACTTTGAACGACGTGGGATCGGGAGTTGGCCGTGGCTGTGCGAAGACAGGCATGTCGCCGTTTGTTGACGGTTGTGTGGGATTAGGAGCGGGCGCAGGAGTCGGCTGCGGGGTGGGATGATGCTTTTTTGCAGTATGAGACGGCTTGTGCGGGTGTTTGGAGGAAGTCTGCTTTGCCATAGCTAAGGTCTTCCGTTAAGACGCGCAACTCATCATACGCCCGTACTATAGTGGGGAATTTGAACAAAGCGTGACATTTAAAATCCGGCTGCTTTGTCGCGCTTTGGCGCTTTGACGATAGATTTTCCGTTATCCACAGTAGCCGGGTTTTCTAGTGGGAAATGGAATGAGACAGATCACTGAAAATTAGGCGCACGTGTCGCAGTTTGGCATTCCGACTGCTAAATAGTTTGCGTGGAACCAAACAAGGCTCTTGTCAAGTGAAACGAATTCATTCATTTGTAATCCATAAGGTGTAAGCGGCTTCCACTAAGGAGGCGCATCAGGACGAGGATATGCGCTCCCCATATGCAGGCCGCTGCGCAGGAGGCCGGAATGATCTCTCAGAATCACGCGTTGCGCCAGTTCTTTCACGATGTTGTAGCCGAGTGTTATGGCGAACATGCCGGCATCAGCGACCGCGAGGTGACAACCTACATTGCCGACCTGCTGACAGACTTTTGCATCTCTGACCGCCTCTATCCGATTCGCGATGGAGAGGGCCGTCCCGTGAAGGAAGTTGGTGAAATGCTGCTTGCGTCCGATCCCGTTCACGGAACTGCGCCTTCCTTTGACGCGGAGCGCGAGATCCGCAAACACATCGGTGACTATGCCCTCTTCTGCACCGGAATGTATCCGGAGTCGGTGCATAAGTGGCGAGAGAACGAAAACGCCAACCTCTACGACATGATTCATGCCGGGAAGGAAAGTTACTACATCGTCTCTCAGTTTGATCTCTTTGAATATGCAGTCGAAGCGCCGCTTTTTGGCCGGCTCTCCGAATCTTTTGAAAACTGTATGTACGGGCTTAACCAGGTGCGCTGCGAATTGGAACGCAGAATGCCGGGCTCGCTTCCATCACACGGAGCGCAGAAGTTTCTGATGTAGGGATGTGTCAGGAATAAAAAGCCGCTGCGGTGCAGCGGCTTTTTTGCTCGGGGACAAAAGAACATATCCTCGACCCGCAGTCAGACTTGCATGATTTCGGCTTCTTTTTTCTTACTCATTTCATCCATGCGTTTAATCTCTTCATCGGTCAGCTTCTGGATCTCTTCGAGCGAGCGCTTCTCCTCGTCTTCGGAAATCTTCTTTTCCTTGGCTGCCTTCTTGATCAGATCGTTACCATCCCGGCGAATATTGCGCACTGCTGTCTTGTGCTCTTCGAGAACTTTGTTCAGATGCTTGACCACTTCGCGACGACGCTCCTCTGTCATCGGAGGAACCGGTACGCGCAAAATCTTTCCGTCAGTCTGCGGATTAAACCCCAGATCGGAAGTGCGCAGAGCTTTCTCGATTTCGCCAATGATGGTTGCGTCCCACGGCTGAATGACGAGCATATTGGCGTCCGGAGTGGAAAGCTGCGCCAGCTGGTTCAGCGGCGTGTGCGTGCCATAGTAGTCCACCTTTATCTGGTCGAACATGGCCACCGAGGCTCGGCCAGTGCGCGTAGAAGCCAGGTTTGTCTGAAAATCCTGCACAGCCTTGTCCATGCGGGATTTGAGCTGACTGTATGCATCTTTGAGCGCCGGAATGCCGGCCATTATCGAGACTGCCATGATTGTCTTCCTCTATCGCCGTCCAAAACCCATATTTTACTTGGTTGGAAGAAACCCGTCATCTTCGTGGGCTGCTCGCTACATGGAGAATGCAGGCAGTGAGGCGGAGCCGCACTCACATCCGGCTATAGGGAACATTGATACCAAAGGCGCTCGATACCCGATCCAGTTCCGATCGAATCTTCTCCCATTGAGAAATCGTTTTGGAATCGAGTTGCAGGTTGTAGATGAGCCTTTCTATTTCCTGTGCGTTGCTGATCGTGCTCTCGACTGCGACATCGCCTCTCTTGGTCTTCTTGAAGCCGCTGAACATCGAATCGGTCTGCTTCTCAAAACTGGAAACCAGGCTTTTGGCGTCCTTTTCCTGACTGGTTCTGCGGATGGCGCTCTTCTTGAGAGCAGCATCGAAATTTTCACGGAACGATTTGGAATCTTCCTTCAGGTTCTTCATCAGGGCTTCCACGTCTTTGTCACTTACTCGTTTCTGCGCATGCAGGGCCGGCGCCGATGCGAGACTCATGAGACCGACAAGTACGGCAATACAGCAGTGAAACAGTGCAGAATGGGTTTTCTTCATCAAGACTCCTTGTCAATACAACGCGAAACGAATGTAAGAATACCGGGGAATGGAGGCTTTCTAAGGGCTGTCGAGTGAAACATACTCCGTAGATGCAATCAATCCCTGCAATTAAGAATATTTGTTTCTGGAAATAGATGCCATTACTCTGGATTTCAACTGGAAGAGAATGATCTCAAGCAATCGCCTGCCAATCACTTTCCATTCAGCCACGCTGCTGCTGGCCATTGACCTCATCGGCACCTTTGTCTTTGCGGTCGAGGGCTCCATGGCGGCAATGCAAGGCGGTCTGGACATCCTGGATTACCTTGTACTGGCGTTTGCCACCGCACTAGAATGATTCGCGATGTGTTGATTGGTGCAATTCCGCCGAACTCGGTTCGCGACTGGCGCTACCCTGCCACCGCATTCGCGGGCGTGCGGTTGTTTTCTTCGAAAGCGGCTTCTTAGGCAATGTCCCGGCATCACTCATTGTGACGCTGGACGCCGCCGGGCTGGCATTGTTTGCCGTGGCCGGAGCCGCAAAGGCGCTCGACTATAACATCCATCCTTTGTTGGCGATGCTGATGGGCGGTATTACCGGCGTCGGTGGCGGAACAATACGCGATGTGCTGCTCGCCCGCATTCCCTCGGTGCTTCGTTCCGACGTATATGCGGTGGCCGCGCTCGCTGGAGCCGCCGCAATGATTCTGTCTTTAAGGGTGAAGATGCGTCCAGCGGTCGCAACCACGATCGGCATCGTGGTTTGTTTTGGCTTGCGCATGGTTGCTGTCCATCAGCACTGGAATCTGCCAAGAGCTGCCATTCATTGACTCGCTGCGGCCGTCACATCCCCGTAAAACTTCCATTGCGTGGGAAAATCCTTCGTAAGATTTTGACGAGTCAAACTTGCGCGGATCATCTCAACAGGGATGTTGTTCTCTTTGAGCACAGCATCGTGGAACTGCCGGTTCGTCATCTTGCCGGAGCCGACCAGTTCGCGGTGCAGTGCGTAGATCTGCATACCGCCGAGCAGATAGGCCGCCTGATAGAGAGGCGCATACCCGCCTCCGAGTGAGCGGCGAACTTCTCCCGTCGCTGCCTGCGGCTCGAAGCCAACGCGATCGACCAGCAGATCAATGCATTGCTGCGGCGTCCATTTTCCAAGGTGGAAATTGAGCGAGAAAACGATGCGTCCGCAGCGATGGCGACGCCAGGCGAGCGCGCCTACGCGCTCTTCCGGTGTACGGTCGAAACCCATGTCCCAGAAGAGCATCTCCCAGTAGAGAGCCCACCCTTCAATGAGAAACGGTGTGCCACCGAAAGCCAGACGATATGCGCGGTAGCGTTGTTCTATAAAGCCTTGCAACTCGTGTCCAGGCATCATTTCATGGAAGACCGTAGCGTGCGACATGGCGATGTTGTTCGCACGCATGGTGGTAATGCGCTGGTCATACGACATGGCGTTGGTCGGATAGGAAATCTGCAGGACCTCGCCACCTAGAAAGAAAGGGGAGATGAGCTGCTGCTGCGGAGGAATCATACGCATGCGCCAGGTCTCGCGTGCAAGCGGAGGCACCGTGACAAGATCGTGCTGATCGATAAATTCGAGTGCCTGGAGTACATACTTGCGTGCCAGTTCTGTCTGTTTACCGGCTTCGACATAAGTGTTTTTTACTTTTTCGAGAGCTTTTTTCCAGTCATCGCCAAAGCCCATCTCGCGCGAAGCGCGGATCATTTCGGCATCGTTCCAGGCAAACTCTTTTTCGGCAATGGCGATAAGCTCTTCCGGAGTGTAAGGGATCATCTCAAACTGAAGTTCGCGCAGCAATGCATCGCGGCCAATCGCGTGCCCGATGATGTCGCTCGCATCGCCCGGATGCGCCGCGGCCATGGACTCCGCATAAGAATCCTCCTCGTCACGTGGCGATGACTGCTTCTGATTCGTCGCGGGAGGCTTCAGCCCAACAACTTTTTCTGCGAGGAATTTGCCATAGGCATCGAGCGCTGCATCAGCCGTTTTATAAGGCTCCTCCGCCCACCAGGTGAACATCGGGTCATAGCCGTCGTAAAACTCAAACCAGTTGTGCAATACTCGTCGCAGCACCTGCAAATTCTGAACAGCGCGATTTGCGGCTTCTCGCCGGCGTTGTGCAACGATGCTCCTGGGATCATCTTTCGCCGCAGATAGTTTCGCTTCCAAGTCCTTCTGTGCGTCGATGCAGGCATGTTCTATTTGAAAAAGGCTGGCGGCGGATTTCTTACCATCAATGGACTCCATGTCGCGCTGTGCCATAAAGAGCGCGATAATCTCGTCGGCAAAGGGCATGTAGGGCGCAGCTTCATTCTCGAATTGCGTGTTCTCATCCAGGTGACTGAGTTGCCGGTCGAGGTAATTGTGAAAGAGGATGTGGTCGATGCGTGCATCCTCGGTCAACTTGTCGAAGTCGACTCCGGCCAATTCGGTTTGCCACTCGGTGTAGAACTTACGTATGCGCTCGCGCGTCTGCGATGCGAACGGAATGCTGTAAAAACGGCGCAGCAGCTCCTGGTCGGCCGAGAAGCGTTCGATGTATGGTCGCAGCTCGCTCGATGAGGCATCGATATTGGGGTTGGAAGCGGACGGCGTTTTCGCTTCGGCGGATGCGAAGGCAACGCTGGGCGGGACGAGACTAAGAACGGCAGCGGAGGGCACGCTGCAAAAAAGAAACGCGCGACGAGTGGTCATCAATTACCCCAGACAATCGAGTTCTATTGAGTGGAGTAATTGTATACAATTTTGGACCTAAGGCGGCCGTCTCACATGAGCATGGTGACGCCGGAAGAATTCGCCTGCTCGTGCGCGTGATAGCTGACGAGCGCACCAGCGGACCGGATTCCACGTGGCGGAAGCCCATCTTCAGCGCCTCCTTCTTTCATGAAGGCGAAATTCGTCTGGGCGTGATAATAGCGCGCCATCGGCAGATGATCTTTCGAGGGCCGCAGATACTGTCCGATGGTGAGCATGTCTGACTTCCTACGCGACGCGAGATCGCGGAAGACCTGCAGCAGCTCGTCCGTCTCTTCGCCCAGGCCAACCATCACGCCGGATCTTGGTCGGGATCGCGGGATCGAGTTCCTTGCGCGTTCCAGCAGGCGCAGCGTGCGCTCGTAGCGTGCGCCGGAGCGGGCTACGCGATAAAGCCGCGGTACCGTTTCGGTGTTGTGATTCAGGATGTCCGGCCGGGCATCGACTCACAATGTGCGGCGGCTCTTCGTTGCCCTGAAAGTCGGGAATCAGCACTTCGACGCGGCAGCCGGGACGCCGTTTGCCGGATCTCGTCGATGGCATCGGCGAAGACGCGCGCGCCGCCCACATTATCGTCGTCGCGATTGACACTGGTGATGACGGCAAATTTCAGTCCCAGCGTCGCCACCGCTTCGGCAACGCGGCGCGGCTCGTCGAAGTCGATGGCATCTGGGACGGCCCTTGGGCACGGCGCAGAAACCGCAGCGGCGCGTGCAAGGTTGCCCAGCATCATGAAGGTCGCGGTGCGATGGTTCCAGCACTCGCCGATGTTGGGGCAGTGTGCCGATTCGCACACCGTATGCAGATTCGAGCTCGCGGGCCAGCGTCTTCAGGTCGTGATAGTTCTCGCCGACTGGGCGCGCGCGCCTTCAGCCACTCCGGCTTGGAGCGGGTTTGCGCGGGCCAATGATCGATCTGGATGAGTTCAGCAGCAGTAGCCATGGCAACCTTTTATTGTACCGTCTACGCCGGATTCGCCTAGTGCTGCATGCCCATGTTGTTTTTGGCCGCAGGAAGCGTGTCGAATGCAAAACGCCTGTAGCTTACAGGATCGAGTTTCGAAACACCTTCCTTTATGTGAAATGCGTGGTCGATGGCAATGTTCGTAAATACCTGCGTAGTTTTTGAGGCAGGCCAGAAAATCTCGATCTTTTCAACCGAACCCGCTTTGCCTATGCCGATGTGCTGCCGGAGCGGATTCCCTCCAAAACTGGAGCCATAGCCAACTGTGCGATAGACGTGTCGCACTACGTCCCGGTCTTTAAACGTGAGAGCGATTCGCGCGCCAAACGCAGCGCGATTGGTTTCGACGCCTTCCAGTTCGAGCGTGATCCAGTGATTGCCGTGCCCAGGGTTACGGTAGAGAACAGGCTGGTAGGTGTCTCCAGGGAACGCACCGCCCATCTCTTCGAAAATGTCTTCACTGCCATTGTTTTCAAAGTCGGCGAAAGCGATACCGTGGCCTTTTTGCAGATGACCGAATCCTCCGGAAGTGGTTACATCTTGAAATTCGTTGCCGTTGTGGTTGCGAAACATGCGGTTTGGGAGTAACGCCTCATACTCCGGTTCTCCGGTGCCGAGATAGATGTCGAGCCATCCGTCGTTATCGAGATCACCGAAGTTCGCTCCCATTGGCAGAATTGCACGGTCAAGATGCATAGCCTTGGTTACATCTGAGAATGTGCCGTCATGGTTGTTGTGGTAAAGCTTCGGTACACCTGCGTGGAACGGATGACCCATTTGGAAAGCACCCACATCATTTAAGGACAGGGTGTAATAGCCGAGATCGAGGATGTCAGGCCAGCCATCGTTGTTGTAGTCGAAGAACCAGGTGGCAAAGCTGTCGCCATGCTCTGTCAGGTTCGCCTGCTCAGTTACATCGGTGAACTTCCATTGATCGGCACGTGGATGTCGCGGATCGCGCGGCCCGTCATTGCGAAAGAGATGATTTGTGCCGTTTTGAACCGAGACGTAGAGGTCAGGGCACCCATCGTTGTTGTAATCTCCCCAGGCCACGCCTTTGACGTATCCAAGATTTGCGAGCCCGTTAGCTACGCCTACTTCTGTGAAGGTTCCGTCGTGATTGTTGTGGAAGAGCTGCGACGGATGCGGATCTCTGGTACTGGATTCATGTCCTACAAAGAGGTCGAGCCATCCGTCATTGTCAAAGTCTGCCCAGGCAGCTGTCTGCGTCGGATGCACTGAGAGCAGTCCAGCTTCTTCGGTTACGTCATCGAATGTCCCGTTGCCATTGTTTCTAAGAAGAGACATGGGATAGTCACCGAACTTGCCCCACCAACCGCCGCGCAGGACCAGCACATCGAGGTGGCCGTCATTGTTGTAGTCGGTCTCGACGATGTTGAGCCCGCCCACCTCACCTGTAAGTCCCGCTTGACGCGTCCGGTCGCTGAATGTGCCGTCGCCGTTGTTGTGAAAGAAATGAAGTTGATCGAGCGGGCCTGAGGAGGAAAGCATGATGTCGAGCAGACCGTCGCCGTCGAAGTCATCGACGATCACGCCTCCCGCATGCTCAGTTATGCCGAGGTTCGCCTGTGGCGCCACATCGGGAAACTCACCGATGTCATACTCGGACGCGAACCAGCCTTCGGGAATGAGCCACGGTTTCGGCACCTGAGCGGGATACTGGCCCAACTGCATGTACGCAATGTTCAATAGCCAGCGTGACAGATCGTCCTTAGAGTTAGCTTTGAGCAGAGTGGTCAGTTCGCGTACGGCGCCTTGTGCTCCACGTGTTCGCATGTGTACACCCGAACCTCCGATGGGAAAGATGCAGGACTTTTGTCCGTGCATCTCATTGCAGTTCTCTTGCTCTCCCAATCGCATATAGGCAATGGCGAGGTTCTTATGCCAATCCTGTTCTATCTCTGCCGGGAGCTGGATATTTTTTTCGCGGCAGAATTTCCCGATCTGCTCAAGCTCATCGACGGAAGCAGCGCTATCGCCCGCACGCAGTAGTTCTTTACCCAGCTCCATCCGCACGGTTATCTGTTGTGCAGGAGTCAGGTCTTTCTCAAGTAGAGAACGGTAGTATGGCACGCGTGCGGCGGGTTTATTTGGATCGGCCTTCCAGTCAGTTTGCGCATAGATTTCCCGTAACCGCGCCTCCATCCTCGCTGTACCTGCTGACTGATAGAAGCTGGTATCGTGCGTCTGTTGCGATATGGCGCACGCGGTAAAAATGAAAACGAAAAGAGGCGCGCAGCGCATTGATGGAACTTTAGCACTAAGGCCTGACGATGCGCCGCAAGCTAACGCAACCGTTCAATCACTTCCGGCCGTACCAGATAGAGGAAGAAAATCAAATTCACCACGATCATTACGATGAGTGGAGGCTGATGGAAGCGCACCAGCATGTACCCTCCGTAACACATGGAGAGAAAAGCAGCGGCCAGAGAGAGCGCCCATCCCCAACGGCTCTGCCGCAGGAGCCCGCTGGAAGCTGCGGCAAAAAACGCGCACAACACAATGACAGCCATCGGCAGCTGATGAGTGATAACTCCATAGAGTCCAATCCCGCAAAGCAGGAACATCCAAAGCGCAATCATTGCCATACCCGGCAGCGGGCCAGTGATTTGTTTCTTATTGGTCATAGTGTGTGCAAATACGCGAGCAGTGCCTGAAGCTGCTCGTCGTCCATCGAATTACCCATCGCAGGCATCATGCCACGTCCATGCAGGATCACGTCCGTCACGCGGCCGTCGTTTGCAGGAGCGCCACTGCGCAGATATTTCCTGCGGAAGAGGCCAAACAATCCAGGCCCGTGCAGGGCCGAATCGCTGTTTGCATAGTGGCACCGCCCACATTGGCTTGCGAAGACCTGTTGGCCTCGTACTTGTTTCGGCGTCAATTCATTGAACGGTTTTGAGGGAGCGAGTGCTGGACCGCATCCGATGGTCATCAGGCTCGTCGCAGTCATCCACATGACGATGCCTAAAAGATGTTTCTGCGTTCGCGACAAGGTTACTGCCATGATAGCAGTGGCATCACGTTCCAGGTTTAGTTTGCTGCCGCAATTGCATACGCGATGTTATCCATCGCTACACGCGTTGTGTCGGTTACGGGTGAGTGGTCATTGCACAGAATGGAGAACGCCAGAGTGCGCCCGCTTGCAGCGGTCAGATATCCGCTCAACGTATGCACCTCGGAAAGTGTGCCTGTTTTGGCGAATATTTTGCCCTTCAATTGCGGTTGCGTGAACCGATTTTCCAATGTACCGTCGATACCTCCTATAGGCAGAGAGGCCCGATAGGTGCTGCCCCATGGTTGACGCGCGGCATAGGTAAGTAATGTGGTTACGGCGCGAGGCGTAATGACATCCTGCGGGGAGAGGCCGGAGCCGTCGAAGAAGAAGAAGTCCTCCGGCTGCACTCCAGCAGAAACAAGGAACTGCCGCACGACACCCGCCCCTTGTGCAATGGAGCCATCATCGGCTTCAGCTTTACCCAGCAGCCGGAGCAATATCTCGGCATGCAGATTCTGGCTGACTTTGTTGACGACGGTGACAATCTGGCTTAATGGCGGGGATGTCCGCTGCGCGACCATGCGCGCTTCCGGAGGTAAAGTGAACGGGAGCTGCTGTCCGGCCACGAGTGGTTTGAGCGCGAGCGACTGCTCAGATTCTTTATCGAAGCTCTGCGTATCTCCTGAGGGGCGATGGCTTACCTGCACGGCCGCATTCAGGGCGACACCATGACTTGTGAGCGCTTGCGCAAAACCATCGCCTGCGAATTTGGCTGCGTCCTGTACTGCGATGCCGAAGCCGGCGGGTTTGCTGCCGGCTGGAATCGTTCCATAGGCGCGGAGGAAAGTCTGGTCGGGCTGGCGGTCGAGGCCCAGGTGCTCCTGCGATCCCGCAGATGAGGTAGTCGCTTCGTTCTTCAGAATGGCGGTGTCGTCGGGGAGGCTGGGGTTCCAGGTGGCGATGGCGGCATCCCCTGTTGCAGCGCCGGGAGCAAGGGTCAGATAGCGGACGTTGTCATTTACCGTGAGGGCTGAGACGGGGGCACCGTAATCCCATTGCAGGTCATCCTGGCCCCAGCCTTGCCCATAACGTTCGTAGACGAAGAGCGTATCGTCGGCGACCACAGTTCCCTCGAGGGCGCGGAGGCCACTGGCGGCCACCTGCGCGGCCAGATCGTCGAGAGCGTGCAGGGGCGGGTCCGGGCGTTCGGTATGGCCGTTATAGGGATAGGTGCGTCCTGAGAGAGTAGGATCGCCGCCTCCGATGAGATGGAGCGAGCCGTGCAGATGGCCATCGGACGTTAACGGGCCTTCAGCGACCACGTAGGTCTTCATGGTGAAGTCGGGACCGAGCAGGGCGAGTGCCGCGGCAGTGGTGAAGAGTTTGGCATTCGATGCGGGCTGGAAGTACTGCTCGTCATTCAACGTGTATATGGGTGAGCCATCGAGCGTGACCACGGATATGCCCCAGTGCGCGCGGGCTACGGCTGGGTCGTTGAGTATGGCGGGAATGCTCTTCGTTAAGGAGGTGGGATGGCTGGGGTGCTTTGGCGGGCTGGAATGATTGCGGGCGAAGGCCGGAGCGCAACAAAGAGCGAGGAGGCAGAAAAGAAGGGAGTGCGTGCGCGCGGGCATTCGGAATATTGTCAGCATGAGTGTCCTTGCCGCGAAGTGTAGCATTACCTCGTATGTCATTCACGCGCCTGTGCACGCGACGGAGCGAATTCCTCTGGCAGCTGCGCACGCGTTCGCTGGCGCTTGGTGGGAGGACGCGGGTGATGGGCGTGCTCAATGTCACGCCGGATTCATTCTCCGATGGCGGCCTGTATCACGACGTCAACGATGCCATCGGGCATGGACTGCGCATGCTGGACGAGGGCGCGGACATTCTTGACATTGGCGGCGAATCGACGCGGCCTGGCCAGCAGGAAGTTGTGTCAGCTGCAGCGGAGCAGGAGCGCGTTCTTCCGGTCATTGCAGCGATTCTTAAGGCGCGTCCGGATGCGGTGATCTCGATCGATACTTATAAGGCTGCCACTGCGAAGCTTGCGGTGGATGCGGGCGCGGAGATCGTCAACGATGTCAGCGGCTTTCTGTGGGACGGCGAGATGGCGGCGACCTGCGCCGGACTTTCCTGCGGCATCGTACTGATGCACACGCGGGGCCGGCCGGACGAGTGGAAGTCACAGCCGCGTCTCGACGACGCGGAAGTTCTGCCGCTGGTGAAGCGCGAGCTTGGCGAACGGCTGCAGGCCGCGCTCGATGCGGGGATTTCGCGGGAGCGGATTGTGCTCGATCCCGGTTATGGATTCGGCAAGCGCTTCGATGAAAATTACGCGATGCTGGCGCGGCAGGCTGAGCTGATGGAGCTGGGGCAGCCACTACTGGCCGGTGCGTCGCGGAAGTCGTTTCTTGCGCGGACACTGAGACCGCTTTACGGCGGGGCCGATGCCCCGATGGAGGACCGTCTGTACGCCACGCTGGCGGCTACGGTTGCCGCGATTCTTGCCGGGGCGAACATGGTTCGTGTGCACGATGTGCGCGCCGCGGTGGAAGCAGCACAGATTGCCGATGTTTTGATGGGGCAGGCCCCTAATTCGCTAAATTCCTGAAAATACTTGACTTGCGTTTTAACCGCCACGCTAAGTCTATGATAATGCCTAATTTACAGGCAAATTCCTGAAACCAATGGAGATATTGGCATATTTGTCGAGAAGCGACCCCCTCGAGCTTCCCGCTCAGATTGGCATCTATGCCCTGTCCGATTGAGAAATGCCCCTATTTCTATTTTAGCGGATCGGTGAATATAATACGTCACGATTGGCGGGATTTTTGCCTTGTGGAATGAATGACTTGTGAAGAATTTGAGGGCCGGGGCTTGACAAGAATACGGACTCCGCCCGCGAAGCCCCAACTCAGCTGAACCGGGAAAGCAGCACACGCACACCAAGCGGCGGTTCCTCGATTCGCGCACAATGACAAATTATGAGGGATAGATTGCCGGGCTTTCAGCAGCGGCAGGGATTCAGTGTTTCTCGCGCTCGTTCGGGTCGGGGATCCGGCTGGCCTCGAAGCTGACGATCTTCCATTGCCCGAAGCGGTAGTTGTAGACGCGGGTGTAGCGATATTTGCCGCTGATGTTGCTGGCGCCGTTGGTGCCTTCAAGATCGGCGCGGGAGGTAACGACTGCGGTGTCGTTGTAGGTGCGGACTTTCAGGTCATTGAGGTCGAGTTTGGTGATGTGGAGGGTTCCGGCGCGACGCAGGGCGAGGGCTTCGGATTTAGTTTCAATCGTGCCACTGGCACTGATGCCGATGTAGTCGTCAGCGAGGAGTCGATCCATGACGGCCACATCATTCGTGAGCTGAGCCTGGCACCATTGATCTTCCAGCGCCTCGATTTCCTTGTGTACCTCACGTTTGGGATGGTGAGGAAGGGCGGCAACGGCCGGCGGCGTGACTACCCAGAGCGCAAAGCAAAGCAGCAAAAGGCACACTCCGAGGGATGCGGGGAGCGTGGTCCGAACGCGGAAATATCTGCCCATGTGCGTACTGGATGGTAGTCCGCGACGAAAGTACGAGTCAAAAAGAATGGCCAGACGGGCGCTTTTCGGCGTTGAAGGGCGCATTCCCTGAACTGGACGGAGATGGGCAGACATGCCGTAGTCTGCGATGCGGTCAGGCCGGGGGGATGTTGTGCACGCGGTGGGGGCCAAGAGATTTAGACCACGGCAGTCAGGTTTTCGACACTGCGCTCGCGCATGAGTTGATAGAGGCCGGCGACTGCATATTGCTTGAAATGGGACGTAGCGCGGTGCGCGTCGAGCGATTCGCCGTTTTTGTACTGCTCGTAGATGAGGACTGTATTGGGATCGTCTTCGACCCAATGGGGAACGTAGGAGACGCAGCCAGGTTCCTGACGGGATGCCGTGGCCAATTTTTCGAGAATTTCGGAGATTTGCTGGCGGTCTTCGTCAGCAAAGCGCATGCGTACAGTGAAGCTAACCATAATTCAGTGCTCAAGCTAGAAAGTACGATAAAACTTGTGGTCAGGGAAATGTGAAAATCGGCGACGGGAATCAAGCAGGCTCGAGAGGCTCCCGTCTCGGTAAAAAATCGAGATCGCTCTAGAGCGATCCCGACCAGAGTGTGGGGCCCGGTCCTGCCAGAGCCGCACTCTGAAAAAAGGGTGAATTCGGCGGGTTGAAATTGTCCCCATCGTGTTGCGCAGCGTCAGCCTTATTCGGGAGTATCTGGGGGCGCTGGCTATTGAAGCAGACTCGCGGTCCCGACAGAGATAACGACGTTGTTCCTTCGATCCTCAAAATATGGCCCGCATCCGAATATGCTCACGGACGCGGGCCTTTTTAGCGGCCTCCGGGAGTCCGCCCGAGGGCGTGCACGTAGCCGGCATTGACGCGCGTGTTGGCGGGATCCATGAGGATGGCGTAGACGACGCTGAAGACTGCGGTGGTGGCCGCGATGCGGAGGGTCAGGGAGATGATGGCGTGAAGGTGAAGGCGGGAGTTTTCCTTAACTACGTCTTTCTTTCATATGCAGGTGCCGGCTGCAGATTGCAGTAATACCTGGTTCACCGTCCAGACACAAATCACTGGCCATGACCGGATGCCCACATTCGCGGGAATATGGGCATCCCGCTCTTCGGATTCATCATTCCTCGTTGTTTCGCCTCCTTAAGATTCCCGCCTGGCTGCATCCGCCTCATTCGCCAGTTTATGCAGCAACCTGAAGAATGCCGGCGGTTGACCGATAAAGAGCCCCATTGCCGTAAGGAACTTGACCACATTCCCGGCAATTCCTCTCGTTTCTGTGGGACGGATGATCGAACATGGCGGGAGTTTCCGGCTCAGGAATGGGCACGGCTCAGGCATGATCAGGTTCGTCTGGAAAGTCTCGCCACCAAACGGTGGAGAGTTCAGGTCTGGAAAGTTCACCGACACACCTGTGACTGGATCCACTGCAGTCAAAGGAGGCGCATTGCCAGCCTTGTCTGCCCAGGTTTGAAAGTGCATGGTCTCTGTAGGGCCAATGCTGATCAGAATTCGCAAGACCTCAACACTGGTAGCTCTCTGTGCCATCGCGGGATAGAGGCTGTTGCCACCTTGTTCTATCGTCGGGAAGTGAAAACCCGCAGTGTTGGCGATTGCCTGAAGGAAGTTTGGATCTGCGGTATCGGCGTCGGTGCGGGGAATTGCTGTATGCTGTCCCTTCGCCAGGGTTGGGATCGCCTGCGGGAAAACGAAGTTTGGATCGAGGTCAGGGTTATTGTCACTACTGCGATAACGAGTCCACCAACTGGTATCCAAGGTGAGCTGCATCAGGTTTGTCAGTCGTAGTTTTCCACTGGAACCTGTTGCGGTGCTGCCTGGTAAAGTGCGAAACGGCTCGAGATCCACCGGTTCAGCTCCTTTAGAGACCAGGTACGCATTCAGAAAATTCTGATGGGTGAATTCATCATCGGTATTGTCATGGACGTACTGGGCCATGTCGGAGTCCAGCACCGAGAGGGCGGCGGTGAACGCTGGATTCCCGCTTCCGTCTGGTTCTTCTTTATCTTGAACGCCCGCGAGTTCGTTGTACTGTACCCAGAAGTCAGTCTCCAGAATCTCGGCAGCGGCTGCGAAGCGAAGCAGGGCTGCATCTCCTCGGTTAAGACGACGGTTATGTTCATCATGGTCGTCATGATCATGATCATGGTCATCATGGTCAGCGGCTAAGGCAGATGCGCCGTTGACCAGGAGTCCGATACCGGCTGCGGTTAGTCCGTTCTTCATGAACGAACGCCGATTGACTGCGGTTTTCATACTGCTCCACATGTTCAAATCCATATAAGCTCCTCCGCCAAGAAGCTTGAACCTGCAGAGCGAAACACGTGTCAGTACCGAGTTAACATATTGTCATCTGTTTATCTCAATGGTGTGACAAGGGAATCACAATTTCAAAATCGAGACGGACTCGCTGGCGAGGGTATTAGCGCTTCCTAAGAACGAGCAAACCGCACAAACTACTGCAATTAGGTATGCCTAACAGTCGAAGTTACAGCAATGCCGTGAGGTTGCTAAGTTGTGCGCCTCTTGTTTTTGTCTAGAAACTTCGTATGTTGCATCTTGCGGGCAGCTGATCGACACATTCGAGAAACAAACAGATCCTCGAATAATGCTTTCGCTGTAACTTGCGGATATGGAGAGGAGTAGCCGAAAAGGTTCCTCCCTTGCTGCAACTTCTGGCCTCGAGGACCGTACCGGGCTGGCGGCCTCGAGTATTTTTTTGCCTAGCGGCTCACGGGAGTCAGACCGAGCGCCTGTACGTACCCGGCATTCACATGCGTGTTGGCGAATTGAATTTTCTTCAGTAAGTCGTCGAACGCTTCCTGTGTTTCCGCAAGGGAGGGACGCGCTGCGATGCGCTTCTCCGCGTTGCCAGTTCCGGGGGCAAGTTTGGCGAACGCCAGGATGTCGTCCCAGTGCGCGGGGCGATCGAAGGTGACGATAGAGGAGGATGCGTCCATTTTTTTATAGGGCCAGAAACACCAGCCTACGTGGTTCGCTTCGAGCGTTTTGGTGAAGGCGGCGATCCATTCGTCTTTATTCTCGCCCGATTCTCCGAGCCAGATGGGTACGTGATACTTGTCGCGGAAGTCGAGATAGTCCTGAATGACGCTGACATCGGTGGGCGTCCAGTATTTGTGGAAGGTGTACATCACATTCGAATCGAAAGGCTGGCCGAAGACTTTGAAGTTCGAGTCCCATTGCGCGCCGCCCAGGATGACGACGTGGTTGCGATCGACCTGGCGGACGGCAGCGACGATTTTGCGATACACCGGCTCGAGGTCTTTGTTGTACTGCTGCAACTGCGGGTAGTGCGGGATAGGTTCGTTCAGCAGGTCATAACCGAGAACGATGGGCTCGCTGCGATAGTGCGCCGCGAGCCGGCGCCATATGGCGATGGTGTGTTCCTGGGCTTCCGGGCTGCTGTAGAGCCACGGATAGCCGAGGCTGTCGTCGATGTTGGTGCCGGTCTGTCCGCCGGGGGCGCAGTGGAGATCGAGGATGACATAGATGTTGTCTTTGCGCGCCCATTGGACGAGGCGGTCGAGCAGGCGGAACCCTTCGGAGCGATCGCTGTCGAAGAACTTCCAATGAATGGGAACGCGCATGGAGTTGAAGCCGCTCTTCTTGAGCAGATCGATGTCGGCTTCCGTGATGTAGCTTTCGCGCCATTGCTTCCAGAAGGCTTCTGATTTCTCCGGGCCGAGCAGCTCCTTGGTGAGGTTCTCAATCTCGGTTGTCGATTGCGGATCGCCCTCAAAGTGAAACATATAGCCTTCAGGCTCAAACCAATTGCCGAGATTGATGCCGCGCAGCATCAAGGGCTGGCCTTTGGCATCCACAAGATCGGAGCCCTTGGTGTGAACAAAGCCGCGCTGGGCGAAGAGCATGGGAGAAGTGAGAAGGATCAGGAATAACCAGGAAACTGAGCGCTTTATGGTCGGCTTCATAATGGCCACAAAAGCATATATCAAAAGACAAGCGATTGTCTTATTGATTTAGCGGAATGATGGTCGTTCTCCATTTTTCTGTGTGCGTACAAGCAGTCGTGAAGTGAGTTACCAAAGTATAGTTTCTTCTTTCCGCCGATCAATGTGACGCTGGCCAAGCTTATTCGCCGCATTTAGGGTGATAAGACACAAAAGCACAACCATATTGCAGTCTGATTGCTTTTTTTTGCCTGATTCAGGTTCTGTCATATCCGCCAAACAAGGTGAGGGAAGAAATGAAGATTCGCGTATTTTCTAAAATTGGAACGTTATTGCTCGTTCTTTTTCTCTGCTCGGTTTCTTTCGTTGTGGGACGCAGATCCATGAAAGCGGGAAAGTCTACGGTTCGTTTGCAGCACCAGATGAATGAGTTAGACCGCCTGCAACTGGAAACCGCAGCCCAAAAGTAGACAAAAAGAGAACAACCTTAGCGCAGACGGCGTAAAGGTCGCAATTGCCTGAGCCGCGAACTGCAGCGCCCGTCCATGAGCCGGGGAGCGGTGAGTGTTATGCTCCTGGCTTCCTCGCAAAATTGTGACGAATTACTATAGAAATGCTGTGGATACACAGCTGATAATCGTGCCGGGTCTATTTTTTAGAGGCGGAAGCGATGCATACACTCGTGCGCGATCTTCGTTACGCGCTGCGGCAGCTGGTTCAATCTCCAGGGTTTGCGTTGACAGCAATTCTGACGCTCGCCCTCGGGGTGGGAGCGAACACGGCGATTTTCAGCGTAATTTATGGACTGCTCCTGCAGACTTTGCCCTTCCACGATGCCGGACGCATTGTCGCGATTTTCGAGACGCATCCGCAGGTGCCGGGAGGCGCGGAAGCAACGTATCCCGACTACCAGGACTGGCGGGCGCAACAGAAGAGTTTTGAGCAGGTTGCCGCCTATTCGGTGGTGAACCCGAGCACGGTGTCGCTGGTTGTAGATGGTCATGGCGAGCAGGTGCACAGGGTGCTTGCATCCGGCAATTTATTTTCCGTTCTCGGCGTTTCTCCATTGATGGGCCGCGTGCTGAACGATCAGGACGAGAAGCCCGGAAGCGATCACGTTGCGGTGCTGAGCGCGACAGCGTGGCGGCGCTACTTTGGTGGGGATGCGAGCGTTGTGGGCCGCAGCATCGATCTGAACGGAGTCAGTTACACGGTGATTGGCGTGCTGCCGTCGGGCGCTGCGTATCCGGCGGAAGGCGAAGTGTGGCTGCCGCTTTCATTGCTGGACAAGCCAACGCAGGCTTCGCGTGTCTGGCACTCGGTGAATGTGCTGGGCCGGTTGCGCGCGGGCGTTGGAATGGGCGAAGCGAGAACCGATATGCAGACGATTGCGGCGCGCATCTCAGCGGCATATCCGGCAACGAATCGGCTGGAAGGTGTGGCGCTGAAGCCTCTGCGCGAACAACTGGTGGGAACTCTGCGCCCGGCGATTCTTTGCCTGATGGGAGCGGTGCTGCTGGTGCTGCTGATCGCGTGCGCGAATGTCGCCAACCTCATCATGGTGCGTGCGACTGCCAATCAGCGGGAGGTTGCGATTCGCCAGGCGCTGGGGGCTGACCTGACGCGGCTCTTTTCGCAGTTCCTGGCACAGACGATGATCCTTTGCCTGGTGGGAGGCGCTCTGGGAACAGCTCTCGCGTGGTTGGCACTGCCGCTGCTGCGACTAGCGCTTTCGCATACGGCCGGCGTGGATCTTGCGCTGGTCCAGTCGATTGGGCTGAATATTCCGGTATTGCTGCTTACGCTCAGCGCATGCGTGCTGGCGGCGATTGTCTTTGGGCTGCTGCCGGTGATGAAAACTTTTTCGAGCCTGGCAGAAGCCTTTCGTCCGGGAGACCGCGGCAGCACGGCGGGAAACCGGCGCACGCGTGGCGCGCTGATTGCCGGAGAAATTGCGGTAGCGGTGATTGTGCTGTTCCTTGGCATGCTCGTCGTTCGCAGCTTTCAGAAGTTGATTGCTGTCGATCCCGGGTTTCGCACCGACCATTTGCTTAGTTTTGAAATGACTTTGCCGGAGCCGCTCTATTCGGACAGCGCTCCTGCGACGAACCAGTTCTATGAGCAGCTGCTCGATAAGATTGCGCAGATGCCGGGTGTGATTTCCGCGGGGAGCACGACGGCCGTGCCCCTGAACCCCTCGATGCTGATGACACGGTTTTTGATTGAAGGCGCTCCGCCGCTGCCTCCGGGATCGTTTCCGTATGCGCAGATCCGTTATGTCAGTCCGGATTTCTTTCGCACGATGGGGATTGGGCTGGTGCGCGGCCGCGGGTTTGAGCAGAAGGATGTGGATTCGCCGACGGGGTTCTTTGTGGTGAATCAGGCTTTCGTGCAGAAGCATCTGGCAGGACGCGATCCAATTGGGGCGCACATTCTGATCGGGGTGATGAGTCCGCAGCCTTCGAGTATTCCGGTGATTGGCGTGATTGCGAATGCGCATGATCTTGGTGTCGAGACGGAGGCTCAGCCGGAGATTTATCTGCCGGGATATGGGCTGCATGCTGTGCTGCTGGTGCGTACGGGGACGGCTGCGGAGAGCATTGTGCCGATGGTGAGAAATGCGGTGCGGGAGCTGGATTCGAACCTGGCTATCTACAATGTTCAGGCCGTCGATGAGCTGCTTTCGGATTCACTGGCGCGGCAGAAGATGACGGCGGTGCTGCTGGGTATCTTTGCTGTGGTGGCGGTAGTGCTGGCCGCAATTGGGATTTACGGTGTGCTGGCTTATTCCGTCGAGCAGCGGACACGGGAGATCGGCGTGCGCATGGCTGTGGGGGCGCGACCTGAAGATATTCTGGCGCTGGTGTTGAGGCAGGCGGCAGTGTTCGTTGCCGCTGGCATTGCAGCCGGACTTGCGGTTGGATTTGCCGGCGCGAGACTGCTGAGCGGCCTGTTGTTCAAGACGGGCACGGCAGATCCGCTTTCTATCTCGATCACCATTGGCGCGCTGGTTGCGATCGCCGCCCTGGCGGTAAGCCTTCCGGCGCGGCGAGCTGCCTCGGTTGATCCCACCGAAGCTCTGCGTGCTGAGTAACCGTGGCTGTGTTATTGTGCCAGTGATCGCGGAGTTCCATAGCTATGCGCGAGCTATGGGCCCGGCGAATGGCATCTGACCTGTGCACATCTGCTTGAGTTCACGAGCTCATGCTCTCCCCCCGCGCCGGCCTCTCTGACACTTCTGGTTGGTGGAGAATCTCGATGCTCAAGGTTTTGTTATTTGTGGCGTTCCTGGCGACGTTCGGGTTGTGGGTCTGGGCGTCGATGCGGATCAGCATGAAGATGCAGAAGGATGCGGTAACAAGGCCACCTCTTCTGGACTTCCCAGTTTCTGGTGCTGCTTGTCTACGCTGGATTTTTCGGGTTTATCTTCATACTCTCGGGCTGGTGGAGCTGGCAGCTGGCGGCGATTTTCTTTGTCGTTACAGAACTAGCTTCGATGATTGCCTTGTTGGCGAACGCCGCTATGGGGACGCAATCTGCAACCACGTGGCTGCGTTCCGTGTGGCTGGGCGCGGAGATCAATGCGCGGAACGCGAAACTGATCAAGGCGGTGATGCTGTCAACGCTGGTGGTCTATCTGGCTTATCCGATTGCCGTGGGTGTTACCTACTTCCGGCACCCTTTGTTTTCGCGTTCTGCGCAGGGTTCGATTGTCGAGTATTCCCTGCTGCTGCTGGTGCTGGGGTCGTATCCGTTTTCCATGACTTCCATGATCGGGCTGCTCAGTTCCAAGGATCTGGATGAGGGGACGCGGCACAGCATTTTCATCAATCAGATTTCCGGCTCGGTGCCGACGGCGCTCCTGGTTGCCGTGGGCTTCTGGGTTTTCCGGTCTGGCGCCGCGGGATTCGATTTGAGCATCCCCGGGCTTTCACAGTCGCTCTCGACCCGCGCAGTGATCCTGATCTTTCTTTTCCTGGCCTGTACGATTCTGGTGCCCTATCTTCTCGGAGCGCAGCGGGCACGGCGCCAGCGCAAGGATTTTCTGAAACAGCGAAGCGAATATCTAGACGCGCTCGGCGATATTCTGGAGTCGCCTACCCGAGCCTTTTATGTGACGAAGCTCACTTCGCTGAGCGCGGAGATTGCCAAAAGCCGTACAACGCTCATCAACAGCGATTCGGCGCTTGTCACGAAGCAGCAAATCGATGGCGGCGCTAAACTCTCAGGCATAGAAGTGTTGCTGGCCAGCGCGATGAGCAAGACGGGATATCTGGACGAACGGTTCAAGTTTGTGGAAGCGCTGGAGCGCCTTGAGACGGAGATTGGCGAGATTGTTCAGGACCTGCAGCAGAGAGCACCCGCCACACTGGAAAGAGCGGCAGAGAAATGGAGCCGCAAATTCAAGACACGCAAGGCGGACCTTGACCAGCAGATCAACGCAGGAACTGCCGGCAAGGCATTGATTACAGTGGGCATTAACACGGCGGCGACGACCGTTGTCAGTGGCGTTCTCAGCCTCGTCGGCAAGGCTGCATCGGGAATCTTTATGCAGCACGGGATCAAGTAACGCCGATCAAATGTGCTGCGCGGATTCGGAAGCTTTCGCTTCAGGCATGCAGTTCGTCTAATGCCGCGGCGAATTCCGGCATCAGCATGGTCTGGTCGCGGTCGGGACCGGTGGAGATCATACCGATCTTTGCGCCTGATTCTTTTTCGAGGAAGCGCAGGTAATCCTGTGCAATCTTCGGCAGCCTGCCGAATTCGGTGATGCCTTCCGTCGATTCCTTCCAGCCTTTCAGCCGGGTATAGACGCACTCGATGGATTCAATGCCGCGCACGTCGGCAGGCATGGTGTCGATCAGTTTTCCGTTGATCTTGTAGCCGGTGCAGACGGGGATTTCGTCGAATTCATCGAGCACGTCGAGCTTGGTGACGACGAGCCACTCCGTTCCGTTGATCTGATTGGAGTAGCGCAGCAGTGGCAGGTCCATCCAGCCGCAGCGGCGTGGGCGACCGGTGACGGCTCCGAATTCCTGTCCGCGGGCGCGCAGAAGCTCGCCGGATTCGTCGAAGATTTCTGTGGGGAAGGGGCCTTCGCCGACACGCGTGACATATGCCTTGGTGACGCCGATGACGGTGCCGATTCTTGTCGGTCCAACACCGGTTCCGGTGACGGCTCCGCCGGCGGTGGCGGAGGAGGACGTGACGAATGGGTAGGTGCCGTGGTCGATGTCGAGCATCGTGCCCTGCGCGCCTTCAAACATGACGCTGCCGCCTTCGTCGATTGCCTTATTGAGGAGCGACGCTGTGTCGGTGACGAAGGGTGCGATCTGCTCGGCGGCGTGCGCGTACTCGTCGTACATCTTTGCCGGGTCGAGAGGTTTCGCGCCAAAGAGCGCGTTGGCGATGGTGTTCTTTTCGTGACAGGCGTTTTCGATGTGCGTCTTGAGCAGGTTGGTGTTGAGCAAATCGACGACACGGAGGCCGTTGCGGGCCATCTTGTCTTCATACGCGGGGCCGATGCCGCGGCTGGTGGTGCCGATCTTCTGGCGACCGGGCGCGCTTTCGGCGGCAAGCTCGATCATGCGGTGATATTCAAGGATGACCTGGGCGCGGTTGGAGACGAAGATCTGGTTATCGACATTGATGCCGAGATCGCGCAGCTTGCCTACTTCTTTCAGGAAGGCCAGCGGATCGAGCACGACGCCATTGCCGATGACGGCCTTGCTGCTGGGGCGCAGGATGCCGCAGGGGATGAGTTGCAGGATGAATTTCTTGCCGCCAATGATGACGGTGTGTCCGGCGTTGTGTCCGCCAGCGTAGCGGGCCACGACGGAGAAGCGCTCGGAGAGCACGTCGACGATTTTGCCTTTGCCTTCGTCGCCCCACTGGGCGCCGAGTACGACTGCTGTTTTTGCTCGCATCACTTCCTATGCCTGCTTTGCACACGTTGCCTCATGCGGGTGGCATTCCAAAATGACCAGGAGCGGCGCGCAGAGGTGTGTGCCGGATGAGGGCCGGGTGAGCGACCCAAACTCTAATGATATACGCGGGCGGGCGACTCGCCAAAGTGCGGGGCCGGAAGAATGTTAGTCTGTGGTGCGAGGTGAGGATGATGCGACGGATGATCGTGTGTGCTGCGGCGGGTGTGGCAGGGTTTCTGGTTCCGGCGGTGCTGTTCGGACAGGCGGCGACTTCGACTGCGAATCCGCTGTCGGCTGAGGTGCAGGGACGATATGCGCAGGTAAAAGGGTTTGTGATCAAAGCGGCGGAGAATATGCCGGCGGAAAACTACACTTTCAAGCCGACCCCTGACATCCGGACATTTGCCCGGGTCGTGAATCATGTGACTGAGGCGCAGTTTCACGGCTGCGGCGCTCTGAACGGATCGAGCGAGGCCAAGGCCGCTCCCCCGGAGACTGCGGATAAGGCAGTGATCGTGGATGCGCTGAAGGCCTCGTTTGCCGAATGCGACAAGGCATTCGGCGGGTTGACCGATGCCAACATGACCGAGATGGTGCAGGCCGGGTCTGCGAAACGCTCCCGGTTGGGGATTGCGTGGGGGACTGTCTCTCATGACAACGAACAGTACGCGACGCTCGCCTTGTATATGCGCCTGCAGGGGCTCGTACCTCCCAGCAGCGAGAAATAGGTTTCGTCCCCACTCAAGCCAAAAGATGGCTTGAATGGGGCACCCACATAGCATTCAAGAACGAACCTCGGGCTCTACCACTGCACCCCCGGATAGAGGCTGGGGATACGGTTGGTCGCTTGAACGAGGAAGCCGTGGCAAAAGATCTTGATCCTCCGGCTGTGTCCGCTTCTGAACACCTCTGACCCTAGACGGACATTCCGTTCTTTGAATGCCCGGTGAATCTGTTGGTTTCGGGCGGGTTGCAGCTCATCACATTTGGCCCGCTGCGTGCTCTTATTTATTCCTGAAGTTTTGAGGAACTGCCATGCCACAGCCTCCGTATCGTCCTCCAGAGGATCGACCAATGCGCCGTTTTGCTATTTTCGCAGCCGTCCTGATCGTCATCGTAGCTATCGGTTCCCGCCCCTCGCAGCGCGGATCTGGTAAAGGCTCCTTCTGCGTCTGCCTGCCATCGCGAGCCGGATTGATGCTGAAATCCATGGTCAACAGATCGACGGTTACAACTGTGCACGCTGCTTCCGTTCGGCGAGTTGCAGACAAGGCTACGACTGCTCAGTAAAGAAGTGTCCGGATCGTTTGATTCGTTGAGGCAGCAGTGAACCTTCATTCTGAAAAGGGAGTGTTGGCCTGCATGCGTAAGTTGTAACGGGACTTATCTGAAAATGCACCATCAAGCCAAAGGAAGGCTTGAATGGGCCGCCCGCCACCCATCGCGAAGCTCAATTATTGAAACAGTCTTTCGTCTAAGAGGCGCTTTTTCAGCAGCGGTGAGATAATCACTGCCGAGATTGGCCTAAGTTTCTTTGGTCCTTCCGCATAGCACTCAGGCTACGTTTTTGCCCCTCGGCCGAGTTTCACCCGATTTTCCGGTACCCAGATCAGCAAGGAGTCAATAGAAGGGAGACAGGGACAACTATGACTTCAATCGTGGTCAGTTCGATCGTCTTCGCATCCATTTTCGCGGCAGCTGTTCTCGGCATAGCGATCCGGGGAGCTCTCCCTGAGGATCACGTTGGATCGGATGCAAAGGAAGTTGTAAGGCTCGCCACCGGGCTCATCGCAACAATGTGCGCACTGGTGCTCGGGATGCTCGTGTCGTCGGCAAAAGCTTCTTACGATACCAGCAAGAATGAGGTCGCGGAGATGTCCTCAGATATTGTCGCGATTGATCGTTTGCTGGCAAAATATGGCTCGGAAACGGGGGAAATTCGCGCCGAGTTCCGGCAAGTGGTGGAGTTTGGTTTCGATCGCGTCTGGCCAAGGGACGCATCCCGGCATACCGAACTCAGACCTGGAGACCACGGCGAAATTCTTGCTGACAAGTTGATGCTCCTGAAGCCCATGAATGATACGCAGGTTGCCACCAAAACTCAGGCTGTATCCATGGTCATTGCATTACAGAAGACTCAATGGATGCTCTTTATCAAATCGCAGCAGAAGCCTATACCCATTCCGCTATTGGTGGTCTTAATCTCATGGCTCGCCGCCATTTTTGCCGGCTTCGGCCTTTTCGCACCCTCTAACTTCACCGTGATCGCAACGCTAGCCCTTAGCGCGCTGGCGGTCTCCTCTGCAATCTTCATCATTCTGGAGATGTATGCGCCATTCAGCGGAGTGCTGAGTATTTCACCGGGGCCCATTCTCGAGGCGCTGCAGCAGATGGGGCGTTGAAGTCATTGTCGCGAAGATGCTCGAGGTACGTTTGCTGTCACACGGAACGGATCTTGAAGGGGTGACGAGAAACCCACTCGAGCCAAAAGAAGTCTGGAATGGGTCATCCCGTCATCGTGCCTCGGAGTTCTGGCTCTGGGGTAGTAATTTGCAGAGTGTCGTACTAAGTGGGTTCTATCATCAGCAATGCTTTACAAAACTTAACCTGGCTTAACCAATCTTTATCGCACGCCTTCATGCTCGGTGCTGAAATCGAGTTACTGCGCAGATATCCATTCGCTGCGCAGTAAGGAGCACACCATGAGTCGTGAAAAGCTTACTTCTACATTTCTCAAGTTAGTTCTTGTCGCCGTTACAACGAGCGGCATGTTAGCTCTGAGCATACAAAACGCTGGAGCCCAGGCAATTATCGTGACTACTCCGTTTGCCTTCTCTGCCGGCAACCTATCCTATCCGGCTGGAACATACGAATTCACTCTGCTATCCGGGTGGCTTCTTTCCATTCAAAACGTGAATGGAGGAGGACAGAAGTTCTTCACGGTACATCCGGAAGAAAGTAGCCGTCCGGGATCAAAAGGGGGCTTGACCTTTCACAATTCGGATGGACACCAGAACCTTCAGGCAGTCTATGTGCCGGGCACAGGCAGAACTGCCGAGTTGCTTCAGCATGGCGAGGTAGGCGATAGGTCTAAATCTGACAGCTCATTGGCTTCGATACATGTGCCTTCAGGAAAAAGTGTGACCGCAAAGCAGAATGCGACAGGCCGATAAGAGGGTAGTTAGCAATAACAAAAGTATCTTTCTAACCTCACTTCTCTTCGTGTGAGCAAGGCGATTCCGGGCTTGTGGAAGTAGGCGAAGGTTTTGCTGCCGCTTGAGTCGTTGAGGTGGCAGTGGACCTTCACTCGGAGAGGAGTGTTCCCAGGCATGTTTAGGTTGTGACAGAGTTCATCTGAAATGGCCCATTCAAGCCAAAAGAGGGCTTGAATGGGCCACCCGCCCACTTATCGCGGGTCATGTGACAGGAAAGTCGCTCCTCTATCGGTTTAGAGCAACAAGGATCTGATCATTTCTAACGAGATTCGCTTGCTGAAGTCGAGATCTCTTCTCCGTCTTCGAAACAGCTAATTCCAGGTTGAGATGGGCGTCTGAAAAGACAACCTTGCTCAGGAAAAATTGATCTCCATATTTATGGAAGATTAGCTTGTTCGCACCGAAGTCGTCAGTTGGCGCTGTAGTCAGTACGGTGACAGTTCGCTTGTCATTCCGAATTGCGACAAAGCTGTTTTCCGACGCGATCGTATATTTTCCGGCAGGCAAAATTTTGTTGCCGACATTGAAGGCGAATGGGATGATTGCCCGGATCTTGTGATCCTGGGCGGCCGCACTGCCGACTGTAACAAGGCTTGCCAGCGCGAAGAATGCGAGTGTGGTGATCCATTTCATAACAGATGTCCTTTTTTGAAGGCGCCTTCTATTGAAAGCGCCTTGGGACCCCTTGCAGTGGAGCCCGAACTGAATTAGTTGCCAGGCTCCGAAGGGTTTTGTCCTGTGGGGTTTCAACGGACTGGATGATCATCGCGACCTTGGATGTGCCTACTAGAGATATCGGAAAGGGGCAGGTAAAGACGACATCGCGCCTGCCAGAAAGGGCTCACTTTGCTGCACCGCTACTGACAGTTTCAATGCCTGCAGGGCTGCGTCGGTTCCGTGTCACCTATCTTTAGTCACTTTTCTTCGATGATAGCCACGTCCCATGGTTGAAGTGCGATCTTCCCGGATGAGGCTATTGCGTTGTTGGTGAGTAAGTCGGTGCCTTCTTTGTAGGGGTAGGTGAAGGTTTGTTCGCTGCTTGAGTAGTTGAGGTAGTAGTGGAGTTGCTTTCCTAGTCGATTGACTCCGTGTTTTACATGGACGGGAGCCGGGAGTTGCTGGTCGGGGCCGGTGAGATTCGCTTCTTTGAGGACTTGTTCTACTACTGCTTTCTGCAATGCGTCGGTTAAGTATGTTCCTTCATAAGTGAGCGTGCCGGAGCCGTAGTTGTTTTCGGTGATGGCAGGCCACTTTCCAAAAAACGGGTGGTCATAATACGCGAGGGCTTTGGCGTGTTCGGGCATGAGGAATTCGGCCCAGTAGCTGACTCTGTTTTCGTCCGCGCCTACGTGATAGGGGTCGTCTTTGAGGGCCAGCGGTTTTTCGAGGTTCGAGAATTCCTGATAGCTGAATCCGGCGGCTTCGCGCAGAGGGCCGGGTGCGCGGACCCAGCGGACGGCTGAGTTCTCATTGGCGAAGCCGCTCTTGAAGGTCATGAGGACGTGGCCGCCGTTTTTGGCGAAGTCAGAGATTTTTTGTAACAGGGCGTCGTCGGCGATGTAGAGCATGGGCACGATGAGGACTTTATAGCGGGAGAAGTCGGGGTCTTCAGGGAAGACGAAGTCAGTGCCTACGTTGAGATTGTAGAGAGCGGTGTGAATCTGGTTGAGGAGCGAGGAGTAGTCGGCACTGGCGGGTCCAAAGGCCCAGCGCGGGCCAGTGGAGGCGAAGGGCATGAAGTCGATGGCGTTGAGCGAGTCGACGCTGTGGAGGATTGCGACCTGGTTGGTGATTTTGAGGTCGATGAGGTGCGGGCCGATTTTCTGGAGCTCATGCGCGGTGCGGGAGACCTCGGCGTAGGGGCGGTTGGGTTCGAGGTCGTGTGAGAGGATGCCTTTCCAGTAGGTTTCCTGCCCGGAGTGGATAGAGTGCCAGTGCCAGTATTCGACCATGTTGGCGCCGCTGGAGAGATGGCTGTAGACGTCGAGGCGGAGCTGGCCGTCGTAGGGCGGGTACTGGAAGGTGGAGGCCCAGTAGGTGGTTTGCGCGTTGGTCTCGGTGACGAGATAGTTGGCGTGCTTGAGGGAGCGGTAGTAGTCGCCGGCCTGAGCTTCGATCTCGCCGTCCATGTGGTCCTGCGTGCCGTGGTAGGGATTGACGGAGACGATGTCGAGGGCTTTGGCGACTTCAAATTCGTTGACGTCGCGGTGGACGGCGTCTGAGAAGTCCTGCGTGACGAACTGGTCGGGGCGGCGGTACTCGCGGACGATGGCGGCCTGCCAGCTCAGGTAGTCGGTGACGCGCATCTGCTGCCAGCGGGACCACTCGAGTTTGTAGCCGGTGCTGGTGGCGTTCTGGCGCGGCGGCATGTTCTCCCAGCCGTTGACGTCTTCGCCCCAGTAGTTGAGGAACCAGGCTTTGTTGAGGTTGTCGGTGGTGCCGAATTTTTGCTTGAGATGGTCGACGAAGCCGGTGAAGACCTCGGGGTTGTTGGCATTGTACGCGCCGGTTTCGTTGTCGATCTGCCAGCCGATGACGTTGGGGTTATTGCGGTAGTGCTCGACGAGATTGCGGATGAGGCGCTGGGCGTAGAAGCGGAAGGTGGGGTTGCTGATGTCCATGTTCTGGCGCATGCCGTAGGAGGGCTTGGCTCCCGTGAGCGGCTCGACGAGGACTTCAGGGTGCTCGTGGTACATCCATGTGGGGATGGAGTAGGTGGGGGTGCCGATGATGACCTTGATTCCGGCTTTGCCCATGGCGTCGACAACGCGGTCCATCCAGGCGTATTCGAAGCGGCCGTCTTCGGGCTCCCAGAGGCTCCAGGTGGACTCGCCCATGCGGACTACGGTGATGTCAGCTTGTTTCATGAGGGCGATGTCTTTGTCGAGGCGACCTGGCTGCAGGTCTGCGGGCATGTACTCGTTGTAGTAGGCGGCGCCGTAGAGAACGTTTTCCCCCGGAGCCGCCTTATAGGGCTGGGCTTTGGGCGCGGGACTGTTCAGAGTTTGTGCGAGGGCGGCGCAGGCGATGAGCGTGGTCAGGAAAAGACTGGTCGCGGATTTTCGTATTTTTGAATTCAACATGTCGTTCCGGTCTCGGAAAACCTCACACGAATATCTATCACGGATATTGTGCCTTCCGCCGAGGATGAACTCCTGTCGAGAAGAGCGAGGTGTTCTGCGAAGATAGGAGACAGCGTATATGCCCGAACTTCCTGAAGTGGAGACAGTCGCCAATGGCGTTCACCAGCGCGTGCATGGCGAGGTGATTGAATCGGTATGGCTGGGTTCGAAGCCGGAGCCGTTCAAGACCAATATCTCGGAAATGGCCGAGGCGTTGGCTGGGCGACGCATCGATCGAGTGTACCGGGTGGGGAAACACATTGTTTTCGATCTGGACAGTGGGGATCTGGGCGAGAGTAAGGACGATCCGCAGTGGATTGTTCACCTGGGAATGACAGGACGGCTGCTCGTTTCGGCGGCTTCGGTGCCGGTTCCTGCGCATACCCATGCCGTTTTGAGGCTTTCGTCGGGGCGGGAATTGCGGTTTGTCGATCCGCGGCGGTTTGGTCGGCTGGCCATTTACAGACGTAACTCGGAAACAGGGACGACGGCTGGTTTTCAAGGAGCGGGGCGAGAGCCATTAACTATTTCTATTGAGGAATTTACGGCCCTTTTTCGGGCACGGAAGACGCCGATCAAGGCAGCGCTGCTGAATCAAAAATTGCTGCATGGAGTAGGCAATATCTATGCCGACGAGAGCCTGTTTCGAGCGGGGATACGGCCTACGCGCATGGCTGGCCGGCTGACAAAAGAACAGTTGGGCCGGCTGCATGCGGCGCTGCAGGTAATTTTAAAACATGCCATCGAGCTGGGCGGATCGTCGGTGTCAGATTATGTAGATGCGGACGGGGTTCGGGGGTTCTTCCAATTGGAGCACAAGGTGTACATGAGGGGTGGGAAGCCATGTCTGGTTTGCGGAACGGCGATTCGGCGGACGGTTCTGGGCGGACGGGGCACACATTATTGTCCAGCCTGCCAGAAGTGATTGTGGTTCGTTGGGCCAGAATGCGCGGGAAAAGACCCTACGCCCGATGAAGGAAAGTATGAATTTATGAAGTTGACCGCTTATAGCCTTCCATAATCTGAAGACAAAGCCGAGAAAATTAATTTAAGTTGTTGATTCTAAATAATCAAGAATCCGGCATAAGGATTGCTTATATCTAAGTGCCAGCGACGTACGTGACTTCGAGATTTGTAACGGAGCACGAAAGACAGACCTCGGCAAGCGAGATGAAGACTAAAAAGAGCCTTCACCCAGCCGAGGTTGTTACCTGGACGCCCCATGGCGGACGGGTTTTTCAGGGAGGCCAGTGATTGGCCATTTGAAAGGCAGAGCGGCCGCCGATAAAGGCGGCCGTTCCTGCGTTTAGACTGGGTCTTAATTTCCTGCATCCAACCTCTTGCCAGAAGGATCATTAACGAGTAGTATCGTCTTTGCCTATCGAGCGGCTGATGCCGGAGGGAAAATCCCCGGAAGGTTCGCCGCATTTCTCGACGGTCAAGAATTCAACTGGCGCGTATCACCTTAGAGTAAGTAGTCTTCGTATCAGATGTAAGTATGTCTTCGTATCGCGGATGCGATGGCGTAAAGGTGAACACCCAAACTTAGTGATAGCGAGTTGAAAGTTCGAATATTGGACTCCGTGACACACAGTGCAGGCCAAGGACCCGGTTCCTCCCTCGACAACCTAGTTTGCGCCGAATCTTGTGCAGGGGTATGAATTAATTGATCTCCCGGCAAATCCGATGAAACGAAAGCAGCAGCGGCTTTCCGCCGGAGTTTTCGCTGCAACCAAGTCAACGCACCAGGAAGTGCAAGCATGACAACAGAGCAGAACCAGCCCCAGGCGCAGCCGCCCCAGGGACAAGCGCCGCAGGGTCAGCCCCAGGGGCATCGCCGCAGACGTCGTAGACGGAAGGGCGCCAAGGGCCAGCCCAATTCTCCCCAGGCAAACGGCCAGACGGGACAGCAAAACCAGCAGCCCCAGGGACAAAAACCGAAGTTCTCCAACCAAAACCGGCAATACCAGAAGAATGGAAGCGGCGGTGGTCAGGGCGGAGGACGACGCAAGAACAAGCAGCGGCGGCAGCAGGTCTTTGTCGGTCCAATGGACCACAGCTACCGGATTGCGAATGGCAATATAGCGGACGGGCCTCCGTCCACCATCGAGTACCGAAACGGGAACGGCAACCCGAATGGCTATCATCCGACGGAAGCCATGGTGGAGACGCCTCCAGCGCCGGTGCGTGAAGATGCGCCGACCCGGATCTTCTGCTTTATTGACGATCTTTTCTTCATGGCCAAGATTCAGGAAACGGCTCGCAAGCTGGGCGTGAAGGTGGGCTTTGTGAAAGCGGACAAAGACATCGTGGCTAAGCTGGCCAACGTGCCCGAAGATGCAAAGCCCTCACTGATCGTTTTCGATCTGAACAATGCGAACGCCAAGCCGCTGACGCTGATTCCGCGTATCAAGACAAAGTTCAAACGCGGAACATCGGTTATCGGATTTCTCTCGCACCTGCAGGGCGACCTGAAGGTGAAGGCCCTGGAGGCGGGTTGCGACATGGTGATGCCGCGCTCTGCGTTCTCACAGAACCTGCCCAACCTGCTGCGCCGTCACGGACTGGACGAGGAGATCGAAGCGGTCGAGGCCTGAGCAAGTATTTTTCCCGAGTAGACGAGAGGCCCGCCATGGTGCGGGTCTCTTGGCTTTTGTTGCCGATGCGAATCGGGATATCTTGCCGAAGATGAAGAAGATGCGTGGAGCAATCTTCGGATAACAGGAGTACAATTCGTGCGCATATCGCGTGGCGGCTTGACTGGGCTCTTGCATTGGCCATCGATAATTGGACAAACAAGGCCGGGCAGGCAAGGCGCGCAATTTCACTTGCGAGGTCCCTATGCAAAAGGCACAAATGTTCCTGCTGTCCATGACCATCGCACTACTCGGTCTCACAGGATGCCAGCGTCATTCGCATTCAGAGACGTATTACCTGATTTCCAACAATCTGAAGCTCGCATACTGGCAGACGGCAGCGGAAGGATTCAACAGGGCCGCCGCTGAGTATCACGTGCAGGCTAAAGTCATTGGCCCTGACACGTATGACGCGCAGGGTGAATTGACCGCATTGCAGAAAGCCATTGCTGCGAAGCCAGCCGGAATCCTGATCTCGGTTGCGGACGCAAGCATGTTCCAGTCGGAGATCAACACTGGTATCGATGCGGGTATTCCGATTATCACCATGGACTCCGATGCTCCGCACAGCCATCGTCTCTTCTTTATCGGCACAAACAATTTGCAGGCCGGGCACCTTGGAGGGCAGCGCGTGGTGGACAAGCTGCCGGGCGGCAGGGGCAACGTGGTCTTCTTCTCGATGCCGGGACAACCGAATCTCGATGAGCGCTTCAAGGGCTACCAGGAAGTCTTCAGCGATCATCCGGGAATCAAGACGGTCGAGGTCGTCGACATCAAGGGTGAATCGACTGCGGCTTTCGATAAGACCCAGCAATACATGACGCAGACAGGAGATAAGAAGATCGACGCATTTATCTGCCTGGAGGCTTCGGCGGGAAAAGAAGTGGCGTCAGTACTGAAGAACGACAGCGCGAAGGATCGTGTGCTGATTGCGATGGATGTTGACCCCGACACTCTGAACCTGATCCGAAGCGGCGTGATCGACGCGACGATCGCGCAAAAGCCTTTCACGATGGGCTATATCGGATTGAAGGCGCTCGACCAGGTCTTTCACGATGGGCCGAAGACCTTCAGCAGCGACTACAGTGTGGATACCTTCTCGCCGTTTCCGGTCTTTATCGATACGGGGACGGCGGTCGTGGATAAGGTCAATGTAGATATGTTCGGCAATTCGGCCCAGAAATAGCGGCCGATCCTTAGCCTGGAGGCCAGTGCATCGGGCGTCCGCCGAGAAGATGCACGTGCAGGTGAGAGACTGTCTGTCCGCCTTGATCTCCTGTATTGATCACGGTGCGATAGCCACTGGTGAGGTTGTGCTCGACGGCGAGATGTTTTGCGACTGCGTGCAGCTGGCCGACCAGAGGAATGTCGGCGGTTTCTGCTTCCGCGAGCGACGCGATGTGTTTCCGGGGAACGATCAAGAGGTGCACGGGCGCCTTTGGATCAATGTCAGCGAAGGCGTAGGCGAGATCGTCTTCGTAGACTTTCTTCGAAGGAATCGTTCCGGCAATGATTTTGCAGAAGATGCAATCCATGGCGTCAGGATAACGCAGAGATCTAAAACCACAATTCTTCAACCTGTCTCGCGTCAAAGTTGCTGTAACGCAGCCATCGGGGTTTCACCAGAAAATAGGCGATGCCGGGCCATTGTTCGTGCGCGCGTCCTTCAGGCCATGCGGCGAAATAGAGGGCTTTTGCGCGGCGGAGTTCTTCGCCTACCGGCTCAGAGGCCAACCCCTCATACTGAATAGTAGTTTCATCCTCCCAACCGAAGACAATGGCAATTGCCGGATCATGCTTCAGGTTCGGATATTTGCGTGAGGAAGTTACAGTATCGAATACGATTTCCAGATCAGGCGAAACGGCAAAGCCGACAAGCGCAGATTGTGGCTCGCCTCGCGGGCCGATGCTGGAAATCACAGCCAGCCTGCGAGCGTGCATGAAATCGTAGACAACCTTACGCATAATGTCAGCGGCCATGGAAAGTCACTCTATTTTGCGGCTTCCGGTAGAATCAGATGAAACGAGTCTAATGCACATGCATTTTTTTCCACGATATGCTTTCAAGCTTCCTGCGTCGTTGACGATTGCACTTGCCGTATCAATCGCGCTGCCGGCCATGGGTCAGTTTTCGAATCCCTCTGCTGCGCCGAGCCCGCCGGTTCACAACGCGAAGGCGCTGCGTCCGCCGGTTGGCGCAAAGGTTGCGATCTACGAATTTGAGGACATGGAGTGTCCTGATTGCGCGCGGGCGAATCCGCTGCTGAAGGAAGCTGCGGAGAAGTATCACATTCCCTGGGTGCGACATGATTTCCCGCTCCCCTTCCACACCTGGAGCTTCGATGCTGCAGTAGCGGCGCGATGGTTCGACACGAAGTCGAAGAAGCTGGGCGATGAATTCCGCGATCATGTGTTTGCGAACCAGGCAAGCATTACCACACAGGACCAGCTCCGCGCCGTTGCTCAGAAATTTGCCGAAGACAATAAGCTGGCGTTTCCTTTTGTGGTCGATCCGCAAGGCAAGCTGGCGGCTGCGGTAAAGGCGGACTACGACCTGGGACAAAGCATCGGGATTCAGCACACGCCGACCATCTGGATTGTGACCAACAAGACGAGCGGAACGCCGTTTGTCGAAGTCGTGGACCGCACACGGCTGTATGAGCTGATCGATCAGGCGATGGCGGAGACAAAGGCTGAACCGGCTGCTGCGCATCATGCCAGCGGAAAGTAGTCAGCGTTCCGCGAAGTAAGTTTTGTATTTTTGAGGGGAGTTATCCGTGCCTTTATACGAATACCGCTGCAAGACCTGCGGTCATCAGTTTGAGAAAATTCAAAGCTTCAGCGCTCCGGAAGAGAAGGTGTGTCCGGCGTGCGGGGGCGAGGTGGAGCGGCTGTTGTCCGCGCCTGCCGTACAGTTCAAAGGCTCGGGGTGGTATGCGACCGACTATGCAGCCAAGGGCACTAACAAGGCCGCTGCTTCCAACTCAAGCGATGGAAACGCGAGCAAGAGCGAAGGCAAGCCGGCTGCGTCTACGGAGAGCAGTGCTCCAGCAGCTTCGTCCTCACCTTCATCGACGAAGAGCGAGTGAAGGGATAGTTCCCCTGTATTTTTATTCGTAGCTGACGAGAAAAAACATATCCTTCCCCTTTCGCGATGCTCAGGGTCGGGATGACATACCTTATCTCTATCTGTGTCGGCGCAGAGATTCTTCCTGCCTTCTGCCGTCAGAATGACTGCGGTCTGTGGCTGCAGAAAAATGATCTAGAGATTCAGCTTCTTGAAAATTGAGCCGGGCACGGAACGGATCACAAGCATGATGAGTGCCCATATGGGCGGCACGTAGACCACGTCTTTGCGCTTTTCGATGGCTTTCAGAATGCCTCGGCCTACTACCGAAGGATGCGCGAATAAATCGTTCTGCGGCAGGTGCGCTGTCATCGGGGTGGCTACAAATCCCGGCTTGATGGTGAGCACGTGCACGCCGCTGCGATCGATGCGGTTGCGCACACCGTCGAGAAAGATATTCAAGGCACCCTTTGAGGCGCCATAGACATAGTTGCTCTTGCGTCCGCGGTCGCCGGCAACGGATGAGATCACGGCGAGCGTTCCCTGATGCGTCGACTCGAAGTAGTTTGCGAGCCAGGTGATCAGCGAGATGGCGGAAAGAAAATTTGTTCGCAGAATGGCTTCCGTCGTTGCGTAGTCGGCCTGCGCTTTTTCCTGATCGCCGAGAACGCCATGCGCGAGTAGCGCGAGTTCAATGGTCTCGAGCTTTTGTGTTGTTTCGTGCAGCATCGCTTCGTGCGCAGCGGTGTCGTCGAGATCCATCACCTTGGTAAAGACAGCAGATGCGCCACGGGTCGCCAGATCGCTGGCTACTGCTTTCAGCTTCTCGGGGTTGCGCGCCACCAGATAGAAGCTTGCGCCTTGCGCGGCCAGCGGGCGCATAACGCCGCTGGCGATAGCCGAAGTTGCGCCCAGTACGAGCACGCGGGAGGGAAGCTGTTTGCGCGCGCTAGCCATTCGCTGTGACTCTTTGCCAGAACGCGGAATCGAAAGCCGGATCGACGTATCGCGCGAAGGCCTGCCAGTGCGGGTAAAACGACTGAAACTGCTCCGCAGTCATGCGCGCGTCCTTGGCCGGATACATGCGGCCTCCGTGCTCCTGCGTGATACGAGCGAGACGGTCGAGCAGGTCGAAGCTGATTTCGGCGCGAATGGGAAAATCGAGCGCGAGCGTGATTCCCGGCGCGGGGAAAGAGAGCATGCCGGGCGACGGTACATCGCCAAATACTTTAATGACCGCGAGAAACGAGGCGAGGCCGGACGCTGTGATGGCTTTCAAAATCTTGACGATGCCCATTTGCTGATCTGCCTCCCAGGGAAGCACGCACTGGAATTGCAGCAGGCCGCTCTTGCCATACATGCGGTTCCAATCGAGAAGGCTGTCGAGCGGATAGAAGAATGGCTCGTAATCGACGCGCCCCGTTTTCTCTTTGCCGAACTGCTTGTTGTAATAGAGCGCGTTGAAGAGTCCGATGGAGAAGCGGTTCAGGGCAAATTCCGGAACATCCATCGGCAGCGTGAGCCAAGGCTCTTTGCTGGGTTTGAGCGGCTCGGGTTGTTCGCTGTGATCGCCCTGCATGAAGATGCCGCGGGCGAAGTTATTGCCTGTGGCTATGCAGTCGATCCATGAGACGGTGTATTCCGCATGCGCGCTGGCTCTGGACAAGGAGACAAACTCATCGATGCCGACGAATTTAGTTCCCTTGTATTGAATTTTGCGGGAGACGATGGGGCGCAGGCGAACTTCGGCCCAAGTGATCAGTCCGGTCAATCCCATGCCGCCAACCGTTGCGGAAAACCAGTCGGCATTTTCGGTGGGACTGCATTCGAAACGCGCGCCGTCGGAGCGGACAAGCTCGAAGCGCGGCACATGGCAGCCAAAGGTTCCGGCGACGTGGTGGTTTTTGCCGTGAATGTCGTTGGCAATTGCTCCACCGACGGTTACATATTTCGTTCCCGGCGTGACGGGCAGGAAAAATCCGCGCGGCACGGCGAAATCGAGAATTTCCGCGAGAGTTACCCCAGCTTCGCAGCGCAGCACACCTGTTTCGGGATTGAAGTGCAGAAAACGGTCCATGCCGCGTGTTTTCAGCAGGGTGCCGTGCTCCAGCAGGCAGACGTCGCCGTAGCTGCGGCCTGCACCGACGGGCAGAACTTTTGTGGCGGGGGGATGGGGAAGCGGAAAGTCAGAAGTCCAACTCAACGGAATCAGATCGGCTTCCAGTTTTGGATAGCGTCCCCAGGACTCAAACCTCGGTTGCGAGTTGCGTGCCATTCTTCTCCATCGTAAAGGATGAGAGCTGTGGACAGGTCAGAGGGCGGCGAGGACGGCGATGACGACCACCGCCAGTCCGATCAGAAGGCTCATGCGATCTGTCAGCGCAAAGATTACCGGGTCTTCGTTCATCTCGCCGCGCGAAGCCAGCAGCCATACGCGACTGATCCATAGCAGCATCAAGGGGACAATCAGCCACATACGTACCGGATGTGCATAGAGGTTCGTGACATCGCTTCCGCTGATGTAGAGAGAAAAGACGACGACGGCAGCATAGCCGCTGGCGGTGCCGAAACTGCGCAGCTGTTCGATGTCAGCGACCAGGTATCCGCGGCCATTTGAGGGCACATTGCCGCGCTCTCTGAGATTCTGCATCTCGCTGAAACGCTTGACCATGGCGAGGCTGAAAAACAGGAAGACGGAAAAGCCCGCGAGCCAGGTGGAGATCGTAGTCCCGGTCGCGGCTCCTCCGGCCAGCATGCGTACCGTGTACAGCCCAGACAGCAGCAGCACATCGACCAGGACGATGCGCTTGAGCGCCAGCGAATAACTGAGACTGACAACGAGATAAAGCGCCAGCCAGCCGAGAAATTCCCGGGGCAGGAAGATCGCTCCCAGAAGACCGGCTATCAGCAAAGCGGCGATGATTGCCACTCCGGTTGAGACCTGAAGATCGCCGGCAGCAAAGGGACGGAGCCGCTTTTTCGGATGCCTGCGGTCGGCTTCAATGTCGAGCAGGTCATTGACGATGTAGGTCGCCGAGGCGCAGAAGCTGAAGCAGAGAAAGGCCAGAATGGCATCGAGGATCAACGGCAGCCGCAAGGCGTGGGCCAATAGCAATGGAACAAAAATCAATACATTTTTCGCCCACTGGTGCACGCGAATAGCTTTCAGAAATGTCTTGCTGCGCGATGAGCGATCTTCAAATTGCTGCCCGATATTGATCTTGCGCGACTTAATGAGAGCCTGCAGCGAAGCGTGAGGGTTGGCCAGCATCGCCTCTCCGGCATGTTCAAGAAGCGGGAGATCTGGCCGGGCGTTGCCAACGTAGTCAAAATCTTCACCGCCGAATTCCGACCGCAGGCTCGCCAGTTTATGGTCGCCGGTAAGGTTCGTGCTGCCGTCGCTGGCCAGTACGCCGTCAAAGATTCCGAGATGCGCCGCGATTCTGTGGGCGAGCCGCGCATCGGCACCGGTCGTGAGGTAAATCCTGCGGCCCCGACCTCGCTCCTGTTCCAGGAAAGCAAGCAAGGGGCGGTTATAGGGGAGATACGCCGCGTCCAGGGAAACGATATTGCTTACCTGAGCCTTCAATGCCGCCTTGCCACCCAGCACCCAGCGGAAGGTTTTCAGGGCGCTCAGCGGGTGCATGCGCAGGAGCACAAGCAGGGAGTCGACCAAGGTATCGCTCTTGACGAGCGTGCCATCGAGGTCGACGCACAGAGGCCGCAGCAGAGCCGCACCGGATTGCACCTGAATTTGTGCCTGCTCCTGCAAATCGCTTCTCCTGCTTTCGATTATCGCCTGCGCTGAACGGGAATCAAAGCTTTCCTGGCGGTTGGAACGTGTCTCCTAAGACTCCTGGCAGAACGATCCAGGACGCCGGTGCGCTACGCCGCGGCAGGCGGTCCGAACCAACTGGTTAGCGCGTCAGTGAGCCCAACCTGGGTCAGGTATCCCACCCAGGCTACATAACCGTCGGGCCGAATCAATATGGCGATGGGAGCCGTGACCGTCCCGATTGCCGGAAGCTCCCATGGACCAGCGTACTCGGCGTCGATCAACTGAACGCGATCTGCCCAGGGAGCGATGTCAAAGCCGCCGGGCTCACCGAGGTTGAGGAACACTGGCCGGGCATGGTGCAGCAGAGTGAAGACCCTCAGCGGGCCGTTGACGGTCGCCAGGTCGAGATCGGGCATGCGGCGCCCGAGCAGCGGGTGTCCCTCACCGAAGTCGTACCGAATATCCAGGCCTGTCATCATGGCGGCGTACCGCTTGTGCGGCTCGTCCATTTTGAGAAACTCGGAAACGATCTTCCATGCAGCCTGGGAGCGATCATCCCGGCGCATAAGGGCGACCTGCGCCAGCGTGTTCTGCAGAACCTGTGCACCGATCGGGTGGCGCTCGGCCTGATAGGTGTCTAACAGGCATTCCGGCGACATCCCCTTGACCACCTGGGCCAGCTTCCATCCCAGGTTCACGGCATCCTGAACGCCGAGATTGAGGCCCTGTCCGCCTGCCGGGTAATGCACGTGCGCGGCGTCGCCCGCCAGCAGCACCCGCCCCTTGCGGTATGTTTCCGCCTGATGCGCGGCGTCGGTGAACCGGGTAATCCAGACTGGACTGTGAACCCCGTAGTCGGTCCCATAGACCCCGATGAGACCTTCGCTGAGATCGCGAAGAGTCGGCTCGCCGGTGCGGCCTAGCTCTTTCTCTGTCACGAAAGCTCGCACTAGGCCAGCCTCATCCAGCTTGCTGAGGGCGTGCAGGCCAACGGTGTCGTAGCGCATGCCCCATTCCGGCTCCTCGGCCAACTCGACCTCGGCGAGCAGATGGCTGATCGTTGGATCCCAACCGGGGAATGCGATGCCGGCTGCTTTACGGACCACGCTGCGTCCGCCGTCGCACCCGACGAGATATTGGGCCCGCAGCGGCTGACTGCCGGCCAACGCGACGTCGACGCCGGTCGAGTCCTGCGCGAAGCCCGTCACCTCGCGTCCGCGATAGACCGGTATGGCCAGCTCTTCGATCCAGCCTGCCAGGATGCGTTCGAAGTGCTTCTGCCATAGAGACAGTCCGTGGTTGTACCGGGTCGGAAGATCCCTCATGTCGAGCGAGATGTGAGCGAACCCCGCGGTCTGCATCGCTTTGCCCTCCGCGAGGAAGCGATCGGCGATTCCGCGCTGATCGAGAACCTCGATAGTGCGTGACTGCAGGCCGCCCGCGCGCGAGCCGAGGAGCTCCTGGCTGGCGCGCCGTTCGACAATGGCAACGTCGACGCGCGCCAACGCCAACTCGCCCGCTAACATCAACCCTGTCGGACCGCCCCCGGCAATCACCACCGCATGTTCAGCCATCGCCATCCTCCGATTGGTACCGCGCATGTCGCTCCTCCCATTCCTGAAGGTTCAGGCTTCGGCCTAAGGTCTGGCCGACTCCAGCGACTCTACGGCACGATCCGGGGCTGGCCGCAAGCCCCCCGGTGCGCGATATACTGGGAGTGGGAGGGAGCGGGATACTCTTCCTTTCGCGTGTCCGTTTTGGATGAACAAGACCCTTGCCAGGTCGGCGACGCGCTCCGGGTCCGTGATCGCCGCAGTGTGAACCCCGATGCCGAGACGCTGCTGCAAGCATCGCGATCTGAGACCTTGCTGTGAACACTGCCGTCCCTGGCGCAAAAAACCTAATCACTGTATCGAGATGGAGCGCTCAGACCCTGAATTGCTTGCCCAAGGGCAACATTTCATGTTGCAGTTATGAGAGTTACCCGTTTATCCGGCCATCCAGTCAGTTCCGTGCGAAGCTTGAAGAGTAACGTTTCCGGGACGCATCGGATGAACTGGCGCTCGCCGTTGATAACAGAGCGTATCTGCGCGCCGGAATGCTTTTTTTGATTGCGCAAAACGTAAGCGGTAAAGTGTTCAGCAGGAAACCTTTCGGCTTTCTCGCTCGTCGGATAGATTACTGTCCGAAGGCCCGGTCCTGGAGCTGTCGCTCCGTGGAGCTACAGCATTAACATTTTTTCGTCAGGAAAGCGTTGTAATCGTTATGTCGTCCACGCAAATCAGCCAGCCCCCGGCGGGTACCACGCCAGTCATTCCTCCGGAACCGAAGCGCCACCGTCTGCGCACGGCGTTGATCTTCATTGCGCTTGCCGCTGTCGTGGGATTTTTCATCTGGCGCATCATCACAGCCAACGATCAGGCGAATAAGAAAGCGGCGCAGCAGCAAGCGGCAGCCGCGAATCGCGCTGTCCCCGTCCAGGTGGCGCCGGTCGAGCAGAAGCAGATGCCGATTTATCTCACCGCGCTTGGCACCGTTACGCCGTATTACACGGTGACGGTGAAGGCTCGCGTTACCGGCGAGCTGATGCGCGTGAACTTCAAAGAGGGGCAGGATGTAAAGAAGGGCGACGAGCTGATGACGATCGATCCTCGCCCTTACCAGGCCACGCTCGATCAGGCGCGCGGGCAACTGGCCCGCGACCAGGCACAGCTTCGTGACGCTGAGGCCGAATATAACCGCTATAAAGCTCTTTACGATCAGGGAGTTGTTTCCAAAGAGCAGACCGATTCCATGCAGGCGAACTTCGGCAACTTTGAGGGAGCAATCAAGGCCGACCAGGCGACCATCGATGCCGACGCGCTCAACGTAGCGTATTGCCACATCACCTCGCCCATCGACGGCAGGGTGGGTCTGCGGCTTGTCGATCCCGGCAACATCATCACGGCAAACACGACGAATCTTATTGTCGTCAACCAGTTCCAGCCGATAGCAGTCGTCTTCACCGTTCCAGAAGATCAGCTTTCGCGCATCTTCGGGAAAATGGGAGGCAGCAGAAGTTTGCAGGCTGAAGCCTTCGACCGCTCGGACACGCAGCATATTACCAGCGGACAACTGCTGACCGCCGACAACCAGATCGACACTACGACTGGAACGAACAAGCTCAAGGCAGTCTTCCAGAACAAGGACGAGGTGCTCTTTCCCAATCAGTTTGTGAACATTCACCTGATTCTGGAACAGCGCCCGAATGCGATTACGCTTCCTTCGGCAGCGATCCAGCATGGCACCGATGGAGACTTTGTCTGGGTGGTGAAACCGGATAAGTCAGTGGAGATGCAATCGGTAAAGGTAGACCTGACGGAAGGCACAACCACGATTCTTCAAAGCGGAGTCGCGGTTGGCGAGTCTGTGGTTACGGACGGCGCCGACAAGTTGAGGTCGGGCATGAAGGTGGATGCACGGCCGATGACGCACGGCAGGTCCAAGACACAAGCCCAAAGCGATAATGGAATGATGGGGCAGTAGGCCGCTCATGAGTCCATCAAGGCCATTTATTCTCCGGCCGGTGGCAACATCGCTGCTGATGGCGGCGATTCTGCTGGCGGGTTTTGTCGCTTACCGGCAGCTGCCCGTTTCCGCACTGCCCGAGGTCGACTATCCCATCATTCAGGTCGTTACCTTTTATCCCGGCGCCAGCCCGGATGTCATGGCCTCTTCGGTGACAGCGCCTCTGGAGCGTGAGTTCGGGCAGATGCCGGGCCTGAACCAGATGACCTCCACCAGCTCGCAGGGTGGATCGGTCATCACGCTACAATTCAGCCTCGATGAGAACATCGACGTTGCGGAACAGGAAGTGCAGGCCGGCATTAACGGCGCGCAGAGTTTCCTGCCCAACGATCTGCCGAATCCTCCCGTCTACAGCAAAGTCAATCCTGCCGATCAGCCGATTCTGACGCTGGCGCTGAGCTCGAAGACCATGCCGCTGCAGAAGATCGAGGACCTGGCGGACTCCAACCTGGCGCAGAAGATATCCCAGGTGACCGGCGTGGGCCTGGTTTCAATTGCCGGGGGACAGAAGCCAGCCGTGCGTATCCGGGCTAATCCGTCGCAGCTGGCTGCCTATGGCCTCAGCCTTGAGGATGTGCGCACGCAGGTTGCGGCCAACAACGTCGATCAGGCGAAGGGCACGCTGAACGGTACGCGGCAGTCTTACACCATCGGCGCGAACGACCAGCTGCTCACCAGCAGCGATTACGGTCCTGTGGTGATTGCCTACCGCAATGGCGCAGCCGTCCGCGTGCAGGATATAGCCAATGTAGTGGACGGCGCGGAAAACACGATGCAGGCCGCGTGGATGAATGAAGTGCCTGCGGTTATCGTGAACATTCAACGGCAGCCGGGCGCGAACATTATCGGCGTTGTCGACCGTATCGGAAAACTGTTGCCGCAGTTAAAGGCCAGCCTGCCTGCGTCAATCAATGTGGTCACACTCACCGATCGCACCATCACGATTCGCGCTTCGGTCGAAGATGTGAAGCTGGAGCTGATGCTCACCATCTCGCTGGTCGTGATGGTGATCTTCCTTTTCCTGCGCAACCTTGCCGCCACGATTATTCCCAGCGTGGCGGTGCCGCTCTCACTGGTGGGCACGTTCGGCATCATGTACCTGCTGGGGTACAGCCTGAATAACCTGACGCTGATGGCTCTGACGATTTCGACGGGCTTCGTCGTGGACGACGCCATCGTCATGATCGAGAACATCAGCCGGTATCTCGAAGAAGGCGATTCACCGCTGGAAGCTGCGTTGAAGGGCTCCGAGCAGATCGGCTTCACTATTGTTTCGCTGACCGTTTCGCTGATCGCGGTGCTCATTCCGCTGCTCTTCATGGGCGATGTTGTGGGGCGGCTCTTCCGCGAATTTGCGATCACGCTGGCGGTTACGATTCTTGTCTCAGCAGTCGTGTCACTGACGCTGACACCCATGATGTGCGCGAAGATCCTGCGCCACAAAGAAGCATCGAAACAGGGCTGGTTCTATCGCTGGACGGAAGGCATCTTCGAAAGAGTAATTGCTTTCTATGGCCGGACACTGCAGGTGGTTCTGCGTTTCCGCTTCACTACATTGATGGTGACGGTGGGCACGCTGGTCTTCACCATTCTGCTCTACATCATGGTTCCAAAAGGATTCTTCCCGGTGGAAGATACGGGCGTTTTGCTGGGCATTTCTGAAGCGCCGCAGACCGTGTCTTTTACTGAAATGGGCCGTCGCCAGCAGGCGCTGACACGCGTGATTTTGCAGGATCCCGATGTCGAGAGCCTCTCGTCGTTCATCGGCGTGGATGGCGTGAATACCACGATGAACAGCGGGCGCATTCAGATCAACCTGAAACCGCTCTCAGAGCGCAAGAGCAGGGCCGATGAGATTATCCAGCGATTGCAGCCCAAGCTGGCCAAGGTGGAAGGCATCACGCTGTATCTGCAGGCGCTGCAGGACCTGACAGTGGCCGACAGCGTAAGCCGCACTCAATACCAGTACACGCTGGAAGACGCGAGCGGCACTGAATTGAGTGACTGGACGCCGCGCATTGTGGCTGAACTGCAGAAACAGCCTGAGCTGCGCGAGGTAGCCAGCGACTTGCAGGATCAGGGGCTGCAGACGGATCTCGATATCGATCGCGATACAGCATCGCGTCTCGGCGTCTCGATGTCCACAATCGACAACACGCTGTATGACGCATTCGGGCAGCGTCAGATCTCCACCATGTTCACGCAACTCAACCAGTACCATGTGGTGCTGGAAGTGCAACCGGAGTTCCAGCGCACGTCGGATGACCTGAGCAAGATTTATATTGCGTCATCCACGGGTACGCAGGTGCCGCTCAGCTCCTTCGTGAAGATATCGCAGAGCCATACACCGCTGGCCGTCAATCACCTTGGACAGTTCCCTGTCGCGACCATCTCTTTCAATCTCGCTCCAGGTGCTTCGCTGGGAGATGCCGTCAAAGTCATCAATCAGGTCGAGCAGCAGATGGGAATGCCCATCAGTATCAATGCCAGCTTCCAGGGGACCGCGGCAGCTTTCCAGGCTTCGCTGACCAACGAGCCAATTCTGATTCTTGCCGCGCTCATCACGGTTTACATCGTGCTGGGCGTCCTCTACGAAAGTTACATTCATCCCATTACGATTCTTTCCACGCTGCCGTCGGCAGGTGTTGGCGCAATTCTCGCCCTGCTGATGTTCAAGATGGATTTGAATGTCATCGGAATCATAGGCATCATCCTGCTGATCGGCATTGTGAAGAAGAATGCCATCATGATGATCGACTTCGCGCTTGAGGCGGAGCGCAAGGAAGGCAAGTCGTCTGAGGAGTCTATCTACCAGGCTTGCCTGCTGCGGTTCCGTCCGATCATGATGACCACGATGGCGGCACTGCTTGGCGGACTTCCACTGGCTCTTGGCAGCGGTATGGGTGCAGAGCTTCGCCGTCCTCTGGGCATTACCATCGTCGGCGGCCTGATCTTCTCGCAGGTGCTCACGCTCTACACCACGCCCGTCGTTTACCTCTACTTCGACCGCCTGGCGCAGCGGCTTTCGCGCCGCCGCGAAGGCCGGACGGTTGAGGAACACGCGGTCCATGCGGATTGAGGGCTGAGCCATGCATCTTTCCGCGCCCTTCATTCGCCGTCCGGTAGCCACGTCGCTGCTGAGCCTTGCGCTGCTGCTGGGTGGGGCAGTGGGCTATACGCTGCTGCCGGTAGCGTCACTGCCGGAAGTTGAATTTCCAACCATCTCTGTGTTCGGCGGCCTGCCGGGCAGCAGTCCGGAGACAGCCGCTTCGTCCATCGCGACGCCGCTCGAACGGCAATTTGGAAGGATCGCGGGCATTACCGAGATGACTTCGTCGAGTTCGCTCGGCGGCAGCTCGGTGACCATGCAGTTTGATTTATCGCGCGATATCGACGCCGCAGCTCGCGATGTGCAGGCTGCTATCAATGCGGCGCGCAGCCAGCTGCCCGCCAATCTTCCGCAAAATCCGACCTATCGCAAGGTGAACCCTTCGGATGCGCCGATCATGATCATCGCGCTCACATCCGACACCTTGTCGAAGGGCCAGATGTACGATGCCGCCGATTCGATCCTGGCGCAGAAGATTTCACAGATTTCGGGCGTCGGCCAGGTGTTCGTGGGCGGAAGCGCTCAGCCGGCGGTGCGCGCGGAACTGAACCCCCTGCAGTTGAGCTCCTACGGCATTGGACTGGAAGGCGTGCGCACGGCACTGGGCGCCGTCAATATCAATTCGGCCAAGGGCTACCTCAAGGCGGGCGGGCGACTGTCTACGATTGCCGATAACGATCAGTTGATGCACGCCAGTGAATACGCGCCGCTCATCGTTGGCTATAACGCCGCAACAGGGGCGGCCGTTCGACTCTCCGATCTGGGAGAGGTAGTCGACTCAGTCTCCGACGTGCACACGGCCGGCCTTGCGAACGGCAAACCTGCGGTGCTGATTATTGTCTTCAAAGTGCCCGGCGCGAACATCATCGATACCATCGATCGGGTTTACGCAGATATCCCTTCACTGAAGGCCTCGATTTCTCCGCTCATCGATTTTCATGTCGTACTGGACCGTACGACTACGATTCGCGCAGCGGTATTCGACGTTGAGATTTCGCTGCTCATCAGCATCGTGCTTGTCGTGCTGGTTGTTTTTCTCTTCTTAAGAAATGTCTGGGCGACGGCCATTCCCAGCGTAGCTGTTCCACTATCGCTGGTGGGCACCTTCGGCGTGATCTACCTGATGGGATACTCGCTCGACAATCTATCGCTGATGGCGCTGACCATTTCGACAGGGTTCGTTGTCGACGACGCCATCGTTGTGATCGAGAACATCACGCGCTATCTCGAAATGGGCCTGTCTCCCTACGAGGCGGCGATGAAAGGCTCGCGGGAGATTGGGTTTACCGTCCTTTCGATGAGCACATCGCTGGTCGCGGTATTTATCCCCATTCTGCTGATGGGCGGCATCGTTGGACGTCTCTTCCGTGAATTTGCCGTGACGCTCAGCGTGGCCATCGCCGTATCATTGCTGGTTTCGCTTACGACAACGCCGATGATGTGCGCGCGCTTCCTGAAAGCGCACAACGAAGAAAAGCATGGACGCCTTTATAAAATAAGCGAGCGATTTTTCGACGGCATGCTCGCCCTCTACGATCACGGACTGCGCTGGGTCATTGCCCATAAAGTCCCGGTATTGCTGATTACGATTGCCACGTTTTTTCTGAATGTCTACCTGTTTATTCTGGTGCCGAAAGGATTTTTCCCGGAACAGGATACAGGCCGACTGTCCGGTTCCACGCGGGCCTCGCAGGACATCTCCTTCAGCGCGATGCAGGTGAAGCAGACGGAGCTGGCGAAGATCGTGCAGGAAGATCCGGGCGTGCAATCGGTGATGGCATTTGCCGGCGGCAGCGGCGGCGGCGCTACGACGAATGTCGGCCGCATGTTCATTACGCTCAAGCCGCTCAGCGAGCGGAACAATGTGAGCTCCGACCAGATCATCAACCGGTTGCGTCCTAAACTCGCACACATCCCGGGCGTTGCGCTCTTTCTTCAGTCATCGCAGGAAATCAGAGTGGGAGGCCGGTCGAGCGACGCGGAGTACCAGTACACGCTCGAAGATGAAAACATTGAGGAGCTGAACGAGTGGGCTCCGAAACTGCTGGAGAAAATGCGCACGATGCCTGAATTGCGCGACGCCTCCACCGATCAACAGGATCAGGGGCTCGCGGCCAATCTGGTCATGGATCGCGATACCGCAGCGCGTCTCGGGGTTTCGCCGCAACTGCTCGACAACGTTCTCTACGACGCCTTCGGGCAACGGCAGGTGTCGACGATGTACACCTCGCTGAACCAGTACCACGTGGTGATGGAAGTCGCTCCCGAGTTCCAGAAAGATCCGGATTCATTGAAGGATATCTATGTGAAGTCGACCGGGGGCACGAACGTTCCGCTGACGGCGGTCACCAAGTATCAGTCAGCGCGCACGTCGCTTGCTGTGAACCATCAGGGACAATTCCCTGCCGTCACGCTCACTTTCAATCTTGCGCCGGGTATTTCGCTGGGACAGGCGGTTACTGCCTTGCAGAACGCGGAAGCGGATATGGGCATGCCCAGCACGGTTCATCCCAGCTTCCAGGGAACAGCACAGGCCTTTCAGTCATCGCTTGCCAGCGAGCCATTCCTGATCCTCACTGCGCTGGCGACGGTCTACATCGTGCTTGGCATGTTGTACGAGAGTTACATTCACCCCATTACGATTCTTTCCACTCTGCCGTCGGCGGGCGTGGGCGCGATTCTCGCCCTGCTGATTACGCACACAGATCTCAGTGTGATTGCGGTGATCGGCATCATTCTGCTCATCGGCATTGTGAAGAAGAATGCCATCCTGATGATCGACTTTGCTCTCGCCGCGGAACGCAATGAAGGCAAGTCCAGCGAAGAGGCAATCTATGAGGCCTGCCTGCTGCGCTTCCGTCCGATCATGATGACCACCATGGCTGCACTGCTCGGCGGTCTTCCGCTGGCGCTCGGCACGGGAACGGGCTCGGAGCTGCGCCGTCCGCTGGGCATTACCATCGTCGGCGGATTGATCGTTTCACAGATGCTGACGCTGTTTACGACGCCGGTGGTCTACCTCTTCTTCGATAAGCTTCAGCTGCGTGTGCAGCGCTTCGGTAAACGGTTTGAAAAGGGCGAGACGACCCCTACGAGACAAGCGCCTGCCACCGGCGACTGATGCGGCCTGATTTGCGCACCGCAACGGGCAAGGCCGATACTGAATGTAACTTATGAGCGAAGAGCAGTCTCCACAATCCAGCGGCCCATCCTGGGCAACCATGCTGGTTCTGCTTTTCCTGGCCATTGTCGCAGCCATGGGAATCGCCTACTGGGCCATTTATCCCTTCTTTCACCAGCATCCTCGCTAGGGATCAAGTTGCGCGCGGTCAGCCAGCAGAACCGGAATTCCGTCTTCCACCGGATACAAGCGCCGGCATGCGCCGCATCGTATGCCCCTTCTCTCTAAATCGAGCGAGCCATGGCATACGGGACAGGCGAGCAAGGCCAGCACGTCTGGAGAAAGTGCGCGGGAAAGTACCTCGTCCGGCATGTCAACAGTGTACCCATCCTTTACCATGAGCAGAGATGACAACACCACGTTTACTGGATGGAAATGCAATTGCCGCGCAGATCAAGGCCGAGGTCGCCGCGGAAGTGGAGCAACTGGCCACGCAGGGCATTCGCCCCGGACTGGCTGCCGTGCTGGTCGGCCATGTGCCGGCATCGGAGATTTACGTGCGCAGCAAGGTGCGCACCAGCGGACAACTGGGAATCTATTCCGACCTGATTACGCCTCCCGACACGGTGACGACAGAGGAGATGCTGGAGCTTGTAGCACAGCTCAATGCCCGCGAGGACATTGACGGGATTCTCATTCAGCTTCCGCTGCCGAAGCAGGTCGATGCCAAGAAGCTGCTCGAAGCCGTATCCCCGGCAAAGGATGTGGATGGTTTCCATCCCGTCAATGTTGGACGCCTGCAGGCCGGTCAGCCGGCGCTGGCTCCATGTACTCCGGCGGGCATGATTCAAATGCTGAAACGCAGCAATCTGCCGATTGCGGGACAGAATGCAGTCGTCATCGGACGCAGCGACATCGTTGGCAAGCCGATTTCGATTTTGCTGCTGCAGGAAAATGCGACGGTCACGATTTGCCACAGCAAGACGCGGGATCTCGTCAGCTTTACGCGCAACGCGGACATTCTGGTTGCGGCTATCGGCCGGCCCGGATACGTAACGCCGGATCTGGTCAAGCCGGGGGCGACGATCCTCGATGTGGGCATCAATCGCATCACGACGCGTGAAGAGTTCGATAAGTATTTTGCCGGCGACACCAAGCGTGAAGAGATGTTCATGCTGAAAGGGTCGACCATTGTTGGCGACGTGCATCCGGAGGCCTTCAAAATTTCAGGCGCGTATACTCCGGTTCCCGGCGGAGTAGGACCGCTTACCATCGCCATGCTGATGGCGAACACCGTGCGCGCTGCCAAATTGCGGCGCGGTCTGGTTTAGCTCCCTATGCCGCGCGTAGGGCTTACCGGCGGCCTGGGCAGCGGCAAGAGTACCGTCGCGCAGATGTTTGCCGCGCTCGGCGCTCATGTTATCTCGGCAGACGAAGTGGGACGCAGGCTCATGCAGCCCGGTGAGACGGTCTATCAGCAGATCGTCGACCACTTCGGCTCTAAGGTTGTGCGCAGCGACGGAGTGTTGAACCGGCAGATGCTCGCCGAGATGGCCTTTCGCCAGGGCAGGCTCGACGAACTGAACCAGATCGTTCATCCCGCGGTGATTGCGGCACAGGAAGCATGGGCGAAGGAGCTGTTTGCCCGCGACCCGGATGCGATTGCCATGATCGAATCGGCCCTGGTCTTTGAGGCAAGTGGATCAGGCGGAAAGACGGGCAGCGTTCCTGGATGGCGGGATCGCTTTGAACGCATTGTGCTGATAACCGCTCCGGATGAGTTGAAGGTTCAGCGTTTCCTCGACCGCCTCAGCGCTGGAACGCAGTTGAGCGCGGAACAACGCCAGAGCTTTGAAGAGGATGCGCGATCGCGTCTGGCTGCACAGATTCCCGACAGCGAAAAGATTGCGCTTTCCGACTACGTGATCGACAACAGCGGCTCGCTGGAGCAGACGCAGAAGCAGGTCGATGAGGTCTTCAAGCGTCTTCAAACGGCTGGAACTCGATAAAATAAAAGTAATGCTCCTGGCTGCCTGCGTCCGTCGGATGCACACAGCCTGGGGAACGATTTTTTTGAACGGGTGATGTCGCAATGATTTTTCGCAGGATTGTTTTGGTTCTCGTGCTGGTTGGCGGCTTCTGGCTCCTCATGAATCGCACCCGGCCGCTAAACCAGATGCAGCCGTTGGGCACTCCCGGTTCTTTACATTTGACCGAGGCTCATGCTGCGCCCGAGTACGACTCCGAAGAGCTGAACAATATCTCTGTTTATAAAAAGGCGCTGCCTTCGGTTGTGAATATCACTTCGTCTGCCGTTGCCTTCGACTTTTTCTGGGGTGCGGTACCGCAGCAGGGACAAGGTTCCGGTTTCATCCTGAACAAGGAAGGCCAGATTCTTACGAACTATCATGTGGTTGCCAACGCGCAGCAGGTGGAAGTGACCACGTATGACAAACACCGTTATAAAGCGCGCGTCATTGGCCATGACCGCCATCACGATCTGGCGCTGCTGCAGATCAGCGCGCCCAATCTTGTGCCGGCAACGCTCGCCGATTCGCGCAATCTCGTCGTTGGGCAAAAGGTCTACGCCATCGGCAATCCGTTCGGCCTCAGCGGCACCATGACCACGGGCATCATCAGCGCCAAGCGCTCGATTCGCGGGCCCAGCGGCGACCTGATTGACAACGCCATTCAGACGGACGCGGCCATCAATCCCGGCAACTCCGGAGGCCCACTGCTCAACTCGCGAGGCGAAGTCATCGGCATTACCTCGCTCATAGCGACGAATCCGAATCAGGATGTTGAGCAGAACGCAGGCATCGGCTTTGCCATTCCCATCGACACGGCAAAGGCTGTGCTGGGCGACTTCCAGCGCTATGGCCGCGTGCGCAGGCCGTCGCTGGGAATCGTCTCTTACCCGATCGGCCCCGACCTTGCTGACCAGATGGGCCTTTCTGCCGATTACGGCGTACTCATCCAGCGCGTGCTTCCCGGCGGTCCAGCGGAGCGCGCAGGACTGCACGGCGGCAACCAGACGGCGTATCTCGGCAACATGCAGATTTACCTTGGCGGCGACCTGATCGTGGGTATCGGTGACCAGCAGGTCACCAGCACGCAGGACATCGACGAGATTATGGATCACCATCAGACCGGCGATGTGGTTACCGTCACCTTTTTCCGCGGCCGTAGGAAACTGACGACGCGGCTGACGCTGGGCGAAGCCGGCGACCGCTCGACATAAACATGACGCCACGCGATCAACTCGATATTTCCAGGCTGCGTATCCTCGACGGTGGCATGGCCACCGAACTGGAGCGGCGCGGCTGCAATATCAGCGGTCCATTGTGGTCGGCGCATGTGCTGGCTGAGAGCCCGGAGACTATCGAGGCAGTACATCTCAGCTACATTGAAGCTGGAGCCGATTGCATTCTCACTGCCAGCTATCAGGTGTCGGCGATGGGCTATGCCGAGCTGGGACAGCCGCCGGAAGATGCGGCTGCAGCACTGCTGCAGTCAGTGGATTTAGCGGTTGCCGCGCGTAACCAGTATCGGCGACAGGCGCAGCGGCCCGTCTGGATTGCGGCCTCGCTCGGGCCGCATGGCGCAGCTTTGCATGACGGATCGGAATACCACGGCAACTACGATGCAACCTTTGCCGACCTTGTCCGATTCCATGCGGAAAGACTAGCGGTGATAGAAACTACGGAAGCCGATTTCGTCGCACTTGAATCTGTTCCATCGCTTGAAGAAGCCGAGGCGATTGTCGAAGCGCTGCATCAGCATCCATCGCTCGCCGGCTGGATTTCCTTTACCTGTAAGGACGAGCAACACGTATCGCACGGGGAAAAGCTGGCGCACTGCGCCGAGTTTCTCGACAGGCAAAAGCAAGTCATCGCTGTGGGTATCAACTGCACACAGCCGAAATTCATCCTGCCCCTGATCGGTGAACTGAAGCGGACGGCTGGCAAGCCCATCGTTGTATACCCCAATTCCGGGGAAGGCTGGGACGCAGAACATCGCTGCTGGACGGGAACCTCCGATGCCGCTGGCTTTGGCGTTCTCGCGCGGGACTGGGTCGAAGCGGGAGCGCAGATCATCGGTGGCTGCTGCCGCACTGGCCCTGAGCATATTCGCGCAATCAGAGAGAGCCTGTCAGAAGCTTCCGTCCAGCACTGAAGACTCTCTCATTTGTTCATAGACATTTCAGCCCTGCTCGAACGCCTGCTTCAGACGCGGCACATCGATTTTGTCCATCTGCAGCATGGCTTTCATCACTCTCTGTGACTTCGCCGGATCCGGGTCGCTCAACATCTCACCGAGCGCCCTGGGAATGATCTGCCACGAGAGTCCATACTTGTCGGTGAGCCAGCCGCAACGATCCGTTTTTCCGCCCGCAGAGAGCTTTGCCCACAGATCGTCCACTTCCTGCTGGTTTTCGCAATCCACAAACAGCGATATGGCCGGCGAAAATTTGAAATGCGGGCCACCATTCAGCGCCATGAATTCCTGTCCCTCAAGCTCAAACGTCACCGTCATGGCGGACCCTTTGGGACCGGGTCCAGCATCTCCGTATCGGCTGACTCTTCCAGCTTTCGAGTGTTTAAAAATGGAGACATAGAAATGCATTGCCTCCTCTGCCTTGTCGTCGAACCATAGGAATGTTCTGATCTTCTGCATATCCTGTCTCCTTTCCAGCGTTGTATTCCCTTCAAGGCTCAATGCGGAACCGCCGGTCTTTCAGGCGGCTTTCGCCTCCAACATCTCTGCGAGCCTGTCGTAGGTCTCGGCTGCGCCATGCTCCATGCCGGACTGGATGACAGCGTCGCGGACCTCTTTCGAGGGATAGAGCACGGTGGCGGTCATCGTCGTTTTGCCATCATTCTCGACAAAGACGGATGTTACCTGCGACTCGCCGGGAAAGTCATCGAAGGACTCCATATGCACGGAACCCTCCGGCGGCGTGATCTCCAGATACCTCCCGCGCATGCCCATCTCTTCTCCACTGGGCCCGCGCATGACGAAGCGAAAGCTGCCGCCAACTCTGAAATCGACCTCGCATTCCGACAGAGACCAGCCGCGCGGCCCAAACCATCGCTTGAGCAGCTCGGGCTTGCTGAATGCCTCAAAGACCAGATGGCGTGGAGCGTTGAAGACACGCGTAAGAACAATTTCGCGGTCGCTGGGCGTGGTCACTTGCAGAGTTCCTGTGTTCCTCATCATTGTTTCTCCTTGAAGGATTGGTGTGTCTGTGACTTGATATGTTTTTTCTTTTCCGCAGCTTTCATCTCATGCAGCAGTGCATCCAGTCGCTGGAAGCTGCTTTCTACGGAGTTGCGATATGCCTCCAGCCAGTCTGTAGCTGCCATCAGCGGTTTTACGTCCACCCGGCATGGCCGCCGTTGCGCATCTCGTCCGCGCGAAATAAGGCCGGCGCGCTCCAGCACCTTCAGGTGTTTGGAGATAGCGGGCTGGCTCATGGCAAAGGGCTCGGCCAGCTCCATCACCGAGGCCTCGCCCGTTGCCAGCCGGGCTAGGATTGCCCGTCGCGTGGGATCGGCCAGCGCGGCAAACGTGGTGTCCAGGTTTAAGGAAGACATTGAATAACTCCAAAGTTATATAACACATTGGTTATATAGATTGAAGAGCAACCTGTCAAGAATTTTTGGGCGCTAAATTTGGATCTCTACCTCATCAGGAGCGACGGAATTGCCGTCCCAGTAACCCATGCGACAATAAAGATGTAACCGCCATGAAATCAGAATCTCTCCCTGTAGCTCCACAGGCTGCGTCTGTCACCGCTGAGCTTCTGGCTCAGCACAGCATCACACCTGAGGAATACCAGCGCATCGTTGCCGCGCTGGGGCGTACCCCGAGCCTTACGGAGCTGGGTATTTACAGCGTCATGTGGAGCGAGCATTGCTCCTATAAATCGTCACGCGTGCACCTGCAAGCGTCTGCCGACCAAGAGCGACCGCGTAGTGCAGGGGCCGGGCGAAAATGCCGGCATCATCGACGTAGGCGATGGCTGGGCCTGCGCCTTCAAGATCGAGTCCCACAATCATCCCTCTTATATCGAGCCTTTTCAGGGCGCGGCCACCGGCGTCGGCGGAATCCTGCGCGACATCTTCACCATGGGTGCGCGGCCCCTGGCGGTGATGGATTCGCTGCGCTTCGGGCCCATTCGGAGGAGCGGACAAGACACATCGCAGGACGATCGTCCACAAGAACCATTCGATTGTCGAAGGAGTGGTGCAGCGGCATCGCGGGATACGGCAATTGCTTTGGCGTGCCCAACCTGGGCGGTGAAACGCGTTTTGAGGCGTGCTATTCGGGCAATCCACTGGTGAATGCCTTTGCGCTTGGGCTTGTTCGCGTGGATGAGATTTTCTATGCCAAGGCCACGGGCATCGGCAATCCGGTGATTTATGTCGGCGCCAAGACGGGCCGCGACGGCATTCACGGCGCGACGATGGCCAGCGAAGAGTTCAAGGAAGGCTCAGAACAGAAGCGGCCCAATGTGCAGATGGGCGATCCCTTCATGGAGAAGCTGCTGCTCGAGGCCTGCATCGAAGCGATGCAGACCGGCGCCATCGTCGGCATTCAGGACATGGGGGCTGCCGGGCTTACCTGTTCTACCTGCGAAATGGGCGCGCGCGGCGGCGTGGGGCTCGAAGTCGAGCTGGACCACGTGCCGCAGCGCGAAACCGGCATGACCGCCTACGAGATCATGCTGAGCGAAGCCAGGAGCGCATGCTGCTGGTGGCCGAAAAGGGTCGCGAGCAGGAGGTGATCGACGTATTCGCAAAATGGGGGCTCGATGCCATAATCGTCGGCAAGGTGATCCCCGAACCGAGGCTGCGCATCCTGCATCACGGCGAGCTGGTGGCGGACATTCCCAATCAATCGCTCACGGATGATGCTCCGCTGTATCACCGGCCGGTTGGCGAGTGGAAGGCGCCGGTTCCGGCCGAGCCGCCGCCAGAGGCGCTCGGACAAACTGCAGTTTCGAAGATGCCGCTGAGCGACGCGACGCACCGAACTACGCGGACGAGTTGCGCGCCCTGCTGGCCTCCGCGAATATCTGTTCCAAGCGCTGGATGCATCGAGCAGTACGATACGATGGTGCAGACCAATACGGTGCAGGGCCCGGGTGGCGAAGGCGGTGTCATGCGCATCAAGGGCACAAAGCGCGGCCTGGCGATGGCGCTCGAGGGCAATGGCCGCTGGTGCTTATCTCGATCCAAAGCTGGGAGCTGCAGCATGCTGTTGCGGAAGCTGCGCGTAAAGTCGCCTGCACTGGCGCGACGCCCGATGGCGGCGACGAACTGCCTCAACTTCGGCAATCCGGAAAAGCCGGAGATCATGGCGCAGCTTTCCGCGGCCATCGATGGCATCTCCGAAGCATGCGTTGCTCTGGGAACGCCGATTACCGGCGGCAATGTTTCGCTTTACAACGAGACCCGCGGCGAAGGCATCTATCCTACGCCTGTGCTTGGGATCGTGGGCATCATCGAAGAGGTAATGAAGACTGTTCCGGCAGCTTTTCAGCGAGCGGGCGACAGCTGTTCTCTCATCGCTCCGGCGCAGCTGCCCACGATTGAAGAGCGCCTGCGTGAGTTTGGCTCCTCCGAATACGCAAGGACTGTTCTCGGTGAACTCTGGGGAACGCCGCCATCCTGGATCTCGATACGGAAGCAGCCTGCATCAATGCCTGGCGGAACTTGCAGATCGAGGCCTGCTGCACTGCTGCGCGCGACATCTCCGACGGCGGCATTGCCGTCGCGCTTGCGGAAGGAGCGTTCGGCAATGGCGTTGGCGTCAGCGCGCATCTGCTGGAAGGCCCCGACCTTCCCACTGCATGGCAACTCTTTGGCGAAACGGCCAGCCAAGTCATCGTCAGCTGCGACGCGTCGGCAGTCGAAAAAATCGAGCGATCGTCGGCAAATATGTAGGATTGATGGTGCTGAACATCGGGGAAACGGTCAAAGATCACTTCCGCATCCAGGTAAACGGCAAAACTGTGATTGCCGAAAGCGTTCAGGGATTGCACCATGTTTGGGCTGGGGCGTTGGAGGCCAAACTCTACGACGAGGTGCTCGCGTGAGCCGTCTTCTGCATCGAAGGCATTCTCGGCGAAGAAACCAGTGTGTCCTACGTTCCTGCAAGCGAACGTGGCTGGCGCGCACGGATGACAAGCTGCGCGAAGAATGCGGCGTCGTTGCGATTCACGGTCATCCAGACGCAGCGCGGCAGACCTATCTTGGTCTCTATGCATTGCAGCATCGCGGGCAGGAATCTGCCGGGCATCGCCACCGCCGACGGCACAAACCTTTCCAACATCAAAGGCATGGGCCTGGTTGCCGACATCTTCACCGAAGAAGTGCTGGCGAAACTTCACGGGAACATGGCCATCGGCCACACGCGCTATTCAACGACCGGCGATTCAGCCCTGCTGAATGCGCAGCCCATCCGCGTTGACTCGACCAAGGGACTCATCGCCATCGCGCACAATGGCAACCTTGTGAACCTTGGCAATGTACGCGCGAAGCTGGAGCGCGAAGGCGCATTTTTCCAGACCACTAGCGATTCCGAGATCATTGTGCAGCTGATCGCACACTCGAAGGAAGGTACGCTGGTCGATGCGATTGCAGATTCGCTGCGGCAGGTGGATGGCGCTTTTTCGATCGTGATGATGACGCGCGACCGCATCTTCGCTGCGCGCGATCCGCGCGGCTTCCGGCCGCTTTCGATGGGCCGCATCGAAAATCCCGACGGTCCCGACACGATTGTCTTCGCGTCGGAGACCTGTGCCTTCGACCTGCTGCGCGCGAAATTCGAGCGCGACGTGCAGCCGGGCGAACTGGTGATGGTCACGCGCGATGGCGTGACTTCGCGGCAGTATTCGACGGGCATCCCGCAGTCGAGCTGCATCTTCGAGCACGTATACTTCGCGCGGCCCGACAGCAAGATCTTCAATCGCTGGGTGCAGGAGAGCCGCGAGGAGATGGGCCGCCAGCTGGTGCGCGAGTCGCCTGTCGATGCCGATCTCGTTGTTCCGGTACCAGACAGCGGTGTGACAGCGGCGATTGGCTATGCTGCCGAGAGTGGCATTCCCTTCCGCTTTGGGCTAATTCGCAATCATTACGTAGGGCGGACGTTCATCGAGCCGGAGCAGCGCGTGCGCGACTTCGGAGTAAAGCTGAAACTGAATCCGGTACGCAATCTGCTCGAAGGCAAGCGCATTATCCTGATCGACGACTCGATCATTCGCGGCACGACGAGCCGCAAGATCGTACGCATGGTTCGCGCGGCGGGCGCGAAGGAAGTGCATCTTCGGATCAGCTGTCCGCCGACAATCTCCCCTGCTTTTATGGTGTCGATACGCCAAGCAAACGGGAGTTGATTGCGGCCAACAATTCGATTGAAGAGATTCGCCGCTTCATTGAAGCTGACTCGCTTGCTTATTTGTCACTCGAAGGGTTACAGAAGGCATGCGACGGCGGCGAGGGCAATCACTTCTGCGTTGCCTGCTATACCGGCGAGTACCCCACACAGTGGGTGGATGTTGAAGATATCCTCCCGGCAGCCGTAGCGCTGTAAATCTGTTCGCACAACCTCCATCGCCTCCGTTGCTTCCCACCTACAGGAGGTATTGCATCCATGCCGGTAAAAAAGAAGGCAAGCAGCCGCAAGTATGGCAAAGCAGCATCGAAATCTGTCGAGCGCGAGATGCGGGCTATGAAAAAGGGAAAGCTGAAGAGCGGCCGCAGCAAGAAGAAAGTGACCAGCCGTAAACAGGCCATCGCCATCGGCCTCTCAGAAGCACGCAAGTCGGGCGCAAAAGTTCCTAAGCCGCCCAAGAAGAAGAGCGCGAAAAAGAAGAGCGCGAAGAAAACCTCCGCAAAGAAATCAGAGAAAAAAGCTACGAAGAAGTAGCCCTGCGTTCTTGTTGTCAAAGTGCCTATGCGGCGACTTCGATGTCGTTCTCTTCGATTGCACCGGGAGCGCGCAGATTGTGCAGCCAGCGTACCGGAGCGATCACAACGAGAACAGCAGGCCAGGTATTTGCCGCATGTCAGCGAGCAAAGGACGGCTATGTTCCCCAACGAGCATAGCTCCGTTTTACATGACATGCCAATGAAATATTGCCGATACCAGTGTGAATACCAGGGTACCAGCTCCCAGCCCATGAACGCTGATGTGGTCCAACAGCATGTGCGCCAAGGCATCCGCGCCCAACGAGGTAAGCTGCACGATGACAACAACGATGAGCCACGCAAAATAACGGGGCCGGATACTGATCGCCTGTTGCTGCCAGGCTGAGTACACGCCAGCCGTCAGCAGCACGTATGCCATTTCCACCGCGCTGAAGTGTTGCCGCGCATGAGGGTAGACCTGACGGAGGGCGACCATGCAGGCGCCTCCGCGAAAGAAGGCTGTTAAGGTTGCCGCCTTCCAGTTCCAGTGGGTGAAGGCAAAGAGCCATGCGCGGGTGTGGTCTGCAGTCCGCATACTGCGGACAAAATAGCCCGCCAGCAATAACATATCGTCAACAGCGAGTTATGATCCGGACAAAAAAAAGGGAAGCTGCTTCCGTCGACTCGCTATTTGCCATCATTGCTATGGGATAGCGGTAGCGCTTCAGCGCATGTTTTGCACTTCTGGCCGATGGAAAGTGGTATCTGGCCCCATCCCCTTCAGATGAGGGTTCGCTTTTGCCTTGTTCATTGCGCTACAATTCAACGCCGAAGGCCGGGTTGCCCCGGACACTGCTCTGTGCTGCCGTGCGAAATACAGACGGACCACACGGCTACGAGCCCCCAACTCCCGGATGCCTGGCCGGATGCCCAATGGTTCGTCGCATCCATCTGGATGGTTCAGTCCAGGGGAGGCACAGTCATGAAAGAACTTCGTTCCTCATCGCTTCCACACGCACTTACCTGGTTAGCGATTCTTTCGCTTGCATGCGCTTTCACACCGCAACTCCCGGCGCAGACGCCAACGGCTTTCATGGCGCTTGGCAGCTACGCGCAGCAACCTCCAGTCAGAGTGGCAGAGGAGTCGCCGCACTTTGGATTGAGTCCGGAGATGCAGGGAGATATCATGATGGCGCACCAGCGATATGTTGCAGCGCTAAATGCATATCGTCAGGTATCGGTGGATTCGCCCGTGGTGTGGAACAAAATGGGCATCGCGAATCATCACATGTTCAATCTGCGGGAAGCACAGAAGGACTACGAGAAAGCGCTCAAACTGAATCCCAGGTATCCGGAAGCCTTGAATAATCTTGGGGCGGTCTTATACGGCGAGAAGGAATTTCACGAAGCGGAACGCATGTATAAGAAAGCCATCAAGCTCAGTCCGAACTCTGCATTGTTCTACAGCAATCTAGGCACGGCATATCTCGCAGAGCGCAAATATAAGAAGGGCTTTGAAAGCTATCGCACCGCTCTCTCTCTAGATCCTAATGTTTTTGAGGGAGATCCTGCGGCCAGAATTGCGGAAACAGGACCTCCGCATGAGATCGCGACGCTTAACTTCCTGCTGGCGAAGACATATGCCATGGCAGGACGGAAAACCGAGGCCATCTTCTATCTGCGCAAGGCTCTCAACGAGGGATTCAGCGATCGCAAGAAGCTGCTGGAAGACAAGGAGTTCGCGATCCTGAAGGATGTTCCGGAATTTCAGAAGATGGTCGCTGAAAGGGTCGACTGACGTTCCGCCGGAGATTCCTCACAGGCCAGCCACAACGCGGAAAAATCGGGCATGCCGTTGCTTCTGCGGCCTCCCTCCTACGTCTATTCCGGGGAAGCCGTACAGAGGCTCTCCACCTTTTGATGGAGTGTGCTCCCGGCCAATGGGTGTGTAGTATTCGTGTTAGTCCGTAAAAATGCCCATCCGCCGCCATTTCTGGAGTGCCTGCTGTGCTGGGCTGCTTTTTCTGGTCAGTCTCAGCAGCGCCGCACTCGATCCGCATTACTCTCTGCAGCACTATGGATACCAGTCCTGGCAGACGGATGATGGGCTGCCGCAGAATACCGTGCATGCAGTGCTGCAAACGCGAGACGGCTACCTGTGGCTGGCAACAGAGGCGGGACTCGTACGCTTTGATGGCGTGCAGTTCGCGCTCTTCGATAGAAAAAATACGCCGCAGCTTGGCAGCGATCTGATTTATGGCCTGTTTGAAGACCGAGATAGTTCGCTGTGGATCAGCACTTCAGGTGGTCTCACCAGCTTCAAGAATGGCCAGTTCAAACTCTATACAACGAGTGACGGCCTGCCGGCGAATTCTGTCTGGTCGGTGTATCAAGCCCGGGATGGTAGGTTGTGGGTGCTCACAACAGCCGGACTAGCTAAGTTCGCGAGCGAACATTTTCAGCCGCTCGTTATTCCACAGGGACTATCAGCCGCGAGCGCAGTCATTGAATCGCCGGACAGCTCACTGTGGGTGAATTCAGGGAACAGTCTAATGAAACTTGATCCGGCGCATGCATCCGTCACGGCAAATGTTGCAGGCGGAGAGCAGGTGCAGGTTCTGGCCGCTGACGCGAGCGGGAAAATATGGGCCGGCTTTCACACTGGCCTAAAAACGTTGTCATCGGATGATGCGCTGAGTTCCTTTCGTTTACCCGAAGAGTTGGGGACGGACGTTACCGCCCTTCTCAGTGCTGCGGGCGGGCATCTCTGGATAGGAACATCCAACGGGCTGGGCGAGTATGATGGCAGGTCCATTCACGTTTTTACTGTTCACGACGGATTGCCGGGAGGCCGCGTCACTGGCCTTTATGAGGATCGAGAAAGGGCGCTGTGGGTGGCTACCGATCACGGCGTAGCCCGCGTTGCCGAAGGCCGCGTCTCCGCACTCACTCCAAAAGAAGGCTTGTCCGGCAACCAGGTGCTGGCCTTCTTTGAAGATCGCGAGGGTAACCTCTGGCTTGGAACGGAGGCGGGCGGCGTCAGCGTCCTGCGCGATCGAAAATTTACGACGTACACCACGCAGGATGGACTGACAGATGATCTGGTGCGTTCCGTATTTCAGGATCGCAAAGGAACCATTCTGGTAGGCACCAATAATGGTGGTGTCGATCGATATGAGGGCGGCAGGTTCTCGTCGTTATCGACGGCAAACGGTTTATCGAGCAATGTGGCGCTCGCCTTGACGGACGACGCCGATGGCAATCTCTGGATTGGAACGCCCGATGGGCTGAACCATGTTGAGAGAGGCCGCGCGACCGTGTTTACATCAGCCGACGGCCTCGCCGACGACTTTGTTCGCTCGCTCTATACCGATCGCGGCGGAGCTTTGTGGATCGGCACGCGCCACGGCTTGTCGCGATACGAAAACGGGAAATTTACTTCGTATTCAGCCATGGATGGCTTAGGCAACGATCTGGTGGGAGCCGTTATCGAAGACAGCGATAACAGCTACTGGATTGGAACGCTCGGTGGCCTCACGCACTTTGCCAACGGCAGCTTTACCAACTACACAACGCAGCAAGGACTTTCGAGCAATGTTATTACAGCGCTGCACCAGGATCCTGATGGAACATTGTGGATTGGCACAAACGGCGGTGGCTTGAATGTAAGGGTCAATGGGAAAATCGTAAGCTTTTTGTCCGCGAAAACATTGCCCCAGGATATCTACGGAATTCTCGACGATGGAGATGAAAATCTCTGGCTTGGTTCTAGCAAGGGCATCTTCCGCGTCAATAAAGCGCGGCTCCGTGCAATCGCAGCGGGTGGCGCGGGGGCGGTCGTTCCCAATGTCTACGGCACAGCGGATGGTATGCGAATCAGCGAATGCAGCAGCGGCGGCCATCCTGCAGCGTGGAAAGCGAAAGACGGCACATTGTGGTTTGCGACATTACGGGGAATCGCTACTGTCGATCCTGCGCACATGCCTGTAAACCGAGTGCCTCCGCTGGTAGCTGTGGAACAGGTGCTCGTGGATGATACCGCGTTGCCCATGCACAGCAGTGCAGAGGTCGCGCCTGGGCGTACGCGATTTGCATTCCAGTATGCCGGCCTGAGTTTCGTTGCTCCGCAGAAGGTTCAGTTCCGGTACAAGCTCGACGGAATGGACCGCGACTGGGTGAACGCAGGTTCGCGGCGCGTGGCTTACTATACGAATATTTCTCCGGGGCGGCACACATTTCATGTCATGGCATGCAATAACGATGGGGTCTGGAGCGAGCAGGATGCTACTTTCACATTTCGCCTGAGGCCGCATTTCTATCAGACTTACTGGTTTTATCTGTTGCTGCTGGTCTCGGCATCGCTACTAACCTATGAAGCGTACAGGTGGCGTGTACGGAGCGTGGAATCGCGATTCAGTGCGGTGCTGGCGGAACGCAACCGAATCGCACGAGAAATCCACGACACGTTGGCGCAGGGATTCGTCGCAGTCTCAGTACAGCTGGAAGTTGTAGCCCGCCTGTTGACTACTTCAACCGATGCTGCGCGGGAGCACCTGGAGCAGGCGCGAACATTGACCCGCGAATGCCTGGCGGAGGCGCGAAGCTCCATCTGGAACCTGCGTTCACAAGGGTCCGCACAGAACGACCTGGCGTCCGCGCTGACGCTTGCTGCGGAAAGAATCACCGCAGGCAGCCTCGTGAAAGCACGGGTGCAGGTAAGTGGAACGTTCCGTCCCATCGATTTGCGCGTTGAAGCGGAGATACTGCGCATCGGGCAGGAGGCGATTACGAATATCGTTCGCCATGCGCAGGCACAGCAAGCAAACATCACGCTGCTCTTCCAGGACAAACTGCTGCGGATGACGATTCAGGATGATGGCCGTGGATTCGAAGGCAATCCGGAAGATCTGATGCGGAACGGTCATTTTGGACTGACCGGCATGCGCGAGCGAGCCGAGCAGATCGGAGCGCGCCTTACTGTGACAAGCGCGAAGAACAAAGGTACAGAAGTTCAAGTAGAAGTTACGATTTAAGAAGGAATATATGGCCGAATCGATTCAGATCATGGTGGTGGACGACCACCACATTGTGCGGCAAGGACTGGTAGCTCTCATTTCAACGCTTCCGGATATGAAAGTGATTGCCGAGGCATCGGATGGCGTGCAGGCGGTTGCGCTCTATGGCAAGCACCGTCCGGATGTGACACTCATGGACCTTCGCCTGCCGAATATGAACGGAGTCGATGCGATTACGCAGATCCGCCGCGAGTTCCCTGCGGCCCGCATTATCGTCCTAACAACATTTGACGGAGATGAGGACATTTACCGCGCGTTGCAGGCCGGTGCGAAGGGCTATCTGTTGAAAGGCATGGATACGAACGAGCTAACCGAGGCGATACGAACCGTGCATGCCGGCAAGTCGCGCATCCCCGCCTTTGTAGCGGAGCGTCTCGCAGAGCGCATGGGCGGCCCTTCGCTTACCGGACGCGAACTGGAAGTGCTGAAGCGGATTGTAGGAGGCCGCAGCAACAAGGAGATAGCAGGAGACCTGTTCATCTCTGAAGCGACGGTGAAGACGCATATCAACAGCATTTTGAGTAAGCTTGGAGTCAGCGATAGAACGCAGGCGGCTACCACCGCACTGCAACGGGGGATTGTGCACCTTGATTAAGAACAGGGCACCCATCAAAGAACTGCTGAGCGCACTATGTTTCTTAGCTTTCGTGACGGGCACTTTTGCCCAGGAGGCAAAGTCCGGCGCCTGGCGCGTGGCAACCGATACAGAGCTGAAAGCATTGATTCCGGCCCGCGCGCCGGTGGTTCAGGAGCGTATCGAAACTGAACTGCGCACGGCTTCCGGAATTACCGATGGCAAGGGAAAGTTCGTTGCCGGAGTGGTATTGATTACTGCAGGATATTCCGCCGAGGGCAAGTATTCCCACTACTTCATTGCGCAGGTGCCAATGAAAATCGGAGATCTGCAACTCGGCGCGGGAGAATACCTGATTGGGTGGAAGCACAATGAGGATTCGCTGACAGTGAATTTCTATGAAGCTTCGAGCGGCAAGTTCCTGGGCAGCGTAGAGGCAGTAAGGAACGCTTCCATCACGCGAGTCGAATCGTTTCGCATCTGGCCGCCGGGAGACAAATCCCTCATACAGATCGGACGATTTACATTTCCCTATCAGATAGGGAATTGACCGCAGCCGTTTTCATGATCACGAACAAAAACGCCGGGCAAATCTGTCCGGCATTTTTGTCTTACCTGGCAGCTATGGCTGGGGCAGCACGGACACTTCAACGCCGGACGCAGCATCGCGATCGTGGTAGATCGTCTCGGTTGCTTTCTTGAAGTCCTCCGGCCGGGCATTTGGAATGTCGGTGAACGTCTGCGGGTTACGATCCACCAATGGGAACCACGAGCTCTGAACCTGCACCATGATGCGGTGCCCTTTGCGGAATGTGTGGTTGAGGTCGGGCATGGAGAAATCCACTTCCGTCATTTTGTTCGGCGTTAGAGCTTCGGGCTTTTCCCAGCTATCGTGGAACTTTGCCCGCATTGGCTCGCCACGCAGCAGTTGCTCGTAGCCGCCCATCCGCAGCGGAGGCGCATCGAGGACGCGCTTGCCGGTTGTACCATTTATTTCCGGATCGGGATAGTCGTTAGGATAGACATCGATGAGCTTTACGACAAAGTCCGAGTCCGTGCCTGTCGTGGCCACTTTCAGCTTGGGCGAGATTGGTCCGGCAATCGTTACATCTTCGGTCAGAGGGTCGGTCTGATAGGTAACGACATCGGTGCGCGTCGATGCAAAGCGCTGGTCATCCACCATGTAACGCTGGGGCACAGTGTCAGTCGTGTATCCAACAAACGGAACCGGATGCGCCGGATCGCTGACATACTCATCTGACCCTTCTTTCTCGGCTGGCGGATCAAAGGACAGCTTGCCGTCCGCATGGAAATAGAGCATTTTCGGCTTTGCCTGCGCCGGCGGCCACGCGGCGTAAGTGCGCCACACATTCGTGCCGGTTTCAAAGACGTAAGCTTTCGGTAGCGGCGAGCCTTTGCCTTTCAGGTAATACTCGAAAAATGGAAACTGGATATTTTTGCGGAAGAACTCGCCTGTTTTGGAGTTGAACTGGGCATCTCCTAAATGATCGCCGTCGCCGCGCGCCCATCCGCCGTGTACCCACGGGCCTTCGACCAGCGTCGTCGTTGTTCCCGGATTGAATTTATTGATTGCATAGAACGTGTTGTATGGACCTGATAAATCCTCGGCATCGAACCATCCGCCTACCACCAGCACCGCGCATTTTACATTCTTCATGTGCTGCGAAAGATCGCGCGCCTTCCAGTAGTCGTCGTATGTCGTGTGATACATCTGGTCGTTGTAAAGCGGATTCGACCCCTTCAGGTATTTCTTGTCGAGATTCGATGTTGAGCCGGCCTGCAGATAAAAGTCATAGGCGTTGGGCGTGCCCATATCGAAAGGCACTCCCCGTTTGGGCAGCGATGGCTCGTCAAATGGTTTGAAGAAGGTATAGAAGCCGAAGTTCGCATCCAGCATGAAGGCTCCGCCGTGATAGGCGTCGTCGCCTTTGAAGAGGTTGGTCATCGGTGCCTGCGGCGATGCCGCTTTCAGCGCGGGATGCGAATCGATGATGCTGGCCGAAGTGTAGAAGCCAGGGTAAGAGATTCCCCAGATACCTGCTTTGCCGTTGTTGTTCGGCACATGCTTCAGCAGGAATTCCAATGTGTCATACATGTCGGAGCTATCATCAACGTCCTGCGGAGACTTCTTGTCGTCGATATGCGGATGCATTTCGACAAATTTTCCCTCGGATAAGTAGCGCCCGCGCACATCCTGATAGACGAAGATGTAGCCGGCCTTCTCAAATTCATCCGATGGCCCGAGGCTCCTTTTATATTGGTCTTCGCCATACGGCGCGACGCTGTAGGGCGTGCGATCGATCATGAAAGGATAGCTTTGCGATGTGTCTTTCGGCACATACACAGAGGTGAAGAGATGTACGCCGTCACGCATGGGAATGCGGTATTCGTACTTGGTGTAGTGCGCCTTAACGTAATCCTCTTCAGGTGCGGCAGGTTTTTCCTGCGCAAGGGCACAGGAGACGAATGTACAAATGCAGAAGCACAAGAACGTACCGAGCAGACTGCCTTTCTTCATTAGGGCCTCGACAGAAGTGAAATTGGGAAAAGACAGTCTACTGTATGGCAACGCAAATAGCTTCTTTTATATAGCTGTCTTCACTGCGGCATCTGCTTGTAGTAATCCTGCAGTACGGAAAATGCCTTCTTCTTCTCGCCCTTATCCGAAATCAACCCTTTGCGGTTGTAATAGTCCTGGATGCCGGGAAGTTGTCGCATCGGCGAGCGAAAATCCATCAGCAGCCACGGGGTCATACCCGCCATAAAAGGCATGTTCTTGAACATCTGGAACTGCTGCTGAAAGACGTTCGCCTGGTACTCTTCGCTGAACCGGTAGTCCGCGTCTTTGTGCAGGCCAGCCTTTGCGCCGGCCCCGAATTCACTGATGATGACGGGCTTGTTCATCGGATTCTCCCACTTGATCTGCGGGATCTCACTTGGCTTGCCGCCGTACCAGCCAAAATATTCGTTATAGCCAAGCACGTCGAGATACTTGCCCAACGGGTCATCCATCACGACCATATTCTTTTCCGCATGGTGTGGAATCACCATAGCCGACGTAATCAGCCGGGTGGGGTCCTGCTGTCGCGCCAATCCTGCCAGCTTGCCGATAAATTCCGTGCGCTCGGGGCTGATGGGCGTTTCGTTCGACATCGACCACAGGATGACCGATGCCTTGTTGTTGTCGCGACGGATCATCTCGTGCAGCTGCTGGCTGGCCACGTCGAACGTATGAGGATTCGTCCAGGCATTGCCCCAGTACACCGGAATCTCAGACCAGACGAGGATCCCAAGCTTATCTGCGACGCGCGTCATGTGCTCGTCATGCGGATAGTGCGCCAGGCGCACGAAGTTGGCGCCGAGCTCATGCGCCCAGCCAAGCAGCGTCTCAGCATCCTGCTCTGACCATGCGCGACCGGAGCGATACGGCGCTTCTGTGTGGACGCAAATGCCGCGCAGAAAGAGCGGCTTGCCGTTTAGAAGAACCTGCTCGCCCTTGACTTCGACCGTACGGAAACCCACGTCATCCTTCAGCGTGTCACTGCCGGCGTGCATTTCAATGGCATATAGCTTGGGCGTATTGGGCGACCACCGTTCGAGACCGGTGGCCGCAAAAGAGAAATTTGCTTTACCCGAGGCATCGGTGTCGGCGGTCTGGTCGATCTTGAGCTCTGGAATGCGCAGTGTCACTTTCTGGCCTGCCGCGCTTCCGGCGACATGCACATAGCCGTCGAGACGGTTTTCTGTGTCCTTCTTTAGCTGGAGAGAGTAGTCGTCGATGAAGCTTTCCGGAACCTCTACCAGCGAAACTTCGCGCGTGATGCCGCCATAGTTCCACCAATCACTCTTGATGCCGGGAACGCGCTCAACCTCGCGCCGATTGTCGGCTGCGACCACCACAAAATTCGAGCCGGGCCTCACAATGCTGGTCACGTCGCAATCGAAGGGCGTAAATCCGCCTTCATGCTGGCAGACGTAACTGTCATTCACGAAAACATGCGCTTCATAATTCACTGCTCCGAAGTGGAGAAAGACGCGCGTGTTGGGTTTTGGCTGATAGTCAAAATCCCTCTGATACCACAGCAGCCCTTCATAGAAAAAGAGTTCTGGTTTCTGCGAGTTCCAATCGCCGGGAACCTGAAGCGTGGGCGATTGCGCGAAGTCGTATTCCTGCAAAGCACCACCGGCAACCGGATGACCGTTCTTCGCATAGCCATTCAAATTCGGCTTATCTGGTTGATTACCAATGCCGTTGTTATAGGGATCGACGATGGAGTGCCACGCGCCATTCAGGCTTGTCTGCGGACGATGGTCCACATCGACAAGCAGGGTGGTTGGCTGTTGCGCCTTGAGAGGTGTGAGGCCGATAAGGAAAATCAAAAGAAAGGCAGTGGTCAGACCAGATTTGCGCATGGCCACATCTTACTGCTTTACAGGTTTTATGGCTTCTGCAGGTTTCGCAGGCGGAAACGATTCGCCAGCTCAAATTCATTGCGAAGTTCCGGAGTCTTAAGGTGTTCGCGAAGGTGCGCGATCCGCTGTTCCAGCACCGAGAGGGTCGCAGCCACCGCATCCGTGTTCGTGTGTGCGATATCGCGCCACATGGAGTAAGGGCTGGCTCCGAGCCTCGTCATTTCACGCAGGGCGCGGCCGCCGATGGCGCGCAGATCTTCGTCATCGGGGAATTTGTCTTCGAGCAGCGCACTGAGGGCGGTTGAGACAAATTGTGGAAGGTGGCTGACCCATGCGCACAGCTCGTCGTGACGTATGGGATCGAGCTCAAGCACGCGGCTCCCGAAGCTCTGGACCCATGCCCGCCATTCCACTGCTTTTGCGCGAGCCTCGGGGGACATGCCGGCGCCGTCGGCGCTTTCAGTAAAAAGCCATACTGCACCGCGGAAAAGCTCGCCCTCTGCGTTAGCCGCTCCACTCACTTCCTTGCCCGCCATGGGGTGGCCCGGAAGAAATCCCGGCTTGTCCGCTTGATTGTAGTTATTGGCAGCATGCTCGCAGAGAACGCCCTTCACGCTGCCAACATCCGTAACCAGCTGATGCGGTTTCAGGATGGGAGCGAGTTGATCAAGCCATTCGAGAATGCTAAAGACCGGGCCGCTGAGAAGGATCAAGTCACTCTGTTGCGCAGCTATCAGCGGATCGTCAGCAATGACTGTGATTGCTTCGCGGCCCAAAGCAATAGCGGCCTGTATAAGCTCGCGATCCCATCCAATGATGGTTCCGCTGAAGCCATTCTGGCGCAGCGCCATCCCTACTGAACTGCCGATCAGTCCAGTGCCAAGAATAGCGATGCGCTCGATGGCCATGATTAAGGAATTGTCCTCTCGACCGCGGAAGCGATCACGCGCAACTCCTCCATGAGCTTGTCGAATTGCTCAGGAAAGAGCGATTGCGCACCGTCGGAGACGGCCTTATCGGGATTGGGATGCACTTCGATCAGCAGGCCGTCAGCGCCGGCGGCGACGGCGGCGCGCGCCATGGCCGGGACCTTGTCGCGGCGGCCGACGCCATGCGAGGGATCGCCCAGCATCGGCAGATGAGAGAGCTTCTTGATGACCGGAATGGCCGAGATATCCATCGTGTTGCGCGTGTAGGTCTCAAAGGTGCGGATGCCTCGTTCGCAGAGCATCACGTCGTAGTTGCCGCCGGCCAGGATGTACTCCGCAGACAGCAGCAGCTCTTCCAGGGTGGCGGCGATGCCCCGTTTCAGCAGCACCGGCTTGCGCACCAGACCAAGTTCCCGCAGCAGATTGAAGTTCTGCATATTGCGCGCGCCTACCTGGAACACATCCACATAGGGGAACATCAGCTCGATCTGGGAGATTTCCATCACTTCGCTAATGATCAGCAGGCCTGTCCGGTCGCCCACTTCGCGCAACAGCTTGAGCCCCTCCAGGCCCATTCCCTGAAAGGAATAGGGAGAGCTGCGTGGTTTAAAGGCTCCTCCGCGGAGGAATTTGGCGCCTGCGGCCTTTACCTGGTCGGCGATGGTAAAGATCTGCTCGCGCGATTCCACCGAACACGGGCCGGCCATGACGACGACCTCATTCCCGCCGACTGCTGACGCCGTTTGGGAAAGCGAACGGCGGTACCTTCCGGCCGGAAGCTGCGGCCGGCAAGCTTGTACGGCGACGAGATGCGATGTGCTTCCGCGACGCCGTCCAACACCTCGAAGTCTTTTAGTCGAAAGCGGCCGGCGTGCCAACGCCGGCCAATACGGTCTGGATGGCGCCGGTGGTGCGATGAACATTGAACCCAACTTCAACAAGGCGTTCGATAACGCCCTGTATCTGTTCTTCGGTCGCTCTTTCCTGCATGGCAACGATCATGATTGCTTTCCTGTCTCCCCTGCTCGAGCGTCCTGTTCATTGGCGGACGCAGATTTCTGTGAGGCCAAGTCTTCCGTCTGCAGCGCCCGCATCACGTCAATGATGCGTTCGTAAATGTGCATCAGTTCGATATCGGGCAGCGGGCCTTTATTCGCTGCGCGCACATTCTCGAAGATCACGCGCTCGCGGTTCGGCTCGTACACCGGCAGAGCCGTCGCGTACCTTCAGCTTGCCAATCTCCTGCGCGGCCTGGGCCCGTTCGCTAATAAGCGCCACAATCTGAAGGTCGATAACGTCTATCTTTTTGCGCCAGTCTGCAATGTCCATGTATTCCTCCCATCGAGCGCATGGCTGCATACCTGCGCCGGAGTTAAATTGCCTGGAATCTTGAAATCGGAATTAACGGGCCAGCGCCACAGGTTGACGCAGACCCTTGAGAAATCGCGCGATGCGAGCTCGGCGCATCTTCGCGCATCGGACTTCTCGATCAGCGCAACAATGGCGCTGCCAATAACGGCGGCATCCGCGAACTCGCCCACAGCGGCAACATGCTCGGCATTCGAGATGCCGAAACCCACCGCAATAGGCAGATCCGTAAACCTGCGCAGACGATTAACCAGCTGCCTGGCATCTGTAGCCAGCGTCTGCTGCGTGCCGGTAATGCCGGTGCGTGAGATGGCATAGACAAATCCCTGCGAAGCCTGCGCGATGCGCTTCAGGCGATCATCGGTGCTGGTAGGCGCGGCGAGAAAAATCGGCGCCAGGCCGATGACGGTGCAGGTGATCCAGATATTCATCGGCTTCTTCCACGATCATGTCGGTGATCAAGCACGCCATCGACACCCGCCTCGTTCTGCTGCGGCACAGAACCGCTCCAGCCCAAAGCGCAGGACGGGATTGAAATAGGAGAAGATGATGAGCCCGGCATGTGGGCCGTTCATGCCGCAAGTCTGCGGCGAGAGTGAGCACATCGGAGAGCTGGTGCCATTCTCGACAGCACGCTCGCTGGCTCGCTGGATCACCGGGCCATCGCCAGGGGATCGCTGAAGGGCACGCCTAGTTCGAGTACTTCTGCGCCTGCATCGATGGCGGCCAGCGCAATCTCTCGCGTCGCTGGCAGATCAGGATCGCCAGCCGTCAGATAGACCACCAGTCCGGGCTTGCTATTAAAATGAATCGGCATGCTGCTTTTGAAAACTCCGTCAAGCGCCCTTGAGCTTCAGTTCGCGCGCGAGGATGCCCATGTCTTTGTCGCCGCGTCCTGAGAGATTGACTATCAGTATGTCATGCCGACGCGCAGAGCGGGCGCAAGCCGGATGCATTCGGCTACTGCATGCGCGCTTTCGAGCGCGGGCAGAATACCTTCCGTCCGCGCCAGCGTGACGGTTGCGTTTAGCGCTGCCTGCGTCGGTCGCCGATGCGTACTCGGCGCGGCCGGTGATCATGGAGCATCGCGTGCTCGGGGCCGATCGAGGCATAGTCAAGTCCGGCGGAGACAGAGTGCGTCAGCGCAATCTGCCCGGCTTCATCCTGCAGCACATAGGAGTAGGTGCCCTGCAGCACGCCGGGCGATGCCGCCCTGAAAGCGCGCGGCATGGTCTCCTAGTTCCGCGCCGCGGCCACCTGCCTCGACGCCGATCAGACGAACGTTGTTGTCTTCGATGAATTCATAGAATGCGCCAATGGCGTTCGAGCCGCCGCCTACGCAGGCGATGATCGGCATTCGGCAGCCTGCCTTCTTTTTCCAGAATCTGCTGCACGGCTTCTTTGCCGATGACGCGGTGGAAGTCGCGCACCATGGTCGGATAAGGGTGCGCGCCCAGCACGCTGCCCAGCAGATAATGCGTGGTCGCGGACATTGGTGACCCAGTCGCGCATGGCCTCGTTGATGGCATCTTTCAACGTGCGCGAACCGGAGCTGACGCCGCGCACTTCCGCTCCGAGCAGCCGCATGCGGTAGACGTTCAACTCCTGCCGCCGCATGTCTTCTTCGCCCATGTAGACAACGCAGTCAAGCCCGAATAGAGCGCAGACTGTCGCCGTGGCGACGCCGTGCTGGCCCGCGCCGGTTTCGGCGATGACGCGCTTCTTGCCCATGCGCTTCGCCAGCAGGCCCTGGCCGATGCAGTTGTTGATCTTGTGTGCGCCGGTGTGCAGCAGGTCTTCGCGCTTGAGATAAATCTTCGCGCCGCCGAGCTGTTCGGTCAGGCGGGAAGCAAAATAAAGCGGCGTGGGACGTCCTGCGTAGTCGCGCAGCAGCAAATCCAGCTCTGCGTGGAAGGCGGGATCGGCCTGAGCCTCGGCGTAAGCGTGCTCCAGTTCTTCCAGCGCGGCCATCAGCGTCTCAGGGACATAACGCCCGCCGTAGGCGCCAAAGCGGCCAACTGCTTTCGTAGTCGGATGTGTCGCCGTGCTCATGAACGATGCTCCTTATCTTCTCAGCTTACGCCATCATCGGGGTGAAGCGATGAGTTGCCCGGCTGCCGCTTTCGCGGCAGTTACAAATGCTTTCACGCGAGCCAAGTCCTTTTTGCCGGGCGCCGATTCGACACCACTTGCTACATCTACGCCCCACGGCTCCAGCGTGTGGATGGCTTCCGCAACGTTTTCCGGTTTCAGCCCGCCTGCAGCGATGAGCTTCAGCCGCTCGGCAGAATCCAGAAAACCAGGCCGCGCCTGCTGCCAGTCATACCGTATGCCTGTTCCACCTACCGCCGTCGCTGTGCGTGAATCGATCATCACCGCGTCGATCGAGTCGTTTTCCCGCATTGCGCGCAGCTGCGTTTCCAGATCCTGCGCGTAATGCACAACATGCAAGATGCGCAGCGCGGATCCAAAATGCTTGCGCAAATTTGCCGGAAGGAGCATATCTCCTGTTGCGTGAAGCTGCACTCCGGTCAGGCCGCTTTCCGTTACGGTTCGGACGATTTCCTCAAAACCGGCATCGACAAACACCCCAATTTTATCAACCGCAGACGGCAGATGCGCCGTGATTCTACTCACCTCCGCAATGTTGACGCGGCGCGGGCTCACTGCGAAGACGAACCCAACCGCATCTGCGCCTGCATCTACGGCGGCTTGCGCATCTTCAAGGTTCGTATTGGCGCAAATCTTAATCCACATCGCTCTTATACCCGAGCCATGAATGGCTGCAGCAAACTCGCCAGCGCCTCACCGGGAGACGGCTGCCGCATCAACGATTCGCCAACAAGAAATGCGTGATACCCGGCATCTCGCAGCCTTTGAATATCTTCTGCGGTATGAATCCCACTCTCCGCGACGCGCACGGCCGCGGGTGGTAAAGCTTCAATGAGGTCAAGCGAGTTCTCCAACCGCACTTCAAATGTCTTGAGATTGCGATTGTTCACGCCATACGCGTCGCAGCCGAGGTCGCGAACGCGCTCAAGCTCTTCTGCCGAGTGCACTTCGCACAGCACATCGAGTTGGTAACGGTGCGCAGCATCTTTCAGACTCTTGAGCTCGGAATTCGTAAGCGCGGCTACAATCAGCAGGATCGCGTCCGCTCCATGAGCGCGCGCCTCCGCAATCTGGTATTCATCCACCATAAAATCCTTGCGCAAGCAGGGAATGGTGACGGTGGACGAAGCAATCTCCAGGTTCTGCAGACTGCCTTGAAAGAACGGCTCGTCTGTCAGGACTGACAAAGCAGACGCTCCCGCGCCCGCCAGTGCCGCAGCGAGGCCGCGCACATCGAACTCGGGCCGGATAAGGCCTTTGGATGGCGAAGCCTTCTTGAGTTCGGCAATGATCGCTGGTCCGCCTTTCGCCCGGTCACGCAGTGCACGCGCGAATCCCCGCGGAATATGCCGCGCTGCGCGCTGCTCCAGCTCGCGGAGCGGAATCCGCTGTTTGCGTTCCGCAAGCGTCTCTCGAGTCTTAGCGAGTATTCGTTCCAGATGCATAGTAAGTATCCAGCGAAATGGCTACATATTTAGTATAGCTTTCAAGAAAGGAACTCCCCGCCTATGCCCTGGTTCTCTATGACGCATTTGCGCCGCACTGTTGCGCTGCCGGCATTCCTGTTGGCTGCCTCAATTACCGCTTTCGCCGCGCCTATCACCATCACCGCAGATCTCTCTGAAGCGCCAAGAAAACTCTGGCATGCGGATCTCGTCATTCCAGTGCAGCCCGGCCCGCTTACGCTGACGGCAGTCAAATGGGTTCCCGGTAACCATCGTCCTACAGGCCCCATCTCGGACCTGACTGGAGTTGTTTTTCGTGCCAATGGGCAAACACTGACCTGGCGTCGCGATGACGTCGATCTTTACGCCTTCCATCTCACCGTCCCGCAGGGTGTCTCGGCTTTAGAAGTCCACGTCGATGCCATCGTGACAGCGCGTCTCTCTGACAAGCTGGCCATGCTGGAGTGGGAAAAGCTTTTGCTGTATCCGGCAAATACTCCCGTTCGAGAGATTCAGATTCAGCCGTCCATCAAAGTCCCTTCGGGGTGGGGAGTCGGCACAGCGCTCACGCCAACGGGAACGGACGGAAACACTACGCACTTTGCGCCTGTAACGGTGGAGATGCTCGAAGATTCACCGGTTCTTACCGGCCAATATTTCAAGGAGATTCCACTGGCTCCCGATGTCACTCCAAAGCATTATCTTGACGTCGCCGGTGATGCTCCGGAAGACATCGAGCTGCGGCCCCAGTTCCTTACCGCGCTCAACAACCTCGTGCACGAAGCCGGAGCCATGTACAGCTCCCACCACTACAACAGCTACCACTTCCTGCTTACGCTCTCTGACTACGCTGGCGGCGAGGGGCTCGAGCATCATCAATCTTCCGACAACGGAGTCGGAGAAAAGGGATATGCCGACGATCAGCACGCTCTGCTGGAAGCAGATCTGCTGCCGCACGAATTTACGCACTCCTGGAATGGAAAATACCGGCGTCCAGCAGGACTGGCGACACCTGACTACACGACGCCCATGCAGGGTCAGCTGCTATGGGTCTATGAAGGCATGACCCAATATCTGGGCAACATTCTCGCCGCACGCTCCGGCTTCCGGACGCCTGAGCAATATCGGGAAGCGCTGGCCTATTCGGCCGCCAGCCTGGATAACCGTCCGGGCCGCACCTGGCGTAATACAGAGGACACGGCTATCGCCGCCTCCATCCTGCGCGGAGGCAACCCTGCCTGGTCCAGCTGGCGGCGCGGCCAGGACTATTACCAGGAAGGCGAATTGCTCTGGCTCGATGCGGACACGACGATCCGGCAGCTTACCCACGACAAGAAATCCCTGCACGACTTTCTGGTTCTCTTCGTCGGCGTGGGCGGCAATACAGGGCCGATGGTCGTACCCTACACGTTTGACGACATTGCGAAGACGCTCAACGAAGTCGTTTCCTACGACTGGGCAGGCTTTCTTCATGAGCGGATCACGACACTCAATCCGCACGCCGACCTTGCGGGCATTGAGCATGGAGGCTATAAGCTCGTCTACACCGATAAGCCAACCAGCTATGAGCGCGCCATCCTGTCAATAAGCGGCAACATTGATGCCTGGTTCTCTGCCGGTTTCCGCATGCACCGCGATGGCGCGATATCGGATGTACGCGTCTATTCTGCTGCCGACGAAGCGAAGCTCGCTCCCGGCGAGAAAGTCATTGCCGTGAACGGGCGCATTTTCTCAGCCGAAACATTTGAGGATGCACTTAAACACGCAAAGGGAAATGCCGAGCCGATCCATCTGATTGTTCAGTCCGATACGTATATTTACCCCATCGATCTGAACTATCACGAAGGCGAAAAGTACCCAGTCATGCAACGGGTGGAAGGCACACCGGCGGTCCTTGATGACATCATCAAGCCCATGACGGCGGTGCAGCCCGTTGTCACAGCAAAGAAATAGCCGCTGCAAAAGCAGTGGGTGCGCCGCATTCGGACAACTCCGTTCCGGCGCAAGGGCCTGGGATCTGAGTGGTCTGACCAGTTACAATTCTGAATCGAAGGCCGGTCCGATGACATCCATTCCTTGTGCGAATGTATGTTTCGGTTCGGCTTTTTCACGCTCCAATCCGTCTACCGTAAAATGGAATTGTTCGCGCGTCTGGCCTGATCGGGTTCAGACTTACTGGGAAGGCAATTACCCAAAGGCAGAGAGTGTTTGTTTGGCGAACCCTCTGGCAAGACCTGGGTTCGTACAGTGGTTGCGGCTATACCGTTTCTCTTGCTGGTATCGGCGTTGAAGGAACATCATCGTCGCCAGGAAACAGGCTGGCAGAGACTCGTTCCGCAGAAAAATCCCACCCTTTCCGGCCTGCGCGCAGGCATACATGCAGGTGCTTTCAGGCCGCAGGAGAGATTGACGAGCTATGTGGATTGTTCGTCTCGCGCTGCGGCGGCCGTATACATTCGCCGTATTTGCGCTGCTTCTGTTGATCCTCGGGCCGATCTCGATCCTGAACACCCCGACCGATATTTTCCCGAACATTGATATTCCGGTGGTCAGCATCGTGTGGCAATATCAGGGGCTGTCGCCGGAACAGATGGCGCAGCGCATCGTCTACCAGACCGAACGGACGCTGACCACGACGGTCAACAACATCGAGCACATCGAGTCGCAATCGCTCGACGGCGTCGGCGTCGTCAAGATTTTCTTCCAGCCGCAGGTGAATATCGCGATGGCGGTTGCGCAGGTCACCGCCATTGCGCAGACGCAGTTGCGCCAGCTCCCGCAGGGGACTACGCCTCCCCTCGTCATTCAATACAGCGCATCGAGCGTGCCGATTTTGCAGCTTGGTCTTTCCGGCGAGGGCCTCTCAGAGCAGCAGCTGAATGACTACGGCCTGAACTTCATCCGCACTCAGTTGGCCACCGTCGAGGGCGCCGCCAGTCCCTTTCCGTACGGCGGCAAGCAGCGGCAGGTGCAGGTGGATCTCGACCTCCAGGCGCTCCAGGCCCAAGGGCTTTCTCCCACCGACGTGGTCAATGCCATCGGCGTCGCAGAATCTGATCCTGCCTTCCGGCACCGTCAAGGTCGGCACAGTTCGAGTATCAGCTCGCCACCAACAGCGCTCCCGACAACGTCGAGGAGTCTGAACGATCTGCCCATCAAGACGCGTCAATGGGCCATCGTCTATATCCACGACGTCGCCCATGTGCGCGACGGCTTTCCGCCGCAAACCAATATCGTTCGCGTCGATGGCCAGCGCGCCAGCCTGATGAGCGGTGCTCAAGAACGGCAATGCCTCGACGCTGGACATCATTTCCAGGTATCCGGCGCCTGCTGCCGATCATGCCCAGTCGCTGCCTCCGCAACTGCGCATCACCCCCTTGTCGGATCAATCGATTTTCGTGCGCGGCGCCATCGACGGCGTGGTGCGCGAGGGCATCATCGCTGGCTGCCTCACCGCCATCATGATCCTGGTCTTCCTCGGCAGCTGGCGCAGCACCCTGATCATTGCCGTCTCCATTCCCTTCTCCATCCTTGTTTCGCTGATCGTGCTGGGCGCCCTGGGCGAGACCATCAACATCATGACCTTGGGCGGCCTGGCGCTGGCCGTCGGCATCCTGGTCGACGACGCGACGGTCGAAATCGAAAATATCAATCGCAATCTCGAAGAGGGCAAAGAGGTGGAGCAGGCCATTCTGGATGGCGCCGCGCAGATCGCCATCCCGGCCTTTGTCTCGACCCTCTCCATCTGCATCGTCTTTGTGCCCATGTTTTTCTGGGCGGCGTGGCCAAGTATCTCTTTGTGCCCCTGGCGGAAGCCGTGGTCTTCGCCATGCTGGCCTCGTATTTTCTTTCGCGCACCGTGGTTCCGACCATGGCGAAGTATCTGCTGCAGGAGCATGATGACGACGAGACCGAGAAGCAGAAGCAGCAGAGCCGCAATCCGCTTGGTTCGTGCCCAGCTTGGCTTTCGAGCAACAGGTTTGAGCAACTTGCGCCACTTTCTATTCGCGGTCTGCTGCAGCTGGCCATCGAGCACAGCGCGGTCTTCCTGATCCTGTTCTTTGTCGTTTACCGATCGGCTCTTCTGTCGCTGCTGTATCCGTGGCTGGGCCAGGATTTCTTTCCGTCTGTGGACGCGGGCGCAGTTCAAGCTGCACCTGCGCGCCCACACCGGCACCCGCATTGAAGAGACGGCGCGCCTTTGCGACGAGGTGGATCAAGCCATTCGCCAGGAGATTCCCAAAAATGAACTGGTCAGCATCATCGACAACATCGGCATTCCCTATTCCGGCATCAATCTCTCCTACAGCAACTCGGCGTCGTCGGCCCCGGCGATGCCGACATCCCGTGTCGCTGACCGAGAAGCACCATCCCACCGATGCACTACGTGCAAGCACTGCGCGGCAAGCTGGCCAGCGCAGTTTCCCGGCGTCACGTTTTATACCTTGCCCGTGGACATGGTGACGCAGATTCTGAATTTCGGCCTGCCCGCGCCCGATCGATATCCAGATCGTTGGCCCGAACCTGCAGGGCAATCGCGATTTCGCCGACAGGCTGCTGAAGGATGTAAGCTATGTGCCCGGCACCGCGGACCTGCGCATTCAGCAGCCTTTCGATCAGCCCGCATCTTGTATGTCGATGTGGATCGCTCCAAAGCGCAGCAGATTGGCCTGCACGCAGCGGGACGTGGCCGGCAGCCTGCTGGTCGCCACCAGCGGAAGCTTCCAGACCGCGCCCACCTTCTGGCTCGAATCCGAAGAAACGGTGTCAGCTACAGCATTGCGGCGCAGACGCCGCAATATCAACCTGCAGATACGCTGCAGCGACCTCGAAAATATTCCGCTTACGACCGGCTGGCGCAGCGGCACCACTGCTCCCAGTGCATTCGTTCGGCAGCGCCTCAGCAATGGCGCCAGTGCGCCAGCGCAGTTCCTCGCGACCTGCCGCTGGGCGGAAAGCCGATCCAGATTCTGGGCAACGTGGCTTCCATCTAGTCCGCGGCGCGGAGCTCGCCACGGTAAGCCACTACAACATTGCTCCGGTCATCGATATCTATGGCAACGTCGTCAACAGCGACCTGCCAGCGTTCGACAAGATATCGAAAAGATCATTGCTGACATCGCAAAGAACTGCCCCGCGGCTCGCAGATAATGGTGCGCGGCCAGGTGCAGACCATGAACGCACTCGTTCATCGGTTTGATCGGCGGTCTGGCCTTCTCGATCCTGCTGGTATATCTGCTCATCGTGGTCAATTTCCAGTCGTGGCTCGATCCCTTCATGATCATTGCGGCGCTGCCGGCGGCGTTGTGCGGCATCGTGTGGATGTCTGTTCATCACCGCATACGCACATCAGCGTCCCGGCGCTCACCGGCGTCCATCATGACCATGGGCGTGGCCACGGCGAACTCGCATTCTGGTGATCAGCTTTGCCCGCGAGCAGATGGAGGAGAATGTCGGCGATGCCCGCGGCGCCGCACTCAATGCCGGCTTTACCCGCTTTCGCCCCGTGTTGATGACGGCTCTGGCCATGATCATCGGCATGGTGCCGATGGCGCTGGGCCTGGGCGATGGCGGCGAGCAGAATGCTCCGCTCGGCCGCGCCGTGATCGGCGGCTTGCTGTTTGCCACGCGTCTCACGCTGTTTTTCGTGCCGACATTCTTCAGCGTGCTGCACGGGCGTGCGCGAGACGGAAGCGCCGCCGGCGAAACAGAACCGAGCTTGAAAAACTCTGCCAGAGACGGGGAGAACTAAGAGCCATGAGTCAAACGACCTGAATCGCACAGCCTCGCAGCGGAACACCCGCAGCTCGCGCCCTCGATGTCCCGGGCGGCGCGATCACTCTTCCTGGTCGTGGTTGTGATTGTGGCTGTCGTTCTCGCCGTCACCGGGCACTGCCCCGCGTGCGCGCGCGCTCCAAGCTGGAGGATGCAGACCAACGCGCTGGCCGCGCCCGATGTGCTGGTGGCAAAGCCGCCAGATGGCAAACCGATCGGAAGAAGTGGTGCTGCCCGGCAACATCTTTGCTTACGTCGATTCGCCGATCTTTGCACGTACCAACGGCTACCTCAAGAAGTGGTATTTCGATATCGGCGCGCACGTGAAGAAGGGGCAGTTGCTGGCGGAGATCGAAAGCCCGGAAGTGGATCAGCAACTGCCGCAGGCAAAGGCTGACCTGCTCACCGCGGAAGCAAACGCCAAGTATGCGCAGACCAACCTCGGCCGCTATCAGGACCTGCTCAAATCAAATGCCGTATCGCAACAGGACACGGAAAATTTCACCACGCCAGGCCGCAGCGACCAGTACGCGGTCAAGTCGGCCGCAGGCAAACGTACAGCGGCTCGAAGAACTTGTCTCCTTTGAAAAGATCTATGCGCCTTTCGACGGCGTCATCACTGCCCGCGGCATCGATGTAGGGCAGCTGATCGACTCTGGGGCCGCGAAAGAGATGTTCCACATCTGCCGAACAGACGCTGCGCGTCTACGTCAACGTGCCGCAGATCTATTCTCTTGGCTGCGAAGCCCGGCGTCGATGGCCAAGCTTACCTTCGGCGAATATCCCGGGGCGGACGTTTCCAGGGCAAGATCGTGCGCACGTCCAGGGCCATCGATCCAGCCTCGCGCACGCTGCTGGTCGAAGTCGACGTAGACAACCGCAAAGGCGAGCTCGTTCCCGGCGCCTATGCCCAGGTTCATTTCAACCTGTACGGATGCGGCAGCCTACGCTCATCATTCCTGTCTCGGCGCTGATCTTCCGTGCGCAGGGCCTGCAGGTGGCGCACGGTGGTGGACGGCAAAGCGCAAGCTCGTGTCCATCGACCATCGGCCAGGATGACGGGCAGCACCGTGCAGGTCATCGACGGGCCTGCAGCAGGACGATCAAGTCATTCAGAATCCGCCGGACTCGTTGATCGACGGCGAACTCGTGCACGTGGTAAAGCCTGAAGACTGCACCAGCGACCGCAGGGCGGGGGCGAGTAGGAATGAGCTGCGTTCGCATCCGAATTGTCATGGCGCATGCGGCGCTCTGCTGTTGGTCGCCGGCTGCACAGTTGGCCCCAACTACAAGCGGCCGTCCGCGACGGCCCCGCCTGCCTTCAAGGAGAGCGGCGTTCCTCCGCCCGGCATTCCCAACGGTACCTGGAAGCAGGCACAGCCCAGCGACCAGGCGCTGCGCGGCAAATGGTGGGAGATTTACAGGATCCGCAACTGAACGAGCTTGAAGAAAAGGTAGCCGTTTCCAACCAGACGCTGAAGGCCGCGGATGAGCAGTACTTGCAGGCGCGGGCCGCGGTGCAGATCGCCCGCGCGAAATACTTTCCCACGCTGGGCGTCGGGTCATCCGTCGCGCGCGATCGGCTGTCGCAAAATCGGCCTACCGCTGGTTCCGGCAGCAAAACGCTGTACAACGATTTCTTGCTGCTGGCCAGGCTACGCTGGGAGCCTGACCTTTGGGGCAGATCCGCAGCACCGTGGAATCCACGCGCGCCACGGCCCAGGCTAGCGCTGCCGATCTGGCCAATGTCGATCTGAGCCTGCGCTCGGAGCTGGCCACTGGATTATTTTGAGCTGCGCGGCCTGGATACTGCAGCAGCGACTGCTCGACAACACAGTGGTGTCAGTTCGAGCAATATCTCTGACCTGACCAAGACACGGCTTCAAAGGCGGCGTCAGCCACCGAATCCGACGTGGCCCTGGCGCAAACGCAACTGGACAGACGCGGGCCCAGGCCATCGATGTAGGCGTCGCGCGCGCGCAGTTTGAGCATGCCATCGCCACGCTGACCGGGGATGCCGGCATCCAGCTTTCGCCTGGCGCCCGCGCCGCTCGATCTGCCACTGCCGCAGGTGCCAGTCGGCGTGCCGTCGCAACTGCTCGAACGCCGTCCGGACGTCGCCGCCACGGAGCGTCGCGCCGATGCCGCGAACGCGCAGATCGGCGTAGCGATCGCCGCCTATTACCCGAACATCACGCTCACCGGCACCGGTGGTTTTGAAAGGCGAAAACCCAGGCACCTGATCCAGGGCCCAAGCTCGCTCTGGTCGCTGGGTGGCTCAGCGTCGAGTTGCTCTTCGACGCCGGCCGTCGGCATGCCGTGACCAAGAGGCGCGGACAACTATGAAGCAGAACGTCGCCAACTATCGGCAGACTGTGCTGCAGGCGTTTCAGGAGGTCGAGGACAATCTCGCGGCGCTGCGCATTCTGAACAGGAATCGGTAGGCGCAGGCGGCGAGCAGTTGCAGCCGCGCAGCGCTCTCTCCAGATCATTACGAGCCGCTACAAGCAGGGGCTCGACGATTACCTGGAAGTGATTACCGCGCAAACGGCATGCTGACCAACGAGCGCACGCAGGCCGACATCACGACGCGCCAATTTGCCGCCAACGTGCAGCTCATCAAGGCGCTCGGCGGCGGCTGGGATACACGACCCAACTGACCGCAAGATGTAACTGGGTCTACGCGGGCACGCTTAGGACAGCGGGCCTGTGTTGAAAGCTTCATCTACGTCTGGTTCACGACGCGATAGATGCCGAACTGACGTCCGGTTTTGCTGCGCAGCTCGAAGATCAATTCCGCGCGGCCATCGCCATCCGTATCGACTGCATCGACCAGCCGCATCCACGGCACAATGTCCAGCCGCACATCGCTGGTTACCTGCTGAAGATCACCTGCGGCACTCCATAAAAATCAGGTTGAGCGATCATGGTGACATACTCTGACGGCATCGCCTGCAACTTTTCGCGGTGAGAACCAGGGTGGCGCCGCCGCTGTAGGAAAGCTCGAAGGCGCTGAACTTCTCATCTTCAAGAGGAGGCAACAAAGGTTTGGGAGCCGCTTTGCGCCGCGCTGCTGCGATTTTGTAGCCGTCTTAGTTGCATTTGTCCCGGCGTCGCTGCCGTCCCGGTACTGATTCCGGCAATCGCTTTCTGCGCCAGCTCTTCCATGGCCGTCTTCATTTTCGCCGCGTCTTCCGGATCGGCCCAGCTGTAGACGTAAGAATGTGGTTCGCTTGGCTTCGTATCCGATATAGCCGCCATCTGGTTCATGTTCATGGCAGGCCTTCGAGTTTCGAAGGCTGAACGATGCCCTCGGGCGCCTCCGGCTTGCCGTAGCGGAGCTTCGGACGGTCCGGGTCGGTATCCGCTGTAGAAGTGACAGGAGCGCCCGCGCTGGTCGCGGCGTTGTCCTGGCGTTTGTGCAATGTAGGCCGGTCTGGGTCAATTGTCGAAGAGCTCTGAGAGCTGCCCGAATCGTCGCTCGAACTGCTTGTTCCGATCCAGAGCTGCTGTCGCTTGCGCTCCGGCGGTGCAGGGTAGGCTCATTCGGATCATTCGCCGGAGTGCTGTTTGATGCGCCTCCACTGCTGGTTTGCGGGCTGCCGCCCGATCCAGAGCTGCTGCCGGTTCCTGTGCCTGTCTCAGATCCTGTACTTCCACCCTCGTCCTTGCAGTGCAGCTAGGCCGGTCGGAATCCGCGTCCTTCACCACCTGCGGAGGATGCTTTGACATCGGTGGTTTCGCCTTGACCTTGATAACCTCGGGCTTGACGAACCCGATCGCGACCCACGAACCATTCAGGTTCTCTGCGCCGTTCACATTGAAGAGGCCTTTCGGGCACCGCTGCTCCAGTTCATACACCGTCCCGGTAAGAACGGTCAGGGGCGCAGGCTGCGCCAGATACAGCCCACCCGGTTGATACTGTTCTCCGTCCCACACCGCCAGCGGAATCAGTCGTCCCGCTTTCGGCTTGTCCAGGTCTCCTGTCCACTCAAAAACACCGGTGGCGCGTAAACTAGGCGGGGTGTCGTCGTTCTTGTTGATGTGCCCGGGATATTGAGCATGCGCGA